>CAVWSH010000008.1:0-103340 GCA_963757775.1 Paraconexibacteraceae bacterium | reverse complement strand
GCCAAGAGCGGCGGACGAGGCTCGAACTCGCGACCCTCAGCTTGGGAAGCTGATGCTCTACCAACTGAGCTACCGCCGCCTGCGTCGGCAAGCATAGCCGCCGATTACCCTTGCGGACGTGAAGCGCTCCGCCGTCCCCATCGTCGTCGCCGTGCTGGCGGCCGCCCTCGTCGGGCTGCTGGTCTACGGCGTCGTGGCGCGGCGAGACGACACCTCGCTGGACTCCGCGGTGCGCAAGGGGCAGCGGCCGCCTGCGCCGGGCGCTCGGGTGATGCTCCCGGTGCTCGACGGCGCCGGGAAGCAGTCGCTGGCCTCACTGCGCGGCAGGGTCGTCGTCCTGAACTTCTGGGCCTCGTGGTGCGGGCCGTGCGAGGACGAGGCGCCGGTCCTCGAGCGCGCGCAGCGCAAGCTCGCCGGCAGCGGCGGCACCGTCCTGGGGGTGACCTACAAGGACGACGCCGACTCCTCCCGCGAGTTCGTCAAGAAGTACAAGATCACCTACCCGAGCCTGCGCGACGACCGGCTCGACCTCGCGCCGAAGTACGGGACCACGAAGCTGCCGGAGACGTTCGTCCTCGACAAGGCCGGCCACGTGGTGGCCATGTCGCGCGGCGAGGTCTCGCAGGACTTCCTGCTGCGGGCCATCGACCGGGCGCAGGCGGACTGATGCGCGGGAGAGCGCTCGCGCTGCTCGCCCTGCTGGCGCTCGCCACCGCGCCGGCCGCAGCCCTTGGCGCCCAGCCGCGCGCCTCGTTCAACGACATCGAGGACGAGGTCATGTGCGACACGTGCAACGTGCCGCTCAACATCGCCGAGTCCGACCGCGCCGACCAGGAGCGCGTCGCGATCCGCCGGCTCATCGCGCAGGGCCTGACCAAGCAGCAGATCCTGGCCGAGCTGAAGCGGACCTACGGGCCGGGGATCCTGGCCAAGCCCCAGGACAGCGGGTTCAGCCTGGCGGTCTGGTGGGTGCCGGTCGCCGTGGTGGCGTGCCTGGTCGCGCTGCTGGTCACCCTCCTGCCGCGCTGGCGCCGGCGGGGGCGCGACCGCAGCGAGGAGCGTGCCCGGGCGCGCGCGCCGACCCTGAGCGCCGCCGACGAGCGCCGCCTCGACGAGGACCTCGCGAGGTACGACGTCTGATGGTGCCGCTCGCGGCCACCGGCCCGGACACGACCGTCGTCGCCGCCTTCGCGGTCGGCTTCGTCTCCTTCATCTCGCCCTGCGTGCTGCCGCTCGTGCCCGGCTACCTGTCGGCCGTCTCGGGCGTCAGCATCACCGACATCCGCGAGGGGCGCCACAGCCTCTCGCACGTGCTCGGCCCGGCCATCGTCTTCTGCCTGTCGTTCACGATCATGTTCGTCGCGCTGGGCATGACCGCGACGGGCCTGGGCTCGACGCTGCGCGACTCCAAGGAGACGCTCGACAAGGTCGCCGGCATCCTCATCGTGGCGATGGGCGTCTTCTTCCTGCTCACGCCCTTCGTCCCGCGCCTGAACCAGGAATGGCGCCCCGACGCCCTCATCCGCCGCGCGGGCACGGGCGGGCCGATCATCGCCGGCCTCGCCTTCGCCGTCGCGTGGACGCCGTGCGTGGGGCCGACGCTGGCCTCCATCCTCGCGGCCGCCTCGACGTCGGACAGCGTCTCGCACGGCGGCGTCCTGCTGGCCTTCTACTCGCTCGGGCTCGCCGTGCCCTTCCTGCTCACCGCCGTCGCCTTCGACCGCGCGACGACCGCCTTCGGCTGGATCCGCGAGCACTACATGCTCGTGACCGCGCTCTCGGGCTGCGTGCTGATCGTCATGGGCACGCTGATCCTCACCGGCGAGCTCACGCAGCTCAACGTCCAGGCCCAGAAGGCGCTGAGCAACCTGGGCCTGGACTTCCTCTACAAGGTCTAGCCCGCGGGCGCCGGAAGCACTCGGTAGCCGAACGTTCCCGCCGCGTCCTCGATCAGCTCGTCCGGGACCGACAGTGAGGGCGGCCACGTGGCGTCCGAGCGTCGAGCAGACGCTGCACCGATGCGACCTTGTCGTCGAGCGTCTGCTCGCGGTCGCGGCGCTCGTCGAGCTTGAGCACCGTGTACACGCGGGGGAGCCCCATCTCGAATGGCACCGCGTGGAGCTCGCCGACGACGCGCAGGATGTCCTGCGTGGAGCCTTCGAGCGACGTGCCCATCGCGTGCAGCGAGAAGCGGACGCGATCCTGCGCCTCCAGGCGCCGCTGGATCTCCGCGATGTAGGCCGAGGCGCTCGTATCGGGCCGGCCCAGCCCGATGATCGTCAGGTCGGCGGTGGCCACGGCGACAGCATCGCATGGGTTGATCGCGCGCGAAGGCGGGTAGCGAGAGGACGTCCAAGTCGGGAGGAACCGGTCCATGCGTCCCACGTCGTGCCGCCGCCGCGGCCTCTCCGCGGCCATCGCCGCCCTCGCCCTCGCCGCCGTCGCGCCCGCCGCGGCAGGAGCAGAGCAGCACAGCTCGGTCGCCCCCGGCGCGCCCGGTGCGAAGGCGCTCTGGACCCCGGCCAACAAGCAGGGCTTCGGCACGGCGATGAGCACGCGCAGCAAGGTGTGGCACACGCTGCAGGGCGGCGAGCTGACCGAGGTCTACTACCCGGACCTCAGCACGCCCGCCCTGCGCGACCTGCAGCTCATCGTCACCGACGGCAGGACGTTCACCGACCGCGAGACCGACGCCACGACCCAGCACGTCGAGCTGCTCGACAAGCGCAGCCTCACCTTCCGCCAGGTCAATACGGCGAAGTCGGGGCGCTACCGGATCGTCAAGACCTACGTCACCGACCCGTCGCGCAACACGCTGCTGGTCGACGTGCGCTTCCAGTCGCTCACCGGGCGCCCGTACCAGGTCTACGCCTACGTCGACCCGTCGCTCAGCAACGACGGCAGCGACGACTCGGGCACGACCTCGCACGGCGCGCTGCTGACCCAGGACGCGAGCGCGGGCAGCGCGCTCGTCGCCCAGCCGTCGTTCCGGCGCGCCTCGACGGGCTATCTGGACGCCAGCGACGGCTGGGTCGACCTGCGCGACGACCACCGCATGGACTGGCACTACCGTTCCTCGCCGAACGGCAACGTCGTCCAGACCGCCCAGACCGCCCTCGACGGGCGCCGCCACCAGCACCTGCAGCTCGCGCTGGGCTTCGCTGACACGAGCGCCGCCGCCCTCGGCACCGCGCGCGCGTCGCTGCAGCGCGGCTTCGGCCGCGTCGCCGGCGCGTACGCCGACACGTGGCAGCGCTACCTGGGCTCGCTCAAGCGCCCGCCGGCCAGCGCGCGGCCCTACGGCGCCGAGTACGACGAGTCGCTCATGGTCCTCGCCGCGCACGAGGACAAGACCTACCGCGGCGCGTTCATCGCCTCGCCGACCATGCCATGGGCGTGGGGGACGGGCTTCGAGTTCCCCAAGTCCGGCGTCTACCACGCGGTGTGGTCGCGCGACCTCTACCAGATCGTCACCGCGATGATGGCGGCCGGCGACCGCGGCGCCGCCGAGCGCGCGCTGAGCTTCGTGTTCGACAAGCAGCAGCGTCCCGACGGCTCGGTGCGCCAGAACACCTTCGTCGACGGCACGCCGCACTGGGACGGCACCCAGCAGGACGAGGTCGCCTTCCCGATCGTCCTCGCGTGGCAGCTGCAGCGCGACGACGCGCAGACCTACGCCCAGCACATCAAGCCGGCCGCCGACTGGCTCGTCCGCACGGGCCCTCAGAGCGACATGGACCGCTGGGAGAACCAGTCGGGCTGGTCGCCGGGGACGATCGCCTCGGAGATCGCCGGCCTGATCTGCGCCGCCGACCTCGCGCGCAAGAACGGCGACGACGCCGGCGCGGCCACCTACGAGCAGACGGCCGACGCGTGGCAGAAGAACGTCGAGAGCTGGACGGCCACCACCAACGGCCCGTACTCCGACAAGCCGTACTACCTGCGCGTGACCAAGGACGCCGACCCCGACGACGGCAGCACGTACGCCATCGGTGACAGCGGGCCGAGCGCGGCCGACGAGCGCACCGTCGTCGACCCGAGCTTCCTCGAGCTGGTGCGCCTGGGCGTCAAGAAGCCCGACGACCCGACGATCCTCAACTCGATCGCCGTCGTCGACCAGCAGCTCGCCGTCGACACGCCCAACGGGCGCTTCTGGCACCGGGCCAACTTCGACGGCTACGGCGAGCAGCTCAACGGCGCGCCGTGGGACTCCTTCCCGGCCGACACGCGCGCCACCCGCGGGCGCGCGTGGCCGATCTTCGCCGGCGAGCGCGGGGAGTACAACCTCACCGCCGGCGCCACGGCCAACGCCCAGCTGGCCGCCATGGCCGGCGCCGCCAACGAGGGCGGGCTCATCCCCGAGCAGGTGTGGGACGACCAGCCGCCGTCGGGCACGCCGGGCTTCCCGAAGGGCGAGGGCACGCTGTCGGCCACCCCGCTGGCCTGGTCGCACGCGCAGTTCGTGCGCCTGGCGTGGTCGATCGAGGCCGGGCGCCCCGTCGAGCAGCCGTCGATCGTGGCCTGCCGCTACGTGCGGACCTGCTAGGTCGGCAGGCTCGACCCGGCGAAGGCGAAGAACCACACGCCGAAGCACAGCAGCGCCAGCGCGACGCTCCACACCATCACGACGTCGAGGACCGAGCGCGGGCGCCCGCTGTCGCGCTCGCCGCGCATGGACTTCATCCACGAGCTGCGCATCCGCGCGGTGGGCGCGGTGCCCATGAGGCTTGCGTAGGCGCGGTTGAGCCGCGAGAGGCCCTTGCCCACCACGACCATCGAGGCCGGGATGCCGACGAGCAGCAGGACGTAGGGCCCCATCGACGGCTGCGAGGACTTGACCAGCCGCGAGACGAGGTACAGCCAGCCCACCGGGATGCCGAGCCAGAGCAGGATCGACCCGAGCGCCATGAGGACGATGAGCGTGGCGGCAAGGGCTCTCCGGCCGATGTCCATCGGCGGTCAGTATTCCCGACTGTTCAGTCAGGAAGCGCTGTTCACCAGGCCTGACCGCTGCCGCAGTGCGGGCAGGTGACCGAAGTGGTCACGTCGGCCTCGAAGACGTAGCCGCACGAGCAGGTGTACACGGCGCGGTCGTCGGGGCCGCCGGACTCGCGCATACGGCGCTCGTCGGTGAGGTCGGTCTCGGGCTCTGGCTGAGCGGGCGCGGGGGAGAGATGCGGGCGCCGCAGGGCGCCGCCGGGGCGCGAGCGGGACTCGGACTTCTCACGATTCGAACGGACGCGCATGAGCATCTATCCCTACAGACGCATCAACGCCCCGAAGGTTTCTCGTCTCCTGCCGGTTCTGTGTTAGGAAAGGTTGAGGAGGATGGTGCAGGAGCGCCCGACCGGATCGTCCGGGGCGGGTGCTCAATAGACTCTGAGCAGCGCATGGATCCTTCTCGCAAGCGCCGCATCCGCCTCGTCGTGGCCCTCACGGCAGCCGTCGTCCTGGCTGGCGCGCTGGCCTACACGAGCTTCTCCGCGTCAAGTCCGGCCGTTCAGCCCTCCAAGCTGCTGGCCAGCGCCAGCAGCGGGCGCTCCTACCAGCTCACGGGCAGGGTCGTGGACGGGTCGATCGTCAAGCGCGGCGACGCCACGCTCTTCCGCGTGCGCGACCGCAACGGGACCACGTCGGTCCCCGTGCGCTACGTGGGGGCCGTGCCGGATCCCTTCCGCAACGGGCGCGAGGTGATCGTCACGGTGCGCAAGCAGGGCAGCGTGTTCGAGGGCGAGAAGGACTCGCTGGTGACGAAGTGCCCGTCGAAGTTCACCGACAAGCCGGCGTCGCAGACCTGATCTCATGGCCCCTGTAGGCCAGGCCTGCCTGTTCCTCGCCCTCGCGACGTGCGGCTACGGCATCGGCGCCTCGCTCTACGGCGCGCTGACCGGTCGCCGCGACTGGGTCGACTCCGGCCGGCGCTCGGTCTACGGCCTCGCGGTGCTGACCACCGCGGCCTTCGCCGTCCTCGAGATCGCGTTCCTGCGCTCGGACTTCCACTTCGACGTCGTCGCCACCCACTCGTCGACGACGACGCCGACCTTCTACCGCGCGGCGGCCGCGTGGTCCTCCCAGGAGGGCTCGCTGCTGCTGTGGGTGTGGCTGCTGTCGCTGTGGTCGAGCCTCGTGCTCTTCCTCGTGCGCCGGCGCCTGCGCGATGTCGCGCCCTACGCCACCGCGGTGCTGCTCGGGTTCGGCGCCTTCTTCACCGCCCTGCTCGTCTTCGCGGTCTCGCCCTTCCACACCGTGGCGCAGGCTCCGCCCGAGGGCACCGGCCTCAACCCGCTGCTGCGCCACCCGAGCATGATGATCCACCCCCCGATGCTCTACTCGGGGTACACGCTGTGGGCGGTGCCCTTCGCGTTCGCGATCGGGGCGCTCGCCGTGCGGCGCGTGGACGCCGACTGGATCCGGGCGACGCGGCGCTTCGCGCTGGCCGCGTGGTTCTTCCTGGGCGTCGGGATCCTGCTCGGCGCCCGCTGGTCCTACGCCGAGCTGGGGTGGGGCGGCTACTGGGCCTGGGACCCGGTCGAGAACGCCTCGCTGCTGCCGTGGCTGACGGGCACGGCCTTCCTGCATTCGGTGATGGTGCAGGAGAAGCGCGGGATGCTGAAGGTGTGGAACGTCTCGCTCATCCTGGCCACCGGCACCCTGGCGGTGCTGGGGACCTTCCTCGTGCGCTCGGGCATCCTCGACTCGATCCACGCCTTCGGGGCCTCGACCCTGGGCGTTCCCTTCGTGTCGCTCATCGGGCTGATGATCGCGGGCTCGGTCTACCTCGTCGTCACGCGACGCGATGCGCTGCGCACCGAGCACCGGCTGGACTCGCTGCTCTCCCGCGAGGCCGTCTTCGTGGCCAACAACCTGGTGCTCGTCGGCCTGGCCTTCGTGGTCTTCTGGGGCACCTTCTTCCCGCTCATCTCCGAGGCCGTGACCGGGACCAAGGCCGCCGTCGGCCCGCCGTGGTTCAACCGCTACACGGTCCCGCTGGCGCTCGTGCTCGTCCTGCTCTCGGGCATCGGGCCCGTGATCGCGTGGCGGCGGGCCACGCTGGCCAACGCGCGGCGCAACTTCCTGTGGCCGGCGGTCGCCGCCCTCGTCGTCCTCGTGGCCCTGTTGGCCGCCGGGGTCACCGGCAGCGTCACGGCGCTCGTCATGTTCGTCTTCGCCGCCTTCGTGGTCGGGGTCCTCGGCCAGGAGCTGTGGCGCGGGGTGGGCGCGCGGCGGGCCATGACGTCCGAGGGGCCGGCGCGCGCGGTCGTGAGCCTCGTGCGCCGCAACCGCCGGCGCTACGGCGGCTACACCGTCCACCTCGGCATGGCGGTCCTCTTCGTCGGCGTGGCCGCCTCCTCGGCCTTCCAGCACGCGCGCGACGTGCGCCTGACCCCCCACCAGACGGCCAGCGTCGGCGGCTACCGTGTCACCTACGTCCGGCCCACCGCGCGCGTGGACGAGCGCGACGGCCGCGTCGAGCGCGTGGCGCTGGGCGCGGACCTGCAGGTGAGCAAGGGCGGCTCGAAGGTCGGCGTCCTGCACACCGAGCGCGGCTACTACCCGTCGTCGGCGCCGTTCGCCTCAGGCGGGCTGGTGCGCGGGTTGTTCGAGGGCGAGGCCACCTCCGAGGTCGGGATGAAGGCCGGGCCCCTGCGCGACGTGTGGACCGTGATCCAGCCCGACCCCGAGTACCTCAACAAGGTCATCTCCGGGGTGGCCGACCGCACGGCCAACAAGCCCGTCGCCCAGCAGGAGAACGCGGTGCGCGGGCTGCTGGCCGTCTACCAGCGCGGCGTCATCCCGGCGCAGTTCCGCCTGTTGGTCTCGCCGCTGGTGGCGTGGATCTGGATCGGCGGCCTGATCGTCTTCGCCGGCGGGCTCATCGCGCTGTGGCCGGCGCCCGACGCGGCGCGGGGCCGGGTACGGGCCGGCTACGCCGCGCGCGTGGCGCGGGACCTGGACCGCGCCTGAGCGGTCGCACCCGGTGGACGTCCTGGCTCCGCTGATCGTCATCGCGCTGCTCGGCGTCGTGGTGTGGCTGGTCAGCGGCCCGCTGCGCAGCGCCCCGGCCGTGGAGGAGGCCGAGGCGGCGCGCCGCGAGGACCTCGAGGCGGCCAAGGAGGCCAAGTACCGCGAGATCCGCGACGCCGAGCTCGACTACCGCACGGGCAAGCTGTCCGAGGAGGACTGGCGCGCGCTGGATCGGGACCTGCGCGCCGAGGCGATGGATCTCCTGCGGCGGCTGGACGAGCTCGGCTGAAGGCGGGCTGCGGCGTCGCCCTCGATGGCGCGTCGGTCCCAGGGGCCGGTACCATCAACGGCGATGGAACTGATCCTCTCCGTTCTCCAGGTCGTGATCTGCGTCGTCCTGATCTTCCTCATCCTCATGCACTCGGGGAAGGATGCAGGGCTCTCGGGCGCCTTCGGCGTCGGCACCGGGCAGGGACCGCTGGGCGGCGGCTCGCTCGTCGAGCGCAATCTCAACCGCTGGACGATCGCCTTCGCGATCCTCTTCGCGGTCAACACCGTCGTCCTGATCAAGAAGCCCTGGTAGCGCGGCTCGGCGCTCAAGCCGAGCGCCGATGGGCCGACCTACTCGGGGGTGAACCCCCTCCGCCTCGTGCCCCTGGGCGCGCGCCTGGCTGCCGCCTTCGCCATCCTGGCCGCAGCGCTGCTGGTCGTCGGTCTGGTCGGGGTCGGCGCGAGCCGCTCGCTGAACCTCTCCTCAACCTCCTCCGCCCAGAGTCGCCGGCTCGAAGCGCTTGGGCTCGTGTCCGCGCTCGGCCTCAACGCGCAGGCCGCCGCGCACGAGCTGGTGCGCCATCTCTACGTCTACGACGGCGACCTGGAGAACGAGGACGTCATCGCCTGGCGCGTCGGCCAGCGCAACGCCCAGATGATGAGCGAGCTGCGCCACATCAGGCCGCAGGTGGACGACCCGCGTGCGGTCAAGGCGCTCGACAAGCTGGTGGCCGACACCAACGCGTATGCGCGCTCCGCCGACAAGGCGGTCGCGCTGTCGCGCGCCGAGACGGTCCGCCACGAGAGCGGCGACGACGGCCGCAGCGCCTCGCGCACCGCCTATACCGAAGGCGCCACGCCCGCGCTCGCGCGCCTGGAGGCCACCCGCTCGGCCTTCGCCCGCGAGCTCGAGGCCGAGAACCGCGCGGCGCTCGCCGCCACGTCGGCCAAGGCGAGCAGCGGCCAGCGCACGATCTGGATGGTCATCGCCATCGCGCTCGCCCTCTCGGCCGTCATGGCCTTCGTCATCACGCGGTCGATCACGCGCCCGCTCGGCATCCTCGTGCAGCGGCTGCGCAGCGTCGCCCACGTCTGCCTGACCCAGCTCGGCACCGGCCTGCAGGCCACGGCCCGGGGCGACCTCACGGTCGCCGCCGCCAGCGGGACCGAGAAGATCGGCTCGCGGGCGCGCGACGAGATCGGCGCCGCCAGCACGGTGGTCGACGAGCTCATCGACGGCGCCCGCGCCTCGATCGCCGCCTACGAGACGACCCGCGCCAACCTCGGCACGATGATCGGCCAGGTCTCCGACAGCGCGCGCGGCGTCAGCGCCGCCTCCGAGCAGTTCGCCACCAACTCCGAGGAGACCGGCCGTGCGATGGCCGAGATCACTCGCGCGGTCGGCTCGGTCGCCGGCGGGGCCGAGCGCCAGGTCATCATGGTCACCTCCGCCAGCGACACCGCGGCGCGGATGGAGACCGCCGTCGGACAGACCGCCCGCACGACCGAGGAGACCGCCGACGCCGCGCGCGAGGCGCGCGAGGTCGCCCGCCAGGGCGTCACCGCCGCCGCGCAGGCCAGCGAGGCCATGGGCAGCGTGCGCGACGCCTCCCATGCAGTGACGACGGCCATCCGCGGCCTGGCCGACACGTCACAGGAGATCAGCGGGATCGTCGAGACCATCACCGCCATCGCGGCGCAGACCAACCTGCTGGCGCTCAACGCGGCCATCGAGGCGGCCCGCGCGGGCGAGCAGGGACGCGGCTTCGCGGTCGTGGCCGACGAGGTGCGCAAGCTGGCCGAGGAGTCCAAGGCCTCCGCGACCCTCATCACCGCCCTCATCGAGCAGATCCAGCAGCAGACCCGGCTCGCCGTCGACGTCGTCGAGCAGGGCGCGCGGCGCACCGACGAGTCGGCGGCCACCGTCGAGCAGGCGCGCCACGCCTTCGAGGCCATCGGCGACTCGGTCGACGACATGAACGCGCGCATCGAGCAGATCGCCGCCGCCTCGCAGGAGATCGCGGCCGGCGCGACGCGCATGCGCGGCGACGTCTCGGAGATCGCCGCGGTGGCGCAGGAGTCCTCGGCCACCACCGAGCAGGTGTCCGCCTCGACCGAGCAGACCTCGTCCTCCACGCAGCAGATCGCGGCCTCGGCCCAGGAGCTGGCGCGCACCGCCGAGGAGCTCGAGCGGCTCGTCGGGCGCTTCACGCTGGGCTGAGGGAAGGCGTCGTCATGCCACGGACGGCCTGGTTGCGCGACGTCCCCGATCTGTGGCGCCGCGAGCCGATGCTCACCGGGCGCGTCGGCGGCGCGTTGTACATCGGCGCCGGGCTCTACGCCCTCCTCCTGCTCGTGCTGCCGGCGACCACGCTCACGCACGCGGGACTCGTCGCCCCGCTGGGCATGGCGAGCGTCGTCTACGGGCTGCTGAGCACCTTCGTCCTCGATTGGCGCAACCTGCCCGCCTGGGTCCTGCGGACCGGCACCCTGACGGCGCTCGCGAGCACGGGGCTGGCGATCTACGCCACCGGCGGGTTCGACTCGCCCGTCGAGCCGATCCCCATGTTCGTGGTCGTCTACTCGGCCTGCTTCCTGTCGAGCCGGTTCACCCTGCTGTGCCTCGCCGCCGCCGTCGCCGTGCACGAGCTGCCGCTGCTCTACGACGCCCACGCCCGCGCCCAGAGCATCGCGGCGGACGCGGTCAGCGCGGTGCTCATCTTCGGCTCGCTGGCCTTCGTCGTCGTCGCCGGCCGCGTGCTGCTCGCGCGGATCTCCGAGGAGCACGCGGTCATGCGCGAGCTGGCCACCGCGGTCGCCTCGGGGATGGCGCCGGCGGACGTCTTCGTCCTCGCCTCGCGGCGCATCGCCACCCTCCTGAGCGTCGACGGCTGCGGGGTCGTCGAGTTCGCCGGCAGTGATTCGGCCGTCGTCGGCGGCGCGTGGGCCCGCGGCGATGCGCCGGCGCTGGCCCCCGGCACCATCCTGCCGCTCGCGCGCGGCGACGACCTGCATCGCCTGTACCTCGAGGGGCGCGCGGTGCGCGTCGACCGCCACGGCGAGGACAAGCGCGCCGCGCGCATGGGCTACGGCTGCTCGCTGACCACGCCCGTGCACGTGCGCGGACGCCTGTGGGGAGCGATCTCCGTGGCCTGCGTGGCGCCGGACTCGCTGCCCGCCGACGCCGAGCGGGTGCTCGACGACTTCGCCGAGCTGATCGGCCTCGCCGTGGCCAACACCGAGGCCCACGCGGTCCTGGTCGAGCAGGCCGCGACCGACCCCCTCACCCGCCTGGCCAACCACCGCGCCTTCCACGAGCGCCTGCGCGAGGAGCTGTCCCGCGCGCTGCGCCACGCGCGCCCGCTCACCCTGGCGCTGCTTGACGTCGACCACTTCAAGACGATCAACGACTCGCTCGGCCACGAGCGCGGCGACGTCGTGCTGGCCGCCGTGGCCGCTGCGCTGAGCGACGTGGCCCGCGCCGAGGACGTCCTCGCGCGCCTGGGGGGCGACGAGTTCGCGCTGCTCATGCCCGAGACCGACGAGGAGCAGGCGCTGGCCGCCGTCGAGCGCGCGCGCCGTGCCATCGCCGGCATCGGGCTCGAAGGCGGGCCGACGGTCACCGTGTCGGCCGGCATCTGCGGCCTCGAGCACGCCGGCGACCCCGACAGCCTCGTCCGGCTCGCCGACGGCGCGCTGTACTGGGGCAAGGCCCATGGCCGCGATGCCGCGTGGGTCTACGACCCCGAGGTCGTCCGGGAGCTCTCCATCTCCGAGCGCGCCGACCAGCTGCAGCGCTCACAGGCGCTGGTCGGGATCCGCGCCCTCGCGCGCGCCACCGACGCCAAGGACCAGTCGACCCGCGAGCACTCCCAGCGCGTCGCCACGCTCGCCTGCGACATCGCGCGCCGCCTGGGCTGGAGCGAGGACCGCGTCGCGCTGCTCCAGGACGCCGCGCTCGTCCACGACGTGGGCAAGATCGGCGTCCCCGACGCCATCCTGCTCAAGGCCGGCCGCCTGACCGACGACGAGTACGAGCAGATCAAGCGCCACGCGGCGCTGGGGGCGCAGATGGTCGAGGACCTCCTGCTCGCCGAGCAGGTCGGCTGGATCCGCGCCCATCACGAGCGCCCCGATGGGCGCGGCTATCCCGCCGGGCTGAGCGCCGCGCAGATCCCCGACGGCGCGGCCATCCTCGCCGTGGCCGATGCCTTCGACGTCATGACCGCCACGCGGATCTACTCCGCGGCGCGCTCGCGCGAGGACGCGTTGGCCGAGTGCGAGCGCCTGGTCGGCGCTCAGTTCGCGCCCGAGCCCGTCGCTGCGCTGGCGGCGCTGTGCCGGACCGAGCCGCTCACAGCGTCTGCCCGGTGATCCGGAAGCCCTGCGCGCGCAGCGCCGGGGCGACGACGCCGGTGGCGAAGCGCCGGCCGTAGAAGTCGGCCTCGGCGACGAGCCGCTGGGTCGCGCCGAGCGCCTCGGTGGCCTCGAGCAGCCGCAGGATCGAGTCGGTGAAGCGCACGTCCTTCAGCGGGCGCCCGAGACGCCCGTCCTCGATGAGGAAGGTGCCGTCGCGCGTGGTCCCGGTCACCTGCGTGGACTTCTGGTGCACGGTGTTGAGGTACCACAGGCGCGTCACGTAGACGCCGCGCTCGATCGGGGCCATGAGCGCCGCCTCGTCGGCGGCCTCCCCGCCGATGAGCACGAGGTTCGTCGGCGCGGGACCGTACGCCGAGCCGCCGGGGGCGAGGGCATGGCCGGTGGACGTCGTCTCGGCGCGGGCCGCCGACCGCGTGTCGTGGACCACCGCCTGGGCCACGCCGCCGCGGATGAGGGCCAGCGGGCGCTTCGGCACGCCCTCGGCGTCGACGGCGCGCGGCAGCGTGCCCGCGAACTGCGGCGAGTCGGTGAGGTCGATGCTCGGGGCCGCGATGCGCTCGCCGAGGCGCCCGACCAGCGCGCCGCGCCCCTCGCTGTGGGCGAGCCCGTCGAACGCCAGGCCGCCGAGGAACTCGAGCAGCGAGCCGACGGCGTCGCTCTCGAGCACGACCGGGTACTCGCCCGGCGCCAGCTCGACGGGCTCCTCCCGGGTCACCTTGGCCGCCGCGCGAGTGGCCAGGGCATCGGGGTCGAGCGCGGCGATCGAGACCCCGGTCCCGGCCGCCCAGCCCGACCGCCCGCTCTCGTGTCGCGCGATGACCTTCATGAAGGCGTCGGTCACGCGGTCCAGCGCGCGCACGCCGGACGACGAGGCGATGGCGGTGTCGACGGCGCCCGCCGTCCAGATCCCGAAGGCCTGCAGCCCGGCCGCCGCGCAGCGCTCGAAGGCCACGCTCAGGGCCTCGCCCGCCGCGCCGGGATCGAGCTGCGCGGTCAGCGCGTCGAAGCCGTCGTGGTGCGGGGCGGGCGCCGGCGCCGGGAGCCCCGGGTAGTCGCCGGGCTCGCCGGCGGCCCCCGCCGCGGCGAGCGCGGCGGCCCGGGCCCGCGCGGCGACCTCGCGCAGCGCCTCGTCGGTCGTCGCGTTGGTCTCCGCCGAGCCCGTGTGGCCCTGCTCGACGCACAGCAGCGAGACCGTGAGGTCGTCGACCTCCGTGGCCTGGGTGGGGCGCGAGACGGCGAAGCGCGAGAGCAGTGAGCGCTCGCGCACGACGGTGGCCTGCGCCTCGCCGCCGGCGAAGCCCAGCGCGCGCTCGGCCAGCTCGAGCGGCTCGAGGTCGGTCATGCCACACCGACCTGCACGCCGCGAAAGCGCGCCGGGGCGGCGCCGTGTGAGACGACCATGACCTGGCCGGGCTCGCCCTTGCCGCAGTTGGTCAGTCCCCACAGCCGCCACTCGCCGGGCCCGCACACCGCGTCGAGGCCGCCCCAGAAGCGCGGCGTGACCCCCGCGTAGGAGCCGTTGCGATACAGGCGGCCCAGCTCGCCGCCGCGGATCTCGCGGCACAGCTCGGTGGCGAACTGGAACTGCAGGCGGCGGTCGTCGATCGACCACGAGCGGTTGGTCTCCAGGTACAGGCCCTCGTCGGTGTCGGCGAGGAGGTCGGCGAGCGTGGGCACGGTCCCCGGCTCGAGCGAGACGTTGGTCATGCGCACGATGGGCTGGCGCGCGAAGCCGTCGGCGCGCGCGCAGCCGATCGAGGCGCTGAGGCCCACCGCCGCGGCGCTCTCGCGGTTGGACAGCGCGGCGCGCAGCACGCCACCCTCGACGAGGCCGGCGCGGACGCCGGCGACGCCCTCGTCGTCCCATCCGAAGGACCCCAGGCCGTGGGGAAGGGTCGCGTCGGCCGTGACGTGCAGCAGGTCCGAGCCGTAGCGCAGCGAGCCGAGGTCGCCGGGCCCGACCCAGCTCGTCCCCGCGTAGGACGCCTCGCCGAGCAGGATGCGGTCGAGCTCGAGCGCGTGGCCGATCGACTCGTGGACCTGGAGGGCCACCTGCTCGCCGTGGAGCACGATGGTGCTCGTGCCCGCCGGGCACTGCGGCGCGCTGAGCAGTGCGACCGCCTCCTCGGCCACGCGCGGAGCCTGGCCGGCCAGGTCGAGGGCGAGGACGTGCTCCCAGCCCGCCGCGGCGCACAGGCCGCCGCCGTGGGCGGTCGGGTAGGAGCGCACCTGAAGGTCGCTGCCGTCGGTGGCGTACGCGACGATGCCCCCGCCCGCGGCCACCGTGTCCTGGGTGCAGGCTGCGCCCTCGGTCGAGGCGAAGGCCTTGCGCTCGCGCCATGCGCGGCAGGTGGCGGCCGTGCGCACGAGGCGCTCGTCGCCGGTGCGCAGCGCCGCCTCGACGGCGAACAGCAGCTCCAGCTTGTCCTCCAGGGTGACCGTGAAGGGGTCGATCTCGTAGGGCGAGGCCCAGTGCCCGAGCGCCGGTGCGACGGGCGCCAGCGCCCGGTCCGCCGTCGCCGGCTGCGCCTCGGCGAGGGCGAGCGCGCGGGCCAGGGCGGCCTGCGCGCCCTCGCGGGTGACCTCGCGCGTGGCGGCGAAGCCCCAGCCGCCGCCGACCTGCACGCGGACGCCGATCCCCTCGGAGACCGAGCTGTCGATCGCGTCCACGCGGCCGTTGAGGACCGCGATCGCCTCGCTGCGGGTGTCGACGTGGCGGGCCTCCGCGTACGCGCAGCGTCCGACGGCGTCGTCCATCAGGGCGGTGAGCAGCTCGAGCATCAGAAGGCCGCCTCGTAGAGAGCTCTGACCTCGGCCTCGCTCGGGGCGGGCGGAGTGCCTTCGAGGTCCTTGCCGCGCTTCATGACCTCGCCGACGCACACCTCGAGCGCCTTCTCGCTGACGCCCAGGTCGCGCAGCTGCTGGGCGCCCGCGTGATTGGCCAGCCGCCGGGCCAGGGCCTCCATCGGCACGCCGGCGGCGGCGTCCAGGGCGGCGAGCGCCTCAGGCGCGCGGCGGCGCAGCGCGACGGTGGTGTGGGGCAGCATCGCCGCGTTGGCGTGGCCGTGCCACACGCCCGCGAAGCGCGCCAGAGCCTGGGAGAGCACGTGGTGCAGGCCATAGCCGGTGGAGTCGATCACGTAGCCCGCCAGGAGCGCCCCGAGCGCGAGCGCGTCGCGGTCGTCCTCGTGGGCCAGCAGGCGCGCGGCCTCGCGGGCGGCGAGCACCGGCACGGGGGACGCCCGCGGAGTCAGCGGGCCCTCGATCGCGTGCCCGAGCGCGTTGGCCGCCGACGCGGCGAGGTCGGGCGCGGGCTGCGAGGCGCACAGCGCGGGGTCGTTGAGCACGATGCGCGCGCGCACGCGCGGCGTGGCGGGGTCGACGCCGCGGGCGTGGCGATGACCGCGCGTCATCTCGGCCGCGCTGAGCGTCGTCGGGATCGCCGCGGCGCCGGCGCCGCGGGCGGCGGCCAGCGCCTTGGCCACGTCGATGACGCGCCCGCCCCCGAGCGCGACGAGCAGATCGCCCTCGACGTCGTCGAGCAGATCGCCCGCCACCTCGTCCACGCGGCCGGGCGGCACGTGGTGCACCGCGGCGGCGCCGGCGACGACGGCGGGCGCGGACTCCCGTGCGCGCGGGGTCGTGAGCAGCACGTAGCCGTCGTCGAGCAGGTCCGGCGCCTCGGCCACGGCGCCGCGCCCGAAGCGCACGATCCGCTCGCCGTCGCGCCACGTGAAGTCGCGGGTCACGGCGGGCAGCATGCCAAACGCCAATCCCGGGCACAGGCGATCTTGACCTCGCGCAAAGGCTCGGCTGGAAGCCTGGCCGTTCTCCGTGTCGCTTCCGGCTCCCCAGGCCCCGCCCGCCGCCCGCCCCGTGGCGCCGCTCGGCGCCCTGCACGCTCGTACCGCCCTGGTGGCGCTGGCCCTCGTGCGCGAGGACCCACGCACCGCCGGCGGGGCGAGCCTGCTGCGCGCGCTGCGCGAGCGCCCCGGTGCCGACGGCGCGGCCCTGCTGGCCGACGGCGGCGCCGACGCCCGGGCGCTGGCCTCGGGGGCCGTCGCCCTGTGCGCCCAGCAGACCGATCGCGCGAGCTGGGTGGTCCCCACCATCGTCGAGCAGTTCCCCGGCGCCCTTTCGCTGCAGGAGGACGGTCTGGCCTGGGCCCTGCTTCCGGCCCGCGCGACCGACGACGCGGGCCGCGCGACGATGGCGGCGGCGCGACGCGTCGCGGCGCGCCTGGGCCTGCGCACGGCGGTCGGCCTCTCGCCGTTCGGGCGCGGCCCCGAGCGCCTGCACGACGCGCTGCGCTGGGCGCGCATCGGCCTCGAGCTCACGCGGGGCGGCGAGGTCGGCGTCGAGGAGGCGACGGTCGGGACCTGGCGCCTGCTGGTGGCGATGGCCCTTTACGATCCGGCCGAGCTCGCCGCCTGCGTGGCCGCGAGCATCGGGCCTGCGCTCGAGCACGACGCCCGCCTGCGGACCGAGGTCGTCGCCACCTTCCGTGCCTATCTGCGCCACGACGCCAACATGAACGCGACGGCGGCGGCGATCCACGCCCATCGCCACACCGTGGCCGCGCGCCTGGAGCGCCTGGCCGCGCTCACGCGCCTGGACGCCACGCGCCACGAGGACCGCGAGCGCCTCGGGCTGGGGCTCAAGGCGCGGCTGGTCCTCGACGCCGTCGCCGAGATACGGTAGGCACCTCGGCCATCCAGGAGGAGAGGCAGCGCGGTGTACGACTACGTGATCGTGGGGGCGGGCTCGGCGGGCTGCGTGGTCGCCCACCGCCTGGGCGAGGATCCAGACGTGAGGGTCGCGGTCATTGAGGCCGGGCCGCCCGACGACGCGCCCGAGATCCACATGCCGCTGGCCTTCGGGCAGAACCTGACCAGCGAGTGGGACTGGACGCTGCTCTCCGAGCCCGAGCCCGGGCTCGACCACCGGCGCAACTACCTGCCGCGCGGCCGCGTCGTCGGCGGCTCGAGCTCGCTCAACGCGATGATCTACATCCGCGGCCACCGCGCCGACTACGACGAGTGGGAGGCGATGGGCTTCGCCGGCTGGGGCTACGAGGACGTGCTGCCCTACTTCAAGCGCGCCGAGGACAACGAGCGCGGCGCCAGTCGTTACCACGGCGTGGGCGGCCCGCTCACCGTGAGCGACAGCCGTTCGATGCACCCGGTGGTCGAGGCCTGGGTGCAGGCCGCGGGCCAGGCCGGCATCCCCCCCAACGACGACCACAACGGGGCGACGCAGGAGGGGGCCGGCCGCTACCAGGTCACCCAGCGCGACGGCCGGCGCTGCAGCGCCGCGGTCGCCTACCTGCACCCCGCCGTGGCGCGGGGCAACGTCGACGTCCTCACCGACGCGCGCGTCTACCGGATCCTCTTCGAGGGCACGCGCGCGGTCGGCGCCGAGTTCATGCGCCATGGCCGGCTCGAGCAGGTCCGCGCCGAGCGCGAGGTCATCCTCTCCGCCGGCGCCTACCACTCGCCGCAGCTGCTCATGCTCTCGGGCGTGGGCCCTTCTGAGGCGCTGGCGCCGCTGGGCATGGAGACCTTCCACGAGCTGCCGGTCGGGCAGAACCTGCACGACCACGTGATGCTCAACTTCGTCTGCCTGACCGACAAGGGCAGCCTGATCTCGTCGATCACGCCGCAGGCGATGGAGCAGTACGAGGCGGAGGGACGCGGCCCGGTGACCTCCAACGGCGGCGAGGGCGGCGCCTTCGTGCGCACCCGCGACGCCCTGCAGGCGCCCGACGTCCAGTTCCACATCGGCTGCCTGCTCCTGCACGAGGAGTTCCTCGGCGTGCCCTTCGACGACGCCTACACCTTCGGCCCGGCGGTCGTGAAGCCGACGAGCCGCGGCCAGGTGACGCTGCGCTCCCCGCTGCCCCACGCGCGCCCGCGGATCGTGCACAACTACCTGACCACTGAGGAGGATCGCGCGAGCATGATCGCCGGCGTGCGTCTGAACTTCGAGATCGCCGCCGCGGAGGCCCTGAAGGAATGGCGGCGCGAGGACTTCCTGGTGCCGAGGTCCGACTCGGAGACCGACATCATGGACTTCGTCGAGCGCCGCGCGCACACGCTCTACCACCCCGTGGGCACCTGCGCGATGGGCTCGGTGGTCGACGACCAGCTGCGGGTCATCGGCCTGGAGGGCCTGCGCGTGGTCGACGCCTCCGTCATGCCGACGATCCCGCGCGGCAACACCAACGCGCCGACGATCATGGTGGCCGAGAAGGCCTCGGACATCATCCGCGAGCTCCCGCCGCTCCCGCGCGAGCCGGCGGGGGCCGAGCAGGAGGTCACCGCGGGGGGGTGGGCTCCCTAGACCAGGGCTATCCAGGCGAAGAGAGCCCACCCGATGCGCGGTGGCGGCACCCTTCCCTCGATGGGCAGTTCGCGGTGCGGGCGCCGCCGACGCTGCTCAGGGTCGCCAACCGAAGGCGAGCACCGGCGGAGGGCCCGCTCCCAGACGGGCCCTCCGCGGTCGTACCTCGCTGGGAAGCTCTAGCCGCCCACCGGCTGGGCGTCGAAGCTGGCGGCCTTCTCCTCGTTCCAGGAGTAGGCGTAGGCCGGGTTGTCGACCGACTGCCACAGCGTGGTCAGCTTCAGCGGCCGGAAGGTGTCCCACATGACGGCGAGCTCGTTGGTCGACTTGGCGCCGAGCGCCTTCTCGACCGTGCCGGGCTGCGGGCCGTGGGGGAGGCCCGAGGGGTGCAGGGTCAGGCAGCCGATCTCCACGCCCTTGCGCGCGGCGTAGTCGCCCTCGGCGTAGAACATGACCTCCTCGGACTGGATGTTCGAGTGGTGGTAGGGGATCGGCACCGCCGTCTCGTCCCAGTCGAGCATCCGCGGCGCGAAGGTGCAGATGACGAAGTTCGTGCCCTGGAAGGTCTGGTGGGCGGGCGGGGGCAGGTGGAAGCGCCCGGCGCGCGGCTCGAAGTCCATCGCGTTGAACGTGTACGGGTAGACGTAGCCGTCCCAGCCGACGACGTCGAACGGGTGGCGGTCGAGCACGTAGCTCTGGTAGCCGTCGCGCACGCGCAGGGTGAGCTCGAACTCGCCGTCGGCCTCGATCGTCTCGAGCTCGGTCGGGCCGTGGAAGTCGCGCTGGGAGTACGGCGCGTGCTCGAGCAGCTGGCCGTAGCGGTTGCGGTAGCGGTTGGGCGTCTCGATCTCGCCGGGCGTGTGGAAGCAGACCCAGAACTGCTCGACGCCCTCGTCGAGCTCCCAGCGGTGCGTGGTGCCGCGCGGGATGACGACGTAGTCCTTCTCGCGGAAGGGCACCGTCCCGAACATGGTGTGCAGGACGCCTGCACCGCGGTGGATGTAGACGACCTCGTCGCCCTCGCCGTTGCGGTAGAAGCCCTCGTGGGCCTCGGTCGGCTTGCAGATCGAGGCCTCGATGTCGTGGTTGAACATGAGCAGGCGCCGCCCGCTGATCGCGTCGCCCCCGGAGTCGACCGGGTTGGCGTCGGCCAGCCGGTGCACGTGGGCGTCGGGGACCCACTCCTCGCGCACGATCGGGGTGAACTCGCCGACCTCCGACAGCCGGCACGGCGAGTGCAGGTGGTAGAGGATCGACTCGTTGCCGGAGAAGCCCTCGTAGCCGAGGACCTCCTCGGTCAGGAGCGTGCCGTTGCGCCGCGTCTGAGCGTGGCGCTTGGCGGGGACGTCGCCGAGGCTGACGTAGCGCATCGCTGCTCTCCTAGAGGTTGCCGCGCCGCTCCTGCTCGCGCTCGATGGCTTCGAACAGGGCCTTGAAGTTGCCGTCGCCGAAGCCGCGGGCGCCGTGGCGCTCGATGACCTCGAAGAACATCGTCGGCCGGTCGCCGACGGGCTTGGTGAAGATCTGCAGCAGGTAGCCCTCGTCGTCGCGGTCGACGAGGATTCCCTGCTCGCGCAGGTCGGCCAGCTGCTCGATGACCTCCGGGACGCGCACCGGCACGTCCTCGTAGTAGGCCGGCGGGATGGTGAGGAACTCGACGCCGCGGCGGCGCATCTCGGTCACCGTGCCGACGATGTCTCGGGTGGCCACGGCGATGTGCTGGGCCCCGGCGCCCTCGTAGAACTCGAGGTACTCGTCGATCTGGGACTTGCGCTTGCCCTCGGCGGGCTCGTTGATGGGGAACTTCACGAGGCCCTTGCCGTCGCTGACGACCTTGGACATGAGCGCCGAGTACTCGGTCGAGATGTCGTCGTCGGAGAAGTGGATCATCTCGGTCATCCCGAAGACGTCCTCGTAGAACTTGACCCAGGTCTCCATCGAGCCGAGCTCGACGTTGCCGACGATGTGGTCGATGGCCAGCAGCATGCCGCTGTCCTCGGTGCCGTCCTCGACGGGCTCGAAGCCGGGGAGGAAGGGGCCGTCGTAGTCGAGGATCTCGACGAAGGTGTGCAGTGTCTCGCCATAGGTCTCGATCGTGGCGACCTTGATCGCGCCGCGCTCGTCGGAGACCTCGCGTGGCTCGCAGACGCTGGTGGCGCCACGGCTGGTGGCCTCGCGATAGGCGTGCTCGACGCTCGGGACGCGCAGGGCGATGTCCTTCACGCCGTCGCCGTGCTTGTGCTGATGGGCGGCGATCGGCGAGCCGGAGTCCAGGGCGCCGGTGAGGACCAGGCGGATGCGGCCCTGCTGGAGCACGTGGGAGACCTGGTCGCGCGTGCCGGTCTCCAGGCCGCGATAGGCGACGCGCTCGAAGCCGAAGGCGTGCGCGAAGTAGTAGGCCGCCTGCAGCGCGTTCCCCACGTACAGCTCGACGTGGTGGATGCCGTTGAGCGGCATGAAGTCGTGATCGGGGACCGGCGTGAGGCCGGTCGAGGGGGCAACCTGTTGAGCCAACGCTCCGCTCTCCTCGGTCGTTCGGGGCCAGGTGAATGATTCTCCTGTGCAGCGACGTGCTCAATGCCGATCCGTTGCGCCTGGAGGGCGTAGCATGCCGGTATGGACGACATCGACCGGCAGATCGTTGCGCAGCTTCGTACGAATGCGCGCGCGTCCTTTCAGTCCATCGGCAACCGCGTGTCCCTGAGCGCGCCGGCGGTCAAGCGGCGCGTCGACCGCCTCGAGGCCGACGGCGTCATCCGCTCCTATGCGGCGGTCGTCGACCCGGGCGCCATGGGCTGGCGCACGCACGCGCTGGTCTCGCTCTTCTGCGAGGGGCGGATGGCCGCCGCCGAGGTGCGCTCGGCGGTGGCCGACCACCCCGAGGTGGCCGCCGCCTACACCGTGGCCGGCGAGGCGAGCGCGATCCTGCACGTGCGCGCGCGCGACACGCCGCACCTCGAGGAGGCGCTCGAGCGCATCCGCGACACGCCCGGGATCATCCGGACCCAGACGCAGGTGGTGCTGTCCACGCTGTTCGAGCGTCCGGTGACGGGCTGAGCGCGCCGGCGGCGACGGCCGTCAGGCCGCTTCGCGCAGGGGCGCCGGCTCCGGCGGCTGGGGCCGGATCGGTCGCGGCTCCTGGGCCGGCGTGATCGCGGCCAGCCAGGGGAAGAGCGCTTCGATGCTGACGAGCGGGCCGGGCATGTCCTGTGGCGTCATGGTCGCTGCCTTCGTCAAGGGTTGTGTCAAGAAACTGAGTCTACGACAGCGGGTTGCTTGATGCAACGCTCATCGTCGACCGCCGGCTCGGACGCGGGGACGGCGATCGGCTCCGGCTCGGCGGCCGCGGACGGCGCGGACTCGCGCCGGACGATCGCCGCCACCGACGCCACGATGAGCACCGCGCCGACCGCCGTGCCGAGCGTGAGCTCCTCGCTCAGGAGCGCCCAGCCGAGCAGGACCGCGACGAGCGGATTGACGTACGCGTAGGTCGCGACCTTCGAGATCGGCACGTTCTGCAGCAGCCAGGCGTAGGCGGTGAAGGCCACGAGCGAGCCCGCGATCACCAGGTAGGCGAACGCGAGCAGCGACTTGGCCGAGGCGTCGGCGAGGTGCAGGTCGTTCGCCTCGCCGGTCGCCAGGGCGCCGGCCAGCAGCGCTGCACCCCCGACGACCATCTGCCACCCGGTGGAGACCAGCGGATCGGACGGCATGCGTAGGCGCGGCGACAGGAACGACCCGGTCGCCCACGAGCCCGCGGCCAGGAGGACGAGCAGGATGCCGCCCGCCGTCGCCTCGGCGGGGCGGCTGCCCGGCAGCAGGAGCAGCCCGAGGCCGCAGAAGCCCACCGCCACCCCGGCGAGCGTGCCGCGGTGCACGCGCTCACGGCCGACGGTCGAGCGCATGATCACGAGCCACAGCGGCACCGAGGCGATGAGCAGCGCCGCGAGCCCGGCCGGCACGTCGCGCTCGGCGACGGTCACGAGGCCGTTGCCGCCGGCCGGCAGCAGCAGCCCGACGAGGCCCGCGGCCACGAGGCTGCGCGGCGAGACGCGCACGCGGTGCCCACGCGCGGCGAGGAAGACCAGCATGGCGACGCCGGCGATCGCGAAGCGCGCACCGGCCCCCAGCAGCGGCGGGACGTCCTCGACCATCACGCGGATGGCGACATACGTCCCACCCCACAGCACGTAGACGATGGAGAGCGCCGACCACACCCTCCACGAGGGAGGCGAGAGGGTGTGGCCGGCGCCGGGTGCTGAGGAGGGAGCGCGCTTCACGGGCGCGCAGGAAGCGCGCGCACCACGGCCGAGGGGCCGCGGTTGCGCTTCGGGCGCGCTTCACGCAGGGGCGCGGCGCGCGTCTCGAGCAGCGTCACGAGGGCGGCGGTGGGGAGGAAGGGGTCGGCGATGGCGCGCTGCTCGTCGATCGAGTAGGCGGCGCGGATGGCGCCGTCGCTCTCGGCGACCAGGACGTCGCCCATCAGGGCGCGGGCCGAGTCGAGCGCGGCCAGGTAGCGCAGCGCCTCGATGTCGTACGCCACGGCGCGGCGGATGACGACGGATTCGGTGTTCACGTGGGCCATGACGTTCAGGATCGCAGGGGCGTGATATGAGCACAAATGGAAGTCCTTGGCGCACTGATAAGCTCGCCTAATGCTCGATGTCCGCCGGATGCGCGTGCTGCGAGAGGTCGCCGCACGCGGGTCCTTCTCCGCCGCGGCCGACGCCCTGGCCTACACCCAGTCCGCGATCTCGCAGCAGATCGCCGCCCTCGAGCGCGAGGCGGGCACGACGCTCGTCGAGCGCAACGCGCGCGGCGTGCGCCTCACCGATGCCGGCCGCGCGCTGGTCGAGCACGCCGACGCGATCCTCGCCCGCCTGTCGGATGCCGAGGCCGAGCTCGAGGCCATCGCCGGCCTGCGCGGCGGGCGCCTGCGCCTGGCCGCCTTCCCGAGCGCCGGGGCCTCGATCATGCCCGAGGCGATCGCGCGCTTCCGCGAGCGCCACCCGGCGGTCGAGCTGACGCTGGAGCCCGCCGAGCCCGGGCCCGCGTTGAGTCGCCTGCGCGGCGGCGAGGTCGACATCGCGCTCGACATCACGGTCTCCTTCCGTGCGCAGGCCGAGGACGGCATCGAGCGCCTGCACCTGCTCGACGACCCGATGTACGTCGCGCTGCCCAAGAGTCACCCGCTGGCCCGCAAGCGCGGGCTGAAGCTCGAGGAGCTGGCCGACGAGAACTGGATCCTCGGGACCACGGGCTCGTGCCCTGACGCCTCGATCTTCCTGCGCTCCTGCCAGGTCGCCGGCTTCGAGCCACGCATCGCCTTCAACTCCGACGACTACTTCGCCATGCAGGGCTTCGTCGCCGCCGGCGTCGGCGCGTCGTTCATCCCCGACCTGGCCCTCATGTCCGTCCGCGACGACATCGTCGTGCGCTCGCTGGGACCGAGGCCACCGGTGCGCCAGATCATGGCCGCGACCCTCAAGGATTCCTTCCTCTCGCCCGCCAAGCAGGCGATGCTCGACGTCCTCGTCGAGGTCGGAGACGAGTTCGCCGGCAAACACCGCGGCCTCGCGCTCGCCTCCTAGTTCTCGTTAGCGAACAGGCCCACCGGGCAACCCTGCCTGCGGGGCATGGCCGACAACGCCGACATCGTCCGCCGCGCCTTCGACGCCTTCTCGCGCCGCGACCTCTCGGCCCTGCTCGCGATCGCCGACCCGGACATCGAGTTCATGCCCGCGACCGCCCGGGTGGCCGGCCGCCGCGAGCCCTACCGCGGCCACGAGGGGCTGCGCACCTACCTCGCCGACGTGGCCCGCGTGTGGCAGGAGCTGCACTCGGAGCCCGCCGAGTTCATCGAGGTCGGCGACGTCGTCGTCTGCACGGGCCGTGTCTACGCCTGGGGCGTGGGGCGCGTCATCGACGCACCGGCCGGGTGGGTGTGGCGCCTGCGGGACGGCAAGCTCGTCGAGGGACGTGTCTATGAGAACCAGCGCGCCGCGCTGGCCGCCGGCGGGCTGGGGGAGGAGCCGGGGCTCTCGTAGGCTGCCCGGCATGACGTACGAGCCGGTGTGGATCGAGGCCCCGGGCGCGACGCTCGTCGGCGACCGCTGGAAGGGAGCCGGGGCGACGATCGTCCTGCTGCATGCGGGGGTGTGCGACCGGCGCTCGTGGCGCCAGGTGGGCGCGCTGCTCGCCGGCGCCGGGCGGGACGTCGTCGCGTACGACCGGCGGGGGTTCGGTGAGGTCGCCCCGGGCGGCGCTCCCTTCCGGCACGTCGACGACCTGCTCGCCGTGCTTCACTCCGTGTCCCCGGATGCGCCCGCCTGGCTGGTGGGGAGCTCGATGGGCGGCCAGGTGGCGCTCGACGCGGCCCTCGAGGCGCCCGAGCGCGTCGCCGGGCTCGTGCTGCTGGCCCCCGCGATCAGCGGCGACCCCGAGCCCGACGAGGAGGAGGTCATCGCCGCGACGCATGGCCTCGCGGAGGCCATCGACGCCGCGTGGACGTCCGGCGCGCAGGAGGAATGCAACCGGCTGGAGGTCCGGTTGTGGCTCGACGGGCCCGCCGGGCCGGAGGGGCGGGTGGGCGGTCCGGCCCGCGAGCTGGCCCTCGACATGAACCGCATCGTCATCGCCAACGGCGAGCCCGAGGCCGATGGCGCCAGCGGGCTGGACGCCGCGCGCCGCGTGCACGAGATCGCCATCCCCGCGGTCGTCGCGTGCGGGGAGCTCGACATCGCGCTTCAGGTCCGGCGCAGCGCCGACCTGGCCGAGGCGCTGGCCAACGCCACCCACCGCAGCCTGCCCGGTCGCGCCCACCTGCCCTACCTGGAGGCTCCGGACGAGATCGCGGCGCTGATCCTGGACGCCGTCGGGTGACGGTGACGGCACAGCCGCGCATCACGAGCGCAATTGCGCCGGCGCACCACCCCGCTGGGTAGTTGTTGGGGCATAACGGTGCGCTGGGCGTCAGCGCGATGACGTGCGCCGCAGTTGTGTCACCGCACCCCTCGTAGGGTGACGCACCGTCCGTCCCGCGACGCCCTCGGTTGCCCAGCCGCGGGCAGGACATCAGCGCGGCCTGCCGCCGCTGCGTGCTGTCCTCTGAAAGGACCCCACCGCGATGCGAGGAACCACGCTCGCTCGCCGAGTGCTGGACACGTTTCCGGGTCTGCGCACCATCACCGATGCTCCGCTGGCCCGCCAGGTCATCCAGACCGGGCGGGCGGCGCGCGCGCTGCGCCCCGCCGGGCGGTTCGTCGTCAACCAGCGCGGGCGCGCCACCGTGGACGAGTACCGGCTGCGCGGGACCGACGCGGCGGTCTATCTGCGTCGCCGCACGCGCGACGTCGACATCCTCGCCGAGATCTTCACCGAGGGCAGCTACGAACCGCCGCCGCCGGTCGCGTCGCTCCTACGCGGGCCGCTGCACGTCCTCGACCTCGGCGCCAACGTCGGCCTGTTCGGCCTCTACGTCATGCAACGCTGGCCGGGCAGCAGCGTGGAGTCCTTCGAGCCCGACCCGGAGAACCACGCGCTGCTGCGGCGGACCGCGGCCGCGCATCCGCGCTGGCGGGTCCACGAGTGCGCCGTCTCCAACGACGCCGAGCCATTGCGCTTCGCCACCGGGCAGTACGCGGAGGGGCGCGCCGCCGCCGAGGGGGAGGACGCGACCACCGTCGCATGCGCCGATCTGTTCGCGCTCTTGCCATCGCAGCGCTTCGATCTCGTGAAGATGGACATCGAGGGCGGCGAATGGCCGATCCTCGTCGATGCGCGGCTGGCGCAGCTGGCGGCGAGGGTCGTGGTCATGGAATGGCACGAGCACCGCTGCCCGCACCCGTCCCCGCGCGCGTACGCCTGCGACCTGCTGGCCGCCGCCGGCTTCACGTCGCAATGGCAGGAGCCGGGGCGCTTTGCCTCCAACGGCCTGCTGTGGGCCTGGCGCTGATCGACCGGTGCCGCCCGGGCCGCCGGAGGGCTCCGCGCCACCGGGTCCTAACATGCCCGCGATGAGAGGTCGTGCCGTCGGCGTGGCGTGCGTGAGCGCGGTCGCGGCCTGGGCCGGGCCCGCATCGACGCAGGCCCGTGCCGTCACGCGGGTGGTCGGGCACGGGACGGCGCGCAGCTGCACCTCGTCGGCCGTCGTCGCCGCGGTGCGGGCCGGAGGCAGGATCACGTTCTCGTGCGGGTCTCAGCCGGTCACGATCCGCATGGGCGCGACCGCCAAGGTCCGCAACACCCGGCGGGAGATCGTCCTCGACGGGGGTGGGTTGGTCACGCTGAGCGGCCAGGACCGGCGGCGCATCCTCTACATGGACACCTGCGACCCGGCCCAGGTGTTCACCACCTCCCACTGCCAGGACCAGGCCACGCCGCGCCTGGTGGTCGAGAACCTCGGCTTCGCGGACGGCGACTCCACCGGCGAGGACTTCGATGGCGGTGGCGGCGGCGCGATCTTCGCGCGCGGCGGGCGCGTGCGCATCGTGAACTCCACCTTCGCCGGGAACCGCTGCGAGCGCAGCGGGCCGGACATCGGAGGCGGAGCGGTGCGCGTGCTGTCCCAGTACCACGGCCTTCCGGTGCACGTCGTCCGCAGCCGCTTCACGGCCAACGTGTGCAGCAACGGCGGCGCTCTGAGCAGCATCGGGGTGTCGTGGAACGTGACGCGCAGCCGGTTCGTCGGCAATCGGGCCATCGGGCACGGCGCGAACCCGTCGCGATCGGGCACGCCGGGCGGCGGCAGCGGCGGCGCGATCTACAACGACGGCAACCGCTTCACGCTCACGATCACCGCCAGCCATCTGTCCGGCAACCACGCCTTCGAGGGCGGCGGGGCGGTCTTCTTCGTCAGCAACGACCGCACCGGCACGCTTGCCATCCGCGACAGCGTCCTGGAGCGCAATCGCAACGACGGATTTCAGACCGCCGGTCTGCCCGGCATCTTCTTCCTGGGCGCCCGTCGGCCCACGATCGTCGACTCCGTCCTGCGCTGAGCGCCTGACGGGCGCTAGGGCCCCGGGCGCTCGGCCCGCTGGGCGCGCACGGCCTGAACGGCGATGGCGGCGCCGATGAGGGCCAGCGTGGCCCAGAGCGAGTAGTGCGTGATGGTGTCGGTGACGTCGACGGCGCGCTGCCCGAGCTCGTACCCGAGGGTGGCGAGCAGGCCGGTCCACAGCACGGTGCCGGCCAGGTCGAGCGCGAGGAAGGTGGCCAGCCGCATCCCCCCGTCGCCCACGGCGGCGTAGACGAGCACGGAGGGAATCGGAAGCACCGGAGCGAGCACGACGGCCAGGGGGCCGAAGCGACGCTCCAGCGCGCGCATGCGCGCCAGGCGCCGCCTGGCCTTCGCGTCGTCGCGGCCGAGCAGCCAGACGAAGACGCGGTCGCCCCAGCGCCGGCCCGCCCACCAGAACAGCCAGTCGAACATCATCACGCTCGGAACGCCCAGCAGCACCGCGAGCGCGAAGGACGTCTGGCCGACGCTGGCGCGGGCGCCCATGTTGATGATGGACGCGGTCGACCCTCGAACGAGCTCCAGCAGGGCCGGGTGCGAGGAGCCGAGCAGGGGGAAGAGCGGCAGGAGGACGAGGCCGTAGAGGCCCGAGAGGGCGATGCCCGCGACGATGATGCGATCGGCTCTCTGCATCGGGCCGTCCCACGGCGTCGGCAGGGCGTGACGGTGCGCGTGCTCCCGGGGGGCGTCCGGCGGGTCGGGCTCGAGGAGGGGTTGCTCGTTCACGACGGGCGGGTCGTCAGCGCGGCGAATGCGGCTCCATGATGGTCACCATAGAGCCGAGGCCCCGCGCTCACCCCCCTTTAAGGTGGCGCCGCCACGTCGCCGTCGTCTTGTCGACGCCACGGGCAGCCGCTACCGTCGCGACGATGGGCATGGGTGGGGTGGGCCGCGCGGGGGTCGTCCTGTTGGCGGCTGCCTGGTTCGCCGCGGGGTGGGGCAGCGCCAGGGCCGACGCGGCGGGCTGGGTGAGGTGCCCGGCCCTCTCGGTGAGCGGCGGAGCCGTGCGGACGCTCCCGGACGCCGAGGTGATCAGGGGCGGCGGCGGCGACCACACGGCGTTCCTCATTCAGACCCGCGGGGCCGCGTGTCCGCAGGTGCAGCAGGTGCTCGCCGCGGTGCTGCAGTCCGGCGACGAGCCGACCGCGCTGGGGGCCGGCGGATACCGGCTGCTGCAGTCACACCACGAGCGGCCCCTGGCCGGGCACGCCGTTTACAGCGTGCAGGCCGGCCGCGGAGCCGCACGCCTGCGCTACTGGCGCTTCGGCGCTCGGATCGACATCGACCACTCGATCTTCCGGCCCGGCCAATGGATCGACATGCCCCTCACGGGCAGGGTGGGCTATGAAGCCTGCACGGCCTCCTGGGTGCTCGAGCCGCGCGGGGGCCAACCGCTCGTCGTCGTCACCGCGGCCCACTGCGCCCCGGTGCTCGATCAGGTCTACCGCGTGGTCAACGGCGGGCCCACGACGCTGCTCGGCGGCGTCTTGGGTCAGGCGCCGGACGTCGACGCCGAGGTGTTCGATCTCGAGGCCCCCTCGGGCTGGGCGCAGCAGGTCGAGCGCGGCGGGAACCCGCCGAAGAGCGCGGTCGGCTGGGTCCCCACTCGCGATCAGCACAAGGGCGACCGCGTGTGCTTCGCGGGACGGACCACCGGCGCCGACCAATGCGGCAAGATCGTCAAGCGCTACAGCCTGGTCTCGAAGACCCAGATCTGCACCGACATCGAAAGCCACCAGGGCGACTCCGGCGGCCCCGTCTACACCGAGACCGATGGCGCCACCACGCGCGCGGTTGGCATCGTCGCCGTCATCGTCCGGCGCGGGCTGACGGGCAGGCACCACAAGATGTGCTACGTGCCGATCGAGTCGATCCTCAACGCCTTCCAGGCGGACTTCGCCTGACGGTGAAGGCGGTCCGTCTCCAGCGCTCTGGGGGTCCCGAGGTCCTCGAGATCGCCGATCCCCCCGACCCTCATCCGGGTCCTGGGGCGTCGCGGACGTGGCCGTCGCCGATCGCGTGTTCGGCCCGTCCGCCTTGGGGGCGGCCCAGGCAGAGCTCGCGGTGCTCTGTTCCGCTGCTCACGCGAAGGGCTCGGGCGGACGGACCGCGACGGCGGGCGGCAGATCTCCGTAGGCCTCCGTGTGCCGGCCCGTGGCGTGGGCGACGCTCGCCCCATGTCGCGCCGCGGCCTCGTGCGCGATCCACTGCACCTCCCGCGAGGGATCGGGACTGCCGAACATGAGGATCGCGCATGGTTGCTCGCCGGCCCCGACCGTGATGTGGGCGGTGCCCGCCGGCGAGTGCAGGTAATCCCAGCGCCGCATCCGCCGCTCCTGGCCCTCCACGATGGCGACGCACTCGCCGCTGAGCACGAGGAACCCCTCCTGCGCCGCCTCCGCGTGGTAGTAGCCGTTGGCTTCGCCGGGCTTCAGCACGTGGACGTGGACCCCGACGCGGGACGTCGGCGAGTCGTGTCCCCGCCCATCGAGATCGCACCACACCCCGAACCCCGGGACCGTCTCCCACGCCATCTCGCCCAGGTTGAGGATGAACCAGCCGCCGTCGGCCGGTACCTGACCCTCGGGGGTCCGTTCGATGTCAACTTCTTGCACGGCGCCTCCTCGGGGCGATCGCTTTGTCGGCGTCCGATCTCGTGTGGAGGGTGATCATGAGGCCACCTGCCGTCAGGAGCGACGGCGGGCGCGGATCACGGCATCGACGCCGGTGCCGGCCATCGGCCGCGGACGCTCCTCGGCGGCGATCGGCTGCCAGCGGTCCGCATCGAGGACGGCCAGCGCGGCGTCGACCCCCCCGCCGCCGCGAGCCAGTGCTGGCTCGCGGCGGCCGGGGAGCGATCGGGCTACTGGTCCTGCTTGGACTGCTCGCCGTCCTTGGAGTCGGGCGCCTTCTTCGGGACGCCGGCCACCGTCTCCGTGTCCTGCTCGCCAGGCTTCGAAGCCTGCTCGTCGACGTCCTTGGGCTGGTCCTGCGTGGGCTCGCTCATGGCGCGACCTCTCGTTGGGGTATCGGGTTGTGCTACCCGAGCGGTTCGGCGGCGACGCCCCTGCTTCGAACCACATGCAGCGGTGCAGATCCGTGATGCCGACCGCTGTCCGGCAGGCCTCAGCGACGTCGCCGGGCGGTGATCAGCCAGGAGCGCGAATCGAGCATCACTCCGTGCTCGTCGCTGTGGTGCGCTGCGAGCATCTCGCGCAGGCGCTCGACGCCTCGCGCGGCCTCGCGGTCGCTGAGGGTCGCAAGAGCCGCCCTCGTGTCCTGAAAGCCGCGGACCACCGCGAGCGCGGACTCGACGTCGGGTCCGTAGAGCACCGGCTCGCGGATGTCCTCGAAGCGGATGTCGTCGAAGCCGGCGCGCTCGAGGAGGCCCGCCGTGGCCTCGGCGTCGCCGAGCGAGAACGGGTCCGCGCCGGGCTTGGATGGCTGCGCCGCGTCGCCCAGAGCGGCGTCGATCGCCTGCGCCCACTCGTTGCGATCGTGCCCCTGCCAGACGAGCGCCACCAGGCGAGCGCCGGGCCGAAGGGCGGCGGCGATGTTGGCGAACGCGGCGCCCGGGTCGGAGAAGAACATCGTCCCGAAGCGGCTGATCGCCACGTCGTAGCCCGCGGGGTCGAAGCGATGCACCTGCGCGTCGCCCAGCTCGTAGCGGACGTTGGCCAGCCGCTCGGCGGCCGTCAGCTCCCGGGCGCGCTCGAGCATGCGCTCGGACACGTCGACGCCGACCACGCGCCCGGGTGACGCGGCGCGCCCCGCCTCGCGCGTCGTGAGCCCGGTTCCGCAGCCGATGTCCACGACCTCGTCACCGGGGCTGATCCCGTAGGCGGCGCGAAGGTGCTCGTGGTGAGCACGCAGCTCGGCGTCGTAGAAGTCGAGGCTGCAGGGCGTGGACACCGGCGCGATGCTATGGACCGGGTCGCGTGGAGGGCGGTGTCGAGCGGCTGTCGCTACGCGCGTGGCAGCTCCGCGGCGTAGACGATCGCCGGGTAGTCGTCTTCGAGCACCGTCGTGCGCTCGCTGCGCATGCCGATGTTCTCCGCGACGCGACGCGACGCGGTGTGGTCGGGGTGCACCAGGGCCACCAGGCGCGACAGGCGCAAGCGCGTCGCGGCCGCATCGCAGACGAGCCGCGCCGCCTCCGTGGCGACCCCCTGCCTCCAGAAGTCCTTGTGGACGTGCCACCCGATCTCGATCTCGGCGACCCCGTCGAGGTCCAGCGGGCGGATGCCGGTGTAGCCCGCGAAGCGCCGGCCGGGCAGCGCCTCGATCAGCCAGGTGCCGAATCCGCGCGCCGCGTACAGGCCGGTGTTGAGGCGGATCCAGGCCGCCGCCTCATCGCGGGTCTTGCGGCGCGGGTAGAAGGTCATCTGCTCGGGATCGCCGACCATGGCGGCGAGGACGTCGAGATCGTCGTCGCGGAACTCGCGCAGCCGCAGGCGATCGCTGACGATCGGCTCCGCCGGATCGGCCATCGGCCTCAGCCCTGCAGGACCTGGTGGGCGAAGCGCACGGCCAGGGCACCGTCGCCGACCGCGCCCGAGACGCGCTTGGTCGCGCCGGCGCGCACGTCGCCCGCGGCGAAGACGCCGGGCCGGACCGTCTCGAGCAGGTGGGGCCGGCGGTCGCTCGCGCGCCAGCGATTGGGCCCGTCGCTGGCCGCCGCCTCCTCGCCGCAGCGGATGTAGCCGGCCGCGTCGAGGTCGAGCATCATGCCGACGGCCTCGGTGCAGGGCTCGGCGCCGATCATGACGAAGACGGCGGCGACGGCGACGCGCTCGACGCTGCCGTCCGTGCGGTGGCGCAGGTCGGCGTGCTCGAGCCGGCCGTCGCCGTGGAAGGCGCTGACCTCGGTCTGCGTGATGATCTCGATGTTGGGGCGCGCCTCGATGCGGGCCACGAGGTAGCGCGACATGGTCGTCGCCAGGCCATCGCCGCGGATGACGATCCGCACGCTGCGCGCCGCGCCCGACAGGTGCACCGCCGCCTGGCCGGCCGAGTTGCCACCACCCACCACGATCACGTCCTCGCCGCGGCAGCGCTCCGCGTCGCTGGCCATGGCCGCGTGATAGACGCCGGCGCCCGTGAAGCGCGCGACGTTGTCGGCGGCCAGCTCGCGCCAGCGCGCGCCGGTGGCGACCACGACCGTGCGGGCGAGCGCGTGCTGGCCGTCGTCGAGGTCGATGCGGATGAGCCCCTCGTCGCCGCGCGCGAGCTCGACGGCGCGGTGAAAGCTCGACAGGACGGCGTCGAAGCGCCGGGCCTGGAGCGTCGCCTTGCGCGTCAGGGCGGCGCCGGTGATGCCCGTGGGGAAGCCGAGGTAGTTCTCGATCCGCGTGCTCGTCCCGGCCTGGCCGCCCGGCGCCCACGCCTCGGTCACGAGCGTCCGCAGCCCCTCGGACCCTCCGTAGACGGCCGCGGCGAGCCCCGCCGGGCCTCCGCCGAGCACGACGAGGTCGAAGCGCTCGCCGTCGATCTCCGCGCGCAGGCCCAGCTCGCGTGCGACCTGCGCGGCCGACGGGTTGCGCAGCACCGACCGGTTGCGCACGAGGACCGGCGTCTCCTCGCGCGGGATCTGCAGCCAGTCGAGCATCGCCGCGCTCTCGTCGTCGGTGTCGACGTCGTACCAGCGCACGGGAATGAGATTGCGCTCGAGCAGGTCGCGCACCTCGAAGGCGCGCCGCGAGCCGCGCGGGGCGATGAGGCGCGCCACGCCGTGCCCGTTGGCCTCGTGCCACTCCCGGCGGGCCATCATCGTGCGCAGGACGAGCTCGGCGAGCTCGGGCCAGGAGGCCAGCATCGCCCGCAGCTCTGAGCGCTCGAAGACGATCACGTCGGTCGGCCCGTCGGCGACGCATTCGGCGATCGCCGGCTCGCCGGTGAAGGTGGCGATGTCCCCGAGGAAGGTGCCGGCGTCGGCCTCGGCGACCCAGATGTCCTTGCCCGGCTTGCGGTCGAGCACGCGCACCCGCCCGCGCTCGACGATGATGAAGGGCGCGTCGCGCTGGCCCTGCTCGTAGAGCGTCTCCCCGTCCGCGAACGAACGGCGCGCGCCCAGCTCGGCCAGGCGCGCGAGCTTCTTGGCGGACATCCGCGGGTACATGAGCTCGTCGCCGAGGTCCGGGAAGCTCTCGGTTCGCAGCTGCGCGGGTGTGGTGCCTTCGACGGTCACGCTCTGCGAAGGGGTAGCAGAATCTCGAGGCCGCGCTTCGCCGGTCAGTCGCGCAGGAGCATGAAGTCGCTCACCCGTGCGAGGCGCAGGACGGGGCGGACCGCGGCCGGGACGAGCGAGCGCTGTGCGTCGTGGACGACCTCCGGCGCGACGAGGCGCAGGCGCCGCCCGCGCGTCTCGACGTCGACCGCGCCGGCCGCGAGCACGTTGCGCACCCACTGGCTGTCAGCGCCATAGGTCAGGGCGATCACGTAGCGGTCGCCGGCGCGAAAGAGGTTGACCGGCGTCTGGCGGACGCGGCCGGAGCGCCGCCCGACGTGCGACACGACCGCGAAGCCAGGAAGCCGGCGGGCGACAGGCTCCAGCACGCGATTCGTCACGCGAAGGTTGAACCGCGCCAGGCGCTTGGGCAGCGGCATCGCAGGCGGTCAGCCGCTCGACGGGCGCGAGGGCCCCGCACCCGAGAGCGCCGCGGTCACGCCGAGGCCGATGTAGACGCCACCGCTCAGCTTCGCGAGCCAGCCGCGCGCGCGCCGGCCCGTGCGGATCCAGCCGCCGACGGCACCCGCGAGCACGACGTAGGCGCCATCGCTGAGCACGGCGAGCAGCGTGAAGAAGGTCCCCAGGACGAGGATCTGCAGGGCGACCGGCCCGCGCGAGGCATGCACGAACTGGGGCAGGAAGGCGACGAAGAAGATCGCGATCTTCGGGTTGAGCAGCTGCACGAGCATGCCCCTGAGGAAGAGCCGCGAGCGACCGCTGCCGACCGCGACCTCCCGCGGCTCGTCGCGCGCGAGCAGCTTGCGGGTGCCGAGGTAGAGCAGGTACACGGCGCCCGCGTACCTGACGACGGTGAAGGCGGTCGCCGAAGCGGCGATCAGCCCGGTGAGTCCGGCGGCGGCGGCGAGCGCATAGGCGAACGTGCCGGTCTCCACGCCGAGCATCGACACGATGCCCGCGGCGCGTCCCTGGTCGAGGCTGCGGGTGACGACGTAGATGACCGCGGGCCCGGGGATGGCCAGGAGCGCCAGGCTCGCGCCGGCGAAGAGCAGAAGCGTCGATGGATCCGGCATGCGCCGATTATCACAGCAGCGCGCAGAGCGCCCGGCCCCGGAGCGGCAGCACCTCGTAGCGATAGTCCTGCCCGGTCGCCGGGCCGGTGAGGGGCGAGAGCATCGTCGTCACGACCGCGACCGTCTCGAGCGGCGCGGCGCCCTCCTCGCCCACGCGGACCGGCGGGATGAGCAGCGTGAGGTTGACGGTGTCCTTGTCCTCGTCGGCCTGCAGCGTCACCGTCACCTCGCGCCCCAGCTCGGTGTCACGGGCGTCGATCTCCTCGTCGGGGTAGGTGCGCTCGCCGTGGGGGCCGGCGTAGAGCAGCTGTGCCCGGCCCTGGGCGTCGACCCTCGCGTACCAGACCTGGGTTCCGCCGTCGCCGCGCAGCTCGTACAGGGTCGGCTCCAGCCCTCCGAAGGCCATGGCGGACCCTCCCATTCGACGCTCAGGCGCGTCAACCGTTCAGCCCTTCTTTAGTGCTTATTCCTGTCCACCGCCGGGCGGCTCTGATACGCCCAGATGGCGTTGTCGAGCGCGCGCGCGGGCACGCCGAGGCGCGCGGCGGCGCCGAGCACGAGCAGCCGGGCTTCGTCGACGCCGACCGCCGTCTCGCGCGGGCGCCCGAGGGCCGCCGCCACGAAGCGCCGGATCATGCGGTCCGGCTTGACCTCGGGGAGGCCGAGCAGCATCGAGAACGCGCGCCAGGAGACGCCCGAGCCCTGGCCGGCGACCGTCGACCACCGCGCCTGGAGGTGGTCCAGGCGCTCCTGACCGGCGCCGGTCAGGTCGGCCGGGCGCACAACGCCCTCGTCCTCGAGGATGCGCGCCTCGCGCAGCACCGCCTCGGCCTTGAGGATGCCGTTGGTCGTCGAGGTGCGTTGACGGTTGCCGATGCGCTGGGCGAACGCCTCCGCGCCGCCGCACGCCTCGATCAGGCGCCGAACGTCGCCGGGGCCGTCGGTGTCGGGGTCGCCGCCGGCGGCGAGCCGTGCGGCGCGATAGCGGGCGACGACGTTCTCGACGCTCTGGTAGCGGACGCCGATCGACCAGACCGCGTCGATGACGGCCAGGCCCACCGCCTCATAGCCGCCCGGCGTCTCCCAGCGCTCCGGGCTGGGCAGCAGCGACTCGATCGCGGCGAGGATCGCTCGCAGCGCGTCGTCGGGGATCTCGGAGGTCGCCATCGGGGCTTCGCCGTCGCTTATCCTGCAGTGTGGCGTGAAGGACAACCGCTCCATCCCGAAGGCCACCGTCGTTCCGGTGCTCATCTATCCCGACGTGCGCGAGGCGGTCCGGTGGCTGGGGGCGGCGTTCGGGTTCGTCGAGTGCGTGAAGATCGGCGAGGACCATCGGGCGCAGCTGGGCTTCGGCGACGGGGCGCTCATCGTCGGCGACGAGCGTCACGACCGCCGGGCGCCGCGGCCGGGGGAGGTCACCGCCTCGGTACTGGTCCGGGTCGAGGACGCGCGTGCGCACTGCGAGCGCGCTCGCGAGCACGGCGCGCAGATCGTCTCCGAGCTGACCGACTACGAGTACGGCGAGCGCCAGTACACCGCGATGGACCCGGTGGGCCACCAGTTCACGTTCTCCGAGACGCTGGCCGACGTCGCGCCCGAGGAGTGGGGCGGCGAGACGATCTCGCCGCGCTGAACGCTCGCCCGCCCGATCCCTGCGGCTCGGCCACGGACTTGCGTCCGTCGCCTCGTATCGCGGCGACCTCCGGCGCCGGACGGGCGTCGTGCGCCCAATAAGCTCCTGTGCGATGGCGCCCGTCACCGTCGCCCTGCTCGGCCTCGGCGAGGCCGGGAGCATCCTCGCCGCGGACCTCGTGGCCGCCGGTGCCTCGGTGCGCGGCTTCGACCCCGTCGAGGCCGAGGAGATCGCCGGCGTGCAGCGCGCGGCCGACGCGCGCGCGGCGGTCGACGGCACCGACGTGGTGCTCAGCGTCACCACGGCGTCCGCGGCGCTCGCCGCCGCCCGTGACGCGGCCGGCGCCCTGCGCGACGGCCAGGTCTACGCCGACCTCAACGCGTCGGGCGCCGCGCTCAAGCGCGCGGTGGCCGCGGTCGTGGCGCCGACCGGCGCGCAGTTCGCCGACGTCGCCCTGATGGGCGTGGTCCCCCGCGACGGGCTGCGCACGCCCGCGCTGGCGTCCGGCCCGGGGGCGAAGGCCTTCGCCGCGCGCCTCGGCCCGCTCGGGATGACGGTCGAGGTGCTCGGCGACGAGCCGGGCGATGCGGCTGCCCGCAAGCTGCTGCGCAGCGTCTTCATGAAGGGGCTGGCGGCCGTGTGCCTGGAGAGCCTGCGCGCCGCGCGCGCGGCCGGGTGCGAGGACTGGATGCGCGCGGAGATCGAAGGCGTCCTCGCGAGCGCCGATGCGGCGCTGCTCGAGCGCCTGGTCACCGGCAGCGCCCGCCACGCGACGCGGCGCATCGGCGAGGTCTCCGACGCCCGCGAGCTCCTGGCCGAGCTCGGCGTCGAGCCGCGCGTGACCGCCGCGGCCGGGGGCTGGCTGGCGCAGCTCGAGAGCGAGGGCGAACCGGCCGCGTAGGTCGCCGCGGTCGTTGGCGAGCGGATTGGCGACAATCCTGCCTCGAACGCCGCCTAGAATCGCGGCGGCATGAGCTCGCCTCCAGGGCCATCCGGCTACGCAATGCTGCGCGACGCCATCGTCTCGGGTGCCCTGCAGCCGAGCCAGCGCCTCGTCGAGGCCGAGCTCAGTCAGACCTTCGGGCTCAGCCGCGCCGCGGTCCGCACCGCGCTCGTCCGTCTCGAGCAGGACGGCCTGGTCTCCCACCAGCGCCACCGCGGCGCCAAGGTCCGGCTCGTGACCGAGCAGGAGGCGGTCGAGATCGTCGAGGCGCGCGCCGCGCTCGAGAGCCTGGCGGTGCGCAGCGCCGCGCTCAACGCGACGAAGGACGACGTCGCCGAGCTGCGCGCTCTGCTGCGCGAGATGCGCTCATTGCTGAAGGCGGGGGACCTGCTGAGAGTGTCCGACGTGAACGCCCGCCTGCACCGCCGGCTGCTGGAGATCTCCCGCAACCAGACGGCCATCCGGCTCACCTCGACGCTGAACTCCCAGCTCGTGCGCTTCCAGTTCCGCACGATCCTCGCCCCGGGCCGAGGCCCGCAGTCGCTCGCCGAGCACACGGCCGTCGTCGACGCCGTCGCCGCGCACGATCCCGACGCCGCCGAGCGCGCGATGCGCACCCATCTGCTGCACGTCGTCGAGACGGTCCGCGCCGGGGCCGAGGGGCCGGCGCGCGGCTAGCCGGGCCGGGGCGCCGTGGTGGCCGCGGCGCGGCCGTCGTCCGCCGGCACCGGCGCCAGTCCCGCGACCCGGCGCGTGTTGGCCACCGCCATCGTGCGGACCTCGTCCTCGCTGAACCCCGCCTCCAGGAAGCGGTCCGCCATGAGCGCCAGCCCGTCCTCGACGGGCGGGTTGAAGTTCTGGCCCAGGTCCGACGACCACACAGTGTGCTCGGGACCGACGGCGCGCGTGGCCTCGAAGAAGCGCTCCCAGGGCGCCTTGCCGGTATGGGTCGTCGTGAAGCAGCGCTCGAGCAGCGCGCCCTTGCGCGCGAGCTCGACCTGATCGCCGGGCGCGACCGACTGCGACGGGAACTCGGGGTGCGTGACCACGATCGACTCGATCCCGGCGCCGACCGCCGCGTCGACGAGGGCGAAGATCTCGTCGCGCGAGAGGTGGCCCGTGCACAGGACCATCTGGTGGCGCGCGACGACCTCGAGGACCGCGTCGGCCTCAGGGAGCAGCGCGCCGTGCTCGTCGACGACGGGCACCGGCTCGCAGGCGAGGCCGGCCTCGCGGAGGGAGAGCTCGAAGCGAACCCAGACCGGCACCTTGCCCTCCGGGTCGGCCGCGAGGACCTCGTGCTGCTCGTTGACCGAGGACACCGTCGGGAACCACACGATCCGCGCCCCCTCGCGCGCCGCGATCTCGACGGCCAGCGGGTTGAGCCCGCCGACGCTGCGGTTGAGCGTGATGGCGCCGAGCACCGTGACCCCGGGGACGGCCTCGGCCACCACCTGCGCGCGCTCGGCGGTCGAGGAGTAGTGCGACTTCAGCCCGAAGCCGGCCTGCCCGGTCTCCAGGCAGCGCCGCGCGAGCTGGACGTCGGTGATCCGCCGCGCGACGAAGTCCGGCGCGATGTGCACGTGGTAGTCGACGCCCCCGCGGACGAGCTCCCGCGCGCGCTCGCTGGGGACCGGATGCTCGGAGTCGGCGGCCATCGGCCAAGCCTAGTCCACCCCTCAGATTGTCGCCAATCTCATCGGAAATCCTGCGCCGAAAGATCTGTACGCTTGGCGCATGAGCCGCAAGGTGCAGGTCATCGGCGCCCATTCGGCCGACTTCGTGTGGCGCGCGGGCGGCGCCGTGGCCAAGGCCGTCGAGAACGGCGGAACGGCGGAGGTCATCGCCCTGTCCTACGGCGAACGCGGCGAGTCCGGCGAGCTGTGGAAGCAGGAGGGCCAGACGGTCGACAACGTCAAGCGCATCCGCCACGCCGAGGCCGAGGCCGCGGCCGGCGCGCTGGGCGCCGCCTTCCGCTGCCTGGACCTCGGCGACTATCCCCTGCACATCGACGCCGACGCGCTCAACCAGATCGCCGACGCCGTCCGCGCCTTCGCGCCCGACGTGCTCATCACCCACACCGATCGCGACCCGTTCAACCCCGACCACCCGGTCGCCTTCACCGCCGTCGATCGTGCCCGCGGCCTGGCCGCCGGGGCCGGGGTGCAGAGCGGCTTCGCCACCGTCGCGCCGCCGGCGCTCTTCCTCTTCGAGCCCCATCAGCCGGAGCTGTGCAACTTCACGCCGACGACCTTCGTCGACATCACCACGGTGATCGAGAGGAAGAAGGCGGCGATGGCGGAGATGAAGGCCCAGCAGTACCTGCAGACCTACTACGCCCAGCGCGCCGAGCAGCGCGCCAACCACGCGCGCCGCGCCTCCGGCGACAAGTCCGTGCAGTATGCCGAGGCCTTCCAGCGCGTGATCCCCCAGGTGGTGAGCGAGCTGTGAGCGAGAGCGACTGCGCCGAGCTGGCGCGGCTGGGCACGGCGACCGTCTACGAGGGCGGCGGGCGGCGCGGGCTCATCGACGCGCCGCTGCACCAGGTGGTGCCCGGCTCGCGCGTCGCGGGCCCGGCGCGCATCGCGCGCTGCGCCCAGGACGACAACCTCATGGTCCACGCGGCGATGGCCGCGCTGCGGCCCGGGGAGGTGCTCGTGCTGTCGATGCCCGAGCCCGCGCCCGTGGCCCTCGTGGGCGACCTGCTGGCCACCCAGGCCAAGGTCCACGGCGCCGCCGCGATCCTGGTCGACGCCTCGGTGCGCGACCTCGAGGAGCTGGTCGAGCTCGGGCTGCCGATCTGGACGCGCTACGTGCGCGTGCGGGGCGCGCAGAAGCAGACGCCCGGCGAGCTCGACGTCCCCGTCGAGGTCGGGGGCGCGACGATCCGCCCCGGAGACATCGTGGTCCTCGACGCCGACGGCGCGGCCGTCGTCGAGCGCGAGCGCGTCGCCGAGGTGCTCGAGGGCGCGCTCGAGCGCGAGGTCTACGAGGCCGACAAGCGCGCCAAGCTCCAAGGCGGCGCCCTGTCCTACGACCTCGACGGCCTGCGCGAGATCGTGGAGCAGGGAGGCCCGGCATGACCGAGCCGCTGCACGAGATCGCCCACATCAGCCACGCGGAGCTGCTGACGCCCACGCCCGAGGAGAGCCTGCGCTTCTTCGTCGACGTCCTCGGGATGGAGATCGAGGCGCGCGAGGGGCAGTCGGTCTTCCTGCGCGGCTGGGGCGACTACCAGCGCTACTGCCTGAAGCTGACCGAGTCCGAGACCTCGGGCATGGCCCACATGGCCCTTCGCACCTGGAGCCCCGAGGCGCTCGAGCGCCGGGTGGCCGCGGTCGAGGCGGCGGGCCTCGGGCTGGGGTGGAGCGAGGGCGACGTCGGGCACGGCCCGGCCTACCGCTGCACCGATCCGGACGGCCACGTCTTCGAGCTGCTCTACGAGGTCGAGCGCTACCGCCCGCCGCCCGAGCTCGTCCCCTCGCTGAAGAACCAGCCCCAGCGCTACGTGGGGCGCGGCGCCGCCATCAAGCGCCTGGACCACATCAACGTCCTCGCCGCCGACGTGCGGGCCAGCCGGGTCTTCGCGCAGGAGCAGCTCGGCTATCGCCTGCACGAGCGCATCGAGCTCAACGACGGCACCGAGTCGGGCGCGTGGCTGAGCGCGAGCATCGCCGCCCACGAGCTCATCTACACCTCCGACGCCTACGGCGCCCGCGGGCGCCTGCACCACCTGGCCTTCTGGGTCGACACGCGCGAGGAGTGCCTGCGCGCGGCCGACCTCTTCCTCGACAACGACGTGCCGATCGAGGCCGCGCCCTCCAAGCACGCGATCGCGCAGGGCTTCTTCCTCTACGGGCTCGAGCCGGGCGGCAACCGGATCGAGGTCACCACCGGGGGCTACTTCGTCTTCGATCCGGAGTACGAGCCCGTCGTGTGGAGCGAGGCCGAGCGCCGCAAGGGCCAGGCGTGGGGCGTCAAGACGGTCGAGAGCTTCCACACCTACGGGACGCCGCCCGTGCCCGCGCCGGCCTAGCGGGCGGTCGAACGTCGGTCCTCCGCCGGCCTGGCGGGCGGTCGAACGTCGGTCCTCCGCCGGCCTGGCGGGCGGTCGAACGTCGGTCCTCCGCCGGCCTGGCGGGCGGTCGAACGTCGGTCCTCCCACCTCCTGGGGTGGGAAGACCGACGTTCGACGCCCGGACGCGCCGCAGGGCGCGCGCGGAGGCGACGCTCAGCTGACGAGCGCGCGCGCCAGCTCGGGGTCGTCGCGCAGCCGCGCGAGCGCGCGGTCGCGCGTGGGGCCGATCGAGCCGACGGGCATCTCCAGGCGTGCCGAGATCTGCTCGTAGGTCGGGGCCGGCGTCGACAGCATCGAGGTCAGCAGCACCCGCTGGCGCCCCTCGAGGCGCTCGACCGCGGTGTGCAGGGCGGCTCGGCGCTCGCGCTCGATGGCGTGCGCGTCGGGCCCCGCCGGATCCGGATCGTCGATCGCGGACGTGTCGTCGGTGAGGACCTCGCGCACGCCGCGCTGCAGCGTGCGCATCGCCTCGCGACGCGTCGTGACGACGAGCCAGCCCGCGATCGCTCCGGGGTCATGCAGGCGCCCGACGTGGTCGACCGCACGCAGCCAGGTCGTCTGCACGACGTCGTCGACGTCGGCGGAGCCGAGCCGGTAGCGCCGCGCGACGCCGCGCAGGACGCCGTCGAGGCGGCGGACCAGCTCGGTCCAGGCGCGCTCGTTGCCCGCCGCGGCGTCGCGCGCCAGGCACGACAGCTCGACGCGGCCGGTGAAGGCGAGCTCACGCATGGTGGGCTCCGATCGGGATGCGGTAGGCGGGCGCGCGCAGCAGCCCCCGCAGCCGCCGGCGCAGCGTGATGCGCCGGCCACGGGCCGCGCGCAGGCGCGCGCGCGCCGGCTCCTGGTCGAGAAGCGGATAGGTCTGGTGCAGTTGGTGCGGCATCGGGTGTCCCCCTGAACGAGATGAGCGACGAGCGGATCGAGCGCGTGCCGGGGACGCCGCCTCGCGGCGGCGTCCCCGGTGGATGCGCCCTAGGCCAGCTGACGCTGGCGGACGACCTGCAGGCGCTTGCGGCCCGCGACGCCGGCGCCGGCGACGAGGAGCAGCGCTCCGCCGCCGATGGCGATCAGGACGCCGTCGTCGATGCCGTTGTCCGACGTGGCGTTCGCCGGCGCGGGGGCCTTGATGGGCTGCGGGTTGACCGGCCACGACGGCGGCCCCGCCACGACCGGGGCGGACTGCGCGCCGGGCGCGACCTGGTCGGGCGCGCGCAGGTCCTGCACGACGCCGGTGCCCGGGGCGGCGACCACGCCGCCGCTGACCTGGTCGGGCGCCCGCAGGTCCTGCGTCTGCGGCGTCGCGACCTGATCGGTGGCCACGCGGGCGACCGCGGCGGTCGGCACGACCGCCGCGGTGGCGAGCCCCGCGACGATCAGGCGGTTGAACTTGGACTGGAACATTGCCCCTCCTGGGAGATGAAGGGCGCGTCTGCCGCCCTCTGGTTGGTGAGAGGGACGGTCCCAGCGGGCGGCCGGGGCTACCGCGTCGTTTGACCCTCTGGGCGTGTGAGGCTCGTCACAATGCGCCTGTGCCCGAGCCCTCCGATCCGCGGTTCCTGGACGTGCTCAACGAGGGCCACGTCGACGCGCTGCGGGCCCTGGGTCGCACGCGGCGCTTTGCCGTCGGCGCGCCGCTGTTCCACGAGCGCGAGCCGGGGGAGGCCGTGCTGGTCCTGACCGCCGGGCGGGTCAAGCTCAGCTGCGTGACCGACGGCGGCCGCGAGGCCCTGCTCGGCATCCGCGAGCCGGGCGACCTCATCGGCGAGATGTCGGCGCTCGACGGCGGCCCACGCTCGGCGACCGCCACCGCGCTCGAGCCCGTCGAGGTCATCGCGGTCTCGCGCGAGGCGTTCACCGCCTTTCTCGAGCGCACCCCGGGCGTCGCGCTCGTGCTGGCGCGCATGATCGCGCGCCGCCTGCGCGACGCGGACCGCAAACGCATCGAGTACCTCGCTCAGGACACGGTCGGCCGCGTCTGCTCGCGCCTCGTCGAGCTCGCCGACCGCTTCGGCGAGGCCGAGGGCGACGGCGTGCACATCGAGCTGGCCATCACCCAGGAGGAGCTCGCGGGGTGGACGGGCTCCTCGCGCGAAGCAGTGATCCGCGCGCTGCGCGCGTTGCGCGAGCTCGGGTGGATCGAGACGCGCCGGCGCGGCGTCACCCTGCTCGAGGTCGAGCAGATGCGCGGCCGCGCCGTCTAGCCGCCTCGCTCTCCCTGGGCGCTCTTGCTGATGTCGGCCTCGGCGTCGGCCTCTCCGGCCTCCTCGCGTGACGGCGTGCCCCGCGGCGCCTTCGCGCCCGTGTGCACGAACGCCGCCGGGGCGCGCAGCGCGAAGTCGTGCAGAGTGACCGCGCGGATGAGGGTCTCGTCGCTCTCCAGGCGGATGTCGGTCGAAACGTCGATGCTCACCAGCGGGGCTTGCACCGCGACCCACGCCTCGCTCCAGTCGGACCCGAAGAACATGCTTCCCGACGCGTCCGGAGCGCCGTCCTGCGTCGCGGCCGACACGATGTACGGATAGCCCAGGAGCGTTCCGCCGTCGGCTCCGTCGTAGGTCAGCACCTGCCCCGCGTCATTGCCGGCGGGAGGCTTCCTCAGCACGGCGCCCAGGTGTCCGAGCGTCATGGGATGCAGGATCCAGCCCGGGTTGCTGAAGCGCCTGTGCCGGCCACGGAGCTTGGCGACCATCTCACGGGCGGTCTCCAGCGCGTCCTTGCCGGGTGCCTGGTCGAGCGTGCGTCCTATGCAGGCGATGCCGTGCGGGCCGTGTCCGGCCCCATCGCCATGCAGGAAGCCCTGATCGGCGCGGAAGGCGAGAGCCGACGCGATGTCCTGCTTGAGCGTCCACGCGACCTCCGGGTGTGCGACCAGCGTCCTGACCAGACGGTTGCGCACGGCGATCTGGATGGTCAGCTCGTGGGCCTTGGGCCTGAGGCGGCGATACGAGAGTTGGGTGGTCGTGTCCTTCGACACCTTGGCCACCGCCTGGGAACCGGCCTCGGCCACGGCGCCGTCAGCGTCATCGTCGATGCCGTCGCCGTCCTGCGGCACAGGGAGGTAGCGCGGCACTCCCAGCACTGGCGGGTTCGGGTAGGGGAGCTCGGTGAGGCCGAACGACAGGTTCGCGCCCAGCCGCAGCACGGCGGAGTACTCGCAGAACAGCGCCGCGATGTCGGCCGCCCACTCCTCGGCGTCGAGGTAGCCGGCCCCCGCGTCCTCCTCGGCGCCCTCGTCGCGCATGCCGACCGGCCGCATGCCCACAGGGCGCATGCCGACGGGCCGCATGCCCACGGGCCGCATCCCGACGGGTCTCATCCCGACGGGCCGCATGCCGACGGGCCGCATGCCGACCGGGCGCATGCCGACGGGACGCATGCCGACGGGCCTCATCCCGACCGGCCGCTGCATGACCCTCCGCTTCGTAGTCATCGTCCAACGGTCCCCTCCAGTCCGCGCACACGGTTGGCCTCCGGCTTTCGCCTGTTCGAACGAGTCTTGTCTTCAGGTCTTGGCGACAGATGAGCTCCCGGCCAGCGCCTCGGCCTCGCCCAGGTAGGCGCTCGCGGCGACGCGGCGATAGAAGGCCACGGCAGGCTTCAACTCGGCCTGCGCCTCCGGGGTGCGACCGGCCCGGAACAGCGCCTGCCCAGCACGGAGGCGCGCGAACGCCTCGTCGGGCCGCGAGCCGATCGTCGCGAAGCCCTCGCCGGCCGCCCGGTACTCGGCGGTCAGCAGCGCGACCGCCGCGTGCAGCCACCGTGTGGGCGCGCGCACCGAGCCGGCCGCCTCGACGAGCGCGGCCCCGCGATCGAGGGGCTCGAGCGCGCAGGCGAGATCGACGGCCCACGCCGAGGTCGGATAGCTGTCGACCTTCGACGTCCAGAGCGCGAGGAGCTCGTCGGCGAGGTCACTGCCGCGCTCCAGGGAACCCACCGTGGTCTCGGCCCGCGCGCCGAAGGCGAGCGCCGGGTAGAGCATCTGCAGGTCCTCGGCGACGCGGGCGAACTCGAGCGCGTGCTCGGCGTCGGCCAGGGCGCCCGGCACGTCGTTGCGCGCCAGGCGGATGCGCCCGCGGGTGGCGCGGCAGTAGCCCTCCATGAAGTTCGGCACACCGGCCTCGGCCTCGGCGATGACCGCGTCCGCTGCGCTGATGGCCTCGTCCCACCGCCCCGTCCAGTAGTGCTCGCCGACGCGCTCGGCCGCCAGCCAGCGCACGAACCCGGCGTGGCCGAAGCGCTCCGCGTGCTGGCGGGCGTGGCGCTGGAGCTCGAACGCCGCCGCCAGGTCGCCGACCTGGCACTCCATGTCGGCGAGCATCCCGTAGCAGTGGGCGCTCAGAGGCGAGCCGATCTCCTCGGTGATCTCGATGCTGCGCCGGACGTCCTCGCGTCCGCGCAGGTCCCCGGACCACCCGCGCGAGAGCCCGATCATGGACAGCGCGCTGGCCTCGAGCTCACGCAGGCCGAGGCTGCGCGCGATCCCCAGGGCCTCGGTGGCGGCGGCGATCGCGCGCTCGTCCTCGCGCGCGATGGCGAGGTGGTTGGCGAGGTCGACGAGCACCTCGGCCTTGGCCTGGGAGGGCCCGAGGCCCTCGACGAGCCCCACGGCGCGGTCGAGGTGCTCGGCGAGGCGGTCACGCTTGCCGGCATGGTGAGCCAGCTTGGCCAGGAAGGCCTCGGCCTCGGCCGCCGTCTCGGGATCGCCGGCGGCCAGGAGCTCGTCGCGCGCCTCGGCCAGCACCTCGGCGCCGGCCGTCTCGGCGTAGTAGGTGGACTTGCCCAGGCGGAAGAGGAGCGAGGGGCGCTCGGGGTCGCCGGCCGGCCACAGATCCAGTGCCGCCCGGAAGAAGCGCGCGGCGGCGGGGAAGGCGTTGAGGCTCAGGGCCCGGTCGCCGGCGTCGCGCAGGGCGAGGCGGGCCGGCCTCGCGAGCCGGCCGGCGTCGGCGCCCGCGGCGCGGGTCAGGTCGTAGGCGCACTGGAAGTGGTGGGCGAGCAGCTCGGCACGATCGCCCGCGCGATCGGGGCTGAGCGACTGCAGCCATTCGGCCGTCTTGCGGTGGACCTCGCCGCGGCGCAGGCGCGGGATCTCGTTGTAGGCGACGTCGCGGATGAGGACGTGACGGAAGCGGTACTCCGGCTCTCCCTCGACCGACGACTTGCTCGCGCCCTGCAGGAACTCGCGCTGCTCGAGGTCGTCCAGCCGTCCGCTGATCCATCGCCGCGAGCGCCCGGTGATGGCCGACAGGGCACCGGGCCACATTGCCCGGCCGATGACGGCGCCGGCGTGCAGGAGGCTCTTGTCCTCGGGGGTCAGCGAATCCAGCCGCGCGGCGATGATGCCCCGCAGCGAAGCGGGGAGGGCGAGCGCCTCGACGGGGGTGGAGCGCCGTCGCCCCTCCGAGGGCCCGATGAGCCCGCGATCGACGAGCATCCGGACGAACTCGACGGAGTACAGCGGGTTCCCCGACGCGTTGACGACGATCGCGTCGGTCATCTCGGGGGGCATCGCCGCCTCGCCGGCGAGCGCGCCGACGAGCTCACGCGTCTCGCCCGCGGAGAGCGGGGGCAGCGTGAGCGTCGTCGCGAAATCCCTGTCGCTCCACTTGGGGCGGCGCTCGAAGAGCTCGGGCCGGGTGGTGGCGACGATCAGGATCGGCACGTCCCGGGCCCACCCGACCAGGTGCTCGATGAAGTCCAGCAGTCCGTCGTCGGCCCACTGGACGTCCTCGAAGACGAGCACGAGCGGGCGCCGGCGCGCGATGGCCTCGAGGTAGTGCCGCCAGGCGGCGAAGGCCGCGCCCCGCTGGTCGACGCTCGCCTGCTCGGCGTCGCCGAGCCCGATGAGCGCCCGCAGGTGGCCCTCGATCCGGCTCGCCTCGGTCGTGATCGGCACGAGGTCGCGCACCGAGGCGTGAAGCTTGTTCGCTGCGGCCGCCGCTCCATCGGACTCGAGCATGCCGGCCTGGGCCTTGACGATCTCGCCGAGGGCCCAGAAGGAGACTCCCTCGGGGTAGGGCGGTGAGCGCCCGAGGCGGAAGTTGAGGAGGTCCACCATCTCCTCGATGCGCCGGAACAGCTCGAAGACGAGGCGGCTCTTGCCCATCCCCGGCACGCCGACGATGGTCACGAGCTGCGGCACGCGGCTGCTGCGCACGCCGTCGAGGAGCCCGAGCAGGAGCGCGAGCTCGCTGCGGCGGCTGACCAGCGGCTGGCGTGCGGCCTCCGCCAGCGCCAGGCCCGTGCGCGCCAATGGAGCGATCGGCTGCCAGGCGGGGACCGGATCGGCCTTGCCCTTGGCATGGATGGGCTCGGCCAGCGCGTACTCGATGACGTGGCGCGTCGCGCGGTAGGTAGCGTCGTCGACGAGGATGGTGTCCGGCGCCGCCGCCGCCTCCAGCCGCGCCGCGGTGTTGAGGATGTCGCCCCAGGCCAGCCCCCCGCTCTCGTCGGGCTGCGGGCCGAAGGTGATGAGGGCCTCGCCGGTCGTGACGCCGATGTGCACGTGCAGGTCGAGCTCGGGATGGGCGGCGTTGAGCTGCGCCACGGCGTGCACGCCGGCCAGCGCCGCGCGGACGGCACGCTCGGGGTCGTCCTCGTGCGCACGAGGGGCGCCGAAGAGCACGAAGACGGCATCGCCGATGAACTTGGCCACCGTTCCGCCGAAGCCCTCGAACTCGCCGCGGACGCCGGCGTAGTAGAGCCGCAGCATCTCGTGGACGTCCTCGGGGTCCATGACCTCCGCGCGCGAGGTGAACCCGACCAGGTCGCAGAACAGCGCCGACACGACCTTGCGCTCCTGCTCGAGGCCGCCGGCCGGCACCGCGACCGGTGCACCGCATGCGCCGCAGAACCGGAACCCGTCCGGGTTCTCGCGCCCGCAGCGTTCGCAGAGCATCTCCGAGCAATAACCGCGATGGACCGTGATGTCAACCGGCGCAGGGGCACCCGCTGCGCCCGCTTTGACCGCGTTGCGGCGAGGTGAGACAGTAGCCCCGCTTGAGCGCCCGAGAACCCATCGGCAGGATCCGGGCCGTTCTGGTCGGCATCGACGAGTACGAGAGCCCCGACATTCGGTCCCTGCAGGGATGCGTCAACGACGTCGCCCTCGTGCGCTCGCTGCTCAAGGAGTACTTCGAGGTTCCCAACGAGGACATCCGCGTCGTGGTCAACCGGCGCGCCACGAAGGCGGCCATCCTGCATCGGCTGCGCGACATGATCGCCCGCGGAGAGCCCGGTGACGTGCTCGTCTTCTACTACTCGGGCCACGGCTCGCAGGTGCGCGACCGCAACGGCGACGAGCTGACCGACGGGCTCGACGAGATCATCTGCCCCCACGACATGGACTGGGATCGCCGCACCTACATCCTCGACGACGAGCTCGACGAGATCTTCGGCGCGCTCCCGCCCGAGGTCCTGCTCGAGGCGTTCTTCGACTGCTGCTTCTGGGGTGCCGATGCGCGCGGGCTCGAGCCCACCCCCCGGCCGGAGTTCCTGCGCCGCGACGTCCGCTACCTGCCGCCGCCGTTCGACATCGCCGCGCGCGCCGAGGGCGACGACGACGTCGAGATCCATCAGCTCCGCGCGGCGCAGGCCTTCGCGGAGCGCAACGTGATGTGGGGCGCCTCGCAGGAGGGCCAGCCCGCCGCCGAGGACTACATGGACGGCAGGCCCAACGGGATCTTCACCTACTGGGGCTGCCGGTTCATCGCCGAGCACATCGAGCAGGTCGCGAGCCTCGACTACACCCGCGAGCAGTTGCTCGAGGACGTCCGCGCCTATCTGCACACGCTCGGCTACGCCCAGACGCCCGAGCTCTCGGCGCCGAGCGATCTGCGCGCGGCCACGCCGCTGCTGCCCGGAGGCTCATGGGTCGAGGTGGGCGGCGGGGCCTACGGGCCGGGACGCTATTAGCCGGCCCTGCGCGGCCGGCTGAGCCCTCGCCTCCTCAGCCCGAGCCGAGCCCGAGCAGCCGCGCGGCGTTGTCCTTGAGGATCTTCGGGCGCACGGCCGGCTTGATGTCGAGGGTCTCGAAGTCGGCCAGCCAGCGCTCGGGGGTCAGCGCCGGGTAGTCGGTGCCGAACAGGACCTTGTCCTGCAGCAGCGAGTTGGCGTAGCGGACGAGCTGGGGCGGGAAGTACTTCGGCGACCAGCCGGAGAGGTCGATGTAGACCTGCGGCTTGTGGACCGCGACCGACAGCGCCTCGTCCTGCCAGGGCACCGAGGGGTGGGCCATGATGATCGGCATGTCGGGGAAGTCGGCGGCGACCTCGTCCAGGCAGACCGGGTTGGAGTACTTCAACAGGATCCCGCCGCCGCCGCGCTGGCCCGAGCCGACGGCGGTCTGGCCGGTGTGGAAGACGGCCGGCAGCCCGTGCTCGGCGATGACCTCGTAGAGCGGATAGGCCATGCGGTCGTCGGGGAAGAAGTGCTGCAGGCTGGGGTGGAACTTGAAGCCCGCGACGTCGAACTCGTCGATCAGCCGGCGCGCCATGGCCACGCCCTCGGCCCCGCGGTGGGGGTCGACGCTCGCGAAGGGGATGAGCGTGTCGCGCTCGGCCTGGGCCAGTTCGAGGATCTCCTCGTTGGTCACGGGCCCGCCCCAGCGGACGCTGTCGACCATGAAGGCCACGCACGCCATCCTGCGCTGGCGGTAGTAGGCCGCGAGCTCGGGCACCGTGAGCAGCGCATCGGAGCCGAAGACCTCGGCCACCGCCGCCTCCGGCGAGTCCTTCGGGAAGCTGGTGCCGTCCTGCGAGGCCTGCACGTGCGTGTGGACGTCGATAGCCACGAGAGCGTCGAGATCGATCACGGGCGGCAGTGTATGCATCCGCCAGGTCGTTGCGCGCGCAACTACATGCTATCCTGACGGGCATGGAACTCGGAGTCGCCACCTTCGCCGATCTCAGCTCGGGCATCAGCCCCGAGCAGCGCATGCGCAACCTCATGGAGGAGGTGCGGCTGGCCGATCAGCTCAGCCTCGACGTCTTCGCCATCGGCGAGCACCATCGCGAGGACTTCCTCGTCTCCTCGCCCGCGATCCCGCTGGCCGCCGCGGCGGTCATCACCGAGCGCATCCGCCTCTCCAGCGCGGTCACCGTGCTGAGCTCCGACGACCCCGTCCGCGTCTTCCAGGACTTCGCCGAGGTCGACCTGCTCTCGGGCGGGCGCGCGGAGATCATGGCCGGCCGCGGATCCTTCATCGAGTCCTTCCCGCTCTTCGGCTACGACCTCAAGGACTACGACGAGCTCTACGCCGAGAAGCTCGACCTGCTGCTGAAGCTGCGCGACGACGTCCACGTCACCTGGGCGGGGCGCCACCGCGCGCCGCTCGAGCACGCGGGCGTCTGGCCCCGCCCCGCGCAGGAGCAGCTGCCGGTGTGGGTGGCCGTCGGCGGCTCGCCGCAGTCGATCGTCCGCGCCGGCACGCTGGGCCTGCCGCTGGTCCTCGCCATCATCGGCGGCCAGCCCGAGCGCTTCGTCGGGCTCGTCGACCTCTACCGCGAGGCGGCGCGGACCGCCGGCCACGACCCCGAGCAGACGAAGGTCGCGATCAACACGCACGCCTTCGTCGGCGCGACCTCCGCCCAGGCCGACGCCGCCTTCGCCGCGCCCTACCTGGCGATGATGAACCGCATCGGGCGCGAGCGCGGCTGGCCGCCCTCGGGCCAGGCCGAGTACGAGGCCCTGCGCTCGCCGCGCGGCGCCGTGGCCGCCGGCTCGCCCGAGCAGGTGGCCGAGAAGATCCTCTTCGAGCACGAGCTCTTCGGCCACCAGCGCTACCTCGGGCAGATGAGCGTGGGCGCGGTCGAGCACCGCGACGTGCTGCGCTCGATGGAGCTCTTCGGGACCGAGGTCGCGCCGCTCGTGCGCGCCGAGGTGGCGCGCCGGGAGGATCAGGCGCGCGCCGCCGCCGCGTAGGCCACGAAGGCCTCGATCGCTTTCGGGTCCAGCAGGGCGTCGGCGCTGGCTACCTCGTCGGCGCGGGCGCCGAGCAGGATGCGCTTGACCGGCGCCTCCAGCTTCTTGCCCGTCATCGTGCGCGGCACCGCCGGCACGGCGACGATGGCGTCGGGCACGTGGCGCGGCGAGAGCTCCGAGCGCAGGGCCCCCGCGATCCGCCGGCGCAGCTCGTCGTCGAGCTCGCGCTGGTCGGCCAGCGCGACGAAGAGGATGAGCTCGCCGGCGCCGCCCTCCTTGTCCTCGCGGTGCACGACCAGGCTGTCGGTCACCTCGGGAAGCTCCTCGACGACCGCGTAGAGCTCGCTCGTGCCGATGCGCACGCCGCCGCGGTTGAGCGTCGCGTCCGAGCGCCCGGTGATGACGCAGCTGCCGCGCTCGGTGAACAGAATCCAGTCGCCCTGGCGCCAGACGCCCGGGTAGAGGTCGAAGTAGGAGGAGCGGTAGCGCTCGCCGTCGGGGTCGTTCCACAGGCGCACCGGCATCGACGGCATCGGCTCGGTGACCACCATCTCGCCGAGCTCGCCGACGACCACGTTGCCGTCGGCGTCGAAGGCCTTGACGTCCGCGCCCAGGCAGCAGCCCGAGATCTCGCCGTCGTAGACGGGCAGCATGAAGCTGCCCGAGACGAACGCGCCGCAGATGTCGGTCCCGCCGCTGCCGTTGAGGGCCAGCACGTCGGGGCCCAGCTGCTCGTAGACGTAGTGGTAGCCCTCGCTGGGCAGCGGCGACCCGGCGAAGCCCAGCGCGCGGATGCTCCCCAGGTCGTGGTCGCGCCCGAGCTGCAGTCCCGCCTTGCGGCAGGCCATGAGGAAGGTCGGTGCGACGCCCATGAAGGTCGGCTGGGTCTCCTCGGCCAGCCGCCACTGGAACGAGAGGTCCGGCCACAGCGGGTCGCCGTCGATCATCACGATCGAAGCGCGCACGAGCAGCGCGGAGACGAGCGCGTTCCACATCATCCAGGCGGTGGTGGAGAACCACAGCAGCCGCCCGCCGGGCTTGAGGTCCCAGCCCAGGCCGACGCCCTTGAGATGCTCGATGAGCTGCCCGCCGTGGCCGTGGACGATGGCCTTCGGCAGCCCCGTGGTGCCCGACGAGAAGAGCACGTAGACCGGGTGGTCGAAGGGGACCGGCTCGAAGCCGGCTTCGGCGGGGCCGCCCAGCAGGTCGGCCCACGCCACGGTGCCGGGGAGCTCGTTGTCGCCGTAGGCGACGTGGACGACGTGCTCGACGGTCGGCAGCCCGGCGCGGATCTCGGCCACCTGCGCGCGGCGGTCGACCGGGCGGTCGCGGTAGGTGTAGCCGCCGATGGCGAGCAGCACCTTGGGCTCGATCTGGCCGAAGCGCGCCAGCACGCTGCGTGCGCCGAACTCCGGCGCGCACGCCGCCCACGTGGCGCCGAGGCTCGCGGTGGCCAGGAAGGCGACGAGCGTCTCGGGGATGTTGGGCAGGTAGGCCACGACGCGATCGCCGGGGCCGACGCCCAGGCGCCGCAACCCGGCGCGCGCGAGCGCGACCTGCTCGCGCAGCTCGCCGAAGGTCAGCTCGATCGGGTCGCGGGTCTGCGAGCGCGCGACGACGGCCACCCGATCGGCGTCCTCGTCGGTCCCCAGCGCGTGCTCGGCGTAGTTCAGCCGCGCACCGGGGAACCACTCCGCGCCGGGCATCTCGCGCGCGCCCAGGACGCGCTCGTAGGGCGTCTGCGCGCGCACGCCGAAGAAGTCCCAGACCGCGCCCCAGAAGCCCTCGAGGTCTTCGACCGACCATCGCCACAGGGCGTGGTAGTCCGCGAAGTCGCGCCCGCGCGCTTCGCGCAGCCAGTTCAGATAGCGCCCGATCTCGGTCGTCTCGCGCACGTCCGCGGGCGGGGTCCAGAGCACGTCGCCGATCACGGGCGGCATGTTCGCATGCGGGGTAGCCTGCTGACAGGCACCCGAACACTGCTGAGGAGGCGAGGGAGTTGAAGGCGGCGCGGCTGCACTCCTATCACGAGCGCTTGAGGCTCGATTCCATCGACGAGCCCGCGATCAAGGGCCCGCTCGACGTCGTCGTGCGCATCGGCGGCGCCGGGCTGTGCCGGACCGACCTGCACATCATCGAGGGCCAGTGGGCGCAGAAGAGCGGGGTGACGCTGCCCTACACGCTCGGCCACGAGAACGCCGGGTGGGTCCACGAGGTCGGCTCCGCGGTCAGCAACGTCGAGGTCGGCGACGCGGTGATCGTGCACCCGCTCATCACCTGCGGGCTGTGCCGGGCGTGCCGCGCGGGCGACGACATGCACTGCGAGACCGGCGCCTTCCCGGGCATCGACACCGACGGCGGGTTCGCTGAGCTGCTGAAGACCAACGCGCGGGCGGTGGTCAAGCTCGACCCGGCCATCGCCCCTCAGGACGTCGCCGCCCACGCCGACGCAGGGCTCACGGCCTATCACGCGGTCAAGAAGGCGGCCGCCATCCTGCACCCGGGGACGCGCGCCGTGGTCATCGGGGCCGGCGGGCTGGGGCACATCGGGATCCAGTGCCTCAAGGCGCTCACCGCGGCCGAGATCATCGTCGTCGACCCGCTCGAGCCGGCGCTCGAGCTGGCGCGCGGCATCGGGGCCGACCAGACGGTCGAGGTCCGCGACGGCTACGTGGACACCGTGCTCGAGATGACCGACGGCAAGGGCGCCGAGGCGGTGGTCGACTTCGTGGGGGAGAAGGGGGCGACCGCGGACGGCGTGGCCATGCTGCGCGACGGCGGCTCGTACTACGTGATCGGCTACGGGGAGAACCTCGATGTGCCGACCATCGACATCATCTCGCGCGAGATCAGCTTCGTCGGCAACCTCGTCGGCACCTACAACGACCTCGCGGAGCTGATGACGCTCCAGGCGCAGGGCAAGGTCACCCTCCACACCAACGCCTATCCGCTGCAGGCCATCAACGACGCGCTCGACGACCTCGACCACGGGCGCGTGCGCGGCCGCGGCATCCTGGTGCCCGAGGCGGCCGGCGCCTGACCGCGTTGGCCACGGTCGACGGGCGGCATGTCGAGGTCGCCGACCTGGCCGGCGACGGCAAGCGCCGCGCCCTCGTGCTCCTGCACGAGGGCCTGGGGTCGGTCGGGCTGTGGCGCGACTTCCCGCAGGCCCTGCGGGCGGCGACCGGGCGGCGCGTCGTCGCCTTCTCGCGCTTCGGCCACGGCCGCTCGGATCCGTCGCCCGTCCCGCGCACGCCGGCCTTCTTCCACGAGGAGGCCGATGACGTGCTGCCCGCGCTGCTGGCCCAGCTCGACGCGCCCGAGCCGTTGCTGGTCGGCCACAGCGACGGCGCCTCCATCGCGCTCGTGCACGCTGCCCGCCACCCGGTCAGCGGCCTGGCCCTGCTGGCCCCGCACGTCTTCCTCGAGGACTCGATGCTCCCGCCCATCCGCGTCACGCGGCGGGCGTTCGAGGCGGGCGGGCTGCGCGAGCGCCTGGCCCGCCATCACGACGATCCCGACGCCGCCTTCCGCGGCTGGTGCGACGTCTGGCTCGATCCCGCGATGCGCGACTGGAGCCTCGAGGCCGAGGCGGCCGAGGTCGCCGCGCCGACCCTGCTCATCCAGGGCGCGCAGGACGAGTACGCGAGCCTCGCGCACCTCGACCGCATCGAGGCTCTGGTGCGGGGTCCCGTGACCCGGCTCGTCGTCCCCGGCGGGCACAGCCCGCACCTCGAGCAGCCCGAGGCCGTCGTCGCGGCGATCGCCGACCTCGGGGCGGGCCTGCCGTAGCCGGCCCGCCCGCGTACGGGTCAGGTCTGGGCGACCTCGCAGTTGGTGACGGTGTCGCCCGCGTACTGGACGAAGCGATCGAGCCCGGCGCCGCAGTCGATCGTGTCGCCCTCGTCGTGTCCGTCGATGAAGTCGCGCCCGAAGCCGCCGCTGATCGTGCTCGTGCCGTTCTGCGAGACGATCCGGTCGTCGCCGAAGCCACCGGTCAATTGGGCCACGAGCGCCAGCGGCCCCGTCGAGATCCGGTCGTCGCCGAGCCCGCCGTCGATCAGGCCCATGTTCGTGGCCTGATCGGCCGTGATCGTGTCGTCGCCGAGGCCGCCGTAGGCCGCCGACACGGAGGGGTTGACGAAGTTGGTCAGCGCGATCTCGTCATCGCCGAGGCCGCCGTCGACGGTGCCCGACGCTGCGATGGCGGTGATGGAGTCGCGCCCCAGGCCGCCGTGGACGTCGACCGCGCCGCCGAAGTTGGGGTGCACGGTGATGGTGTCGTCGCCGAGCCCGCCGTCGACGTTCGCCCCCGACTGGGGCGAGTCGCTGATGGTGTCGTTGCCTGCGCCGCCGTCGATGGTGATGTGGCCGAAGCTGAGCTTGAACGCGCTGGCCACGTCGTTGCGGTCGCCGAGGTTCATGACGACGTCCTGATCGCCGAAGCCGCCGGGCAGCGGGCAGGACGCCTCGTGTGGCGTGACCTGCGTGCAGCCGGCGCCGGCGTGGATGACCGAGCCGGAGTCGGTGACCGTCGTCTGCCCGGCGCCGTCGCGCAGGCTGACGTTGTTGGCCTCGCCCCGGGCAGCATCGAAGTGCAGGACGCCTCCGCTGACCGCGAGCGTCGAGGCCGAGGCGCTGCCGGCCAGGACCAGCGTGCCGAGGATGGCCACGAATGAGATCGAACCGATGGAGCGCACTGGACCCTTCCCCTTTTCCACGGTTGCCTTGCCTGCACGGTATGGCGCGTTCACGCGCGGCGTCCTACCCGTTCGGACTGGATATGGTCGCCCGGCGATGCACCACATGAAGGCGCTTCTCGATGCTGGTCGCTGAGGCGGTCGGCCGCGCGCTGGCGGCCATGGGCGTGGACACCGTCTTCGGCCTCATGGGCAGCGGCAACCTGACCGTGACCAACGCCCTGCGCGACGCGGGCGCGCGCTGTTACGGCGCGCGTCACGAGACCGGCGCCGTGTGCATGGCCGACGGCTTCGGGCGTGTCAGCGGTCGCCTCGCCGCGTGCAGCGTCCACCAGGGGCCCGGGCTCACGAACGCGGTCACCGGGCTCACCGAGGCGGCCAAGAGCCGCACGCCGCTGATCGTCCTCGCGGCGGACATGCCTGGCGCGGCGGTGCGCTCGAACTTCCGCATCGACCAGGCCGGCCTGGTCGAGGCGGTGGGGGCGACGGCCGAGCGCGTCCACAGCCCGGCCACCGCGATGGCCGACGTCGCCCGCGCCGTGCGCCGCGCGCGCGTCGAGCGCCGCGCGGTGGTCCTCATGCTGCCCCTCGACGTGCAGGCGGCGGACTGCCCCGATGGCGCGCCGCTCGCGGACGGCCCGGCGCTCGCGCCGCCGCGCCCGGCCGAGTCCGCGGTCACGGCCCTGGCCGACCTGCTGGCGGGCGCGCGGCGCCCGGCGATCGTCGCCGGCCGCGGCGCGGTGCTCGCCGGCGCGGGAGCGGCGCTGCGCGCGCTGGGCGAGCGCACCGGCGCGCTGCTGGCCACCAGCGCGGTGGCCAACGGCCTCTTCGCCGGCGATCCCTACGACCTGGGCATCTCGGGCGGCTTCGCCACCCCGCTCGCGGCGCGGCTGCTGGGGGAGGCCGACGTGGTCGTCGCCTTCGGCGCCGCCCTGAACCAGTGGACGACGAGCCACGGCAGGCTCCTGGCCGCCGGCGCGGCCGTCGCCCAGGTTGACCTCGACGAGGAGGCGATCGGCGCGCACCGGCCGGTCGCGCTGGGGGTGCTCGGCGACGCGGCGGCGACCGCCGAGGCGCTGTCGGCGGCGCTCGCCGATCGCCGGCCCGCCGGCGCGGGACGGCGCACGCCCGAGCTGGCGGCGCAGATCTCCGCAGGCCGCTGGCGCGACGAGCCCTACGACGAGAGCCGGGCCGACGGCGTGCTCGACCCGCGCGCGCTGAGCATCGCGCTCGACGAGCTGCTGCCGGCCGACCGCACGGTCGTCGTCGACTCGGGCGCCTTCATGGGCTGGCCGTCGATGTACCTGCGCGTGCCCGACGCGGCCGGGTTCGTCTTCCCGCAGGCCTTCCAGTGCGTCGGGCTGGCCCTCGGCAACGCGATCGGGGCGGCCATCGCGCGGCCCGACCGCCTGACCGTGGCGGCCCTGGGCGACGGCGGCGCGCTCATGTCGCTCCCCGAGCTCGAGACGCTCGGGCGCCTGGGCCTGCCGCTGCTCGTCGTCCTCTACGACGATGCGGCCTACGGGGCCGAGGTCCACCACTTCGCCCCCATGGGCGAGGCGGTCGACCTGGCGCAGTTCCCCGACACGAACTTCGAGGGGCTGGCGCGCGCGGCCGGCTGCCACGGGCTCACCGCTCGATCGCTCGACGACCTGGGCGCGCTGCGCGAGTGGCTCGCCGCCCCCGACCGCCCCTTCGTGCTCGATGCCAAGGTCGATCCCGCGATCTGCGGCGCCTGGCTCGAGGAAGCGTTCAGACACTGACCGAGGAGGACGAACCCATGGCCCTGCTCACCGATCTCGTCGACGCCCTGCAATCGGGGGCCGCGCGGGTCGTCGACCTCACCCAGCCGCTCAGCGAGCGCACGCCGGTCCTCGTGCTGCCCGAGCCGTTCGCCAACACCCCGGGGCTCAGCCGCCGCGAGCTCAGCCGCTACGACGCGCGGGGGCCCGCGTGGGCCTGGGACGTGCTCGAGATCGGCGAGCACGTGGGCACGCACTTCGACGCTCCCGTCCACTGGATCACCGGACGCGATGGCGAGGACGTCGCGAGCGTGGCGCCCGCGCGCCTGGTCGGCCCTGCCGTCGTCATCGACAAGTCCGCCGAGGCGGCGGAGGACCCCGACCACCTGCTCACCGTCGACCACGTGCGCGCCTTCGAGGCCGAGCACGGCGCCATCCCCGAGGGTGCGTGGCTGCTGCTGCGCACGGGCTGGGACGCGCGCGCCCACGACCAGGACGCCTTCCTCAACGTGGCCGGCGGCCAGCCGCACACGCCCGGCATCGACGCCGAGTGCGCGCGCTGGCTGGCGCAGGAGAGCCCGGTCGTCGGCGTCGGCGTGGAGACCGTCGGCACGGACGCGGGCGCCGCCGGCGGCTTCGACCCGCCCTTCCCGGTGCACCACTTCGTGCTCGGGGCCGGCAAGTACGGCCTCACGCAGCTGGCCAACCTGGCCGAGCTGCCACCGGTCGGCGCCGTCGTCATCGTCGCGCCGCTGAAGCTCGTGGGCGGGACCGGCAGCCCGGCGCGCGCCCTGGCGCTCGTCGGCGGCTGAGCTAGCAGGTCGCCAGGTAGTCGTCGGCCCCCGCGGGGAAGACCCGCGGCAGGCGGCCCATGCGCCCGCGCTCGGCGCGCTTGAGCTTGCGCGCGCGCTGAGCGAGGTCGAAGGCGAGCTCGCCGCTCAGCCGGAAGGGATCGGCGATGAGGTGCCCGTCGTCGAGCGAGATCGCCGCCCACAGCTCCTGGTCGGGGCCGACCTCGGCCAGCAGGACGACGCCGCGCGGCGGGCGGCTCTCGTCGAGCTGGGCGAGACGGGCGATCGCGACGGCGTCGTCGGGGGTGGCCCAGCGGACGGTCAACCGGGCGCCGCCGGCGTGCGGCGCGCGCTCGGCGCCGGTCACCGGGTCCTTCACCGGCCCTCTGAGGAGCCTCCACCATGCTTGTGCTGACATGCCCACATGGTGCCGTGAGGCGCCCGATCGCACATCGGTCAAAAGGAGGATCTTGGCCCCCGGCGGCCCTTACCCTCCTCGTGTAGGGCACCGCACGCGTCAGCCCTGCTCGGCGGCCTCGGCCAGGCGTCGCGCCAGGTAGCGGCGCTCGGCCTCGCTGCTCGCCAGCTCCAGCGCCTCGCGATAGCCGGCGGCGGCCTCGGCGTGCCGTTCGAGGCGGCGCAGCAGATCGGCGCGGGTGGCGGGCAGCAGGTGGTAGCCCGCCAGCGCGCCGGACGCCTCCAGCGCGTGCACGAGCTCGAGTCCCGCCGCCGGCCCGTCGGCCATCGCCACCGCGACCGCGCGGTTGAGCTCGACCACCGGGGAGGGCACCAGCGTGGCGAGCCGCCCGTACAGCTGGGCGATCCGCCTCCAGTCGGTGTCAGCGGCGCTCGCTGCGCCGGCGTGGCAGGCCGCGATGCTCGCCTGCAGCTGGTAGGGCCCGGCGCGATCCTGGCGCAGGGCCGCGTCCAGCAGGCCGAGGCCCTCGTCGATCTCGGCCGCGTCCCACAGGGCGCGATCCTGGTCCTCCAAGGTCACGATGTCACCGGCGCCGTCGACGCGGGCGGCGCGTCGCGCGCGGTGCAGGAGCATGAGCGCGAGCAGTCCGAGGGCCTCGGGCTCGTCGGGCATCAGGTCGGCGAGGGCGCGCGCGAGGCGGATCGCCTCGGCGCACAGGTCGTGGGCGCACGAGGTCTGCCCCGGCGCTGGCGGCGTAGCCCTCGTTGAAGAGGAGGTACAGCACGGCCAGCACGCCGGCGGTGCGCTCGGGCAGCAGGTGCGCGGGCGGCACGCGGTAGGGGATGGCGGCGTTGCGGATCTTGCCCTTGGCGCGCACCAGGCGCTTGGCCATCGTCGGCTCCGAGACCAGCAGGGCGCGCGCGATCTCGGCGGTCGTCAGGCCGGCCAGCGTGCGCAGGGTGAGCGCGACCCGGGCCTCCAGGGGGAGCGCCGGGTGACAGCAGGTGAAGATCAGCCGCAGCCGGTCGTCGCGAACGGCGCCGTCGTCACCGTCACCGTCGCCGTCCTCGGGCTCGCCGCCGGGCCACAGCACGGCTCGCTCTCGCAGCTTGACGGCCTCGGTCGCCCCGCGGCGCAAGCGGTCAAGCGCCCGGTTGCGGGCCGTCGTGGTCAGCCACGCGCCCGGGCGGCGCGGGACGCCATCGCGAGGCCAGCGCTCCAGCGCCGCCGCGAAGGCGTCCTGCGCGCACTCCTCGGCGAGATCCCAGTCACCGGTCATCCGGATGAGGGTCGCGACCACGCGGCCCCATTCCTGCTGGAAGGCGTCGGCGACGGCGGCCTCGGCGTCCGGCGTCAGTCCTCCCAGAGCGGCCTCACCTCGATCGTCCCGAACTTGGCGCCGGGGTGCTTGGACGCCACCTCGATCGCCTCGTCGAGGTCCTCGCACTCGAGCAGGTCGAAGCCCCCGATCTGCTCCTTCGTCTCGGCGAAGGGCCCGTCGGACAGCAGCACCTCGCCGACGCGGACCTGGACGGTGGTGGCGTCGCTGACCGGGCGCAGCCGGGAGCCGAACCTCCGCACCCCCCGCGCGTCCATCTCCTGCACCCATGCCGTCGGCAGGGCCTCCTCCGGGCTGACCTCGACCGACTCATCCACGCAGACCAGGATCAGGTAGCGCACGGCTCCTCCTTCCCGATGCGCGGGGCGCGCCGGCGAGCTCGCGGCGCCACGAGGCGCCCGGCGCGGCCGCGCAGCGGCCGGCGCTCGCGCCGGGGGTGGGCAGGGATGACGGGGGCGTCCGGCATGGCGGACCAGGCCAGCCCGCGGTTGGCCCCGACGACGACGGGGATCCAGCGCAGGTCGTGCATGTCGTGCATTCGAGCGTCTCCTTCGTTGGCTTCGCTCTTCACCCCCACGACGAACGAGAACGCCCATATGGACAGCGTGCGCAGTCTCGGCTGGGCCGTTACCCCGTCGCGGTGGCGCGCAGGTAGGTGAGGACCGCGGCCACGCGCCGGTCGGCGCCGTCGTCGCGCAGGTCGAGCTTGGCGAAGATCTGGTCGGCCTCGGCCTCGACCGCCTCGCGCGTGGTCACGAGGCGCTCGGCGATGGCCTCGTCGGAGAGGCCCTCCGCGATGAGCCCGAGGACCTCGCGCTCGCGCCCGGAGAGCTCGGCCAGCGGCCCCCCGGCGCCGGCCCGCGTGACCAGGCGCTCGACGATCTCGGGGTCGACCACGCACCCGCCGTTGGCCACGCGACGCACGGCGTCCAGCAGCGTCTCGACCTCGCCGACGCGGTCCTTGATCAGGTAGCCGCGCCGCGCCTCCTGGCCCTCCACGAGGCGCAGGGCATAGGCGAGCTCCAGGTACTGCGAGAGGACGAGGACGCCGACCTCGGGGTACTCGCGGCCGATGTGCTCGGCGGCGACGAGGCCCTCGTTGGTCCCGGTCGGCGGCATCCGGATGTCGACCAGGGCGACGTCGGGGCGGTGGCGCTCGATCTCGCGGTAGAGCGACTCGGGATCGGTGGCGAGGCCCGCGACGTGCACGCCGCACTCGCGCAGCAGCGCGGCGACGCCGTCGCGCACGATGGCCGAGTCGTCGGCGATGACCACGCGGATGGGGCCGCGGTCCTCGCGCTGCCAATGCGCCGCCAGCACGAGGTGGCGCCCGCGCAGGCCGCGCAGCTCCACCTCGCGGCTCTCCTCGAACCAGATCTCCTCCTCGAGGTCGGCGTCGGTCTCGGCCAGCTCGCGCACGATGCCCGAGACGAGGACCTCGCCGCCGTGGGCGAGATCGGCGATGCGCGCCGCCTTGACCACCGTGCGCCCGTGGAGGTCGTCCTCGAGCGCCACGGGCTCGCCGGTGTGCATGCCCATGCGCACGCGCAGGTCGGGCGCGGTGGTGAGCGGCAGGGCGCGCTGGACGTCGACGGCGCAGCGCAGCGCGGCGTTGGCGCTGGGGAAGGCGAGCAGGTGGCCGTCGCCGAGGGCCTTGACCAGCGTGCCCCCGTGCGCGTCGAGGCGGCTGCCGAGCAGCTCCTCGTACTCGGCCAGGGCCTTCATCCAGCGCGCCTGGCCGAGACGCTCGAGCAGGGCGGTCGAGCCTTCGACGTCGGCGAAGATGACGGTGACCGTAGCCCCGGCGATGCCAGCCACCCTTTCATCCTGACGGATCAGGACGCCGGCGACGAAGCGTTCGCGGGCCGGCGCGCCACGCCGCTGCGCGTCCCGGCCTCGGCCACCGCGGCGGCGACCGCCTCGGCCACGTCGCGGTTGAACACGCTGGGGATCACGTAGTCGGCGTGCAGCTCGTCATCGCCGATGACGCCCGCGATGGCGCGCGCCGCCGCGAGCTTCATCTCCTCGTTGATCGTGGTGGCCCGGATGTCGAGCGCACCGCGGAACACGCCGGGGAAGGCGAGGACGTTGTTGATCTGGTTGGGGTAGTCCGAACGGCCCGTGGCCATGATGGCGACGTCGTCGCGGACCTCCTCGGGCTGGATCTCCGGGACCGGGTTGGCCATCGCGAAGACGATCGGGTCGCGGCCCATGGTGCGCACGGCGGCGGCCGAGACGGCGCCGGGCCCCGAGACCCCGACGAGCACGTCGGCGCCGCGCAGCACGTCGTCGGCCATGCCGCGCTCGGCGCCCGGGTTCGTGCGGGCCGCGAGCGCCGCGCGCTCGGGATCGAGGCCGGGGCGCCCGGCATACAGCGCGCCCTCGATGTCGCACACCACGAGGTTCTGCACGCCGTGGGCGAGGATGATCTCCGTGCACGCCACGCCGGCCGCGCCGGCGCCGACGACCACCACCTTGATCTCGCCGGCGTTCTTGCCCACCACCCGCAGCGCGTTGACCAGGGCGGCGAGGACGACGATCGCGGTCCCGTGCTGGTCGTCGTGGAAGACGGGGATGTCGAGCTCGGCGCGCAGGCGGCGCTCGATCTCGAAGCAGCGCGGCGCCGCGATGTCCTCGAGGTTGATCCCGCCGAAGCCGGGCGCGACCGCCTTGACGAAGGCGACGATCTCGTCGGCGTCCCTGGTGTCCAGGCACAGCGGGAAGGCGTCGACGCCCGCGAACTGCTTGAAGAGCATCGCCTTGCCCTCCATCACCGGCATGGCGGCGGCCGGCCCGATGTCGCCCAGGCCCAGCACCGCGGTGCCGTCGGTCACCACCGCCACCGCGTTGCCCTTGATGGTCAGCGTCCAGGCCTTGGCGGGGTCGTCGTGGATGGCCGCGGAGACCCGCGCCACCCCCGGCGTGTAGGCCATCGAGAGATCGTCGCGCGTGGTGATCGCGATCTTCGGCTCGACGACGATCTTGCCGCCGCGGTGCATGAGGAAGGTGCGGTCCGAGACGCTCTGGACCGAGACGCCCTCGAGCTGCTCGATGGCCGCCACCACGGCCTCGCCGTGGGCGACGTCCGCGCAGGCGACGGTCACGTCGCGCACGACCCGCCCGTCGTCGACGCGCACGAGGTCGATCGCCCCGAGGATCGCGCCCGTGTCGCCGATGGCGCCGGCCACCCGCGCGAAGGACCCCGCCGTGTGGGGCAGCTGCACCCGGATGGTGACGCTGTAGGAGGCCGACGGTTGCGGGCCGGTGCTCACAGCGCGCCCAGCACCTTGGGTGCGACCTGCTTCTTGCGGCTCATGACCCCGGGCAGGTCCAGCGCGCCGTCCTCGAGCTCGTGCCCGAAGGCGCGCTCGAGCGGCGCGGGATCGCCCGCGACCAGCATCTTGGTGTTCTTGCCCAGGATGTCGGTGACCATCAGCGCGTACAGAAGGTAGTCCTTGGTCTCGCGCTGGCGCTCGAGCGCCTCCTGCAGCTCGTCGCGGCGATCGAGGAGCTGCAGCCCCACCGTCTCGATCTGCGCGATGCAGATCGTCCGGCCCTCGCCGACCGCGTACTCCTTGGCGTCGCGGCGCACGATGTCGTCGGCGTTGACGCTCGACACGTCGGAGGTCTCCTCGAACATCTCGCGGCCGAAGTCGGTGGCGTCGACGGCCAGCACGCGCTCGAGGTAATCGACCACGGCGTTGTCACGCTCGGTCGTGGTCGGCGAGTTGAGGATGACCGTGTCCGACAGCACGGCCCCGAGCAGCATCGTGGCCGTCGGCGGCGTTGGCTCCATGCCGTTCTGGCGGAAGCGCTCGACGACGAGCGTGGCGGTCGAGCCGACCGGGTCGAAGGTCGCGGTGACCGGGACCTTCGTCTCGATCGAGCCGATGTGGTGGTGGTCGAGGATCTCGACGATCTCGGCCTGCTCGACTCCGGGCGCGCTCTGGGCCTCCTCGGCGTGGTCGACGAGCAGGACGCGGCGCGGCTCGGGATCGGCCAGCTCGGCGTGGGTGATCAGCCCGATGGGCCGGCGCTGGCCGTCGACGGCGATGGCCGCGCGGTAGTCCATCGCGTTGATCTCCTCGGCGACGTCGGCCAGCACGTCGTCGGGGCGCACGGTCAGCGGCTCGGCGTTCATGAGCGCGCGGCACGGCGCCGACAGCGTGACCATGCGGCTGGTCACGTAGCTGTCCAGGGGCGAGGAGACGACCGTCGTGTCGTGCTCGCGGGCGAGGGCCAGCACCTCCTCGGAGGGCGTCGTGCCGTTGCTCGTGACCAGCAGCGCGACGCCGAGCTCGACCGCGCGGCGCTGCGCGTCGGGCCGGTCGCCCACCACCACCACGTCGCCCGCGCCGATGTCGCCCGGCAGCGACTCCACGGCCATGGCCAGGACCCACACCCGGCCGGCGATCTCGCGCTCCTCGCCGGCCACCAGACGCCCCTCGGTGACCTCGACGATCGCCTCGACCGAGGCGGCGGCGTCGGACAGGCTCGTCGCCTCGCGCGACTCGCGGATGTAGCGGCGGGCCAGGGTGCGCTCGGTCATGACGCCGGCCAGGGCGCCGTCGTCGTCGACGATCGGCATGAGCTCGAGCTCCTCGCGCGCCATCGCGCGCCCGACGCGGCGGATAGGCTCGCGGTGGCTGGCCGACGGGAAGCTCTCGCGCATCACGTCGCGGACGCGCAGCATGATGTGGGGCAGGAAGTCGGGCTCCGGGGCACCGGCCCGCTCGAGCACCCACGCGGTCTGCGCGTTGACGTCGCCGAGGCGCACCGGGACGTAGTCGTGGCGCGGGTCCAGCCGTCGCTTGAGCTCGGCGTAGCCGATCGCCGCGGCGATCGAGTCGGTGTCCGGGTTGCGGTGGCCGGTCACGTAGATGGTCGACACGCACGGCATTCTCCAGCGCGGGGCCTACAAGCGTCGGATGGCGCGCCGGGTCTGACAGGATGGGCGTCGATGGGCGCGACCGAGGCGCACACGGGCGAGCTGGCCGCGGGCGTTGCGCGGCTGGGCACGGAGACGGCGTTCTCCGTGCTGGCCAAGGCGCGCGCGATGGAGCGCGAGGGCCGCGACGTCATCCACCTCGAGATCGGCGAGCCCGACTTCGACACGCCGGCGCACATCACCGAGGCCGGCATCGCCGCCCTGCGGGCGGGTGAGACGCACTACTGCCCTGCAGCGGGCATCCCAGAGCTGCGCGAGGCGGCGGCCACGGAGCTGACGCGCACCCGCGGGGTGGAGATCTCGCCCGACCGCGTGCTCGTGGCCAACGGCGCCAAGCCCTTCCTGTTCTTCACCATCCTCGCCACCTGCGAGCCGGGCGACGAGGTCATCTACCCCGACCCCGGCTTCCCGATCTACGAGTCGGCCATCCGCTGGGTCGGCGCGACGCCGGTGGCGCTGGCACTCCGCGAGGAGCTCGGCTTCAGCTTCGCGCTGGAGGATCTCGAGGCGCGCCTGAGCGAGCGCACGAAGCTCGTGATCCTCAACTCGCCGCAGAACCCGACCGGCGGTGTCACCCCGGCGGGCGACCTCGCGGCCGCGGCCGAGCTCATCCTGCCCACGAAGGCATGGGTCCTGACCGACGAGGTCTACGCGCGGCTGATCTACGGCGACGCCTTCGCCTCCATCGCGACCGAGGACCGGATGCTCGAGCGCACGGTCCTGCTCGACGGCTTCTCGAAGACCTACGCGATGACCGGCTGGCGCTGCGGGTACGCGGCCGTCCCCGAGGCCCTGGTCGAGCCGCTGACGCGGTTCTTCGTCAACTCGACCTCGTGCGTGCCGCCCTTCGTCCAGCACGCCGGCGTCGCGGCGCTCACCGGTCCGCAGGACGACGTCGCCGCGATGCTGGCCGAGTTCGCTGCGCGCCGCGACCTCGTCGTCGAGGGCCTCAACGCGCTGCCCGGCGTCTCCTGCCTGTCGCCCCGCGGGGCGTTCTACGTCTTTCCCAACGTGGCCGACACGCCGCTGAGCGCCGAGGAGCTGGCCGAGCGCCTGCTCGAGGAGGCCGGGGTGGCCGTGCTGGCCGGAACGGCCTTCGGCGCGCAGGGCGCCGGGCACCTGCGCCTGTCCTACGCGAACTCCCAGGCCAATCTCACGCGCGCGCTCGAGCGCGTGGACGCCTTCCTGCGCGGCCTCTAGCCCTCGATGCCCGTGGCCTCGTGAGGCGCCCCGACCGGCTTTGACTCCGGCGAGCCGCGCTGGCGCAGGTAGACCGAGAGGATCGCCATCGACCCGACGGCCAGGAACTCCGACTGCCAGTTCTGCAGGGTGCGGTCCCAGAAGTCGATGCTGCCCAGGTAGTGCCACCAGCTCACGGTGGCGGCCCGGTGGTCGAGCTGGTTGGCGCTGTACCCGCTGGCGCCGGCGATCGACTGCGCCAGCCAGCTGCCCAGCCAGATCGTGGTCATGACGATGAGCAGCGAGTTGGAGTGGAGCGCGGTCCGCAGGCCGCCGAGGCCCGCTGCAGCAGCCACACCGTGCCGAAGATGTAGAGCGTGAACTGCGGGTACTCCGACTGCCAGTTCTCCGCGACGTCGGCGGCGAACTCCGAGGTCGTCAGGTAGCGCCCGAGCGAGATCGTGGAGCCGTTGTGCAGCAGCTGGTCGTGGTTGAACGACCCGTGGCCGGCGATGGCCTGGCCCGGAGGGTGAGCAGGAAGGAAGATGGCCAGGAAGGCGATCGAGAGGCCCTGGTCCTGCTCGAGTGCCTCGCGGGCGCCGGCGCTCAGCCACGTGCAGGCGCGCGCGCCGTCGTGCGCTCGCGCCGCCGCGTAGAAGCTCTCGGCCACCGAGCTCACGCTGGCCCGGTCGCCTGCGCGCCCGCAGCCGGCGAGCGCGAGGACGCGACCGCCAAGGGGAGCGCCTGGCGCGTTGCCGTCATCGCGCGGGGCGTTACCCGCAGCCGGGGTCGGTCTACGCGTCAGCGCGGTCCGCGCGCGCCCACGCCGCTGAGGAACTCGCGCGAGCGCAGGCGCCCGTCGCCGCCCGCCGTGAGCGTGGGGGTGGGCGAGCCCGCCTGCGTCCGGATGCCGTCGAGCAGCTCGAGCAGGGCGTCGCCGGCGTCGCGGTTCGCCTGCCAGCCCAGCACCTCACGCGCCCGTGTGGTGTCCATGAGCGGGACGGCGAGCGCCATGTCGACCCAGCCCGCCGGGGTCGGGGTCAGGCGCAGATGGAAGGCGGCCGCTGCCGCGCCCCGCAGCACGGGCGCAGGGACGGGGACGGGACGCGCGCTGAGCAGGCGCCCGAGCGCCTCTCCGTCGATGATCGGCTCGGCGGCCACGTTGAACGCGCCGCGGGCATCGCTCACGATGGCGCGCCGGTACGCGTCGGCGACGTCGTCGGCGTGCACGGCCTGGAAGCGCAGGCGCGGATGGCGCGGCACGACGGGGATCCACCTCGGGTCCACCAGCCGGCTGGGCAGGAGCGGCCCCGCGAAGAGGCGCCGGATCTCAGACGCCGCACCGCGCTGGAAGATCAGGCCGGGGCGTAGGCGCACCACGCGGACGCCGGGCTGGTCGCGCTCGAAGGCGTCGAGCAGGCGCTCGACCTCGGCCTTGTCGCGCGCGTAGAACGACGACGGCACGCCGCCGGTGGGCCACGTCTCCTGCACCCGGCGGTCCTTGGGGCCGGGCGAGTACGCGCCGATCGACGAGGCGTAGACGAGCGCGGGCACGCCCGCCGCGGCCACCGCCGCCATCACCCGGCGCGACCCGCCGACGTTCACCGCACGGGTCTGCTCCCGGTCGCGCGACGGCTGGATGAGCCAGGCCAGGTGCACGACCGCGTCGGCTCCGGCGAGCAGCGGCTCGAGCGGATCGGTCACGACGTCGACCGCGCGCCACGCCGTCTTGGCGGAGACCCAGCCGTCGGGCGGACGCCGCGCGGCCGCGACCACCTCGTCGACCGCGGGCTCGGCCTCCAGCGCCCGCAGGAGCGCGGTGCCGACGTTGCCCGACGCGCCGAGGACGACGACCTTCATCGGACGCCCGCCGAGGCGAACTGCGGCAGCACCTCGCGCGCCCAGGTGTCGAAGAACCCGTCGCGCTCGGGACCGATCTGCTGGACGAAGAGCTCGTCGACGCCGGCATCGGCGTACTCGCGCAGCGACTCCACGTGCCGGTCGATGTCCGGGCCGACGGGCGTGACGAGCATGTCGGGCTCGACGAGCTCGCAGGCCTGCTCGAAGTGCGCGGGCGTGGGGAGGACCTGAGCCAGCTCGCCCGGTAGCGCCTCGTTGGGCCAGAGCCGGTGCGCGGTGGCCCGCGCCTGCGCCTCGTCGGCCATGAAGCAGACCTTGGTCCCGGCGTGCACCGGCCCCGTGCCGCCCTCCGAGCGGTAGAGGTCGATGGCCTCCTTGTCGGGGGAGGTGGTGCAGAAGCCGTCGCCGATGCGGCCGGCGAGCTTGATCGCCTTGGGGCCGAAGCCCGAGACGAGGATCGGCGGTGGCTCGGCGGGGAGGTCGTAGACGCGCGCGTTCTCGACCGTGTAGTGGACGCCGTAGTGGCTGTGCTGGCCGCCCTGCCACAGCGCGCGGATCACCTCGACCGCCTCCTCGAGCATCTCCAGGCGCACGTCGGCCTCGGGCCAGTGGTCGCCGAGAATGTGCTCGTTGAGGGCCTCGCCGCTGCCGACGCCGAGGTTGAAGCGCCCTTCGAGCAGGACGGCGCTCGTGGCGGCGGCCTGGGCGATGACGGCCGGGTGGATGCGCACGGTGGGGCAGGTGACACCCGTCGTCACCGGCAGGTTGGTGACCTGGGAGAGCGCGCCGATGACCGACCACACGAAGGGGCTGTGGCCCTGCTCGTCGATCCACGGGTGGTAGTGGTCGGAGATCCACAGGGCATGGAAGCCGGCTTCCTCGGCCCGCCGGGCCTGGTCGACGAGGTCGCCGGGGGTGCATTCCTCCGAGGACAGGAAGTAACCGATCTGCATCCTGACTGGCTACCCGAGACCTCACCGCCCGCACGCACGGACTGTCGATCGGGAGGCTGGACCTCGCGGCGAGTGGGTATGGCTGGCGCAACCACCCCCCGGACTCAAGGCGGTCAGTGTGCTGACAATCCTGCTCATCATCATCGTGCTCCTGCTGCTCTTCGGCGGCGGATGGGGCTACAGCCGTCGCGGGCGCCGGATCTGAGCCGCCACAAGTTCGGATCCGGCCCGCCGTTCACGGTCGGGGTCGAGGAGGAGCTGTTCCTCGTCGACCCGTTCACCGGGGCGCAGATCAATGCCTCGACGGCCGTCCAGGAGCGCGTCGGGCCGGTGGACGGAACGGTCGAGCGCGAGCTTCACGCCTGTCAGCTCGAGCTCATCACCGATGTGTGCGAGAGCGCGGGCGAGGCGATCGAGGCCCTCGATCGCCTGCGCCGCGCGGTCGTGGCCACCGGCGCCGGGCTGCTCGGCGCCGGCACGCACCCGTCGGCGGCCGAGGGCGATTCGGAGATCACCGACAAGCAGCGCTACGAGCGCATCCGCTACCTGCTGGGCGACGCCGTCGCCACGCCGGTCGGCGGCCTGCACATCCACGTGGCGATGCCGGACGCCGAGACCGCGATCCGCGCCTTCAACGGGCTGCGCCGCCATCTGCCGCTGCTGCAGGCGCTGGCCGCCAACTCGCCCTTCCGCCACGGCCGTGACACCGGCCTGGCGTCGGCGCGCGAGGTGACGCTGCGCGGCTGGCCGCGCTCGGGCGCCCCGCGCGCCATGCGCGACTTCGAGGACTTCTGCGCCACCGCCGAGCTCCTGGCCCGCGCCGCCGACGTCCCGGACTACACATGGTTCTGGTGGAAGCTGCGCCCGCACCCGCGCCTGGGCACGGTCGAGGTCCGTGCCCTCGACGCGCAGGCCTCGCTCGAGGACACCGCCGCGCTGGTGGCGCTCACGCACTGCCTGGCCCGCCACGCGGCCGAGGCCGACCCCTCCGCGGATGCGCCTCCCGAGGTGCTCGAGGAGGGCATGTTCCGCGCGGCGCGCTTCGGTGTCGCCGCCGAGCTGCCCGATCCCGACGGCCGGCTGCGGCCCGTGGCCGACCTGCTCGAGGCCGTGCTCGACGACGCCCGCGGCTACGCGGACGAGCTGCAGTGCTCGGCGGCGCTCGACGAGCTCCCGGCGCTGCTGCGCCGCGGCGGCGGGGCGGGCCGCCAGCGCGCCGTGCACGAGATCGGCGGCATGGGAGCGCTCCTGCGCGAGCTGACGGAGGTCACCGGGGCGGGCATGGCCGCGCCGGTCGCGCAGCGAGAGCGCGCGTAGCGGAGGGGCTGGCCATCGCCCCAATCTGGCAGCTCAGAGGGGCGGCAGGCGCATCTGGTCGGCGAGGCCGCGGCCGCGCTCGGCGGCGCGGCGCGCCCGGCGCGCCGCCGCCAGCACCCGCATCGCGGTCGCTTCGTTGCCGATCGCGTGCTCGTGGCGGGCGAGGGCGTCGGCGAGCTGCGCCGAATGCTCGAGCGCCCGGGCCGCGCGCTCGTACTCGTCCGCGCTCTTCCTGGCGTCCTGCGGCCGTGCCCATCCTGCGATGTCGCCCACGCCCGGGCGTAGTACCCGCGACCGGGGGGGACCACACGCGGTCGGGATGGCGCGGTGGTACAACGTTCGTGTGGCGGTCGAGCTGACAGCACTACGCGGGCGATGGCCCGCTCGTGCGCTGGGAGCGATTGCTCGACCTCGACCTCGACCTGGCGGAGGCGCTGGGCGAGGCCGCGGTCCGCGCGCGCGATCGCATCGGCGTCCCCACCATCACCCTCGATCGCGGTCCCTGGCACCTCGAGTCGGTGCGCCCCGTCGCCCGAGCGGCCTTCGCCCTCATGGTCTGCGATGGCCTGGTCGTGCGCGAGCTCGACCTTGCGCGGACGGGCGCAGCCGACCTGCTGGGACCCGGTGACCTGATACGCTGTGGGCCATGGCAGCGAAAGCCTCCTGGCCATGGGCGAAAGCTGGCACGTCGGCACGAGTGCGAAGGTCGCGATCCTCGACGAGCGGCTGCTGCCCGCTCTGCATGCCTGGCCGGCGCTCGGCGCCCGGTTCATCGAGCGTGCCTCGCGCCAGGCCTCGCGCGCCGCCGAGCAGCGCGCGATCTCCCAGCTCCCGCGCGTCGAGCTGCGCCTGCGCGCGCTCATGTGGCACCTCGCCGAGCGCTGGGGCCGGATCGCCAGCACCGGCGTCGTGGTGCCGATCGAAGTGACCCATGGGGCACTCGGCCGGCTCGTCGGCGCGCGCCGCCCGACGGTCTCGCTGGCCCTCGCCGAGCTGGCGCGCGAGGGCGCGATGGTGCGTCGCGACGACGGCTCCTGGCTGCTGCGCGCCGACTCGAACCCCTCCGCTCCCCCGAGCGCGGTCCTGTCGGCCCCGCTCGACATCGCTCCCGTCGCGCCGATCACGGCCAGTCATGCACGGCCGGCCGCCGTCGCCCGGCCGGACGGCGCCGAGCTCGCCGAGCGCAGCGAGCGGGCGCGGGCGGCCAGCACAGAACATCGCCTGCGCAGCGCGGCCGCCCTCGAACGCTCGCGGGTCACGCGCGAACGCGCTGCACGCGTCCGGGCCGAGCGCCAGGCCGCACGTCGAGCGGCCTGAGCGAGCGCCCGCCGTCAGCCTCCGTCGTTGCGCTCCCCGAGCTCCTCCATGAGCAGGATCGTGCCGGAGACGTCGTGCCCGTCGACGCTCAGCGGCAGGGCCACGATGCGACAGTCGATCGGTCGTCCGCGCCGGTTGGTGGCCGCGACCCTGAGCTCGACGCGTGACTCCCCATTGAGCACGCCACGCAACGCTCCACTGAGCTCCTCGACCGGCAGCGCCAGGTCGAGGCCGAGCAGGTTCTCGCCCTCGGCCTCATCGGAGCGCAGGCCCCACAGCTCGGATGAATGGGCGTTCCAGACCTGTACCGCCAGCGAGCGGTCGACGACCACCACCCCGACGCCCATGCTGGTCAGGATCGTCTCCAGGAAGGCGTTGACCTCGTTGAGCTCGAGGGTGCGCTGGCGCAGCTCGTCGTTGATCGTCTCGAGCTCCTCGTTGGTCGATTGCAGCTCCTCGTTGGTGGTCTCGAGCTCCTCGTTGGTGGACTGCAGCTCCTCGTTGGTGGTCTCGAGCTCCTCGTTGGTGGACTGCAGCTCCTCGTTGGTGGTCTCGAGCTCCTCGACGGTCGACTGCAGCTCCTCGTAGGCGCTCTCGAGCTCGCGCTTGGAACCCTCCAGCTCGGTCTGCAGCCGGTGCTGGACGGTGACGTCGGTGAAGGTCACCGTCGTGCCCAGTGCCCGGTCACCGGCGTACAGCGGGATGAGCTGGACCTCGAACTCGCGCGCCTCGCCGGAGGCGATCGTCGTCGCGACGTTGGCGACGACCACGCTGCGGCGCTCGGCGTGGGCGGCCTCGATGTTGGAGCGCAGGTCGACGGGCCGATAGGAGACCTCGAGGTCCTTCAGCGGCCGACCGACGTCGGCCCTGGACAGCCCGAAGGTCGTGCGCGCCAGTTGGTTGGCGAGCACCAGGATGCCGTCGGCGTCGATCGCGAGCTGGGCCACGGGCGCCGCGTCCAGGGCGCTCTCGCGGACGCCCCCGGGGCCGTCTACGGCGTCGAGTTGATCGGTGAGCCCGGTGAACAGCAGGCGGTCGCGCAGCGTGGGCCGCGCCACCTTCGTGAAGACCCGCCGCTTGAGGTCGACCGGCTTGAACAGGTCGGAGTGCGTGAGGAGCATCTCGGACTTGCCGAGATACAGGTAGCCGCCGTCGTTGAGCGAGAAATGAAAGCGCCCGAGGATGCGCGCCTGCGTCTCGGCGTTGAAGTACATGAGGGTGTTGCGGCAGGTGAGCAGGTCGATGCGCGAGATCGGCGCGTCCTGGACCAGGTCGTTTCGGCCGAAGATCACGCTGCGCCGCAGGTCCTTGCGAAACGCGTAGCGTTGCTCGACGCGCTCGAAGTAGCGCTCGAGCAGCGGCGGGGGCACGGCCTCGACGGCCTTCGCCGCATAGGTGGCGTGGCGCGCTTCGGTCAGGGCCTGCTCGTCGACGTCGGTCGCGTAGATCTTCACCCGCTCTAGGTACTGCGCTTCGCCCAGCGTCTCGGCGAGGACCATGGCCATCGTGTAGGTCTCCTCGCCCGACGAGCAGCCCGCGCACCAGAAGCGCAGCGGCCGGTCGGCGCCGGCGGTCTTCACGAGGCGAGGGACCACGTCGGTGGCCAGGTAGTCCCAGGCCGCTGCGTCGCGGAAGAAGCCGGTGACGCCGATGAGGATCGTGTTGAAGAGGAAGGCGAACTCGTCGGACTGGACCTCGAGATAGTCGAGGTACTCCTGGTAGGAGCCGATCCCCACCTCGTTCATGCGCTTCGCGATCCGGCGCTCGAGGCTCGACCGCTTGTAGCCCGTGAAGTCGAAGCCACGGGTGCGCTTGAGGTAGTCGAGCAGGACCTCGAGCGCGGCGCCGTCGTGCGGCTCGGATCGGCGCAGCGTGGTCACGAGGCCTCCTTGCCCGTGCCTTCTCCGACGGCACCGGCCCGCGCGTGCTCGATGGCGCCCCGGACGATGCCGGCGCGGCGCAGGAGGTCCGTCGCCTGGCTCTCGAAGGCGCGGGCCGAGCGCGGGCGCCCCGCGCTCTGTGAGCTGCGGGCGATCTCCTCCAGCAGCTCGGCGCGGTCCTCCAGGGCGCGCACGGCCGTCCACATCGCGCCCTCGAGATGGCGTGCCTGCTCGCCGGCCAGGCTCTTGATGGAGAACACGTGGCCCACGCTGCAGCGAAAGCGCGTCAGGGCGTCCTCCTGCTGCTCGAACAGGACGCCGCCGCAGTCGGGGCACGTGTATCGCGTGCCGTTGGCGTCTTCGCGCGGCGCCTGGCCGACGGAGGGCGGCGTGGGTCCGGGCATCGCGGCAGTGCCCAGGGCAGGCGGGTCCTTCGCCTCGTGCTCAGCCAGCCACGGCATCATGTCCGCCAGCGGCAGGACGGCATCGACGTCGACGTGATCGATGGCGTTGCGGGGCATCCCGGAGTACAGCGCCTCGTCGGGATCCTGGACCACGGCCGCGCCGCCCTGCTGCTTGATGGCCAGCAGCCCGGCGGTGCCATCGTCGCGCGACCCCGACAGCACGAACCCCACGACGGCGCTCTCGTAGGCCAGCGCGGCGCTGCGCATGGTCGCGTCGATCGCGGGCCGGTGGCCATTCTCGCGCGGGGCGTGGGTGAGCCGCACGCGCCCGAGCTCGACCTCGAGGTGGTGGTCGGGCGGCGCGACGTAGACGTGGCCGCCGAGCAGCGGATCGCCGTCGGCGGGGCTGTGCACGGGCAGGCGGGCGGCCCGGCCGAGGATGTCCGCCATCGCGCTGGTGCCGGCCGGGGAGACGTGGAGCACGACGCAGACGGCCTGGCGCATCTCGGTGGGCAGGGCGCCCACGAAGCCGACGAGCGCCTCAACGCCCCCGGCCGACGCTCCAACCACTATGACGCCGTCCGCCACGGAGGCCAGAGCGTTCGGCGGCGATGGGGCCACCGGATCCACCCGTCAGTGGTACACCATCTAGTCGCCGTCCACCAGGGCAAGGCGGCCGTCGATGCCGGTGAGGCGCAGCAGTTCGCGTACCGGTGGCGAGCAGGCCACGATCGTGAGCCGCCCGCCGCGGCCGCGGATGCGACGGTCGGCGGACAGCAGCCACGCGACGGCGCCCGAGTCCGCGAAGGTCACCGCGCGCAGGTCGACGGCCACGTCGCCCACCCCGTCGACGCCCATCGCGGTCTGCAGCGCGGCCTCGAGCGCAGGGCGGGCGGCGAGGTCGATCTCGCCGTCGAGCCGGATCTCGCACCGGTCGGCGCCCCGGATGACCGCGCACCCGAAGGCAGCTCCGTCGAGCCGTGCTTCGCCGTTGCTCACCGTTTCACCGTAGACCTCCCGCGAGCGCGTCGGCAGGTCTCGGCGCGACGGGGTTGCAAACCAACCACGGCCTGAACGGCGGCCGGCACACCGCGTCGATCGCCGTGGCTGCAGCGCGCGAGCGACCGAGCAGCGGCGTTTGCATCGAGGTGCACCGGGGATAGCGCGGTGATGTTCTACGACGAGGCCTACGAGCGCCCGGGCACTCCCCGGGCCCACTACAGCGGGCTGCTGGGCGCGCTCGACGGCCGCGACCTCGGCGATCTGGGGCGCGACGTGGCCCGCGCCGCGCAGGAGCGGGGCATCGCCTTCGGCGTGGAGCCCGACGGGGCGTTCCTCGTCGATCCCATCCCGCGGCTGATCACCTCCGACGAATGGCGCGAGCTGGAGGTTGGGCTCGTGCAGCGCGTCCGCGCCCTGGCCGCCTTCGTCGCCGACGCCTACGGCGAGCGGCGCATCGTCGAGGCGGGCATGGTGCCGGCCTACGTCATCGAAAGCGCCGAGTACCACGAGCCCGCGCTGGCCGGCCGCGACCTCTCCGGCGGCGTGGGCATCGCGGGCCTGGACATCGTGCGCGATGGCGACGGGCGGTTCCTGGTGCTCGAGGACAACCTCCGCACGCCGTCGGGACTCGCCTACGTGGTCGCGGCGCGCGAGCTCACCGAGCGGCGGCTGCCCGATCACGCGGGCGCTCGCCACGGCGTCGACGGCGCCTTCGCGCTCCTCGGCGAGGCGCTGCGCGCGGCGGCACCCGGTGCACGGCCCGACCCGCTCATCGCCGTGCTGAGCGACGGCCCGGCCAACAGCGCCTGGTGGGAGCACCGCACGATCGCCGACCGCCTCGGCCTGGCGCTCGTCGGACTGAGCGACCTCGAGGTGGCCGACGATGGGCTGTACGCCAGGATCGACGGCCGCTCGCGCCGGCTCGACGTGGTCTATCGCCGCACCAGCGAGGATCGCCTGCGCGGGGCGGACGGCCGGCCCACGGACGTCGGGCGCGTCCTCGGAGAGCCGTGGCTGCGCGGCCAGATCGGCCTCGTCAACGCGTTCGGCGCCGGTGTGGCCGACGACAAGCTCGCCCACGCCTACGTCCCGGACATGATCCGCTTCTATCTCGGGCAGGAGCCGCTGCTGCACTCCGTGCGCACGTACGACCTGGCGGTGCCCGAGGCCCTGGAGGACGTGCTGTCGCGGATCGACGAGCTCGTCGTCAAGCCCCGCGAGGGCAGCGGCGGGAACGGCGTGGTCATCGGACCGCATGCCGAGGAGGCCGACACAGCGGCGACGGCGGAGGCCGTGCGCCGGCGCCCCGAGGGCTACGTCGCTCAGGAGCTCGTCCCGCTCTCGCGCCATCCGACGCTGGTCGACGGGCGCCTCGAGCCGCGCCACGTCGACCTGCGGGCCTTCGTCTTCCTCGCCGGCGAGCGCGCCACGGCGTTGCCCGGCGGGCTCACGCGCGTGGCGCTCGACGAGGGCGCGCTCGTCGTCAACTCGTCGCAGAACGGCGGCGCCAAGGACACCTGGGTCCTGCGCTGACCGTCGGGCAGGATCCGGCCGGCGGCCCTGTAGCTTGGTCTTCGCCGACGGGGACACGACGCGCGCTCCTTGCCGGCCATCAACGCCTCGAAGCCGTCACGGGTCGGCTGCGCTTCCCGGTCACCGGGGGCGGCACGCACCGCGCGTGGGCTCCAGAACACGTCGGCGTTGTGGGCCGCTCGTTTCGGGTACGGCGCCGAGACCGACCCATCGATCGGAGCATGAGATGAAGGCCCTCACCTGGCATGGAAAGCGCGACGTGCGCGTGGAGACCGTCCCCGACCCGTCCATCGAGCAGCCCACCGACGCGATCATCCGCGTCACCTCGACCGGCCTGTGCGGCTCGGACCTCCACCTCTACGAGATCCTCGGCCCGTTCCTGGAGGCGGGCGACGTCCTCGGGCACGAGCCCATGGGCGTCGTCGAGGCGGTCGGCTCGGAGGTGGACAACCTCGCGGTCGGCGACCGCGTCGTCGTCCCGTTCAACATCTCCTGCGGGCACTGCTTCATGTGCGAGCGCGGCCTGCAGACGCAGTGCGAGACCACGCAGAACCGCGAGGAGGGGATGGGGGCCAGCCTGTTCGGCTACACCAAGCTCTACGGACAGGTGCCGGGCGGCCAGGCGGAGCTGCTGCGCGTGCCCCAGGCGCACTACGGGCCGATCAAGGTCCCCGAGGGCCCGCCCGACGATCGCTTCCTGTTCCTCTCCGACGTCCTGCCCACGGCGTGGCAGGCCGTCCAGTACGCGCAGATCCCCGACGGCGGCAGCGTGGCCGTGATCGGCCTCGGCCCGATCGGCGAGATGTCGACGCGGATCGCCCAGCACCTCGGCGCCGGCACGGTCATCGGCCTGGACCTCGTGCCCGAGCGCCTTGCGCGCTCACAGGCCCATGGCGTGAAGACGATCGACGTCAGTGCCGTCGACGACGTGCCGGGGGCCGTGCGCGAGCTCACCGGCGGCCGCGGCCCAGACGCGGTCATCGACGCCGTGGGGATGGAGGCCCATGGCGCGCCCGCCGGCAAGCTGGCGCACACGATCGCCGGCCTCATGCCCGACCCGGTGGCGCGCAAGGTCATGCAGACCGCCGGCGTGGACCGCCTCAGCGCGCTGCGCCTCGCGGTCGAGATCGTCCGGCGCGGAGGCACGATCTCGCTCTCTGGCGTCTACGGAGGCACGGCCGATCCGCTCAACATGCTGCAGATGTTCGACAAGCAGCTGACGATCAGGATGGGCCAGGCCAACGTCAGGCGCTGGGTCGACGACATCCTGCCGCTGCTGCAGGACGGCGATCCGCTGGGCGCCGAGGGCTTCGCCACCCACCACGTCCCGCTCGCCGAGGCCCCTCAGGCCTACGAGACGTTCCAGAAGAAGGAGGACGGCGCCTTCAAGGTCGTCTTCAAGCCGTAGCCCGCGGTGAACCGACGGCCGCGAGCACCACGTCCGGGAAGGGCCGGCGGGAGGATCGTCATCTGCGCGTCGGGGCGTGCTGCAGGAGATCGTCGGCGGCGACGATCTCGGCGCGCATGTTGCGGCGCATCATCTCCAGCGCGGCGTCGCCCAGCTGCGCGTCGATGGGGGCCACCGCATCGGACGGGACGCAGACCGAGTAGTGGCGCACGTAGGCGTCGAGCGCCGTGTAGAGGATGCACTGCTCCGTGACCTGCCCGGTGAGGATCACCTCGGTGACCTCGCGTTGCTGCAGGAGGTACTCGAGCGACGTGCTGTAAAAGGCGCTGTGGCGGACCTTCTGCAGGAGGGCGCAGCCGTCGCTGGGGAGGATGGGCTCGACGAGCTCGGGGTGACGGCCGCAGAGCGCCCGCTCCACGAGCTGGTCGCGGTTGGCCGTGAAGTCCCCGTAGTTGTCGTTGACGTAGACGAGCTCGAAGTCGGATTCGCGCGCCCGTTCGAGCAGCCGGGCCAACGGGGCCACGACGTCCTTGACGTGAGCCGCCAGCTCGTCGGCGTCGGGGTGGTCGTAGGGGTTGAGCATGTCGATGACGATGAGAGCGCAGGAGGCCATACCCGTTGGCTCTTCCCGGTCGGCCCGCCGAGTCATGCAAGTGGCGGACCGGGTGGGCGCGCGGGTTGGCCATGTGGATCGCGTGGGTCGGCGGGGCGTGTACCCGACGACCATCTGCGGGAAGCACTCGCCCGATGACCACGCAATTGCACGACCTCAGGCCGCTCGCCGGGCACTCGCCCGAGCAGGAGCGGCCCTTGGAGGGATACGCCGTGCTGATGGGGCTCTTCAGCGCGGCCGCGGCCGGGTTCTCGGCCTGGTTTCGGCGCAGTGGCCGCGAGCTGCCCGACCGCATGTCGGCCTCGGACCTGGCTCTCGTGACGGTCGCGACGCACAAGGCCTCGCGTCTCATCGCCAAGGATCGCGTGACGAGCGCCGTGCGCGCCCCGTTCACCCGCTACCAGCACGACGACGGCCCGGGCGAGGTGAGCGAGGCGGCCCGGGGGCACGGCCTGCGCCGCGCCGTGGGCGAGCTGCTGGTCTGCCCGTACTGCATCTCGGTGTGGCTCGGCGCCGCCTTCGCCGCCGGCCTCCTGGTCGCTCCGCGGTTCACGCGTTGGTTCGCCTCGGTGCTCGTTGCCGTCTTCGGGGCCGACGTGCTGCAGATCGCCTACCGCAGAGCCGAGGACGCGCTCTGAGCGGCCGCATGCTGATCGGCTGACGCCGTCGCGCATCCGGCGCTTGAAGCCCGCCGGGTCCCGGTAATGCGCGCTGCAAGAGGTCCATCCCCAACCGCAAAGGAGCGCACGTGGCCACCGAAGCCGGCGAAGTCACTGGCACCAAGGACAAGGACTACAACCTCGTCTGGTTCGTCGAGCAGTCGCTGAGCAATGCCCTCAGGCTGCAGGCCTACATCGAGGACGCCGAGCGCGACGGCGACTCCGACCTCGCCGAGTTCTTCCGCCGCGCCCAGGCCGCCAGCCGCAAGGGTGGCGAGCAGGGCAAGGATCTGCTGCGCAAGCGCCTGGCTGGGTGATCGCGGTGCGGCGCCTACCCATCCTCGTCCTGGCCGCGCTGCTCGCCGCCGTGCCGGCGCGGGCCGCGGCGAATCCGGTGCCCAACTGGGACCGCCACTTCCTGCTGGAGACCGCCGAGGGAGCTCACTTCGAGATCACCATGGGCAAGATCGCCGCGCGCAAGGGCCACAGCCGCGAGGCCCGCGCGGCCGGCCACGTGATGGTGCGCGACCACTCCGGCGAGCTGCACGCCGTCCAGGCGCTGGCCAAGGCGCTGGGCGTCAAGCTGCCGAGCGGCCCGAGCATCCTGCAGCAGCACGAGATCGGCAACACCAGCAAGCACACCGGTGCCGCCTTCGACCGCGCCTACGCCCGCCTCGAGGTCGGCGACCACATCGGCGACCTGCAATCCGCGGACGGCGAGCAGATCGAGGGTCGGCTCGCGGCCACGCGCGCGCTGGCGCAGAAGTACCGCCTCATGTACCTGCGCCACCTCGCCATCTTCCGCAAGCTCGCGCACGACGTGCACGCGGAGTGAGCAGGCGCTCGGCATGCATCGGCGCCGCAGCCCTCCGGGTAGCGCCCAGGTGAACCACGTTCGAGCTCATCGGAGGTACTCCATGGCCAAGGACCACGGACCCAGCGTCAAGGACGACAAGCAGTACGAAGGGCTGCGCAAGAAGGGCATGAGCAAGGAGCGGGCGGCCCGCATCGCCAACGACCCCGGCTCGTCGAGCAAGGGCGGCAAGGCCTCGGGCTCGGGCAAGCGGCGCGACACGAAGAGCCAGGGGGGCACGAAGGCCCAGAAGGCGGCGGCCGGACGCAAGGGCGGCAAGGCCGCCGCCAAGAAGAGCTGACGCCATGGGCTCGGTCTTCTTCGTCGCCATCGTCGCGGTCGGCGTCATCGTGGCCGTCGCGACGGGAACCATCTTCCTGCTCGTGCCGTTCTTCGTGATCGCGCTCGCCGCGCTCTTCGTCCCCGTCGTCATCAAGGCCGTCCGCGGGACGCGCCTCGAGCCCGGGGCCTCGGAGTCCCACGGCGTGCCCAGCACGAGCGAGGCGTCCTACGAGCCGGTGCAGCAGCCGCGCCAGCCCTGAGCGGGGACCCTAGCCGGCCCGGACCTTGTCCAGGCTGGCCTTGAGCGCCTCCATGATGTCGGGTGGAGGGCCGGGAGCCTTGGGAGCGGGCGGGACCTCGATGGTCTCGCCCGCCTCCTTGTCCTTGACGATCTTGCGCAACCGGCTGCGATAGCGATCCTTGTAGGCGCCGTGGTCGAAGTCGGCCGCCAGGGCTTCGACGAGCGCCACGGCGCGGTCGACCTTGGCCTTGCCGGGACGCTTGCGGGTGGGCAGGTCGAGGTCGTCGGTGGGCCGGATCTCCTGCTGGAAGAGCATGGTCGTCAGGGCCAGCAGGTCCCCCTTGGCCCGCACCGCGACGAGGCACTCCTTGGTGCGCAGGACGAACTGCCCGATGGCGACCTTGTCGGCGTCGGCCATCACGTCGGTCAGCAGGCGATAGGCCCGCAGCGGCCCGTCGCCCTCACCCGCGGGCAGCAGGTAGTAGGGATGGTCGAAGAGGATCGGATCGATCTCGTCCAGCGCGACGAACTTCGAGATCTCGATCGTGCGCGTCTTCTCGGGCTGCGCGGCCGCGAGCTCCTCGTCGGTCAGCATCACGTACCCGTCGCCGGTGTCGAAGCCGTGGGCGATCTCCGCGTAGTCGACCGGGGTCTTCTCCTTCGTGCAGACGTAGGAGACGTGCAGGCGCTCGTGGGTCTTCTTGTGGATCTGGTGGAAGTGGATGGCCTGGTCGCGCACCGCGGAGACCAGCGCGACCGGCACGTTGACCAGGCCGAAGCTCAGCGAGCCACTCCACAACGAACGGACCCTGGCCATCAGCCCTTGGAGCCCTTCAGACTCGCCTCGAGCGCGGCCATCAGGTCGTCGGAGGGCTCTGGCGCCGGCCCGCGCTCCGTGTCGATCTCCTCGCCCTTGGCCTTGCGCTGCACGAGGTCGAGCACGCGGTCGCGATAGGTGTCGCGATAGCGCCCTGGCTGGAACTTCGCCGACAGGCCGTCGACGAGCTGCGCGGCCATCTTGCGCAGCCGCGCGTCGGGCTTGCGGCGCAGCGCGGGATGGTCGAGCGTGTCGGGGTCGACGAGCTCGTCGGCGAAGCGCATCGTGTGCATCCGCAGCATCTGGTCGACCTCGACCACGGCCACCAGCTGCTCGCGCGAGCGCAGCACGACCCGCCCGACCCCGACGCGCCCCGTCTTGCGCAGCGCGGCCGCGAGCAGCGCGTAGGCTTCGTCGCCGCCGTTCTGGGGGGCCAGGTAGTAGGGGCGGTCGTAGGCGTCGGGGTCGATCTGCTCGCGCGGGACGAAGTGCTCGATGTCCACCGTCTTGCGCTTGGGGGCGCCGGCGGCCTTGAGCTCGTCGTCGTCGAGCACCACGTACTCGCCCGAGCGCACCTCGAAGCCCTTGACCACCTGCTTGCGGTCGACCTTGCGCCCGTCGGCGTCGACGAGCTCGTGCGCGATCTCGGCGCCGTCGGGCTCGTGCAGCTCGCGGAACTGGACGCCTTGGGGGTCGGCGGCGCCGAAGACCTTCACGGGCACGTCGATGCCGGCGAAGGAGAGCGCCCCGTTCCAGATCGATCTCGGCACGAGCCAGGCGCTACCCGCTGCCCGGCGTGTCCACGCCCGGGCTGGGGCAGATGGCCAGCAGGGCGATGTCGTCGCGTGGATCGCCGGGCTGCGCGGCCACCACGGCGCGTTCCACCGCGTCGACCACGGCCTGCGGCGAATGGCCGCCCATCCCGGACAGCACGGACACCAAGCCGGGCTCACCGAACGGCGTGCGGCGTGGGCCCGCCTCGGTCACGCCGTCGGTGTAGAGCAACAGCACCTCGCCGGCCTCGAGGCGGACCTCGACGTCGTGCACGGCGATGTCGGGCTCCAGCCCCGCCATCGTCCCGTACCGGCCGACCATCTCCACGCTGCCGTCGCGGCGCACCACGGCGGGGGCGGGGTGTCCGGCCAGCGCGAGGCGCAGGTCGATGCTCCCGTCCGGGCCGGAGGAGAGGTAGGCGATGACGACGGTCGCGAACTGCGAGGTGTCGTCGTAGAGCATCGCCGTGTTGAGGCGCTGCAGCGCGGCGCTGGGCGGGGCGTCCTCGAGCGCCGCGGCGCGCAGCGTGTAGCGCGCCAGTGCGGTGACCGCGGCGGCCTCGGCCCCCTTGCCCGACACGTCGCCGACGACGATCGCCCACTCGGTCCGCGAGCGCTGGAAGACGTCGTAGAAGTCGCCGCCGACCTCGTTGAGCTCGCCGGCCGCGCGGTAGCGCGCGGCCATGAGCGCGCCGGGGATGTCGGGCAGGCGCTCGGGCAGGAGCTTGACCTGCAGGGTGTGGGCGATCCGGCTGCGCTCGGTGTAGAGCCGGGCGTTGTCGATCGCCATGCCCGCGCGCGCGGCGAGCTCCTCGGCCAGCTGCAGGTCGGCCTCGTCGAAGAGCCGGCCGGACTCCGCGCTGGCCAGGCTGAAGGTGCCGAAGATCCGCCCGCGGGCCTTCAGCGCCGCGATGATGACCGAGCGCAGGCCCAGGCGGCGGATGAGGTCGAGGTGCTCGGGGTCGTCGATGGCGGCGACGAGCATCTCGTCGGTGACCTCGCGCACGAAGGCGGTCTCGCCCGAGCGCGCCACCTTGTAGGCGCCGCTGTCGCCGCTCGGGTCCGGTGGGAAGCGACGGGCGATCTCGGCCCCCAGCTCGCGCTGGGCGTCCTCGACGTGCGCCGCGGCCACCTCCTGCAGCAGCCCGTTGTCGTCGAGCACGCTCACCGCGCACCAGTCCGCGACCTCGGGGATCGCGATCTGCGCCACCGAGCGCAGCGTCTCCTCGTAGTCCAGCGACGCGTCGAGGATCGCTCCGGCGCGCGCGAGGAAGTCCGCGCGCACGCGCGCCTCGCGCTCGGCCTCGAGCAGCGCCCGGCGCTCGGTGACGTCGACGACCGAGACGATGACGCCGGCCACCGAGCCGTCCGCGTTCGTCACCGGGGTGAACGACACATTCCAATGGCGCGCTGCGCCGTCCGCGGCGCGCGTGGTCAGCTCCTGGTCGAGCAGCGCCTCGCCCGTGCTCAGCACGCGCTCGTAGCTCGGGATGACGACAGCCTCCGGCAGGCCGTGGGCCCGCAGGATCTCGGGCACCGAGCCCCCGACGAGGTCGCTCACCGCGCAGGCGTTGAAGGCGGCGAAGGTCTCGTTGACGCGCACGAAGGACAGGTCGCGATCCACGAGGGCCAGGCCGACCGGTGCGGTCGAGAAGACCGTGTCCAGCAGGCTCAGCGAGCGCTCGGCGCGGTCGTGCAGGCGCGCGTTGTCGATGGCGAGGGCGCAGCGCTCGGCCAGCGCGACGGCGAAGGCCAGGTCTGACTCGGTGTAGTGGCGCCCGGCGCGCGTGGACAGCAGCGTCATCGAGCCCAGCGCGCGGCCGCGGGCGGCCAGCGGCACGATCAGATACGACTTGGGGGCCAGGCGCTCGATGAGCGCGCGCTGGCGGTCCTCGATGGTGTCGTCGATGGCGGAGCGCACGTCGGTGGCCAGGATCGGCTCGCCCGTCTGCGCGACGCGGCGCGACTCCGACGCGCCCTCCTCCTCGCGGCGGCTGGCGCGGATCTCGAGCAGGGCGGCCTCGAGCGCCGGATCCGAGTAGCCGCTGGAGAGCTCGCGCTCGCCATCGCCGAGGTCGAGGAGCAGGACGCCGCACCAGTCGGCGACCTCGGGCACCGCGAGGCGAGCCACCTCGCGCAGCGTGGTCTCGTAGTCGAGCGACCTGGCCAGCAGCGCGCTGGCGCTGGCCACGAACTCGAGCGCCTGCTCCGGGGTGACGACGGGGCCCGCCGAAGAGGTCTCAGAGCCCGTCATAGGTGGCAGTGCTTACCACCCCGATGGGTCACGCATCAACATCGCGGTGCTGCGCCGCGGCGGGGGAGGGGGCCCAGAAGTCGTCGATCTTCGTGGCCTCCGAGCGCTCGACGTGCCGCGAGACGGCCCACATCTCGACGGGCTCATCACCCTCGTTGCGGTGCGAGCGCGGGGTCCGCGGGGCGACGCGGACCACCGATCCGGCGCCCACCTGATGGACGTCGTCGGCCAGCCGCATGGTCAGCGTGCCGCGCGTGACGAGATAGAGCTCCTCGACCTCGTCGTGGTAATGGCCGGTCCCCTGCTCGAAGTCCGAGTGCGGCGGCACCCTGATCAGCGTGACCGCGAGCTGCCGGCAGTCGAGGGCGTCGGTCAGGCGCCGGAACTCGCCCGGCACGTCGGTGCCCTCGTAGGCGTCCTGCACCTCATCGGCGGCGACGATCGCGTAGTCGCTCATGGCGCTGCAATCTAGCTGGAGCGATCAGACCGGATCGTGGACCGGGAAGATCATGCTGATGGCCGTTCCTCCGGTCGGCCGCGTCTCGACGCGGAAGTGCTGGGCGAGCTTGGCCACGAGCGGCAGCCCGACGCCCATGCCCGGGCTGTCGCTGCGCGGGAGCATGCCGCGACCGTCGTCGCAGACGCGGACCTCCAGCCCGTCGTCGGGGTGGCGCTCGATCAGGACCTCGACCTCGCCGGGCGCGGGGCGGTCGAGGTAGGCGTGGATGACGGCGTTGGTCACGGCCTCTGAGACGGCGAGCGCGATCCCGGCCGGGTCCACGGCGCCGTGCTCGCGCGCGCACGCCTCCACCTCGCGGCGGGCGAGGCGTACCTGGTCGGCCCGGGCCGGGAAGCGGCGAGCGAGGATCGATGGCGCCATGTACGACTTGCGGTTCCCCTTTGGCGCGCCCCCAAACGAGGTATGCGCCGTTGGGCGCGATCGACCTACACGGCGGCGCTCAGAGGTCGGGCGCCCGGCGCCCCGCCTGGGTGGCCAGCTCGATGGCCGCGGCCAGGCGCAGGAGGCCGAGCTCCCCGCGCTGGCGCCCGACGAGCTGCACCCCCACCGGCAGGCCGTCGGAGGTGAAGCCGGCGGGCAGCGAGAGGGCCGGGTGCGCGGTGACCGTGATGCGCGAGCACGAGCGCATCCACTCGAGATAGGACCCCATCGCGATGCCTGCGATCTCGGTCACCCACTCCTGCTCGACGGGGAACGCCGTCACCTGGCTGACGGGCAGCGCCAGCGCGTCGTAGCGCTCGAGCAGCACGCGCATGCGCTCGTACATCTCGCTCTGCAGCCCGAGCGCGCGGGCGACGTCGGCCCCCGTCAGCGCGAGCCCGACGCGCGCGTTCCAGCGGATCGTCTCCTTCAGGCGGTCGCCGTCGGCCTCGAGCATCGGACCGAAGGCCTGGGCGTAGCCCACGGCGCGCAGGACCTCGAAGGCGTCGTCGGCTCCCGTGAGGTCCGGCTCGACGTCCTCCACGGTGGCGCCCATCGCCTCGAGCGCCGCCCGGTGGTCCTCGAGCACGGCGGTCACCGCGGGCTCGACGGGCAGGTCGCCGAGGTTACGGCTCCACGCGATGCGCAGCGTCCCGGGGTCGACCGGCGCGCCGAGCACGAAGGCCTCCGGCGGGTCGTCGAGCGACAGCGGCGCGCGCGGGTCGGGGCCGGCCATGGCCCGCAGCAGCAGCGTGGCGTCCTCGACGCTGCGCGCCAGCGGCCCCAGGACCCCCATCGGGTTCCACGCGCTGGCCGACGGCACCGACGGCACGCGCCCCGGCGCGGTGCGCAACCCGACGAGATTGCAGAAGGAGGCGGGGTTGCGGATGCTCGCGCCGAGATCCGAGCCGTCGGCGAAGGGCAGCATCCCGCCGGCCACGGCGGCGGCCGCGCCGCCGCTGCTGCCGCCCGGGGTGCGCGCGCGGTCATAGGGGTTGCGCGTCGCCCCGAAGACGGGGTTGAAGGTCTGCGAGCCCGCGCCGAACTCGGGCGTGTTGGTCTTGCCGACCACGATCGCGCCGGCGCGGCGCAGGCGGGCGACCATCAGCGTGTCGGCCGCGGGGACGTGGTCGCGGTGGATCGGCGAGCCGTAGGTCGTCCGCATGCCCGCGGTGTCCTCGAGGTCCTTGACCGCGATGGGCAGGCCGTGCAGCGGGCCCGGCGCCTCGCCGCGCGCCAGCGCGCCGTCGGCCGCCACGGCCGCGCGCAGCCCGAGCTCCGCGTCCAGGGTGACGATCGCGTTGAGCAGCGGGTTGACGGCCTCGATGCGGGCCAGGTGCGCCTGCATGACCTCCACGCAGCTGACCTCGCGCCGGCGGATGCCCGCCGCCAGATCGGTCGCGCTCCGGCGCCACAGCTCGTCGCTCATCGCCGCCATCCTCGCGCTTCGCGCCGCGGGGGCGACTCGCGGCCCGTCAGAGCGTCTCGGTGACCTTGGTCAGCCCGGCGGGCTCGTCGACCGCGTGTCCGCCGACGATCGCGTGGCGCAGCGCGAGCACCTGGCCGGGCACCACGGCGACGAGAGGGCTCAGCCACTCCGGCACGCCCGGCGGGAGCGCCAGCTCCGCGTCGGGCGCCTCGGCGATGAACAGCGGGTGCACCCCGCGCGCGCGCAGGACGGCGGCGGCCTCGAGCACCGAGCCGCGCGCCTTGCCCGGCGCCGCGACGACGATGGCCGGGGTGCCGGGAGCGATGGCGGCGATCGGACCGTGCATGAGGTCGGCCGACGAGAAGCCCTCGGCGACGCGGCCGGTGAGCTCGCGGACCTTGAGCGCGATCTCCATCGCGGTGGCGTAGTTGTAGCCGCGACCTACGGCGAGGAGCTGCGGGGCGGCGGCGTGCTCGTCGAGCGCCTCGACGGCGGCGCAGGCATCGTCCATGGCGCGAGCCACGAGGGACGGGACGCGGAGGAGGGCCTCGCGCCCGCGCTGGTCGTCGCGCAGCTCGGTGGCCAGCGCCGCGAGCGCGGCCAGCGAGGCGGTGTAGGTCTTGGTCGCGGCGACCGAGCGCTCTGGCCCCACGCCGAGCTCGAGCAGCAGGTCGGCGGCGTGGGCGAGCGGGGAGTCGGCGTCGTTGGTGATGGCGACCGTCGGGGCCCCCGCGACGCGCGCGGCGGTCAGCACGCCCACGACGTCGGGCGAGCGCCCGGACTGCGAGATCCCGATGACCAGCGCCTCGCCGCGATGCGGCACGGCGGCAGCCCCGTAGAGCGTCTCCAGCGATGGAGCGGCCAGCGCCACGGGCAGGGCGAGCCGTGCGCCGAAGAGGTACTGCGCGTAGCGCGCCGCGTTGTCCGAGCTGCCGCGCGCGGCGATCATCACGTAGCCGAGCCGTCGCCCCCGCAGCGCGCGGGCGATCGCCGCCGTGGCGGGCGCCTGCTCGACCAGGAAGCGCTCGAGCGCCGCGGGCTGCTCGCGGATCTCGCGCTCGAGGCGGGTGTGCGGCTCGGCCATCGCCTAGGCGCGGTCCGCCACCGCCGCCCGGGGCGGGCGGGCCCGGTTGTCGAAGACGCTGTCGAGCGCCTGCGCGACGCCCACGGACAGCGCTCCGGTGAGGACGGCGGCCTCGCCGAGGGCCGAGACCTCGACGCGCGGGGGGTAGGGCACCCAGTCGCCCAGCAGCGCGCGCACGGGCTCGAGCAGCAGGTCGCCGTTGGCGCCCAGCCCGCCGCCCAGCACGACGAGCGCCACGTCGGTCACCGCCGCCAGCGGGACGATGTGCAGGGCGATGCGCCGCGCCTCCTCCTCCACGACGGCACGGGCGACGCGGTCCCCGCGGCGCGCGGCCTCGAAGATGGCGCGCACGTCGTGGGGGGCGGTCAACGTCGTGACGACACCGGGCGCGCCGGCCAGCCGCGCGGCCAGGGCCGACACGGCCGCCGCGCACGGATCGATGTCGAGGCCCGCGCCGGCGGCGACGAAGTCGAGCTCGCCCGCGGCGCCGTGACGCCCGCGATGCAGCTCGCCGTGCAGCACGAGGCCCGCGCCGAGGCCGGTGCCGATCGAGAGGAACGCGAAGTCGTCGACGCCGCCGGCCACGCCGCGCCACTGCTCGCCGAGGGCCGCGAGGTTGATGTCGTTCTCCAGGCGCACCGCGACCCCGAGGCGCTCCTCGAGCTCGGCTCCGAAGGCGCGGCCCTCCATCCCGGGGACGTTGGCGGCCAGGTGGACGCTGCCGGTTCGCGCCTCGACGACTCCCGGCACGCCGACCACGGCGCCGTCGATCACCGCGTCGGGCAGCCCGGCGGCGGCCACCAGCGTGTCGCGCAGCCCGGCGACGGCCGACAGCGCCGTCTGGGCGTCGGCGCCCTCGACGTCGTGGCGCGCGCGCACGGCCCCGCTGAGGTCGCACAGGGCTCCGCGCAGGAAGCGGGCGCCCACGTCGATGCCCAGCACCAGGGCCGCCTCGTCGCGGGGCTCGAAGAACACGGCGCCGTAGCTGGGGCCCGCGGGGTCGTGCATCGCCTCGCGCACGAGCCCGGCGTCGAGCAGCGACTGCAGCGCGAGGGAGACGGTGGGCTTGGAGATCCCGGCGCGGCGCGAGATCTCGGCGCGCGAGATCGGTGCGCCGCTACGGATCGCCTCGAGCACGGTGCGCTCGTTGAGGTCCTTCAGCAGCGGCGCCGTGGCTCGACGCGGAGGCGGAGTGTCGACCATCTCGTCAGGAAGGCTAACGAAACGAGCGGCGAGATTCCTAGCGTTCGGCTTGACTCCTACGGCCCGAAGCGAATACGGTGCAGTTTCGTAAGGCTGCCTAACCAGACCTGCGGGATGGAGGGCTCAATGAGACGCAGTGCCGTGGTGTTCGGTCTGCTGGCGACGCTAACGCTCGCGGCGTGCGGTGGCGGAGGCGACTCGAAGTCGACCAGCAGCGCCGGCGGCGCGAAGGCCGGCAGCGCGGCACCGGTGACGATCACCCTCTGGAACGGTTTCACCAACCGCGAGCTCGGCGTGGTCCAGAAGGCCGTCGACGCCTTCCATCAGTCCCATCCGTCGATCACGGTCAAGGTCGTCGGCGGGGTCAACGACGACAAGATCATCGCGGCCATCCGCGGTGGCAACTCGCCGGACGTGGCCCAGTCGTTCACGGCCGACAACACCGGCCTCTTCTGCTCCTCGGGCGGGTGGATCGACCTGAAGCCGTACATGGACGCGAGCAAGATCTCCGCGAGCATGTTCCCGCAGGCCGTGCAGACCTACACCGCCTACAAGGGCAAGCGCTGCGCGCTGCCGATGCTGGCCGACACCTACGGCCTCTACTACAACAAGGACCTCTTCAAGAAGGCTGGGATCGCCTCGCCGCCCAAGACGATGTCCGAGCTGACCGCCGACGCCAAGAAGCTCACGGAGCGCAACGGCGCCAGCTTCAAGGTCGTCGGCTACGACCCCGCGCAGGGCTTCTACGAGAACGCGCCGGCGCACTACGGGCCGGTCTTCGGGGCGCAGTGGGTCGACGGCCAGGACAAGTCGGTCCTCGCCACCCAGCCCGGCTGGTCGGAGTTCATGAAGTGGCAGAAGAACCTCATCGACTTCTACGGCTTCGACGCGCTGCGGCGCTGGCAGGCCGGCGCCGGCGACGAGTTCTCCGCCTCGAACGCGTTCGAGCGCGGCAAGCTGGCGATGGCCATCGACGGCGAGTACCGCACGGCGTTCATCAAGGCCGAGCACCCCGATCTCAACTACGGCACGGCGCCGCTGCCGGCGGCTGACAGCCACCCCGAGCTCTACGGAGCTGGTTACGTCACCGGCAACATCGTCGGCATCCCCAAGGGCGCCAAGCACAAGGACGCGGCCTGGCAGCTTGTGAAGTACCTCACGACGGACGAGCATGCGCTGGCCCTGCTCTCCAACGGCCTGCGCAACGTCCCCACCACGACCTCCTCGCTGAAGTCCAGCGAGCTCACGCCCGATCCGAAGTTCAAGGTCTTCCTCGACATCTTCGCCAACCCGAAGACCGCGACGACGCCGATCACCGCGGCGGGCAGCGCCAACCAGGAGCTCTTCCAGAACTACGTGGTCAAGTGGCAGGCGGGGAAGGTCTCCGACCTGCAGGGCGGCCTGGCCGACGTCGACAAGCAGATCGACGCGCAGCTGGCCCAGTCGTCAGGCACGCAGGTGCCATAGCCGTGAGCGCGACGCCGCTCGCGCCGGGCGGTCCCGTGCCCCGACTCCAGGCGCGGGACCGCCGAGCGGCGCGCCGCAAGGCGGCCTGGCGCCGCCGCCGGCTCGTGCTCGGGCTCATGAGCCCGTGGATCGTGGGCTTCACGGTCTTCTTCGGCTATCCGCTGCTCGCCAGCGTCTACCTCTCGTTCACGCACTACGACCTGATCTCGCGCCCGCGCTGGGTGGGCACGGCCAATTACGCGTTCATGCTCCACCACGACCCGCAGATCTGGAACGCGATCAAGAACACGCTGTGGCTCATGGCCTTCGCCGTGCCGCTGCAGGTCATCTTCGCCTTCGGGGTCGCGGGGATGGTGGTGCGCGCGAAGAGCGGCGTCGGCTTCTTCCGGACCGTCTTCTACCTGCCCACGCTCGCGCCGCCCGTGGCGGCCACCCTGGGCTTCACCTACCTCCTCAACCCGGCGACCGGGCCGGTGAACACCGTCCTGGGCTGGTTCGGCATCACGGGGCCGCTGTGGTTCGAGTCCCCCACGTGGGCGAAGCCGTCGCTCGTGCTGCTCGGCCTGTGGGGCATCGGCAACGCGATGATCATCTTCCTCGCGGCGCTGCTCGACGTCCCGCGCCACCTCTACGAGTCCGCCCGGCTCGACGGGGCCGGGGCACTGCAGCGCCTGCGCTGGGTGACGCTCCCGGCGGTCAGCCCGGTGCTCCTCTTCGCCGTGGTCATCGGCGTCATCGAGGCGCTGCAGTACTTCACGCAGGCCTACGTGGCCAGCGGCATCGTCGGCGGCGGCGCGGGCAATGCGGCCGACCCCGCCAATCGCCTCGGCTACCCCGAAGGCTCGACGATGTTCTACCCGCTGCTGCTCTACCAGCAGGGCTTCCGCTTCTTCAACATGGGCTACGCCTCGGCGATGGCGATCGTGCTGCTCGTGGTGGCCTTCGCCGTGACGCTGGTCATCATCCGCAACACGCGCCGCTGGGTGCACTACCAGGCGGGGATGCGCTGATGAGCACCGCCAGCGCTCCGGTGCCGGTCGCCTCCGCGCCGGCGCAGGCGACGGCCTTCGTGCGCCGCCGGCCGCCGCGCCCCGTGCGGCGCAGGCGCGCACTCATCGCGGTCGCCGACCACAGCATCCTCATCGCGCTGGCGATCGTCTTCCTGGCGCCGTTCGCCTTCATGGTCCTGACAGCGCTGATGACCAGCGACCAGACGCTCTCCTCGAAGCTGTGGCCGCATCCGTTTCACTGGAGCAACGTCACCGAGATCTTCGACAAGGCCCCGCTGTGGCGCTACACGCTGAACACGATGATCTACGCGGGGCTGTCGACGATCGGCGTCCTCGTCTCGAGCATCCCCGTCGCCTACGCGCTCTCGCGCCTGCGCTGGCGCGGGCGCGACGCCGCCTTCCTGCTCGTGCTCGCGACGATGATGCTGCCCGCGCAGGTCACCGCGGTGCCGCTCTACGTCATGTGGTCCAAGCTGCACCTCGTCGGCTCGCTGGCGCCGCTGATCATCCCCAACTTCTTCGGCGACGCGTTCTCGATCTTCCTGCTGCGCCAGTTCTTCCTCACCATCCCCGAGGAGTACTCGGACGCGGCGCGCGTCGACGGCTGCGGCGAGCTGCGCATCCTGCTCACCGTCGTGCTGCGCCTGGCCCAGCCCGCCATCGCGGCGGTCGGGCTCTTCGCCTTCCTCTACGCCTGGAACGACTTCTTCGGCCCGCTGCTCTACACCGGCGAGAACGCCTCGCACTGGACGCTGTCGCTCGGGCTGTCGCAGTTCCGCACCCAGTACCAGGTCGAGTGGAACCTGACGATGATGGCCACGATCCTCTTCATGGCGCCCGTGATCGCGCTCTTCTTCGCCGCGCAGAAGGCGTTCGTCGAGGGCGTCACGCTCACCGGGGTCAAGGGATGAAGATCGCCGTCATCGGCGCCGGCTCGACCTATACGCCCGAGCTCGTGTCGGGGCTCTCGCGCGAGCGCCACCGCTTCGACGTGAGCGAGCTCGTGCTCCACGACATCGACGCCCAGCGCCTGGAGGTCGTCGGCGGCCTGGCCCGGCGCATGCTCGCGCGGCAGGCCTTCGAGGGGGCGCTGGTCCTCACCGGCGAGCTCGACCGCGCGCTGGAGGGCGCCGACGTCGTGCTCATCCAGATCCGCGTCGGCGGGCAGGCGGCGCGGCTGTCCGACGAGACGGTGCCGCTGGCCTGCGGCTGCATCGGCCAGGAGACGACCGGCGCCGGCGGCTTCGGCAAGGCGCTGCGCACCGTGCCCGTCGTGCTCGACATCGCGCGGCGCGCGCGCGAGCTCGCGGCCCCCGGGGCGTGGATCGTGGACTTCACCAACCCCGTCGGGATCGTCACGCGCGCGCTGCTCGACGACGGCCATCGCGCGATCGGGCTGTGCAACGTGGCGATCGGCTTCCAGCGCGCGATGGCGCCGATGCTCGGCGTCGAGCCCGAGCGCCTCGTGGTCGACCAGGTCGGGCTCAACCACCTCACGTGGGTGCGCGCCGTGTGGCTCGACGAGCGCGACGTGCTGCCCGAGCTGCTGGCCGGCCACGGCGACGAGCTGGCCGAGATGGCCGGCGGGCTGCCCCGGCGGCTGCTCGACGAGCTCGGCGCGGTGCCCTCCTACTACCTGCGCTACTTCTACGCCCACGACGAGGTGCTGGCCGAGCAGCTCGGCGGAGCGACGCCGCGCGCGGCGACGGTGGCCGAGATCGAGCGCGAGCTGCTGGCCATGTACGCCGACCCGGCGCTGGCCTCCAAGCCCGCGCTGCTCGAGCAGCGCGGCGGCGCCTTCTACAGCGAGGCGGCCACGCGGCTGGTCGCCTCGCTGGCCGCCGACGAGGGCGCGGTCCACGTCGTCGACACGCGCAACGGCGCCACCCTCGCGGGGCTGGCGCCCGACGACGTCGTCGAGGTCCCGGCGCGGGTCGGGGCGCGGGGCGCCGTCCCGCTGGCCCAGCGGCCCCTGGCCCCCGAGCTGCTCGGGCTCGTCGCCCACGTCGCCGCCTACGAGCGCCTGGCCGTGCAGGCGGCCGTCGGCGGCAGTCGCAGCGTCGCGCTCAAGGCGCTGCTCGCCCATCCGCTGGTCGGGCAGTGGGGCAAGGTCGAGCCGCTCCTCGACGGCCTGCTCGGCGCCACGGCGGGAGCGCGATCGTGACCGTTCCGGTCGCCCTCGCCGTCGACGGCGGCAACTCCAAGACCGACCTCGCCCTCGTGCGTGCCGACGGCGCCGTGCTGGCGACGGCGCGCGGCCCGCTGAGCTCGCCACACCACGTGGGCCTCAACGGCTGCCTGCGCGTGCTCGAGGACCTCTTGGCCGAGGCGCTGGCGCGCGCGGGGCTGGCGGCCGACGAGCCCGTGGCCGCCGTGGGTCACGTCCTGCTGGCCGGCGCCGACCTGCCCGTCGAGGAGCGCGCCCTGCAGGAGGCGATCAGCGCGCGCCGCTGGGCGCAGCGCACGACCGTCAGCAACGACACCTTCGCCATCCTGCGCGCGGGCACCGAGCGCGGGTGGGGCGTCGCCGTCGTGTGCGGCGCCGGCATCAACTGCGTGGGCGTGGCCCCCGACGGGCGCCACGTGCGCTTCCCCGCGCTGGGGACCATCACCGGCGACTGGGGTGGAGGCCACGACGTTGGGCTCGCGGCGGTGTCGGCCGCGGCGCGCAGCGAGGACGGCCGCGGCCCCAAGACCACGCTCGAGGCCCGTGTGCCGGGTTACTTCGGCCTCGGTGCGCCGCACGAGCTGGCCGAGGCGCTGCACCTCGGGCGCATCCCCGCCCGGCGCGTGCTCGAGCTGGCGCCGGTGGTCTTCGCTGAGGCGCAGGACGACGACGTCGCCGGCGAGATCGTCGACCGGCTGGCGGCCGAGGTCGTGGCCCTGGCGCGTGTCGCCGTGACCCGGCTCTCGCTCGCCGACGAGCCGGTCGAGGTCCTCCTCGGCGGCGGGCTGATGCGCGCGGCCAACGGACGGCTGGAGGGGGCGATCGCCGAGGGCCTTCGGGCGGTGGGGCCCCAGATCACGGCCCGCGTCGTCCCTGAGCATCCGATCGTCGGGGCGGCGCTGCTGGGCCTCGACGACCTGGCCGCCGACGCGGCGGCCCATGCCCGGCTGCGCCGCGAGCTGGCCGTCGCGTCGGGCCTCGGCGACGAACTCGCGACCACGGGGAGCACGAGCCATGGCTGAGGTCCGCTTCGACCAGGCGACCAAGCTGTACGCCGGCAACGACGAGGCCGCGGTCGACGCGCTCGACCTGGACGTCCGCGACGGCGAGCTCATGGTCCTCGTCGGCCCGTCGGGGTCGGGCAAGTCGACGGCGCTGCGGATGCTGGCGGGCCTCGAGGAGGTCGATGGGGGCGCGGTGTGGATCGGCGAGGACGACGTCACCGACCTCCCGGCCAAGAACCGCGACGTGGCGATGGTCTTCCAGAACTACGCGCTGTACCCCTACCTCGACGTCGCGGCCAACCTGGCCTTCCCCCTGAAGATGGCGCGCGTCAAGGGCGCCGAGCGCGAGCGGCGCGTGCGGGAGACCGCCGAGCTGCTCGAGCTGACGCCCTTCCTGGGCCGCAAGCCCTCCCAGCTCTCGGGCGGTCAGCGCCAGCGGGTGGCGATGGGCCGCGCCATCATCCGCGAGCCGGCAGTCTTCCTCATGGACGAGCCGCTGTCGAACCTCGACGCCAAGCTGCGCGTGCAGATGCGCGCCGAGATCGCCTCGCTGCAGGGCCGGCTGGGCGTGACGACGGTGTTCGTGACCCACGACCAGGTCGAGGCCATGACGATGGGCCATCGCGTGGCCGTGCTGCGCGACGGGCGCCTGCAGCAGTGCGACACGCCGCGCCGGCTCTACGACCACCCCGCCAACGTCTTCGTGGCCGGCTTCATCGGCTCGCCCGCCATGAACCTGTGCACCCTGGCGGTGGACGCGGGGCGCGTGCGCCTCGGGGGCAGCGAGCTCACGCTGCCCGCCGGCGTCAACGGCGCGCCCGAGGTCGTCGTCGGGCTGCGCCCGGAGTCGCTCGAGCTGGCCGGCGATGGCCTCCCCGGTCGCGTCGAGGTGGTCGAGGAGCTGGGCGCGGACGCCTACGCCTTCTGCGCGGCCGAGATGCCGGGCGGCCCGGTGCGCCTCGTGGCCCGCGCCGACGGCCGCCATCCGCCCGCCACCGGCGACCGCGTGAGCCTGCGCCCGCGCTTCGACGAGGTGCACCTGTTCGATCCCGCCAGCGGGGTGCGGCTGGGCGAGTAGCCCGCGCGAGCCACCTAGGCCGCCAGCTGGGCGGCGAGGTCAGCGCGGGTGCCCACGCCGAGCTTGCGATAGCCCGCCGCGAGGTGGGTCTCGACGGTCTTGATGCTCAGGAACAGCGCCTGGGCGATCTGGCGGTTGCCCTTGCCGGCCGCGGCCAGCTCGCACACCTGGCGCTGGCGCGGGGTCAGCGCGGCGGCGCCCTCGGTGGCCGCCTGGCGGGGACGCAGACCGGTGGCCACGAGCTCGCGCCGGGCGCGCTGGGCGAGCAGGACCGCGCCGGCGCCGTCGGCGTCGGCCAGGGCGGGGCGCAGCGCGTCGCGCGCCTCGATGCGCCGGCCCATGTGCGCGAGCGTGCTGCCGAGCACGAGGCGCACGCGGATCGCCTCGAGGACCGCGGGCGTGCCCGCGGCCACGGCCAGCGCGCGCTCGCAGAGCGCCACGCGCGCGGCGGCGTCGGGCTCGGCGACGGCGCGCGCCTGCAGGGCGCCGGCGATCGGGACCGGCGCGCCGAAGCGCTCGGCCGGCGCGAGCTCCGCGCCGGCCATCGCGACGGCCTCGTCGCGGCGGCCGAGGTGGGCCAGCGCCAGGGCGGCGGTCGATCGCCACGGCGTCCAGGTCGGGTTGGGGCGCCCGCGCTCCTCGCGCAGCGCCCCGCTGACCAGCGCCTCGGCGAGGGCACGCTCGTAGTCGCCCTCGGCCAGCCACAGGCGGGCGCGGGCGTGGGTCACCGCGCTCTGCCACGGCATCCCCTCCATCGAGCCCTCCAGCCCGCGCTCGCGCAGCACGTCGCGGGCCTCGTCGAACGCGCCGCGCTCGGCCAGCGCGCCCACGAGCACGCCGGCCGCTCCGCCCATGAGCACGCTGACGTCCCCGTCGACGAGGCACAGCGCCGAGCGGGCCTCGTCCTCGGCCTCGGCGAGGCGGCCGCCGCGCAGCGCGAGGTCGGCGGCGTACCAGGCCCCGGCGGCCTGCAGGCGCAGCGAGCCGCGCTGCACCGCGTGGTCGCGCAGGCGCGTGATGGCGGCGTGCGCGTCGTCGGCGTGATCGGCCATCACGAGGGCCCGCGTGGCCAGGTGATAGGCCGCCCGGCGCCCGGCGTCGTGCAGCAGCTCGCGGCCCTCGAGCGCCTCGCGCGCCAGCGCCGCGACAGCCGCGGCCCCGGGCACGCCGCGCTCGGTCCCCGCCCACGCGCGGTGCGCCAGGATGGTGCGGCGCAGCGCGGAGTCCGCGATGGCATCGACGTCGATGGCCGCCACGCGGCGGACGCGCTCGGCGTGACGGTTGGGGATCGTGATCAGCGTGTCGAGCGCGGCGGCTTCGATCGCCAGCCGCGTCCCGGGATCGGTCTCGGCGGCCAGCTCCTGCTCGAAGAGGGCCGACAGCCCCGGCTCGTCGAGGTCGACGACGTTGAGGGCCGCGAGGCGCGTCAGGACGTCGAGGCGGCTGTCGCGGTCGCGCGCCTCGGCCAGGGCTTCGCGCAGGCGCTGGCGCCAGTCGGGCAGGCCGGCGTCGAAGGCCACCGTCGCGAGCTCGGCCAGCAGCCGCCCGCGGTCGTCGCCCGGGGCGCGTTCCTTCAACGCGCGCTCGAGGTAGGCCGCGGCCGTGTGCGGCGCGCCGTGCTGAGCCGCGTCGGCCGCGGCGCGGCGCAGCAGCGCGCTGACCTGCGGGTCGGCCCCGGCGCCGCAGCCCAGCAGGTGGCTGGCGACGCTGTCGTCGTCGGCTCCGATGGCCATGAGCGCGCGCGCCGTCTCGCGGTGCAGGCGCTCGCGGCGCCCGCGCGGCAGGTCGTCGGCGATCGCCCCGGCGATGAGCTGGTGGGCGAAGCGCGCGCCGCCGGCGCGCAGCAGCCCGGCGGCCGCCAGCCCGTCGCGCGCGGCGCCCATCTCGTCCAGTGCGACGCCGGCCACCGCGGCCACGACCTGGCGCGGCGCGCCTTCGCCGATGACGGCCAGCGCCTCGACGACGGCGCGGTCGCGCGGCGACAGCTCGGCCAGCCGCGCGCGGACGACCGTGCGCGCCATCGCGCTGAGCGGCGCGGCGTCGCCCTCGGACACATCGAGCGCGCGCAGGCCACGCTCGGCGATCTGGTGGCTGAGCTCGCCGAGCAGCCACGGGTTGCCCGCCGCCGCGCGATGGCACTGCCGGCAGGCCTCGAGCGGAGTCGACGGCGCGGCCCGGCGGATGAGCCGCGCCGCGCCGCGCGCGGTCAGGGGCTGGGGGTGCAGCACCGTCGCCGCCCGCGTCGCGCCGATGAGGTTGAGCAGGTCCGAGGCGCCGTCGGGGTCGTCGGCGCGGGCGCCGATGGCGATGAGGACCGGCAGGTCGTCGATCCGCCGCGCCAGATAGGCGAGGACCTCCAGCGACGACCGGTCGGCCCAGTGCGCGTCGTCGACGACGAGCATGAGCGGCGCCTCCTCGGCCAGGGCCGAGCACAGCCACAGCACGCTGTGGGCGATCGCCATCGTGGCGTCCGCGGCGGGGACCGCGCCGTCGCGCAGCAGAGCGCCGGCCGGGGCCGCCGCTCCCTCGAGCAGGCGCGCCCGCCGCTCGTCGGATGCCTCGCGCAGCGCTCCTTCCAGCAGCGCCCGCACGACCCCGAAGCCGAAATGGCGCTCGAGCGGCCCGGGCGCGGCGCGCCGCACGCGGCATCCCGCGAGGGCCGCCTCGTCCGCAGCGTGTTCGAGCAGCGCGGTCTTGCCCAGCCCGGCGGGAGCCGCCAGCACGACGACTGCGCCCTCGCCCCCAGCCAGCCGCGTCACCGCTGCGCTCAGGACCGCGAGCTCATGGTCGCGCTCGATGAGGTGCGCATCGGGGCCACCCGCCGCCGCCCGCCGCGACCCGAGGGCCTGCAGGTGGCGCGCTTCGCCGCGCCGGCGAAGCGCGTAGACCGGAGCAGTGGGCATGCCTGCTCTGACGCAGCGGGAGCGCGTTCGCTTCCCGCGGCGAAGGATGGGCGCCGCCGCGCGACGGCGGCGGCGCCCCTCGATCCCCCCTACTGGTCGGCGCCGAGGTCGACGACCGGCGTGATCAGCGTGCTCACGTCGGGGGCGACCTGGACGTCGTCGCGACCGCCGAGCGTGTTGACGCGCAGCACGTCATTGGCCGCCTCGCTGCCCGTGATGGTGGTCTGGACCGCCAGGCCGGTGGTCAGCACCGACGAGCCGGCGGCGTTGACGCGGACGCGCTCGGACCTGTCGCTGCCGTTGAGGACGACCGTGTCGGCCGCGGCGTCGCCGCTGCCGTCGAAGCCGCCGAGGTCCACGCCGGCCGCCGCGAGCCCGGTCCCCCTCAGGTCGTCGACCGTGACGGTGTCGGCGCCCCCGAGGGCGCGGACGTTCGCGCTCTCGATGTCGTTGAGGTCCATCGTGACGGCGGCCACGTTGCGGGTCAGGCGCACGCGCGGGCCGTTGGGTGACAGGTGGATGTCCTCGCCGATGTTCGAGCCGTTGAAGGCGATGGCGTCGTTGCCGCTCTGGCCGTCGACGGTGTCGCTGCCGTCGCCGGGATCCCACTGGAAGGTGTCGTTGCCGGACCCCAGCTGGGCGGTGTCGGCGCCGATGTTGCCGTCGGCGAAGTCGTCGCCGGCGCCGCCGAGCAGGGTGTCGGCCCCGTCGCCGCCGCGCAGCTGGTCGTCGCCGGGCCCACCGTCGAGCGTGAGGTGGGTCAGGGTGCCGATGCCGTTCTGGCCGGTGATGGTGTCGTTGCCGCCCAGGCCCCTGACGGTGAGCTCTTCGACGGCGGTGTTGTTCAGCGGCTGCGAGGTGGGGGTGAACACGGCGACCGTGGGCGGCGCGATGCCGTTGCGGGCCAGGGCGATGCTGTCGTCGGCGTTGGTGCCCGAGTAGGTGGTGGTGTCGGCGCCGTCGCCGCCGTCGATGGTGACGGGGATGGGGCCGGTGAAGCCGACGCCGGCGTTGATCTGGTCCGCGCCGCCGAGCGCGGCGACGGCCACGTTGTCGTTGGCGGCCTCGTTGCCGATCACCGCGACGTGGCCGGAGGGCCCGTCGATGGCGACGTTGCCCGCGCTCGTGCTCACGTCGAAGCGGTCTGCGTCCGCGGTGCCCTGCGCGACGACGGTGTCGGCCGCGCCGTCACCGGTGCCGTCGAAGGCGTTGAGGTCGACGTTGGTGGTGGCCAGGTCGGTGCCCCGCAGATCGCCGACGGTGACGGTGTCCGCGCTGCCGAGCGCGCGGATGTTGGTGGCCTCGATGGCGTCGAGGTCCATGTCGATGGAGGCGACGTCGCGGTGCAGGCGCACGTGTGAGCCGTTGGCCGAGACGTCGATCTTCTCGGCGGCGTTCGAGCCGTTGAAGGCCAGGGTGTCCTTGCCGCTCTGGCCGTCGACGGCGTCGCTGCCGTCGCCGGGATCCCACTGGAAGGTGTCGTTGCCGGAGCCGAGCTGGGCGGTGTCAGCGCCGATGTTGCCGTCGACGAAGTCGTTGCCGGGGCCGCCGATGAAGGTCTCGGCACCGTTGCCGCCGGTGAGCGTGTCGTCGCCGCTGCCCCCGTCGATGGTGACGTTCTCCAGGGCGGAGGCCATGTTCTGGACGTTGACGGTGTCGTTGCCGCCGCGGGCGTCGACGGCGACCGCGGTGAAGGTGGAGCGATCGAAGGTGGAGACGAGCTGGCCGTTGACGAGCACGGCCAGCGTGTCGGCGGTGGCTCCCTGGGCCAGCGTCAGCGTGTCGCCGGCGCCGTCGCCGGTGAGCTGAAGCGTGCCCGCCTGGACTTGGGCCGTGTAGTCGGCGCTCGCCTGGTCGGTCGCAAGACCGAGCGCCGCCACGAGGCAGGCGCTGGTGAGGGCGGCCAGGGCGAGCGCGCGCCGGGCCGGCGGATCGGTGTGAGTGGACATCCGCCGACGGTGCCAAGCGCGCGACCCCCAGACAATCGGGAGGGCGCCCTGAACTTAGTGGCGCGGGGCGGCCGAGCGGGCGGCGGCCAGCGCGGCGAAGGCGTCGAGCGCGGCGGGGTCCGAGACCGCGTTGCGGTTGACCGCCGTGTCCGGATCGGTGCCCATGAACAGCCGCTTGATCGGGACCTCGAGCTTCTTGCCGGTCATCGTGCGCGGGATGGCGGGCACCTGCAGGATCTCGTCGGGCACGTGGCGCGGAGAGGCCGCGCGGCGGATCGCGGCCACGATCTCGGCGCGCGCCCGGTCGTCGAGGACGGCGTCGCCGTCGAGGGTCACGAACAGCGCCATCCAATAGCCCCCGTCGGGCTGCTCGACCCCGATGACCAGGCTGTCGGCCACGGCGGGCAGGCGATCGACCGCGGCGTAGATCTCGGCGGTGCCGATGCGCACGCCATGGCGGTTGAGCGTCGAGTCCGAGCGGCCGAGGATGACGACCGCGCCGTCGTCGGTGAGGGTCGCCCAGTCGCCGTGGCGCCAGATGCCCGGGAAGTCGGCGAAGTAGCTCGCGCGGTAACGCTCGCCGTCGGGGTCGTCCCAGAAGCGCACGGGCATCGACGGCAGCGGCGCGGTGAGGACGAGCTCGCCGACCTCGCCGCGCAGCGGGCGCCCTTCCTCGTCGAGGACGTCGATGGCCGCGCCCAGGCAGCGGCACTGGATCTCGCCGGCGCGGACCGCCAGCAGCGGGCAGCCGCTGACGAAGGCCGAGCAGACGTCGGTCCCGCCGCTGGTGGAGACCGGCCAGACGTGCGCGCCGACGGCGTCGCGGATCCAGTGGAAGGTCTCGGGCGTCAGCGGCGAGCCGGTGGAGGCGATGGCGCGCAGCGCGGCGAGGTCGTGGCGCGCGCCGGGGGAGAGGCCGGCCTTCGCGCACGCGGTCAGGTACCCGGCGCTCGTGCCGTGCACCGTGGCCCCGGTGCGCGCCACCACCTCGAACTGGGCGTCGAGCTCGGGGTGGCGCGGGCTGCCGTCGTAGAGCACGATCGTCGAGCCCACGAGCAGGCCCGCGACGAGCCAGTTCCACACCATCCAACCGGTGCCGGTGTAGAAGGAGAAGCGGTCGGCGGGGCCGAGGTCGAGCTGCAGGGCGTGATGGCGGACGTGGTCGAGCAGCTGCCCGCCGTGGCCGTGCACGATTCCCTTGGGCGGCCCCGTGGTGCCCGAGGAGAACAGCACGTAGAGCGGGTGGTCGAAGGGGAGGGGCTCGAAGGCGGGCGGGGTGGGCGACCCCGCCAGGGCCGCCCACGGCTCGCAGCCGGCCGGCGCGCCGAGGCCCAGGCGATCGACGACGACCACCGGAGTGCGCAGGGTGTCCAGGGCGGCCGCGAGCTCGGCCACCGCGCCGCGCCGGTCGTGGTCGCGGCCGCCGTAGCGGTAGCCGTCGCAGGCGACGAGCGCGGCCGGGCGCAGCTGGGCGAAGCGGTCCAGGGCGGCGGACGGCTGCAGGTCCGGCGCGCAGGAGGACCACACCGCGCCGATGCTGGCGCAGGCCAGGTAGGCGATGACGGCCTCGGCGCAGTTGGGCAGGTAGCCGACCACGATGTCGCCCCGGCCGATCCCCCGCTCGCGCATCCCGGCGGCCACGCCCCCGACGGCGCCCCGCAACGCGTCCCACGTCAGCTCGCCGCGCGGGCCCTCCTCGTCGTGCTCGACCACGGCGACCCGGTCGCCGGCGCCCGCGCGCAGCGCGTGCTCGGCGTAGTTCAGCCGCGCGCCGTCGAACCAGCGCGCTCCGGGCATCTCGCGCGCCGCGAGCACCGCGTCGTAGGGCGTGGCCTGGATGTCGAAGTAGCGCCAGATCGAGGCCCAGAAGCCCTCGAGGTCGTCGACCGACCACGCCCACAGCTGCTCGTAGGTCGTGAATCCGCGCCCGCCGTCGTGCGCCAGCCAGCGCATGTAGCCCGCCAGCTGCGAGCCCGCCGCGGCGGCCTCGTCGGGCGTCCAGACGACCGGGCCGC
>CAVWSH010000007.1:0-181813 GCA_963757775.1 Paraconexibacteraceae bacterium | reverse complement strand
GTCGTCTTCGCCGCCGGCCTGCTGGGCGTCCTATGGGTGCCGGCCGGGCTGCTGCTGACCGCCGGCGCCGAGCTCATCGACCTCGACGACGCGTACGCGTACGCGTTCTTCAACCTGGCGTGGGCGGGGGGCTTCACCGTCGGGGCGGCGGGCGGCGGCGCCCTGGCCCAGGTCACGGCCGACCCGGTCCCGTATCTGCTGCTGGCGGGGGCCTACGCCGCCTCCCTGGCGGTCGCCGACCGGGCCCCCCGGTACCTTGTCGCGCGTGATGCCCGTTCCCATCGCTGACCTCGAGCTCGACCTCGAGGTGTTCTCCGGGCCGTTCGACCTGCTCCTCACGCTCGTCCTGCGCGAGGAGGTCGACCTGCTCGAGGTGGAGCTGGCCGACGTGGTCCTCAGCTACCTGGACTTCCTCGAGCGCCGCGGCGAGCTCGACCTCGAGGCGGCGACCGAGTTCCTCGTCCTCATCGCCGCCCTGCTCGAGCTGAAGTCGCGGCTCATGCTCCCGCGCGAGGAGGAGGAGCTGCTCGACCTCGAGCCCGGCGAGGCGGCCGAGGAGCTGCTGGCGCGCATGCTCGAGGCGCGCCGCTACCGCCGGGCGGCCGAGCATCTCGAACGCCGCCTGGCCGACGAGGACGGCCATCGCTTCCGCGCGGCGCCGCTGCCGCCGGCCCTGCGCCGCGTCACCTACGACGACGCGGGTGCCGTCTACGAGCCCGCGCAGCTCGGGGCGGCCATCGGCGGCCTGCTGCGCGTGCCGCCACCGCTGCGCCTGGACCATCTGACCATCCCGCGCGTCACCGTGGCCGAGCGCCTCTCGCACCTGCGCTCGCTGCTGCGCCGGGGCGCGTGCTCGTTCGACGACGCCGTGCGCGGAGCCGACCGCGTGACGGTGGCCGTCACGCTCTTCGCGCTGCTCGAGCTCTACAAGCAGGGCGAGGCCACCTGGCGCCAGGACGAGCCGTTCGGCGACATCGCCATCAGCGCGATGGCCCGCGTGCCGAGCAGCGAGGCGGCGGCGTCGTGAGCGCGCTGGCCCGCACGCTCGAGGCCCTGCTCTTCCTGTCCAGCGAGCCGGTGGGCGCCGCCGACCTCGCGGCGGCGGCGGAGTGCGATCCTGATGAGCTGGCCCAGGCGCTCGACGAGCTGCGCGCGGCCTACGCCCCCGGCGAGCGCGGGCTCGTGCTGCGCGAGCTCGCCGGCGGCTACACCTTGGTCACGGCGCCGGAGACCGAGCCGGCGGCGCGGCGGCTGCTGGCCAAGCCGCGCACGCCGCCGTTGACCCCGGCGCAGGCCGAGACGCTCGCCATCGTCGCCTATCTTCAGCCGGTCTCGCGCCCGGAGATCACGCGTATCCGCGGGGTCAGCGCCGATTCGGCGTCGAGCACGCTGCTCGAGCGGGGCCTCGTCGAGGAGGGCGGTCGCTCGCCGTTCGGGGCGGTCCTCTACCGCACGACGCCGCTCTTCCTCAAGCTCTTCGGCCTGTCGTCGCTCGACGACCTGCCCTCTCCGAGCGTGTGGGACCCGACGCCCGACGAGGAGGCCGACCTGCGCGAGCGCCTGCTCAAGGCCGGCGAGGCGAGGGCGGGCGGCGGCCCGGCGGTGGCCGACGCCGCCTGAGGTCACGATGCGGACGCTTTCCGAAGATCTCGCCGAGCGCATGCGCGAAGGCGGCGACGGGCGCTCGGACATCTGGCGCGCCTTCGCCGATCGCGAGCTGTTCGGGCGGGTCGTCGCCGCCCTGGCCGCCCCGTACCGCGGCGAGCGCTACACCAAGGTCGCGGGGGTTGAGGCGCGCGGCTTCGTCCTGGGCGGGGCGATGGCGGCCCACACGGGCGCCGGCTTCGTGCCGATCCGCAAGGCCGAGGGCTGGCTGCCGGGCGATCTGGCCGAGACGGTGACCGGGCCCGACTGGCAGGGCCACACCCACGCCCTGCGCATGCAGCGCGACGCGCTGGGCCCCGACGACCGCGTGGTGCTGGTCGACGACTGGTTCGAGACCGGTGCGCAGGCGCTGGCCGCGCGCCAGCTCGTCGAGGGCACCGGGGCGACGCTGGTGGGCATGTCGATCGTCGTCGACGACCTCTCCGACGAGGCGCGCGCGGGCCTCGGCCGTCTGCACGCCCTGCTACGCGCTGACGCGCTCTAGCCAGGGCTGCAGCAGCGCGGCGGTCTCCTCCGGGCGCTCGAGGGCGATCAGGTGACCGGCGTCCTGGACGACGGCGCGCTCGGCGCCGTCGATCGCGGCGGCGAGCTGGTCGGCGATGAGGGCGAAGTCGGGCATCGGGTCCTTGCCGCCGGAGAGGACGAGGGTCGGGACCGCGATGGCGCCCAGGTCGACCGGCAGCGGACGCTCCTGCGCCTCGACGCCCTGCTGGAGCGCGAAGGCGTCGCGCGTCATCTGCTCGACCAGGTCGCGCACGCCGGGGCGCGGCTTCCAGACGCGCAGGCCGAGCGCCACGGCGCTCTCGATGTCGTCGGCCGCGAGCAGCGCCTTCTCCTTCTGCAAGAACGCGGTGATCTCGGGCGACCACTCGCCGTCGTCGCGATCGAGGCGGGTGGAGGCCAGCAGCGCCAGCCCGTTGACGCGATCGGGGGCCTTGGTCGCGAGCTGCAGCGCGACCCAACCGCCGAACGAAGCGCCCACGAGGGTGGCGCGCCTGATGCGCAGGTCGTTGAGCATGCGCAGGAGGTCCTCGGCGTGGGAGAACTCGCCGGGCGGCAGCGGCGTGCTCCCGTGCCCGCGCAGGTCGGGGATGTGCAGGCGCCGGCCGTCGAGGCGCTCGGCCAGCGGGTGCCACATGCGCCCGTCGACGCCGCCCGCGTGGACGAAGACGACGTGCGGCGCCCGGCGGCTGCGCCAGAGCCTCATGCCTTCGCGGCCAGCTGGCCGCAGGCGGCGTCGATGTCGCGTCCGCGCGTGAGCCGCACGGTCGCACCGATCCCGTGCTCCTCGAGCACGGCCTGGAAGGCGGCGATCGCCTCGCGGCTCGATCCGTCGTACATCCCGGTCGGGTTGTAGGGGATGAGGTTGACCTTGAACATCTTGGGGTCGAGCACGCGGGCCAGCTGCGCGGCCTGCTCGTAGCGGTCGTTCACGCCGCCGAGCATCACATACTCGACGAAGATCATCCGCCGCTTGGCCTCGTAGAAGCGCCGGCAGGCGGCGAGCACGTCGGCCAGCGGATAGCGGTCGTTGACCGGCATGATCTCCGAGCGCAGCGCGTCGTCGGCGGCGTGGACGGAGAGCGCAAGGCGGATCGGCATCGGCTGCGCGGCGAGGGCGTCGATCCCGGGGATCCAGCCGACGGTCGAGATGGCCGTGCGGCGGTGCGCGATGCCGAGGTCGGGAAGGCGCTCGCAGGCGGCCAGCACGTTGGCGAGGTTCATCATGGGCTCGCCCATGCCCATGAACACGGCGTGGTCGATCCGACCAACGGCTTCGCCGTCGGTGCCCGTCCGGCGCCGGAAGTGCAGCGCCTGGTCGAGGATCTCGCTGGCGGTGAGGTTGCGCCCGAACTTCATCTGGCCGGTGGCGCAGAAGCTGCAGGTCAGCGGGCAGCCGGACTGCGAGGACAGGCACAGCGAGCGCCGGTCGTCGCGGTAGCGCATGAGGACCGCCTCGACCGGACGGCCGTCATGGGTGCTGAACAGCGCCTTGACCGTGCCGTCGCGCGCGTGCGCCTCGTGCTCGAGGGTGAGTGACGAGAACGGGACCTCGGCGCCCAGGCGCTCGCGCAGCGCGACCGGCAGGTTGGTCATCGCGTCGTAGCCGCCCGCGCCGCGGGCCGCCCAAGCCCACACCTGGCCGGCGCGGAAGCGCGGCTCGCCCGCCGCGTGCAGGCGCTCTGAGAGCAGCTCGAGGTCCATCGCGGACTACGGTAGCGGCGCGCGCCCTGTGTGCGACATCACGGGAAGCAGGCCCGGGGGCGGGCGTCACGTGTGTCATGCGCATTCTCATGACGACCAAGGCCGGGGCGGGGCACTTCGGCCCGCTCATCCCCTTCGCCCGCGCCTTCCGGCGCGCCGGCGCGGACGTCCTCATCGCCGCTCCCCGCGAGGCCGCCAGGATGGTCAGGGCCGAGGGGCTGGCGCTGTGGGCCTTCGACGACCCGCCCGCGGACGAGCGCGACGCGATCTTCGCCGAGGTCCGCGGCAGGAACACCGATGGGCTGACCGCCAGGCGCGTCGTGGGCGACGTGTTCGCCCGCATCGACGCGCGCGCGGCCCTGCCCGGGCTCCTGGCCGCATGCCGGGCGTGGTCGCCGGACGTCGTCATCAGCGAGACGACCGAGTTCGCGGGCCCGATCGCGGCCGAGATCGTCGGGGTGCCGTCGATCTGCGTCGGGCTCTCCCAGCAGGGCAAGGAGGAGTACATGCTTCCCCTGATCCTCGACGCGCTCGAGGACCTGCGCGCCTACGCCGGCGTCGGCCCCGATCCGCAGGCCGCACGCCTGCTCGGCCGGCCCTATTTCACGCTCTTCCCCGCGGCGCTCGAGGACCCTGCCACGCCCATGAAGCTGCTCTCGCACCGCTTCCGCGAGCCGCGCGCGACCGTGCGTCGCCACATGGTCCACGGCAGCCCGGCCGACGAGCGCCCCCTGGTCTACGTGTCCTTCGGCTCCGTCGTGCCGGCCTCCGACCAGTTCCCGGGCCTCTACCGCGACGCGATCGGGGAACTCGCCTCGCTGCCGCTGCGCCTGCTCGTGACGGTGGGACGCGACCGCGACCCGGCCGAGATCGGACCGGTACCGGCCAACGTGCGCGTCGAGCGCTGGGTCCCGCAGGCCGATCTCATGCCGCACGTGGCGGCCATGGTCTGTCACGGCGGCTCGGGCACCGTGACCATGGGCCTGGCCGGCGGGGTTTCGATGGCCGTCGTCCCGCTCTTCGCCGACCAGCCGTGGAACGCCGAGCGCGTCGACGCGATCGGCGCGGGCATCGCGCTCGTCGGCGGGCCGCAGGCGGCCATCGCCGGGCTGCGCGAGGCCGTCGTGCGCCTCATCGGCGATCCGTCCTATCGCTCGGGCGCGCAGCGGGTCGCCGCCGAGATGCGCGCGCTGCCCCCGGTCGACGCCGCCGTCGGCGTCGTGCGCGGGCTGCTCGTCGAGCGGCTCGCGGCCTGACCGAGCAGTGGGCTAGCGTCATGTGGCCATGCGCCTCGGAAAGCACCTGGCTCACGCCGGCGTGGCCTCGCGGCGCGCCTCGGAGGCGCTCGTCGCCGACGGGCGGGTGACCGTCGACGGCGCCGTGGTCACCGACCCGGCGCGCGCCGTCACCGGCCAGGAGGCGATCGCGGTGGACGGCGAGCTGGTGCGCGCGCCTGGCACCCGCGTCGTCTATGCGCTGCACAAGCCGGCCGGGGTGGTCTCCACCGCGGCCGACACCCACGGGCGCCCGACCGTCGTGGATCTCGTGCCCAGCGGCCAGCGCCTGTATCCCGTGGGTCGCCTGGACGCCGACAGCACCGGGCTCATCCTGCTCACCAACGACGGCGACCTCGCCTACGCGCTCACCCATCCGCGCTTCGAGGTCCCGCGGACCTACCGGGCCAAGGTCGAGGGTCGTCCCAGCGAGCGGGTGCTGCGGGCGCTGCGCGAAGGCATCGAGCTCGAGGACGGGCGCACCGCGCCCGCCCACGTGCGCCTGTTCGGCCCGCACGAGCTCGAGCTGACGATCCACGAGGGGCGCAAGCGCCAGGTGCGGCGGATGTGCGAAGCGGTCGGGCACCGCGTGGTCGACCTGCGGCGCGTGGCCTTCGGCTCGCTGCGCCTGGGCGACCTCGCCGCCGGGCGCCACCGCCGGCTGACGGCCGCCGAGGTCGAGCGGCTGCGCAAGGAGGCGCGCACCCCGCAGCGCCGGACCTAGCGCGCGTGCCGCTCCACGGGCCGTGCGCGGCGCGACTGGCATGATGGCGCCCCGATGCGCCTCTTCGCCCTGCGCGGCGCCACCACCGTCGACGTCAACGAGTCGCCCGCCATCCTCGACGGCACCGAGGCGCTCATGCGCGAGATCATGGCGCGCAACGAGATCGGGCCCGAAGACGTCGTGAGCTGCATCTTCACCCTCACCGACGACCTCGACGCCGACTTCCCGGCCGTCGCCGCGCGCCGCCTGGGCTTCGACCGCGTGCCGCTGCTGTGCGCGCGCGAGGTGCCCGTGCCGGGCGCGCTGGGGCACGTCATCCGCGTGCTCATCCACTACTACGCCGACGAGAGCCACCGCGCGACGCACGTCTACCTCGGGGGGGCCCGCGTGCTGCGGACCGACCTCGAGTCGGCGCAGTGACGTGTATCTGAGGGCGCCGCGCGCGGTCCTCCCAGGTGTGAACCTCCGTTTGCCCCTCGGCTGGACGCTCGGCCTCGTCACGGCGATGGCCCTGCCCGCCGGCGCCGGCGCCGTCACCGGCCGCGCAGAGCACGCCTTCCCGATCACGACGATCGGCTCGCCGTCCTCGGCGACGCTGACCTTCGCGGCCCAGTCGGCGCCGAGCGAGCTCGTGCAGTCCGCGCAGCTGAGCGGTCCGCAGAGCGCCTCCTTCGCGATCATCGGCGATGGCTGCACCGGCCAGGCCGTGGCCGGCACGTGCGCGGTCACGGTCGCCTTCGCGCCCACCGGCGTGGGAAGCGCGGCTGCGACGCTGCGCGTGGTCGGGGCGGCGGGCACCCAGGACGTCGCGCTCACCGGGACCGGCTCGGTGACGGGGGCGGCGCTCGCGACCGAGCCGGGGGTCGTCGACTTCGGCGACGTCTATCCGTGGAGCCAGGCCGTCCGTGCGGTGACGGTGAGCAACGGCGGCGACGTCCCCGTGCCCATCGACGGGGTCGAGGTCACCGGCGCCCAGGCCGCGGCCTTCGGGATCGACTCCGACGGCTGCGGTGGGCAGATCGTCGCCCCCGGCGCGGCGTGCTCGGTCGTCGTGCGCTTCGTCCGGGGCTCTGCCGGGCTCACTTCCGCCCAGCTGCACCTCACCCTCGACGGCGCCGCCGCGATCGACGTCGCGCTGCGCGCGAACCTCGTCAGTCCCGTCCAGCCGGCGCCCCCCGCCGCCGGCGCGATGTTCCGTCCCGTTCCGTGGACCGCCTTCAAGCTGACGAGGGTCACCGGGGCGCACAGGAGGATCGCCGTCAGGCTCTACACGTCGCTCGAGGCGAACGTGCGCGTGACCGTGCTGCGCAGGGGCGTCGCCGTGGCCAGACGCACCCGGTTGGCTCCCCTGGGCACGACCAGCCTTCGGTGGCGCATGCGCCCGGGGCGCTACGCCGTCAGGGCCGAGGGCCGGCGGATGGGCGACATGCGCCGCAGCTCACGCTCGGTCACCGTCACCCGGTAGGCCACGTGGCGCGCGCTCTGGCCACCCTGCGCTCGGCCGGGCCCATGACCGTCGGCGCCGTGGCCGTGGTCTCGAGCGCCCTGGCGCTCGCCTTCGCGCTGTGGCCGACGCTGAAGCCCGATCCCCGCGATCGGCTCGGCGCCGACCTCGGGGTCTTCGCGGTCGAGACGCGCGTCACGCACGACGCGTGGATCCGCCGGGTGAGCCCGACGCCGGGCGCGTACGGGCGGCTGCGCAGCACGATCCTGCGCGACGCCACCCTCGACGGCGCGTCGCCCGGCGCGGAGGACGAGCGCCGGATCCTGCGTCAGCGCGGAACCCTCTTCTACGTGAAGATGACGATCGAGGGCTTCAAGCGCCGCAACGTGACGCTGCGCTGGTCGCTGTACTCCCAGCGGACGCGGCGGCGCCTCACGGAGCCCGGCCTGGACGACGTGCCCGTGGCGGGCGTGCGCCTCGAAGCGCCGACGGACCGCTCGTTCGTGCAGGTGTGGGTCCCGCCGGTCGCGAGCACGGGCAGCTGCTTCGCCCGTTTCGAGCTCGTGACGCGCGGCGGGGCGCTGCTCGCCGTCGCGGACAGCCCGCGCTTCGTGGCCTCGCTGTAAGAATGGCCTCATGGCCCTGGAGTTCTCAGAGCGCGTGCGGCGCATCCCCGTCTACCCGGCCGCGGGCGCCTACGCCCTGCCGGAGGACGTTGCGCTGCTGGCCTCCAACGAGTCGCCCTACCCGCCGATCCCCGCCGTCATCGACGCGATCACCGCCGTCCTCGGCGGCCTGAACCGCTATCCGGACCCCACCAACGCCAAGCTGCGCGGGGCGCTCAGCGATCGCTACGGGATCCCGGCGGCCCACATCGCCATCGGCAACGGCTCCTGCGACATCCTGCTCGCGGCCGGCGAGGCGCTGCTGGAGCCGGGCGCCGAGCTCGTCTACGCCTGGCCGTCGTTCAGCGTCTACCCGCACCTCGCGGCCGCCTCCGGCGCCACCGCCATCACCGTCGCGCTCAACGATCGCGACGAGCACGACCTCGACGCGATGGCCCGGGAGATCACGGCGGCCACGCGCCTGGTCATCGTCTGCAACCCCAACAACCCGACGTCGACGGCGCTGCCGGCGGACGCCATCGCCGCCTTCGTCGAGCAGGTGCCGCGCCACGTCTGCGTGATCGTCGACGAGGCCTACTGCGAGTTCAACACGCTCGACGACCCCGACACCACGCTCGACCTCCTCAGGCGCCATCGCAACCTCGTGCTGCTGCGGACCTTCTCCAAGGTCTACGGCCTGTGCGGGCTGCGCGTGGGCTTCGGCCTGTGCGGCTCCGACGAGTTCGTCACCGCCGTCAACCAGGTCCGCCAGCCCTTCTACTGCAACGCGGCCGCCCAGGCCGCGGCGATCGAGGCGCTGCGCCACCATGACGAGGTCAACGCCCGCGTCGAGCGCACGATCGTGGCCCGGGTCGAGGTCGAGGACGGCCTGCGCGAGCTGGGCATCGAGCCCGCCGAATCGCAGGCCAACTTCTGCTGGTTCGATCTGCCGGTGCCCGACGGCGAGGAGCCCGCCGACGTGGAGGCGCGCATCGTCAGCGGCCTCGGCGAGCGCGGCGTGCTCGTGCGCGCCGGCAACGCGCTCGGGCGCCCCGGGGCGCTGCGCGTGACCTACGGCACGCCGGGCCAGAACGCGCGCTTCCTGCGCGAGCTCGGCGCGCTGCTGTAGCGCCGTCGCGCGCCGGGCCGCCTAGAGGGCGGTGGCGACGGCGAAGCCGAGCACGGTGACCAGGCCGGCGACGTCGCCGGCCTTCCTCGCGGCCTCGGGAATCATCGAGTCGATCAGCATGACCAGCAGCGCGCCCGCGGCGAAGCCGTTGATGGCGGCCTTGAGGTCGCCGGACGCGATGTCGGCGATCGCGTAGCCGCCGACGGAGGCCAGCGTGCAGACGACCGCGACCGCGAGCCACAGCCGCCGGATCGTCGCCGGCTTGGTGCCGGCCGCGCGCATGTCGCTGGCCGAGCCGATCGCCTCGGGCAGGTTGGAGACGAAGATGGCCGCCAGCAGGCTCACGCTGACCCCGTCGCCGACGGCGAGGCCGATGCCGAGGACCGCCTGCTCGGGGATGCCGTCGAGGAAGGCGCCGAGGGCGAGCGCCGGGCCGCCTCCGGTGCCCGAGCTGCGCCGCTCGACGAGCCGGTCGAGCACGAAGTAGGTCGCCGCGCCGGCGGCGAGGCCGCCGGCCACGGCGGCTCTGCTGCCGATCTTCAGGCCCTCCTCGGCCAGGTCGAAGCTGACCGCGCTCACGAGCGCGCCGGCGCCGAAGGCGAGCACGATGCCCACGGCGCGATCGGGCCACTTGCGTGCGAGTCCGAGCAGCGCGCCGATGACCAGCGACGACGCGGCGAGCGCGCCCCAGCCCAGCGCTGGTGTCACGGGATGATGGGCGCGGGCTGGGGCCGCAGCGAGCGCGCGGCGCGCACGAGCGCCCGCGGTGTCCAGGCGCCGCAGAGGTGCCCGACGAGGGCCAGCGAGATGGCCACGCCGGCCACCGTGATGGCCGCCGGCCACACGACGGCCAGCGAGCCCAGGGCGCCCCGGTCGAGCGCGTGCCCGGCGGCGAAGGGCAGGGCGACGAGCAGGGCCGCGCCGACCGCCGCCGGGCCGGCGCCGGGGACCGGCATCGCGGCGCCCGAGCCCTGGGCGAGGACGGCGGCGACGACGATGGCGGGCGCCACCGGCAGGCCGAAGGCGAGCAGGAAGCACGCCGCCGAGCCGAGGCGCAGCACGCGCGCGCCCGCCTGGAAGGGCACCACGTGGCGCGCGCAGTGCCCGGGCCTGCGCAGGACGGCGGCGCCGCGGCCGACCTCGCGCACCAGGCGACGCACCCGCTCGGTGCGCGCGGCGAGCAGCGCCACGGCCGCGCCCGCGAGCGCGAGGGCCCCGAGCAGCGCGACCGGCGGGGCGTGGAGGCTGCCGACGCCGAGCGCGACGGCGACGAGCATCATGGTCAGGCTCGAGATGGTCTCGAACGAGCTCTCGGCGCAGAGCGTCCCGGCCAGCGCCGGCCACGTGGCGCCGCACAGCTCGCGCCGGGCCAGCGTCACGCGGACGGCGTCGCCGCCGCGCGGGGAGAGCACGCCGCTCAGGCCCGCGCCGCAGACGTACCACGCGCACACGCGCCGGCGCGTGACCTCGGGCCACGTCGCGGCGAGCACGCCGCGCCAGGCAACGCCCCGCGAGACCTGCCCGCACACGTGGAGCACGACGGCAAGCACCAGCCACCCGATCTGGGCGCCGGCGGGAGCGAACACGGGGCGAACCATAGCCCGCTGGTGGTCAGCCCGGTGTCAGGTCGCCCAGCGCGGCGGCCAGCGCGCGCACCCCGGGCTCGATCGCGGGCTCGGCGATGCGGCCGTAGCCGAGGATCACCGCGGGGGGGTGGGGGCGCGCGGTGTGCGGCGCCAGGCGGTCGAGCCCGATCCCGCGGTGCTCGGCGGCCGCCTGCAGGGCGCCCTCGTCGACGTCGGCCGGCAGGTCGACGAGCAGGTGCAGCCCGGCGGCCGCGCCATGCACGCGCAGCTCGGGCAGGTCGCGCTCGAGGGCGGCGACGAGCGCGTCGCGCCGGCGGCGGTAGACGAGCCGCGAGCTGCGGATGTGGCGGTCCAGCGCGCCGCGCTCGAGGAGGACCGCGAGCCCGAGCTGCGTCAGCACCGGCGTGCCGCGGTCGTCGGCGAGCTTCTCGCGCTCGATCGCCGCGGCCAGCGCCGGCGGCGCCACGAGCCAGCCGACCCGCAGCGCCGGGGCGACCGTCTTCGAGATCGAGCTCATATAGGCGACGCGCTGCGGCGCGAGGCCCTGCAGGGCCCCGACCGGTGGGCGGTCGTAGCGGTACTCGGCGTCGTAGTCGTCCTCGAGCACGAAGGCGTCGCGCTCGGCGGCCCACGCGAGGAGCGCCGCGCGCCGGCCCGGCGCGAGCACGACGCCGGTCGGGTACTGGTGCGCCGGGGTGACGAGCACGGCGCCCACGTCGCTGCGTTCGAGCGCCTCCACGTCGAGGCCGTCTCCGTCGACGGGGATGGGCACCCATTCCAGCCCGGCGGTCGCGATCGGGTCGCGCAGGTCCGCGCTGCCGGGCTCCTCGACGGCGACGCGCCGCACGCCGCGCGCGGCCAGCGCCCGGCAGGTCAGGGCGAGGCCCTGCGTCAGGCCCGAGGTGACGAGGATCGTCGCGGGCTCGGCGGCCACGCCGCGCACGCGTCCCAGGTAGGTGGAAAGCGCTCCGCGCAGCTCGGGCGTGCCGCACGGGTCGCTGTAGCTGAAGCGCGCGTCGGGGGCCTCGCGCAGGGCCTGGCGGAGCGCCGTGGCCCACGCCGTGCGCGGGAAGAGCGCGACGTCCGGGGCGCCGGGGCGGAAGTCGAAGCGCGGCGCGGTCGGCTCGTCGGACAGCGCCGTCGTCGCCGGCGTGGTCGCGCGGGCGGCCACGCGCGTCGGCGCGCCCTGGCTGGAGACGAGGTAGCCCTCGGCCGCCAGCTGCGCGTAGGCCTCCATGACGACGCCGCGCGCGACCCCGAGCTCGCGCGCCAGGGCCCGCGTGGACGGCAGCGCGGCCCCGTGGCGCAGCGTGCCGGCGCGGACGCTCTCGCGCAGCTGGTGCTCGAGCTGCGCGCGCAGCCCGACCGCCGCGTCGCGGTCCAGGCTGACCATGAGGTCGATGTCGGAACTGGCCTTCATCTCAGGGGCCCAACTGGCCCTCGTCAGTAAACCAGTGCCGTCCTACTCTCGCGCCATGGCTTCGCTTCGGTCCTTCCCCGGCGCTCTGCGCCTCGCCTCGGTCTCGATCCCCGCGCGGCTGCCGATGGCCATGCTCAGCGTCGCGCTGCTCGTCCATGCGCGTCACCTGACCGGCTCGTTCGCGACGGCGGGCGTCGTCGCCGGGGCGTTCGCCGCGTCGCTCGGCGTCGGCGGGCCGCTGCTCGGGCGGCTGGTCGATCGCCGCGGGCAGACGGTGGTCCTCCTGGCCGGTGCGATGGTCGCGGGCGGAGCGCTCGCCGGCCTCGCGGCGTTGCCGGCCGGCGCGCCCGACGAGGCGCTCGTCGCCCTGGCCGTCGTCCTCGGATTGGGGATGCCGCCGGTCGACGCGTGCCTGCGCGCCATCCTGCCCGCGCTCATCCGCGACCGCGAAGCCCTGCGCGCCGCCTACGCTGCGGAATCCGCCGCCGTCGAGCTGACCTGGATCGCCGGGCCGCCGCTCGTCCTGCTCGTCGGCGCCGTGTCGTCGACGGCCACCGCGCTGGTCGTCGCCGGCGCGGTGCTCGTGGCCGGCACCGCGATCTTCGCCGCCCAGCCGGCGTCGCGCGCCTGGCGGCCGGCGCCGGCGCCCGAGTGCCCGCGCGGCGGGTCGCTGCGCGCCCCGGCCATGCGCACGCTCGTGCTCCTGCTCGTCTTCGTGGGCGTGGTCTTCGGCACCGTCGAGGTGGCGGTCATCGCGGCGGTCGCCCATCTCGGCCGCCCCGGGGCCGCCGGCCCGCTGCTCGGCCTGTGGGGCGTCGGCTCGCTCACCGGCGGGGTGGTGGCGGCGCGCATGGGCGGCGGGGCGCGCACCGGCGTCGGCCTCGCGCTCATGCTCGCCGCGCTGGCGGCCGGCCACCTGGCCCTCGCCACGGCGGCGGGCAGCACCGTCGCGCTGGCCGGCGTCCTCGTGCTCGCCGGCGCGACCATCGCCCCGACCTACGCGAGCATCTACGCCATGGTCGATCACGCCGCGCCCGCCGGCACGGTGACCGAGGCCTTCGCGTGGCTCGACACCGCCGTGGCGGTCGGCGCCTCGATCGGCGCGGCGTCCGCCGGCACGGTTGCCGACGCTGCCGGCCCCGTCGCAGCCTTCGTGGTGGCCGGCGCCGCGGGCACCGTCGCCGCGCTCATCGCCGCGCTGCGCGCGCGGCCGCTGAACGCCCCCAGGTCGCCGACCGCCGCCCCGGCCCCGGCCCCGGCGTGAGGCGCCGGCGCGCCCCGCGGTCGCAAGGTCGTGGTCCCACGCGCCGTTGTTGGGGCGATGTCGCGCACGCGCAGGAGGGTCGTCGCCGGGCTCGCCGCCCTGGCGGCCGGGACGGGGGCGGCCTACGCCGTCAGCGGGCCCGCGGCCGCCGGGTCCTCGGCCCCGAGCACGGCGTCCGTCACGGCGGTGGACTTCGACTGGAGCATGCCCGGGTCCGCGGACTACACCGACACCATCGTCGCGGGCGGCAGCGTGACCTTCAGCTACCCCTCGGGCGTCTCCATCCACAACGTGGACTTCACCGGCGGGGGACCGAGCTCGTGCACGCAGACCGCGGGCGCCGCCGTCGGCCCGGTGTCGCCGCTGCCCGCCGCGCCCGAGGCGCCGGGCTGGAGCGGCACCTGCCGCTTCGACACGCCCGGGACCTACGCGTTCGTCTGCGACAACCACAACTACATGAAGGGCACGATCGTGGTCGAAGGCGGCGGGCCGGGCACCACCACCACAGGCACTTCCACGACCTCGACGGGCACGCCGACCGCGCCCGGGGACCAGACGGCGGGCGGCGGGAGCTCGGCGCCCGGCGGCGCGTCGTCGCCCTCCGCGCGCCCGCGCGTCAGCGTGGCCCACCGCCAGCACGGTGTCCTGCTGCGCGGCACGGTGACGACGCCGGCCGGGCGATCGCAGATCCGCGTCACCGCCTACCGCACCGCCCACGGCAGGAGGATCCGCGCCGGGTCGCAGACCAGGCACTCCACCGCCACCGGCACGACCGCCTTCGCGGTCAGGCTCGATGCCGCCGGGCGGCGCGCCCTGACCCGCGCGCATCGCCTCACCATCGCCGTGCGCGTGGTCGTCACGCCGGCCGCCGGTCGCCCGGTGACGACGAAGACGGTCGCCGTCGCGCTGCGCGACCGCTGACCCTGCCGCCGCGGCGCGAGGCGTCAGCGTCAGGTCGCGCCCTCCAGCGCGGCCCGCAGAGCGCCCAGGTCCGGCGCGCCGAAGACCACGCGGTTGCCGGTGGCGACGTAGACGAGGTCGAGGTCGACCCCGGCGCGGGCGATCCTGCGGGTCAGGTCGGCGAGCACGCCCGGGCGGTCCTCGACGTCGACGACGACGACCTCTCGCTCGCGCGTGACCGCCAGGTGGGAGATGGCGAGCGAGTGCCGCGCGGCCTCGGCGTGCTTGACGAGGATGTGCAGCTCGGCGCGATCGCCGGCTCCCAGGCATGTCGCCGCGGCGATGTTCACGCCCGCATCGCTGATCGCGGCCGCGACCTCGGCCAGGGCTCCGGGCGTGTTGTCGAGGTCGATGACGAGGTCGACGGCCATGGTGGCGGCGCCAGACTACCTCGCCGCAGCGCCCGCGGCTCGGGTCCCGAAGGGGAGTGGAGGGGCGGGCTTTGGCAAGCCGCGCCCCTCCACGATCTGGCGGCCCTCGGTGGCAGGGCGTGCGGTGCCGCCAGACATGGTCCTAGCGATGCCGTTTCAGGCACCTGCGAGCTATGACGCGACCGACCCCCGGAAGGTTGGACCCGGGGTCGGTCGCTCGCCGGCTACGGCGTGGCCAGGCTCGACCACCCGTAGATGTCGGAGTTGCCGAACGTGGCCGGGCACACCTGCTGGACGGCCGGCGCCACGGGGCCACCGGCGGGATCCTCGCCCTCGTCGCCCTCGCCGCGCGGCTCCTCCGCCTCGGCGGTCTGCTGGCCCGTGGCCACGGCCTCGTCGTGCAGGGCCTGGCGGTACCGGTCGACAGCGCCACAGTCCGCCGCGTTGCGGACGTCGTTCCACACGCTGACGCCGTAGCTGCGCGTGGCCGCCGCGTACACGTAGTCGCCGAGGAACTCCGCGGCGAGATCGTTCTGCGACGACCCGCGCGCGTCGCCCGAGGCGCCGCGGTGCGCGGCGGCGAAGTCGCCGACGCCACCGCCGGAGACCGTCGCGTGCAGGACCTGGCCCACCAGCGGCCGGTCGTTCTCCGGGCCGATGGCGCTGGTCTTGAACGGCTCCTCGAAGGCGTTGTAGACGAGCCACACGTCGGTCCCGTTGGGCGAGATGGCGGGCGCCGAGTAGTAGCCGCGGTCGCCGCCGCGCTCGACGTGGGTCGGCGTCGCCCACGACGCGCCGCGGTCGGTCGAGGTGGTGAACATGACGTGCTCGTGATTGAGCCCGTCGCGGCCGTCGACCCACGTCAGCACGAGCCGGTTCGACGCGTCGGCGCCGCTCGGCGCGCCGTTGGCGATGTCCACCGACGGGGCCGGCGACAGGTCGCTGCGCGCGCCGCCGACGCCGTCCTCCACGCAGCGGCCGATCGACGGCTCGAAGGCGTTGCAGGTGTCGAAGGCCGTGAAGATGTTCACCGGGCGCTCCCAGTGCGCCCCGCCGTCGAAGGAGCGGATCATCTGGATCTGCCCCGCGGCCGCCGTCGTCGGGCTGAAGCCGAACTGGAAGTCGAAGACGTAGACGACGCCGTGCGAGTCCGTGCGCACGGTGCAGCCCGAGCGGCCGAAGCCGTTGCGGCTGCGGGTGTTGTTGGTGGCCGGCGTGACCTGGTGCTGGGTCCAGGAGTCGCCGCCGTTGCGAGAGGTCAGGACGTCGAGCGGCTGGTTGTCCGACCCCTTGCCGTTGCCGCGGAAGGCGGCGTAGCAGACGTACACGTTGCCGAAGAACGGGCTCGACGCGGCGTTGTCGGCCCACACCTGCTCCTTGTCGGAGAACAGGGCCGAGGTCTGGTGGCTGGCGATGACCGGGTCACTCCACGCGGCGTTGCTGCCGGCCGCCGCGGCGGCGACGTCGTCGGTGTGCGAGACCGCGATCGCCTCGGCGCCCTTGAAGGGGGCCGTGCCGGGGATGGCCGAGGTCAGGTTGGCGTAGTAGAGGCGCGAGCCGCCGGCGTAGGAGAAGCCGCCACGGGCCGTCGGCTGGGGCCCGAAGGCGACGGCCGGGTCGCCGTCGGAGACCAGGTTGTGCTCGGCGTAGTTGGGCAGCGTGCCGATGGGGCCGGTCGTGGGCGTGCAGCCGGAGTCGTCGCCGATCGCGCCGAGACAGCCGCGCGCGGTGAGGCCCGTGTAGGTCGGCTGGGTCCAGCTGCGGCCCGAGTTGAACGAGAAGTAGACGCCGGAGACGCCGACGCCGCCAGTGAACGGGCAGTTGTTGTCGGGCCCGGCGTTGCAGGCCTCCATGTCGATGTTGTCGTTGGCGCCCGCCACTGCCACGCCTGAATCGCTGGGGTCGACGGCCACCGCGGGCTCGTTCTGCTTGTTCTGCGAGAACGGGGTCGGCGGGCTGCCGATGCTCACGCGGGTGTCCTGCGCGGCCGCCGGGCCGGCGAACGCGACGACGAGCAGGGCGGCGAACGTGCACAGCGCAGGCCGCAACAGCCGGTGATCGACCACGAGTACCCCTTCCGATGAAGCACATGGCGGACGCGCGAGGCGCCCGTCCGGGTTGGCACAACTGCGCTCTACGACGCGGCAGGCGGGCGAAGGTTGGGACCCGAGGCAGGCGGCGCCGAGGACGGCCTCGCCGCGCGCCGACCTACGGCTGCTGCGCGGCCTCGGCCCGCTTCTTCGCCTGCCCCGGCGGCAGCGCGTCGCCCTGCCCCGGGGCGGCCGGCGCAGCACCGCTCTGCCCGGAGGCGCCGGGCGCCACGGTGCCCGCGGCGCTCTGGGCCTCCGAAGCGTTCGCCGCGTGGGGCGCCTTGGCCGGCTTGGCCGCCTGCGTGGGCGCGGCCGCCTCGGAGGACGCGCCCCTACGCGTCTGCGGCTTGGCCGGCTTGGGCGCCTTGGCCGGCTTGGGCTCCTTGGCCGCCTTCGGGGAGGCGCCCCTCGCGGTCTGCGGCTTGGCCGGCTTGGCCGCGGCGGCCTTCCCGCCGGAGCTGCCGTGGACGGGTTTGGCGCTCTGAGCCTCCGCCTTGGCGTGGCCGAGCGTCTTGCCCTGGGGCGGCGCGCCGGGGGCCCTGCGGTGGCCGGGCGTGGCCGCCTTCCCGGTGGCGGGCGCCGGGTGCGCCTCAGGGCTGCGCGCAGCCGGCCGGTCGGCCCCGCGCTGGTCATCGCGGGCCGCGGGGTTCGGCGCCGGTTGCGGCGCGTGCCGTGCGAGGTCCGCGACCGACAGACGTGTGATCGGGGCAGCGCCCGCGAAGGCGACGGATGTCGCCGCCGACCGCTCCGGCCCCGGCCCCGGCCCCGGCGCCGCGCCCAGCGCGCGGTGCGGCTGCCCTCGATCCACCGTCGCGCGGCCCGCCACGCCGACGCCTCCCACCAGGGCGGTGACGAGGAGCACCTTCGCAGCGACCCCGTTGACCCCGAGGCCCGCCAGGCCGCCCGCCGCGCTCGTCGCGCCGCCCGCGCCGACCGCCGCGCCGAGGCCGGAGCCGCCCGCGGCCGAGCCGAGCACCGCGGCCCGCAGGCCGGCGGCCGCGGGAGCCACCGGCAGCGCCACCGCCAGGGCGGCGCGCTGGCAGCGCACCGCGGCCTCGTAGTCCGCGCATCCGGAACACAGCTCGACGTGGCGGCGGATGGTGCCGCGGCCCAGCGCGCGGCCGCGCAGCGTGGCGAGCTGCTCGCGGACGTGGGAACACGGCGTCTCGCGCGCCGTCCGCCATCCCATGAGCGCCTCACGGGCCTGGAACACGAGCGCCTTGACCTTCTCGCGTCGCACGCCGAGGACCGCCGCGATCTCCTTGTGGGAGTGGTCGCCGACCTCGAAGAGGACGAGGGCCGCACGCTGGTCGGGGGGAAGGCGCTGGACGTCGCGCACGAGCATGCGCAGGTCGGCGCGCCGGTCGACCTCCGCGGCCAGGCCCTCGAGGGCCGGGGCACGCTCGTCGAGCTCGACCGCCTCGTGGCGCGCGCGCATGACCGAGACGCAGCGGTTGCGCGCGATGGTGTACAGCCAGGGCTTGAGGTCGACGACCTCGTAGCCCGCCCGCAGCGACCGGTAGGCGGCCATGAAGGTGTGCTGCAGGACGTCCTCGGCCTCCTCACGGGAGCCCAGCATGTGCTGGCAGAACGTCAGCAGCCGGCGGTGGTAGGTGTCGTAGAGCGCCTCGAAGGCGCTGTCGTCGCCGGCGCGCACGCGGGCCAGCAGCTCGCCCTCCGTGCGCCCGCCGGGCGAGCGCCGGCGACCGAACACCGGCCGCAGGACGACCGGCTCGATCGCCTGGGTATCGGCGAGCTCTGCCACTGGGCACGGATTTCCCCAGGAGGGCCGGGCTGACGCAGGGATTGCACCCGGACCCCTCAGAGCGCCGGCAGGCCGAGCTGGAGCTTGCGCAGGAGATCGGCGAGCCGCCGGCGCTCGTCGGCCGTGAGCGCGCTCAGCAGGTCGCGCTCGTTGTCGAGGTGCGCCTCGGTCACGGCGTCGATGAGCTCGTGGCCGGCCTCGGTGAGCGTGATCAGAGTGCCCCGGCGATCGCCGGGGTCGGGCGCGCGGCTGATGAGCCCGGCCTGCTCGAGGCGATCCAGGCGCTTGGTCGTGCCGCTCGAGGTGAGCATGAGCTGGCCGGAGAAGTCCGTGGGGCGCAGCTGGTAGGGCGGGCCGGTGCGGCGCAGGGTGGCGAGCACGTCGTGCCAGCCGGGCTCGAGGCCATGCCGGCGATAGACGGCCTCCAGGCGCTGCTCGAGCTCGCGCGCCAGGCGCGAGATGCGGCCGATCACCCCGATCGGCGAGGGGTCGAGCTCGGGACGCTCGCGCCGCCATTGCTCGAGGATCACGTCGACGCCGTCGCGCTCGGCCATGGCGCGAGAGGGTAGAGGAATAAATACGTCGCAGAAACTTGCGTCCTAGGAAGATATGTCGTAGGATGCAAACATGTTCAAGCATCTCGTTCTCGCCAAGCGTCGCCGCCCCGCCCCGCGCCACGTCCGCCGAGCGGCCGACCCGATGCCGCGCATCCGCTGGTACGCGTGACGCGAGGGCGGTCAGCGAGCCGGATAGGCTCGCGCCATGGCGATCCGCGCGGTGGCCTTCGACGTCTTCGGGACCCTCGTCGACTGGCGCTCGGGCGTCGCCGGCGCGTTCCAGGCGAGCGGGGTGTCGGGCGATCCCTACGAGCTGGCCGACGCGTGGCGCTCCCGCTACCGGCCCATCCTCGCCGAGGTCAACGACGGCGCGCGCCCGTGGGGCAGCTTCGACGACCTGCACCTCGTCACGCTCGACGACCTCCTCTCCGAGCGGGGCGCCGAGCTCTCCGACGCGCAGCGGCGCGAGCTGGTGGGCGCCTGGCACCGCCTGGATCCATGGACGGACGTCCGCGCCGGCCTCGAGGCGATGCGAGGTGAGCGTGCGGTGGCGATGCTCTCCAACGGTCATGTCGCGCTGCTCGTCGACCTGGCCCGTCACGGCGACCTGCGCTTCGACGCCGTCCTCTCGGCCGAGCTGGCCCAGGCCTACAAGCCCGCGCCGGAGGCCTATCGCACCGCGGCGCGGTTGCTCGGCCTGCAGCCCGCCGAGCTCCTGCTCGCCGCCGCCCATCCGTGGGACCTCGAGGGCGCGCGCAACGCCGGCCTGAAGACGGCCTTCGTCGAGCGCCCGCTCGAATACGGGCCGGGGTCGCAGGCGCGCGAGGATCCCGACGCCGACCTCTCGGTCGGCGACCTGCTCGAGCTGGCCGCGCGCCTGGCGGGCTGAGGGTCCGCCGGCCGGCGCCGAGGCCGACTAGGCACGCACCGGCGCGTCTGCCACAATCCCGGCTTCGCATGGGCCCCAAGCTCGACAGCGCCACCTTCGCCACACGCGCCGCGCTGTCCGGCTACGCCTACGCCTATCGCTCCGCTTGGCGATTTAGCTAGGCGCTCGGCTCGCCCGCCCGCGCGGGTGCCGCATCACCGGCCGTCCGTGGCCGAGCGCCGTTCTCAGGGGCATCACCCCTCGGCAGGACCTCACTCGTATCGTTCACGGAGCACCCAGAAAGGCACTCGGCATGATGATCGTGATGAAGCAGGCGGCGACGGCGGACGAGATCCGCGCTGTCATCGACCGGATCGAATCGGTGGGCGCGCGCGCCCATCCCAGCACGGGCGACGAGGTGACCGTCATCGGCGCCATCGGCGACCTCGAGCACATCGCTCGTCTCGAGCTCCATGGAGCGCCGGGCGTCGACCGCGTCGTTCCCATCCTCAAGCCCTACAAGCTGGCCAGCAACCAGCTCAAGCACGGCGAGCGAACCGTGCTCGAGATCGGCGGGCGGCGGATCGGCGGCGAGCACTTCGCGCTTATCGCCGGGCCGTGCACGGTCGAGTCGCGCGACCAGACCCTGACGACGGCCGAGGTCGTCGCGGCGGCCGGCGCGACCATGCTGCGCGGCGGCGCCTACAAGCCGCGCACGAGCCCGTACGCCTTCCAGGGCCTGGGGCAGGAGGGCCTGCGTCTGCTGGCCGAGGCCAAGGAGCTCACGGGGCTGCCGATCGTCACCGAGCTCATGGACGCGCGCGACCTCGAGCCGGTGCTCGAGGTGGCCGACGTCATCCAGATCGGCGCGCGCAACATGCAGAACTACCCGCTGCTGGCCGAGATCGGCCGCTCCAACTGCCCCGTGCTGATCAAGCGCGGGCTGTCGAGCACGCTCGAGGAGCTGCTGATGGCCGCCGAGTACGTCCTCAAGGAGGGCAACGAGGCGGTCATCCTCTGCGAGCGCGGCATCCGCACCTTCGAGACGGCCTACCGCTTCACCCTCGACCTCACCGCGGTGCCGGTGCTCAAGGAGCTCAGCCACCTGCCGGTCGTCGTCGACCCCAGCCACGCCGCGGGCCGGCGGGACCTCGTCGAGCCGCTGAGCCTGGCCGCTGCCGCGGTCGGCGCCGACGGCATCATCGTCGAGGTGCACCCCGACCCCGAGAACGCCATCTGCGACGGGCCGCAGGCGCTGCGGACCGAGGGCTTCGCCGCCTACGCGGCGCGGGTGCAGGCGGCGGCCGCGGTCGCGGGCAAGGCCGCCTTCGTCGGCGCTTGATCGTCGCGGTCGTCGGGGTGGGGCTCATCGGCGGGTCGGTCGGCCTGGCCGCCCGCTCCCGCCTCGGCGCGACGGTGCGCGGGTTCGACCCGCGCGCCGACGAGGCCGTGGCCCGCGGCGCGATCCACAGCGCCCATCGCGACCTCGGCGACGCGCTGGACGGTGCCGACGCCGTCTTCGTCGCCGTGCCGGTCGACGTGCTGGCCGACACCGTGGCCGCGGTCCTCGAGCAGGCGCCGCGCAGCGCGGTGGTCACCGACGTCGGCTCGACCAAGCGCACGGTCCTCGGCTCCGCGCGCGACCCGCGCTTCGTCGGCGGCCACCCGCTGGCCGGCTCGGAGGCGGCCGGCGTCGAGCACGCGCGCGAGGACCTCTTCGACGGCGCCACCTGGTACCTGACCCCGACCGCGACGACGCAGGGCACGCTGCTCGAGCGCCTGCACCGGCTGCTCACCGGCCTGGGCGCACGCCCCGCGATCATCGACGCCGACGTCCACGATCGCGTGATGGCGGCGGTCAGCCATCTGCCGCACGTGGTCGCCAACGTCCTCGTCAGCCGCGCCCTGGACGCGCTCGGCGGCGAGCGCCCGCCCGCCACCGGCCCGAGCTTCCGCGACGCGACGCGCGTTGCCGGCGCCAATCCGGCGCTGTGGGGCGGCATCTACGCCGCCAATCGCGACGCCCTGGCCGACGCCCTCGACGGCGCCATCGCCGAGCTCGAGACGGTGCGCGCGCAGCTGCGCGACGGGGCCGACCTCACCGGCTGGCAGGACGACGCCGCCACCCGGCGCCGCGCGCTGCTCGAGGCCGGCCTCGGGCCGGCAGCCACCAGCGAGCTGCGCGTTGCGGTGCCCAACCGCCCGGGGGTCATCGCAGACATCACGCTCACGCTGGGACGGGCGGGCATCAACATCTCCGACATGGCCCTCAGCCCGTCGCCGGACAACAGCCAGGGCGAGATCGCCCTCTGGGTCCCCGAGGAGCGCGCCGTCGAGGCGGCCGAGCTGGTGGCCGGGCTGGGCTTCGCGGTGATCGCGTGACCGTCGTGAGGGTCGACCCCGCCGAGGGGCTGCGCGGCGACCTGCGCCCGCCGACCGACAAGTCGATCTCGCACCGCGCGGCGATCCTCGGCGCGATGGCGGCCGAGCCGGTGCGCATCCACGGCTACCTCGATGCGGCGGACACGAACTCGACCCTGCAGGCCGTGCAGCGCCTCGGCGCCCTGGTCCAGGTCGGCGCGGACGAGGTGCTCGTGCGCGGCACCGGGCTGCGCGACGCCGCCGTCCCCGAGGGCCCGATCGATGTCGGCAACGCGGGCACGCTCATGCGCCTGCTGCCCGGCTGGCTGGCCGCTCAGGAGGGCCGTGCCTACACCCTCGACGGCGACGCCTCGATCCGCCGCCGGCCGGTCGACCGCATCGCCGAGCCGCTGCGCCTCATGGGCGCCGAGATCGACGCCACCGACGGGCGGCTGGCGCCCTTCACCGTCCACGGGACCCGGCTGCGCTCGATCCACTACGAGCTGCCGGTGGCCAGCGCCCAGGTGAAGTCCTGCGTCCTGCTCGCCGGCCTGGCCGCCGACGGCGCCACCACGGTCTCCGAGCCGGCCGCCAGCCGCGATCACACCGAGCGCATGCTCACCGCCGCCGGGGTGACCGTGCACCGCAACGGGCGCCACGTCACGGTGGCCGGGACCGACGAGCTCACGCTCGACGAGCTGGTGATCCCGGGCGACCCGTCCAGCGCGGCCTTCGCCATCGCCGCCGGCGTGCTCGTGCCGGGGTCGCGGCTCGTCCTGCACGGTGTCGGCGTCAACTGGACGCGCAGCGGCTTCGTGCGCATCGCGCAGCGCATGGGAGCGATCGTCATCGGCGACCTCGAGGACGAGCCCGGCGACGCGGTCGCCGCCACCGAGCCGATCTCGGACCTCGACGTGACCGCAGGCCCGCTGGTCGGCACGGTCGTCGAGGCCGACGAGGTGCCGCTGGCCATCGACGAGCTGCCCCTCGTCGCCCTGCTGGGCTGCTTCGCCGAGGGCGAGACCGTCGTGCGCGGCGCGAACGAGCTGCGGCTGAAGGAGACCGACCGGATCGCCACCGTCGTCGACGGGCTGCGCGGCCTGGGCGCCACCATCGAGGCGACCGCGGACGGCTTCGCGGTGACGGGTACCGGCGGCCTGCGCGGCGGGCGCATCAGCTCCCACGGCGACCACCGTCTGGCCATGCTCGGCGCCGTCGCCGGGCTGGCGTCGCGGGAGGGCGTCGAGGTCGAGGGCATGGAGGCGGCCGACGTGTCCTACCCCCGCTTCATGGACGACGTGGCTAGGCTCCTGTAGAGCGCCTGATGCCGGATCCCCCGTCCAGTTCTCTGCCTGCCTCGCCCGAGCGCGAGCCGCCGCGCGAGGGCAAGATCCCGTCGTGGCGCGTCGAGCCGGCGCCCGACGGGCGCGGGGCGCCGCCGGAGCAGCGCCCGCCGCTGATGCCGCGCAATCGCCGCGGGACCTTCATCGGCGTCCTCGTCGCCCTGCTGGCGCTGAACTTCATCCTCGCCATCGCCACGGGCGGTCCCGAGCAGCGCACGCGCATCCCCTACGAGCCGTTCTTCGTCGACCAGCTGCGGGCCTCGAACGTCCAGGAGATCTCCTCGACCGACCAGACGATCGAGGGCACGCTCAAGAAGAAGGCGCAGTACACGCCCCCGGGTGGCAAGCCCAAGACGGTCGAGAAGTTCACCACCCAGGTGCCCGCCTTCGTCGACACGGCGGGGCTGACCAAGCTTCTCGACGAGCAGAACGTGGTCGTCAACGCCAAGGCGCCCGACAGCGGGCGCTCGCCCTTCTGGACGCTGATCCTCGGCTTCGGCCCGACCATCCTGCTCGTCGGGCTCTTCGTCTACTTCGCGCGGCGGATGTCCGCGGGCGGGGCGCTGGGCGGCTTCGGCCGGTCGCAGGCGCGCCGGGTCAGCCCCGACACGCAGAGCCGGGTGACCTTCGAGGACGTCGCGGGCATCGACGAGGCCGAGAACGAGCTGGTCGAGATCGTCGACTTCCTGCGCAACCCCAAGCGCTACGAGCGCCTCGGCGCGCGCATCCCGCGCGGCGTGCTGCTCTACGGGCCGCCCGGGACCGGCAAGACGCTGCTGGCGCGCGCGGTGGCCGGCGAGGCGCACGCCGCCTTCTTCTCGCTCTCCGCCTCGGAGTTCGTGGAGGCGATCGTCGGGGTCGGCGCGTCGCGCGTGCGCGACCTGTTCAAGCAGGCCAAGGAGGCCGCGCCCTCGATCATCTTCATCGACGAGCTCGACGCCATCGGGCGCTCGCGCTCGGGCAGCGGCGGCTTCAGCGGCGGCCACGACGAGCGCGAGCAGACGCTCAACCAGATCCTCACCGAGATGGACGGCTTCGAGCCGGGCACCAACGTCATCGTCCTGGGCGCCACCAACCGCCAGGAGATCCTCGACCCCGCCCTGCTGCGCCCCGGTCGCTTCGACCGCCGCATCGCCGTGCAGCCGCCCGACCGCAACGGGCGCGCGGAGATCCTGCGCATCCACACACGGTCGGTGCCGCTCGACGACTCGGTCGACGTGGACGCCATCGCGGCCTCGACGCCGGGCATGACCGGTGCCGACCTGGCGCTGCTGGTCAACGAGGCGGCGCTCTTCGCCGCGCGCCGCGACCACCAGCGCGTCGAGCTCTCGGACTTCACGGACGCGATCGAGAAGATCATCCTCGGCACCGCCCGCGCCGTGCTCATGTCCGACGAGGACCGCGAGCGCACCGCCTACCACGAGTCCGGCCACGCGCTCGTCGGCATGCTCACCCACGGCGCCGACCCGGTGCGCAAGATCTCGATCATCCCCCGCGGACAGGCACTCGGGGTCACGCTCTCGACCCCGGAGGCCGACCGCTACGGCTACGAGCGCGACGACCTGATCGGCAAGATCAAGGTCGCCCTGGGCGGCCGCGCGGCCGAGAAGGTCATCTACAACGAGCTGACCACCGGCGCGGAGTCCGACATCCAGCAGATCACCCAGATCGCCCGCGGCATGGTCGGGCGCTGGGGGATGAGCGACGCCATCGGCCCGGTCGCGGTCGCCGACGGGCGCTCGGACGGCATGCTGCTGCCGGGCCAGTCGAGCACCTCGGAGGCGACCCAGCGCCTGGTCGACGAGGAGGTGCGCCGGATCGTCGAGGAGGCCGAGCACGACACGATCCTGCTCATCGAGCGCGAGCGCCCCCGGCTGGAGGCGCTGACCCGCGCGCTGCTGGCGAAGGAGACGCTCGACCAGGCCGAGGCCTACGAGATCGCGGGCGTGCCGCTTCCCGAGGCGGCCGACGCGGCCCCAGCGCCGTCGGCGTAGGCCTCGCCGAGCAGCGGGTGGCGCTCCTCGTCGCGGCGCAGCCCGGCCACGAAATAGAGCACGGCGCACACGACCATCGGCAGGACGCCGGCCGCCACCAGCGTCGCGTCGGTGCCGATGGCCTTGGACACCGGGCCGGTGAGCGCGAAGGAGATCGGCGTGAGGCCGATCGAGACGAACCAATCCAGCGAATGCACGCGGCCGCGCAGGGCGGGCGGCACGCGGGAGGACATGAGCGTGCCCCACACCACCATCCCGGCGGTCTCGCCCGCGCCGAAGACGACGGCGAAGGCCATGAGCTGCCACACGGCGGTGCCGAAGGCGTAGCCGATGAAGGGCAGCGTCGCGACGATCCAGGCGCCGTAGGCGAAGGTCAGATAGCGCCGCGGCGGCCCGCGCTGGCTGACGATCAGCGAGGCGAGCACGGAGCCCGCGCCGCCCGCGGCGAGGATCGCGCCGTAGCCCCAGGCGCCGGCGCGCAGGTCGTTGCGCACGACGAAGGGCAGCAGGACCTCGAGCGGCCCGAGGAACAGCAGCAGGCTCAGCGACGCCGCCACCAGCGTCGCCCACAGCCACGGCTGCGAGCGCACGAAGACGATCCCCTCGCGCAGCTCGCGGCGCGCCGAGCGCTCGGCGCCGGGCGCCGGCAGCGACCGGACCTGCAGCTTCCAGATGCAGCCTGCGCTGGTGGCGAAGGTGGCGGCGTCGACCAGGAAGGCGGCGCCCGCGCCGACGGCGGCGACCACGAGCCCGCCCACCGCGGGCCCGAGCAGCCGCTCGCAGGCCTGGCGCACGAGCTGGTCGAGCGAGTTGGCCTCGACGAGGTGACGCGGCGCCACGATCTCGGGCACGAGCGCGCCGAAGGCCGGGCCGAAGAAGGCCTCGCCCGCGCCGTAGAGGACGGCGAGCACGACCAGGTGCCAGATCTCGAGCACGCCCGTCAGCGACAGCACGCCGGTGACGACCAGCACTCCGGCGCGCACGAGATCGGCCGCGATCAGCACGCGGCGGCGCTCCAGGCGGTCGCTGACGATCCCGCCCGTGAGCAGGAAGGCGGTCATGCCACCGGTCCACGCCAAGCCGACCAGCGAGAGCGCGACGGGGTCGTTCTGGATGTCGTAGACCTGCCACGCCTCAGCCACGATGAAGATGCCGTCGCCCAGCAGCGAGACGGTCATGCCGGTCCACAGCAGCGCGAAGTCGCGCTCGCGCAGCGGCTGCAGCAGCTTCACGTGTCCTATCGTGGCAGCCGCCATGCTCGTCGCCATCGACGGTCCCGCGGGGGCCGGCAAGTCGACCGTCGCCCGCGCCGTCGCGCGGGCGCTCGGCTTCACCTACCTGGACTCCGGGGCGCTGTACCGCGCCGTGGCGCTGTCGGGCGCGAGCGATCCGAGCGACCTGGACATCCGCTTCGACGGCGACCGCGTGGTGCTCGACGGCCAGGACGTCAGCGACGCGATCCGCACGCCCGAGATCTCCCAGGAGGCCTCCCGCCGGGCGGCCGACCCGGCCGTCCGCGCCGCGCTGCTCGACAAGCAGCGCGTGCTCATCGCCGGCGGCGACTGGGTGGCCGAGGGGCGCGACATCGGCACCGTGGTGGCGCCCGACGCCGAGCTCAAGGTGTGGCTCACGGCTGACGAGGACGAGCGCGCCCGGCGCCGCGGCGTGCCCGTGCGCGAGGTCCGCGAGCGCGACGAGCGCGACGCGAGCCGCGAGCACTCGCCGATGGTGGCGGCCTCCGACGCCATCGAGGTCGACACCACCGGGCTGGGGATCGACGACGTCGTCGAGTGCATCGTGGCGCTCGTGGGGGCGAGGACGCCGTGAAGGTCGCGGTCGTCGGCTATCCCAACGTCGGCAAGTCCTCGCTCGTCAACCGCCTGACCGGCTCGCGGTCGGCGGTCGTCCACGAGCGCGCGGGGATCACGCGCGACCGCAACGAGATCGCCTGCGAGTGGAACGGCCGGCGCTTCGATCTCATCGACACCGGGGGCATGGACTTCCTCGACGTCGACCCCATCGCCGGCTCGATCCGCGAGCAGGCCCAGGCCGCGCTCAACGATGCCGTGGCCGCGATCTTCGTCGTCGACGCGCGCGCCGGGCGCCGCCCGGGCGACGAGGAGCTCGCCGACGTCCTGCGCCGCTGGAAGCGCCCGGTGATCCTCGCGGCCAACAAGGTCGACTCGGTGGGCGACATGGCGCTGGCCGCCGACTTCCATGCGCTCGGCCTGGGCGATCCGCTCGCCGTGTCGGCCACGCAGGGGCTCAACGTCGGCGACCTGCTGGACCGCGTGACGGCGGCCCTGCCCGACGAGGGCGACGAGCCCGAGGCGCAGGACGACGCCGTCCGCCTGGCCATCGTCGGGCGCCCCAACGTCGGCAAGTCGACCTTCGTCAACCAGCTGCTGGGCAACGAGCGCGTGATCGTCTCGGACGTGGCCGGGACCACGCGCGACGCGATCGACCTGCCGCTCGAGGTCGACGGGCGCAAGCTCGTGATCGTCGACACCGCGGGGCTGCGCCGCCAGTCCAAGGTGTCGGACTCGGTCGAGTACTACACGACGCTGCGCTCCCAGCGGGCGGTCGAGCGCGCTGACGTCGTCCTCGTCATCTGCGACGCCCACGACGGCGTCACGAGCCAGGACCTGCGCATCGCCGAGCTGGGGATGAAGGAGGGCTGCGCCACGGCGCTCGTGCTCAACAAGTGGGACGTCGCAGCGATGGACGAGGCGGACCTCGACCACGAGCGCGCGCGGGTGGCCCAGAAGCTGCGCCTTCGCCCGAAGGTCCTCACCGCCAGCGCCAAGACGGGCCGCAACGTCCAGCGCGTGCTCAACGAGGCGATCATCCTCGGCGAGCGGATGCACAACCGCATCCCGACCCCGCAGCTCAACCGCTTCCTGGCCGAGGTCACGCAGGCGCGCCAGCCGCCGGCCAAGCAGGGCCACCGGCTCAAGCTGCTGTACATGGCCCAGTTCGAGACCGCACCGCCGCGCTTCTCGATCCAGGTCAACTCGCGCAACCGCGTCACGCGCGACTACGCGTACTTCATCGAGAACCGCCTGCGCGCGCGCTACGGGATGGACGGCGTGCCGCTGATCATCGACTTCAACGAGCGCAAGCCGCGCCGCGACGCGAGCTCCTAGCGCGCTCGCGCGAGGACGCGCGGACGGCCACGGCCGCTACTCTCTGCGATCCCATGAACCAGCTTTCCGACAACGAGTACCTGTTCACGTCCGAGTCCGTCACCGAGGGCCACCCCGACAAGATCGCCGACCAGATCTCCGACGGGGTCCTCGATGCGGTGCTGCGCGACGACCCCTACGGGCGCGTCGCCTGCGAGACCCTCGTGAACACCGGGCTCGTGGTCGTGTCGGGTGAGATCTCGACCTCGACGTACGTCGACATCCAGGACATCGCGCGCTCGACGATCCGCAAGATCGGCTACACGGATGCCGATCTGGGCTTCAGCGCGGACTCGTGCGCGGTGATCAACGCGATCGACAAGCAGTCGCCCGACATCGCCCAGGGCGTCGACAAGGCCTACGAGGCGCGCACCGATGCCTCCGACGACGACGAGCTCGACATCGCCGGGGCGGGCGATCAGGGGATGATGTTCGGCTACGCGTCCAACGAGACGGCCGAGTACATGCCGCTGCCGATCTCGCTGGCCCACAAGCTGGCCAAGCGCCTGGCCGACGTGCGCAAGGCCGAGGTGGTCCCGTACCTGCGCCCGGACGGCAAGACCCAGGTCACGGTGCGCTATCTCGACGGCAGGCCGGTGGAGATCGAGCGGATCCTGATCTCCACCCAGCATCGCGACGGCGCCGAGGCGCTGCTCCCCGACGACCTCTGGGAGCACGTCATCGAGCCGATCCTCCCGCACGACCTCTATGACGCGGGCAAGCTGCGCAAGAGCCTGCTGGTCAATCCGACCGGGCGTTTCGTGATCGGCGGGCCGGTGGGCGACGCGGGGCTGACGGGGCGCAAGATCATCGTGGACACCTATGGCGGCATGGCCCGCCACGGCGGCGGCGCGTTCAGCGGCAAGGACCCCTCCAAGGTCGACCGCTCGGCCGCCTACGCCGCGCGCCACGTGGCCAAGAACGTGGTGGCCGCCGGGTTGGCCGATCGCGCCGAGGTCCAGGTCGCCTACGCCATCGGCGTGGCGCACCCGGTGTCGGTCATGGTGGAGACCTTCGGCACCGAGAAGATCGGGCGCGGTCAGATCCAGCGGCTCATCGACGAGCACTTCGACCTGCGCCCCGGCGCCTTTCGCGACGCGCTGAACCTGCACCGCCCGATCTATCAGAAGACCGCCGCCTACGGGCACTTCGGCCGCGACGACCACGACTTCACCTGGGAGCGCACCGACAAGGCCGCCGCCCTACGCGAAGCCGCCGGCCTCGGCGCCGCGGGCGCCACGGTCTAGCCGAGCGGGCGGCTTGCCAACATAGGCGGTCGGCATGACAGAGCTGGCCGACCGCCTGGAGGACGCGCAGACCGAGGTCGAGCAGCAGGTGACGTCGCTCGAGCTCTTCTTCGACCTCGTCTTCGTCTTCGCCATCACGCAGGTCACCGGCTTCGTCTCGGCCGACCCCACGTGGACGCGCTTCGTCGAGGGGCTGGCCATCCTCACCGCGCTGTGGTGGGCGTGGGAGGGCTACGTGTGGCTGGGCAACACCGCCGGCTCCGACGAGGGGACCGTCCGCGTCGTGCTCCTGTCGGCGATGGCCGCGATGCTCATCGCCTCGCTGGCCGTCCCGCGCGCCTTCGCCGACGACGGGGTGATCTTCGGCGTCGCCTACCTCGCGGTGCGCGCGCTGCATCTCGGGGCCTACGCGATCGTCGCGCGCGAGGACCCGCAGCTGCGCCACGTCGTCATGCGAATGGCGACCACGATGCTGCCGGCCTCGATGCTCATCGTGGTGGCCGGCGCGCTGGACGGCACCGCCCAGGGGCTCATGTGGGTCGCCGCGCTGGCCGTCGACTACGGAGGGCTCGTCGCTCGCGGCACCGAGGGCTGGCGCGTCGTGCCGAGCCACTTCTCAGAGCGCCACGGGCTGGTCATCATCATCGCCCTCGGCGAGTCGATCGTGGCCCTGGGCGTCGGAGCCGGAGGCCTGGGCCTCGACGCGGGCATCATCGCCGGTGCGCTGCTGGGCGTGGCCGTGGCCGGGGCGCTGTGGTGGGCGTACTTCGACTTCGTCTCGCTCGTGGCGGCGCGCGTGCTGCGCGAGGCTCCGCCCGACCAGCAGGTGCGCATCGCGCGCGATTCCTACACCTACCTGCACCTGCCCATGGTGGCCGGGATCGTGATCTTCGCCCTCGGCGTGAAGAAGACGCTGGGCCACGTGGGCGACGACCTCGAGGCGGTGCCCGCCGTGGCCCTGTGCGGTGGGGTGGCGCTCTACCTGGTCGCGCTCAGCGCGCTGAAGCGTCGCAACATCGGGTCGTTCAACTACCCGCGCCTGATGGCCGCGGCGCTGCTGGCCATCCTCGCGCCGCTGGCCACGGCCATCCCGGCGCTGCTGGCGCTGGGGCTCGTCGCCCTCGTGTCGTGCGGCCTGATCGCCTACGAGACGGTCCGCTACGCCGCCACGCGCGACCGGGTGCGGCACGGGTAGTCGCCTGCTCGGCGCTTGCTGCGCGGCGCGGCGCGGCGCGGCGAACGGCGGGGGTGGGCTCCATTGAGGGTCATAGTGACTCCCAAGCGAGCCCACCCCTCGGGGGCCAGGGGAAGATGTTGCACAAGGCGCGCGAACTGCGCAGCGCCTACGCCCGCCCGAACAGCGCGCGGCCCAGGTGGCCGGGCAGGACCGCCGGGCGGGGGGCGCCGCTGGCGCGGATCTGGGCGCGCATCGATTCGAGGATGGCGGCGGTGTGCTCGAAGGGGTCGGCGATCGCGGCGCCCGTGTCGACCGAGAGCGCGGCGACGACGTTGCCGTCGACCTGGGCGACGAGCAGCTCGCCGCTGGGGACGCGGCTCGAGTCGAGCGCGGCGAGGCGGATGAGGTCCGCCTCGTCGGTGGCCGTGGCGTGGCGGATGGTGAGGGAGGCGGTGGAGGTCATGGGAAGATGGTCGCGGCCGGGCCGGATAAATACCAATGATGTTGTGTTCTGCGACTGATAAGGTGACGTTATGTTCGACGCGCGCCTGCTCTCCGTGTTCCGCGAGGTTGCCACCCGCGGCTCGTTCTCCGACGCCGCCACCGCCCTGTCGTTCACCCAGCCCGCGATCTCCCAGCAGATCGCGCGTCTCGAGCGCCAGCTCGAAACCCGGCTGCTGGTGCGCGACGCCCGCGGGGTCACGCTGACCCCGGCGGGCGAGGTCCTCCTGCGCCACGCCGAGACCGTCCTCGCTCAGCTGCGCCTGGCCGAGACCGAGGTCCAGGCGCTCACCGGCCTCGAGCGCCCGCGCCTGCGCGTCGGCGCCTTCCCCAGCGCGGCGGCGAGCATCATGCCGCCGGCGCTGGCCGAGCTGCGCGCGGCCCATCCCGAGGCCGACGTGGCGATGCGCGTCGTCGAGGACGCCGAGGCGCTCGACAACCTGCGGCGCGGCGAGCTCGACATCGCGATGGTGCTCGACTCGGAGCTCATGCCGCGCGAGCTGCCGGCCGGCATCGAGGCGGTCCACGTGCTCGACGATCCGCTGCTCGTCGCGCTGCCCTACAGCCACCCGCTTGCGGCCCGCAGCGCGATCTCCCTCGCCGATCTGCGCAACGACGAGTGGATGGTGTGCGGCGTGGGCGGCACCTGCATCGATTCCAACGTGATCCTGCGCGCCTGCGACTCCGCCGGCTTCGAGCCGCGGATCAGCTTCGAGTCCGAGGACTACAGCGCGATCATGGGCATGGTCGCCTCGGGCATGGGCGTGGCCCTGATCCCCTCGCTCGCGCTGGTGTCGGCCCGCGAGGACATCGCGATCCGGCCGCTGCGCGACGCCCGCCCAATGCGCCGGGTGCGGGCCGCCGTCGCCGTCGAGCGTCCGAGCGCGCTGGCCGATGCGCTGCTCGAGACCCTGCGCGCGGCCGGGCGGGAGCGCCCGTGGGCCGGACGGCAGCGGGCCCTCGCCGCCGCCTGACGCTCAGGCCGCCTTGGGCAGCAGCTCCTCGACGCGCTGGTCGACAACGGCCGGCAGCGCGGCGGCCGGACGCACGGCGCGGGCCTGCACCTGCAGCAGCTCGACGATGGCGGCGGTGTGCTCGAAGGGGTCGGCGATGACGGCGCCCGTGTCGATCGACGTGGCCGCCAGCAGCCGGCCGTCGACCTCGGCCACGAACAGCTCGCCGCTGGGAACGCGGCGCGAGTCGAGTGCGGCGAGGCGCTCGAGCGACTCCATGTCGGCGGCGGCGGCGTGACGGATGGTGATGGGCGCGGCGCCGGGCCGGCGCTGGGTGATGGGGCGGCGGGCGTGGAGGTCCTCGACGCGCGACCGGGACAGGAGGCGGAGGAAGCTGTCATTGAACATGACCGCATTCTGGGCTGCGAACGCCCCGCGCACATCGGGCTAATGGTGTCAGTGAGGGCGCCGGGGGCCTTAGTTCCCGTCGCGGACCCCTTAGGCCGAAAAGGCGCCGGTTTGCAGGGGGTTCCGCGAGGCGACGTCAGCGCGCGACAGCGACCTGGAGGTCCTCGAAGCGCGCGCGCACCGGGCAGGTCGCGAGGTGGTCGTTGACCAGTCCGCAGGCCTGCATCCCCGCGTAGATCGTCGTCGGCCCGACGAAGCGAAAGCCGGCCTTCTTGAGCGCCTTGGCCAGCGCTGCGGCCTCGGGGATCTGAGCCGGGACGTCGGCTGAGCTCGCCGGCGCAGGCCGTGCGCCGGGCCGGTGCGACCACACGACCTCGTCCAGCGGCGTGCCCGCCTCGCGCAGGCCGACGGTCGCCCGCGCGTTGGCGATCGTGGCCTCGATCTTGGCCCGGTTGCGCACGATCGCGGCGTCGCCGAGCAGCCGCTCGACGTCCGCGGGGCCGAAGCGCGCGACGGCGTCGGGGTCAAAGCCCGCGAAGGCGGCCCGGAAGGCCTCGCGCTTGCGCAGGATGGTCACCCAGGACAGCCCCGACTGGAAGGCCTCGAGCGAAACGCGCTCGAACAAGCCGCGCTCGTCGGTCACCGGGTGGCCCCACTCATCGTCGTGGTAGGCCTCGTAGAGCGGGTCGCCGTCCCCGAAGCAGCGCGTCATGCCACCAGTGTGACCGGCGCGGATTCGCCGCCTCCGCGGAAGGCGTTGCGGTAGGCCGTGGGGCGGGTCGCGGTGACCCGCTCGAAGTGCACGCGCAGCGCGGCCGCGCTGCCGAACCCCGAGCGCGCGGCGACCTCCTCGATGGAGATCTCGGTCGTCTCCAGCAGGCGGCGGGCGTGTTGCACGCGATGGGCGAGCAGCCACTGCTTCGGCGGCCTGCCGGTCTCGGCCACGAAATGGCGCGCGAAGCTGCGCGCGCTCATGTGCGCATGGCGGGCGAGGTCGCCGACCGTGATCGCCTCGGCGAGGTGCTCGAGCGCCCACGCCCGGGTGCCGGCGAGCCCGTTGCCGTTGCGCGCGTCGGGCAGCGGCGCCGCGATGAACTGCGCCTGCCCGCCGTCGCGGTGCGGCGCGACCACGTTCCAGCGCGCGATGGTCATGGCCGCGTCGGCTCCCAGGTCGCCGCGCACCACGTGCAGGCACAGGTCCATGCCCGCGGAGATCCCGGCCGACGTGAGCACGTCGCCGTCGTCGATGTAGAGCACGTCGGGGTCCACGCGGACGCTCGGGTACTCGGCGGCGAGGCGGTCGCAGTAGCCCCAGTGGGTCGTCGCCCGGCGGCCGTCGAGCAGCCCGGCGGCGGCGAGGACGAAGGCGCCCGTGCAGACCGACATGACGCGCGCCCCACGGCGGTGCGCGCCGGCCACGGCCGCGACGGCCTCGGGCTGGCCGGCGACGAGGTCGGGCGTCGTCCCCGGCACGACGACGAGATCGGCCTCGCGCAGGGCCTGCAGGCCGGCGTCGGCCGACACCGTGAGCCCCTGCGAGGTCGTCACCGGCCGGCCACCGGCCGAGCAGACGGTGAGGCGGTAGCCGAGGTCGGGACGAGGCGTGCCCGGGCGCTTGGCGCCGAACACGGTGAGCACCGTGCCGACATCGAAGAAGACGGCTCCGTCGAGCAGCAGGAGCGCCACGCGCCGGCCGGAGGAGGACGACATGGCAGGAACTTAGCGCACATGGTCGTTTCTGCCACTGGTGCGCGGAGAGCGCGATCACGATCCTGCGGGCCATGCACCGCGCCTGGATCGTCGCCGGCGCCGCCTTCGTCGCCCTGCTCGCCGCCGCCGCCATCAGGGCGACGTTCGGGATCCTCATGGAGCCGCTCATGGACGAGTTCGGCTGGGGCCACGGCGCCATCTCCACCGCGGCGTCGGTCAACCTCGTCGTGTTCGGGATCAGCGCGCCCTTCGCCGCCGCCCTCAACGAGCGCTTCGGCCTGCGCCGCGTGGTCACGGTGGCGCTCGGGCTCATCGTGGTCGCCGCGGCCCTCATGACCCGGATCACGCAGCTGTGGCAGCTCTACGTCGTGTGGGGCCTCGTGGCCGGCGCGGCCACCGGCGCCGTCGCGCCCGTCCTGGCCGCCACCGTGGCCGGGCGCTGGTTCACGCAGCGCCGTGGCCTCGTGGTCGGCCTGCTCACCGCGGCCAACTCCACCGGCCAGCTCGTCTTCCTGCCGTTGATGGCCCACCTCGTCACCCACGGCGACTGGCGCGCGACGATGATCGTGGTGGGCGGGGCGGCTGTCCTCGCCCTCGTGGCCGTGCGCGCCGGCCTGCGCGACTCCCCCGAGGACGTCGGCACGGTGCCCTACGGCGGTCTGGCCGAGCCGGTCGCGGCGGGCGCGCGGCCCGCGGCGGTGGCCGTGCTGCGCCAGATCGGCCGCGACCGCGTCTTCCTCGCGCTGGCGGGCTCGTTCTTCATCTGCGGCGCGACGACCGTCGGGCTCATCGCCGTCCACCTCATCCCTGCCGCCCACGACCACGGGATCCCGGCGGGCCAGGCCGCCGGCCTGATGGCGGCCATGGGCGTGCTCGACATCGCGGGCACGACGGGGTCGGGCTGGCTGACCGACCGCTACGACGCGCGCAAGCTGCTGCTCGGCTACTACGCCGGGCGCGGGATCTCGCTGCTCATCCTGCCCATGGCGCTGGCCTCGCAGGGTTTCGCGCTGACCGCCTTCACCGCCTTCTACGGCCTGGATTGGATCGCCACCGTGCCGCCCACCGTCGCCCTGGTCACGCAGCGCTTCGGGCGCCGCGTCGGCACCGTGGCCTTCGGCTGGATCTTCGCGGCCCACCAGATCGGGGGCGCGGCGGCGGCGTGGGCGGCGGGCGTCGTGCGCGACGGGGCGGGCACCTACGACGGCGTCTTCTTCGTCTCCGGCGGCCTGTGCTTCGCGGCCGCGCTCATGCTGCTGGGCGCGCGCGTGCGCCCGCGGGCGCCGCTAGAGCCCGTCCCCGCGGGGGCCGGCTGAGGCCGAGGCCTCGCGCTGGGCGCGGTCGACGGCCTCGACGACCTCGTGCGGGTTGCCGACGCCGGTGAAGGTGAAGTCGCTGTCGTCGGTGCCGGCGGTGTCGAAGTCCACGGTCCCGACGCGCAGGAGGCGCGAGACGACCGTCTGGTTGGTGTTGACGTTCTGCACGCGCTCGATGCGCGTCTGCTGGACGTGCTTGGAGAGCAGGCCGCGCTCGATGCGCAGGCGCTGGGTGGTGATCGTGTAGCGCGTCGACACGCGGCGCAGGAAGCCGACGAGGAGGTCGAGCCCGAAGAGGACGAGGAAGACGACCACGCCGACGCCGGTGGAGACGATGAGCGCCACGAGGATGCCGATGACGACCGAGCCGATCAGCCCGCTGATGTAGAACGAGAGGATCGAGCGCCAGATCGGGCGCCCCTCGAACACGATCGTCTCGCCGGGATGCAGGTCCATCGCGGACCGAGACTATCGTGGGCCTCGGTGCCATCGGTAGTCCAGGTCGAGCCGCTCACGACGGCCCGCGCGCTGCGCGGGCCGTTCGACTACCTGCGCCCCGAGGGGGTCGACGTGGGCTCGGTCCTCGTCGTCCCCTTCGGCCATCGCGACGTCGTCGGCGTGGTCACCGGGCTGGCCGACGGCTCCGAGCACGACCCGGTCGCGCCGCGCCGCGTGCTCGAGGCGCGGCTGCCCGCCGAGCTCGTCGACCTCGCCCTGTGGATGGCGGCCGAGTACTGCTCGACGCCGGCGCGGGCCCTCTCGCTCCTGCTGCCGCCGAAGGGCACGCGGGCCAAGACCGCGCTGTGGGCCGCGCCGACGGGGGCGCTCGACGAGCACGCGCGCCTGAGCGACCGCCAGCGCGCCCTGCTGGACTCGCTGCCGCGCTTCGCCGGCGGCGATCTCGCCGCGCTGCGCCGGCTGGAGGCACGCGGGCTCGTGAGCATCGCCCCGCGCGTCGTGCGCCGCGCGCCCCTGCACCTGCCCGTCGGCGCCGCGCGGGCGCAACCGCAGCTCACGGCCGACCAGGCGGCCGCGCTGCGCGCCATCGTCACGGCCCCGCCGGGCGAGCGGCTGCTGCTGCACGGCGTCACCGGGTCGGGCAAGACCGAGGTCTACCTGCGGGCCGCCGAGGAGGTCCTCGCGCACGGCCGCGGGGTGATCGTGCTCGTCCCGGAGATCGCGCTGACCCCGCAGATCGTGTCGCGCTTCGTCGCGCGCTTCGGTGACACCGTCGCCGTCCTGCACTCGAAGCTCTCGGCCGGCGAGCGCCACGACGAGTGGGCCCGGCTGCGGGCGGGGGAGGCGCGGGTGTGCGTCGGTCCGCGCTCGGCCGTCTTCGCCCCGATGCGGGGACTGGGCCTGGTCGTGGTCGACGAGGAGCACGACTCGTCCTACAAGCACGAGGGCGACCCGCGCTACGACGCGCGACGGGTGGCCGAGCGCCGCGCCGCGCATGCCGGCGCCGTCCTCGTGGCGGGCAGCGCGACCCCGCGACCGGAGTCCGTCCACGCGCTCGCGCGCCTGCGGCTGCCGGCGCGCGTCGACGGGGCGCGCCTGCCGCCCGTCGAGGTCGTCGACATGCGCGAGGCCGGGCGGGCGCTGCATCCGCGCACGCACGAGGCGCTCACCGACGCGCGCAAGGCCATCGTCCTGCTCAACCGGCGCGGATGGTCGAACTTCCTGACGTGCCGCTCGTGCGGTCGGGCGTGGGGGTGCCCGTCGTGCGACGTCACGCTCGTCATGCACCGCGCCGACGGCCTGCTGGCCTGCCATCACTGCGGCCATCGCGAGCCCGTGCCGACGCGCTGCGACGCCTGCGGCTCGGTCTCGATCGCGCGCCACGGCACCGGCACCGAGCGCCTGGAGTCAGAGCTCGAGGGCAACGTCTTTCGCCTCGACGGCGAGGTGGCCGATCCGGCGCGCGTGCTGGCCGCCTTCGAGGCGGCGCCGCGCGGCGTGCTCGTCGGCACCCAGATGGTGGCCAAGGGCCACGACTTCCCCGATGTCGACCTCGGCGTGGTGGTCGACGCAGACGCCACCCTGCGCTTCCCCGACTTCCGCGCCGAGGAGCGCACCTTCGCGCTCGTCACGCAGCTCGCGGGGCGCGCCGGGCGGGGCGCGGCCGCAGGGCGCGTCCTCGTCCAGACCCTGGCGCCGGACGCGCCGACGATCCGCTTCGCCGCCGCCCACGACGCCGACGGGTTCCTGGCCGAGGAGATCGAGCGCCGCCGCGCGCTGCGCTATCCCCCCTTCTCGACGCTCATCCGGGTCGTCTGCTCCTCCGAGGCGCCCGGCGCCGCGCTGGCGGCCGCGACCGACGTGCGCCGGCGCCTGTCCAATGCGCTGGGCCCGGCGCCGCTGTTCCGCCTGCGCGGCCGCGAGCGCGCGCAGGTCGTGGTCAAGGCGCAGGACCGCGCCGCGGCCGTTGCCCAGGTCGGCGCGGCGGTGCAGGAGGTCGCCGCCGATCGCGCCCATCGCGCCGCCGCGTTCAGCGTGGACGTCGACCCGCAGTAGCTACCCTCCAGTGGCGATGGCAGAGCAGGATGTCCAGGACGTCGAGGTCGCCGAGGCGCCGGAGGCGCACGAGCCACCGCCGCTCGATCCGGAGGTCGCCGCGCGGCGCGACGCCGCGCTCGCGCACGTGCGCGTCTTCGGCGATCCGGTGCTCAAGGCGCAGGCGCGCCCCGTCGAGGTCTTCGACGAACGCCTGCGCGAGGAGATCGCCCGGATGGGCGCGCTCATGAACGATGCGCTCGGGATCGGGCTGGCGGCGACCCAGGTCGGCGTCCTGCACCGCGTGCTCGTCTACCGCGTCGAGCACGACAGCCCGGTCAACGCTCTCGTCAACCCGGTCGTCGAGTGGTCCGGCGGCGACAAGGAGACGATGGAGGAGGGCTGCCTGAGCCTGCCCGGCGTCCACGTCGACGTCGAGCGCCCCACGCACGTCCGGGTCCACGCGCAGGACGCCGGCGGCGAGCCGATCCTCATCGAGGCCACGGGCCTCGAGGCGCGCGTCATCCAGCACGAGATCGACCACCTCGACGGGATCCTCATCCTCGAGCGCACGTCGCGCGACCAGCGCAAGGAGGCCATGCGGACCCTCCGCGAGCGCCTCGAGGCCGCTTGAGGACCGCCTACCTGGGCACGTCGGCCTTCGCGGCGGCGGTGCTGGAGCGCCTCGCCGGCAGCGCGCATCGCCCGGCGCTGGTCGTGACCCGGCCCGATCGCGCGGCGGGACGCGGGCGCAGGCTCACCGCGCCGCCGGTGGCGGGCGCCGCGCGCGACCTCGGCCTCGAGCTGTGGCAGCCCGAGTCGGTCAACACGCCCGAGGCCGCCGAGCGCGTGGCCGCCTCCGGGGCGGAGGTCGTCGTGGTGTGCGCCTTCGGCGCGCTGATCAAGGAGCCCCTGCTGACGGACTTCGAGATCCTCAACGTCCATCCCTCGCTGCTGCCGCGCTGGCGCGGGGCCGCGCCCGTGGAGCGGGCGATCATGGCCGGCGACGAGCAGACCGGGGTGGCGATCATGCGCCTCACGGCGGGGCTCGACTCCGGGCCGGTGTGCCTCATGGAGGCCGAGCCGATCGAGCCCGAGGACGACTACGGCACGCTGGCGGCGCGCCTGCAGGAGCTCGGCGCGACGCTGCTCGTGCGCGCGCTCGACGAGCGGCCGCCCTTCGCCGAGCAGGCCGAGGAGGGCGTGACCTACGCGGAGAAGATCACCGCCGCCGACCGCACGCTCGACCCCGCCGCGCCCGCCGAGGTCAACGTCCGCATCGTGCGCGCGCTGCATCCGCACATCGGCGCGCGCCTGCCGCTCGCGGACGGGACGTTCCTCGGCGTGCACCGCGCCCGCGTGGGCGACGACGGGGCGCTCGAGCTGCTCGAGGTCCAGCCGCCGGGCGGCCGGCCGATGGCCTACGCCGACTACCTGCGCGGCCACGCCGCGCGCTGAAGCTCGGCGCGCACGGCGCCCCACCACGCGCGCAGCGCCGCCGGCGTGACCCCGGCGTGGACGAAGCGCGGGCCGGCGGCCCGGCCCAGCTGCACGACGTGCGCCCCCGGCAGCGCGCGCTGCAGGTAGCGCCCCTGGCTGGCCGGGACGATCCGGTCGCCCGCGGCGTAGCCGGCCAGGACGGGCGCGCGGATCGCGGCGGCGCGGTCGGTCGGCGAGGCGTCGCGCAGGTCGCCGAACGCCGCCAGCGCCTTGGCCCGCACCCAGTCGGCCTGCGGCGTGCCGCCCAGGCGCGGCAGGTCGACCGGCCCGGCGGCGTCGATCACGCAGCTCACAGGGCGGCGCACGGCGAGCATGAGGGCCAGGTGGCCGCCCGCCGACTCGCCGTACGCGCAGATGGGGAGGGTCGGATAGCGCTTGCGCGCCGCGTCGTAGGCGCGCACGACGTCGCCCGGCGCGTCGGCGAAGGCGCGGTAGTCGACGACCGCCGCGGCCCAGCCCCAGCCCGCGAAGGTGCGCGCGCGGCCGTCCATGAGCGCAACCGTGCGCGGGCCGGACGCGCGCCACGCCCCGCCGTGGATGACGAGCACGATGCCGGCGGGCCGCCCGCGCGGCGGCGTCCACGTCACCAGGGTGCGCCCGCGGGCCGGCAGCCAGACCGCGAGCACGGCGCTGGCGACGGCGGCGGTGAGCACGGCGACGACGAGGATGCGGCGCACGACGCACATCATCGGCCCGCGGGAGGTCGGCTGTCAGCCCTCGAAATGCCAGGATGCCCGTGATGGCGAGCGACCGCGACCTGGCGCAGCGCGCCGTGCGGGCCGGCGCGGGCGCCGCGCAGCGCGTGGCCGGCGGCGATCTCGACGTGCGGCGCAAGACCTCTGCGGCCGACCTCGTCTCGGTCGCCGATCACGCCAGCGAGGAGGCGATCGTCGCGCTCCTGCGGGCCGAGCGCCCCGACGACGCGATCGTGGGGGAGGAGGGGGCGAGAGTCGGCGCCGGCGCGCGGCGCTGGCTGGTCGACGGCCTCGACGGCACGGTCAACTTCCTGCGCGCGATCCCGCAGTGGTGCGTCGCCGTGGTGCTCGAGGAGGACGGCGAGCCGCTGGCCACCGCCGTCCTCGATCCCGTGCGCGGGCAGCTCTTCTCGGCCGCGCGCGGCGAGGGCGCCCACCGCGACGGCGACGCCCTGCGCGTGCGCGAGGGCGGCCCGCTGCACGAGGCGGTGCTGTCGAGCTTCCTGCGCGCCGACAAGCTGCGCGGGACGCCGCCGGCCGCCAGTTTCGGCCGGCTGGCCGAGGCGGCCGCCGTGTTGCGCATGGGCGGCGCCGGCTCGCTCGAGCTCGCCTGGGTCGCCGCCGGCCACATCGACGGGTGGGCCCAGCCCAACGTCGACGCCTGGGACTGGCTGCCCGGGCGCCTGCTGGTCGAGGAGGCGGGCGGGCGCGCGGCGGTCATAGACGGCGATCCGCTGACGTGGTTCGTGGCGGCGGCGCCGGGGACGTTCGAGGAGCTGGTGGCGCTGGTCTCCGCGGGGGCGTCGAACGTCGGTCCTACCACCTCCTGAGGGGGGAAGACCGACGTTCGACCCACCGCGGGCGCCACCGCCGCGTCGAACGTCGGTCCTGCCACCTCCTGAGGGGGGAAGACCGACGTTCGACCCACCGCGGGCGCCTGAGGCCGGCCGAGCGCAGAGGGGACGCCCCTCCCTCGATGATGCAGTTGGACGCCGCGAAGCGCCGCACGCCACTCATAGACTCGCCCGGTGGACCAGCAACTGACCCTCGGCGTCGTCGCCACCTCGCGCAAGCGCGACGAGCGCCGGCAGGCGATCCACCCCGCGCACCTGGGGCGGATCGACGCCGGCCTGCGCGCGCGGATGTTCTTCGAGCGCGGCTACGGAGACGCGCTGGGCTCCTCGGACGAGGAGATCGAGCCGCTGGTGGGCGGCCTGCGGTCACGCGAGGAGCTCTTCGCGCAGTGCGACGTGCTGCTGCTGCCCAAGCCGCTGGCCGCGGACCTCGAGACGCTGCGCCCCGGGCAGGTCGTGTGGGGCTGGCCGCACTGCGTGCAGGACAGCGAGATGACCCAGCTGGCCATCGACCGGCGCGTGACGCTCATCGCCTGGGAGGCCATGAACCACTGGTCGCACGACGGCCACTTCAACGTGCACGTCTTCCACAAGAACAACGAGCTGGCGGGCTACTGCTCGGTGCTGCACGCGCTCCAGCTCGTCGGCTCCAGCGGGGACTACGGTCGCCGTCTGCGTGCCGCGGTGATCAGCTTCGGCGCGACCGCGCGCGGCGCGGTCCGGGGCCTGTCGGCGCTCGGGGTCAGCGACGTGTCGGTGCTCACGCAGCGCGCGGTCTCCGCCGTCGCCGCGCCGTTCGCCTCGGTGCGGATGGGGCACTTCGAACGCGATCCGGCGGACCCGACGCGGACGCGCGCGCTCGATCCGCCCGAGCCGCTCGCCCAGGTCCTGGCCCGCTATGACATCGTCGTCAACTGCATCCTGCAGGACACCGACGCGCCGCTGATGTTCGTCATGAACGAGGATCTCGCGCTCTTCCGGCCCGGGACGCTCTTCATCGACGTCTCCTGCGACGAGGGGATGGCCTTCGAGTGGGCCCGGCCGAGCTCGTTCGCCGACCCGATGACGACGATCGGCGATCGGCTGCACTACTACGCCGTCGACCACAGCCCGTCGTTCCTGTGGAACTCGGCGACGTGGGAGAACAGCGAGGCCCTGCTCGAGTACCTGCCCATCGTGATGGCCGGCCCGGCGGCCTGGGACGCCGACGAGACGATCCGCCGCGCGATCGAGATCCGCGAGGGCATCGTCGAGAACCCGCGCATCCTGTCCTTCCAGGGGCGCGAGGCGACCTACCCGTACGCGCTCAGCGGCGCTCGCTGACGCGCCCGCCGCCGACCTCGAGCACGCGGTCGGCGATCCGCTCGAGGAAGTAGCGGTCGTGGCTGACCGCGATGACCGTGCCGTCGTAGCTCTCGAGCGCCGCCTCGAGCGTCTCCACCGCCGGGATGTCGAGGTGGTTGGTCGGCTCGTCGAGGATCAGGCAGTTGGCGGCCGAGAGCATGACCAGGCAGCAGCGCAGGCGCGTGCGCTCACCGCCGCTCATCGACGAGATCGGCCGGCGCAGCTGCTCGTAGTCGAAGAGGAAGCGCACGAGCAGCGACACCGCCTCGCCCTCGCTCAGCGGCTGCGCGGCGCGCACGACGTCGATCGGCGTCCGGTCGCCCGGCAGTTCGGTCGCCGCCTGGCTGACGTACTCGACGCTGATCGACGGCCCCGCCCAGCGCTCGCCCGCCGTGGGGCGAAGGTCGCCGGCGAGCAGGCGCGCGAGCACGGTCTTGCCCGCGCCGATGGGGCCGACGACGCCGACCCGCTCGCCGCGCACGATCTCGAGCTCGACCCCGTCGAGCACCGGCGCGAACGCGACCCCCCGCAGCGCGATGACGCGGTCGCCGCCGCGCGCCTGGCTGCGCAGCGCAAGCGCCATCTTGCGCCGCTCGAAGACCGGGCGCTGCACCTTGTCCATGCGGTCGATGCGGCGCTGCATGTTGCGCGCGCGCTTGATGTGGCGCTCGTCGACCACGCGGTGGGCCCAGTCCTTGAAGCGCCGGATCGCCTCCTCCATGCGGGCGATCTCCTTCTGCTGGGTGACGTACTGCTGCTGGCGACGGACCAGCTCGACCTCCCGGGCCAGCGCGTAGGCCGAGTAGCCGCCCTGCCACACCCGGATGCGGCCGTGCTCGAGCTCGGCGATCTGCCCCACGGTCTCGTCGAGCAGGTGGCGGTCGTGGGAGACGATGAGCACCGCGCCGTCGAAGTCCTGCACGAGCTCCTCGACGATCCGCCGGCGGGCGACGTCGAGGTGGGCCTCGGGCTCGTCGAGCAGCAGCACGTCGGGCGCCTGCACCAGACAGGCGGCGAGCGCCACGAGCTTGCGCTGGCCGCCGCTGAGCGCCCGGGTGGCCCGGTCGAGGTCCGCCTCGGCGAGCCCGAGGTCGCGCAGGTGGCGGATGGCGTCGCCGCCGGCCGTGTCGGCGCCGAGGCGCTCGACGAGGGCGGCCTGGCGCTCGAGCACGCGGCCCATGCGACCGAGGTCGGCGACCAGCGCCGGGTCGGCCAGCTGCGCCTCGACGCGCGCCAGCTCCTGCTCGAGGGCGGCGGCCTCCGGGCGCGCGGCGGCGAGGACCTGGCGCACCGTGCGCTCGTCGCCGTCGACCATCTGGTGCAGGTAGGAGACGCGGGCGCCGCGACGCAGGGTGACCGCGCCGGCGTCGGGGTGCTCCTCGCCGGCCAGCATCCTCAGCAGCGTCGACTTGCCCGCCCCGTTGGCCCCGATCAGGCCCACGCGCGCCTGCGGGCCCAGCTCGAGGTCCGCCCCGTCGAGGATCAGCCGGCCGCCGAAGGACTTCACGACGCCGCGCAGCGACAGCGCGGGGGCGGTGGGAGCGGCGACGGCCATGACGGTAGGCGACGGTAGCCGCGCCCAGGGCAGGCGGCCAGGGAGCTAGCCGTACGCACGGCGAGCGGTGGCCAGGAAGCCTTGGACGGCGGTGTTCGCGCGCTGACAGGTGGGTGTCTCTTCCGGCCGCGGCGGGGTTGTAACGGGCTGCGGCGGCGACGCCGCTGGGGGGCGAGATTGGGGCGAGGCTGGCGAGCGCGCGCGAGGGGGGCGCGCCGCTCGCAGCGCCGGCACCGCGTGGCACTACCGTGCAGCGCGATGGCCGTCGCCAGCCTCAGCCCCGCTCGCCGCGCCGCGCACGCCGTGGTGCTGCGCACCCTGAGCGACGGCGCCTACGCCGACCGGGCGCTGCACGGCGAGGCGCGGGGCCTCGAGCCGCGCGATCGGGCCCTGGCCAAGCAGCTCGCCTTCGGGACGGTCCAGCGGCGCCTGACGCTCGACCACGTGATCGCCGCCCACGTCGACCGCGACCTCGATCCGGCCGTGCGCGCCGCGCTGCAGCTCGGCCTCTTCCAGCTCATGTTCCTCGACGGCGTGGCCGCCCATGCCGCGATCGGAGAGGCCGTCGAGCTGGCCAAGCCCAGCCCCGGCCACCGGCTCGTCAACGCCGTGCTGCGCCGCGTCCAGCGCGAGGGCGTCGAGCTGCCCTCCGACGCGACGCCCGAAGGCGCCTCGATCCGCCACTCGCACCCGCGCTGGATCGTCGACCTGTGGTGGGACTGGCTGGGGCCCGATGACACGCGCGCGCTGCTGGCGGCCGACAACGAGCCCGCGGAGCTGGCGCTGCGCGTCAACGCGCTGGTCGACTACGACCTCGACGACGTCCCCGGGCGCCGGGAGGGGGAGACGATCGTCGTCGACGGGCCGTTCGACGCCCTCGCCCATCCCGGCTACGCGGCCGGCGCGTTCACTCCGCAGTCGCGCGCCAGCCAGCTCGTGGCGCGGGTGCTCGCCCCGGTGCCCGGCCAGCGCGTGCTCGACCTGTGCGCGGCGCCGGGGGGCAAGACGACGCACCTCGCGGCGCTCATGGAGGGCACCGGCGAGGTGGTTGCGGTCGAGCGCAATCCCCAGCGCGCCCGGGCCCTGCAGGCGACCGCGGCGCGCCTGCGGGCCGACAACGTCACGGTCGTGACCGCCGACACCACCGGCTACGACGGGGCCGGGCGCTTCGATCGCGTCCTGCTCGATCCGCCCTGCTCGGGGCTCGGGACACTGCGCTCGCACCCCGATCTGCGCTGGCGCACGAGCCCGGAGGCCGTCGAGCGCCTGGCGCGCGAGCAGGACGTCCTGCTGGCCTCGGCGCGCCGCGCGCTGGCCCCCGGAGGGGCCCTCGTGTACTCGGTGTGCACGCTCTCGCCACGCGAGGAACGGCTGGTGACACAGACCGTGCACCGGACCTTCCCGCACCGCGACGCGACCGACGGCTTCTATATTGCGCGCGATGGAGGCTGACCTCGGGCTGCGATGCCCGTCCTGCGGGGAGCCATGGCTGCGGCCGTCGAGTCTCGCTGGGCGCTACCGCTGCGTGAACTGCCTGCATCGCTTCGAGCTGCGCTCGGTGTGCCCCGAGTGCGGCGAGCACTCGACGATCGTGCGCATGTCCAGCACCGCCATCCTGACCTGCAACAACTGCGACGGCTCGATGCTGGTCGAGATATGAGGCGCCGCGTCGCCCCCTCCATCCTGGCCGCCGACTTCGGCCGGCTGCACGAGCAGGTGCAGTCCGTCGTCGACGCCGGCGCCGAGGTCGTCCACATCGACATCATGGACGGCCACTTCGTGCCCACCTTCTCGATGGGGCCGCCGGCGGTGGCGGGGCTGCGCGACTTCGACGTCGTGCTCGACATCCACCTGATGATCGACCGCCCTGAGCGCCACGTGCAGGACTTCGCCTCCGCGGGCGCCAACAACATCACCGTGCATTACGAGGCCACGCCGCACGTACACAAGGCCGTGCAGGCGATCAAGGAGGCCGGGTGCACCGCGGGCGTCGCGCTCACGCCCTCGACGCCGGTCGAAGCGCTGTCAGAGCTCCGCGGCGAGCTGTGGTCGGTGCTGTGCATGACCGTCAACCCGGGCTGGGGCGGTCAGGAGTTCATCCCCGCCTCGCTGGACAAGATCCGCCGCCTGAGGGACCTCGTGGGGCCCGACGTCGAGCTGGAGGTCGACGGTGGGATCGACGAGCACACGGCCGGTCCGTGTGCCGAGGCCGGTGCGACGCTCTTCGTGGCCGGGACATCCGTGTTCGGGACCGAGGATCCCGGGGCAGCCTTCCGCCGGGTCGCCGCTGCGGCCGGGTGTAGCTAGCCGTATGCGGAGAGCTTGAGGAACGCACGACAATCCTTTTACAAGTGGGCACCACCGTTCTCATAGTCGACGATCATCCGACCTTCCGGGCCACCGCCCGGATGCTGTTGGAGGCCGAGGGCTACGACGTGATCGGCGAGGCGCCGGACGGCACGACGGCCATCACTGAGGCCAGTCGGCTGCACCCGGACCTGGTGCTCCTCGACGTCAATCTCCCGGATCTCGACGGCTTCCAGGTCGCCGAGCGGATCACCGCCCACAACGGCGCTCCGGCCGTGGTCCTGACCTCCAGCCGCGACTCGTCGGACTTCGGCCCTCTCGTATCCGGCAGCGGTGCCCGAGGCTTCATCTCCAAGGGCGATCTCTCCGGCGCAGCCATAGCCGAGCTGCTCTAAGCCCGCCATGCTCGGCCTGCGCCGCGCCCTGCTCGCCCTCTTCGCCCTCGGGGTGATCTTCGCCGGCCTCGACGTCGCCCTGGCGCTGACCTCGACGCACGAGGACCAGAAGGTCGTCACCGCCATCCTCGGCCCGCTCATCGGGCTGAGCTTCATCGGAACCGGCGTCTTCGCCTGGTGGCGGCGCCCGCTGAACCGCTTCGGGCTGCTCATGACGGGCGTCGGCATCGCCTGGTTTCTCTCCGGCCTGACCGAGTCCAACAACTCGACGGTCTTCACCATCGGCAGCTACGTCGAGCCGCTCTACCTGGTCCTCGTCATCCAGATGGTGCTCTCGTTCCCCACGGGGCGCCTGGAGACGTTCGCCCAGCGCGCGACCATCGCCGCCGGCTACCTCGACGTCCTGGCCGTGCGCCTGCCCTTCTTCCTGCTCGGCGGGGACATCGTCGGCGACCTCAACGGCCCGCGGCCCGACAACGTCCTCGCGGTCGTCGACGCGCCCGATCTCGCCGAGGTCTTCGACTACACCTCGACCTTCGTCGCCGTGGTGGTCCTGGTCTCCACCCTCGTCCTGCTCGTGCGCAAGCGCCAGGCGGCGACCCCGCCGCAGCGGCGCGCGCTGGCGCCGATGCTGTGGACGGGGCTGGCGCTGGTGGGTCTGCTGGGCATCGCCTTCCTCATCGACGTGCTCGGCCTGCCGGGGCGGATCGGCGACGTGGCTGGGCTGCTGGCGCTCGTGGCCTTCGCCATCCTGCCCTTCGCCTTCCTGGCCGGGCTGGTGCGCAGCCGCTACTCGCGCGCCGGCGCGGTCGGCGAGCTCATCGAGCGCCTGAACAACCCCGAGGCCGACCGCTCGCTGGGCCTCGCGCTGGCCGACGCGCTGGGCGACCGCTCGCTGAAGCTCGTCTACTGGCGCCCGTCGGCCGGCCACTACGTCACCTACGACGGGCGCCCGGTCGAGCTGCCCGAGGCCGGCTCCGGTCGCGCGGTGACCGAGGTCGAGCGCGAGGGCATCCGCGTGGGCGCGATCATCCACGACGCCTCGCTGGCCGACGAGCCCGGACTGGTGCGCGCGGTGGCCGCCTCCGCGGCCCTCGCCCTGGAGAACGAGCGCCTGGAGGCCGAGCTGCGCGCGCGCCTCGACGAGCTGCAGACCTCACGCTCGCGCCTGGTCGAGGTCTCGATGTTCGAGCGCCGGCGCCTGGAGCGCGACCTGCACGACGGCGCCCAGCAGCGCCTGGTCGCGCTGTCGCTGCAGCTGGGCCTGGCCAAGCGCCGTCTGGAGGAGGGCCAGGACGGCGCGGCCGGCGCCATGCTCGACGCCGCGCGCGACGAGCTGGCCCGCGCTCTCGAGGAGCTGCGCGAGCTGGCGCGCGGCATCCATCCGGCCGTCCTGACCGACCGCGGGCTGGAGCCGGCGCTCGAAGCGCTCGCCGAGCGAGCCCCCCTACCGGTTAGTCTCGACCAGATGCCAGCCGAACGACTGCCCGCCCCCGTCGAGGCGGCCGCCTACTTCGTCGTGGCCGAAGCGCTCACCAACGTCGTCAAGTACGCCGGGGCTTCGACGGCCGCCGTGCGGATCCGGCGCAACGGCTCCTACGCCGTGGTCGAGGTCCGCGACGACGGGGTCGGGGGCGCCGATCCCACCATCGGCACGGGCCTGCGCGGCCTGGCCGACCGCCTCGCGGCCCTCGACGGCCGCCTCGAGGTCCATTCGCCCCCCGGAGAGGGCACCACCGTGAGGGCTGAAGTCCCGTGCGCGTAGTCCTGGCCGACGACAGCCTGCTCCTGCGCGAGGGCGTCGCGCGCCTGCTCGAGGAGGCCGGCCTCGAGGTCGTCGCCCAGGCGGGCGACGGCGAGGACCTGCTGCGCAAGGTCGGCGCCCACAAGCCCGACGTCGCGATCGTCGACGTGCGCATGCCCCCGACGCACACGGACGAGGGCCTGCGCGCCGCGGCCGAGATCCGCGACAAGCACCCCGAGACCGGCGTGCTCGTCCTCTCGCAGTACATCGAGGAGGCCTACGCGATGGAGCTCCTGAGCTCCAACGCCGAGGGCGTCGGGTACCTGCTCAAGGACCGCGTCGCCGACCTCGAGCGCTTCATCGACGCCGTCCGGCGCGTCGGCGAGGGCGGCAGCGCGCTCGATCCCGAGGTCGTCTCGCGCCTGCTCGGCCGCCGGCGCCAGGAGGACCCGCTGGCCGAGATCTCCCCGCGCGAGCGCCAGGTCCTCGCGCTCATGGCCGAGGGCCGCTCGAACCACGCGATCGCCACCGAGCTGGTCGTGACCGAGCGCGCCGTCGAGAAGCACGTCACGAGCATCTTCACCAAGCTCAACCTGCCCCCGACGGCCGACGACCACCGCCGCGTGCTGGCGGTGCTGACCTATCTGAAGGCCTAGGGCCGCCGGGCGCGACCGAGGATGCGCGGCGCCACCGGCGCCGCGAGCGGGTGCGCGCGGAACAGGAAGCGCTCGCACGCCTCGATGTCGAAGCCGGCGGCGCGGATGGCCGACTCCGTCTGGCGGTGCGTGTGGCAGCCGCCGTTGACCCGCGGCCAGATCGTCGCGTCGAGGGCGCGCTGGACCCGCGCGAGCCCCGGCGTGTCGGCCGCGACGTGCTCGAAGAAGCGCAGCTCGCCGCCCGGCCGGATCACACGGCGCAGCTGGCCCAGGGCGCCGGCCGGGTCGGGCACGCTGCACAGCACCGCCGTGACCACCCCGGCGTCCATCGACGCGTCGTCGAGGGGCAGGGCGTCGGCCACGCCCTCGACCACCGCCACGGGGATCGGCGCCTCGCGCGCGGCCTCCTGGGCCATCGCCCGGAGGTGCTCCTCGGGCTCCACGGCGACGAGCTCGGTCACCGTGTCCGGGTAGTGGGCGAAGCTCACGCCGCTGCCGGCGCCCAGCTCGACGACGCGGCCGCGCAGATCGGCCAGCAGCCTGCGGCGGTGCTCGGCCCCGCCGCGGCGCTCCTCGCACACGGCGGCCCGCGCGAGCATGCGCGAGAAGATCGGGCGGCTGCTGACGGTCGAGGGCATCGGGACACAGGATGACGCACCGGGGGAGACCCCTAAGGGACCGCGTACGGGCAGCCGTACCTCCGCGCTCCGGCGCAACTGGCACGCTGCCGGTCATGAATGTGCCCGAACCCCTGCTGGTATCGGCCGCCGACGTCGTGCGCGTGTACGGCGAAGGCGAGGCCGCGGTCCGCGCCCTCGACGGGATCACCGTCGGGTTCCCAGCCGGTCGCTTCACCGCGATCATGGGACCGTCGGGCTCCGGCAAGTCCACCCTGATGCACATCCTCGCCGGCCTCGATCGGCCCACGAGCGGCTCCGTCGTCCTCGACGGCGTCGAGCTCGTCGACCTCGACGACAAGCGGCTGACCAACCTGCGCCGCGACAAGGTCGGCTTCGTCTTTCAGTCCTTCAACCTGCTGCCCGTCCTCGACGCCCGCGAGAACATCGTGCTGCCGCTGTCGATCGCCGGGCGCAAGCCCGACCCGGAGTGGTTCGACCGGCTCATCGACACCATCGGCCTGCGCGACCGCCTCGACCATCGCCCCTCCGAGCTGTCGGGCGGCCAGCAGCAGCGCGTCGCCGTGGCGCGCGCGCTCGCCTCGCGGCCGGCGGTCATCTTCGCCGACGAGCCCACGGGCAACCTCGACTCGAAGGCGTCGGGCGAGCTGCTGACCCTGCTGCGCAACTCGGTCGACGAGCTCGGCCAGACGGTGATCATGGTCACCCACGACGCGGTGGCCGCCTCCTACGCCGATCGCCTGCTCGTGCTCGGCGACGGGCGCATCGTCCACGACGGCCAGGCCGCGACCGCGGGCGACGTGCTCGACCTCATGAAGGCGGTCGGCTAGGCATGCGCAGGGTCGCCCTGCGCGGGCTCTTCGCGCGCAAGCTGCGCCTCGCGCTGACCGTGCTGGCCGTCGTGCTCGGCACGACGCTGATCGCCGGCACGTACGTCTTCACCGACTCGATCAACAACGCCTTCGACACGATCTTCACGGTCTCCAACCGCGGGACCGACGCGGCGATCACGCCGCACAAGACGATCGACACGAGCAACAACGGCGGCACGGCGCCCACCGTCCCCGGGCCGGTGCTCGACCAGGTCCGCCAGCAACCCGGCGTGGCCAACGCCGAGGGCTCGGTCTTCGATGCCGGCACGATCCTGGGCAAGGACGGCAAGCGCATCGGCAAGGGCGGGGCGCCGAACTTCCTGGCCTCGGTCGCCGACGTGCCGCGCTTTCAGGGCTTCACGCTCAAGACGGGGCGCCGGCCGCAGAACGCCGGCGAGGCCGCGATCGATGCCGCGACGGCCGACAAGGAGGGGTGGAAGGTCGGCGACAAGGTCTGCGCCGTCGCGACCGCCGCCCGCAAGTGCTACACGCTCGTCGGAACGACCCAGATCGCCGGCCTGAGCTCGTTCGGCGGGGCCGCGGTGCTCGACCTCGTGCTGCCCGAGGCCCAGCGGATGCTCGGCAAGGGCAACGGCTTCGACGAGATCCAGGTCGCCGCCAAGCCCGGCGTCACGCCCCAGCAGCTCAAGACCCAGCTGGCGCGCTCCCTCGGCCCGAAGGTCGACGTGCGCACCGGTCAGGAGCAGGCGGACAAGGAGTCCAAGGACATCCGCGACAACCTCGGGTTCCTGAAGAGCTTCCTGCTCGCGTTCGCCTTCATCGCGCTGTTCGTGGGCGCCTTCCTGATCTTCAACACGTTCTCGATCACCGTCGCCCAGCGCATGCGCGAGTTCGCGCTGCTGCGCACGCTCGGCGCGTCGCGCCGGCAGATCTGGCGGGCCGTGGTCAGCGAGGGCCTGGCCCTGGGCTTCGTCGGCGGCGTCGTCGGCTTCCTGCTGGGCATCGGGACGGCGGCGCTCCTGCGCGCGATGTTCAAGGCGTTCGGAGCCGACCTGCCGAGCAAGGGCGTCGTCATCGAGGTCCGCACGGTGATCGTCACGGTCCTCGTGGGGACGCTGGTCAGCCTCGTGGCCAGCATCGCCCCGGCGATGCGCGCCATGCGCGTGCCGCCGGTCGAGGCGCTGCGCGAGGGCGCCGTCCCGATGCAGCGCGGCCGCGGGCGGCGGATGGCCATCGGCGCCGGGCTGCTGCTCGCCATCGGCGTCGGCCTGATGTGCGTCGGGCTGTTCGGCAGCCTGAAGTCCGACAACGCCGCGATCTCGTTCATGGGCGGCGGCGCCGCGCTGACCTTCCTCGGCGTCGCGCTGCTCTCGCCGCGGCTGGTGCGGCCGCTGGCGAACGTCATCGGGCGCCCGATCGAGCGCGCGACCGGCATCACCGGCCAGCTCGCGCGGGAGAACTCGGTCCGCCAGCCGGGGCGCACCGCGGTCACCGCCGCGGCGCTCATGATCGGCGTCGCGCTCGTGACCTTCGCGTCGATCTTCGCGGCCGGAGCGAAGGCGACGATCAACGGCGCCATCGACAAGAACCTCAAGAGCGCCTTCGTGGTGCAGAACACCGACGGCTTCTCGCCGTTCTCGCCCGAGGTGCTGCGCAACGTCGATCGCGTCCAGGGCGTCTCGAAGGTCAGCGGCGTGCGCTTCTCCGAGGCCAAGGTCCGCGGCGTGAGCGGCAACCAGTCGGTCTCCTCGATCGACCCGCGGACGTTCCCCGACCTCTACAAGCTCGACATGAAGGCCGGCGGCGAGGCCGCCGTCCGCGGCCTCGGGCCGGGCGACGTGCTGGTCAAGAAGGGCTACGCCGACTCGCACGACACCAAGCTCGGCGACACGCTGCAGGTCACGACGCCCAACGGCAGGCACATCGCCCCGAAGGTGATCGGCATCGTCGACGACAAGGGCGGCCTGCTGGCCAACCTGACGGTGACCAACGCGGTCGCGCAGACGCAGTTCGGCGAGCCCAAGGACGCCTTCGGTCTCGTCGGCGCCGACCCGGGCGCCGACCTGGTGGCGGTCAAGCAGCAGATCAAGAGGCTGCTCGACGCCCGCTACCCCGAGGCCGAGGTCCTGACCAACCAGGAGTTCAAGGACGACATCGCCGGCCAGGTCAACCAGCTGCTCAGCCTCATCTACGCGCTGCTGGCGCTGGCCATCATCGTCTCGCTCTTCGGCATCGTGAACACGCTCGTGCTCTCGATCAGCGAGCGCACGCGCGAGCTGGGCATGCTGCGGGCGATCGGCACCTCCCGCAAGCAGGTCAAGCGGATCGTGCGCTGGGAGGCCGTCATCACCTCGCTCATCGGAGCCGTCCTCGGGGTGATCATGGGCGTGATCCTGGCGGTGCTCTTCACCCGGCCGCTCGACGACTTCACCCTCTCGATCCCGGTGGTGACGCTGTTGCTGCTGCTCGTCCTGGCCGGCCTCGCCGGCGTGGGCGCCGCGGCCCTCCCGGCCCGCCGGGCCTCCAAGCTCGACGTCCTCCAGGCGCTCGCCTACGAGTGACGAAGCGTGGCGGGCGCGGCACGGCCGCGCCCGCCGCCAGCTTCTCCGGTCAGCGCTCGGCGTCGTAGGCGGCGATCGCGCGCTTGGGCGCGCGCAGCCGCCAGGCCTCCTCGAGCAACTCGGCGAGCTCCTCGGGGTCGACGGCCTCGAGGCGGACGAGGACCGACGGGTGGCCGTCGTAGTGCGGCGTGGTGAAGAAGGCCTCGGGCTGGCCCCGCAGCAGCGCCTCGCGCTCGCCGAGGTCGGCGACGCGCAGCACGAGGGCGTCGGGCCCGGTGCGCAGGCGGCACATGAAGCCGCCCGCGACCTTCAGCGACGGCGTGCCGTAGGACGTCGTGACCTCGACCCCCGGAAGCCGGGTGGCGATGGCCACGACGTCGTCCCAGGTCGGCATGCCTCGAAGCCTACGGGGGTCGAACGTCGGTCTTCCCCCCTCCACAGGGGGTAGGACCGACGTTCGACGCTCCCGTGGGCGCAGAACGGCGTCACCGAGGCAAGCGGACCCGGGGTGGCGCGACCGCTCGCGCTCGTCCTCGACGGGGCGAGCGCGGCAAGGATGCCGAGTTGTGGGGCTCCTGGCCCCGCAATCCAGCGCGGTGGCCGGGGACCCGCCCGCGCGCGGCGGGGAGCCCCTTCCCTCGGTGATCCAGTGTGCGGCGCTGCGCAGCGCCACAACCAAGGCGGACGACAGCTATCGCCGGTACAGCGCGCGCAGCAGCGCGCACAGGAGCGCGGTCGCCCCCGCGTAGCCGATCTCGGCGCGGACGAGCTCGTCGTCGATCGCGGGCACGATCATCCACACGACGAAGATCGCCGCGCAGACGAGCCAGATCGTGGCCGCGGCGCGGGCGTGGCCGCGGGCCAGCGCGGCCTGGTTGAACGTCCCCGCGCACAGGTGAAAGCCCATGCCGAGCGCGATGACGGCCAGCCCCAGGCGCCCGTAGTGATAGCCGTGGCCGAAGACGACGTCCATCGCCCACGGGCCGATGAGCAGCAGCCCGAGCGCCACGGCGCCGGCGAAGGCCGCGATGGCCAGCAGCGTCACGCGGATCGCGCGGGCGAAGGCCTCGTGGCCCTCGGTGGCCTCCAGGCCGCTGAGGTGGGGCAGCAGCGACGTCTGGATCGACTGGAAGAGCTGCAGCGGCGCGCGCGTGATGAGCAGCGCGTTGAAGACGACGCCGGCCAGGGCCGTGGTCGCTGTCGCACTGACGGTGAGCACCGACGCGTTGAGCAGCGCCTGCTCGGCGAGCTGGATGGCCGCCACGGACGCGGCGAAGCCGGCGCCGGCGCGCAGGGTCAGCGCGCGGTCGTCGGCGGTGGCCGGCGCGTCGGCGGCGGAGTGCCTGACGATGGCCCACGGCACGACCAGCAGCGAGGCCACGGGCGCGGCGAGGATGCCCAGCGCGACGACGGACTGCCCATGGGCGAGGCCCACCGCGACGGCCACCGGGAAGCAGAAGCGCGAGACCGACTCGAAGAGCACCAGGCCGCCGTAGAGCGCGAACCACTGGTGACCGGCCAGGTAGCCGCGGGCGAAGTAGCTGGCGGCGTAGGCCAGCGTGGCGCCGACGAAGACCCAGTAGAGCGTGGCCGAGTCGAAGGCGCGCTCGATCGGGCCCTTGAGCGCGAGGGCGACGACGAGGAAGGCGGCGGCGAAGCCCGCCTGCACGAGCAGCGGGATGCGCAGCGGGTGGCGTCCGTGGTGGCCGCGCGCGCGGCGGTCGGCGATCGTCCGGGACAGCAGCTGCTCGACCGGGCGATAGATGACCGAGATGACGACGAACAGCACCGCCCACAGCAGCGAGATGGCGCCGTAGGCATCGGCGTCCAGCACGTGGCTGGCCACCGCGAAGTAGGCGAAGGTGAAGATGCCCGTCGAGGCGATCCCGATCGACAGGATGCGGGCGCCGCGCGCGTAGGCGTCGGCCTGTGGCGCGCCGGTGGTCTCGTCGGCGCCCGGGACGGCGGTCTCAGTCACGAAGGCGGACGAGCAGCATCGTCCACGGGAAAGGCGAGCGCGCCTGCACGACCTCGCCGTGGCGCGAGAGCAGGGCCACGAACGAGCGCTTGGACCAGTGGTTGACGTGCCCGGGCGTGTTGCCGAGGTCCTTCCAGTACGCGCCGCGGGCCATGTTCAGCCCGCGCCACAGCGGCTCGCGCGGGACCGAGACGAGCAGCCAGCGCTTGGCCACGCGGGCCATCTCGGCCACCGTGTGCTCGGCGTCGGGGACGTGCTCGAGGACCTCGATGGCCGTCGCCGTGTCGAACTCGCCGTCGGCGAAGGGCAGGTTCTCGGCCTTCATGATCCGGTACTCGAGGTTGGGCGCCGTCCGCTTGGCCCACTCGGCGTGCAGGGCGGGGTCGTCGAGGTCGATGCCGACCACGCGGCGCTCGTCGCCCAGGCGCCGGGCCCACTTGTGGGTCAGGACGCCCTCGCCGCACCCCACGTCGAGCAGCGACTGCGGGTCGGCCTGCGTGAAGAGCTCGTCGAGGGTGCCCTCGAAGCGGGCCATGAGGCGCCGGACGACGGGGTTCGTCGAGCCGTACTTGTCGTAGGTGTTGCCGGTGACCGTGCCTTCGCGGTCGACGGTGACGCCGCTCATAGCTTCAGGGCCTCGCGCTCCTCGGTCTTCTGGCCCGCGCGCGCGCCCGTCGTCGCGCCCTGGCCGGTCGGCCGGGCGCCGGGCTCGTAGTGCGATGGCGGCACGTCGAGCTGCAGCTCGATGCGCCGCACGCGCTCGAAGATGCGCTGAGACATCATGCGCTGACCGTAGAGCAGGTCCCCGATGACTCCGAGCGCGGCCAGCACCACGGCGGCGTTGAAGAGGACCGCGCCGAAGATCAGCGACTGCACGTGCCCGGCGCCGTTGCCGTCGATGTAGGCCACGACGAAGCGCCCGAAGGGGATGAGCGCGGCGACGAAGGCGAGCGTCGCCATGAGCATGAAGACCTTCAGCGGCTCGTACTGCGCATAGACGCGGGCGATGGCCACGGCGTTGCGGCGCACGTAGGAGCCCATCGACGGGAACAGGCGCGACTCGCGCGTCTTGGCGTTGGTCGAGACGGGGACGTGCTGGGTGGCGACCAGCAGCTTGCCCGCCTGGATGATCGTCTCCAGGGTGTAGGTGTACTTGGAGACGACGGCCATCTGGATGGCGGCCTCGCGGTTATAGGCGCGAAAGCCCGAGGTCGTGTCCGGCACGTCGGTGTCCGAGGCCTGACGCACGACCCAGGAGCCCAGGCGCTGCAGGCGCTTCTTGAGCGGTGAGAAGTGCGCGATGGTGTCGGTCTCGCGGTCGCCGACGACCATGTCGGCGTTGCCCTCGACGATCGGCGCGACGAGCTTGGGGATGTCGTGGCCGGAGTACTGGTTGTCGGCGTCGGTGTTGACGATGACGTCGGCGCCCAGCTTGAGCGCGGCGTCGAGGCCGGCCTGGAAGCCCGCGGCCAAGCCCTTGTTGTTGGTCAGCCGCACGATGTGCTCGACGCCGTTCTCGCGGGCGACCTCGATCGTGCGATCGGTCGAGCCGTCGTCGATGACCAGCCACTCGACGGCGTCGAAGCCCGGGACCTCGCGCGGGAGGTCCGCCAGCGTTGCCGGGAGCGTCGCCTCCTCGTTGAGGCACGGGATCTGGATGATGAGCTTCATGCGGGCGGGTCGGGGCGACGGGGCGTACAGAGAGGTCGACGCCGTACACTCGCTGGCGCCCAGTATCCCACATGGCGAGCGCGACGATCACCCGGCCGGCCCCGGGCCCGGACCCCGCTGCCGGGCGCCGCAACCGGCTCCGGTCGTGGCCGATGCTGGCGCTCATCGTCCTCGCGCTGGGCACAGTGATCGGGTTCCTGATCTACCCGACCTATCCGAACTACGACAGCTACTACTCGCTGCTGTGGGGGCGCGAGCTGCTGCACGGGGTCAAGCCGTCCTTCGACGGCTACCGCACGCCGACCGAGCACCCGCTGGCCGTCGTCTTCGGCATGGTGCTCTCGATCGTCGGCGATCCGGCCGACCGCATCATGGTCGGCGCCACGCTCGCCTCCTTCGTCGTTCTCGCCGCGGGCCTGTACCGCCTGGCCGCCGCCTCGTTCGGGACGCTCGCGGGCCTGGCGGCCGGCGCCCTGCTGTGCACGCGCTTCGACTTCCCCTTCCTGGCCGCCCGTGCCTACATCGACATCCCGTACCTGGCCTTCGTCGTGTGGGCCGCCGCGTTCGAGGCCGAGCGCCCCCGGCGCGGCACCGTCGTCTTCGTCCTGCTGGCCTGCGCGGGGCTCATGCGCCCCGAGGCCTGGCTGCTGAGCGGCCTGTACTGGTTGTGGTGCATCGGACCCGCCTCGTGGCCGCTGCGCGTCCGCTACTCCCTGCTCACGGGCCTGCCGCCGGTCATCTGGACGGCGCTCGACTGGTGGGCGACCGGCGACCCGAAGTTCTCGCTGACCCACACCAGCGGGCTGGCCGAGGAGCTCGGGCGCACCAGCGGCGGGCTGTCGGCCGTTCCCAGCACGACGGTGAAGTTCCTGAAGAACCTCGACAAGGTCCCGGTCTTCTACGCCGGGATCCTCGGCGTCGTCATCGCCGTGCTGCTCACGCCGCGGCGCGCGCGCATGCCGCTGGCGCTGCTCATCATCGGCCTGGGCACCTTCGTGCTCGTGGGCCTCGCCGGCCTGTCGGTCATCGACCGCTACCTGCTCGTGCCCTCGCTGCTGGTCATGGTCTTCGCGGGCGTCTCGCTGGGGGGCTGGACGATGCTGCGCGCGGGGCGCACGCGCACCGTCTGGGCCGTGGGGTCCGTCGCGCTGATCATCTACGGCGTGGCCTTCACGGCCACCCGCGTCAACTTCTCCACCTTCACCAACGAGTTGACCTTCCGCGGCGACTCGCACGCCTCGCTGCGCACGCTGCTCAACGACCCCAAGGTCCGCGCCGGGCTGCGCTGCGGCCCGGTGTCGACGCCCAACCACAAGCTCATCCCCGACACGCGCTGGCTGCTCGACGCCTCCGCCGGCAAGGTCATCGCGCGCAGCGACCCGCAGCAGCGCGCGCGCATCGACCGCGGCGTGGCCATCTACGCCGTCAACCGCCTGTCGCTGCTGCGCTCGGGCTTCACCGTCGGCGACGAGTCCACGCAGGACACCTTCGACTCGATCCCGATGGCGGGGTTCACGCGGGTGGCGTTCACGCCGTACTACAGCGCCTATGTCCGTTGCTGAGCGGGCGCCGCTGAGCCCGCCGGCGCCGGAGGGGCCCGGGGACGAGGTCGTCGCGCAGCGCCGCTGGCCGTGGTGGGTCGGGCTCGCCCTCGTGCTCGCCGCTGCGCTCGGCGTGCGCGTCTGGGGCGTCAGGCACGGGCTGCCGTTCGCCTACAACGCCGACGAGAACGCGCACTTCGTCCCCAACGCGATCGGCCTCTTCGGGCACGGCTGGGACCCGCACTACTTCGTCAACCCGCCGGCCTACACGTACCTGCTGCACGTCGTCTTCGACCTCTGGTTCGGCGGCCGGGCGGGCGTCTCGAAGGCCCTGGCCACCAACCCGACCGAGGTCTTCGTCGTCGCGCGCCTGACCGCCGCGGCGGTCGGCACGCTCGCCGTGTGGCTGCTGTACCTGGCCGGCGCCAAGCTCTTCGGCCGCGCCGTCGGCCTGTTGGCCGCCGCGCTGCTGGCGTGCTCCTTCCTCGCCGTCTTCTACTCGCACCTGGCGCTCAACGACGTCCCGACGCTGGCGCCCATCGCCCTCTCGCTGTGGGGCACCGCGGGCGTGCTGCGCGAGGGGCGCCTGCGCGACTACCTGCTCGCGGGCGTCGGCCTCGGGCTGGCCTGCGCGACGAAGTACACCGGCGGGATCGTCCTGCTGCCCCTCGTGGCGGCGGGCGCGATCCGCCTCGCCGCGCCGGCCGGGCGCAGCGCGGCGGCGCGCGGGCTCGTGCTGGCCGGGGTCATCGCCCTCGGGGCCTTCGTGGTGGCCAACCCCTACGCGGTGCTCGACCTCGCGGCCTTCCGCGACGGCCTGCAGCACCAGGCCGACGCGGCCGACGACGCGCTGGGCAAGCTCGGCCTGACCCAGAGCTCGGGGCACCTCTACTACCTGTGGACCTTCACCTGGGGGCTGGGCTGGGCGCCGCTCGTCGCCGGGGTGGTCGGCCTCGGCCTGCTGGCCGCCGACGATCGGCGCGCGCTGCTCGTCCTCGGCCCCGCGCCGATCCTCTACGTGCTCTACATGGGCACCCAGGCGCGCTTCTTCGGGCGCTGGCTGCTGCCGGTCTTCCCGATCGCCTGCCTGCTGGCCGCCTACGCGATCGTCCGCCTCACCCAGCTCGCCGCGCGACGCGCGCCCGCGCTCGGCCCGGCCCTGGCCGTGCTGGGCACCGTGATCCTGCTCGGCCAGGGGATCGTCTACTCGCTGCACAGCGCCATCACGCTCTCGCGGGCCGACACGCGCAACACGACGCGCCGGTGGCTGCTCGACCACGTGCCGGCGAACGCGCGGATCGTCGTCGAGCCCGTCGTGCCCGACGCGTGGGCCACGGACATCGGGCGCCCCAATCACGGCACCGCGAACGGCGCGCGCTGGTCGAAGTTCCCCACCAGCCGGTCGAACATCGCCGAGGACGGCTCGGTCATCCCGGGCCCCGGGCGGATCGTCAACATCGAGGACTACGAGCGCACGCTGTACCCCGGGCTCATCGACAAGTACGTCGCCAAGGGCTACTGCTGGGTGGTGGTCGGGTCCACCCAGCGCGGGCGCGCCGAGGCGCAGCCCGACATCGTGCCGCGGGCCATCGCCTACTACCGCGACCTCGAGCGCCGCTCGACGCTCGCCTACGAGGCCTCGCCCTACCGCAAGGGCGCCAAGCCGGTGAAGTTCAACTTCGACTGGACCTTCGACTTCTATCCGCTGGCCTACGAGCGGCCCGGGCCCGTGATGCAGGTCTACCGCCTTAGGGGCGGCAAATGCGGCTGATCTAGACTCGACTGCTCGTGCAGCGGACCGAGACCGATCACCAGCACCTCACGCGGGCCATCGACCTCGCCGAGCGCGGCGTGGGCAGCGTGAGCCCCAATCCGGTGGTCGGCGCGGTCGTCGTCAAGGACGGCCTGGTCGTCGGCGAGGGCTGGCACGAGGAGTACGGCGGCCCGCACGCCGAGGTCAACGCGATCGTCGCCGCCGGCGAGGCGGACCTGCAGGGCGCCACCCTCTACGTGTCGCTCGAGCCGTGCTGCCATCACGGCCAGCAGCCGCCGTGCACCGAAGCGATCCTGGCGGCCGGCCTGGGGCGCGTCGTCGTCGCCAGCGACGACCCCACCGAGAAGGCCTCGGGCCGGGGCCTGGGCATCCTGCGCGACGAGGGCGTGCAGGTCGACCTCGCCGGCGGCGAGCTCGCCGCGCGGGCGCGCCAGCAGAACCAGGCCTTCCGCAAGCACGCCCGCACCGGGCGCCCGTGGGTGCTCTTCAAGTCGGCCATGAGCCTGGACGGCAAGGTGGCGACCAAGACGGGCGACTCGAGGTGGATCTCCAGCGAGGACAGCCGGCTCGTCGCGCACCGGTGGCGCGCCTCGTGCGATGCCGTGGCGGTGGGCATCGGCACGGCGCTGGCCGACGACCCGCAGCTCACCGCGCGCATCGACGGCGTGCGCCACCAGCCGCGGCGCGTGATCTTCGACGCCACCGGGCGCCTGCCCCTGGACTCCAAGCTGGTCTCGGCCGCCCATGAGGTCCCCCTCGTCGTCGTCGTCTCGCGCGCCGCGCGGCGCTCGAACACCGATGCGCTCGAGAACGCGGGCGCGGAGGTCATCGTCGCCACCGGCGAGAACGAGCCCGCCCGGGTGCGCTCGGCGCTCGACCAGCTCGGCGCGCTCGATCCGCCGGTCACCTCCGTGCTGCTCGAGGGCGGCCCGCACCTGGCCGGGGCCTTCCTCGACGGCGGCGAGATCGACGAGCTGCGGCTGTTCATCGCCCCGCTCCTGCTCGGCGGGCGCTCGGCGCGCGACCCGCTCGAGGGCGAGGGCGTCGATGCCATCTCCGATGCGCTGCGCGCGCTGACCCTGCAGTGCGAGTCGGTCGCCGGCGACGTCCTGCTCTCGGCGCGCCTGCGGGAGTGGTAGGCCGTTGTTCACGGGTCTCGTCGCCGACCTCGGCACGGTCGCCGAGGTGCACTCGACCACCGACGGCGTGCGCCTGGCCATCGAGTCGCCGCTTGCGCGCGAGCTCTCCGAGGGCGACTCGGTCGCGGTCAACGGCGTCTGCCTGACCGCCGTCGGCCTGTGCGGCGACCGCTTCGGCGCCGACGTCATGAACGAGACGCTGCGCCGCTCGTCGCTGGCCGAGGTGCGCAGCGGGACCAGGGTCAACCTCGAGCTCGCGCTCGCGGCCGATGCCCGCCTGGGCGGGCACTTCGTCCAGGGCCATGTCGACGGCGTCGGCGCGGTGTCGGCCGTCCGCGAGGACGGCTTCGCGCGGGTGGTCACGATCCAGGCCGACCCGCAGCTCTTGCGCTACGTGGTCGAGAAGGGCTCGATCACCGTGGACGGCGTCTCGCTCACCGTGGCGAGCATCGACGAGGCGTCGTTCGACGTCTCGCTCATCCCCGAGACGCTCGAGCGCACCAACCTCGGGACCGCCGCGCCGGGCACGCCTGTCAACCTTGAGGTGGACATCCTGGCCAAGTACGTGGAGAAGCTCGTGAGGCGTGACCCCAGTTGAGCACCGAGACGACACCGTTCGCCACCGTCGAGGAGGCGCTCGAGGACATCGCGGCGGGCAAGATGATCGTCGTCGTCGACGACGAGGATCGCGAGAACGAGGGCGACCTCGTCATGGCCGCCGAGTTCGTGACGGCGGACGACATCAACTTCATGGCCACCCACGCGCGGGGCTGGATCTGCCTGGCGCTGACGGGCGCGCGCTGCGAGGAGCTCGGCCTCGAGCTCATGTCGCTGCGCAACGAGACCGCCCACGCGACGCCGTTCACGGTCACCATCGAGGCGCGCGAGGGCGTCACCACCGGCATCAGCGCGGCCGACCGGGCGCACACGATCCGCGTGGCCGTCGACCCCGAGAAGGGCCCGCAGGACATCGTCAAGGGCGGCCACGTCAATCCGCTGAAGGCCCGGCCCGGTGGCGTGCTCGAGCGCACGGGGCACACCGAGGCCTCGATCGACCTCGCGCGGCTGGCCGGCTGCGTCCCCGCCGGGGTGATCTGCGAGGTCATGAACGAGGACGGGTCGATGGCCCGCGTCGGCGACCTGCGCGCCTACTGCTTCAAGCACGGCCTGCGGATGATCACCATCGCCGACCTCATCGCCTACCGGCGGCGCAACGACAAGCTGATCGAGCGCGTCGTGGCGACCACGCTCCCCACCACGTTCGGCGACTTCGAGGTCGTCGGCTACCGCTCGCTGATGGACGACAAGCACCACGTGGCGCTGGTCAAGGGCGACGTGTCGGGGGTCGAGGACGTGCTCGTGCGCATGCACTCGGAGTGCCTGACCGGCGACGTCTTCCACTCGCTGCGCTGCGACTGCGGCGAGCAGCTCGAGGCCGCGCTGGCGATGATCGAGCGCGAGGGCCGCGGCGTCCTCGTCTACCTGGCCCAGGAGGGGCGGGGCATCGGGCTGCTCAACAAGCTGCGCGCCTACAAGCTCCAGGAGCAGGGGCTCGACACGGTCGACGCCAACCTCGAGCTCGGCCTGCCGGCCGACCTGCGCGAGTACGGCATCGGCGCGCAGATCCTCGTGGACCTCGGGCTCAGCTCGATCCGGATCCTCACCAACAACCCCAAGAAGATCCACGGGCTGCAGGGCTACGGGCTGAGCGTCAGCGAGCAGGTGCCGATCGAGCACATGCCCAACCCGCACAACGAGCGCTACCTGCGGGCCAAGGCCGAGCGGATGGGCCACACGCTGCACCACCAGGGCCTGAACCTCGACGAGGAGATGCGTCACCTGCGCGAGCGCCCGGGGCACGGCAGCGGCTGGGGGCAGAGCGAGCGTTGAGCTTCGCCATCGTCGTCGCGCGCTTCTACGAGCATCTCGCCGACCGGCTCGTCGGCGGCGCCCAGACCGCCTTCGCCGAGGCGGGCGCCGGGGAGGCCGAGGTCTTCGACGTGCCCGGTGCCTTCGAGCTGCCCCTCGCGGCGCGCTACGCGGCGCTGACCGGGCGCTATGACGGCGTGTGCTGCCTGGGCGCGGTCATCCGCGGCGAGACCGACCACTACGACTGGGTCTGCGCCGAGGCCGCGCGCGGGATCCAGGAGGTCCAGCTCTCCACCGGCGTGCCCTGCGCCTTCGGCGTGCTCACGGTCGACACCATGGAGCAGGCGCTCGAGCGCTCGGGGGGCGCCAAGCGCGACTCGGGCCGCCACGCCGCCGAGGCCGTGCTCGCGCTGGCGCGCCTGCGCGAGCAGCTGGGCGCCGACTAGCGCCCCTTGGGCGTCGAACGTCGGTCCTGCCACGCCATGACGTGGGAAGACCGACGTTCGGCAGCGAAAAGGTTGTGGCGGGCGTCACGCATGGGGGTAGGCTTGTGGGCGTGACGAAGGAGGTCCTGGCCCTCGCGCTCACCGTGCTCGTGCACGTGATCGGCATGGCGGCTCTGGTCTGGGCGCTGCTCCTCGACGACGACAACCGCCCCGACTGGCGCGGCTGGTGGCCCGGCGGCGACGACGAGCCACCCGCTCCGCCGCCGCCCGGACCGTCCGGCGACGGGCTGCCGTTGCGCGACGCCGAGCCCAGCGCGGTGCGCCTGCGCGAGCCCGGCAAGCTGGCCGATGGGCATCCGCGCCCGGCACGCCGTCCGGCGCACCCGCCCCGGCGCGAGCCGGCGCGCCAGCCCGAGCGGCCCTAGGCCGCGCGGGGAGCGCGGCCCGCGGCGCGGGCCTGCTCGAGGGCCGCGGTCGCGGCGTGCAGCAGGGCCGCGACGTCGTCGCCGGCCGCGGCCGCAGCGCTGCCCAGGGACACGTCGACGCTCACGCCGTCGGCGCTGAAGCGCGAGTGCACGTCGCGGCGCACCGCGACCGCGAGGCCATCGGCCTCGGAGGCGTCGACGGCGGCCCACAGGGCGAGCGCGTCGCCGCCGAGCCGGCCGGCGGTTCCGCGGCGGCCGAGGATCCGCCCGAGCTCGCAGAGCACGAGGTTGCCCGAGGCGTAGCCGTGGCGCTCGTCGAGCGTGGCGAGGCCGTCGAGGTCGGCGACGAGGACGATGCCCGAGCGGCCGGCCTGCAGCTGCTCGCGCACCGCGCTCATCCACGCGGTGCGGGTCAGCAGCCCGGTGACGTCGTCGGTGGTGGCGGCGCGCTCGAGCGCGGCGATGCGCCCGGCGAGGCCGCCCACGGCCGGCGTCAGCGCCGGAAGGGCGACGGGTACGACCTCGTCGAGGACGGCGGCATCGAGGCCGAGCTCGGCGAGCGCGGCGTCGAGCACGTCGGCGTCGGCGGGCAGGCCGTGAACGAGGTGGACGGCGGCGTTGGCCGCCTGCACGCAGGCCGCCTCGGGGCTGGGCACGCTGCCGCCGTGATGGGCGCCGATGGCCTTGAACACGCGCGCCTCGAGGAACGCCTCGCGGGCGAAGACCTCGCCGGCGTGCGCATGGTCGACGCCGAAGCGCTCGCGCTCGAGCTCGGCGCGCGGCGCGCCGACGGCGTGCTCGCGGGCGACGGTGTCGAGCTCCTCCTCGCCGAAGGCGAGGGGCATGACGAGCTTGCCGAGGTCGTGCAGCAGGCCGCCGAGGTGAGCGGCCTCGACGTCGGCGCCTGCGCGCTCGGCCAGGGCGCCCGCGACGGCGGCCACCTGGCTGGCGTGCACGTGCAACAGGCCGCGCGATGCCCCGCCGGTGCCGGGCGCGAGCTCGAAGAAGCGGCAGACGGCGGCTTCGAGGGCCAGGCGCCCGATGCTGACGCGCCCGACGAGGGTGACGGCCTGGCGCACCGTCTGCGCGCGGACGGGGCGCGCGCACGCGGCCGAGTTGGCGAAGCGCAGGACGTTGGCGGCGAGCCCGGGATCGGTCTCGATGGCGGTGACGAGCTCGTTGGTGTCGGACTCAGGGTCGCCGGCGAGGTCGCGGACGCGTCGCAGGGCGCGGTCGAGCACCGGCAGCTGACCGATGCGCCCGATGGCCTCCTGCAGCGCGGCGTCGATCGACGGGGAGTGTTGCGGAGAAGGAGGCATCGTCCTCCTCCGATTTTCGGCAGCAGCGGGCGGGAGTTGAGCGCCGGGCGCCGGCGCACCCGCGTGGGCCGTGCGCGCGAGGCGGCCGGGGGCGCCTCAGCGCTGGGGCGGCTGGGCGGACGCCGGCGCGGCGGAGCCTGAGCCCTTGTGGGCCGAGCCGCGCTTCGTCTCGTTGACCTTGGGAGTGACCATCGTTTCGTCCTTGCGAACACGCAAGTCGGCCGTATGTCTCGGCGCGGCCACCATCCGGGCGCACGATCGCGCGGATGAATCGCGCCTCCCCCGATCGGGGGAGGTCTCAGTCGCCGGGCTTGGAGGGCTTCTGCCCGGCCTGCTCCTGCGCCGTCCTGAGCTCCTTCTCGACGATCCCGCGCTTGTAGTTCGAGACGTGCAGGCGCTCCTGGAGGAACGGGATCGCGTCGGCCGGGCGGCCGCTCAGGCGCAGCGCGTTGCCCAGGTTGTAGAGCGCGTAGGCGTAGCCGATCTCGCTCTTGCGTCCCTGCGCGCGGAAGGCCTCGACGGAGCGCTGCAGCGGCGCCACGGCCTCGTTCGGCTTGCCCTGGCCGATGAGGGCGAAGCCCTGGTCGTTGAGCGCGACGGGGTCGTCGGACTTCGCCTGGGCCGCCAGAGCGGCCTGCGTGGCCGGCGGCTTGGACTTGGCGGGAGCCTGGGTCGTCGCCTGCGCCTGGGTGGTTGCCGGTGTCTGGGCCGTCGCCTGGGAGTGCGTGGTCTGTGCCTTGGTGTGCGCCTTGGGCTTCGACGTGCTGTGCGCCGGTGTGGTCGTGTGCTTGGGAGTGGTGGCGCCGCTGTCGTCCTTGCCGCCGGTCCCGGCGGCGATCGCGATCGCCGCCCCGGCGACGACCGCGATCGCGGCGAGGGCGGCCATGCCGGGCCAGCGGCGCTTGGAGCGGGCGGGGCCGACGCGGACCGGGCGGGTGGGCGCGCGCCGCCGCCGCCGGCGCGGGCGCGGGGCCCGGGGCCCGTGCGATCGGCGCGGTCACCGCGGTCGGCGGCCCGGCGGCCACGGGGTCGCCGTCGAGCGCCACCTCGAGGGCGTCCATGAAGGCCGAGGCGGTCGCCGGGCGCTCCGCGGGATCCTTGGCCATCCCCGTGGCGAGGACTCGGTCCACGCGCGGCGGCAGCCCGGTGCCCGCCGCGCTGGCCGATGGCACGCTCTCCTCGACGTGGGCGCGGGCCTGGGCGGCGGGGTGATCGGCGGTGAAGGGCCGGCGCCCGGTGAGCAGCTCGAAGGCCACGACGGCCAGCGCGTAGCGGTCGCTGGCATCGGTGGCCGCCTGGCCCTGCGCCTGCTCGGGCGAGATGTAGGCGGCGGTGCCGAGGACCTGCCCGGTCTGGGTCAGCGACGCCTCGGTCGCCACCGTGGCGATCCCGAAGTCGCCGACGGCCAGGCGCCCGCGCTCGTCGATGAGCAGGTTGGCGGGCTTGACGTCGCGGTGCACGACGTCGTGGGCGTGGGCGCAATCCAGCGCGTCGGCCGCCTCGCGCAGCCAGCGCAGCGCCAGCGCCCGCGGGACGTCGCGGCCGCTGCGCAGGCGGTCGGCCACGGTGCCGCCCGAGAAGTGCTCCATGACCATGAAGGGGCGGCCTTCGTGCTCGCCTATGTCGTACACGGTGACGACGTGACGGCACTCCGAAAGCCGTGCGCCGGCGCGCGCCTCGCGGACGAAGCGGTGGTTGGCGCGCTCCTCCTCGGCGTAGCCGGCAGCGAGGACCTTGACCGCCACGAGGCGGCCCAGGAGCTCGTCCTCGGCCAGCCAGACCGCCGCCATTCCGCCGTTGGCGATGTGGCGGACGACCCGGTATCGGGCGGGCAGCGCAATGCGATGCTCGGAGACCGGCATTGCCTGGCACGCTACCCAAGCGATCGGCCCGCTACACTGCGCCGTCGCATGGCGAAGGTCTGTCACAGCTGCGGCCGGGGCCCAGGGTTCGGCAACAGCCGAAGCCACTCGATGGTGGCCACGAAGCGCCGCTTCGATCCCAACCTCCAGAAGGTGCGGATCCTGGTGGGCAAGGCGCCCCGACGCGTCTACGTCTGCACGCGCTGCCTCAAGGCCGGCAAGGTCACCAAGGCGCTCTAGCCCCCTCCGTGTCGGATCCGAGCCTCGTCCGGTTCCGCGTCGCGCTGGAGGGCGCGTTGGCGCACCTCGAGGCGCGCCGGCAGGAGATCAACGACCTGAACGTCTTCCCGGTCGCCGACGGCGACACGGGCGACAACATGGCCCTGACCCTTCAGGCCTGCCTGGAGGAGGTCGACCGCCTGGCCGCCGTCGACCGGCCGCTGGACGAGATCGCGCGCGGCGAGATCGTCGAGTCGGTGGCGCGTGCGGCCCTGCTGGGCGCGCGCGGCAACAGCGGCGTCATCCTCTCCCAGCTCATCCGCGGCGCCGCCGAGGAGCTCGTCTCGCGCCCGGGGGAGCTCATCGACCCCGTGCTGCTGGGCGCCGCCATGGCCCGCGCCGCACAGCGCGCGTACGCCTCGGTCCGCGCGCCGGCCGAGGGCACGATGCTGACCGTCATGCGCGACATGGCCGCTGCGGTGGCGTCGCGCCTGGCCCACATGGACACGGCGCGGCTGGGCGCCGACGCCGAGGGCGATGTGCAGGAGCGCGTCCTGGCCGACATCCTCGAGGAGGCCATCGTCGCGGGCGAGGCCTCCGTGCGCCGCGGGCCGGAGCTGCTGCCGGCCCTGCGCGAGGCCGGGGTGGTGGACGCCGGCGGGTACGGCGTGATCGTCATCTTCGCCGGGGTCGTCGCCGCGCTGCGCGGCGAGGCGGCGGCGCCCCGGCTCGAGCACCACGCTCCCGCCCGGATCAGCCATCCCGAGCACGAGTCGTCCACCTATCGCTACTGCACCAACTTCGCGGTCACCGGCAACGACCTCGACGCCGCCCGCTACGTCGGGACGCTCGAGGAGCTGGGCGACTCCGTGCTCGTCGTCGGCGATCGCAGCACGCTGAAGGTCCACGTGCACACCGACGATCCCGAGACGGCGATCGCGGTCTTCGCCGCCGCCGGCGAGGTGTCGCGCCTCGACGTCGCGGACATGCGCGCGCAGGTGGCCCAGCGCGACGCCCGCCTGACCGCCAACGGCCAGCCGCGCCCCAGCGCCCGCACGGGCGTGCTCGCCGTCGTCTCGGGCCCCGGCATGGCGCGGCTGTACGAGTCGCTGGGCGCCCACGTCCTCGACGGCGGTCCGACGCTGAACCCCTCCACGCACGAGCTGCTGGCCGGCATCCACTCGGTCGCGGCCGAGGAGGTCGTCGTCCTGCCCAACAGCGCCAACGTGATCATGGCGGCCGAGCGCGCCGCGGAGCTGGCCGAGAAGACCGTGCGCGTGGTCGCCTCGCGCTCACAGCAGGCCGGGCTGGCCGCGGCCGTCGCCCTGACGACACCCGCCGACGCCGACGCCAACGCCCACGCCATGCGCGTGGCGATCGCCGCCGTGCGCACCGGCGCGGTGGCGCCGGCGGCGCGCGAGGACGCCGCAGGGCGCTTCCGCGTGGGCGACGCCGTCGGCTTCGTGGAGGACGAGCTGGTGGCCTGGGGCGAGGTCGCGCCGACGCTGGAGGCCGTGCTCACGGCGCTGGCGGCCGACGCCGAGCTGCTGACCTGCATCGCCGGGGAGGGCGCGCCCCTGGACGCGGACGCGGTCGCCGCGCTGGCGCCCGCGTCGGTCGAGCTCGAGCTCGAGGACGGCGGGCAGCCGTCGTACTGGTGGCTGCTGGCCGCTGAGTAGGCGCTCCGCGCGGTCTCCCGCGCCGCGCTTGCGGCAGTGCGCGGCGCTTACTGCCTCACCGAGGGGAAGCAGTCCTGAGGCGGCGCGTGCGCTGGCCGTCGGCCTCGGGAGTAGCGTGGTCGATTGTGGGGCCAGGAGCCCTACTAACGACCACCGTGCTGACTATTAGGGGCAGTGGCCCGAAAAGTCAGCATCCTTCGGGGTTGCTCGCCCCGGCAAGGACGACCGCCCCCGGTCGCGCCGCTCCGGGTCCGCTTCCCCTCGGTGATGCAGTAAGCGCCGCGCAGCGCCACCAGCGCAGCGCAGACGAACCCCCGCACAGAAACTGACGTTCACGTAAGAAAGAGGTTTGGGTATAGTCGAAGCGATGGCCAACCTTCCTCCTGCAGCGGTCGGGACCCTCCCGCGCCGACGCCTCGGCGTCGACTCCGAGCACGCGAACTACAAGTGGTGGACGCTGTCGTGCACCGGCCTAGGCATGCTGCTGGCCACCATCAACTCGGGCACGCTGATCATCGCCCTGCCCGACCTCGAGCGGGCCCTGGGCACGAGCATCCTCGAGCTCGTCTGGGTGATCCTCGCCTACATGATCGCCTCGACCGTGCTCGTCCTCACGGCGGGCCGGCTGTCCGACCTCTTCGGGCGCAAGCACGCCTACGTCGGCGGCTTCGTCGTCTTCGCGCTCGCCTCGCTGGGTGCCGGCTTCGCGGGCAGCGGCACCGAGCTGATCCTGTGGCGGATCGTGCAGGGCATCGGCGCCGCCTTCCTGTTCGCCAACGCCGCCGCGCTCGTCACCGACGCCTTCCCCCGCGAGCAGCTCGGCCTCGCGATGGGGACCAATACGATGATCGCGGCCGTGGGGCTCGTCATCGGCCCGGTCCTCGGCGGAGCGCTCGTGTCGATCTCCTGGCACTGGGTGTTCTGGTTCAACGTGCCGCTCGGCCTGGCCGGCGGCCTGTGGGGCGCGCTCGTGCTGCACGAGCTGGCGCGCAAGGACGCTCAGCGCGGCTATGACCTGCTGGGGACCGCGACCTTCGTCGCCGGGCTCACCGGGCTGGTGCTCGGCATCTCCAAGGGCGGCATCTCGGGCTGGAACGACCCGATCGTCATCGGCGGCCTCGTCGCCGCGGTGGTCCTGCTCCCGCTGTGGGTGCTCATCGAGCGCCACGGCCGCGCGCCGATGCTCGACCTCACCATCTTCGAGAACCGGCTCTTCGCCGCCGCCACCGCGGCGGCCTTCATCAACGGTCTGTCGCGCTTCGCGCTGCTCTTCGTCTTCGTCTTCTACTACCAGGGCGCGCAGGGCGACGATCCGATCACGGCCGGCATCAAGCTGGCGCCGATGGCCCTCGGCATGCTGGTCTCCTCGCCCCTGGCCGGGATCTGGGCCGACCGCCGCGGGTCGCGCACGCTGGCCGCGATGGGCATGCTCGTGTCGGCCGTCGCGCTGGCCGCCATGACGACCCTGCAGGCCGACTCGCCCTACTGGCAGAGCGCGGTGTGGCTGGGCCTCGTGGGCATCGGATCGGGGATGTTCAACTCGCCCAACACGGCGGCCATGATGGGCACCGTCCCGGCCCACCGGCGCGGCATCGCCGCCGGCGCGCGGATGATGCTGCAGAACACGGGCGCGGTCCTCTCGATCGCCTTCGTGCTGGCCATCGTCACCTCCGCCGTCCCGAAGGACGTGCTCTTCAAGATCTTCTCCGGCGTGGCCTCGGGGCTCAGCGACGCGCAGCTCGAGCCCTTCATCCACAACATGCACACGGCGCTGTGGGTGCTGGCCGCCACGTCGCTGGTCGGCGCCGCCGTGTCGCTCATGAGGCCCAGGACGTGAGCGCCACGGTCGCCGCCGGCCTGCGCATCGGCGAGGTCGCCAAGCGCGTCGGCACGACGCCGCGCACGATCCGCTACTACGAGGAGATCGGGATCCTCCCCCGCGAGGGCGGCCGCGAGTCCGGCCGGCACCGCCTCTACGGCGAGCGCGAGGTCCAGCGACTGGCCGATGCGCTGCGCCTGAAGGAGCTGCTCGGCGTGACCCTCGACGAGCTCCGGGAGCTGCTCGAGGCCGAGGATGCGCGGGCCGCGTTGCGCGAGGAGTGGCAGCACGGCGACCCGGGCGCCGAGCGCCGGCGCGAGATGCTGTCCGAGTCGCGGCGCCTCATCGACCGCCAGCTGGCGCTCGTGCGCCGCCGGCGCGACCAGATCGCCGCGCTGGAGGAGGAGCTGGCCGACAAGCGCCGCCTCGTGACGCGCCGGATGCGCGAGCTCGACGGCGAGTAGCCACCCCCGCGTCGACCCTTGCGGGGGCGCGCCGCGCCGCCGAGAGCCGCGGCGCCGCGGCCTTCCGGACGCGACGCGCGACCGGTAGCTCCGCCGCGGGCGCCATCATTGGCCGCGGGATGCCGACCGCCTTCGCCAGCGCCGAGGAGCTCGACGCCGCCGCCCTGAGCGCCGCGCCGGTGCACTGGCCGCGCCCCTCGCGCCTGGAGGAGCCCGTCACCTGGAAGCCGCGGCCGGCGGCCGAGGCGGCCGAGGCGCTGGGCCTGACCACGGTCGGCGCGCTGCTGGATCACATCCCGCGCGACTCCGGCGAGGCGCGCACCATCGGCGAGCTGGCGCCGGAGGAGGTCGCCACGGTGATCGTCGAGGTCCGCTCGATCAGCTCGCGGCCCGTGCGCCGGCGCGGCATGAAGCCGCTGGTCGAGGCGGTGGTCAGCGACGCCACCGGGGTCATGAAGGCCACCTTCTTCAACCAGCCGTGGCTCAAGGACCAGTACAAGGCCGGCACGAGGCTGATGCTGGCCGGCAAGTACCAGGGCGCCAACCGCTTCCGCGTCAACAGCCACGCGCGCACCGACGCGGTGGCGAGCGTCGCGGAGGCGGCCTCGCAGTACCCCGCCACCAAGGGCATCACCTCGACGCAGATCCTCGCCGCCGTGCGCGAGCACCGCGATGCCGTCGCCGACGTGGTCGAGCCGCTGCCCGCGTCGCTGCGGATCGCCGAGCGCCTGCCCGACCGCCAGGCGGCGATGGCCGCCGCGCACTTCGGCGATCGCGAGGGCGGCCGCGCGCGGCTGGCCTTCGACGAGCTGCTGGTCGACCAGGTCGTGCAGCTGCGCCTGCGCGCCGAGCGCCGCGCCACCCAGGCGGCGGTGGCGCTGGCCGAGGAGCCGACGCTCTCGCGCGTCTGGCGCGACACGCTGCTGCCCTTCACGCCCACCGATGACCAGGCCGCGGCGATGGACGAGATCGACGCCGACCTCGCGGCCGAGCGGCCGATGCTGCGGCTGCTCATGGGCGAGGTCGGCTCCGGCAAGACCGTGGTCGCCCTGCACGCCATGCTGCGCGCGGTCGAGCACGACATGCAGGCGGCCCTCATGGCGCCCACCGAGACGCTGGCCGAGCAGCACTTCGCCACGCTGCAGGCGCTGATGCCCGGCTCGCTGGTGCCGGTCGCGCTGCTGACGGGCTCCACGCCGGCGGGCCGCCGCGCCGACCTGCTCGGCAAGCTGCGCAGCGGGGAGCTGAAGCTCATCGTCGGTACCCATGCGCTGATCGAGGAGGCCGTCGAGTTCGAGCGCCTGGCCGTGGCGGTGGTCGACGAGCAGCACCGCTTCGGCGTGCGCCAGCGCGCGGCCCTGGACGCCAAGGCGGGGCGGGCGGGGTCGAACATCGCGCCCCACGTGCTGCACATGACGGCCACGCCGATCCCGCGCACCCTGTACCTGGCCAACTTCGGCGCCCTCGACGTGACCACGCTGCGCGAGCTGCCCAAGGGCCGCCAGCCCATCGTCACGCACGTCGCCAGCGGCGAGCGCGAGCGCGACCGCGCCTACGAGCGCATCCGCGAGGAGCTGCGCGCCGGGCGTCAGGCCTTCGTGGTCTGTCCGCTCGTCAGCGAGTCCGAGGCGCTGCAGGCCCGCGCGGCGACGGCAGAGTTCGAGCGCCTGCAGGAGACCGAGCTCGCCGACTTCCGCGTCGTGCTGCTGCACGGCCAGATGCGCCCGCGCGAGAAGGCCGCCGCGATGGAGACGTTCGCCGCCGGAGGGGCCGACGTGCTCGTCGCCACCACCGTCATCGAGGTCGGCATCGACGTGCCCAACGCGACCGTGATGCTCGTCGAGGACGCCGAGCGCTACGGGATCTCGCAGCTGCACCAGCTGCGCGGACGCGTCGGGCGCGGCGAGGACCCCTCGCTGTGCCTGCTCTTCGGGCCGGCCGAGTCGCCGCGCCTGCAGGCGCTGGCCCGCCACACCAACGGCTTCGAGCTGGCCGCCATCGACCTCGCCCTGCGCGGCGAGGGCGAGCTCACCGGCACGCGCCAGTCCGGGCTGGCGCGCTTTCGCTTCGCGCGCCTGCCCGAGGACGAGGCGATCCTCGAGCGCGCCCACGCGCGCGCCGCGGCGCTGCTGCGCGAGGACCCCGGCCTCAGCGCGCCCGAGCTCGCGCTGCTCGCCGCTGAGCTCGAAGCCGCCGAGAAGGAGCCCGTGGCGGCGTGAGGGTCGTGGCCGGGCGCCTCGGCGGCCGGCGGCTGCGGGCGCCGCGGGGTCGCGAGACGCGGCCGACCTCCGATCGCGTGCGCGAGGCGCTGTTCTCGATGCTCGGCCCGCTCGAGGGCGCGCGCGTCCTCGACCTGTTCGGAGGATCGGGTGCGCTGGCCATCGAGGCGCTCTCACGCGGAGCCGCGAGCGCGGTGATCGTCGAGCGCGACGGGCGCGCGGTCGAGGTCATCCGCGCCAATCTGGACGCCCTCGGACTGGGCGAGGGCGAGGCGCGCGTGGTCCACGCGCCGGCCCGCGTGGCCCTCCGCGACGCATCGGCGCGCGGCGATGCATACGATCTGGTGCTCCTCGACCCGCCGTACCGGGATGCGCCGGCGCTGGGACGGGAGCTCTCAGAGGCCCTGCCCGCCGTGCTGGCGCCCGCAGCGCGCGTCGTGACCGAGAGCGACCGCCGATCGCCGCTCGATCTCGAACTGCCCGTCGATCGCGAGCGCCGCTACGGCGACACCCTGATCCGCATCCACGAACATGGCCCCTGATCCCCGCATCGCCGTCTGCCCCGGCTCGTACGACCCGATCACCAACGGGCACCTCGACGTGATCGCGCGGGCCTCGCAGCTGTTCGACCAGGTCGTGGTCGGCGTGGTCAACCATCCCGTGCGCAAGGGCAAGACCCTGTTCGCGACCGAGGAGCGCCTGGGCTTCATCACCGAGGCGACCGCCCCCCTGGGCAACGTCCGCGCCGAGTCCTTCGACGTCCTCGTGGTCGAGTTCGCGCGCCGCCTCGGGGCCCGCGCGATCGTCAAGGGACTGCGCGCGATCAGCGACTTCGAGTACGAGATGGAGATGAACCAGCTCAACCGCCGCGAGGCGCCCGACGTCGACACCCTCTACCTCATGGCCAGCCCCCAGTACAGTTTCCTCAGCTCGAGTGGCGTCAAGGAGCTCGCGATCTTCGATGGGTCCATCGAAGACCTCGTGCCCGAAGCCGTCGCGCGGCGCTTGAAGGAAGAGCTGTCCCGGTAACGAACCTCATCCTGCCATGGACGTCCTGGTCCTCATCGACAAACTCGACGATCTCGTTCACAACGCCAAGCCCGTCCCGCTGACGGACCAGGTGCGCGTGGACAAGGAGGAGATCTACGACATCCTCGACCAGATGCGCGCGACGATCCCCGAGGAGATCAAGCAGGCGCGCTGGATCGTCAAGGAGCGCCAGGAGATGCTGGCCGAGGCCAAGCGCGAGGCCGAGCGGATCCTGAAGGAGGCCCGCGAGCGCCAGACGCAGCTGACCTCCGAGCAGGAGGTCACCAAGCAGGCCGAGCGCGCCGCCGAGGACATCATCGAGGACGCCCGCGCTCGCGAGCGCGAGATCCGCCTCGGCGCGGAGGACTACGCCGACGAGATCCTCAACACGCTCGAGGTCAACCTCTCGAAGTTCATCGCGGCCGTCCAGCGCGGCCGCGAGCGCCTGCAGGGCAAGGACGAGCCCGCCGAAGTGGCGTAGCCTCGGCCGCGTGACGGCCACCGTCGAGGTCCTCGACACCGACATCACGACCCTCGAGGTGGACGCCATCGCCAACGCGGCCAACACGCGGCTGCTGCACGGCGGCGGCGTCGCCGGCGCCATCGCGCGGGCCGGCGGCCCGGAGATCCAGGACGAGAGCCATCGGCGCGCGCCGGTCGGCCTGGGCGAGGCGGTGGAGACGACCGCCGGCGCCCTGCCCGCGCGGTGGGTCATCCACGCGGCCACGATGGAGCTGGGCGGGCCGACCTCGGCGGAGATCATCCGCCGCGCCACGGCGGCCACGCTGGCCCGCGCGGAGGAGCTCGGGGCCCGCTCACTGGCCCTCGTCGCCTTCGGCACGGGCGTCGGCGGCTTCCCGCTCGACGAGGCGGCCCGCATCGAGGCCGAGGAAGTCCGCCGCCACCTGCAGGCCGGCAGCGGGCTCGAGCGGATCGTGTTCGCCGTCCGGGGCGAGGCTGCGCGCAGCGCGTTCGCCCGCGCTGTGCAATCCGGCTAGAACAACCGCCGACTTCGTGCGCGCTGTTTCAATGTGCGACGAACGGCCGGTCGATGTCCTCGCCGTGAGCGTCCGCCGTCTTGCCGTCATCACCGGGATCGCTCCCCCGGGTGAGGCGGGATCCGTCGAAAACGTCGTCGCCGGGCTGGGCCCGGTGGGCTGGGAGCTGCTGCGCCGCCCGCGGGCGGGGGCCAGGTGCGCCGACCATGTCGTCGTCGGCCCGGGCGGGGCCTTCCTCATCGTCCTGCACCGCGGCGGCGGCCGGGTGCGCCCCGAGTGGGCCGACGAGGCCCGCGCCGCAGCCTCTGCGCTGGCCCGGCTCATCCGCCGCCCGGTCACCCCGGTCGTGGTCCTCGAGCGCACGACCGAGTGGAGCGATGCCCGCCGCTTCCATGGCGTGGACGTCGTGCCCGTGGGCGGCTTGGCGCGCCTCCTGGTGGCCAGCGGCCACGTGCTCGCGCCCGGCGAGATCCTCGTCCTGCGCGAGGCGCTGCGCATCGCGCTGGCGGCCTGAGGCAGCGGCTCTCTCCCCGCGGGACCGCGACACCGCGCGACCGGGCATCGAGGGGAAGCAGTTCCCGCCGCCGCAACCGCTTGCCGCCGTCCGCCGACGCCGGAGTGGTCCATCGTGGGGCTCCTGGCCACACGATCGACCACTCTTCGCCCAACGTGCCGAGTTGTGCGGCTGTGGACCCCAAGAGCCAGCGCGCTACGCGGGCGGACGACCCCACGCGGCGCAGCAACCGCAGCGACTCGCTCCCCTCGGTGGCTGGCCGCGCCGTGCCGCCGGCGCAAGCGGACGACGACTCAGCGCACGTCGAAGCCGCGCAGGTCCTGCGGCTCCACGTCCTCCACGTCGACCTTCTCCACATAGGCGCCCGACGGGCCGTTCTCCGCGAAGTGCAGCATGACCTCGACGTCGTCGGGCTCGCCCTCGAACCAGGCCTCCACGCTGCCGTCGTCGTTGTTGCGCACCCACCCCGCGACACCGGCGCGGCGCGCGCGCCGGCGCGCGCTCTCGCGGAAGAAGACGCCCTGCACGCGCCCGTGGACCACGACGCGGCGGGCGATGGTCACGTCTGCTCGCCGTCGTCCTCCGCCGCGTGCACGAGGGACGCGATCTCCTCGAGGTGCCCGCCGACGCGGTCGCTCATGGCGCCCACGATCTCAGATGCCTTGTCGATCTGCGTCTTGGCGCCCGTGAGCTGCTGGCGGATGCGCCTGACCGCCTCGAGCTCGGCCACCGCGCGCTCGACGATGTCGGCCACCGCCGCGCCGTCGACGCCCTCCGCTCCGCCGCGGGCCATGAGCACGCGGGCGCGGGCCAGCGCATAGGCCACCTGGAGGGCGAGCGGGCCCTCGTCGGCGTCGTAGGCGACGATGAGCTTGTCGCCGTTGTATTCGCGCAGGGAGTGCATCCGCGCCGGGACCTTCTCCTCGGAGGGGACGACGAGCACCGCGTAGTCCGCGTTGCGCTCGCGCCGCGCCTCGTCGAGCTGGCGCACGGCCTCGGGGCGCGACAGGCGGCTGTTCTTCGCCTCGAAGACGATCCGCCCCTGCGGAGGGCCGTGGCAGGCGCCGATGGCCACCACCACGTCGCCGATCTTGCCCATGGACTCCTTGACGTCGCCGACCGCCGCGCAGTCGTCGCCCAGGGGCAGCGCCAGCGCATCGATGGCCGCGGCGACCTCCTCCTCGTAGCTGCGCCCCTTCGCCGTGCCGCGCTCGGCCTCGGCCGCGACCTCCGAGAGCTTGTCCTTCTCGCCCTGGAGCTTGACGACCTCCTCGCGCAAGGTGGCGAGCTTCTCGTCCATGGCCTTGAGCTGCAGGCTCTGTGCCTGCGCGTTGTCGCGCATCGCGCCGATGGCCATGCGCTGGAAGGTGGCCAGCGGGTTGTTCTCGCCGTCGGAGGAGAACTGCCGGCGCAGGTCCTCGCGCATCTGGACACCGACCTCGGTCAGCAGCGCCTTGACGCGATTCTGCACCGCGACGGAGGACTCGTCGCCGAAGTGGCGCGCCAGCGCCTTGGTGACGTGCCCGTTCTCCGGCCCGAAGACGTCGTCGATGCGCTTGTCCAGGCGCTCGGCCACGAGCCGCGCCCGGTCCACGAAGGCCGCGTCGAGCTCGCGCGCGGCCTTCTCGAACTCCGCCTTGACGAAGTCCGCGTTGGCCCCGGTCTGCTCGCGGTCCAGCACGCGGGCCCCGATCGCGATCGCGTCCAGCACCAGCCGCGACACGTCCTCGCCGTGCTGCTCGCGCTCGCGCGCGAGGCGCACCGCGCTGGCGTCGTCGACGACGAGGCCGTCGATCCACAGGCGCCCCGCGTGCGTGCGGACCTGGGAGAAGGGGAGAGGAGTGGCAGCTTCCATGATCGGTCGTCCGCACGCTACGGGGACGACCTGACGGAACCCCGCGCCCGAGTAGCGTTGGTGGCGTCATGGACGATCTCGCGACGGCGATCCTCGAGGAGACGAGCATCGCGCGCCTGAAGGCGCTGCTCGACACAGAGCTCGAGCGCGGCGCGCGCGAGCTGGGCCGGAAGCGCTCGGGCTACGACCAGCCGGTGCTCGTCGCCGTGGCGCCCGGTGACGGCGGCCTGCGCGCCGTCGCCCCCGCCACTCGCGCCCTGCGCGCCGACCCCGATGCGGTCAACGAGCGCACCTGGCTGCTCGTCGCCGCGCTGGTCGGGGCGCTGGTCGAGGTGGCCGGCGCCGGGAGCGTGCGCGCGGGGCACCTCGGCGGGCAGCTCGCCCTGGCCGTCCCGGGCGACCCGGACGACGTCGAGCTCGTCCCCCTGGCCTTCGAGACGCAGGTGGAGGGCATCGACCGCCTGCGCGCCCGCGCGCTCGCCGTGCCCGCCGGCGTCCTGGCCGACGTCGACGACCTGCGCCCCCCGATCGGCGCCGCCCATCCGCTCGTCGTCGCCGCGCACGTGGCGGCCCTCGGCGGGCGCCCCGCGGACCCGGCCTCGATGGAGGAGCACGAGGACGCCGTCCTGGCCGCCCTCGACGCCGAGACGGGCGGCGCCGACTTCTCCCGGCCCCACGACGACCCCGACCCCGTCCGCCGCGTGGCGCGGCGGATCCTGCAGCGCCTGGACGGCATGGGCAAGTGGGGCGGCTACCACACCGACTTCGCCCATCTGGCGCGCGGCTTCGCCGGCAACGAGCGGGCGCTGGCCGAAGCCGTGGGCGAGGCGCTGCTGGCCGCCGGGCTGCTGGCGGAGAAGCCGAGCGTCGGCCAGCGCCACGTCTTCCTCAACCCGCGGCGGGCCGGCGACGTCCACGCGCTGATCGAGCGCGGAGAGGAGCCGGCGGACCTGAGGTTGCCATAGCTTTCGCGTTCACATGAACCTCCTGTCCCAGGTCAGCCAGAAGCTCTTCACCGCGCGCACGCTCGCCGAGACCGGCATCCTGCGCCCGACCCGCCCCGACAAGGCCCTGCGGATCGCCAACGCCGTGCGCCGCTGGGGCCCGACGCCTGCCGCGGGCTACACCGCTTCGGCCATCCGCGACCCCGGCGGCACCGCGATCGTCGACGAGCTCGGGACGCTGACCTTCGAGGCGGTCCATCGCCGCACGAACGCGCTGGCCCACTCGCTCTCGGACGCCGGGGTCAAGGAGGGCGACGCCGTCGCGATCATGATCCGCAACCACCGCGGCTTCGTCGACACGACCGTGGCGTGCTCGAAGCTCGGCGCCCACGCGCTGTACCTCAACACGGCCTTCGCGGGGCCGCAGATCACCGAGGTCGTCAAGCGCGAGAAGCCCGTCGCGCTCGTCTACGACGCCGAGTTCGAAGAGCTCACGCACGACGCTGGCCAGCGGCGCAAGCGCTTCATCGCCTGGCACGACGGCGGCCAGGCGGCCAAGGACCCGCTGCTCGAGGAGCTCATCGAGGCCGGCGACCCCAGCGACGTCGTCCCGCCCGGCAGCAAGGGGCGCGTCGTGATCCTCACCAGCGGCACCACGGGCTCGCCCAAGGGCGCCCAGCGCAAGCAGCCCGAGTCGCTCGACCCGGCCGCGGCGCTGTTCTCGAAGATCCCCCTGCGCGCCGCCGAGCCGACCATGATCGCCGCGCCGATGTTCCATTCGTGGGGCTTCGTGCACTTCACGCTGGGCATGGGCCTGGGCTCGACCCTCGTCCTACGGCGCAAGTTCGATCCCGAGGACACCCTGAGCGCGACGGCCCAGCACGAGTGCACCGCGCTCGTCGTCGTCCCGGTGATGCTGCAGCGGATCATGGAGCTGCCGGCCGAGACGATCGAGCGCTACGACCTGAGCGCCCTGCGTGTCATCGCGGCCAGCGGGAGCGCCCTGCCCGGCGAGCTGGCGCTCAAGATCATGGATCGCTTCGGCGACGTCCTCTACAACCTCTACGGGTCGACCGAGGTCGCGTGGGCGACGATCGCGACGCCCGAGGACCTGCGGGCCGCCCCGGGGACCGCGGGGCGCCCGCCGCGCGGGACGGTGGTCACGCTCCTCGACGAGGCGGGCCACGAGGTCCCCGAGGGCCGGACCGGGCGCATCTTCGTGGGCAACGAGATGGCCTTCGAGGGCTACACCGGCGGGGGCGGCAAGGAGAGCATGGGCGGCCTGCTGTCGTCGGGCGACGTCGGGCACTTCGACGCGGGCGGGCGCCTGTTCATCGACGGTCGCGACGACGAGATGATCGTCTCGGGCGGCGAGAACGTCTTCCCGCGCGAGGTCGAGGACCTGCTGGCCGACCACGAGGCGGTCGACGAGGTCGCGGTCATCGGCGTCGACGACGAGCAGTTCGGCCAGCGCCTGAAGGCCTTCGTCGTGGTCACGCGGGGAGCCGAGGTCGACGCCGAGGAGCTCAAGGACCTCGTGAAGGCCAACCTGGCGCGCTACAAGGTGCCGCGCGAGATCGAGTTCCTCGACGAGCTGCCGCGCAACGCGACGGGCAAGGTCCTCAAGCGCGACCTCACCGAGCGCGGCTGATGCTGGTCGAGCACGAAGGGCGGGCGCCGACCGTCGATCGCGGCGCCTGGGTGGCGCCGACCGCGGTGCTGTGCGGCGACGTGCGCGTGGCGCCCGGCGCGCGCGTGCTGTGGAACGCCGTCCTGGTCGACGACGGCGGGCCCGTCGTGCTGGGCGAGCAGACGATCGTCATGGAGCACGCGCTGCTGCGCGGCCGCGCCGGCCATCCGGTCCGCGTCGGCGCGAACGTGATCGTCGGCCCGCACGCGCATCTCAATGGGGTGGAGGTGGGCGACGGCGCGTTCATCGCCACCGGCGCGGCGCTCTTCCCGGGCGCCCGCATCGGGACCGGGGCCGAGGTTCGCATCCACGGCGTCGTGCACGTCAACTCGGGCCTGGCCGACGGCGCCGTGGTGCCGATCGGGTGGATCGCGGTCGGCGACCCGGCCGAGGTCCTGCCGCCCGACCGCCACGACGACATCTGGGCCGTCCAGCGCGAGCTCGACTTCCCCGGCACCGTGCTCGGCATCGAGCGCGGCGCGTCCGCCGCGGAGGCGACGCGCCGCTACGCCGAGCTCTTCGGAGCTCACCGCGACGACACGGTCGTCGGGTAGTGGTCGTGCTGCTGGCGGCCGTGGCCCTGGCCGCGGCCGTCGTGCAGGCGTCGACCGGCCTCGGCTTCGCGCTCGTCCTCAGCCCGGCCGTGTTCGCGCTGCTCGAGCCCGAGAGCGCGGTGGTGGCCATCACCGCGCTCGGGCTCGCGCTCAACGGCCTCGTGCTCTTCGGCGAGCGCCGGCGCGCGCAGGTGGCGTGGGGCGAGGTGCGCCCGATCCTCGTCGCCTCGATCCCGGGTGCCGTGTGTGGGGTCCTCATCCTGCGCGCGCTGCCCAAGCCGGCGCTGCAGATCGCGGTCGGCGTGGCGGTCATCGGCGCCGCGGCGCTGCGGGCCCGGGCCCGGCGCGAGGCGGCGCCGCCGACCCCCGGCGACCCGCGGGCCCGGCTGGCGCTCGGCTTCGTCACCGGCACGCTGAGCACCTCGGCGGGCGTCAACGGCCCCCCGATCGCGCTGTGGTTCGCCCACCGCGGGCTGCTGCCCGCCGAGATCCGCGATTCGCTCAGCGCGGCCTTCCTGGGCCTCGGGATCATCGCCGCCGTCGTGCTGGCGCCCGTGCTCGCCACCGCCGACATCGAGGTCGACTGGGGCGCGCTGGCCGCTGCGCTCGCGTGCGTCGTGGCCGGCCATGCGGTCGGGCGGCGCGCCTTCGCGCGCATCGACGCCGCGCGCTACGAGCCGCTGCTGCTGGCCATCGTGGTGGCGGCGGGCGCGGCGAGCGTCGTCGCCGGCGTCGTCACTGCTTCCACTTGATCGAGCAGCCGACGGGCTCGGTCTCGGCCGGCTCGGGCACGGCGCCCGCCAGCACCGCGTCGATCGCCCCGCGCAGCCAGACCGCCTTGAGCGCCGGGTCCTGGTAGTCGGCGTCGGGCGCGCCGCGGTAGACGATCCGACCCTCGGCGTCGATGAGGAAGCAGTCGGGCGTCGTCTTGGCGCCATACGCGCGCGCGACCTCCTGGCTCTCGTCGTAGAGGTAGGGCATCGGCCAGCCGCCGTCGGCGGCGACGCGCTCGCGCATCGCCTCGTAGGAGTCGCGCGGGTAGCGCTCGGCGTCGTTGGAGCTGACGGCGAGGACCTTCACGTCTGGGTAGTCCTCGGCCACGGCGGCGATGCGGTCGTGCCACGCCAGGGCGTACGGGCAGTGATTGCAGGTGAAGACGACGAGCGTCGCGCGGGCCGATGCGGAGCCATCCACGCCGTGCTCGTTCCCGTCGGTGTCGGGCAGGGTGAAGGTGGGGGCCCGGGTACCGATGTCGGTGCTCATTGCTCGCTCCTGGTCGTCATCGCGTTGCGAAGGGCGTCGCGCACGTCGGCCGGGTCGGGAACGGGGGAGACGCGGCCGTCGCGGCGATGGTAGACGCGGCAGGTCAGCGCCGCGGGCTCGTCGCCCGGGTCCTGGACGTCGGCGCCGTCGATGCGGATGGTGGGCGAGCCGACGAAGCGCTCGCGGTCGGCGACCCCGTCGGTGTCGACCTCGCGCACGAGGACCTGGCCGGGGTCGAGACCGAGCTCGGCCATCGCCGCGCGCAGCTCCTCGAGGGCCTGCGGGTGCGACGGGCACCCGTCCCAGAACAGCAGCTCCACCTGTGGTTGCGTCATCGCACTGGAGGCTAGGGGACGGGCCCCGCGGGCCGGGGGTGGCCGCTGGGCGGGACGTCGCTGGCAGCGCCGTGTGGCGGCACGGACACGAACACCTGTTCGTCCGCTCCCCTCTCTACTCTGACCGCATCCGTACAACAGAGATCGCCCCGGCGGCGGCGGCAACCGCCCCGGGGCATGGCGTCGAAGAGCTTGGGCTTCGACGCGCGGGCACCTTAGCCAACCCCGGCGGGCACGCCGCGCTTCGAGCGTCCCTTCGCGCCGATGAGCGAAAGGATCACGATGAACGACGTCTGCTGCCTGACCATTCCCGCCGACCACGTCGCCGGGGTGACCCAGACGCTCCTCGGCCTCTACGGCGCCTACGCCGAGGCGCTGGGGGCCACCGCGCTGGCCTTCCTCGACGGCGGCGACGAGCTGGCCGAGCTCGAGCACGCCCGCGGCGAGCTGCGCGCGATCGAGAACGCGCTGTCCGACGTCGGGTGGCCGCGGGCGCCGCAGGGCGAGGCCGTGGAGCTCGTCGGCCCGGCGGCGGTGCTGCGGGAGGTCGTCCGCGCCGCGCTGCTCGACGCCGCCGACGGCGTGGTGGAGGCCGTCTCCCGCTACGAGGCCGGCAGGGACGCGCTGCCGGCGGTGCGGGCGGCCGTCGAGGCCGTGCCCGCCCTCTTCGAGGTCTTCGCCCGCTGCGAAGGCGACCGGCCCGCGGCCTGCGCGCTGGGTGGGTGATGGCCATGCCCGCAGGGGCCTGCGGCCGGGAGCCGCCCATCCACGAGGAGGACCTGGCCCAGCAGGCGGTGCTGACCGTCCTCCTCGACGCCCATCCTGCCCAGCGCTCCATCGAGGAGGTCGTGCGCGAGGTGGTCGAGGACCCGGCCGAGTTCGGGGCGCGCGACCGCGTCGAGAACGCGGTCCGCGACCTGGTCGGCGCGGGGCTGCTGCACCGCCACGGCCCGTTCGTGTTCGCGACGTACGCCGCGGTGCGGCTCAACGAGCTGAGGACATGAGCGCGGGCGACGCGTCCGACGTATTCTTTCTATCGCAACACGTTGATTACTCAACGTTCATCGCACCAATGACCCAGGACCATTTGACCGCTCCCGCCGGCGCGCCGACCGCCGTCCGCGCGGCACTGCATCGCAAGGCGCTCGCGGACGCGCGGCAGCGCGCCGCGCTCGCGCGGCGCCTGGGCCTCACCGAGAGCGAGGTCCTGGCGGTGCAGCACCTCGCGCGCGCCGGCGAGCTGACGCCCGGCCAGCTCGGCGCTCTCCTGCAGCTGTCCTCGGGCGGCACCACCGGCCTCGTCCACCGCCTGGAGCGCGCCGGCCACGTCACCCGCCACGCGCATCCCCGCGACCGGCGCAGCGCGGTGGTGCGGCTGACGCCGGCCATCGCCGCATGGGCCACCAAGGCGTGGGCTCCGTTCGTGGCCGAGCTCGACGCGCTCGTCGAAGCCATGGGGCCCGACGAGCGCGAGGTCGTCCGCCGCTTCGCCGAAGGGGCGGCGCTGGCCGCCGAGCGCCACGCCGATCGCCTCGTGCGCGATGCCGACGCGAGCGCCCACGATGCCCTGGCCGTCTCGCTGCCCGCGCTGTGGGCGTGACGACCTGCGCGTGACGGGCGGGCGCAGCGCGGTGCGCCGGCGCGGCGCCCTAGTCGGCGCGGCGCCTCAGTCGGCGTCGGCGAGCTCGTCGGCGCGGGCCGCGATCTCGGACACCGTCACGCCGAGCGCGTGCGCGATGCGCTTGACCGTGCCCCACGCCGGGTTGGCGCGCCCGTGCTCGAGGTGCGAGATGGCCGTGACGTTCATGTCGGCGGCCTGCGCGAGCTCCTTCTGCTTGAGTCCCCGCTCGTAGCGCAGCTGCCGGATCGCCCGCCCGAGCGCTTCCTGCGGTTCGTGGCGGCGACCCATGCGACGACGCTGGCGAGCACGTCGTCACTTTGCTTCTAACGCAACTCAGCGGCAGGAGCGCGCCGTCGTTGTCAGGGTGCGAAGAGCGTCCCGCACACCGGGCACGAGGCGTCGCGCTCGATGTCCTCCCAATGCGTTTCGAGCGAGCGCATGTCCAGCAGCAGCGCGCGGCCCTCGGTCGCGACGGGCCGGTCGGTGGCGACGAGGTGCATGACCTCGAGGGCCAGGAGTGTCCCGATCACTCCGGAGGCCGGGCCGAGGGTGACGGCCTGGGAGGGATGCTGGCGCCGGTGCTCGGCCAGCTGGTCGTAGAGCGGGAACGAGCGGCGGACCTGGGTCTCGTGGCACGCGTGGCACGCGCTGCGGCCGGGAACGCACGCCGGGCCGATCTTCAGCTGCGGCGGCTGCTGCCCGGCCGAGAAGAACGGCATCCGCCGCGCGACGCAGACGCTGTTGGCCCAGCGCATGAGCTCATAGGGCGGCCAGTCCGCCACCACGACCAGCGCGTCGCAGCCGGCGACCGCCCGGGCCAGCGACTCGGGACCGGTGATGCGTTCGGCGCGCGCGGCGACCTCGATCGCCGGGTCGAAGGCCGCGAGCCACGCGGCCGCACGCGCCACCTTGGGGGCGCCGACGTCGGCGCAGCCGTAGAGGATCTGGCGGTTGAGGTTGCTCAGCTGCACGGCGTCGTCGTCGATCAGCACGAAGCGGCCGATCCCCACGCACGCGAGCGCTCCGAGCGCCCAGGTCCCCAGCCCGCCGCAGCCGAGCACGGCGACCCGCGCCTCGCGCAGGCGCCGCTGGACGTCGTTGGGGTCGCCCAGCTCGCTCAGATAGCCCAGCTGGCGCGAGAAGCGCTCGCCGTCGACGATGCCCAGGGGCGCCGAGGTCGGCACCGCGGTGACTGCTCCCGCCGCGAGCAGCGGCTCGAGCCTTGCCGCCACTGGGCTGCCGGCCGGGGCTTCGACGGGCCCCGCCGCGAGGCGGTCGAGCAGTGCCCGGTCCGCCGCGTCGGGAGAGCGCACGACGATCGTGGTCCGGCCCGCGGCGTCGAGGAGGTAGACGTCACCGTCCTCGGCGGGAAAGAGCTCGCTGCCGGGCCGCAGACGCAGGTGAGGCGCCTTGCTCGCGGGTGCCTCGGACGACCCGCCGGGAGGCCGGCTCATGCGCTCTCGGTTGGCGCGGACCCGTCCGGCCGCGGGCACGCGACGTAGACGGCCTTGGAGTTGTCGAGCTCGTCGAACGTGTCGGTCGTCGAGCCGTCGAGGCGCATGCCGTGCACGGCGGACGCCTGCAGGCCCGCCCGCGACAGCGCGCGCTCCACGGTCTCGCGCGGGTGGTGGCGCTGCAGGTGCCCGCTTCGCTCGCGCCGCCAGGTGCCGTCGCCGCGCCGGCGGATCGCCTCGAGCGTGGCCTGCGCGAGGGCGCCCGGGGCGAAGTCGGCCGGGGCGTGACCGTCCCACACGAGCACGAGGCCATCGCCGGTGACCACGGTCATCGCCGAGAAGAACGTCCGGTAGGCGGCGAGGCTGTTCGCATCGAAGACGACCACGCCGCCCGGCGCGAGGTTGCGGGCCATGCCGGCGAAGGTCGCCTCGAGCTCCTGCGCGCTGAGCACGTAGTTGACGGCGTCGTCGAGGCAGCACACGAGGTCGAACGTGCCGAGGGCGGGCAGCGCGCGCATGTCGTGGACCTCGACCCGAGCGCGCTCGCCGGCCTTCGCGGCGGCGCGCTCGGCCATGGCGGGGGAGATGTCGCACGCGGTGACCTCATAGCCACGATCCAGGAAGGGCAGGAAGCTCTTGCCCGTCCCGCAGGCGACGTCGAGCAGCCGTCGCCCGCGCAGTCCGTGAGCTTGCGCCATGCGCTCGAGCGTCGCCGTCCAGGTCTCGTAGTCGTGATGGGCGGTGAACGTGTCGTAGTGCGGCGCGAGCGCCTCGTAGGCGGCGCGCGCGTGCTGGCCCGCCGCGACGCCGGCGACGGTGGTGGGGCCCTCACTCATGCTCGCCGGCCATCGCCGTGGTCAGCTCGTCGGCCAGCGCGACGAGCCGGTCGGCGACCGCCTCGATCTCGAGGCCGGGACGGGAGAGGCCAAGGGACGCGACGGCCTCGCCGGCCACGAAGACCGGAGTGGCCACGGCGCGCACACCGGTCTCGAGCTCCTCGATCTCGGTCGCGTACCCGCGGTCGCGGGTCGCATCGGCGTCGCGCGCCAGGGCCGCGCGATCGACCAGCGTGCGGTCGGTGTGGCGCTCGAGCGGATGGTCGAGGACGCTGTCGCGCCAGCCCTGCCGCCAGGCCATGAGCGCCTTGCCGCTCGCGCTGCAGTGGGCGGGCACGAGCTCGCGCGGATGCGCCCGGGCGGCGCAGTCGTCGTCGGCGTGGACCACGCACAGCGCGGACAGGTAGCTCGGCACGGTGAGATGCGCGGCGGCCCCGGTCTCCTCGTGCAGGCGCGCCACGACGGGCAGGGCGCGCACGGTGAGCGGCGAGCGTGCGGCGACCTGCCCGGCGAGGGCGACGACGCGCATGGTGGGCGCGTAGAGCCGGCGAGCGTCGTCGCTGCGCGTGAGATAGCCCTCCGCGTGCAGCCGGACGAGCAGCCGCCGCGCGGTCCGGGGATGGATCTGGAGGCTGGCCGCGACCTGCGGCGCCGACAGCGGCTGGAAGGCCAGCAGCTCCAGCACCTGCATCGTCCGCGCGACGTACAGCGCCTCAGGCGCCATTGCGCTCGGCATCGCGCCCGTCCGTGGTGACGCCGTCAGGCCCGTCGGTTCGGGCGGCGGCGCGCCGGCGCAGGCGGCGCTCCACCGCGTCGAGGTGGTCGCGCATCGCGGCGCGGGCGGCGTCGGTGTCGTGGTCGGCGATGGCGGCCACGATCCGGCGCGGGGCCGCCAGCGAGTCCTCGACCCCACGCGCTCGGTGGGGCGGCGCGGGCGGTGCGCCGCTCAGCGCCCTGTGGAGAGGGGTCAGCAGGGCGCCGAGGGCGCGGTTGTGCGTGGCCGCGATGAGCGCGCGGTGAAAGCCCGCCTCGGCGTCGTCGCACAGATGCTGCGCGGCGGGGTTGAAGGCCGCCCGCTGGGCGCTGGCGCCCAGCGACGCGAGCGCCTGCGACATGGCGGCCACGTCCTGCGCGCCGGCGCGCTCGGCGGCGAGCCCGACGGCCTCGAGCTCGAGGATCCGCCGGCACTCCAGGTACTCGCCGAGGAACTCGTCGCTGCGCTCGGCCGCCAACAGGGCACCGACCACGTCGGGATCGAGAGCCGCCCAGTGCTCGTGGGGGTTGACGGTCGCCCCGCGCCCGGGCTTGACCGACACCACGCCGCGCTCCTCGAGGCTGCGTACGCACTCGCGCGCCACGCCGCGGCTGACTCCGAACTGGCCGGCGATGTCGGCCTCGCGCAGCGCGGCCCCGCCCGGTCCCGGCGCGCCGCGCGCGATGTCCGCGAGGAGCGTGCGCATGAGTCGGTGATGCAGACGGGACACGCTGTGATCGAATCACTGGCTTTGCGCCGGGTCGAGGCCCATTCGTGTCGATCTGCCGCAGACGTGGCGATGAAGTGACCGGATCGCGCCGGCAGGCCCGAAAGCATCTCTCGGCCGCTGCGTACTGCGACTCGCCGAGCGAGAGACGAAGAAAGCGCTTGTCCGGGTTGAGAATCAGTGATCGAATCTCTGGCGTGACCGATCACGAGGCAGCGGACCTTGTCGCCTGACGCCGAGCTGACGGTCGCCGCGGCTGCGCGGACCCCGTCCGCCCGCTCGACGTGGCTGGCGCGCCACGGCACCGGCCTCGCCCTGCGCGTCGTGGTGCTCGGCCCCCTGGTCATCCTCGCCGCCCTGTGGGTCCTGCTGGCGATCCTGTCCCCGTACTTCTTCACCGCGCTGAACGTCACGAACCTGCTGCAGGCCTCGAGCGTCGTCGCCATCCTCGCCACCGGGCAGCTGCTGATCATCCTCACCGGCGCCATCGACCTGTCGGCGGGCGCCGTCGTGGCCCTGGCCACGGTGGTGGGCGCCAAGCTCGCGCAGTCGACCCACAGCGGCCTGCTGGTGATCGCCGCGATGCTCGCCACGGGCGCGGCGATCGGGCTCGCCAACGGGCTGTTGATCGAGAAGGCCCGGCTCGGCTCGTCGTTCGTCGTCACGCTCGGCATGCTCAGCATCGCCACCGGCCTGGCCTTCGTCATCTCCGACGGCTCGACGATCACCGGGCTGCCCGCGCTCGTCGACCACATCGGGTCCGACGATGTCGGCGGGCTGCCGGTGTCGGCGCTCGTCGTGCTCGGCTTCGCGATGGTCATCGCCCTGCTCACGCTGCGCCTGCAATGGGGGCGGTGGGTCTACGCGGTCGGCGGCAACCGCGACGCCGGCGAGCGCGTCGGGATCCCGGTCCGCGCCGTCTCGATCTCCGTCTTCGCGCTCGGCGGTCTGGCCGCCGGCCTGGCCGGCGTCATCCAGGCCGGGCTGACCGACTCGGGCACGGCATCCTCGGGCTTCAACGCCGAGCTCGACGCGATCTCCGCGGTCGTCATCGGGGGCGCGACCCTCACCGGCGGCCGCGGCACCGTGTTCGGGACCCTGGTCGGCGCGCTCATCCTCGGAACGATCCACAACGGCCTGAACCTGCTGAGCGTGAACCTCAACTGGGAGCCGATCGTGCTCGGCAGCGTCCTGATCCTCGCCATCGCGGCCGACCGACTGCGCGGCGGCTTCGAGACGCGCCTGCGGCTCCGGCGGGCCACCCAAGAGGACGAGCACCCCGCATGATTGCCGAGACCGTCCTCGAGGTGCAGAGCGCGAGCAAGAGCTTCGGCGCGGTCGCGGCGCTCAGCGACGTGTCGCTGCGCCTGGGCCGGGGGGAGGTGCTCGCCGTGGTGGGCGACAACGGCGCGGGCAAGTCGACGCTCATCAAGTGCGTGAGCGGCGCGCACCGCCTCGACCGCGGCCACGTCCGCATCGACGGCGAGCTCGTCGCCCTGCGCTCGCCGGTCCATGCCCGCCAGCACGGCATCGAGACCGTCTATCAGGACCTGTCGCTGTTCGACAACCTCAGCGTGGTCGCCAACCTCTTCGCCGGGCGCGAGCTGACCGCGCCGCGGCGCACGCGAGTCCTGGGCTGGCTGCGCAACCGCGCGATGACCACGCGGGTGGCGGAGATCCTGGGCGACCTCGAGGTCAACGTGCCCAACCTGCACGCGCCGGTCGGGCTGCTGTCCGGAGGCCAGCGGCAGGCCATCGCCGTCGCGCGCGCGGTGACCTTCGCGACGCGGCTGGTGATCCTCGACGAGCCGACCGCGGCGCTCGGCGTGCGCGAGACCCGCAACGTGCTGCGCCTCGTCAAGCGCCTGCCGGAGCGCGGCGTCTCGGTGATCATCATCTCCCACAACCTCGAGCAGGTGGCCGAGGTCGCCGACCGCGTGATGGTCCTGCGTCGCGGCGCCAACGTGGGGGAGGCGCCGCCGGATGCCGAGCACCACGACCGGATCGTGAGCCTGATCGTGGGGGCGCAGACCGGGCCGCTGTAGGCAAGCCGTCTCGTCGTGCCGGACAACGCCCGTCCTTGCGGGCGGCGACGGCGCGTGCCCGCAAGCAGCAGTGAACAGAACCACCAGAGGAGGAGGAGCAAGTGAGGTTCAAGGCGCACACACGCCGACGTGCCGCTGCCGTCGCGATGGCGGCCGGACTGGTCGCGCTCGCGGCGGGCTGCGGATCCGGCCACGGCGGCGGGTCGACCGCGTCGAGCGCCGCGGCGCCGGCGAAGAAGAAGATCATGACCTTCGTCTTCGCCCCGCGCGGCTTCAACGACGTCACCAAGGCGTGGTTCAACGGCTTCGACGCCGCGGCCCGGCAGCTGGGCTCGAGCGTCGACGTCCAGCAGAAGGCCACGAGCAAGCTGGAGACCGACGCGGGCCCGTATCTGAGCTTCATCCGCTCGGCCCTGGTCCAGCGCCCGGACGGCATCGTCGTCGTCCCCAACAACGCCGCGGCGCTGACCTCGGGCCTCGAGCGGATCGCCGCCCAGGGGACGAAGGTCCTGATCATGGACCAGGACGTCCCCAAGATGGACAACAAGGTCGCCTTCGTCGGCACCGACAACAAGGCGGCGGGCAAGGTCGCCGCCGACTGGATGATCGAGCAGGCGAAGGCCGGCAAGCTGCCCTCCAACGAGGTCGGGATCCTGCGCTCGCCGCCCGGGATCACGTCGACCGATGACCGCGCCGCGGGTTTCAAGGCCGCGCTCGCCGGCAGCGACCTCAAGGTCGTCAGCGAGCTTGCGCCGGCCTGCAACGACAGCGCCGACGCCCGCTCTGCGATGGCCGACATGCTGACCGCCCACCCGAAGCTCGGCGGCGTGTTCTCGGTCTGCGACATCATCGCCACCGGCGCGGCCCGCGTCCTGACGGCCAAGGGCAAGGACGCCGTCGCCCACGTCAGCGTGGACGCCTCCAAGCAGGGCGTCGACGCGATTCTCCAGCACAAGGGCATCGACGCCGAGGTCGCGCAGCACCTGCTGCGGGTCGGGCAGGCGAGCGTCACCACGCTGGCGCAGGCGCTGCAGGGCAAGACCGTGCCCGCGTCCGTCGACACCGGCACCGACCTGGTCACCGAGGCCAACGCCAAAAGCTACCTGCAGAAGGCCGCCGCCGAGTCGAAGTGACCAGCGGGCACCCTCGCTATCGCGGCGAGGTCATCGACGCGCACTGCCATTACGACGACTCCACGCGTGACCGGGTGGCGGACGTCAACCGGGTCGGCGGGCTGACGGCGGCGGTCCACCTGTGGGATTGCCGCTATCCGCCGGCCCGGCCCGAGGTGCAGGCGCGCGAGTGGCGCTACCTCGAGCCGGCGCTGCTGCGCTGCCACGTACCCGACTTCTCGGCGGTCGGCGCGCCCGGCTTCGAACGGGCGCTGGAGCGCGATGTGCGTATCGCTGCCGACTGCGGCGTCGTCGGGATCAAGGTGTGGAAGAACCTCGGGCTGTGGCTGTGCGACGTGTCCGGGCGCCGCGTCGCCGTCAGCGATCCGCGCCTGGAGGGTCTCTGGGCGGCCGGCGGCGAGCTGGGCCTGCCGGTGGCGATCCACACCGGCGACCCGCCGGCCTTCTTCGCGCCGCTGACCGAGGACAACCCCCGGATTCAGGAGCTGCGTAAGCACCCGGACTGGTGGTACGGCGGGGGCGACTTCCCCTCCCTGGCGCGTCTGCACGAGGAGCTCGAGATCCTCGTCGCCTCGCACCCGGACACCCGGTTCGTCGGGCTGCACTTCGGCTCCTTCATGAGCTGGGCCGACCTTCGGCGCATGCTTGACGCCTACCCCAACTACCACGTCGACACCGCGGCGGCGATCGCCGACATGGGAGCCGGCGACGTCGGCGAGGTGCGCGACATCGTCGTCACGCACGCTGAGCGCGTGATCTTCGGCACCGACCTCCTGCGCACGCGGACGATCGAGATGCCCGACCTCGGGCCCGAGCGCTGGTCGCTGCGCGAGTACTTCGAGCGCCACTGGCGCTTCTTCGAGACCTCCGAGTCCGGCCTCGCGCATCCGATGCCCGATCAGGGCGAGTGGACGGTGACCGGTCTCGACCTCCCCGACGACGTGCTCGCACGGCTGTACTGCGCCAACGCCAGGGCGGTCTTCCGGCTGCCCGCGACCTTCCGAACGAGCACAGGGGGTCGGGCGCGCCCCGTGTCGGGCGAGGCGACCTGACCGAGCGCGGCTCACCCCCAGCGCCGCTCGACAAGCGGTTGTCCTCACCTAGGCTGTTTGCCGCTTCGGCAAACAGCGTTCTCTAAACAACGTTTACAACATCCGGGACCGCCGACAGGCCGGCCGCGCCGATCGCATCGACGACAAGGACGCCGCCGACGTTGTGCGGCTGATGCAGACGACGGACGCTGCGACAGTCGGCGCGACGCTTGCCGCTCTGAGCGCCCATCCTGTCGCCGGCGTCGCATCAACCGGTGCGCTCGAGCTCCTCGACGAGCTCTTCGGCCGCGCCGGGCGACCAGGCGTCGCGATGGCCACGCGCGCACTGCAGCTCGCCATGCCTCGGGCCGCGATCGAGGCGCTCTGCGTGGCGTACACCCGCGAGCTGCTTCGCTCGGCGGCCGGCCCGCGCTGAACCCGCGCGCGGGCCGTCCACTGGCGGGCACGACGGCCGTCACGCGACGCCGCGCGGGCGGGCGCCCGCGTCGAGCGCCGCCGCCAGCGCTTCCTCGGCCGCAGCCAGCGAGCGGTCGACGTCGTCTTCGGTGTGCGCGGCGCTGATGTGGCTGCGGCCGAGGCTCTCGGGCATCTCGAACACGCCGCGCGCGATGAGCTCGCGCCGATAGCGGCCGAACAGCGCGTTGTCGTTGCGCAGCACGTCGTCGTAGGTCTCGAGCGGGCCTTCCATGAAGCACAGGACGAAGAGCGAGCCGAACCCGCCCACGACGGCCGGCACGCCGGCGCGGTCGGCGATCTCGCGCAGGCCGTTGCGCATGCGCTCGCCCAGGGCGAAGACGCGCTCGTGCACCGTCCCATCCTCGAGCTCCTCGATGGTGGCCAGCGCCGCCGTCACCGCCGCCGCGTTGCCGTTGAAGGTGCCGCCGAAGTGCACGTCGCCCGACGGATGCGTCGTGTAGCGCTCCATGAGCCCGCGACGGCCCGCGATGGCCGCGAGCGGGAAGCCGTTGGCGATCGCCTTGCCCAGCGTGGTGACGTCCGGCAGCACACCGGCGATGGCCTGATAGCCGCCGAGGTGGTGGCGGAAGCCCGTGATGACCTCGTCGAAGATGAGCAGGGCGCCCTCGCGGTCGCACAGGCGACGCAGGCCCTCGAGGAAGCCCGGCCGCGGGAGCAGCCCGGGCGAGTTGTGCGCCACCGGCTCGACGATGATCGCGGCGACCTGGTCGCGGTGCTCCGCGACGACCGCCTCGACGTCGTCGAGATCGTTGAAGCGCGCGATCAGGGTGGCGTCGATGGCCGCCTCCAGCATCCCCGTCGACTGAGGATCGCGCCGGCCGACCAGCTCGGGCGTGCTCAGGACGTTGCGCAGGACGTAGTCGTGAAAGCCGTTGTAACAGCCCTGGAACTTGAGGATCTTCTCGCGACCGGTGACGCCCCGTGCCAGGCGGATCGCGTGGTAGGTCGCCTCGGACCCGCTGTTGCAGACGAGAGCCTGCTCGGCGCTGGGGACGTGCTCGACGATCTTGCGGGCGAGCGCGACCTCGACACGGGTGACGCCGGCGCCGAAGAGCACCGTCTCCCGTATCGCGTCGCTGACGCGGTCGATCACGGCCGGGTGCGAGTGACCGAGGAAGATCGCTCCGTAGGCGGCGTGGTAGTCGACGTAGCGCCGGCCGTCGAGGTCCCACAGGTACGCCCCCTGCCCGCGCTCGAAGCAGAGGCCCTGAGTGCTCTGGCGCCGGCAGGTGTTCACCCCGCCCGGGATGACGGCCGCGGCCTCGGCCAGCAGCTGCTCGGACTTCGTGGGACGCTCGGTCAGGGTCATGAAGTGATTCAATCACTACGACGTCGCACGTGCAACACCGAGCCCGCTGGCGGCGAGCGCCGCGCGGACCTCGTCCTCGGTCACATCGTCGGCGATGACGGTCTCCCCGGGCGCGACCGGGAGCACGAAGCGCAGGCTCCCCGCGCGGATGAGGCGGACCTTCTCCATGGCGGCCAGCACGGCGCCGGCGTCGACGGCGACGGGGAGGTCCGCGGCGGCGGTGGGCAGCCGGCAGCGGCGCAGGAGCTCGAGGAGCCGGGCGAGGGTCTCCTCGGCGAGCAGGCCGCGCGCGGCGGCGATACGCGCTTCCACGACCATCCCGAAGGCCACGGCCTCGCCGTGCAGGAGCGGGCCGTAGCCCGTCACCGTCTCCAGCGGATGGCCGATGGTGTGCCCGAAGTTCAGCGGGCGCCGCAGGTCGGCCTCGTAGGGGTCGCGGGCGATGAGCTGGGTCTTGATCGCGGCGGCGCTGACGACGAGCCGGCGCAGCGCGTCGTCGTCGCGCGCCAGCAGCGCGTCGGCGCTGCCCTCGATGAAGGCGAGGTACTCGGGCGAGGCGATGACCGCCTTCTTGATCGCCTCGGCCAGGCCGGCGCGCAGGTGGCGGCTCGTCGTCGTCCGCAGCAGGCCGACGTCGGCGACCACGCCGCGCGGCTGGTGGAAGGAGCCTAGGAGGTTCTTCGCCAGCGGATGGTTGACGGCCACCTTGCCGCCCAGCGCGCCGTCGACCTGGGCCAGCAGGGTGGTCGGCAGGTTGACGTAGGGGATGCCGCGCATGTAGCACCCGGCGACCCAGCCGCCGAGATCGGCGATGACGCCGCCGCCGAAGGCGACCAGGACGTCGCGGCGCGCGAGGTCCGAGTCCGCGAGCCAGTCCCACAAGGCGACGGCCTGGGCCAGGCTCTTGCTCGACTCGCCCGCCGGGACGGTGCGCACCAGCGGCTCGATGGCGGCGGCGCGCAGCCCGCGGACCAGCGACGCGCCGTAGAGGTCGTGCACCGTCTCGTCGGTGATGACGGCGACCGCGGCACCGTCGAGCAGCCCGACGAGGCGCTCCAGCAGCTCGCGCATCCCGGTCACGACGTACACGCTGTAGGCGTCGCTGCGATGCGCCTCGGCGGTCACGGCCGCGTCGGTGGGCGGCAGGGCGATCGCGTCGTGGATCCGCAGCGGCTCGATGATCGGTGTGGTGGCCATGGCCCCAGGCTCCGTCCTGCTCGCCGACGGCGCCATCGCCCGAGCGGCCGGTCTTCGCGCCCGTGTCGGGTCGGCCGATCGGTGCGCGACCGTGGTCGGCCGGCCGACCCACGATATGCATCGAGAGCGTCAAAGTAATGTGCGCTTCGCTCACCATTGACGTCTGAGAGCGGCGCGATTAGCTTGTTGAGCGAGAGACATGTTGAGCACCCGTTTGGAGGACCCCCGCCGCACGCGCGCCGTCCGCGTCGTGATCGCCAGCGGGGAGCCGCTCTTCGGGGAGGCGATGGGCCGCGCCGTGCGCCAGTGCGCGCGCCTGCAGCTGGCCGGCGAGGCGACGGAGGGGCGCGGCGCGCTCGACCTGGTCCGCGCGGTGGCCCCGGACGTCGCCGTGCTCGGGCCGGCGCTGGGCGACCTCGATGGCGATCGCATCCTGGATCTCGTCGCCCTCGAGCAGCTGCCGACGCGGCTGGTCTTCGTCGGCGACCGCCTGGACCAGGCCGCTGTGTACGACTGCCTCGGCAAGGGGGCGGCCTGCCTGCTCACGACGGGGACGGGCTCCGAGGAGCTGTGCGACGCGATCCTCGCTGCCGCCGCCGGCGACGTCTTCCTGGCCCGCGAGGTCCACCCGCTGCTGGCCAGCGAGATCCGCCTGCGCACCAGCGACGACCGCCCGGTGCTCAGCGCGCGCGAGCGCGAAGTGCTGCGGCGGCTCGCCGCGGGCGAGCGCGGGCCCGAGATGGCCCGTGCCATGCACCTCTCGGCGAGCACGGTGAAGACCCACCTGCACCATCTCTACGACAAGCTCGAGGTCTCCGATCGCGCTGCCGCGGTGGCCGTGGCCATGCGACGGGGACTGCTCGACTGAGGTGCGGCGATCAGGCCAGCGGGGGCGAGCGGCGCGGCGGCGGGTCCGAATCGGCCAACTCGAAGTGCATGAGCGCGATCTCGGACATTCGCGCTCTGTCGGCCCCGCCGCGGCGGGCGTCGCTGCGCTGCTGGATGGCCTGGGCGCGCCTGAGGACGTCGGTGAGCAGGGCGGAGAGCTCCTCCCAGCCGGCCTCGTCGAGCTCCACCACCATGCGATCGACATGGGCGCCCGGGGCCTCGAAGGCGCCGAGCTCTCCCGCGGCCGCGGCCTCCTCGAAGATCCGGCGGAGGATCTGCCCGGCGATGCCACGACGAAGGATGATGGGCATCTGGCGCCACTGCTCGTCGTCGAGGAAGGCGGGCATGATGGCGCGGTAGTAGTGCTCGACGGCGCCGCGGCGCGGCTCGGTGCGGGTGAGCTCGATGCAGCCGTGGTCGCGCAGGACGCGCGTGTGGTGGCTCACGGTGGCCAGCGGCTCGTCCAGGAGCCGTGCCAGCTCGACGGGGCTGGCCTCTCCGCGCTCGACGACGGCCTCCACGATCCGCCAGCGCAGCGGATGGGCGAGGGCCTTGATCAGGCTTTCGTCGAGCGAGGGCGCCGCGCTCATGGCGGCTGAGACGCTAACAGCGCGCCGGGCGGTCGAGGCGCGCCGATCGACCGGCGCGCCTCGGGAGCTGGATCTCAGGCGCCCTTGACCACCGCGGAGGACGGCTCGATCGGCTTCTCGAGCATCTCGACGTTCACGCGATTCACCTCCCTTGCTCGCCGTGGGAACGGTAGTGATCCAATCACCGCGAGCGCGGTCCGGTCCAGCCCCGATCGCGACTCTCGGTCGCTGAGGGATCTCGGTCACCCGGCGAAGCGGTGGCCGGGGAGGCCCCGCACTCTGGGCTCGAGCGCCAGCACCGCGCCGGCCAGGGGCTCGACCGCGAGCCGGCCGAGCGACAGCCGGTGCCGGGCGCTCGTCACGTACAGCGTGCGCAGGTCCGGGCCGCCGAACACCGGGCTGGTCGGGTTGGTCACGGGCAGGCGGATCGTTGCGTCCAACCTCCCGTCCGGGCTGTAGCGCCGCAGCGCGCCGCCGCCGAACAGGCAGACCCAGATCCCGCCCTCGGCGTCGACCGCCAAGCCGTCGGGCAGCCCGTCGCGCGGATCGATCTCGACCAGCGGGCGGCGCCCGGCGACCTCGCCGCCGGCGCCGTCGAAGTCGAGCACGTCGATGCGCTGCGTCGTGCTGTCGACGAAGTACATCCGCTCGCCGTCGGGGCTCCAGCCCAGACCGTTGGAGATCGTCGTCCCGGCGATGACGCGCTCGAGCTCGCCTCCGGTAGCCAGGCGGTACAGCGCGGCGGTCCCCGGGGTGCGCTGCTTGGACATCGTCCCGGCCCACAGCCGGCCCTGCGGATCGCACTTGCAGTCGTTGAAGCGGTTCTCGGGCCTGTCGCCCTCGACCTCGGCGAGGGTGGTCTGCCCGTCGCCTTCGAGCAGCAGGACCCGGTGGCCCGCCGCCACCAGCCACCCCGGAGCCCCGGCGCGCGGAAGCACGGCGCTGACCTCGCCGGCGATCGCGCGCGTGGTCACGCTGTCGGTGGCGGGGCTCCACGCATGGATCCGCCCGCGCGCGATGTCCACCCGCAGCAGCTCGCGCGTGTCCTCGTCCCAGAACGGGCCCTCGCCCAGCTCGTCGCGTGCGTCCAGCGCCACCCGCACGCGCTCGTGTTCCGGGGTCGTCGCCATGTCGATATATAGTGATCCGATCTCTGCGTCTTCGTCAACCTCGCTCGCCGGCCAGGTGGCCATCGTCACGGGCGGCTCGCGCGGCATCGGCCGCGCGATCGTCGAGCTCTTCGTGCGCGAGGGCGCGGCCGTGGCCTTCTGCGGCCGTGACGAGGCACCCGGGCGCGAGGTCCTGGCCGCTCTGGGCGAAGGGGCGCGCGCGGCCTTTCAGGTCGCCGACGTGGCGCGCGAGGCCGACGTGGCCCGCCTCGTGGAGGTGTGCGAGCGCGAGCTCGGCCCGCCCTCGATCCTCGTCAGCAACGCCGGCGTCAACGCCAACCACGACGCCGTGGCCATGACGGAGGGCGAGTGGGACCGCTTCTTCGCCGTGGACCTGAAGGCGGCCTGGCTGGCGGCCAAGCACGTCCTGCCGCACATGCTGCGCGCCGGGCGGGGCGCGATCGTCAACGTGTCCTCGCTGCACGCCTTCGCCACCCTCGACGGCTTCTTCCCGTACGCCGCCGCGAAGTCCGGGCTGGTCGGCCTCACCCGCAGCCTCGCGCTCGACTACGGGCCGCACGGGATCCGCGTCAACGTCGTCGCGCCGGGCTTCGTGCGCACGCGGCTCGTGCAGGAGAGCATCGATCGCGCCGAGGACCGGGCGGCCGCAGAGCGCGCCATGGTCGCCGGCGTCGCGCTCGGGCGCATCGGTGATCCCGGCGAGATCGCTGCCGTGGTGCGCTTCCTGGCCTCCGACGAGGCCAGCTACGTGACGGGCGCGTCGCTGCTCGCCGACGGCGGCCTGACCGCGCGCCGCGCAGGATGAGGTCCGCCGCTGGCGCCGGTCGGGCAAATGTGATGCGATGACCTAATGGCTCGCAAGCACCGCGACGTGATGCGGATCCTCATCGCAGACGTCGTCTCCGGAACCCGTGCGGCGGGGGAGATGCTGCCGCGCGAGGTCGACCTGGCGGAGGAGTTCGACGTCAGTCGCGGCGTGGCGCGCGAGACGATCCGGGCCATGGAGGAGCGCGGCCTCATCGCGGTCAAGCACGGCAAGGGCGCGACCGTCAACGCCGCCGAGCACTGGGATGTCTTCGACCCCGATGTGCTGGCCGCCACGCTGCAGACCGGGCGCGGGAGCGAGGTGCTCGCCGAGTACCTCGAATGCCGGCGCATCCTCGAGGTCGAGGCCGCCGGCATCGCCGCCGAGCGCGCGACCCGCAAGGACGTGACGCGCCTCGAGAAGGCCTTCGCGCGCATGGAGGAGACGGCCGCGCGCGCCCACAGCCCGGCCGTCGAGGAGCACTTCCACGAGGCCGACATCGCCTTCCACCAGGCGCTCATCGCTGCCACGGGCAACCGCGCCCTCGGCGGCCTGGTCGAGCGCATCCACTCGGCGCTGCTGCTCGCGCGCTTCCCGCTCGCCCGCCCGCAGTACCGCGAGGAACGCGCCCTGCCCGAGCACCGCCGGCTGCTCGACGCGGTGGCTGCGGGCGATCCGGCCGAGGCCCGGCAGGCCATGAGTGACCACCTCGCCACCATCGCCGGCTACCTCGAGGAGCACCGCGGGTCCGCGCGCGCCGGACGTCGCGGGAGCGCGCGCAAGCCGGCGGGCGCCGCCCGCGGCGCTTGACGGCCGACGACATACAGTGATTAGATCACGTGCGTGGCCACCGCCCGCGCGTCCGATCGACAGCCCGCAGTCCCACAGGACGTCGTCGTCACGTGGCCCGACTACGACGCCGACGGCGAGCACCTCGGCCGGGCGCTCAGGCGCGCGGGCCTGACGCCCCGCCTCGAGGCCAAGCGCGGCGCGCGGTCGGCCGCGGAGATGCCGCGGCTGCTCGCGGGCGCCGTCGGCGCCATCGTGAGCACCGACCCGTTCGACGCCCGGGTGCTCGCGGCCAGCCCGGACCTGCGCGTCATCGCCCGCGTCGGGGTCGGCGTGGACTCGATCGACGTCGACGCCGCGACCGTCCACGGGGTGGCGGTGACCATCACCCCGGGCGCGAACGAGGCCACGGTCGCCGACCACACCGTCGCGCTCATGCTCGCGGTCCTGCGCCGCGTGTGCGAGCACGACGGCGCCGTGCGGCGCGGCGAGTGGAACCGGACCGGCGAGCACACGCCGTGGCTGCTGAGCGGCAGCACCGTGGGCCTCGTCGGCTTCGGGCACATCGGGCGCACCGTCACGCGGCGCCTGGCGGGCTTCGACGTCCGCGTGCTGGCCACCGACCCGATCGCTCCGCGCGATGACGCCGTCGCGGCTGTGAGCCTCGACGAGCTCCTCGCGCTCTCCGACGTGGTCTCGCTCCACGTGCCCTTGCAGCCGAGCACCCGCGGGCTCATCGGCGCGCGCGAGCTCGGGCTCATGCCCGCGCACGCCGTCCTCGTCAACACGGCCCGCGGCGGGATCGTCGACGAGGGCGCGTTGGTCCGGGCGCTCGAGCGCGGCCGGCTGCGCGGCGCGGCCCTCGATGTCTTCGAGGAGGAGCCGCCGCACGCGTCGCGCCTGCGCGCGCTGCCCAATGTCGTGCTCAGCCCCCACAACGCGGGGCTCAGCATCCCGTCGATCGAGGAGATGACGCGTCGTGCCACGGCCTCGGTGATCGAGGTCATGCGCGGCGCGGTGCCCGAGCACCTCGCCAATCCCCTGGTGCTCGAGCACCCGGCGCTCGCCGGCGCGCCGCTGGCCGCGCGAGGCGCCGGTGGCTGATTCGCTCGCCGCCGCGGTGACGGGCGGCGGCCGCCTGGTCGGCACGGTCCTGACCCTGCCCGGCGCGACGGCGGCCGAGCTGCTCGCTGAGCCCTTCGATCTGGTGTGGGTCGACCTCGAGCACGGGGCGCTCGGGCCCCTCGACGCCCAGGAGATGATCATCGGCGCCCAGGCGGCGGGAACCTACGCGCTGGTCCGCCTGCCCGCCGACGCCCACGGCCTCATGACCGCGATGCTCGACGCCGGCGCCGACGGGGTGGTGCTGGCCGACGTCGCCCATCCGGCGACGGCCATCGCCGCCATCGAGCGTGTCGCCCATCCGCCGGACGGCACGCGCGGGTGGGGACCGCGGCGCCTGACCCTGCGCCAGCGCGGGACCGGGCGCCGTCCGCCGCGGCCCTCGGTCTGGGTGCAGATCGAGAGCGCGCAGGGGGTCCGGCGCGTCGAGCAGATCGCCTCCGTGCCGGGCGTCGACGCGGTGGTCATCGGTACCGCCGACCTCTCCTTCTCGCTGGGGGCGCCGCTCGACACGCGCGCCCCGGAGCTCCTGCACGCGGTCGAGACGGTGCGGCGGGCCACGCGCTCGGCGGGCGTCTCGCTGGGCGTGGCGGGGGCGCTCGAGGCGATGGCGCCCGCCGGCTATGCCGGCGCGTCGATCCTCGTGCACTCCACCGACGCGCGCCTGTGCGCGGGCGCCGTGGACGGCGCCGCGGCCTGGCTGCGCGGCGCGCTCGAATCCGACCGGGGAGCCGCTATCTCATGACCGAGTACGTCAAGCACGCGCCGCTCTACGCCGCCCAGGCAGGCGCCGACGTGCGCCGCACGGTGTCCGAGATGCTCTCGGCCATCCGGCGCGACGGGGCCGACGCGATCCGCCGCTACTCCGCCGAGCTCGACGGCTGGGACCCGCCCTCCTTCATCGTCGACGAGGCCACGATCGCCGCCGCCGGCGACCGCCTCGACGACGAGCTGCGCGACCACATCGCCTTCGCGCAGGAGCAGGTGCGCGCCTTCGCCACCGCCCAGCGCGAGACCATGCGCGATCTCGAGGTGCAGACCGTGCCCGGCGTGACGCTGGGGCATCGCCACATCCCGGTGCGCACCGTCGGCGCCTATGTGCCCGGTGGGCGCTACCCGATGCTGGCCTCGTCGTTCATGACGGTCATCGTCCCGAAGGTCGCGGGCGTCGAGCACGTGACGGCGTGCGCGCCGCCCCAGCGAGAGGGTGGGATCCACGCGGCCATGCTCTACGCCATGGCCACGTCGGGCGCCGACGCCATCCTCGCCCTTGGCGGGGTCCAGGCCCTCGCGGCGATGGCCTTCGGCATCGAGGGCCTCGCGGGCGCCGACATGATCGTCGGCGCCGGCAACGCGTACGTGGCCGAGGCCAAGCGCCAGCTCTTCGGGGACGTCGGGATCGACCTGCTGGCCGGGCCGACCGAGATCGCGATCATCGCCGACGCCGGCGCCGACCCGACGATGGTGGCCGCCGACCTGCTCGGCCAGGCCGAGCACGGCCCGACGTCGCCCGCCGTGCTCATCACGACGTCGCGCGCGCTCGGGCAGGCCGTACTGTCGGAGGTCGACGAGCTGCTGGCCACCTGGCCGACGCGCGCCGTGGCGGGCGCCGCCTGGGAGGCCCACGGCCAGGTCGCCGTCGTCGACGACCTCGACGCCGCCATGGCGCTCTCGGACGAGATCGCGCCCGAGCACCTCGAGGTCCAGGTCAGCGAGGACCGCCTCGCCGACTGCCTGGCCGGCTTGCGCAACTACGGCTCGCTCTTCCTCGGGCGCGAGGCGACCGTGGCCTATGGGGACAAGGCCGTGGGCACCAACCACGTGCTCCCGACGATGGGCGCCGCCCGCTACACGGGCGGCCTCTGGGTCGGCAAGTTCCTGAAGACCTGCACCTACCAGCGGCTCACCGAGGAGGGCACGCGGCGAATCGCGCCCGCGGTGGCGGCCATCTCGCTGGCCGAGCGCTTCGAGGGCCACGCGCTGACGGCGACCATGCGCCTCGATCGCCTCGGGCACCCGCAACCGGCGTGAGGATGGCCGCGCCGGACTTCCGCCTCGACGGCAGGACGGTCGTCGTGACCGGCGCCAGCCGCGGCATCGGCGCCGCCAGCGCGGTGGCCTGCGCGCAGGCGGGGGCCGAGGCGGTCGTGCTGCTGGGCCGCAGCCGCGACGACCTCGAGGCCGTCGCCGGCCGCGTCGAGCGCTGCGGAGCGCGCGCGCCCGTCGCGCCCTGCGACCTGACCTCGACCGGCTCGATCCACGCGGCCTTCGCCGCGCTCGCGCGCGTCGACGTGCTGGTCAACTGCGCGGGCGCCAACCAGCCCGAGCCGTTCGCCGAGGTGGGCGAGGAGACCTTCGATCGGCTCTTCGCGCTCAACGTCCGCGGCGCCTTCTTCGCCACCCAGGCCGCGGTGGGCGTCATGCGGGGCGCCGGCGCGGGCGGGACCATCATCATGATGTCGTCGCAGATGGGGCACGTTGGAGCCGCGCTGCGCAGCGTCTACTGCGCCACCAAGCACGCGATGGAGGGGCTGACCCGCGCGCTGGCCGTCGAGCTCGCGCCGGAGGGCATCCGCGTCGTCTCGGTCGCGCCCACCTTCGTGCGCACGGCGATGACGGCGGCCCAGCTCGACGACCCCGCGGTGGGCGCCGGCCTGCGCGCGCAGATCCCGCTCGGGCGCTTCGGCACCGTCGAGGAGGTCGCCGGCGCGGTCGTGTACGCCGCGTCGCCGGCCGCCGCGCTCATGACCGGGACCAGCCTGGTCCTCGACGGCGGATGGACGTCCCGGTGACCGAGCCCACGATCCGGCTCACCGCGGCGCAGGCCCTCGTCCGCTGGCTGCAGGCCCAGCACTCCGAGCGCGACGGCGAGGTGCGCCGCGCGGTGCCGGCCATCTTCGGCATCTTCGGGCACGGCAACGTCCTCGGGCTCGGGCAGGCCATCCGCCAGGAGGGCGACGCGCTCCCGCTCTACCAGCCCAAGAACGAGCAGGCCATGGTCCACGCCGCGATGGGCTACGCCAAGGCCAGCCGCCGGCTTGCGACGCTCGCGTGCACCGCGTCGATCGGCCCCGGGTCGACCAACATGCTCACCGGCGCGGCGACGGCCACGACCAACCGCCTGCCGGTCCTGCTGCTGCCCAGCGACACCTTCGCCAACCGCCGCCAGGGGCCCGTGCTCCAGCAGCTCGAGCACCCCAGCGAGGCGGACGTCACGGTCAACGACGCCTTCCGGCCGCTCAGCCGCTTCTTCGATCGCATCGCGCGCCCCGAGCAGCTGCTCACCGCGCTGCCGCAGGCCATGCGCGTGCTCCTCGATCCCGCCGACACCGGAGCGGTGACGATCGCGCTGCACCAGGACGTCCAGGGCGAGGCCTTCGACTACCCCGTCCGCTTCTTCGCGCGCCGGGAGTGGCCCGTGACCCGGCGCGTAGCCGCGCCCACCGAGGTGCGGGCCGCCGCCGAGGTGCTGCGCGCCGCGCGCCGCCCGCTCGTCATCGCCGGCGGCGGGGTACGCCACTCCGCGGCCGAGGCGGCGCTGCGGCGCTTCGCCGAGGAGCTCGGCATCCCCGTGGCGGAGACGTCGGCCGGCAAGGGCTCGCTCGCGGTCTCCGACTGGCTCGCGGGCGGCATCGGCGTCAACGGCACCCGCGCCGCGAACGAGCTCGCACGGGTCGCCGACGTCGTCGTCTGCGTCGGGACGCGGCTGAGCGACTTCACCACCGGGTCGCACACGCTCTTCCAGGACCCCGAGGTGCGCTTCGTCGCCATCAACGTCAACGCCGCCGACGCGGGCAAGCTCTCGGCGACCGCGCTCGTCGCCGATGCGCGCGAGGGCCTCGACGCGCTGCGCGCGGCCCTCGCGGGCTGGGCGACCCCGTCCGGCCACGGTCACACGGTCGTCGAGGCCGTCGCCCGCTGGCGCGCGGAGCTCGAGGCCGACGTCGCGCCCCGCGCGGGCGAGCCCATGGGACAGGGCGAGGTGCTGCGCGCCATCGAGCGCACCGTGCGGGCCGGCGACTGGGTCGTGGCGGCGGCTGGCTGGCAGCCGGGCGACCTGCTCAAGCTGTGGCAGACGCCGCCGGGGAGCTTCACCCACCTCGAGTTCGCGTTCTCGTGCATGGGCCACGAGATCCCCGCCGGCCTGGGCATTCGGCTGCGCGAGGGCGACGACCCCGAGGTCATCGTCGTGATCGGCGACGGGACCTACCTCATGAGCCCGACCGAGCTCGTGACCGCGGTCCAGGAGGACCTCAGGCTGACCGTGGTGATCCTCGACAACGGCGGCTACCAGTCGATCAACCGCCTGGCGGTGGGGTCCACCGGCGCCGGCGCCGGCAACGAGTTCCGCCGCCGCGGAGCCGGCGGGCGCTTCCCGGACGGCGAGCGGGTCGCGGTCGACTTCGTGGCCAACGCGCGCAGCATGGGCTGCGAGGCGCTCCTGGCCGAGACGGTCGAGGAGCTCGACGGTGCCCTGCGCGCGGCGCGCGACGCCAGCGCGACCACGGTGATCGTCTGCCCGACCGCGCCCGAGCGGTCGCTGCTCTCGGCCGAGGCCTTCTGGGACCTCGGCGTGCCCGAGGTGGCCGCCGACGAGGTCACGCGCCGCCTCACCGCCGAGCACCTCGCGCGCGCGGAGGCGCAGCGACGGTACTGATGGCGACGCTCGAGCTGGCCACCGGCCCCGTCACGTGGGGCGTGGACTTCGCCGATGCACCGGCGAACCCGCCGTGGTCGCTCGTGCTCGACGACATCGCCGCTTCGGGCCTCGGCGCGCTCGAGCTGGGGCCGGTCGGCTACCTGCCCGAGGACCCGCCACGGCTGCTGAGCGTCCTGCGCGAACGCGGGCTGACCGCGGTCGGGTCCTTCGTGTTCGAGGACTTCCACGAGCCGGCGCAGGCCGAGGCGATCGCAGCGGTGACCCGCCGCGCCTGCCGGGCGATCGCGGCGGCGCAGGGTGCGGTGCTCGTGCTCATCGACCGGCCCGGGGCGCAGCGGGCGGCGACCGCCGGGCGCTCGGCCGCGGCGCCCCGGCTGGGCGACGCGCAGTGGGCCTCGATGATCGACGCGCTGCGCCGCGCCGCGGCCATCGCGGCCGACCACGGGCTGCGCGCCGTCGTGCACCCGCACGCCGGGAGCTTCATCGAGTTCGAGGACGAGGTGGGGCGGCTGCTGGACGAGCCCGACCTCGACCTCTGCCTGGACACCGGGCACGCCGCCTACGCCGGGGCCGCACCGGAGCGCCTCATCGCCGAGTACGGCCCGCGCCTCGGGCACGTGCACCTCAAGGACGTCCGCGCCGGCGTGCTCGAGCGCGTGCGCGACGAGGGGCTCGACTTCTGGGCCGCGATCGCGGCGGGCGTCTTCTGCCCCTTGGGTCGCGGCGTCGTCGACCTGCCGGCCGTGCTGGCCGCGCTCGGGGCGGCCGGCTATCGCGGCTACGCGACGATCGAGCAGGACCGCGTGCCGGGCAGCGGGTCGCCGCTCGAGGACCTCGCCGAGAGCCGGCGCGTCCTGGTCTCCGCCGGGCTCGCCGAGGCGACGCGATGACGCCGCCGCGCCGCGCGATCGTCACCGGGGCCGGGTCGGGCATCGGACGGGCCACCGCGCTGCGCCTCGCCGCCGACGGCTGCGATGTCGGCGTGACCTATCGCGCGAACGCCGAGGGGGCGCGGAGCGTGGTCGCCGAGATCCGCGCCATGGGCCGCGCGGCGGCCCACGTCGAGCTCGATCTGGCCACGCCGCCGGCGGCGACCGCTGCGATCGACGCGCTCGCCGAGCGCCTGGGCGGCGTCGACGTGCTCGTCAACAACGCCGGGGTCAACCGCCGCGCGACCGTGCTCGAGGAGACGATCGAGGGCTTCGACCGCACGCTCGCGGTCAACCTCGTCGGGCCGTGGGCGTGCGCCCAGGCGGCTGCCAGGCACATGATCGGCGCCGGCCGCGGCGGGCGGATCGTCAACGTCACCTCGGTGCTGGCCTTCGTCGCGCTCGACGGCGGCGGGGCGTACGGCGCGGCGAAGGCGGGGCTCGAGCTCCTGACCAAGGTCCTCGCGCTCGAGCTGGCGCCACACGCGATCAAGGTCAACGCGGTCGCGCCGGGCCACACCGCGACGCCGATGAACTACGGGCCCGACGACCTGCAGGCCGCCACGATCGAGCGCCCGGTGATCCCGGCGGCGCGCGCGGCCGCGCCCGACGAGATCGCCGCGGCGATCGCCTTCCTCGCCTCGCCCGCCGCGTCCTACGCCACGGGTGCGTCGCTGCTGGTCGACGGCGGCCTGCTCCTCGCCTCGGGCCCGCAGTCGCTGCAGGACGCGACCGGCCGGCCGCCGGTTCCGGGCCCGTGAGCCGCGCGCTGCGCACGGCCGTCGTGGGCGGCGGCCTCATCGCCCAGGCCGTCCACCTGCCCAACCTCGCGCGCCTGGACCACGCCTTCGAGATCGCCGCGATCGCCGACGTCAGCGCCACCGTGGCCGGCGGCCTCGCCGAGCGATACGCGCCCGCTCGCGCCCACACCGACTGGTCGGCGATGCTCGACGAGGAGCGCCTCGACGCGCTCGTGGTGTGCTCGCCGCACGCGACGCACGCCGAGATCGTGCTCGCCGCGCTGGACCGCGGCCTGCACGTGCTCGTCGAGAAGCCGCTGTGCATCGCGCCCGAGGACGCCGCCGCCATCTGCCGCCGCCGCGCCGAGACCGGCCTTGTCGTGCAGGTGGGCTACATGAAGCGCTACGACCCTGCGTACGCGGCCTTCCTCGACGCCCTGCCGGGCAGCGCCGAGGGCCTGCGCCTGGTCGACGTGGTGACCTACGACCCGTGGATGGCGCGCGAGCCGTTCGTGCCCTGGGGGAGCATGCTCCGCGGCGACGACGTGCCCGCGGCGCTCGCCGAGGCGGGACGCCAGGCGGAGGCCGAGCAGGTGCGGCGCGCGGTGGGGAGCGCCGACCCGGCCGCCGTGCGCGCCTACAGCTACACGTTCCTCGCCTGCCTGGTGCACGACGTCAACCTGGTCCACGGCGTGCTCGATGCGCTCGGCGTGGACGGCGCCGTCCAGCCGCTGACCGCATCGGACTGGGCGGGGGGCGACGCGGCGAGCTTCACCGCCCGGCTGCCGAACGGCGCCGTCTGGCACTGCGCGTGGCTGCTGCTGCGCGGCCTCATGGACTTCCGCGAGCACGCGAGCCTCTACTTCGAGGACGCGATCCACGAGCTCGAGCTGCCGGTGCCGTACTGGCCGGCGGCCGAACGGGTCCACCGCGTCACCGGCGTGCGCGACGGCGAGCACGCGGTCAGCGTCGACGCCCACGCAGGCGACGCGTACGTCGCCGAGCTGCGCCACTTCCACGCCTGCATCGTGGACGGCGTGGCGTGCCGCACGCCGCCCGAGCAGGCGCTGCGCGACATCGAGCTGCTGCGCGAGCTCTATCGCTTGACTCCACCGCTCATATAGTGATTGAATCACCCAATGGTCGTGCCGCCGGCGGAGGTCCGCGTGAATCCTCCCGATCCCACCTCCACAGCGGACCCCGCCGCCGAGACCGCCGCCGTCGGGAGCGCGGCCCGGCGCCGCGCGCTGCGCTGGGCCCTGCAGCTCGTCCAGCTCGGGCCCGTCGTGATCCTGGCGCTCCTCGTGGTCGTCATGGGGATCCTCTCGCCCTACTTCTTCAAGAGCAACAACCTCACGAACCTCGGCTTCCAGACCGCGGTCATCGCCGCGCTGGCCATCGGGCAGCTGATGGTCATCCTCACGCGCGGCATCGACCTGTCGGTCGGCTCGACCGTCGCCTTGACCGGAGTGCTGGCCGCCGCGGTGGGCGCCGCCGGCTGGGGCGCTCACCTCGCTCCGGTGCTGGTCGTGGCGCTGGCCGCCGGGCTCGGGGTCGGCCTCGTCAACGGTGTCGTCTACGTCGTCGGCCGCGTGCCGCATCCGTTCATCGTCACGCTCGCGACGCTCGGCGCGATCCGGGGCCTCGCGCTGATCATCTCGGGCGGCGAGACGAAGACCACCATCCCCTCCGGGGTGGTCACGATCGGCAGCGGGACCGTCGGCATCGTGCCGGTGTCGATCATCATCGTGCTCGGCGTGGCGCTCGTGGCGTGGGTGCTGCTCGCGCGCACCCAGTGGGGCCGCTGGATCTACGCGATCGGTGGCGAGCCCGAGGCCGCCAAGCGGGCCGGCCTGCCCGTGGGGAGGCTCCTGATCTCGGTCTACGCGCTCTGCGGCCTGCTCGCGGGGCTGGCGGGGATCATCACCGCTGGGCGCACGAGCGCCGGCTCCCCGACCGCGGGCAACCTCCTGGAGCTCGATGCCATCACCGCCGTCATCGTCGGCGGCGCCAGCTTCTTCGGCGGGCGCGGGACCGTGGTGAACGCGCTGGTCGGGGCCCTGATCCTGGGCGTCGTGCGCAACGGCCTGGACCTCCTCGACGTCTCCGCCTTCTACCAGCAGTTCGCCATCGGCGTGATCATCATCGCGTCGGTCGAGCTCGACGTCGCCCGCGGGTATCTCGAGGAGCGCCTGCGCGCCCTTCAGGGAGCGCCGGACGAATGACCGCCAACGGCGACGGCGTGCTGCTCTCCGTGCGCAACGCCCGCAAGCGCTTCGGCGCGGTCACGGCCCTCGCGGGCGTCAGCCTCGACCTGCACCGGGGCGAGATCCTCGCGCTGCTGGGCGACAACGGCGCCGGCAAGACGACGCTCATCAAGGCGCTCAGCGGCGTGCACCAGCTCGACGCCGGCCAGATCGCCATCGACGGCGAGCCGGTCGACTTCCGCACGCCCCACGATGCGCGCGCCGCCGGCATCGACACCGTCTACCAGGACCTTGCGCTGTTCGGCAACCTCACGCCGGCCGCCAACTTCTTCATCGGGCGCGAGCTGCGCCGCCCGCGCTGGCTCGGGCCGCTCGGGCTGCTGCGCGAGAAGGACATGACCGAGCGCTGGCGCGAGCAGCTCGACCGCCTCCAGGTCCGGATCAAGGACCTCGACAAGCCGCTGGGCCTGATGTCGGGCGGCCAGCGCCAAGCCGTCGCCGTGGCGCGCGCGGTCACCTTCGCCCGCCGCGTCGTGATCCTCGACGAGCCGACCGCGGCCCTCGGCCTGCGCGAGTCCGCCGAGGTCCTCCAGCTCGTCCGGCGCCTGCCCGAGCAGGGCATCTCCGTGATCCTCGTGTCGCACAACCTGGAGCACGTGATGCAGGTGGCCGACCGTGCGGTGGTGCTCCGGCAAGGCCGGCAGGTCGGGGAAGCGATCCCGACCGCCGAGCACCATCAGTACCTCGTCGGCCTGATCGTTGGCGCCAGCGGCGGTGATGTCGCCGCTGGCGCCGAACTACCCGGTTCACAGGACCAGGAGGAATGATGTTAAGGCGAGTTCTCGTCGCTGTGGGGATGATGGCCGCGCTCGCCGCGGTCGCGGCCTGCGGCAGCTCGGGCAACGATGCATCGGCGTCCGGATCGGGCACCAAGAGCGCCAAGGCCGGCGGCAAGAAGATCACGGTGATCATGCCGTCACTGGCCAACGACGCGTACCTGCTCGAGAAGGCCGGCGCCGAGGCGGAGGCCAAGCGCAACCCCGGCCAGCACGTCTCGGTCGTGACCGGCGCCGGTCAGTCGTCATCGGAGCTGGTGACCAAGATCGAGGACGCGATCACGCGCGGGACGAACGTCATCGCGATCAACGCCGGCGACCCCAAGCCGGTGATCCCGGCGCTCAAGCGGGCCGTGCAGCAGGGCGTCAAGGTCGTCGTGTTCGACGTGCCGATCCCCGAGCTCAGCGGTCAGTCCAGCTTCGTCGGGCTCGACAACCGCCAGGGCGGCGAGCTCGCGGGCAGGTGGCTGGCCGCGCACGCCGGATCCGGCGGGCAGCTCGGCATCCTGCACTGCATCCCCGGGCTGCAGATCACCGACGATCGCGTCGCCGGCTTCAAGTCCGGGCTGGGCGGCGCCCCCTTCAAGGTCGTTTCGACCCTGGACGCGAAATGCGATCGGGAGAAGGGAAGGACCGTCATGGAGAACATGCTCTCCGCGCACCCCGACCTCGACGCGATCTACTCCATCAGCGACACGCAGACCTTCGGTGCCGTCAAGGCGATCACCGCGGTCCACAAGGACCCGATCGTGGTCTCGTTCGACGCCCAGCCCGAGGCGCTCAAGGACATCAAGGCCGGCACGGTGATCGATGCGTCGGTGGGGCAGTTCCCGTTCAAGGTCGGTGCGCTGGCGGTCAAGACCGCTGTCGCCGTGGCCGAGGGCAAGCCCGTCGACAAGCAGGTGATCTCGCCACTGGTCATGGTGGACAAGACCAACGTCGACCAGTTCACCGCCAACCAGCGCCAGCTGCCGTAGTGACCATCGCCACGCACCGGTCGAGCGAGCGCGACCCCGCCGACCGGGGGCTGCAGTTCGGTCGCGCGCAGGCGCGCGCCGTGGCGAACACCGTCGCCGTCTACCAGCGGATGCTCCGGGAGGATCGCGGCCTGGGGCCCGCCGACGTGGGCGAGCGCGGACGCGAGGCGGCAGCGCGCATCCGCGCCTTCCGCCCCGCGCTGGCCGAGGAGATAGAGGGCATCGCGTCGGGCGCCGGTCAGGCGCCCGACGTGCTCTTCGCGGTCAACGCCCGCACCGAGCTGCTGGCCGGAGGGCTGGTGGCGGGCACGGCGGCGGAGTGCTCGACCGTCGCCGTGCTCGACGGCGAGCGCGCGAGCGGCGTGCTCGTCCAGAACTGGGACTTCCACCCCGATCTCGCCGGCTCGCGCGTGCTGTGGACCGTGGACGACGGCGAGGACCGGTGCTTCACGACCTTCACCGAGGCGGGCATCCTGGCCAAGATCGGCAGCAACGCGCACGGCGTCGCCCTGGCCATCAACTTCCTGGCCACCGACCGCGACGGCGGACTCGATGGGGTGCCCGTGCACGTGCTGTGCCGCGCGGTGCTCGAGGAGGCGCGGACGGTGGCGCAGGCCAGGGAGCTGATCGCGCGGACGCCGGTCAGCGCCTCGGTGTGCATGACGGTGGCCGGGCCCGACGACAACGCGGGCGTGGCGGCGTGCGCCCTCGAGCGCTGGCCCGGCGGCACGCAGGCGCACGCCACCGGGCCCGATCGCCCCTGGGTCGCGCACACCAATCACTTCCTCGAGCCCATCGCCGCGCGCGACACCCTCGCCGACGGCCCGAGCGGGCCGAGCACGTTCGCGCGGATGGACCGCCTCGTCGCGACGCTCGAGGGCGCTCCGGCGCCGGACGGCCCGCGCATCACCGAGCTGCTCGGCTCGCCCGGCGGGCCCGGCGTCGCACCCATCTTCCAGGCCGACGACCCCACGCTCCCGTGGCTCGAGCGGTGCGCGACGCTCGCCACGATCGGCCTCGAGGTCCCCAGCGGGCGCGTCTGGGTCGTCTAGCCCGCGGCCCCGCGGGCGGCGAGCTCGCCGTGGGTCACCACGGTGGCGCCGGTCCTGGCCAGCTGCCCGAGCAGCCGGCCCAGCGCCAGGGCGCGATACCCGCGTCCGATGACCTCCGGGTGGAAGGTGAGCGTCGCGGGGCGATCCTCGCTCGCGGCACACGACAGCTCGTCGTTCCAGGCCTCCAGCCAGGCCGAGGTCGCGGTGGCCTGCGTGCGACGCCCCATCCCGAACCAGAGGTAGTCGTCGAGGCTCCAGTGGATCGGGAGCTCGAGGATGCGCGCGCCGCCGGCGGCGAGCCAGTAGGGCCGGTCGTCGCCCATGAGGCTGCTGTCGTAGGCGAAGCCCCGCGCGACGAGCAGGTCCGCCGTCTCGGGCGTCAGCTCCCAGGCCGGCGAGCGGTAGCCGAAGGCCGCGCCGAGGAACGGCTCCAGCGCCGCGAGTCCCTCGTCGATCTCGGCCGCCTGGGCACCGGCGTCCAGCTGGTGGGAGGGAAGGTGGTGGTGGCCGTGATGGGCCACCTCGTGCCCGGCCTGCACCAGGGCGCGAATGGCCTCCGGATGGCGCCGGGCAGTGGCGCCGGGGACGTAGAAGGTCGCCCGCATCCCGTGCTCGCCGAGCAGCTCGACGATCCGGGGAAGCCCGCGCCGGACGCTGAACTCGTGCTCGGTCAGCGTGCTGAGCCGGTGGCGGCTCGTCTCGAGCTCGGCCCCGAGGCCCGCCTCGGCATCGACGTCGAAGGTCAGGCAGACCGTGGCCATGCCCGGGATTGTGTCATCCAATCCCTCCTACTCGAAGCGCAGCTCGCGCAGCTTGGCCCAGCGCGGGTCCGGCGCGCTCTCGTGCGCGTGGCCGGGCTCCTCGTTGAGGTTCGCGCCGCACTCCGGGCACAGGCCGGCGCAGTCGACGCGGCACACGACCTGGTTGGGAAGGGTGAGCGCGTAGGCGTCGCGCGCCCACTGCGCGACGTCGAGCACGCCGTCCTGCACGTACGGGCTGCTGAGCTCCTCGCCGCCGCCGTCCTGGTCGATCTCGCGCGCGTCCACGTCGACCGACGGCGTGGCGTCCTCCAGGCAGCGCATGCAGGGCCCCGCGAGCGCCGCCGAGAAGCGCAGTCGCAGCGAGTAGCCGCCGTGGGTCATGCGCGAGACGTCGAGCGTCACGTCGATCTGGGCGGGGTCCACGGCGTACTCGGTGCCCGCGAACTCGAAGGGCTCGAGCGCCACCCCGAGCGCGAGGCGGCGGCCCTCTCCACTGGAGAGCTTGAGCTTGTCGAGATCGAAGCTGTCCGTGCGCGCCGCCATGCCTTCGAGGGTAGATCATGGGGCGGTGCGCGCGATGATCCTCGACGAGCCCGGCCGCCCGCTGCGGGCCGGTGAGCTGCCCGACCCCGAGCTCGACCCCGGTCGGCCCGGCGACGTGCTCGTCGAGGTCCACGCCTGCGGCGTGTGCCGGACCGATCTGCACATCCGCGACGGCGAGGTGCGCGGCTCGCGCCTGCCGGTGATCCCGGGCCACCAGATCGTCGCCACCGTGCTCGAAGCGGGGCCCGACGCCGAGCACGTGCCGGGTGCCCGCGTGGGCATCCCGTGGCTGGGCTGGACCGACGGGACCTGCCGCTTCTGCACGAGCGGACGCGAGAACCTGTGCGAGCGCGCGCAGTTCACGGGGCTCGACCGCGATGGCGGCTACGCCACGCGCGCGGTGGCCGACGGCCGCTATGCCTTCCCGCTGCCCGAGGGCTTCGGCGACCTCGAAGCGGCGCCGCTGCTGTGCGCCGGGCTCATCGGGCACCGCGCGCTGCGCATGACGGGCGACGCCCCGCGCCTCGGGCTCTACGGCTTCGGCGCCAGCGCGCACATCGTCTGCCAGGTCGCCCTGCACCAGGGGCGCCGCGTCTTCGCCTTCACGCGCGCCGACGACGAGGCGTCGCAGGCCTTCGCGCGCGAGCTGGGCTGCGAGTGGGCCGGCGACGCGCTGGGCCCCGCGCCGGAGGAGCTCGACGCGGCGATCATCTTCGCCCCCGCCGGCGAGCTCGTGCCGGCGGCGCTGCGGGCGGTCGGGCCCGGCGGCGTGGTCGTCTGCGCCGGCATCCACATGAGCGACATCCCGTCGTTCCCCTACGAGATCCTGTGGGGCGAGCGCATGGTGCGCTCGGTGGCCAACCTCACGCGCGCCGACGCCGTCGAGTTCCTGGACCTGGCGCTGCGCGTGCCCGTGCGCACGCACGTGACGACCTTCGCGCTCGAGGAGGCCGAGGCGGCGCTCGACGCCGTGCGCGGCGGAGCGATCGAGGGCGCCGCCGTGATCCTCCCCTAGATCGGACGGCGCGAGCGCATCGCCCGATCGTCGCCGAGATGCGTCCCTGCGATCGACCGCCCGGACGATGGCGGCGGGCGTGCGGCGGCGCGAGCCTGCGGCCATGCCCTACCGCTACATGATCGTGGGCGAGGACGGGCTGGGGACCGAGCTGCTGGGCGGGCTCGCGGCGCTGCTGTCGGCGACCCTCGACGAGGGCGAGCGCTACCGCGAGCGCGCCTGGCGCACGCTGCGCCCGGCCTACCGCGTCGTCGCGCTGGGGAGCGACTGCGCGCCCGTGGGCCAGGCGTCGTGCTTCTGGGTCCCGTGCCGGCCCGCGTTCCGCCTGCTGGGCCTCGGCGACGTCGCCGTGGCTCCAGCCCACCGCCGCCGGCAGGTGGCGCGGACGCTGTGCACGCTGGCCGCGGCCGAGGCCTGGCGCCTGCACGCGGGCGCCATCCTGGCCAAGACCACGCTCCTGCGCACGGTCCTCGCCGGCCTGGACTTCGCGCGCGCGACCGACGGGCGCTTCTTCTGGCTGCAGGACGGGGAGCGCGCCGTGCACCCGGACTGGATGGCGTCGGTGCGGGCGCCGCTGCCCGCCGACCTGCGGCTCGAGGAGGGCGACTTCTAGCTCAGCGGCGCGCGGCCAGCACTGGGCTCTCGAACTCGCTCGCCACCGCGTCCATGAGGAGCTTCTTCCGCAGCGGACCCAGGGCGACCCGCGGGCCCTCCAGCACGTAGTCTGGGGCGTCCATGCGTGCAGGATGCCATCGCGCGGCCGGGCTGCTCGTCGTGCTCGCCCTCGCCGCGATCGCCGGCGGCTGTGGCGGCTCGTCGGCCCCGAGCAGGGCCAGCTACGGCAAGGAGGTCGACCGGCTCTGCGCGACGCTCGACGACCGCGTCGGCGCCCTGCAGAAGAAGGCGCCGCAGACGACCGACGAGCTCGTCTCGTTCGCCGATGACCTGCAGAAGGTCCTCGACGACGGGGTGCGCCGGCTCAGCGAGGTCAAGCGGCCCGACGGCGCTGACGGGGACAAGGCCGACGCGTGGATCAGAGAGCTCACGCGCGAGAAGGACCAGGCCATCAAGCCGGCGCTGGCGGAGCTCAAGAAGGCCGCGCAGGCCAAGGACGCGGCCGGCATCCAGCGCGCGGTCAAGCGCATCCAGCAGGTCGACGAGCACAAGGTCAACCAGCTGGCCCGCGACGCCGGCGCGCGCTCCTGCGGCAGCGCCTAGAGGTACGCGCCGCTCGGGATGTAGGGCGCGAGCGGGCCGAGCGCGCCGCCCGCGAACATCGGCCCGTCGGGCGAGAGCGAGAGCCGCGCGTCCAGGCACACCGGCAGCACCCAGTCCTGCCCGGCGGTGAGGAAGTCGACGATGACCGTGGCCCCGGGGCCGGCGCCGGCGAGGACGGCCCACAGCACGTGCTGGGCGGCGGCCTCGTCGCGCGCGCCGAGCACGATCAGGTTGCCGCCCCGCGCGAGGGCGAAGGCGCGGTCCTCGTGGACCAGCAGCCGCGCGCCGTGGGCCATCGCCACCGGGAGGTCGCGCCCGTGCCCGGCGCCGCGCAGCTCGCGGCCGATGGCGTCGGCGAGCTCGAGCCCCGCGTCGCCGGCGTCGACCACGTCGTCGACGTCCGGGGCGCGCTCGAGGTCCGGGATCCCCGCCGCCGCGACGCAGGGGCGGATCGGCAGCCCGGTGCGCGCGTAGGTGCTCATGGCCTGCGGGTTGGTCGAGCTGAGGATGAGATGGCCGCGGGCGCTCGCGCCGTAGGCCCAGCAGCGCGCGAACAGCTCGCGCCCGACGCCGCGGCCCTGAAGCGACGCGGCCACCCCGAAGAGGGAGAAGCCCCAGATGCCCTCGCGGATGAGCGCGAGCGCCACGCCCTCGACGCGGCCGTCGCTCTCGGCCACCCAGCACCCGCCGGGATCGGTGCTCAGCAGGTGGCGGATGCGCGCGTGCTGGCGCGCTGCGCGCGCGACCTCCTGCTCGCCGTCGAAGAACGAGTAGAGGACCTCGGCGCACACGCGGTCGGCGTCGACCACGTCCTCGTCGCGCATCGGCCTGATGTCGATCGCCGGCACCGAGGCAGTGAAGCAGGACGGCGATGCTCTACTCTTCGCGGTCGCCCATGGCCGTCCCCAAGCAGAAGCAGTCGCACTCGCGCACGTCCAAGCGCCGCGCCCAGCACAAGATCTCGGCGCCGACCTACAACGCGTGCCCGACGTGCCACAGCCCGCGCCTGCCGCATCGCGTCTGCCCGACGTGCGGCTCCTACGGCGGGCGCGAGGTCGTGCACGTGCACGACCACGATCACGACCACGAGCACTAGGCCACCCGGCGCACGGGGTAGCCTGCAGGGCATGCCCATCACGGTCGCGGTCGACGCCAACGGCGCCGACCTCGGGCCCGCCGAAGTCGCCGCCGGCGCGGCGGACGCCGCCCAGCAGGGGATACGCGTCGTGCTCTTCGGGCCCGCTGAGCAGTTCGGCGAGGTCGCCGACGGTATCGAGGTCGTCGACGCCCCGGTCTCCATCGCCAAGGCGCCCGACCCCGTGCGCGCCAGCCGCTCGCACCCCGACGCGTCGATCGTCCTCGCCACGCGCGCCGTGGCGGCCGGCGACGCCGACGCCTTCGTCAGCGGCGGATCGACGGGCCCCGCGCTGGCCGCCGCGCTGTTCAACATCAAGCGCGCGGCGGGCATCCACCGCCCGGCGCTGGCCATCCCGGTCCCGGTCCCGGGGCACCCCGTCACCATCGTCGACGTGGGCGCCAACACCGAAGTGCGCGCCGAGCACCTCGTCCAGTTCGGCTTCATGGGCGCCGCTCTGGCCCAGGTGGTGCTCGGCATCGAGCGCCCGCGGGTCGGGTTGCTCTCAATCGGCGAGGAGGCCAGCAAGGGGACGCCGCTGGTCATCGAGGCCCACGCGGCGCTGCGCGACCGCCTGGCCGAGGGCGACACGTTCGACTTCGTCGGCAACGTCGAGGGCAACGAGGTCCCCGCGGGCAAGGCCGACGTCGTCGTCACCGACGGCTTCACCGGCAACGTCGCCCTCAAGCTGATGGAGGGCGTCTCGGAGGAGATGCTGCGCCAGATCCGCGACGTGGCGACCTCGTCACGGCGGGCCAAGGCCGGCGGCATGCTGCTGCGCCCCGCGCTCCTCGAGTTCCGCGAGGTCATCGACCCCGAGAGCGCCGGCGGCGCCTATCTGCTGGGCCTGCGCCGGCTCGGCGTCGTGCCCCACGGCCGCTTCAGCCGCCGCGGGATCGCCCAGGCGATCCTGCTCGCCGCGCGCGCCGTCGAAGGAGACGTGGTCGGCCGCACGCACGCCGCGCTGGAGGCGGCGCATGCGCTGCGGCCGGGCCGGCTGTCCGGATCGCCCTCTACGGTTGCCTCGCCATGACCCGCGAAGAGGTCTTCAGCCTCATCCAGTCGTATCTCGCCGACGAGCTCGAGGTCGATCCCGCGCGCATCGACGATTCGACGCGCTTCAAGGAGGACCTGGAGGCCGACTCGCTGGACCTCTACACGCTCGTCCAGGAGCTCGAGGACTCCTACGGCGTGAAGATGTCCGACGAAGAGGCGGCGAGGATCCTCTCCGTGGGCCAAGCGGTCGATTTCGTCGTCGCCCACGCGCCCACCACCACCTGAGCCCTGGACCGCCTCCGCGCATTGCTTGCCGAGCTTCCAGACGACCTGCGCCAGCAGGTCTTCACCCATGCCTCCTGGACCGATCGGCGCTCGGATTCCTACGCCCGCCTGGCCTTCCTCGGCGACTCGGTCCTCGGCCTGTCGATCACCGCGCACCTCTACCCGCGCCTGGAGGCCGAGCGCTACGGCGCCGGGCGGCTGACGAAGATCCGCGCCCAGACCGTGTCGGGCCCGTCGTGCCGCGCCGTGGCCGAGCGCCTCGGCGTCCCCGACCTGCTGGCGGCCGCGGCGCCGGAGGGCATCGGGCAGAGCGCGTCGACGCTCGTCGCCACCGAGCGCGTCCTGGCCAGCGTCATCGAGGCCGTGATCGGGGCCTGCTACCTGCACTCGGGCTACGAGGCCACGTCGGCCGCGGTGGTCGAGGCCTTCATGCCCGAGATCGAGCACGCGCTCAAGCATCCGGTCGACTTCAAGTCGTCGCTGCAGGAGCGCCTGGCCCAGCGCGGCGAGATCGTCACCTACGACGTCACCGCCGAGCTCGGCCCGCCGCACGACCGCACCTTCGAGGTGCTGGCCTCGGTCGGCGAGCGCCCGGTCGGCACGGGCTCGGGGCGCTCGAAGAAGCACGCCGAGCAGGAGGCCGCGCGCACCGCGCTGGAGATGCTCTATTCCGCCGACGAGGACGAGTTCGAAGATTAGTGGCCCCCCTCGGAACATCAGACGCGCACCGGCGGACGCCGATCACCGTCAGGCGGCGGCCTCGACCCTCGAAATCCCCGAGGGATTCCTTCGGGTCTGCGTCCTTGCCTGACGGCGCCGGCGCCTCGCCGGAGCACGCCCGATGCCCCGAGAGGAGCCACTGATGCACCTCAAGTCGCTGACGCTCAAGGGCTTCAAGTCGTTCCCGGACCGCACGAAGCTCGACTTCGCCTCCGGGGTGTCCGTCGTGGTCGGCCCCAACGGCTCGGGCAAGTCGAACGTGACCGACGCGGTCCTGTGGGCCATGGGCGAGCAGTCGCCGCTGGCCGTGCGCGGGCAGTCGATGCAGGACGTGATCTTCGGCGGCGGCAAGGGCGTGCAGGCGCGCTCGTCCGCCGAGGTGGAGCTCGTGCTCGACAACGCCGACGGCGCCGTCGACCTGCCGCTCGGGGAGATCTCCATCCTGCGCCGCCTGGACCGCAGCGGCGAGGGCGAGTACCGCCTCAACGGCGCGCGCTGCCGCCTGGTCGACATCCTCGAGGTCCTCTCCGACACCGGCCTGGGCAAGGAGTCGCACTCGGTCGTCTCCCAGGGCCGCGTGGAGGCCATCGTCACTTCCAAGCCGCGTGACCGGCGACTGCTCATCGAGGAGGCCGCCGGCCTGGGCAAGCATCGCAAGCGCCGCCGGCGCGCCCAGCTCAAGCTCGAGCGCACGCAGGACAACCTCGACCGCGCCCTGGACGTCGAGCGCGAGGCGCGCTCGCGCCTGCGCCCGCTCAAGCGCCAGGCCGAGGCGGCCGAGCTGCACGAGCGCCTCGAGCGCCAGACCGTCGAGGCGCGCTGGGAGCTCGCGCGCGACGCCGTGCGCGCGCGTCGCCAGGAGCTGGCGGGCGCCGAGAGCGCCGCCACCGCCGCGCGCGCGGCGCGCGACGAGGCGCAGGGCCAGCTGGCCGAGGTCGCCCGCCGCCGCCAGGAGGCCGAGGACGCCCTGGCGCGCCGCACCGAGGAGCGCGAGGCGCTCGCGCGGCGCGTGTTCGCCGCCCGCTCGGCGGCCGAGCGCGTGGAGCTGCGACTGGAGCGCACGCGCGAGACCGCCGAGGCGATCGCCGAGCGCATCGAGCGCCGCGGGCGCCAGCTCGAGGGCCTGCGCGCCCAGGCCGCCGAGGACACGCCCGACGAAGCCGGCCGTGAGCGCATCGAGGCCCTGCAGGCCCAGCTCGACGAGCTCGAAGGGCAGCGCGCCGAGGCGCTGGAGCGCGAGTTGGCGGCGCTGGCGGCCCAGCGCGACGCCGCGGCGGCCCGCGCCGCCGAGCTGGGCGACGCGGTGCAGGAGCGCCGTGCGGCGCTGGCCGAGGCCGACGAGGCGTGCGACGTCGCGCGCACGGCGCGCCGGGCGGCCGAGACCTCCGCCGAGGCGGCGCGCCGCGAGGCGGCGCGCGTCGGGGCCGAGCTCGCGTCGGCCAACCAGTTCCTGCGCACCCACGCGGCGGCCCCGGGCAATGCTCGTTCGCTGGCCGACCAGCTCGAGGTCGAGGCCGGCTACGAGCTGGCGCTGGCCGCGGGCCTCGGCGGCCGGCTCAGCGCCGCCGTGGTCGGCGACATCGCCGCCGCTCGCGCCCTGCTCGAGCAGGCCGGCTCTGACGGCGGGCGCGCGCTGGTCGCCGACTCGGGCGCGCCGGGCGTGGCGCGCGGCACGACGCCGCCTTCGCCGGGCGCGCGCCACCTGGGCGACATGGTCACCGGGGTGGGCGGGAATGGCATCGCGGTCGACCTCGCGCGCCGGCTGCTGGCCAACACGTGGGTGGTCGAAGACCTCGATCAGCTGCCGCCCGCCTTCCTCGGCGTCGCCGTGACGCGCGGCGGTCGCGCCTGGTTCGGCTTCACCCGCGAGCTGCGCCAGGCGCCGCGCGGCGGGTCGGAGCGCGTCCTGGCCGAGCGCAACCGCCGCGACGCGCTGGTGGGCGAGTCCGAGGGCGCGGTGCAGGCCGAGCAGGGCGCGCTGGCCGCCGTCGAGGCCGCCGCCGGCGCCGTGCAGGCGGCCGACGCGACGCGCGACGAGGCCGATCGCGCCCTGCGCGACGCCGACCGCGCCCGGGCGCAGTCCGTCGAGGAGGAGCGCCGCGCCGCCTGGCTCATCGAGGAGCGCCGCAAGGCGCCCGACCAGGGCGAGGCGGCCGTGCGCCGCGCGCAGGTCGAGGGCGAGCTCGCCGCCGAGCGCCGCGTGGCCGAGCGGGCCGCGCGCGAGCGGGCCGAGCGGGGCGCTCGCATCGAGCGCCTGGCCGGCGCCCTGGTCCGCGACCAGGGGCTGCTGCCGGTCGCCCACCGCCTCGTCGCCGCGCTGGCAGGCGCGCTGGAGGCGGTCGCGGCGCGCGTCGAGCTGCTCGACGCCGAGCTGCTGGCCGACCGCGAGGCGGGGGAGGGGGTGGCCAGCGCGCTGCGCGCGTGCGCCACCGAGGAGGCCGAGATCCAGGCGCGGCTGCGCGAGCGCGGCGACGCGGTGACCGCGGCCGAGGTCCGCGCCCAGCAGGTTCGCGACGCCGAGCGCGATGCCGCTGCGGAGCTCGAGGCATTGGCGGCGCGGCTCGGGCTCGAGGCCCAGCCCGCCACCGAGCCGCTCGACGCCGAGACGGCCGACGGCCTCCGGGCGCGCATCGAGCGCCTGCAGCGCCGCCGCGAGCAGCTCGGGCCGGTCAACCCGCTGGCCAAGGCGGAGTACGACGAGGCGCTGGCCCACGTCGAGGAGCTCGAGCGCCAGCGCGAGGACCTCGAGACCGCGCTGCGCGAGCTCAGGGGCCTCATCCGCGACACCGACCGCCAGATTCGCGAGACCTTCGAGGCCACCTTCACGGCCGCGGCCAAGAACTTCGAAGAGCTCGCCGAGCAGCTCTTCCCCGGTGGCCGCGGGCGGCTGCGGCTGGTGCGCGAGGACTCAGGCCCGCGCCCGGTCCTGGGCGGCGCCCAGGTGGGCGGGGAGGACGAGGCCGATGCGGCCGCGCAGGGCGCCGAGGAGGCCGAGGCCGAGGCGGACGAGCGCGGGCTGGACCCCGACGACGACATCGGGGTCGAGATCGAGATCACGCCAGCGGGCAAGGCCATGAAGCGCCTGACGCTCCTCTCCGGCGGAGAGAAGTCGATGACCGCCATCGCCTTCCTGTTCTCGGTCTTCCTGGCGCGCCCGTGCCCGTTCTACATCCTCGACGAGGTCGAGGCCGCCCTCGACGACTTCAACATCGGGCGCTTCCTCAACCTCCTGCGCGCCCACGCCGGCCGCGCGCAGTTCATCGTCGTCACCCACCAGAAGCGCACGATGGAGGCCGCCGACACGCTGTACGGCGTGTCGATGGGCGACGACGGCGTGTCGAAGGTGGTCTCGCGGCGGCTCCCGCGCGAAGTGCTCGACGAGGCGGAGGGCTCCGCCGCGCACGCCGCGTAGGGTCAGCCGCCGAACGAGACGGGAAGGAATGGGCGGACGGCGCGTCCTTGTCCACGACGTCGCCCCCCACCGAGGAGCCTCATGCCCAAAGCCGCCCGCAGATTCCTGATCGCCGCAGTGGTCGCCGTGGCCGCCGTTCTCGCCGTCGCCAGCGTGGTGTCGGCCTCCTCCACGGTCAACCTTCGCGCCAGCAAGACGAAGCTGGCCTTCAACCACAGGACGCTCACGGCCAAGCACGGCAAGGTCACCCTCGTCATGGCCAACCCGTCCGGGATCCAGCACGCCATCGCGGTCGAGGGCCACGGGGTCGACAAGGACGGCAAGACGGTGGGCAAGGGCGGCACCTCTCGCGTGACCGTCACGCTCAAGAAGGGCACCTACACCTTCTACTGCCCGGTCGACGGCCACAAGGCCGCCGGCATGAAGGGCAAGCTCATCGTCAGCTGAGCCGACGTCATGGGGTTGCGCGGCGCCTGCGGGCGTCGCGCAGGCCCGCGGCGAGATGCTCGAAGACGATCATCTAGCCTCCCCGGCGATGGGTAAGCGCAGCCGCCGCCGGGGCGAGCAGACAGAGCCGCAGGAAGGCGCCGAGCTCCACGAGGAGCTCGCGGCGCCGGAGACCGCGCCCTCGCCACAGCGCCCCGACGGGCCCCTGCGCCCCGACGGGCGCCTGCGCGAGGTGGCGCTGCTGGTCGAGGAGGCCGACTACCTGCTCGCGCTCTACCGCTGGATCGTGCTCACCGGCGACGTGCCGCGCGCGCAGGACTGGCTGCGCCGCGAGGAGTGGCCGCATCCCGACTACGTGGTCGACGTCTACGGCTCGTGGGAGAAGTTCCTCCAGCACGCCGAGATCCCGTCCTCGCCGCTGCTCGCGCGGGTCCGCGAGGCCGACGACGAGCGCAAGTCGGTGGCGGCGCGCCAGCAGCAGGCCGAGCGCGACCTCGCCCGCGTCGAGGATCTCCGCCGCCAGGTCGAGACGGCCAAGCGCCGGCGCGAGGCCGCCGACACCGAGCGCAGCGAGCTGAGCGCCCGCGCCGAACGCCTCGCGGGCCAGCTCGAGCGCGCTGAGGCGCGCGCGGCAGCGGCCGAGGCCCACCTGGCCGAGCGCCGCCAGCACGCCGAGTCGGCCGTCGGCCCGCGCGGCGAGGCCTCCGACGAGTGGCTGGCGGCGCACGAGGCGCTGCTCGACGAGCTCGACACCGTCCGCGCGCACCGCGAGGAGCTCCTGCACCAGGTCGAGGAGCTGCGCGAGGCGGCCGAGCAGGACGCCAAGGCCATCGCGCATCTGAGCACGACCCTCGGCGAAGCGGCTGCCGCGGCCGAGGGCAACGGCGTCGCGGCCGAGCCGCTGGCGCCGCCCGCCACGGTGGCCGAAGCGGTCGAGCGCGCCGCCGCGCAGGCCCAGTACCTCGTCTTCACCCGCGCCGCGCACGAGGGAGCGGCCAACAGTCCTTACCGCCGCCCGGCCGACGTGCTCGACACGCTCATGCGACTCGACGAGCTCGCCGCCCTGTACGCCGACCCCGAGGGCTTCGGGCGCTCCCTCAGCCAGGCCGCCGACGAGCTCGGGCTGACGTGGCGCCAGAACGTCTCCGAGCTCGCGCGCAGCCGCAACCCGCACGCCTACACGGTGGTGCACGACGGTGAGCGCCTCGAGCTGGGCCCGCACGTGGCGATCGGCTCGGGGTCGGGCGCCGGCTTCATCGCGCGCGTGTACCTGCACGTCGCCGACGGGTCGGGCGACGTCCCGCGCGGGCTCTACGTGGGCCACGTGGGGCGCCACCTGCCCGACACCACGACGGCGTGAGCGCCGGCCGCCCGTTCGTGCTCGTCCAGCTGAGCGACGCGCACCTCCGCGACGACGACGCGCAGCCCGAGCGGATGTTCGCCGACGCGGTGCGCGACGTGGCCGCCCTGGTGCCGGCGCCCAGTGCCGTGCTTGTCAGCGGCGACCTCACCGAGCACGGCCTCCCGCACGAGTACGAGCGCGTGCGCGAGCTGCTGTCGGCGCTGGCCATGCCCGTCCACGTGCTGGGCGGCAATCACGACGACCGCGAGAGCCTGCGCGCGAGCTTCCCGCTGCCGGCGGGCGGCGCCGGGGAGGACTACCGCTACGCCGTGCACTGCGGCCCGCTGCGCCTGGTGGCCGTCGACACCACCGATCCGGGCCGCGTCGCGGGTCGCCTGGGCGCCGAGCGCCTCGCCTGGCTCGATGCGCGCCTGGCCGAGGAGCGCGAGGCCCCGACCCTCGTGGCCATGCACCACCCCCCACTGCTGCTCGGCATCCCGGCCTGGGACGACATCGGCCTGCCCGACGCCGATCGCGCGGCGCTGGGCGAGATCATCGCCGGCCAGCCGCAGGTGCGGCGCGTCGTTGCCGGCCACGTGCACCGCACGGCGCTCGGCAGCGTGGGGGGCTGTCCGGTCTTCACGTGCCCGAGCACGTGGATCCAGGGCCGGCTCGACTTCGCCCACCCCCACGAGCTGTCGGTCGTGGCCGAGCCGCCGGGCTTCGCGGTGCACCTCGCCGTCGGCGGCGAGCTGACGACGCACGTGCAGCCCGTCGGGGAGTGGTAAGACCTCCGGCGTACCCGACGCAGAGGGATGACATGAGCCCGACCTTCGTGATCGTGGGCGCCGGCATGGCCGGCGGCAAGGCTGTCGAGACGCTGCGCGAGGAGGGCTTCGACGGGCGCGTCGTGCTGCTCGGGGCCGAGCCCGAGCGCCCATACGAGCGCCCGCCGCTGAGCAAGGACTACCTGCGCGGCGAGTCCGAGCGCACCGGCGCCTACCTGCAGGAGGACGCCGGCTGGTACGAGCAGCACGCCGTCGAGCTGCGCACGTCGACGCACGTCGAGTCGCTCGACGTCGCCGGCCGGGCGGTCCTGCTGGCCGGCGGCGAGCGCGTCGACTACGACGCGCTGCTGCTCGCCACCGGCGCGGAGCCGCGGCGCCCGCCGATCCCCGGCAGCGAGCTCGACGGCGTCCACGTGCTGCGCACGCTCGAGGACTCCGACGCGTTGCGCGGCGTGCTCGACGCCGGCGGGCGCCTCGCGGTCGTCGGCGGGGGGTGGATCGGCTGCGAGGTGGCGGCCTCGGCGCGCCAGCGCGGGATGGACGTCGCCCTCGTGGAGCCGCAGTCGGTCCCGCTCGAGGGGGTCCTCGGGACCGAGCTCGGCGCCTTCTACCGCGATGTGCACGCCGACCACGGCGTGCAGCTGCACCTGGGCACCGGCGTCGAGGCGATCGAGGGCGACGGGCGGGCCGAGCGCGTGCGCACGAGCGACGGGACGGTCCTGGAGTGCACGGCGGTCCTGCTCGCCGTCGGGGTGGCGCCGCGGACGCGGCTGGCGGACGGCGTGCTCGACGTCGACAACGGCATCCGCGTCGACGCCTCGCTGCGCGCGAGCGCCGGCGGCGTCTTCGCCGCCGGCGACGTCGCCAACCACGACCACCCGCTGTTCGGGCGCCTGCGCGTCGAGCACTGGGCCAACGCGCTCGAGCAGGGCCCATCGGCGGCCCGCGCGATGCTCGGTGAGGACGCCGTCTACGAGCGCGTCCCGTACTTCTTCTCCGACCAGTACGACGTCGGCATGGAGTACGCGGGCCACAGCGCGCCGGGCGACGAGGTCGTCTTCCGCGGGGATCCCGCCACGCGGGAGTTCATCGCCTTCTGGCTGCGCGATGGGCGCGTGACGGCGGGCATGAACGTCAACGTCTGGGACGTCAACGAGCACCTTCAGGAGCTCGTGCGCTCGCATGCCAGCGTCGACGCGGAGCGCCTGCGCGACGCTGACGTGCCCCTGGACGAGCTGGTCTCCGGCTAGCTACCATCGGCCAGATGCCACGCAGCGCCCGCAGCCTCTTTGTCTCGCCCCGGCCGTCTCGGCGGGGCGACGCGCGCGTGCGCTGACGCTTCTTGCCCGACGGCGACCGGGGCGCTTCCGCCTCCGTCCTCGTGCAAACCGCAAGGAGCTCCCATGCCGTACCTCACCGAAGCGCAGCTGGCCCGGGCCCTGACCCTGGCCGACCTCACCGACCCCGCCTACGGGCCGCACTGCATGCAGCAGCTCGTGGCGGACGCCACCGGCGCGCTGCGCGAGCGCTGGGGCAGCCGCGTGCTCGTCCATCGCGCCGAGCGCGTGGTGGCGGTGGCCGACAACTACGACGCGCTGGGCTACCCGCCCGACGGGCCCGCGCGCGACAGCCGCCACACCCGCTACGTCGAGGCCGGGCGCCTGCTGCGCAGCCAGACCTCGGCGGCCGTCCCGTCGGCCCTGCGCACGCTGGCGCCGGCGGCGCCCGACGACGTGCTGGTCTGCGCGCCCGGCCTCGTCTACCGGCGCGACGCGATCGACCGCCTGCACGTCGGCGAGCCTCATCAGCTCGACCTGTGGCGCGTGTCCGAGCGGGCCATGACGCCGCTCGACCTCGAGGCCATGATCGCGGCCGTCGTCGAGGCGCTGTTGCCGGGCGCGCGGTGGCGGGCGCGGCCGGCGAGCCACCCCTACACCGAGCGCGGCCGCGAGGTCGAGGTCCTGTCCGGCGGGGAGTGGGTCGAGCTGCTCGAGTGCGGCCTGGCACATCCCCGCGTCCTCGCCGCCGGCGGGCTGGGCGGCCACTCGGGCCTGGCCATGGGCATCGGCCTGGACCGCGCCGTCATGCTGCGCAAGGGCATCGCGGACATCCGCCTGCTGCGCTCCGACGATCCGCGCGTCGCGCGCCAGATGCACGACCTCGGGGCCTATCGCGAGGTCTCGGCGCAGCCGCCCGCGCGCCGGGACATGAGCATCGCCTGCGCGGCCGGGCTCACCGACGAGGACCTCGGCGATCGCGTCCGCGACGCGCTGAGCGCCGAGCAGGCCGAGTGGGTCGAGGAGGTCGCCGTCGCCGCGCGCACGCCGGCGGGCGAGCTGCCGGCCGGCGCCCGCGCGCGCATCGGCATCGCCGAGGACCAGGAGAACCTGCTCGTGCGCGTGGTCCTGCGCCACCCGACCCGCTCGCTGGCCAGGGCCGAGGCCAACGCCCTGCGCGACCGCATCTACGCTGCGCTGCACGAGGGCGCGCGCCAGGAGTGGGCGATCGCCTGAGCAGCGTCGAACGTCGGTCCTACCCCCTGCGGAGGGGGGAGGACCGACGTTCGGCCCCGGCGCGGAGCGCTAGAGGCGCTTCTCGCCCCAGTAGGCGGCGATCGGGTTCGCGTTGAAGTTGCCGATCTCCGTGTAGCCCTCGGCGGCGTAGAGGGTCATGGCGCCCTGCTGCAGCGGCCCGGTGTCGAGGCGCACGAAGGCGTACCCGCGCTCGCGGGCGGCGCTCTCGAGGGCCCGCAGCAGCGCGCGCGCCACGCCGCGCCGGCGCGCGGCCGGCACCACGTACATGCGCTTGATCTCGGCGGCATCCGGCGCGATGCGCTTGATCCCGCCCCCGCACACCGGCTCGCCGTCGTGGAAGCCGACCAGGAAGGCGCCGTCGGGCGGCGCGAAGTCCGCCGGCGTGGCGGTCGGCATGCCCGGGAACTCGATGTCGCCGTAGAGCTCGTTCATCTCGGCCACCATCGCGGCCAGCAGCGCGCTGGCCGGCGGGCGCGCGGCGTCCACGGTCCTGAACTCGACCTGCACTCCGCTATCGTCGCGCACCGCCGATGCCCCGCGACTGGACCGACGTCTTCATCACCGGCGACGGCGCCACCGTGGCCGCGCCGCCGGCCCAGGAGCCCGAACAGCGCCGCGGCTTCTTCCGCCGCCTGCGCGAGAACCTGTCCAAGACGCGCGAGGCGCTGAGCGCCGAGATCCAGGCCACGCTGTTCGAGGGCGAGCTCGACACGGCCACCTGGGAGCGCCTGGAGGAGGCGCTGATCATGGCCGATGTCGGGGCGCGGACCACGGCCGAGGTCGTCGCCAAGCTCGAGACCGAGGCGCACGACGGCGGCCTGGAGGGCGGCGAGGCGCTCTCCGCGCGCCTGGCCGAGCTGCTGGCCGACATCGCGCGGCCGAAGGACGGCCCGCCCGCCCGCATCGACCTGACCCACGACCCGACCGTGATCATGGTCGCCGGCGTCAACGGGACCGGCAAGACGACCACCATCGGCAAGCTCGCCTGGCACCTGCAGCGCGAGCTGGGCAAGACCGTCGTGCTCGGCGCGGCGGACACCTTCCGCGCCGCCGCCGTCGAACAGCTGACCCAGTGGGCGCAGCGCGCCGGCTGCGAGATCGTCACCGGCCCCGAGGGCTCTGACCCCGGCGCGGTCGCCTTCGAGGCGGTCAGGCAGGGCCGCGAGCGCGGCGCCGACGTGATCATCGTCGACACCGCCGGGCGGCTGCACACCCAGGATCACCTCATGGCCGAGCTGACCAAGGTGCGGCGCGTCATCGGCAAGCAGCTCGAGGGCGCCCCCCACGAGACGCTGCTGACCATCGACGCGACGACGGGGCAGAACGGCGTGCGCCAGGCGCAGCTCTTCTCCGAGGCGGTCCCGGTCGACGGGATCGTCCTCACCAAGCTCGATGGGACCGCCAAGGGCGGCATCGCGCTGGCCATCGCGGGCGAGCTCGGCATCCCGGTCAAGCTCATCGGCATCGGCGAGGCGCTCGAGGACCTGCGCCCCTTCGACGCGGATGACTTCGCCCGTGCGCTGGTCGCCCCCGCTGATTAACTGACTAACATCGAAGCCACGAATGGACGCGTGGGTCATCTGGCTGATCGTCGCGGTGGTCTTCGCGGTCGCCGAGGTGATCAACCTCAGCTTCTACCTGTTCCCGTTCGCCATTGGGGCGGCCGCGGCGGCCGTGGTCGGCATCGCCGGAGGCGGCCTGGCGGTGGAGCTCGTCACCTTCGCCGTCCTCACGGGCGTCAGCTTCACCGTGGTGCGCCCCATCGCGCGGCGCCACATCAACATGCCCCCGCAGCTGCGGACCGGCACGGCGGCACTCATCGGCCGCACGGCGATCGTCACCGAGCGGATCGTCAACGACGACGCCGTGGGGCAGGTCCGCCTGGACGGCGAGGTGTGGACCGCGCGCGCCTACGATGAGGACAAGGTGCTCGAGCCGGGGACGCGCGTGCACGTGATGGAGATCCGGGGCGCCACGGCGCTCGTCGACGACTGAGGAGGCAGGGATGGTCGGTTTGATCGTGGTGGCGGTGCTGATTCTGTTCGCGCTGTTCGTCGCCGCCAGGACCGTGCGGATCATCCCGCAGGCGCGAGCGGGCGTCGTGGAGCGCCTCGGGCGCTACAGCCGGACGCTGACCCCGGGCATGACCATCGTGGTGCCCTTCATCGATCGCGTCCGCCCCCTGCTGGACCTGCGCGAGCAGGTCGTGACCTTCCCGCCCCAGCCCGTGATCACGGCCGACAACGTCTCGGTCGGGATCGACACCGTCCTGTACTTCACGATCACCGAGCCGAAGTCCGCCACCTATGAGGTGGCCAACCCGCTGCAGGCCATCGAGCAGCTCACGGTGACCACGCTGCGCAACATCGTCGGCTCGCTCACCCTCGAGCAGGCGCTGACCAGCCGCGACGAGGTCAACGACCGTCTGCGGATCGTCCTCGACGAGCGCACGGGCAAGTGGGGGATCCGCATCAACGGCGTCGAGCTCAAGTCGATCGACCCGCCCGGGACCATCCAGGAGGCGATGGAGAAGCAGATGCGCGCCGAGCGCGATCGCCGCGCCGCCATCCTCACCGCCGAGGGCGTCAAGCAGTCGGCGATCCTCACCGCGGAGGGCGAGAAGCAGTCGGCCGTGCTCAAGGCGGAGGGCGGCAAGCAGGCGGCGATCCTGCGCGCCGAGGGCGAGGCCAAGGCGATCGACACCGTCTTCTCGGCCATCCACGCCGGCGATCCCGACCCCAAGCTGCTCAGCTACCAGTACCTGCAGATGCTCCCGCAGCTCGCGCGCGGCGACGCGAACAAGATCTGGGTCATCCCCAGCGAGTTCACCCAGGCGCTGTCGAACCTCAGCGGGTTCGCCGCCGACGTGACGGACCGCCAGCGCAAGCCCGAGCCGCCTGCACCGCCGCCGCCTGCCGTCACGCCGGGCGACCCGGTCGCCTAGCCCCCTGCTCGCGTCGAACGTCGGTCTTCCCCCCTCCTGACGGGGTAGGACCGACGTTCGACGTTCGCAGCGCCTACTCGTAGGCGAGCGCCCCCAGCACGTCCATGCGCGCCGCGCGCCGCGCGGGCAGCAACGCCGCCAGCGTGCCGGCCGCCATGCCGACGAGGACCAGCACGGCGAGGCCGCCGATCGGCAGCGCGAAGGTGAACCCGAGGTGGCCGAAGACCGCCACCACGATGGCCGCCAGCCCGATGCCGACCGCGATCCCCATGCTCGACCCGAGCAGGGCGGTGATGACGCTCTCGCGGCGGACCATGCGCCGCACCTGGCGGCGGGTCATGCCGACCGCGCGCAGCATCCCGATCTCGCGGGTGCGCTCGAAGGTGGCCAGCACCAACGTGTTGGCCAGCCCGAACAGGCTGACGATCACGGCCAGCGCCAGCAGCACGTCGAACAGGGCCAGCAGCTGGTTGATGCCGCTGGTCTGCTTCTCGATGTACGCGTGCTTGGTGAACACCTTCGCTCCCGGGAACAGGGCGACCGCCCGCTGCAGCGCGGCCGGGTCGGCCGTCGGGGCGTCGAGGAGGGTGAGGTGATCCTGGCGCCCGCTGAAGCCGCCGGCGGCGTAGGCCGGCGTGCCGATGGTGATCGGGCCCAGGCCCAGGGCGTCGATGACCGGCGAGGTCTCGATGCCGCGGACGGTGAGGGTCAGGCGCTTGTCGGCCGGCGTGATGACCGTGAAGTGCCCGCCGACGGCGAGGTGGTGCTTCTTGGCCCACCCGTCGTCGAGGATGGCGCCGTCGGCGCCCAGTCCGGCGAACGTGGCGCGGGAGCCCTGCTTCCACTTGAGGTCGAGGACCTCGCCGATCGTCGCCGGATCGACGGCGTTGACGCCCTCGGTCTTGCCGTAGGCGCGCACCGCGTCCTGGCGGATGGTCGAGGCGGTGCGCACACCGGGCACGGCTGCCGCCCTGCGCGCCGCGCCGCCGTCGACGGGCGACCACCCGTCGTCGCCGGCGAGGACGTGCGTGGCCGAGACGCGCTTGTCCAGCGCGCCCTTCGTGGAGTCCTTCAGGCCGGCGGCGATGATCGTCAGCGCGGCCACGAGCGCCACGCCGATGGTCAGTGCCGACGCGGTGATGGCCGTGCGGCCCGGCGCACGCATGGCGTTGCGCCGAGCCAGCATGGCCGCAGGGCCCCCCGTGGCCTGCACCGGGCGCCCGATGGCGCCGACGACGGCCCGCACGATGCGCGCCGGCAGGCGCAGCCGGCGCGTCGCGCCGGATGCGTCGCGCAGCGCCTCGACGGGCGCGACGCGCGTCGCGCGCCACGCCGGCACGAGGCCGGCGAGCAGCGTCACGAGCACGCCGACCAGCAGCGACACGATGATCGTGCGCGAGGCGAAGACCGTGCCGGTCTGCGGCAGGTCGAGCCCGAGCGCCTTGAACAGCGCGTTGATGCCCTTGGCCAGCCCGAAGCCGGCGGCGAGGCCCACCGCGCTGGCGGCGGCGCCCATGACCAGCGCCTCCACCACCACCGTGCGCAGCACCTGGCGGCGCGAGGCGCCGGCCAGGCGCAGTAGCCCGAAGTCACGGGAGCGCTGGGCGACCATGATCGACAGCGAGTTGAAGATCGTGAACGCCCCGACCAGCAGCGCCACGCCGCCGAAGCCCAGCAGGACGCCGCGAATGATCGAGATGAACCCCTTCAGGCCGTCGAGCGTGTAGCGGTCCTGCTTGGCCGCCGTCTGCACCTTGGCCTGCGGCAGCGCCGCGGCCAGGTTGCGGCGCACCTGCGCCGCCGGGGTCCCGGGGCGGGCCTCGACGAGGATCGCGTCGACGCGCCCGGCCTTGTCGAACAGGCCCTGCGCGGCGTGCAGGTCGAAGACCGCGATGGTCGCGGTGCCCAGCGAGTCGACGGAGCCGAACGTCGCGATGCCGGTCACGCGGAAGCTCCGCACCGGGCCGGCGGTCGCGATGCGCGCGCTGTCGCCGATGTGCAGGTGCTGCTTGCCGGCGGTGCCGGCGTCGAGGACCACCTCGCCGGGGCCCTTGGCCCAGGCGCCCTGCTTGAGGCGGAAGGGCGAGAGCTTGGCGTCATGGGCGGCCACGGGATCCAGGCCGATGCCGAACCACGGGCCGCCGCCGACGACCTTGCCGTCCTTGCCCAGGAGCTTGGTCTGCAGGTCGGTGATGTCGCCGGCGGCCTTCGCGACCCCGGGGACCGCGCGGGCGCGGCCGATCGTCGCGGCGTCGATCGTCGGCTGGGTGAGGGTGTCGTTGTCGTTGGCCGAGGCGAAGGGGCTGGGCGCCGTGACCACCGCGGCGGTGCCGTCGTAGGCCGAGGAGGAGAGGTCATCGGCCGCGCGGCCCATGGTGTCGGTGAGGGTGAAGGCGGCGGCGATGGTCGCCACGCCCAGCACGATCGCCATCGCGGTCAGCGCGGTGCGGATGGGACGGGCCAGCAGCCCGTTGAGCGCGATCCGCAGCATCAGGCGCTCACGGCCTTCATCTGCGCGAGGACGTCGGCCTCGGTCGGCTGGGCGAGGTCGGAGACGATCCGCCCGTCGGCCAGGAACAGGACGCGGTCCGCGTGCGCCGCCGCGAGCGGATCGTGGGTGACCATGACGGTCGTCTGGCCGTCGAGATCGACCGCGTCGCGCAGCAGGTCGAGGACCATCGCGCCCGCGTTGGAGTCGAGGTTGCCCGTCGGCTCGTCGGCGAAGAGGACCGTCGGCTCGGAGATCAGCGCCCGGGCGATGGCCACGCGCTGCTGCTGGCCGCCCGAGAGCTCTGAGGGGCGGTGGCGCCGGCGCTCGCTGAGGCCGACCCGCTCGAGCAGCGCGTCGATGCTCTCGCGCGGGACCTTGCGCCCGGCGATGCTCAGAGGCAGCAGGACGTTCTCCTCGGCGCTGAGCGTCGGCAGGAGGTTGAAGGACTGAAAGACGAAGCCGATGTGCTGGCGGCGCAGCCTGGTCAGCGCCTTGTCGCTCATCGTCGTGATGTCCTGCGTGCCGACGTAGACGCTGCCCGCCGTCGGCCGGTCGAGGCCGGCAAGCAGGTGCATGAGCGTGGACTTGCCCGAGCCCGATGGACCCATGATGGCCGTGAACTGACCGGCGGGCACGTCGAGCGAGACGCCGCGCAGTGCGTCGACAGCGGCCTCGCCCTTGCCGTAGCGGCGGACGACGCCGTCCGCGGACACGGCGGTCGCGATGTCGATGGCGGCCGCGGCCGCAGCCGTACCGATGGTGTCGTTGAGCATGAGTCGCTGAGGCCTTTCGTCGGTGGTCAGGCGGGGCGGTGTGCCGGCGTGTCAGCCGGTTCGTGTTGCGGTGGGTGCTCAGCAGGTGGCGGTGGCCTCGCGGGCGAGCCGCGAGATCGCCGCCTGCAGGGCGCCGGCGGCCAGCAGGGCGTTGGTGGCCTCGGCCAGCAGCCGCCCGGTCAGCCCGCGGGCGGGACGGACGCACACCGAGGCGCGCACCTCGCTCCCGCTGGCCGCGGGCTCGAGGTCGTAACGCACGTCGAAGCCGACCGGGCCCTCCGCGCTCAGGCGCAGGCGGCCGTCGATCGCCTCGTGGACCTCCACGTCGAAGCCCACCCGCTTGCCCGCCAGCTTGCCGCTCACGCGGGCCCGGCTTCCGCACCGCAGACGCGACGTGCGCAGGTCCTCGACGTCGAAGGGGATCGGCGTCCAGCGAGCGCACGCCTCGGGGTCGGTGAGCACGTCGAGGATGGCCTCGGGCCGGGCCTCGATGGTGGTCGTCGCCGTCCATTCCCTCATGGCCGGTGACGGTCCCATGGCCGCCTGCCCACGTCATCGCCCATCGGGGCGATTTGCGTGTCTCGAAGGGACGAGCCGTCGTCGTCCTTCAGGATGATCCGCCGATCGCCCGAGCGGACGACGATCGCGCCTCTGGGGGCGGTTACAGTGGGCCGGTGCAGGCACTGACGTCGTTGGGGGCGCGCGTGCAAGCCTTGCCGCCCGGCCGTGCCGACCTGCTGCTGGCGGGGGCTTTCCTGCTGGAGACCCAAGTCGAGCTGTCCTTCCTCGACGCCTCGACGGGCACGGTCCTCGCCGCGCGCGGGCTGACCCTCGTCATGGCGCTTGGCGTGGCCGCGCGGCGTCGCGCGCCGTTCGTTGCCGCCGCACTCGTGTTCGCGGCGCTCAGTGCCATGGAGCAGCTCGGGCACGAGGCGAATACGTCGCTCGTCGGGCCCTACCTCTCTGCCTTCATCCTCACCTACACGTTCGGCGCGAACCTCGGGGGCCGCCGGCTGGCCGCGGGCCTGTGCTGGCTGCTGGCGCTCGTCAGCGTGCTCTCGATCGTCGACCCGGCGGCCGACGAAGGGCTCACCCTCGTGTGGGGATGGCTCGTCATCGTGGCCGCCCCGGTGATGGCGGGCCAGCTCCTGCGCGACCGCGCACGGCTGACGCGTGCGCTGCACGACGCCGCGTGTGAGGAGGACGCCGAGCCGTGGGCCGAGCAGGCGGTGGCCGATGAGCGCACGCGGATCGCCGCCGACCTGCACGACGTCGTGGGACGTGCCCTGCGGCGGATGGTGGTCGACGCCGAAGAGGCCGCGGGCCTCCTCCACGGTGGCGCTGCGGCGCAACGCCCCGAAGGCGATGGAGGGCGTTCGGCGCTCGCCTTCGCCGCCGTGGAGGAGAGGGGCCGCGATGCGCTGTCCGAGATCCGCCGGCTGCTCGGCGTACTGCGGCGCGAGGACGACGAGCTGGCGCTCGCGCCCCAGCCGACGCTCGCCCACGTCGCCGACCTGGTGCGCCGCGCGAGCGCCGCCGGGCTGCCCGTGACGCTGCGCGTCGAGGGCGCCGCGGCCCCGCTGTCGGCGGGTGCCGACCTGACCGCCTACCGCGTCGTGCAGGAGGCCCTCGCGGGCGCCGTGCGCGACGGAGCCGCCGCCGGCGCCGCGGTCACCGTCCGCTACGGCGCGAGCGCGGTCGAGCTCGAGGTCCTCGACGACGGCCCCACCCGCCCTGCGCCGATGGGGATCGCCGAGCGCGTCGCGCTGTACGGCGGGGAGCTGGCGACGGCCGGCGGGCGCGACGGGGGCCAGGTGCTGCGGGCGCGGTTGCCGCTCGGGAGCGCCGCGTGAGGCGCTGGGGTGCCGCTCGGGAGGGCCGCGTGAGGCGCGCTCGGCTCCCGCTCAGGCGCGCCGGCCGGTCCGTGCTCGGGAGCGCCGCGTGAGGCGCTCGGGTGCCGCTCCGGAGGGCCGCGCGAGGCGCGGCCCTCCGGAGCCCGCTCAGGCGCGCCGGCCGGTCCGTGCTCGGGAGCGCGGCGTGAGGCGGCCGCGCCGCATCGACTGGCTGCTCACCGCGCTCGCCCTCGCGCTCGGCTTGGGCGAGCTGGCCGCGGCCGGCGATCTCCGGGGCGCCCTCGCGCTCAACATCGTCGGCGTCGCGGCGATCGTGGCGCCGATGGCCTGGTGGCGCGCCCGCCCGGTGGCCGCGACCGCCGCCCTCTTCGTCGCCGCGGTGCTCGGCGCCTGGCTGACGTCCGCCTCCGACCTTCAGGTCATCTGGCTCTCGCTGCTGGCGCTCGCCTTCGGCCTCGGGGCGCACGCCGACGGCCGCGGCGCGCTGACGGGCGTCGGCATCCTGACTGCCGGGACGCTGATCACGACCGCGATCGACAGCTCGCTGACCGTCTCCGCCGTGCTCTTCCCGATTCTCGTGACCGGCGCGTTCTGCGTCGCCGGCCGCACGGCGCGCAGCCGCTCGCGCCTGGCCGGCGAGCTCCACGAGGCGGCAGCGCGCGCCAACGAGCGCCGGGCGGCCGCCGCGGAGCGCGCGGCGGTCGAGGAGCGCAAGCGGATCGCCCGCGAGATGCACGACGTCGTCGCGCACTCGATGAGCGTCATGGTCGTACAGGCGGGCGGCGCCCGGCGGATCCTCGAGCGCGACCCGCTGCGCGCGCGCGACGCCGCGCAGCTCATCGCCGAGACCGGCCGCGAGGCGATCGTCGAGCTCCAGCGCCTCCTCGGCGTCCTGCACCTCGAGCCCGCCGCGAGCCCCACGCTCGACGGCCTTGACGGCCTCGTCGAGCGCGCCCGGGCCGCGGGGCTCCCGGTGGCGCTGACCGTCGACGGAGAGCGCCGCCCGCTGCCCGAGGGCGTCGAGCACGCCGCCTATCGCGTCGTCCAGGAGGCGATCACCAACGCGATCAAGTACGCGGCCGCGGCGCCGACCGAGGTGCACGTCTCCTATGGCCCTCAGGACCTCGAGCTGCACGTCGGCGACCGCGGTCCGGGCGCCGGGTCGCCGGGTCGGGTGGGCGGGGGAGGCCACGGCCTCGTCGGCATGCGCGAGCGGGTGCGCATCTTCGGCGGGGAGCTGCAGACCGGCCGGCGCGCGGGCGGTGGCTTCGAGGTGCGCGCCCGGATCCCACTGGACGGGCGGGCCGAGCATGCCTGAGCGCGGATACCCTCTCTCGGCCCTGGCGGAGGAGACAGCCGATATGACCGTTCGCATCCTGATCGCCGACGACCAGGCGCTCGTCCGCGCCGGGTTCAAGATGATCCTCGACGCCGAGGACGATCTCGACGTGGTCGGCGAGGCCTCCGACGGCGCCCAGGCGGTGGTCATGGCCAACGACCTCGAGCCCGACGTCGTGCTCATGGACATCCGCATGCCCGAGCTCGACGGCATCGAGGCCACGCGTCGCGTCATCGCCGCGGCCGGCGAGCGCCCGGTGCGGGTCCTCATGCTCACGACCTTCGACCTCAACGAGTACGTCTATGAGGCGCTGCGCGCCGGGGCCAGCGGCTTCCTGCTCAAGGACGTGCCCCCGGAGCAGCTCGTGGCCGGCATCCGCGTGGTCGCCGAGGGCGAGGCCCTCCTGGCGCCGTCGATCACCCGGCGGCTGATCCAGGAGTTCGCCAGCGCCGCCCCGACGCCGGCCGAGTCGCCCCGCGGCCTGGACGAGCTCACGGCGCGCGAGCTCGAGGTGTTCAAGCTCCTCGCCCGCGGGCTCTCCAACGCGGAGATCGCCGAGGAGCTCGTCGTCTCGGAGACGACGGTCAAGACCCACGTCGCGCGCGTGCTCATGAAGCTCGACCTGCGCGATCGGGTCCAGGCGGTGGTGCTGGCCTACGAGTCGGGCGTGGCGGTGCCCGGGCGCGCGGGCTGATGGACGAGAGGTTCAGCGAGGCGCTCGACGCCTACCTCGACGCCCACGCCACGCCGCTCGATCCGCTGCTGCGGGAGAACCGCGAGGAGACCTACGCCTCGCTCTCCTCCGCGCAGATGATCGCCGGTCCCGTGGTCGGCCGGCTGCTGCGCTTCCTGGTCGCCTTGACCGCTCCGCGCCTGGTGCTCGAGATCGGGACCTTCACCGGCTACTCGGCGCTCGCGATGGCCGGCGGCCTGCCGCCCGAGGGGCGGATCGTCACCTGCGAGCTCTCACCCGAGCGCGCCGCGTTCGCGCAGGGCTACTTCGACCGCTCGCCGTGGCGCGATCGCATCGAGCTGCGCGTCGGTCCCGCGCTGGACACCGTCAGCGCCCTCGACGGGCCGTTGGACTTCGTCTTCATAGATGCCGACAAGGAGGGCTACCGCGGCTACTACGAGGCGGTCGTTCCCAAGCTCTCGCCGCGCGGCCTGATCGCCGTGGACAACACGCTGAGCGGAGGAGACGTGATCGACCCGGTCGACGAGCGCGACCGCGTCATAGCCGCCTTCAACGACCACGTCCAGGCCGACGAGCGCACCGAGAACGTGCTGCTCAGCGTCCGCGACGGCGTCAGCCTCATCCGCCTGGCCGGCTAGCGGGCAGCATCTCCGGCCGGCCGAGGCCACGGCCGACGAGGCCAGGGCCCTCACCGCCCCCCGGCCGGATGCGGCCGGCCGTCTCGCCGGCCGCTCTAGACTGGCTGTGCGTGTTCGACGCCCTCTCAGAGAAGCTCCAGACTACCCTCGCCGATGTCCGCGGCCACGGCACCCTGACCGAGGCCGACATCGACAAGGCCATGCGCGACATCCGCCTCGCGCTGCTGGAGGCCGACGTCAACTTCAAGGTGGTCAAGTCGTTCACCGCGACGGTCAAGGAGCGCTGCCTGGGCGCCGACGTCCTCGGCACGCTCAACCCGGGCCAGCAGGTCGTCAAGATCGTCAACGAGGAGCTCGCGGCGCTCATGGGCGGCGCCTCGCGTGGGGTGACCTTCTCCCCGCGCCCGCCGACGGTGATCCTCCTCGCCGGCCTCCAGGGCTCGGGCAAGACGACCGCCGCGGCCAAGCTCGCGCGCTGGCTGAAGAGCGAGCACGGCTCGTCGGTCGCGCTGGCCGCCTGCGACGTCTACCGGCCCGCGGCCGTCGACCAGCTCGTCAAGGTCGGCGGTCAGGTGGGCGCCGCCGTCTATGAGCAGGGCACCGACCGCGACCCGGTCGACATCGCCCGCTGGGCCCTGGATCGCGCCAAGATCGAGGGCAAGGACGTCCTCATCGTCGACACCTCCGGTCGCCTGCACGTCGACGAGGCCCTGATGGCCGAGCTCGTGAACATCCGCGACGCGGTCAGGCCGCACTCGATCCTGCTCGTGGTGGACGCCATGACCGGCCAGGACGCGGTCAACGTCGCCGAGCAGTTCGCCGCCGCCGTGCAGTTCGACGGCGTGGTCATGAGCAAGCTCGACGGCGACGCCCGCGGCGGCGCGGCGTTGAGCGTCAAGGCGGTGACCGGCAAGCCGATCCTCTTCGCGTCGGTGGGGGAGAAGCTCGACCAGTTCGAGCGCTTCCACCCCGACCGCATGGCCCAGCGCATCCTCGGCATGGGCGACGTCATGTCGCTCATCGAGAAGGCCGAGGCCCAGATCGAGGAGGACGAGGCCAAGGAGCTCGAGCGCAAGATGCGCCGCAACGAGTTCACCCTCGAGGACTTCCTCAAGCAGCTGAAGACCGTGCGGCGCATGGGCCCGCTGCAGTCGATCATGGGGATGATTCCGGGCCTCGCCGGCCACCAGCTCTCGAACATGAAGGTCGACGAGCGCGAGCTCGATCGCGTCGAGGCGATCATCCTGTCCATGACCCCCGAGGAGCGCCGCCGGCCGGAGCTCATCAAGGGCTCGCGGCGCCTGCGCATCGCCAAGGGCTCGGGGACCAACGTGCAGGCGGTCAACCAGCTGGTCAAGCAGTTCGACCAGATGCGCAAGCTCATGCGCCAGATCGGGCGGGGCAAGATGCCCGACATCGGCGCGCTGATGCGTGGCGGGCGCTGAGGGCTCGCGCCCGCTACCCTCTCCCGTCGGCTTTTCCAAGCACTTCGAGAGGAACTTCCGTTGGCAGTACGACTGAGGCTTACCCGCGTGGGCGGCAAGAAGGACCCGATCTGGCGGGTCGTCGTCGCCGACCAGCGCTCGCCGCGGGACGGCCGCTTCATCGAGAACGTCGGCCAGTACAACCCCCAGACCGATCCCTCGACCATCACCCTCGACGAGGATCGCGTGCGCGCGTGGCTCGCCAAGGGCGCGCAGCCGACCGACACGGTCCGCAAGCTGCTGAAGATCAAGGGCATCGACCCCAACGCCCGGTAGCGCGCCATGCGCGACCTTCTCGAATCGCTGGCCCGGAAGCTCGTCGACGAGCCCGATCGCGTCTCGGTCGACCAGTTCGAGGAGGACGACGGCACCATCGTTCTCGAGCTCGCGGTCGCCGAGGACGACTACGGCAAGATCATCGGCCGCGGCGGGCGCACCGCCAACGCCCTGCGGACGGTCGTGAAGGCCGCGGCGGTCAAGGAGAACCGCCGCGTGCTCGTCGACATCGTTGACTGAGGTGGCGCGGGCGCGCGTGGACTGGCTGGCGGCCGGCCTGGTCGGCCGGCCCCACGGGCTCGACGGCTCCTTCCATGTGCGCCGCCCGCGCGGCGCGCTGCTCGAGCTCGGGACTTCGGTCCGCGTCGGCGAGGAGGAGGCGGAGATCGTGCGCCGCGCCGGGACGGACGAACGCCCGATCCTGCGCCTCGCCGGGCACGACGGGCGCGAGGCGGCCGAGGCCCTGCGCGGGCTCGACCTCTTCGTGCACCGCACGTCGGCCCCCGAGCTCGACGAGGACGAGTGGTACGCAGAGGATCTCGAGGGGTGCAGGGTGGTCGACGGAGCGGCCGAGGTCGGCCGCGTCGTGCGCATGGTCGCCCTTCCGTCGTGCGAGGTGCTCGAGGTCTCGCGTGACGGCGCGGCGGACTTGCTCGTGCCGCTCGTCCGCGACGCGGTGCGCTCGGTGGACGTCGTGGCGGGTGTGATCGACGTCGACCTGGGCTTCCTGGGCGAGGAGCGGCCCGCGCCCTCCTCCTCCGCAAAGCCGGGCGACGGCTGATGCAGCTCGACGTCGTCACGCTGTTCCCCGAGTGGTTCGAGTGGTTCGCCGGCCAGCGCCACGTCGCCAATGCGCTCGGCCACGGCCACGACCTGCGCACGCTCAATCCCCGCGAGCACACGTCGCTGAGCGGCGGCCAGGTCGACGACACGCCCTTCGGCGGTGGCGCGGGCATGGTCCTGCGCGTCGACGTCATGGACGCCGCGCTGCGCGGCTTCTACGGCGTCGATCCCGTCGACCTGCGCCACCAGCGCCGCGTCCTCGCCCTCACGCCGGGAGGACGGATCCTCGACGACGGCTTCGTCGAGGAGCTCGCGGCCGAGCCCGCCATCACGCTGCTGTGCGGCCGCTACGAGGGGTTCGACGAGCGCATCGTGCAGCACTTCGCCTCCGATGCGGTCTCCGTCGGCCGCTACGTCCTGGCCGGCGGGGAGCTCGCGGCCATGGTCGTCATGGACGCGGTCCTGCGCAAGCTCCCCGGCTCGCTCGGCCACGCCGACTCCGCGCTGGAGGAGTCCTTCAGCGCTGCTCTGGGCGGGGATCCCGAGTACCCGCACTACACGCGCCCCGCCGAGTACCGCGGATGGAAGGTCCCCGAAGTGCTGCTGTCGGGCCACCACGAGGAGATCCGGCAGTGGCGCCGGGCGCGCAGCCGCGAGCGGGGGGCGGCGAGCGGCGGTTCTTCGCTACCATGAGCCGCCGCGCGCGGGACCGGTAGAACCTCGTCCTCCCGCGCCTTCTCTCTGCCATGAGCACCGTGATCGAAAGCCTCGAGCGCGCGCAACTGCGCCGCGTCCCGCAGTTCGCCGCCGGGGACCGCGTCCGCGTCCACTTCCAGGTCATCGAGGGAACGCGCCGCCGCACGCAGGTCTTCGAGGGCGTGGTCATCAAACGCCAGGGCCACGGCGCCCGCGAGACCTTCACCGTGCGCAAGCAGTCCTTCGGCGTGGGCGTGGAGCGGACGTTCCCCCTTCACTCGCCCAAGATCGAGAAGATCGATGTCGCCGCTCGCGGCGACGTCCGCCGCGCCAAGCTCTACTACCTGCGTGAGCGCGTCGGCAAGCGCGCCCGGGTCCGCGAGCGCCGGTACACCGGCCCCGAGCAGTCCGTGACCCCGGGCCTCGTGCACGATCCGGTCGCCGCGCTCGAAGCCGAGGCCGCCGCGGGCTCCGGGGCCGTCGACGCCGAGGGATCGACCGCCGAGGAGGTCGTCGACGCCGGCGGCGCCGCCGACACCACGCAGGCCGAGGACCAGGTGGCCGAGGTCGAGGCCGCCGAGCCCACGACCACGGGCGAGGCCGAGCCCGCCGCAGCGCCCGCTGAGGCCCAGGCTGACGCGGCCGAGGCGGCCGACGTCGAGCCCGCCCCGGAGGCTGGCTCCACGGCCCGGGCGGAGGCGGACGCCGACGGTGGCGAGCCCGCCGCCGAGGCCCAGCCTGTCGCCGACGACAAGGCCTAAGTGCCCACGAAGCAGAAGTCGGCCGGCGGTTCGCTCCTCGAGCTGATCGTCATAGTCGCGGTCGCGCTTGGGTTGGCCCTCGGCATCCAGGCCTTCCTCGTCAAGCCGTACCGCATCCCGAGCGAGTCGATGGTGCCGACGCTCCAGGTCGGCCAGCGCGTGCTCGTCAATCGCATCGGCAACCGGTTCAGCGATCCGCACGTCGGCGACGTGATCGTCTTCCATCCGCCCAAGGGCTCGGACAGCGACACGTGCGGCGACGGCAGGCGCCGCGAGGGCCAGGCGTGTGACCTGCCAACGAGGACCGAGGCCAGCGTGAACTTCATCAAGCGCGTGGTGGCCGGCCCCGGGGACACGATCTACATCAAGGGCGGCCACGTCTATCGCAACGGCAAGCGCGAGAGCGACGGGTACATCAACGGCAAGTGCGAGAGCGGCGACGGCCGCGGGTGCAACTTCACAACCCCGATCACCATCCCGGCGAACCACTGGTTCATGATGGGGGACAACCGTGGCGACTCCGACGACAGCCGCTTCTGGGGCCCGGTCCCGCGCAAATGGATCATCGGCGGCGCGTTCGCGACCTACTGGCCGCCCAAGCGCGTCGGCCTCCTCTAGCGCTTCGAGCAAGTCCGCGGCGCGGCCGCCGGCGCCCACTCGCGCCCACCGGCCCCGCCCGGCTCGATCCGCCGGAGGGGCCGTTACCGTGATGGCCGTCTTGACCGAGCCCGCCGCCGAGCCCGTGGTCGCCTCAGCACCCATGCCGGCACCCGACGCGATCGCCACCGTGGCCGCCGCCACGCCGATCGCTCCCGTTGCGGACGGCGCGCCCCCCGCCAACGCCGCCTCCCGTGCTCGCCGGCGTCCTCGCACCAAGCGCCGCACCGGCCGGCGCCTGTTCCAGTTCGACCGCGGCCTGGGCGTGCGCTGGATCGCCGGCGCCGACGAGGCGGGGCGCGGATGTCTGGCGGGACCGCTCGCGGCGGCCGCCGTGCTCTTCGACATGGAGGCGCTCGGCGTCCGCGAGGTTCGAGCCCTGAGCGCGCTCAACGACTCCAAGCAGCACGACCCGGAGGCGCGCGAGGAGCTCTACCCGGTGGTCATGCGCACCGCCGTCAAGGTCGTGGTCGTCTCGCGCTGTGTGCGCGGCATCGACGGCTATGGGCTCCACAAGACCAACCTCGCAGCCCTGCGCGACGCGCTCGCGACCGTCGCGCGGCCCGGCTGCCTGTGCCTGGTGGACGGGTTCGCGGTGCCCGACTTCGGACACCCACAGCGCGCGATCGTCGACGGCGACTGCACGAGCGCCGCGATCGCGGCGGCGTCGATCGTGGCCAAGGTCACGCGCGACCGGTTCATGCACCGCGCCGACGCGCTGCATCCCGGTTGGGAGTTCCGCTCGCACGTCGGCTATTCGACGCCCGAGCACCGCGACGCCATCCAGCGCCAGGGCGTCTCCCCATTGCACCGGCTCTCGTTCCAGAGCACGGCCTACCAGCAGCTGGCGCTCTAGCGCCATCAGAACGCCGCCTCGAGGTGGTCGAGGCGCACGAGCTTGCCGTACGCGTCGATGACGACGCCGATCGCGTCGAAGCGCAGGTCGGCTGAGCGCGGGCGTTCAGGGGCTTCGAGCAGGAAGGCCACGCCCATCCGGCGCACCTGTCGGCACTTGCGCTCGTGCAGCGCCTCCCACGGCCCGCGCCCGGCCGCGCTGGCCCGCCGCGTCTTGACCTCCACGAAGACCAGCGTGGTGCCGTCGTAGACCACGAGATCGAGCTCGCCGTAGCGCGTGCGGTGGTTGCGCGCGACGAGCGTGTAGCCGAGGCGCTCGAGGTGGGCGAGGGCGAGGTCCTCGCCGATGCGGCCGAGTTGGTGACGCAGGTCGGTGGGCACGACGGGCGACGCTAGGCGCGATCGCGTGACATGGGACACGCGGTCTGTGCCAATGCTGCGCACCAGCTGTGACGTGATGGCGGATCGCGCGTCACCTTGCGCGCTTTCGTTGCAGTTGACGCCTTCAACCGTCACAGGGCGCCGCCTAGCGTGGCCGGCATGCTCGCCCGCGTCACCACCTTCACCATCGACGGACTCGATCCGCGGCGCGTCACGGTCGAGATCGACGTGCGCGCGGGACTGCCCAACTTCGCCATCGTCGGCCTGGCCGATCGCGCGGTGCGCGAGGCGCGTGAACGGGTGCGGGCCGCCATCCTCAACTCGGGCTTCGAGTTCCCTCTCAAGCGCGTCACCGTGAACCTCGCGCCGGCGTCGATGCGCAAGGCCGGCCCGGGGTTCGACCTGGCCATCGCGTGCGCGATCCTTGCCGCCGGCGGCCACATCCCGCCCGACGCGCTCGAGCGCTACGCGGTCTTCGGCGAGCTCGGGCTCGGCGGCGAGATGCGTCCCTGTCGCGGCGCGCTGGCCGTGGCCGAGGGCGCGGCGCGCGCCGGGCTGGTCGGTCTGGTGCTCCCGCGCCAGCGGGCGCTCGAGGCCGCGCTGGTCGAGGGCTTGGACGTCCTGGGAGCCAGCAGCCTCGCGCAGGTGGCCGAGATCCTCCGCGGCGGCGAGCGCCCACCGCCGCCCGACCGCGACGAGAACGTGCTGGCGCTTCCGAGGCGCCACCTCGACCTCGCCGATGTCCGCGGCCACACCGATGTCGTCGAGGCGCTGACGATCGCCGCCGCGGGCGCGCACAACCTGCTGCTCTCCGGGCCGCCCGGGGTGGGCAAGACGATGCTGGCGAGGCGCCTGCCGTCGATTCTCCCGCCGCTGTCGCGGGCCGAGGCGGTCGAGGTGACGCGCATCCATAGCGTGGCCGGGCACCACCGGGGCGGCGCGCTGATGGACGAGCGGCCGTTCCGCGCGCCGCATCATCTGATCTCCGCCTCCGGGCTGGTCGGCGGTGGCGCGGTGCCCGTGCCGGGTGAGGCGAGCCTCGCCCACCACGGCGTCCTCTTCCTCGACGAGCTCTCTGAGTTTCCGCGCCCGGCGCTCGAGGCGCTGCGCCAGCCGCTGGAGGATGGCCGCGTGGCCATCGTGCGCGGCCAGCGCACGGCCATCTTCCCGACGCGCTTCCTGCTCGTCGCCGCGACGAACCCGTGCCCGTGCGGGCACGCGCCCTCGCAGCGCTGTCGGTGCCGCGAGGGCGATCTGGCGCGCTATGCCCGGCGCCTGAGCGGTCCGCTGCTCGACCGGATCGATCTCCTCGTCCACGTCCAGCGTCCCGACGCCGAGCGCCTCGCGCAGGGGGCGACGGCGTCCTCGCACACCGAGCGCGCCCGCGTGATCGCGGCCCGTCAGCGCCAGCTCGAGCGCCTGGAGGGGACCGGCGCGACCTGCAACGGCCACATGGACGCGCGGCTCCTGCGCCGTCACGTCAGGGTGGCCGACGAGGTGGAGCGCCCGCTCGTCGATGCCTACCGTCGCGGCGAGCTCAGCGCCCGCGGCCGCGACCGCACGCTGCGCCTGGCGCGGACGATCGCCGACCTCGCCGCGAGCGACGACGTCCTGCGCGAGCACGTGGTCGCGGCACTGGGCTATCGCCAGGACGCGAGCCCGGGCATGGGGGTGGCGGCGTGAGCGCGGATCGAGCGTGCGGCGAGTGCCTGGCGCGGACGTGGCTCATCGCGCGGTTGGCGGGCTCGATCGAGATCGCCCGTCACCAGAAGCGCCGGCTGCGCGAGATCCTCGCCCTCTCCGACGAGGAGCTCATCGCCGGGCTCGGCGGCATGCGGGCCGCGACGATCGCCGACGAGTTCGAGCACGTGGACGTCGATGCGCTGCGCGAGGCCGTCGACCGGTCGTGCCTGGAGGCCGCGTGCCGGCACGCTTCGGCCTATCCCGCCCGCCTGCGCGACCTCGAGGACGCCCCGGCCGTGCTCTTCGTCGCGGGCGGCCTCGCTCGCCTCGAGGCACTCGCCGGCTCCGATCTCGAGCAGGGCCCGCGCGCGGTGGCCGTCGTCGGGACGCGCCGGGCCTCGGCCGACGGCTCGGAGGTCGCACGCGCGCTCGGGCGCGGGCTGGCGGCCGCGGGGGTGACCGTGGTCAGCGGCATGGCAATCGGGGTCGACAGCGCGGCTCATGCGGGCGCGCTGGAATCGAGCGGGCGGACGGTGGCGGTGCTGGCCGGCGGACCCGACGTTCCCTACCCGCCCAGCAAGGCCCGCCTGCACCGGGTCATCGGCGAGCGCGGATGCGTCGTCGGCGAGCTTCCGCCGGGGTTCGGGGCGCTGCGGTGGTGCTTCCCGGCGCGCAACCGGATCATCGCCGCGCTGGCGCACATGACGATCGTCGTGGAGGCCGCGCGGCGCTCGGGTTCGCTCATCACGGCCGAGATCGCGGCGGACATCGGGCGTGACGTGGGCGCCGTCCCGGGGCCGGTCACGGCCTGGCGCTCGGCGGGGACCAACGCATTGCTGCGCGACGGCGCCACCGTCATCCGCGACGCGGCCGACGCGCTCGATGCCGCGGTGGGCGTCGATCGCCATGAGGCGGCGGTGCTCCATCTCGAGCCGCGCCTGCGCGCGTTGCTCGGCGAGGTGGCCGACGGCCGCGACACCCTCGCCGCCCTGGCCGGCGCACCCGGCGAGGTCGCGCCCACGCTGGCGGCCCTCACCGAGCTCGAGCTGCTCGGGCACCTGCGCCGGGCCGCCGGGGGCCGGTACGTGGTGGTCCCGGCATGAGCGCCGAGGTCTCGGCAACCACTGAAATGGTAGGCCAATGGTAGGCTCCTACCATGAAAGTGACCATCGACAGCGCTGGACGCCTCGTGGTCCCGAAGGTCGTGCGCGACGAGCTCGGCTTCGCCGCCGGGACCGAGCTCGAGCTCTCCGTCGTCGACGGGGCTCTCGAGGTGAGGGTGCCGTCTCGCGTTCGCGTCGAGGACGGCCCGCACGGCCCGTACTTCGTGGCGGATGACGCCGACCAGCTCACCGACGCGCAGGTCCGCGAGATGGTCGAGAAGAGTCGCCGGTGACGGCCGACACCAGCGCCGTCGTGCCGGCTCTTTCCGGCTGGCACGAGCACCACGAGCTGGCCGCCGACGCCCTGGCAGGTGTCGCCGCGCTCCCGGCGCACGTGCTGATCGAGGCCTACGCGGTGCTGACCCGGCTGCCGGGCGGGCTTGCGGTCCCGTCCGAGGCGGCGGCGCGGGTGCTGACCTCGCGCTTCGGCGAGGAGCCGTTGGCCCTCGCCGCAGCGCAGCGCCGGACGCTGCTCACGACGCTGGCCGCCGCCGGGGTCGGCGGCGGAGCCTGTTACGACGGGCTGGTCGCCCTGGAGGCGGCGGCCCACGGGCAGGTGCTGTTGACGCGCGATGCGCGCGCGCAGGACACCTACCGCCGGCTCGGCGTCGCCTTCCGCGCTCTGGCCTGAGCGCGGCCGACCTTCCGGCGCGCGGCCATCGCGCCCTCCTATCCTTCGCCGCGGTGCCCGAGCCCGGCCGCATACCCGTCTGCCTGTCGATCGCCGGCTCGGACTCGGGCGGCGGCGCCGGGATCCAGGCCGACCTGAAGGCCTTCGCGCGCGCCGGGGTGCACGGCACGACGGCGATCACGGCCATCACCGCGCAGAACACCGTGTCGGTGACCGCGGTCGAGGCCGTGTCGCCCCCGATGATCGTCGCGCAGGTCCGCGCTGTCGTCGAGGACATCGGCGTCGACGCGGTCAAGGTCGGCATGCTCGGGAGCGTGGCCAGCGCGCGGGCGGTGGGGGAGGCCTTCGACCTGCTGGCGCCCGGCACGCCGATCGTGGTCGACCCGGTGATGGTGGCCGAGTCCGGTTCGCGGCTGCTCGACGAGGATGCCCAGGCCGCGCTCGTGGACCTCGTCGTGGCCCGCGCCACGGTCGTCACCCCGAACCTGCCCGAGGCGCGGGTCCTCGCCGGCGACGACGCGCTCGAGGGAGAGGCGCTGGCGCGAGCGGTCCACGCGCTCGGGGCCGGCGCGGTGGTGGTCACCGGCGGCCACCGCGAGCAGGCGATCGATGTCGTGTTCGACGGCGAGCGCGTGATCGAGCTCGCGGGACCGCGCTACGCCGACGGCGCCGCACACGGATCGGGCTGCACGCATTCCGCCACGCTGGCCGCGCGGCTGGCGCTCGGCGATGACCTCGAGGCCGCGGCTCGCGAGGCCAAGCGCGTGGCCTCGGAGGCCGTCCGCGACGGGCTGCGCGCGGTCGGCGCGGGCGCCGGACCCGTGGACGTCTTCGGGCTCGTCCGCTCGCACTGAGCGCGCTGCTCTCGCCGGCGCCGAGCGCGCTGCTCTCGCCGGCGCCGAGCGCGCTGCTCTCGCCGGCGCCGAGCGCGCTGCTTTCGGCCGCCCGGTGCCCGCGCGCGACCCGCTCGCGGCGGCCGCCGTCGTGGGTCGTCGCACATCGTTTGCGCAGGCGGGTGGGCAGACCCTCACGCTTTGTCATAATCGCCGTTCACCATGAGGTTCCTTCGCATGAAGCCCGGGCACGGCGAGGTGCTCATCGCTGAAGGGGACGTCGAGGTGGCCGAGGAGGAGGAGCTGCTCGTCCAGGAGTTCCGCCGCCAGCTCGAAGAGGGCATGTGGGCCGCCGTCCCCGAGCGCAGCACCGCCGGGCGCCGAGAGGCGCGGATGGTCCGGGCCTTCGACGACGTGCCACGCGACGCCGAGCGCGTGATCTTCTTCCCACGGGCCGCGGGCGGCTGAGCCCCCGGGGCGCTCCGAGACGATGCTGCTCGCTTCCATCGCCATCGGAGTCGTCATCGTCGCGCTGCTCTGGGATCTCGTGCTGCCGTCGCTCAAGGAGGCCTTCGAGCGCCACCGGGCCCGCCGCGCGCTGATCCCCGGCTCGGCCTACGACCCGGGCCGCGAGCGACGCGCCGAGCAGCGCGCCCGCCAGCTGCTGCAGTCGTGCGTGAACGAGGAGGAGTGGTCGATGTACCGCGACCTCGGGTTCATCCGCGTCTGGGGCGGGATGGCCCGGGTGCCGCGCCGCGCGCGCATGGGGGACGACCCCCGTGCCGGCGCGCCGTACGCCTACCTCGTCTACCCGCACAAGCCGATCGTCGCCTACCTCCCGCAGACCCGGGAGCTGCTCAACGAGTACTGCGTCGAGTTCCCCGACGAGACGCGGCCCTACGGCAGCTCGCGCCTCCCGGACTCCGACGACGTGCTCGCCAAGTGGATGGCGCTCACCGGCGACGAGCAGCACCTCATCGCCACCGCGAACATGCACCTGCCCGGCCGCCAGGTCGACCCCAAGCAGGTCCGCCGCGACCTCTGGCGCCTGAGCCAGTGGGAGCGCGAGCGCCTGCGCCGCACGCCGCGCTCGCCGGGCGGCGTCGCCACCCCGTAGACGGCCGGGCGTCGCGTGGCCGCCGCGGCCGCCTAGGTAGTGTCCGGTGCGATGAGCACGAACGGCTTCGACCTCAAGCACCGCTCCCGCCTGCTGCTGGACGGCCCCTCCCGCGCCGGTGCGCGCGCCCAGCTCAAGGGCATCGGCTACGACGAAGAAGCGCTGGCCAAGCCGATCATCGGCGTGGCCTCGACCTGGATCGAGACGATGCCGTGCAACTTCCATCTGCGCGCGCTGGCCGCCAAGGTCAAGGAGGGCATCCGCGACGCCGGCGGCACGCCGATGGAGCTCAACACCGTCGCGATCTCCGACGGCATCACCATGGGCACGACGGGCATGAAGACCTCGCTCGTCTCGCGCGAGGTCATCGCCGACTCGATCGAGCTCGTCGCGCGCGGGCACTTCTTCGACGCCGTCATCGCCCTCAGCGGCTGCGACAAGACGATCCCCGGGACGGTCATGGCCCTGTGCCGCCTCGACGTGCCGAGCGTGATGCTCTACGGCGGCTCGATCCCGCCCGGGCACTTCATGGGCAACGACGTCACCATCGGCGACGTCTACGAGGCGATCGGCGCGCACGCCAGCGGGCGGATGAGCGACGAGGATTTCGCCGAGCTCGAATCGGTCGCCAGCCCGGGCGCCGGGGCGTGCGGCGGCCAGTTCACCGCCAACACCATGGCGATGGCCTTCGAGGTGCTCGGCATCTCGCCGATGGCCCAGAACCTCGTCCCGGCTCAGGACCCGACCAAGGCCGAGGTGGCCTACGAGGCCGGCAAGCTCGTGGTCGACGTGCTGCGGCGCGGCCTGCGCCCGAGCGACATCATCACCAAGGAGGCGCTCGAGAACGCCGTGGCCGGGGTCGCGTGCTCCGGTGGCTCCACGAACGCCGTCCTGCACCTGCTGGCGGTGGCGCGCGAGATCGGCGTCGAGCTCGACATCGACGACTTCGATCGCGTGAGCCAGCGCACCCCGCTGCTGTGCGACCTCAAGCCCGCCGGGCGCTACGTCGCGGTCGACCTCTACAAGGCGGGCGGCGTGCCGGTCATGCTCCAGCGCCTACAGGAGGCCGGCCTGCTCAACGAAGGCACGATCACCGTCACCGGCCAGACGATCGGCGATCTGGCCGCGGCGGCTGACGAGACCGAGGGTCAGCGCGTCGTGCGCGGCCTCGACGAGCCGCTGAAGGCCACCGGTGGCCTGGCCATCCTGCGCGGCAATCTCGCCCCCGAGGGCTGTGTCATCAAGCTCGCAGGCCACGAGCGGCTTCACCACGAGGGCCCCGCGCGCGTGTTCGACGGCGAGGAGGCCGCCTTTGCCGCGGTCACGGGCGGCCAGATCATGGCCGGCGACGTCGTCGTCATCCGCAACGAGGGGCCGGCCGGCGGACCCGGGATGCGCGAGATGCTCGCCGTCACCGGTGCCATCAACGGCGTCGGCCTGGGTGAGGACGTGGCGCTGCTGACCGACGGGCGCTTCTCCGGCGCCACGCACGGGTTCATGATCGGCCACGTCGCGCCCGAGGCTGCGCGCGGAGGCCCGATCGCCGCGGTCCGCGACGGCGACGTCATCACCATAGACGTCGCCTCGCGGCGCATGGACGTCGCGCTGGACGACGACGAGATCGCGCGCCGGGTGGCGGCCTACGAGGCGCCCGCGAACGCCGACCGCACCGGCGTCCTGGCCAAGTACGCGGCGCTCGTGGGCAGCGCCTCCGAGGGCGCCGTCACCGTGCGCTGAGCGGACGAGCGGCCGCGCCCCCGGGGAGCGGCCGCGCCCGCGCGGCTACACCGCGCCGGCCGCGTCCGACGCGCCGACGCGCTCGCCCGGCTCCTCGGCCAGGAACGCCTGCACGACCGCGTTGAAGGCGTCCGGCCGCTCGAGCATGGCCACGTGACCGGTCTGCGCCCACACGACCTTGCGGGAGTTGGGGATCAGGCGGGCGAACTCGTCGGCGTCGCGCACGGGGACGAGCTTGTCCTCGGTGCCCCAGACGATGAGCGTCGGGCAGGCGATCTCGCCCAGCCGTTCGCGGATCGGGTAGTCCGTGAGGGCGTCGAGGGCGGGCAGGAAGCCGGGCTTGCCCGAGCCGCGCACCTGCTCGGCCACGAGCGGGGCGGGCAGCCGATTCGGGCGGTGGGCGACGATCCCGAAGATCATGCGCCGCGCGCCCGGGCGGCGCGCGAGCGCGTCCGAGCGCGAGGCCACCCAGCCGCTGTAGGCGGCGAGGCGGTTGCCGAACGCACCGAGGACCGCGAGCGCGCGCTCGTTGCGCAGGTACTCGATCGACAGGCCCGCGGCGCTGACGAGCACGAGGCGCTCGACGCGCTCGGGGAAGCGGATCGCGAGCTCGATGCCGATGAAGCCGCCCATCGAGTTGCCCACGATCGCGGCGCTGCTCACGCCGAGCTCGTCGAGCAGGGCGTCGACGAACCGCCCGTAGCCGCTGATCGTGATCTTCTCGCGCGGCATCTCCGAAGCGCCGAAGCCGGGCAGGTCGAAGGCGATGACGCGGTGATCGCGGGCGAAGACGGGGAGCTGCTCGAGCCAGTTCTGCCAGGAACCCGAGAGGCCGTGGATGAAGACGACGGGCGGTCCGGAGCCCAGTTCGATGACGTTGACCCGCCGTCCACCGATCGTCGCCCACCGCTGGTGCTCTCGCCAGTCCACGTCCAGCCAGGGCGAGCGCCCGCGGGGACCGTAGTCGCCGGGGGCGTCGGGCAGGCGTGGGGGCTCGTCCGCCATCGCGCAGGAGCATAATCGGGGGTTCGGGAGGGCCTCGCCGCATGCGCATCGCCATCGACATCGACTCCACGCTGCACCACTACTGGCACGAGCTCGCGGGCTCCGCCCGGCGCCGCTTCGGCGTCGAGCTGCCCTACGACGACCAGCACACGTGGAAGATCAGCCGCCTGCGCGACGAGCAGCTGCGCGCCGTCATCGCCGACACCCACTCCGACGCGGCCATCGCGCGCGCCGAGCCCTACCCGCACGCGGTCGAGATCGTCAACGGGTGGCACGACGGCGGCCACTGGATCCAGATCACGAGCCACCGCGCCGAGCGCTGCCATCCGGCCACCAAGCAGTGGCTGGACGCCATCGGCCTGCGCCACGACGACCTGCACTGCTCCTACGACAAGATCAGCCGCTGCGTGGAGCTCGGCGTCGACCTGCTCATCGACGACAGCCCGGTCACCCTGGCCAGGGCGCTCGAGCACGGCATGGTCGCCGCGACCCTCGTGCACCCCTGGAACCGGGACATGTGCGAGGAGGAGACCGACGTCGTCTGCGCCGAGGACTGGCCGGGCCTGGCCGCCGCGCTCGAGCGCCGCCTGCCGCCGTTGCGCCGCGCGGCCTGACCGCGGCGTTCGGCATGATCCGCGAGATGGCAGAGGATCGTCGAACCTCGCTCGCGCCCGCCGGCGAGGCCGCCCCGGGCACCGACCTGCGCCCCTACCTGCCCGGCGTCGAGCCCGAGCGCCACGTCAACGACTGGGGCCGCTCGGAGCGCATCGAGGGCCTGATGGACCGCACGCTCATCGAGTTCTTCTACCGGCTGTGGTTTCGCTGCGAGGTCGAGGGGGTCGAGAACGTGCCGGCGCAGGGCGGCGCGCTGCTGGTCTCCAACCACTCCGGCGCCCTGCCCCCCGACGCGGCCATGATCGGCAAGGCGATCAAGGAGGAGCACTCGCACCCGCGCCCGCTCTACCTGACCGTCGAGCACTTCTTCAAGGGCTACCCGGGCTTCAGCATGCTCCTGCCCAAGATCGGCGCGGTGCCCGCCCACCCGTCCAACGTCCATCGCCTGCTCTACGACGAGCAGCAGCTCGTGCTCGTCTTCCCCGAGGGCCGCAAGGGGACCGAGAAGCTCTACAAGGATCGCTACAAGCTGCGGCGCTTCGGGCGCGGCGGCTTCGTCGAGGCGGCGATGCGCGCCCGCGCGCCGATCGTCCCGATCGCGGTGGTGGGGGCCGAGGAGGCCGCTCCGGTCTTCGCCCAGGTCAAGCCGCTGCAGCGGCTGACCGGGCTGCTGTACTTCCCGATCACGCCGACCTTCCCGCACTTCGGGCTGCTGGGGATGCTCGGCTACCTGCCGGCCAAGTTCAAGGTGCGCTTCCTGCCCGCCGTGCCCACCGACGATCCGGCGCTGGGCGAGGAGCCGTGGGAGGACAAGGCCCTGGTGCAGACCGTCGCGCACGAGATCCGCGCCACCATCCAGGCCGAGCTCGCCGACATGCTCGGCGAGCGGCGCAGCGTCTGGTTCGGATGAGCTCCAAGCGGATCCTCATCACCGGCTTGTCGACCTACTGGGGCGGCCGGCTGGCGCAGGCGCTCGAGGGCGACCCGGCGGTGGAGGCGATCATCGGCGTCGACCGCCGCCCGCCGAAGGTCGAGCTGCACCGGACCGAGTACGTGCGCGTGACCGACTCGCACTCGCTGATCCGCCGCATCGTGGAGGCGGCCGAGATCGACACGGTGGTCGACACGCGCCTGGTGGTCGACGCGATCGTCACCAGCCCCCGGCTGGCCCACGAGAACAACGTGATCGGCACGATGAACGTGCTGGCCGCGTGCGGGGGAGAGGGCAATCCCGTCCGCAAGGTGGTCTTCAAGTCCAGCGCGCATTACTACGGCGCCGAGCAGGACGATCCGGCCTTCTTCACCGAGGCCATGGACCGCCCGCACGAGCCGCGCACGCCGATCGAGCGCGACATCGTCGACGCCGAGCGCTCGGTGCGCGAGTTCGCGCTGCGCCACCCGCACGTCACCGTCACCGTGCTGCGCTTCGCCAATGGCCTGGGCCCGGCGCTGAGGACGTCGCTCAGCCAGCTCTTCGGGCTGCCCGCCGTGCCGGGGATCCTCGGCTTCGACCCGCGCTTTCAGTTCATCCACGAGGACGACCTCGCCGGCTGCCTGGAGCACGCCGTGCGCCACGACCTCGAAGGCGTCTACAACGGCGCGGCCGACGGCGTGCTCGTCCTCAGCGAGGTCGCGGGGCTGTTGGGCAAGCCGCTCGCGCCCCTGCTGCCGCCGGTGGGCACCTCGCTGGCGGCGAGCGCCCTGCGCCGCGCCGGGCTGCGGATCTCGCCCGAGACCCTGGGGCTGCTGCGCTACGGGCGCGGGCTGGACAACCGCAAGCTCAAAGCCACCGGCTACCGCTACCGCTACACCTCGCGCGAGGCCGTGATCAAGCTGCGCGAGCACCAGCGCCTGGCGGCCATCCTGGGCGACGCGCAGGACGCCTACCGCTACGAGCGCGACCTCGAGGAGTTCCTGCGCCGCAGCCCGAGCGTGCGGCCGACCGCCCGCCGGCCGGAGCCCGCCCCGTCGAACCTCGCGCCCGGCCAGCGCCGCCGGGCCGGCGTCGGCCGGGGCGCCACCGCCTACGACGACCTCGACCCGCAGGAGCTCATCGCTCTGCTGCCCTCGCTCGAGCCCGAGGCGCTGGCCGAGCTGGCCGAGCACGAGCGCGACCACGCCGCTCGCCCGGAGGTCATGAAGGCGATAGCCGGCTTGCAGCGCTGGGAAGCGCGCACCTAGCCGCTTACTATCCGGAGGGCACGGGTGCGGAATCGAAGCTTCATCCTCGTCGCCGCCTTCTTGGCGGTGCTCGTCGTCTCAGGGGGCGCGTTGTACGCCTACGACCATGCGCGCGCGAATGAGATCGCGCCCGGGGTCAAGGTCGGCGGCGTGGCGCTCGGCGGACTGACGCCCGACGAGGCGCGGGCGCGGCTCCAGCGCGAGATCCTCCAGCCGCTGCAGCAGCCGATCGTCGTCCACCACGCGGCCAAGACATGGAAGCTCGGCCCGCGCGAGGCGCGCCTGCGCGCCGACCTCGGCGCCATGGTCGACGAGGCGCTGGCCCGCAGCCGGAACGGCAACATCTTCGCGCGCTCCTTCCGCTCGCTGTCGGGCAAGCGCATGAACGGCGATCTGCGCCCGACCGTCCAGTACTCCGACGCGGCCGTCATCCGGCTCATCGACCGCGTTCGCAAGTCCGTGGAGCGCCCGGCGAAGGACGCCCGCGTGAAGATCGACGGCGCGGGGGTGAACACGATCCCGGCCGTCGAGGGCCTGGCCGTCGCGGCCTCGCAGCTGCACCGCCAGATCGGCGCCGCGATCACGTCGCCGACGGCCTCGCGCACCTTCGTGGCCCAGACGCGCCACACGCAGGCGAAGGTCACCACGGCGGACCTCAAGCGCAGGTACGACACGGTCATCGTCGTCAATCGCAGCCAGTTCCGCCTGCGGCTGTTCAAGGGCCTCAAGCCCACGCAGAGCTACGGCATCGCCGTGGGGCAGGTCGGCCTGGAGACGCCGGCCGGCCAGTACAAGATCGCCAACAAGGCCATCAACCCCGCCTGGCACGTGCCCAACAGCGCGTGGGCCGGCGACCTGGCCGGCAAGGTCATCCCCGGCGACGATCCGACGAACCCGATCAAGGCCCGGTGGCTCGGCATCTTCGACGGCGTCGGCATCCACGGGACCTCCGACGACGCCTCGATCGGCCACAACGCCTCGCACGGCTGCATCCGCATGCACATCCCGGACGTCGAGCGCCTCTACGACGAGGTCCCGGTGGGCGCCGCGGTCTACATCGCCTGATCGGGCGCGGGGACGCGGATCTGGTCGATCGGGACGTCCTCCCACCCCCGCTCGAGAAGCAGGGCATGGTGGTCGGAGTGTCGAAGCACCAGCGTGCCGATGAAGACCCCACGCTCACGCTTGCGCATGACCGCGAACCACAACGTCGAGGCGTCGGGTGAGCCCTGGACGCGGTGCCACGGGCGCGGCGGCCGGCCGTCCGGGCCGACGGCGCCCGCGTCGACCAGCTGGCGATGGGTGGCGACCTGACCGTTGCCGGTGTCGATGAAGAACATCCCCACGGGTGCGGAGGATAGGCCGCTGCCCAGCGAGGCCTGGCGCGAGGCGCTGGCGCTGTTCGACGCCGACCTGCGCCGGCGCGGGATGGCGGAGAAGACCCGCCGCGCCTACGGGGTGGACCTCGGGCAGTTCGCGCTGTGGTGCACGGCCCAGGACGTCGCGCCGCGCGAGGTGGGCTCCAAGGAGCTGCGCCGCTGGGCCGCGGTGCTCTCCGGCCGCGACGCGGTGGCCGCCACCATCGCCCGCAAGCTCGCCGCCCTGCGCGCCTTCTACCGCACGCTGCGCGAGCACGGTCACGTCAACCAGAACCCCGTCGACCTGATCCCGTCGCCCAAGCGCCCGCGCTCGCTGCCCACGGTGCTGCGCCCCGACGAGCTCGCGGCGCTGCTCGACCGGATCCCCGCCTCGACCCCGCTGGAGCTGCGCGACCGCGCGATGCTCGAGGTGGCCTACGCCTGCGGCCTGCGCGCCGAGGAGCTCGTCAACCTCGAGGTGAGCTCGGTCGGCTTCGACTCCGAGGAGCTGCGCGTGGAGGGCAAGGGCTCCAAGACGCGCATCGTGCCCGCCGGCGAGCCGGCTCTCCGCGCCGTGGCGCGCTATCTCGAGCGCGCACGGCCCGCCCTGGCCTCGGGTGACGGCGACCAGGCGCTCTTCCTCTCGAAGTCCGGCCGGCGCCTGTCGACCTCCGACGTGCGGCGGCGCCTGCGCGTGTGGGCGCGCAACGCCGCGGTCCAGGGCGGGATCTCTCCGCACACCCTGCGCCACTCCTTCGCCACCCACCTGCTCGAGGGGGGCGCCGACCTGCGCTCGATCCAGGAGCTGCTGGGTCACGCCTCCATCAGCACGACGCAGATCTACACTCGAGTAGAGTCCGCCCGGCTGAAATCCGCCTATGCACGGAGCCATCCGCGGGCGTGACGGCGTCGGGGAGTGATGGAGACCAACGTCAAAGCCATCGAGCTGCGGGATCTGTGGCGCCGGTTCAAGGGGACCGGGGACGTGCACGCGCGCGAGCGTTTGGTCATCGCCTACTCGCCGCTGGTCAAGTACGTGGCGGGGCGGATGGCCAGCGGGCTGCCCGCGCACGTCGAGGAGGCCGACCTGATCTCCTATGGGTTGGTGGGGCTGATCAACGCGATCGAGCGTTTCGAGGTCGAGCGCGAGATCAAGTTCGAGACCTACGCGATCACGCGGATCAAGGGCTCGATCATCGACGAGCTGCGCTCGCTGGACTGGGTGCCCAGGTCGGTGCGCGCGCGGGCGCGGGAGATCGAGCGCGCCAACGCCAAGCTCGAGCATCAGCTGCAGCGCGCGCCGACCGACGAGGAGATGGCGGCCGAGCTGAAGATGGGCGTCGACGAGTTCCAGGACGCGCTGGTGCAGATCTCCAACTCGACGATCGCCGCCCTGGACGAGCTGTGGAGCGTGAGCGACTCGAGCGGCGACGCGGTCTCGCTGCTGGACACGCTGACCGACGAGAACGCGCCGGATCCGGCGGCGGTCATGGACCAGACCGATCTGAAGGACCGCGTGGCCGACGCGATCGCCCGGCTGCCCGAGCGCGAGAAGCTCGTCGTGGCGCTGTACTACTACGAGAACCTGACCCTCCGGGAGATCGGGGAGGTCCTCGGGGTCACCGAGTCCAGGGTCTCCCAGCTGCACACCAAGGCCGTGCTGCGCCTGCGCGGGCGCCTCGCCGACTGATGACGCGGCCACCGCGCGTCGTGCACCTCGACGACATCGAGGCCCTCCCCGGGCCCGGCACGCTGACCTGGCTCCCGGTCCGCGGCCACCTCGGCGTGCGCGCCTTCGGGACCAATGCCTACACGGCGAGCAACGTGGGCGACGATGTCGTCGAGCCCCACGACGAGGACCCTGCCCTCGCCCACGAGGAGCTCTACTTCGTCGCCCGCGGTCGCGCCGCGTTCACCCTCGACGGCGAGACGTTCGACGCGCCGGCCGGGACCTACGTCTTCGTCCCCGACCCGGCGACGCACCGCCACGCGGTGGCCGAGGAGCCGGGCACCACGGTGCTCAGCTTCGGGGGCCCGGCGACCTTCGAGCCGTCGGCCTGGGAGTGGATGTTCCGCGCCGTCGCGCTGACCGACAGCGATCCGGCCGCGGCGCGCGCGATCGTCGAGGACGGCCTCGCCAAGCACCCCGAGAGCCGCGGCCTGCGCGTGGCGCTCGCGCGCGTGCGGTTGCGCGAGGGCGACGAGGCGGGCGCGCGCGCCGCGCTGGCCGACGCGATCGAGCGCCAGCCGGACGTCGTGGACTACGTGCGTCAGGACGCCGCGCTGGCCAGGCTGCTCTGAGTGTTCGACCACGTGACCATCCGGGTCGCCGACCGCGCCGCGTCGGAGGCCTTCTACACCACGGTGCTGCAGCCGCTGGGCATCGAGGCCACCTACAGCGACGCGCGCTTCGCCGAGTGGGACGACTTCTCGCTCGCCGTGGCCGACGCCGAGCACGCGGTGACGCGGGGGCTGCACATCGGCTTCGGTGCGCGCTCGCGCGAGCTCGTGGAGGCCTTCTGGCGGGCGGGGACCCGGGCGGGCCACCGCGACGACGGCGCGCCGGGGCCGCGGCTCGAGTACCGCGATGACTACTACGGCGGCTTCCTGCTCGATCCCGACGGCAACAGCGCCGAGGCCGTTCACCACGCCGAGATCCGCCCGCCGGGCCACATCGACCACCTGTGGATCCGCGTCGCCGACGTCCCGGCCGCGGCCGCCTTCTACGAGCTCGTCGCGCGCTACGCCGGCTTCGAGCGCAAGGGCAACGACCCCGACCACGCGCACTTCGTCGGCGCCGGGGGCTCGTTCTCGCTCGTGGCGGGCAGGCCGACCGAGAACCTCCACGTCGCCTTCCCGGCCGCCGAGAACGGCGCCATCGATGCCTTCCACCGCGCGGCGATCGCGGCGGGCTACCGCGACAACGGCGCTCCCGGTGAGCGCCCGCGCTACCACCCGGGCTACTACGCCGCCTACGTCCTGGACCCTGACGCCAACAACGTGGAGCTCGTCAACCACAACCGCTGACCGGCGGTTGGGTGGCCGGCGTCGCCCCGGGCGCGGGTCGAACGTCGGTCTTCCCCCCTCCACAGGGGGTACGACCGACGTTCGACCCGTTCGGGGCTAGGCGTGGGTGGCCGCCAGGGTGACCGGGCAGCGCGACGGGTGCCCGCAGACGCCCGGGTCGCACAGGCGGCAGATGCGGTTGGCGTCCTCGCCGCCGGTGGTGACCGACGCCAGCAGGCGCTCGAGCAGGCGCTCGAGGGCGGCCAGCTCGCGCTCGCCGAGCTCGTCCAGCAGCGGCCCGAGCGCCGCCCGGCGCGCGGCGAGCAGGCGGCGCGCCTCGCGGCGGCCCGCGGCCGTCAGGTGCAGGCGGACCGCGCGGCGGTCGGCCGGATCGGGCTCGCGCGCCACGAGGCCCGCGCCCTGCAGGCGATTGACGATCCGCACGCCGCCGGAGTGGCTGAGGCCCAGCACGCGACGCAGCGCATCGATCGACGCGCCGTCGGCGAAGGTCTCCAGGGCGGTGAGGACGGCCGCGCTCGAGAGCTCCATCCCGGCCGCCTCGCGCATGCGGTCGCAGACCACGAGCGCGTGGGCGCCGAGCAGGTTGGCGGCGCGCGCGCTCACGACGAGGGCGCCTGGGTGACGCGGCGGACGGGGCCGCCCCGCCCGGCTCCGTCGGCGATCGCGTCGAGGGTGGCGACGGCCGGGCGCAGGCTGGCCGGCACCGCGCCCTGCCTCGCCACGTACGTGACGCCGCGGTAGCGCAGCAGATAGGTGGCGCCGGCGCGCATGCCGTCCCCGACGGCGGGGCTGCGGGCCGGCAGGCGCCGCAGCGCCGCGCGCAGGCGCGCCATGACCGGCGCGCTGAGGCGGAAGTCGTCGAACCGCCGCCCGGCGCCGCCGTAGCGCTTGTCGGCGCGCGTGGCGCCGTCGGTGCGGACGGTCACGGTGTCGAGCGTGGCGGCGAAGCCTCCGTTGCGCTGGTAGTTGACGAGCTCCGCGGCGGGGGGCGCCACGGCCGCGCGGCGGGCGGGGGCAGCCGGCTTCGGCGCGCTCGCGCATGCGGCGAGTAGGGCGGCGAGGGCGATGCCGACCAGGTATCGCACGGTGTCATATATCTACCCGACACGCGCTTGGGCATTCATTGCGGTTGTCGCTAGGGTCCGCTGTCTCGGTCATTCGAGGAGAGGAGACAACGCATGCACAGGGCGGACCGCATCAGGAACGTCGCCCTCGTCGGCCATCGCGGCAGCGGCAAGACCTCGGTCAACGAGGCGCTGCTGTTCCAGGCCGGCGCCGTCAACCGGCTGGGCAACGTCCTGGATGGCAACACGGCCTCCGATTCCGACCCCGACGAGCAGGCGCGCCAGATGTCGATCAGCGCGTCGCTGAGCTCCTTCGACTGGGACGACCGCAAGATCAACCTCATCGACACGCCCGGCGAGCCCAGCTTCGTGGCCGACTCGCTCGGCGCCCTGCGGGTCTGCGAGTCGGCCATCTTCGTGATCAACGCGGTCATGGGGGCCGAGGTCAACGCGATCCGCCTGTGGCAGCGCGCCGAGGAGCTCGACCTGGCGCGGATGCTCTTCGTGAACATGCTCGACCGTGAGCGCGCCGACTTCTTCCGCACCCTCGAGTCGCTGAAGACCGCCTTCGGCCCCCACGTGGTGGCCACGGAGATCCCGATCGGCTCCGAGCACGAGATCCGCGGCGTCGTCGATCTCGTCGACATGAAGGCCTACGAATACGAGGGCGACGGACGCGACAACGCGCGCGAGATCCCGATCCCCGCCGAGCTCGAGGCCCAGGCGCAGGAGTACCGCGAGAAGCTCATGGACGAGGTGGCCGAGGTCTCGGACTCCCTCATGGAGCGCTATCTCGAGGGCGAGGAGATCTCCCACGAGGAGATCGTCACCGCGCTGAAGGACGGCACCAACCACGGCGGGATCTTCCCCGTGGTGTGCGGCGTGGCGACCAAGAACCTGGGCACCAACCGCCTGCTCGACGCGATCGTCGAGGACCTCCCGAGCCCGGTCAAGCACGGCGGCCTCGAGCTGCCCGAGGTCACCCTCGAGCCCGACGAGGACAAGGAGCTGTTCGCCTTCGTGTTCAAGACGAAGGCCGACCAGTTCGCCGGGCGCATCAACTTCTTCCGGGTCTATCAGGGCGTCATGCGCCCCGACACGCAGGTGCTCAACACCCGTGCCCACGCCAAGGAGCGCATCGGCACGCTGATCGTGCCCGAGGGGCGCGAGCAGGGCCACGCGGACGCGTTCGGCCCTGGCGACATCGGCGCCGTGGCCAAGCTCAAGGAGACGCGCGCCGGCGACTGGCTGGCCGCCCGCGACGAGCCGATCGTGATGCCCGCGCTGACCCTGCCCCAGCCGGTCATGGCCTTCTCGATCGAGCCCAAGGCCAAGGGCGACGAGGACAAGGTCTTCACCGCGCTGCGCCGCCTGCAGGAGGAGGACCCGACGATCGACCTGCACCGCGACGCGCAGACCGGGGACCAGATCGTCGCCGGCCTCTCGCAGATCCACGTCGAGATCGTGGTCGACCGTCTGAAGGCGCGCTTCGGCGCCGAGGTCACGCTCAAGCCGCCGCGCGTCCCGTACCAGGAGACGATCCGCCGGCCGGCCAAGGCCCACGGGCGCCACAAGAAGCAGACCGGCGGGCGCGGGCAGTTCGGCGACTGCCACATCGAGATCGAGCCGCTGCCCGACGGGACGGGCTTCGAGTTCGACAACGCGATCAAGGGCGGCGTCATCCCGCAGGGCTTCATCCCCGCGGTCGAGAAGGGCTGCGTGGAGGCGATGTCGCAGGGCGTCGTGGCCGGCTTCCCGGTCAAGGGCGTCAAGGTGCGCCTCTACGACGGCTCCTACCACTCCGTGGACTCGAGCGAGATGGCGTTCAAGATGGCCGGCTCGATCGCCATGAAGGAGGCCCTCGCGCAGGCCGGCGCGGTCCTCCTGGAGCCGATCATGCTCGTGACGCTGAGCGTGCCGGACGAGTCCGTCGGCGACGTCATCGGCGACCTCAACTCGCGCCGCGGCCGCCCGCAGGGGATGGAGCCCGCCGGCGGGGGCATGACCGAGGTCAAGGCGGAGGTGCCGATGGCCGAGATGCTCACCTACGCGCCCGACCTGCGCGCTCTGACCGGCGGTCAGGGCGACTACACGATGGACTTCGTGCGCTACGAGGAAGTGCCGGCGCACCTGGCGCAGAAGGTCATCACCGAGGCGCGCAGCGAAGAGGAGGCGGTGAACGCCTAGGGGCGCGACAGGCTAGGCTGGGGCCATCGCGACTCGCAAGTCGATCTCCACGAGTGCCCCTGCCGTCTCGTGCGACGTATGCGGGCGCACGCTCCTGCGCGGTGAGCAGGCCGACGTCTTCCTCGCCGGGGGCACGCGACGCAACGTGTGCGAGCTGTGCACGCAGCGCGCGTCGCACGAAGGCTGGATCCGCGAGGGGCTCGACGACGCCACCGTGCGCTCGCGCGCGCACAACGGCCGATCGCGCTCGTTCCTGGCCCGCCTGCGCCAGCGCCGCGCCGACGCGCAGGCGATGCAGGAGGAGCTCGAGTCCGAGCAGGCCGCCGAGGCGCTGGTGCCCGCCGACCCCGTGCCCCAGCAGCCGCGATCGGTGCACGCCGTGCCGACCAACGCCGACATGAAGATGGCGCGGGCGCTCGACCTCTTCAACGCCAGCGCGCATCCGCGCACGGTCGCGGGCGTGGCGCGCTCCCTGGGGGCACCGATCGTGGCCGCGCGGCCGTCGCTGACCGAGGGCAGCGTCGTCACCATCGTCGTCGGGTGGGAGCTCAGCTGGTACCGCTTCGAGGTCGATCTGGCCGACGAGGCCGCCGGCCCGCGCATCACGGGCCAGGGCACGGAGCTCGCCGAGCTCGACGCTGCCGACCAGGTCCCCAACGCCGCCGCCGACGACCACGGTCAGTTGCACCTCGTCGCGCAGCACGCGTAGAGTCCCGCGCCGCGATGATCTCCTCGCCGGTGGCCTCCCCGTGATCTACTCGGTTGTTCCCGAAGAAATGGCGCCCGAGCTCTACGACAAGCTCGTGGAGTACTACAAGGACGACCCCAACGTGAAGGTCATCATCGACCGGCGCAAGAGCGAGCGGCGGGCCCGGGGCGAGGAGCACGGCGGCGAGCTGCGCGAGGTCCGCGACCGCCGCCGGGTGCGCGTGCCGGGCGAGTTCCCGCCCCTCGACACGACGGAGTGAAGCTCGTCGTCCACGTCGACGGAGGGGCCCGCGGCAATCCCGGGCCCGCGGCGGCCGCCGCCGTGCTCTCGACGCCCGACGGCGAGGTCGTCGACGAGGCCCACGAGCTGCTGGGGCGCGTCACCAACAACGTCGCGGAGTACCGCGGCCTGCTCCTCGGTCTTGCGCGCGCCCAGGAGCTCGGCGCCGACGAGGTCGAGGTGATCAACGACTCAGAGCTCGTGGCCAAGCAGGTCAACGGGCTCTACAAGGTCAAGCACCCCGACATGCGCCCGCTGCACCGCCAGGCGGTGGAGGCGTTGCGGGCCTTCAAGCGCTGGAAGGTGCGCTCGGTGCCGAGGGCCCAGAACGCCGACGCGGACGCGCTGGTCAACCAGGCCCTGGATGCGGCCCGCTGAGCGACGGGTCCGGGCGTTGAAGAAAGGCCCCCGTGTGCCGATACAAGGGGTGTGTCGCTTGCCGAATCCGCCGCTGCGCCTGACCATCGACTTCCCGGCCTGACCGCTCCCACGAGCCGTGGGCGCTCCTCGCGCTTCATCGGCGACATCGTGGTGGATCTCGGATACGCCAGCCGGGAGTCGGTGGAGGCGGCGATCGCGGAGTCGCGCGCCAACGGGCGGCGCACCGGCGAGGTGCTCGTCGAGCGCGGCGTCCTGACGCCCGACCAGCTCTCGCGCGTGGTCGCCGAGCGCTTCGGCGTCGACCAGATCGACCTGGGCGTCTTCCGCGTCGACATGGCGGCCGCCAACCTGCTGCCGTCCAGCTCGGCCAAGCGCTACGGCGCGGTCCCGGTCAAGATCATCGACGACCGCACGCTGCTCGTGGCCATGATCGATCCCGGCAACGTCCTCGCCGTGGACGACATCTCCCTCATGAGCGGCTACGAGGTGCGGCCTGCCGTCGCGCCCGAGCAGGACATCGCCGCCCTCATCCAGCGCCTGAACACCCTCGACGAGGTCGTCGTCGCGGAGGCGATCGACGAGGACACCGGGGCCGAGATCGTCGACCTGCGCGAGTCGGCCGCCGACGCGCCCGTCATCAAGCTCGTGCACTCGCTCATCGGCCAGGGCGTCGAGCAGGGCGCCTCCGACATCCACTTCGAGCCCATCGGCGGCGACCTGGCCGTGCGCTACCGCATCGACGGCGTCCTGAGCGAGAACACGCGCATCCCACGGCGCCTGGTGGCCGGGGTCATCTCGCGCATCAAGATCATGGCCGACCTCGACATCGCCGAGCGCCGCGTGCCCCAGGACGGCCGCGTCTCGCTGAACATCGACGGCCGCGGAGTCGACGTGCGCGTCGCCACCCTGCCCCTGGTCGGCGGCGAGTCCGCCGTCCTGCGCGTGCTCGACAAGGACGGCGCGACCATCGACCTCGACAAGCTCGGCATGGTCGACCCCGAGCGCGGCCGCTTCGTCAAGGCCTTCTCGCGCCCGCACGGCGCCATCCTCGTCACCGGGCCGACCGGCTCGGGCAAGACGACGACGCTCTACGGCGCGCTGCAGATGCTGCACACGCCGGAGAAGAACATCATCACGATCGAGGACCCGGTCGAGTACGAGCTGTCGGGCGTCAAGCAGATGCAGATCAACACCAAGGCCGGTCTGCACTTCGCCACGGGCCTGCGCTCGATGATGCGCGCCGACCCCGACATCATCATGGTCGGCGAGATCCGCGACAAGGAGACCGCGCAGATCGCCGTCGAGGCGGCCCTGACCGGCCACCTCGTGCTCTCCACGCTGCACACGAACGACGCGCCCGGCGCCGTGGCGCGACTCATCGAGATGGGCGTCGAGCCCTTCCTCGTGGCCAGCGCCGTCGACTGCGTCGTCGCCCAGCGCCTCGCGCGCCGGCTGTGCGAGGCGTGCAAGAAGCCGGTGGTCGTCGAGGGGCACATCGTCCGAGAGCACGGCCTGCACGTCGACGAGCACGAGGTCCACGTCTTCGAGCCCGGCGGTTGCGCGCGCTGCGGCGGCACCGGCTACAAGGGCCGCCTCGGCCTCTACGAGGTGATGGTCATCACCGAGGAGATCCGCCAGCTGGCCATCGCCCGCGCCTCGGCAGACGCGATCGCCGAGGCGGCGATCCGCAACGGGATGCGGCGCCTGCGCGACGAGGGCCTCGAGAAGGTCCGCGGCGGGCAGACCTCCTTCGCCGAGCTGGCCCGCGTCACCGGCTGAGCCCACCCCGGCGGGTGGGCGTGCTTCGAACACGCGTCCATGGCGCATGCCCGGGCTCGAGCGGGGTAGGTGTGCCACCAGCTTCACCAGTGCGGCGACGGGCAGGGGTGCGTGTCGCGGGCAGGGTGGATGGCGCGCGGGGCGGGCCGCGGAAGGGATCGGGAACGGCCCGCCCCGCCCGCACGTCACCCTACATCACGTAGGAGACCCTCGCGGCAGTCCTCAGAAATGTCCCTGCACGGCCTCTGCGGTGAGCGCGCGGTGGTCCTCGGGGTCCGGGCGCAGGATCAGGACCTCGGCGGGGACCTTTTCGAGCATCCACTCGAGATCCTCCGCGCTGAGCCCCTTGCGCCCGTTGGAGGTGGCCGAGACGATGACGCGGTCGACCGGCTCGGCCTCGAGCATCCGGCGCAGGGCGTCGCGGTAGGTGCGCCCGCGGATGATGCGCGTGTCGACGGCCACGCCCTGGTTGCTCGCGCGCTGCTCGATGGCCTCGAGCAGCGGCATGGCCTGCAGGCACTGGGCCGGGAGCGCGGCGTCGAGGGCCAGGTAGCGCGGCACGCGCGCGAGATAGGCGGGCATGATCGTCGCCTCCTCGACGCGGGCGAGGCGGACCGCGGCGTCGAAGGCGCGCCCCGAGATCGACATGCCGGTGAACGGCAGCAGGATGCGCCGCGTCCCGCGCGGCAGCTTCGGCGCACGCCGGGCGCGGGGCAGGATGAACCAGCCGGCGCAGGTGCCGCCGGCGAAGGCGAGGACGATGATCGTGATGGCGACGGCAGCGGTCATGGTGTCTTCTCGTGTCGAAGGGAGCGGTCGGCGACGATGCGAACGTCGACGCCGGGGAGCGCCTCCATCAGGCGCTGGGGCAGGGGGACGCGCAGGCGCCTGAGGCCACGGGCCGGGCGCGAGCGGCCCATGAGCAGGTACGTGCTGCCGCGCTCGCGCGCGACGCGGGCCACGGTGTCGGCGATGTCGTCGCCGGGCTCGACGATGAGGTGCGCGCCGAGCACGGAGGCCAGCTGGCCGAGCGCCTGCAGCTGGCGCTGGTGCTCTGGGCTGGGCTCGCGGCCCGGCGGCGCCACCCACAGCAGGTCGATCTGGGCGCCGAGGCGCTGCGCCGAGCGCCACGCCCGGCGCACCAGCCGATGCGAGCCGGGGTAGGGCTCGACGAGGGCGAGCAGCCGCTCGCCGACCGCCTGCGCGAGATCCGCCGCCAGCGTGTCGTCGCGCGTGCCGACGACCTCGGTCGTCAGGCGCTTGGACTCGATCTCCTCGGCGACCTGCCGCAGGGCGACCTCGCGCAGGGCGCTGAGGTTCTCGATGCGGAAGAAGCCGTTGAGGGCCGCGTCGACGCGCTCTGGCCTGTAGACCTTGCCGGCGCGCAAGCGGGCCAGCAGCGCCTCCGGGCTGAGGTCGATGAGCACGACCTCGTCGGCGCGCCCGAGCGCGGAGTCCGGGACGGTCTCGCGGACGCGGACGCCGCTCAGCTCGGCCACCTGGTCGTTGAGCGACTCGAGGTGCTGCACGTTGACCGTCGAGAGGACGTCGATGCCCGCGTCGAGCAGGTCCTCGATGTCCTCGTAGCGCTTGTGGTGCTCGAGGCCCGGGGCGTTGGTGTGGGCGAGCTCGTCGACCAGCGCCAGCTCGGGCCCGCGGCGCAGAATGGCCGGCAGGTCCATCTCGCTGAGATCGGTGCCGCGGTAGGTCACGCGGCGCTGCGCGACCACCGGCAGGCCCTCGGCCAGCGCCGCCGTCTCCTGGCGCCCATGGGTCTCCAGCAGCCCGATGACGACGTCGCGCCCGGCCTCCTGCTCGGCGTGGCCCTCCAGCAGCATGCGGTAGGTCTTGCCGACCCCCGCGGCCATTCCGAGATAGATCGTGTAGTGCCCGGACGTATCTCACGCCCCGAACAGGTTGTGGACGATCAGGTCGATGAGCTTGATCCCGAGGAACGGGGCGACGAGGCCGCCCAGGCCGTAGACGAGCATGTTGCGGCGCAGCAGCGCGGTGGCGCCGACCGGCCGGTACTGCACGCCGCGCAGGGCGAGCGGCACGAGCAGCGGGATGATCAGGGCGTTGAAGACGATCGCCGAGATGATCGCCGAGGATGGCGTGCCCAGCCCCATGACGTTGAGCGCGTCGAGCGGGCCCCGCGACTGGCCGCGGGCGGCGTAGGTGAAGGCGAAGATCGCCGGCAGGATGGCGAAGTACTTCGCCACGTCGTTGGCGATCGAGAAGGTGGTCAGGGCGCCCCGGGTGATGAGCAGCTGCTTGCCGACCTCGACGATCTCGATGAGCTTGGTCGGGTTGGAGTCGAGGTCGACCATGTTGCCCGCCTCGCGCGCCGCCTGGGTGCCGGTGTTCATGGCCACGCCGACGTCCGCCTGGGCCAGCGCCGGGGCGTCGTTGGTGCCGTCGCCGGTCATCGCCACCAGACGGCCCTCGGCCTGCTCGTGGCGGATGAGCTCCATCTTGCGCTCCGGCGTCGCCTCGGCCAGGAAGTCGTCCACGCCGGCCTCGGCGGCGATCTTGGCCGCGGTGAGCTTGTTGTCGCCGGTGACCATGACCGTCCGGATCCCCATCGCGCGCAGGCGCTCGAAGCGGCTGGCCATCCCCTCCTTGACCGTGTCCTTGAGGTAGATGACGCCGAGGACCTGCGCGTTGCGCGCCACGGCCAGCGGGGTGCCGCCCTCGCGCGCGATGCGGTCCACGGCGCCGTCGAGCTCGGCGGGGGTGGTGCCGCCCTCGGAGCGCACCCACGCGGCGATGGCGTCGGCGGCGCCCTTGCGCAGCATCGTCCCGTCCATGTCGACGCCGCTCATGCGGGTCTGCGCGGTGAAGGGGACGAAGCGCGGCGCGGGGTGCCCGGCGGGCACCATCTCGTGCCCGCGCAGCCCGTACTGCTTGGCCAGGACGACGATCGAGCGACCCTCGGGAGTCTCGTCGGCCAGCGACGAGAGCTGGGCCACCTCGGCGAGATCCGCCTCGGAGACGCCGGGCATGGGGACGAGCTCCGACGCCTGGCGGTTGCCGAGGGTGATCGTGCCGGTCTTGTCGAGGAGCAGGACGTCGACGTCGCCGGACGCCTCGACGGCTCGCCCGGAGAGGGCGAGCACGTTGCGGCGCACGAGGCGGTCCATCCCGGCGATGCCGATCGCGCTGAGCAGGGCGCCGATCGTCGTCGGGATGAGGGCCACGAGCAGGGCGACCAGCGTCGTGACCGAGATGTCGGTGTTCGCATAGTGCGCGAAGGGCTGCAGCGTCACCACGACGATCACGAAGACCAGCGTCAGCGCCGAGAGCAGGATGTTCAGGGCGATCTCGTTGGGCGTCTTGCGCCGCTCGGCGCCCTCGACGAGCGCGATCATCCGGTCCAGGAAGGAGTGGCCCGGCTCCTGGGTGATCTCGACCAGGATGTGGTCGGAGAGCACCCGCGTGCCCCCGGTCACCGCGCTGCGGTCGCCGCCGGACTCGCGGATGACGGGCGCGGACTCGCCCGTGATGGCCGACTCGTCGACCGAGGCGATGCCCTCGATGACCGTGCCGTCGCCCGGGATGATCTCGCCGGCTTCCACGATCACGACGTCGCCGCGGTGCAGCTCGGACGCGGCGAGCGTGGACCCGTCCTGCAGGCGCGCGACGGTCTCCGTGCGCATCGAGCGCAGGGCGTCGGCCTGCGCCCGGCCGCGGCCCTCCGCGAGCGCCTCGGCGAAGTTGGCGAAGACCACGGTCAGCCACAGCCAGATGGTCACCGTGATCGTGAAGAGCAGCGTCTCGTGCCCGCCGCCGAACGGGTCGCCGGTGACGATCTGGTAGGCGACGGCGAAGGTGGTCAGCAGCGCGCCGACCTCGACCACGAACATGACGGGGTTGCGCAGCTGCACGCGCGGGTCGAGCTTGCGCACCGACGCGAGCAGCGACGGCCAGAGGAGCTCGCGGCGAAAGAGGGAGGAGGACTGCGTGGCGGTCATCGGGCGGGGGCTTCCTTGTCGAGGGCGAGGTTGAGCTCGAGGACGTTCACGCCGGGCTCGCCGATGACGCCGAGGAAGCGCCCGTCGGTGTGCTCGGCGATGAGCTGGTCGACGCGGGCGAGCGGGAGGCGGCGCACGGCGGCGATGCGGTGCGCCTGGATGCGGGCGTTGGCCGGCGAGATGTGCGGATCGACGCCCGAGGCGGAGGTCGTCACCGCGTCGACGGGGACCTTCGCCCTGGTCAGGCCGGGGTCGTAGCGGCCCTCGAGCGCGAGGTAGGCGTTGAGCTGGTCGCGGAAGAAGAAGCGCCCGACGGCCGAGTTCGGGCCGCGGTTGGAGAAGAAGGTGGCGGTGGCGCTGTAGCCGGTCTGTGACGGCCGCGGCTGGAAGTAGCGCGGGTCGGGCCGCGTGATGGCGTTGCCGTCGGCGTCCTTCCTGCCGGTGTCGATGACGAAGGCCCTGCCGATCAGCCGCGAGCCCACCACCCTGCCGCCGTCCTTCACCTGCGAGCCGTCCGCCCTGCCGGGGAAGGCGACCTGTGAGATCCCGGTCATGACCAGCGGATAGGCGACGCCGAGCATCACCGTGAAGACGAGGATCGCGATGGTGGCGGTGAGGAGTTCCTTGCCGAGCTTCATGTCAGAAGAGCCGATCGGTCATGCCCTGCACGACGGGGCCGAGGAGCAGGGCGGGGAAGAAGGTCAGGGCGCCGATGAGCACGACCGTGCCGCCGAGCAGGCCGACGAAAGTCGGCGTGTCGGTCCGCAGCGTGCCGAGGCCCTGAGGGGCGACCCGCTTGCCCGCCAGCGCGCCGGCGACGGCGAGCACGAGGATGATCGGCGCGAAGCGCGCCCCCAGCATCGTCACGCCGCCGAGGAGGTCGGCGAAGGTGATGCCGTGGGCTCCGACGTTGCCGGGGGTCGGCTGGTAGTAGCCGGTGTAGCCCGCGAAGGCCGAGCCGTTGTTGTTGGCCTGGGACATGTAGGCGTACAGCGACTCGCTGAAGCCCTGCGGGCCCGAGGCGAAGATCGACGGCTTGCCGTACCTGGTCGCCATGGCGACGCCGGTGCCGAGCAGGACGGCCAGCGGGGTGACGAGGACCCCGAGCGAGACGAGCTTGATCTCGTGCGCCTCGACCTTCTTGCCCAGGAACTCGGGGGTGCGCCCGACCATCAGGCCGCCGATGAAGACGGCGAGCAGGACGTAGAGCAGCATCGTGTAGAGCCCCGTCCCGACGCCGCCGAAGACCGACTCGCCGTAGCCGAGGTCGACCATGGGCACGAGCCCGCCGATGCCGGTCAGGGATTCCAGCGCCGCGTTGACCGCGCCGCACGAGGTGACCGTCGTCACCGCGGTCCAGAGCGTCGAGTTCGCGATGCCGAAGCGGATGTCCTTGCCCTCCATGTTCCCGCCCGTCGAGCCGTCGATGGCCCCGGTGTGGATGCCGGCGGCGTGCTGGGCGGGCGTGCCGTGCAGCTCGGCGAGGTAGACCACGACCACGCTGGCGATGAAGAGCGCGGACATGGCCGAGAAGACCGCCCATCCCTGGCGGCGGCTGCCCACCATGCGCCCGTAGGTGTAGGTCAGCGAGGCCGGGATGCAGAGGATGAGGAAGAGCTCGATGAGGTTCGAGAGCCCTGTGGGGTTCTCGAACGGGTAGGCCGCGTTGACGCCGAAGAAGCCGCCGCCGTTGGTGCCGAGCTCCTTGATCGCCTCCTGCGAGGCGACCGGGCCGCGGGCCAGGCCGCCGACGGTGCCGCCCAGCGTCTGCAGCACGCCCTGTGACACGAGCACGATCGCGCCGACGATCGAGATCGGCACGAGCACGTACAGGCAGGCGCGCACCAGGTCCTGCCAGAAGTTGCCCAGCGTGGGGGAGGCGCTGCGGCGGGCGATGAGGCCGCGGATGAGCGCGATCGCGACGGCGATGCCGGTCGCCGCGGAGACGAAGTTCTGGACCGTCAGCCCGGCCATCTGGCTGAAGTACGAGAGCGTCGTCTCGCCCCCGTAGTACTGCCAGTTCGTGTTGGTCACGAACGACGAAGCGGTGTTGAACGACAGGTCCCACGTGCCGGAGTGGAAGCTCTGCGGGTTGAACGGGTGCAGGGTCTGCGTGCGCAGGATGAGGAAGAGCACGAGCCAGCCCGCCAGCGAGAAGAAGATGACGCTGCGCGCGTAGGCCTTCCAGTCCTGGCCGTGCGCCGGGTCGATGCGCAGCAGGCGGTAGGTGAAGCGCTCGACCGGGCCCGCGACGGGATCGAGGAACGTCCGCTCGCCGCGGAAGACCCGCGCCATGTGGCCGCCGAGCACCGGCACCGCGGCGACGATCAGCGCGCAGAAGATCGCGATCTGGAGGAAGCCCTGGGCCATCGCGGCCTCAGAACCTCTCGCCGCGCAGCAGCGCGTAGATCAGGTAGACGCAGATCAGCGCGCAGACCGCGACGCCGAGGGCGTTGGCGGCGCTCATACCCGCTCCAGTCCCTCGATGAGGAGGGCCAGCAGCGCGAAGACGCCGACTGCGAGGACGATGGCGATCAGATCCATGGCCTCACTCTCGGACGCCGACTTCAAGGCGGTGTCGAGGAACGGCCCGGGGCTATACAGATCCTGTGAAGACCGTCAGGCGGGCAGCGGTCCACCGGCGACCGCGACCAGCACGCCGACCGCCCCCGCGCACAGGAGCGTCGGCACGACCCCCCGCCGCAGCCAGAGCAGGACCACGGCGGCGCCGGCGAGCACGGCGTACTGCCACGGCTCGGCCAGCGCTCGGGCGAGCGGGATCGCCGAGCCGAGGATCGCGCCGATGGCGGCGGGCCCGGCGCCGTTGAGGAAGGCGCGCGCCCTGCGGTCGGCCCGCACGCGGTCGAAGCGCTCGCCGCCGAGCAGGATGAACGCGAACGAGGGCGAGAAGGCGACCGCGGCGGCCAGCAGCCCGCCGCCGATCCCGGCCGCGGCGTAGCCGACGACCGCCACCGTCTGCACGACGGGCCCGGGCGTGACCTGGCCCAGCGCGACGGCGTTGAGGAACTGGCCGGCGGTCATCCAGTGGTAGTGGCTCACCGCATCGGCCTGCATCAGCGGGATGATCACGAAGCCGCCGCCGTAGGACAGGGCCCCGACCTTGAGGGCGACCCAGGCGAGCGAGAACAGCCCGCCGCCGCCGATCACGAGCGCGGCGAGCGGCGGCGCGGGCGCGAAGGCGGGTGCGCTGCCGCGGGCCGGCCGCTGCGCGCCCAGCTCGACCGCGCCGCAGGCCAGCAGGACGAGGACCAGCCACGGGCCGAGGGTCGCCGCGGCCACGGTCCCGGCGGCGAGGTAGCCCAGCCAGCGCCCGCGGCCGGCCCGCGGCGCGCGGCGCCAGCTCGCGGGCAGCAGGCTCGCGCCGGCCTGCACGGCGACCGCCGCGACCGCCGCGCCGGCGCCGGCCCCGGCGCCCCGGACCCAGGCCGGCGGCGAGCCGGCGAGGAACACGGCGGCCAGCGCGAGGATGAGCAGCAGGCCGGGGACGATGAAGGCGGCGCCGCCGACGAGCGCCCCCGGGCGCCCGCGCACCCGCCACGCGCAGTAGATGGCCAGCTGCGTCGACGCGGGACCGGGCAGGAGGTTGCACGCCGCGACCGCGTCCTCGAACTCATGCGCGTCGAGCCAGCGGCGGCGATCGACGCACAGCTCGCGCAGCAGCGCGATGTGCGTCGGCGGCCCGCCGAAGCCGATACAGCCGATGCGGCCCCAATCGCGCAGGACCGCGGCGAGCCCGGGCGCGCTCACGGTCGGCCGCTACGAGGCCGGTTGGAAGAGCTCGACCGCGTGGCCCGACGGGTCGTCGACCAGGATCTGCCGGCCGCCCGGGCCCGTGCGGATGTCGTTGCGGAAGGTCAGCCCGGCCCCGCGCAGGCGCTCGACCTCAGCCGCGATGTCGTCGACGATCAGGTGGCTGCGGTTCCAGCCGCGCGGCCCCGGGGTCCGGCCGTCGGGCATCGGGCGTCCGGCCGGGCTCGTCGGCGCGCTCAGCAGCAGCCGCAGCCTCCCGCGCAGGACCTCGGCGAAGGCGGGCGCTGCGCTCCAGCCCAGCGTGAAGTCCAGATGGCTCGTGGAGAAGTCGATCGCCGCTGCGACGTCGTCGACCATGTAGCGCACGCTGACGAGCTCCTCGGGCATGTTCACGCGGCCTCCTCGATGAGTTCGAGAACGAAGGGGATGCGCTGGGCGAGCTCGCTCGCCGTGCGCTCGAAGGCGGGGTAGGTCAGCTCGTCGGTGTCCGCCGCTCGCGCCGGATCCGGGATGCTCCAGTGGATGAGCCGCGGGTGGCCCGGCAGCTCGGGGCAGACCTCGCGCACGCGGTCGCACAGCGTGATCACGCTGTCGAAGCGCCACGTCGCGAACTCGCTGACGTGCTTGGAGCGCCGGGCGGAGAGATCGATGCCGCGGGCGCGCATGACCCGCACGGCGTTCGGATGCAGGGGCTTGGGGTGGCTTCCCGCGCTGAAGGCCTGGACGGACGGGCCGCCGATGTCCTCGGCCAGCGCCTCGGCCATCTGCGAGCGCGCGCTGTTGCCCGTGCACAGGAAGAGCAGGCGAAGGGGCTCTTGGCGGGTCGGCGCGCGGCGCGCGGGTCCCAGCCCGGGGTGCAGCGCCGCGCCGGTCGCGCCGAGCAGCTCGCCGCAGCGCGCGAGATCGAGGTGGTAGTAGGCCTCGCGGCCGTCGGCCGCGCTGCGGTGCATGCCCACGAGCGCCTCGGCCCGCAGCCGCCCGAGGTGGTAGGAGACCAGCGCCTGCGGCCCGCCGACCAGCGCGCAGATCTCGCGCACCCGCCGATCGCTGCGCGCCAGCTCGGTGAGCACTCGCCACCGCACGGGATGGCCGGCCAGCGCCAGGAAGCTCGGCGGGGCGTTGCCACCCGGGTCCGCGGCAGTGGCAGCCACGTCGGCGACGATACATCAAGCCAGTTTGATGGATCAAGGCTCGCGTCACCCGGCGAACCGGTAGCCCACGCCGGCGTCGGTGCGGATGTAGCGGCGCTCGCCGGCGGGCTCGATCTTGCGGCGCAGGTTGGCGATGTGGGCGCGCAGGACCTGCGTGTCGTCGCCGTACTGCGGGCCCCAGACCTCCACGAGCAGGGCCCGGTGGGTCATGAGCCGTCCCCGGTGGCGCACCAGCGCGCGCAGCAGATCGAACTCGATCGGGGTGAGGTGGACCTCCTCGCCGTCGCGCAGGACGACCCGCGCGCTGAGGTCCACGTGCAGGCCGTCGACCTCGATCGACGGCTCCCCGGGCGCGTCGCCGACGCGACGCAGCGCGGCGCCGAGGCGGGCGACGAGCTCGCGCGGGCCGAAGGGCTTGGTCACGTAGTCGTCGGCGCCGGCCTCGAGCGCCTCGACCTTGGCGTCCTCCTCGCCCACCGCGCTGAGCACGAGGATGGGCATCGACGTCCACTCGCGCAGGCGCCGCGTGAGCTCGACGCCGCTGCCGTCGGGGAGCATGAGGTCGACGATGGCGGCGTCGGGCGGGCGCACGGCGGCGCGGTCGAGCGCCTCCTCGACCGTGGCGGCCTCGATCACCTCGTAGCCGGCCTCGCGCAGGATGACCTTCAGCGCGCGCAGGATCTGGCGCTCGTCGTCGACCACGAGCACGCGGGGCAAGAGCTACCTCCGCGGGGCATCCGGCCCCGCGTCCTGATGGCGACGACCGGCCTCCGGGCTTTCGAGAACCGCCGGCTCCAGCGGCAGCTCGACCACGAAGCTCGACCCCTGCCCGGGCAGCGACTCGACCCACACGCGCCCGCCGTTGGCCTCCACGAAGCCGCGGACGATCGCAAGCCCCAGCCCGGCCCCCCGGTGGCCGTTGGCCGCGCCCGGGGCGCGGTAGAAGGGCTCGAAGATGCGCGCCGTCTCGGCCGCCGGCACGCCGGGCCCCTGGTCGACGACGCGCACGAGGACGCGCGGGCCCACGACCCGCGCGCGCACCGAGACCGGATGGCCCCCCGAGTAGCGCGCGGAGTTCTCCAGCAGGTTGGCGAACGCGCGCTCGAGCTGGGCGGCGTCGGCGCGGATGAGCGGCAGATCGGGGTCGAGCGCCAGCGCGAAGGTGCCCTCCGGCAGGGCCAAGTCGTCGACGGCGGCCAGCACGACCTCCTCGATCGAGCACCACTCGACGCGCGGCTCGGCCGTTTGCGCCTCCAGGCGCGACATGTCGAGCAGGTTGTCGACCAGGCGCGAGAGCCGCTCGGCCTCGACGGTGATGTCGGCCACCAGCTCGGCTCGCTCGGTCGCGGAGATCGAAGCCGAGCCCAGCGCGCCGGCGGCGGTCAGGATCGCCGTCAGTGGCGAGCGCAGGTCGTGCGAGACGGCCCGCAGCAAGGCGGTCTTGAGGTCGTCCGAACGGCGCAGAGCGCTCGTCTCCACGACCTCGCGCTGCAGGGCGTCGCGCTCGATGGCGGCGCCGAGGATGGCCTCCAGCGCGGGCACCACGCGCTGGCGCAGGCGCTCGACGAGATGGGGTGGCAGGTCGGCCGGGACGAGCAGGGTGCCCACGTCGAGGGGCAGGGCCATGCGCCGCTCGTCGCCGTCGACGGCGCGCAGCTCGATGGCCGCCGACGGAAGCTCGAGGGCGCGCGCGAGGCGCTGGGAGACCGCGGGGAGGGCTTCGGTGAGGCTCGTGCCGCGCAGCAGCAGCCGCGCCATCTCGGCGGCCAGGTCGGCCTCATGGCGGCGCTCCTGGGCCTCGCGGGTGCGCAGGCGAGCGCGCTCGGCCAGCGTGCTGGCCACCAGGGCGGCGATGAAGAACACGCCGAGCGCGACCCAGTTCTCGCCCTCGGAGATCGAGAACCGGCCGGTCGGCGGGATGTGGAAGAAGTTGAAGGCCAGGGCGCTGGCCAGCGCCGTGGCCGCCCCCAGCCAGCCGCCCCAGAGCGAGGAGACGAGCAAGACGGCGACCAGGTAGACGACCCCCAGCGCGACGACGGGCGCGACCTGGGCCAGCGGATAGACCAGCACGGTGGTCGCCGCCACTGCGAGCGCGGCCACGACGGCGCCGACGGTGGGCGAGCGACCGTCCAGGCGCGGCGCGGTCGGTGACCGATCGTGCACGGGTCCAGCCTAGTCCCGGGTACGCTTGCCGCGTGCCGTCCGAGGGCTCCTCATGGTTCCCGCTCCCCCGGCGGATCCCCGCTCGCCGCGACGGCGACGGCAACGGCGCGGCGACGGTGCACGCCCCGGCACCCGCGCCCCTCAGCGAGGCGGAGATCCGCTCGGCCGTGGTCGACTGCGGCCTGTACGACGCCGGCCAGCGGCTCGGCGGCCGCGTCGAGCTCGAGTCCGCGCTGCGCAAGGCCGACGCCTGCCAGGACGGCTTCGTGTGGATCGGGCTGCACGACCCGAGCCCCGGGGTGGTCGAGGCGGTCGGCCGGCACTTCGAGCTGCACCCGCTCGCCGTCGAGGACGCCGTGCACGCCCACCAGCGCGCGAAGCTCGAGGTCCACGGCGGAGACATGCTCTTCGTCGTGCTCAAGACCGCGCGCTACGTCGACAGCGAGGAGCTGATCGAGATCGGCGAGGTGATGGTCTTCCTCGGCCCGCGCTTCGTCGTCACCGTCCGCCACGGCGAGGGCAGCCCGCTGCACGACGTCCGCCTGGACCTCGAGGCGCACCCCGACCTGCTGGGCATCGGGCCGAGCTCGGTCCTCTACGCGATCGCCGACCGCATCGTCGACGACTACCTTGCGGTCATCGACGGCATCGCGGTCGACGTCGAGGAGGTCGAGGCCGAGGTCTTCTCGGGCGCGAGCTCGAACCCGGCCGAGCGCATCTACCGCCTCAAGCGCGAGGTCCTCGAGTTCCGCCGGGCGGTGAACCCGCTGATCGCGCCGATGCAGCGCATGGCCTCCAAGCAGGCGGGGCTGCCGCTCGACCCGCGCACGGGGGAGTACTTCCGCGACGTCCACGACCACCTCCTGCGCGACGCCGAGCGGATCACGGGCTTCGACGAGCTCCTGACCAACGCCCTGCAGGCCAACGTGGCCCAGATCACGATGCGCGACAACCAGGACATGCGCCGGATCTCGGCCTGGGTGGCGATCATCGCCGTGCCGACGATGGTCTTCGGCCTCTACGGCATGAACTTCGAGCACATGCCCGAGCTGAAGTGGACCTACGGCTACCCGGCGGTGGTCGCCGTGGTCCTCGCCATCTGCGCGGTCCTGTACCGCAAGTTCAAGGACACCGGCTGGCTCTGAGGATCACAGCGCGTAGCGCAGGATCGCGGCGAGCGGTCCACCGCTTGGGACGTCGGCTGCCCGCAGGGCCAGCACGCGGCCGCCGGAGAGCAGCACGCGCCTGACGATCTCGTCGACGACGCCGTAGCTGCGCGCGTCGTCGTCGATGAAGCTCACCGCGCCGGTGTCCTCGTCGACGACCCCCGGGACCTTCGCGTCGATGTCGACGAGCAGCGTGTCCACCGCGCCCTGCGTGGCGGCGCGAGCGACCGTCGCGACGTCGGCGGACGCGCGCCCGTCCGACGCGCGCTGCTCGAAGCGCTGCCTGAGCGCCGCCGTCTCGTCCTCGTAGACGGCGTCGAGCACGGCGCGCGCCTCGTCGGCGAGCTCCTGGTCGGTCTTCGCCTCCGGGTTGCCCGCCAGCCCGGCGGCGACGAGGTGCGGGTAGCTGCACACCGACCGGTAGATGGCGTCCAGCGGCTCCGCGGCGGCGACGATGAGCGGCACCTCGAGGCCCGTGAGCACGCCGCGCAGCGCATGGTCGACCTTCCGGGCGAACTGGCGCAGCCGCACCTTCTGGCCCTCCGAGCCCTGCAGGCGCCGCGCCGGCGCCCGGTCGCCGATCGACGCCTTGCCCGCGGCGCTCGCCGCGTCGGAGGGCAGCCCGGGGACCACGACGGTGAAGGCCGGCGCGTCGGGCGTCACCTCCACGAGCCGGACCGATCCGGCCGCCAGCGCCAACACGAAGCCGGCCTGCGGAAACGTGACCGCGCGCAGCAGCGGCTTGACATAGAAGCGGTCGGCCACCTCGACCGCGTTCTCGAGCCGGTTGGGCAGCCGATAGGTCCACACGTGCTCGGGCGTGGCGAAGACGGCGAGGCTGTGTGCCTGCTCGGCCCAGAACTCGTCCTCGTCGGCCAGGCCGTCGAGGGACTCGCGCAGCTCCGCCACGGCGCGCCGCTCGGCCCCCGCCGCCTGCAGCTGCTCGACCGCGCCGGTGGCGAGGTTCTTCAGCTCGATCCGTGAGGACTGCGCCTCCTGGGTGATGGGGCTGGTCGCCACGTAGATCGACACGGAAGACGGCGCGCGCGCCGTGAGGAGGTGCTCGAGGTCGGAGCGCGTCGGGATGTCGGTGTGGAGCGTCATGGCGCGACGCACAGTGGGCCGCGGGCGGGTGATCTGTCGTCACCCGGCCCGGGTGGTGCCGCAGTTATTGTGCGACTTGGCACATGACCAGGCGACTGGTAGGCTGCCCCCGCCCGGAGGACGATTCGAGGAGAGGTCCGAGCAATGCCGGTGGCCCACGAGATCCTGCCCCTGTCGATCGGGGAGCTTCAGCGCACGCGCGAGCCGCTCGAGCGCGCGACGGCGCTGCCCCAGGCGGCGTTCACCGATCCGCGCGTCCTCGACTGGGAGTTCGAGCACGTCTTCATGGGGGGCTGGATCGGCATCGGGCACGTCGACCAGGTGCGCGAGCGCGGCGACTACCTCATGGTCGAGATCGGCCGCGAGAGCGTCTTCGTCGTGGCCGACGACGAGGGGGCGCCGCACGCCTTCCTGAACACGTGCCGCCACCGCGGGGCGCGCATCGTCCAGGAGCCGGAGGGCCGTCTGCCGCGGGTGCAGTGCCCCTACCACGCCTGGTCCTACGGCTTCGACGGCGCGCTGCGCAGCGCGCCGCACACCGACGAGATCGAGGGCTTCGACCCGCAGTGCTACGGGCTGCGCGCGGTGCGCGCCGCCGTCGTCGAGGGCATAGTCATGATCGACCTGTCGGGCACCGCGCCGAGTCCCGACGAGCACGTCGGCGACATGGCCCCGGCGCTGGCGCGCTATCGGCTCGGCGGCCTGCGCCGCGCGCAGCGGATCGTGTACGGCGTCGACGCCAACTGGAAGGCGATCGCCGAGAACTACAGCGAGTGCCTGCACTGCCCGGGCGTCCATCCCGAGCTCAACCAGCTCAGCCACTACCTCTCCGGTGAGACGCTCACCGGCGCCGGCGCGTGGTGCGGCGGCTCGATGACGCTGCGCGACGGCGCGGCCACGATGGCGAAATCGGACCCACCCAACCGGCACACCCGCCCGCCGATCGACGGGCTCACCGAGGACGACCAGCGGTCGGTCGTCTACTACCTGCTGTTCCCCAACACGCTCATCTCGCTGCACCCCGACTACGTGATGCTCCACACGCTGTGGCCGCGGGCGTTCAACCGCACCGAGGTCGTGTGCGAGTGGTTCTTCGAGCCCGCCACGATGCGGGCCCCGGACTTCGACGCGTCCGACGCGGTCGGCTTCTGGGACCAGGTCAACCGCGAGGACTGGCACGTGTGCGAGATCACCCAGAAGGGCATGGCCTCGCGCGGGTTCGAGCCCGGCCGCTACACCAGCGAGGAGTTCGACGTGCACGCCTTCGACGTGATGGTCGCCGACCGCTACATGGAGGCCCTGGCGGGCGCGGTGGAGGTCGGGTCATGAGCGCGCTCAACGGCAACGGCAACGGCCGCCGGTCCGACTACGACGCGATCGTCGTCGGCGGGGGCCACAACGGCCTGACCGCGGCGGCCTACCTCGCACGCGCCGACCTGCGCGTGTGCCTGCTCGAGGCGCGCGACATCCTCGGCGGTGCCTGCGTGACCGAGGAGCTGTGGCCCGGCCAGCGCGTCTCGCGCGCGTCCTACGTGGTCTCGATGCTCCAGCCCAAGGTCGTCGCCGACCTCGAGCTGTCGCGCTTCGGCTATCACCCGATCCCGCTCGATCCCGAGTTCGCGACCTTCGCCGCCGACGGCCGCCCGCTGCTGCTGCCCAACGACGAGCAGGTCACCTACGAGCAGGTCGCGCGCGTCTCGCGCAAGGACGCCGACGCGCTGGCGCCCTTCAACGCGCTGTTCGAGAAGGCCGCGCTGTTCCTCAAGCCGCTGATGCTGCGCCCGCCGCCGGCGGCGGGCTCCAAGCGGCCCGGCGACGTCTTCGAGCTGCTGCGCGAGGCCGGGCGGGCGGCGGGCATGAGCCGCCGCGACCTCACCGACATCTTCCGGCTCATGACGATGTCGGTCGGCGACCTGCTCGACGACCACTTCGAGACCGACGAGCTCAAGGGCGCTTACGCCTCGAGCGGGGTGGTCGGCGTCTGGGCGGGGCCCTACACGCCCGGGACCGCCTACAACCTGCTGCACCACGCGCTGGGCGAGGTCAACGGCGTGCAGGGCGCCTGGGGCCACGTGCGCGGCGGCATGGGCGCGATCTCCGAGGCGATCGCGGCCAGCGCGCGCGCCGCCGGGGCCACCATCCGCACGGGGGCGCCGGTCGCCTCCATCGACGTCCGCGACGGCCGCGTCACGGGCGTGACGCTCGCCGGCGGCGAGACCCTCAGCGCGCCGCTGGTCATGTCGGGCGCGCATCCCAAGCGCACCGTGCTCGAGCTCGTGGG
>CAVWSH010000006.1:0-668539 GCA_963757775.1 Paraconexibacteraceae bacterium | reverse complement strand
CGTCCGGGTCCGTCCAGGAGGCGTGGGCCGACGGGCCCTTCGGGCTCGGCTGGTCGATGCCGCCGACCTTCGCGCGCGTGTCGCCCCACACGCCCGGCCAGGCGATCCACCCTGGTGCGTCATCGGTGACGATCTCGAGCGCCGTGCGCGGCGAGTTGCGCTTGCCGTCGGCGAGGTCGTACCACGCCTCGGTCTGATGGAAGCCGGGCTCGAAGTACGAGGCGTGCGAGCCGCGGGCGACGTAGACCATCGGCCGGTTCGGGTCGCCGGGGACCTTCGTGACCTGCGCCCATGGGCGCTTCTCGGCCCGGCGGTGCTGGGCGTAGACGGCGAGGTCGGGCGCCCCGTCGTGCAGGCGCAGCTGGATCATCTCCCAGTCGCCCTCGTGCAGGCCGATCCCGAGCGCGAGGTTGTAGTCGTTGTAGAAGTAGAAGAACCAGTACTGCAGCCACAGGCTGCCGTTGGCCTCGACGGCGTGGCCGTACATGCGGTTGCGCAGCTCCGGGTGGGCGGCCCGCAGCGCGACGTACTGCGTGCGGTAGTTCTTGGCGGGGTCGCCGATGCGATCGCCGTCGCGGACCTCCTGGCCGTCGGCGTAGTGCGTCGCCCCGAGGTGGCCCAGGGTCAGCGTCGAGCCGCTGGCCAGCAGGTCGCCGAGGGCGTGCGGTCCGTCGGCGCGGCGCAGCTCGTTGCCCGGGTTGTTGGTCCATTCCGCGGCGCTGTCGCAGAAGTACTGCTCCATCGAGTCGTACTTCAGGCCCGGCTGATGGCGCCGCATGAGGTCGTCGTGCTCACCCATGGCCATACCGTATGCAGCGGCGGTAGGCCACCGCCAGCCCTTTGCTATGGTTGATTGTCCGCGTTTAGCGCCCACAAAGCGCAGGCGCGCGTCCGCGACCGGTAGCGGCGGCCTCCACGGCAGCCAGAGCCGGTTCGCTGGTCACCGAGCCGAAAGGGATCATGAAGGTACGACCGTCGGTCAGGCCGATGTGCGAGAAGTGCAAGATCATCCGCCGCCATGGCGTCGTCCTCGTGATCTGTGAGAACCCGCGTCACAAGCAGCGTCAGGGGTAGCAAGACAGATGGCACGAATCGCTGGGATCAACATCCCGCTCAACAAGCGCGTCGAGGTCGGCATGACCTACATCTACGGCATCGGCCGCCCAACCGCGAACCGCCTCCTCAAGGAGGCCGGCATCAACCCCGACACGTACGTTCGCGAGCTCACCGACGACGAGGTCTCGAAGCTCCGCGACCTCATCGACTCCGAGCTCACCGTCGAGGGTGACCTGCGTCGCGAGCGCTCCCAGAACATCAAGCGCCTGATGGAGATCGGCAGCTATCGCGGGCTACGGCATCGCCGCGGCCTGCCCGTTCACGGACAGAACACCAAGAACAACGCTCGCACGCGCAAGGGACCCAAGCGCATGCAGGTCGCGGGCAAGAAGAAGGCCACCAAGAAGTAAGGACTGAATGCCCGCACCGAAGCGCCCCCGCAGCGGCCGCCGCAAGCCGAAGAAGAACATCCCGGTCGGCCAGGCCCACATCAAGACGAGTTTCAACAACACGATCGTGTCCCTGACCGATCGTGAGGGCAACGTGATCGCGTGGGAGTCCGCCGGCGGCGCCGGCTTCAAGGGCTCCCGCAAGTCGACGCCGTTCGCCGCTCAGGTCACCGCGGACGCCGCGGCGCGCAAGGGCATCGAACAGGGCCTGCAGAAAGTCGAGGTCTTCGTCAAGGGCCCGGGCTCGGGCCGCGAGACGGCGATCCGCTCGCTCCAGGCCGCCGGCCTGGAAGTCACCGGCGTCAAGGACGTCACTCCGCAGGCCCACAACGGCTGCCGCCCTCGCAAGCGGCGCCGCGTTTGAGGTAATCCCGATGGCTCGAGACACCGGTGCCCAGTGCAAGCAGTGCCGCCGCGAAGGGCAGAAGCTCTTCCTCAAGGGCGAGCGCTGCCTGACCGACAAGTGCGGCGTCGAACGCCGCGCCTATCCGCCCGGCGACCACGGCCGCGGCCGCCAGAAGCAGTCCGAGTACCGCGTCCAGCTGCGTGAGAAGCAGAAGGCCAAGCGCTACTACGGAGTGCTCGAGAAGCAGTTCGCCCGGTACTACGACCGCGCCTCCCGCCAGGAGGGCATCACGGGCGAGAACCTCCTGACGCTGCTCGAGCGCCGCTTCGACAACGTCCTCGTGCGCCTTGGCTTCGCCGCATCGCGGCGCCAGGCGCGCCAGCTCGTCCGCCACGGCCACTGGACCATCAACGGCCGGCGCGTGGACATCCCCAGCTATCAGGTCCGCGACGGCGACGTCATCGCCGTCAAGGCCGGCACCGGTGCCGACGCGGTCATCCGCGACGCCACCGAGCTGACCGCCCAGGTTCCGGCCTGGCTGCAGGCGGACCATGACGCGCTCACCGCCAAGGTGCTGCGCAAGCCCGAGCGCCGTGAGATCACGACGCCGGTCCAGGAGCAGCTCATCGTCGAGCTGTACTCGAAGTAGCAGGAACACCCGAATCCGACACACCGAAGCGCGCCGCCGCCTCTCCTTCACGCGGCGCGCAGTGAAACGACAGTCAGGACCCCGATGCTCGACTTCCAGATTCCCCGAATCACCTCCGAACACGTGGAGGAGAACCGCGGCTCGTTCGCCATCGAGCCGCTGGACCGCGGATTCGGCTACACGTTCGGCAACTCGCTGAGGCGAGTCCTGCTGAGCTCCCTGGCCGGCGCGGCCGTGACCAGCGTGCGCATCGAGGGCGTCGCCCATGAGTTCTCGACCATCAAGGGCGTCACCGAGGACGTGACCGACATCGTCCTCAACCTCAAGGGCATCGTGTGCCGCATGCACTCGGACGCCACCGAGGTCGAGGCGCCGCTGGTCGTCACCGGCCCGGGCGAGATCACCGCCGCGGACATCGACCTGCCCGCCGGCGTGGAGATCCTCAACCCCGACGTCCACATCGCCACGCTCGAGAAGAAGACCAAGCTCGAGCTCTACCTCACGATCGGCCGCGGCCGCGGCTACCGCCCGTCGGAGGACAACAAGTCGCCCGACCAGCCGATCGGCGTCATCCCGATCGACTCGATCTTCTCGCCCGTGCGCCGCGTGGCGTACGCGGTCGAGCAGGCCCGCGTCGGCCAGCGCACCGACTACGACAAGCTCACGCTCGACATCGAGACCGACGGGTCGATCGACCCGCAGGCCGCGCTGCGCGAGGCGGCCGAGATCCTCATCTCGCAGCTGGCGATCTTCACCGACGCCGACCGCATCGAGGAGCTGCGCGCCGGCCCGGCCGGCCAGCTCGAGGGCGACGGCGCGGGCGCGCTCAACGGCGGCGGCGGCCCGGCGGGCCCGATGCACGACATCCTCATCGAGGAGCTCGAGCTCGGCGTGCGCTCCTACAACTGCCTCAAGCGCGCGGGCATCCAGACGGTCGGCGATCTCATCTCGAAGTCCGAGGGCGAGCTCAACGCGATCCCGAACTTCGGCAAGAAGTCGATCGACGAGGTCATCGAGACCCTGCATGCCCGCGGCCTGAACCTCCGCGACGACTAGGTAGGATCGCCGGCGATGCGCCACCAGAAGACACGTCACAAGCTGAGCCGCAGCGCCTCGCACCGCAAGGCGCTGCTGGCGAACCTCTGCAAGGAGGTCATCCAGCACGAGCGCATCAAGACCTCCGAGGCCAAGGCCAAGGCGGTCAAGCCCGAGCTCGAGCAGCTCATCACCCTGGCCAAGCGCGGCGACCTGCACGCCCGCCGGCAGGCGCTCAGCGCGCTGGGCCAGGACAAGTTCACCGTGCACAAGCTCTTCGAGGAGGTCGCTCCGCGCTACGCCGAGCGCCCGGGCGGCTACACCCGCATCCTCAAGCTCGGGCCGCGTCGCTCCGACGCGACCGAGATGGTCTTCCTCGAGCTGGTCTGAGGCGGGCCGCAGCCCTGGCTGCGCACGAGTACGAGATCCTCGACGAGCGCTTCGCGCGCCTCGTGCGCACCAGCGCCCGCGTCGAGAAGCTCTTCGAGGGCACGCGCTGGGCCGAGGGCCCGGCCTACTTCGCGGCGGGGCGCTACCTGGTGTGGAGCGACATCCCCAACGACCGGATCCTGCGCTGGGACGAGCCCACCGGCCACGTCGGCGTCTTCCGCTCGCCGGCGCGCTACACCAACGGCCACACGGTCGACCGCGACGGGCGCCTGGTGAGCTGCTCGCACGGCGCCCGCCGCGTCGAGCGCACCGAGCACGATGGCTCGATCACGACGATCGCCGACCGCTACGACGGCAAGCGCCTGAACAGCCCCAACGACGTCGTCGTGGCCTCCGACGGCGCCGTCTGGTTCAGCGATCCGACCTACGGGATCGACAGCGACTACGAGGGGTTCGCGGCCGCGAGCGAGATCGGCGCCTCCCACGTCTACCGCGTCGATCCCCAGACCGGCACGTGCGCGATCGCGGCGGACGACTTCGTGTGCCCCAACGGCCTGGCCTTCTCGCCCGACGAGCGGCGCCTGTACGTCGCGGACACGGGGATGACCCACGTCCCCGACGGGCCGCAGCACATACGCGCCTTCGACGTCGGGCGCGACGGGGCGCTGTCGGGCGGGGACGTGTTCGCCACTTGCACCGCGGGCCTGTTCGACGGCTTTCGCTTCGACGCCGGCGGGCGCCTGTGGACGAGCGCCGGCGACGGCGTGCACTGCTACGAGGCCGACGGCACCCTGCTCGGCAAGGTGCTGGTGCCCGAGACCGTCGCCAACATCGTCTTCGGCGGCGCCAAGCGCAACCGCCTGTTCATCTGCGCGACGACGTCGCTGTACTCGGTGATGCTCGGCGTCAGCGGCGCCGTCCGCCCGTAAGCGCTCGTCGTGCCCACCGCGCGGGTCGACCTCGAGTACGACGGCCGCGACTTCGCGGGCTGGTCGGCGCAGCCGGGCCTGCGCACCGTGCAGGCGGAGGTCGAGCGGGCGCTGGCGACGATCCTGCGCGGTCCGGTGGCCCTGACCGTCGCCGGGCGCACCGACCGCGGGGTGCACGCCCGGGGGCAGGTCGCCTCCTACATCGGCGAGCCGGCCGGCGCGCGGGCGCTCAACGCCGTTCTGCCGGGCGACATCGCCGTGCTGGGATGCACCGCCGCTCCCGACGGCTTCGACGCCCGTCGCGACGCGCGCTCGCGGACGTACTGCTACCGGCTGCTCACCCGCAGCGCGCAGTCGCCGTTCGAGCGCGGTCGCGCCCTGTGGTGGCCGCGGCCGCTGGACCTCGGGGCGCTCGAGGCGTGTGCGGCGGCGCTGGTCGGCACCCACGACTTCACTGCCTTCACGCCGACGCAGACCGAGCACGTGCGCTTCGAGCGCGACGTGACGGACGCGCGCTGGGAGCGCGACGGCGACATCCTCGCGTTCTGGATCACGGCGGACACCTTCATGCGCCACATGAACCGCGTCCTCGTGGGCACGATGCTCGAGGTGGCGGCCCACCGCCGGTCGATGGCCTCCTTCGAGGCGCTCCTCACCGGGCGCCCGCGCGTCGAGGCGGGCGACACGGCCCCGGCCCACGGCCTCTACCTGGTCTCGGTGGCCTACTGACTTGTCAGGGCCCGGACGCGCGAGCGCAACCACGACGCGTCCGGGCGGGTTGGTGAAGGGATGCCCCGACGCCTCGTGCTCCTGCTCGCCGCCCTCGCCGCGTGCCTCGCCCTCGTCCCGTCCGCCGCCCAGGCGCGGACGAGCGTCCGCGTGGGCATCGGCGACCAGTCGGCCGCGATGTTCGACCAGCCGGCCTTCCAGCGCGCGAAGCTCAAGCGGGTGCGCTACTTCATCGCCTGGAACGCGATGGACGACACCGCGGCCCGGCTCGCGGCGCGCGCCTACGTGCTCCGCGCCCGCCGCGACGGCTTCTCGGTCCTGCTGCACGTCTCGAGTGACACGCTCGTGATCAGGAAGGCCAAGCTGCCGTCCGTCGCGCAGTACCGCTCGAAGGTCGGGCGCCTGGTGCGGTACTTCCGCGGCCTCGGCGTGCGCGAGTTCGGCGCGTGGAACGAGGCCAACCACGCCAGCCAGCCGACGTACCGCAGCCCGACCCGCGCGGCGCAGTTCTTCCGGGAGATGTACCGCATGGTCAAGGGGCACTGCTCCTCGTGCGCGGTGGTGGCGCTCGACGTGCTCGACCAGACCGGCGTCGAGCGCTACATGCAGAGCTGGTACCGGGCGCTGTCGGCGACGTTTCGCCGCCGGGCCACGCTCGTGGGCATCCACAACTACGGCGACGTCAATCGCGTGCGCACGACGTTCACCTCGAGCATCATCCGCCAGTCGCACCGGTACAACCGCGCGACGAAGTTCTGGTTCACCGAGACCGGTGCGATCGTGAACTTCGGGCGCAGCTTCCCGTGCAGCACCTCGCGCGCCGCCAGCCGGCTGAAGAACATGTTCAAGCTCGCCCGCACCTATCACTCGAGCGGCGTCGAGCGCGCCTACGTCTACAACTGGACCGGCGCGGGCTGCGACGCGCGCTTCGATGCGGGGCTGACCACCCCCAGCGGAGCGACGCGCCCGGCCTACAGCGTCCTGCGCCAGCAGCTGCCCAACTTCCTGCGCTAACGCCGGCGGCGCGCGACGATGACCAGTCGCGTGGTCGTCGCGAACGGGCCGCCCTCGAGGTCGCCGTAGCAGCGGGCGTCGTCGAAGCCTGCGCGTCTGAGCATGGCCACGAGCTCCGTGGCCGTGTAGACGCGGACCGCGAAGGTGCGCGAGTCGCGCGCGCCGGTGTTGTCGATGAGGGTCTGCGTGGTCTGCGCGATCCCGGCGGCGGCATCGAAGGCGCGCTGCTCGAGCAGGAGCCGGCCCTCACCCACCCGCTGCCAGTCCTGCTCGTGGAAGCCGCGCACGAGCCGGTCGCGATGCATGGTCTCGATGACCACGCGTGTACCCGGACGCAGCACGCGGCCGATCTCGGCCAGCGCCTTGACGTCCTCCTCGTCGCCGTAGAAGCCGAGCGACGTGAAGAGGTTCAGCGCCGCGTCGAAGCTCTCGTCGGGGAAGGGCAGCTCGCGGTAGTCGGCCTCCACGAGGGCCGGGCCGTCGTCGACCGCGCGCCGGCGCGCCTCGGCCAGCAGGGTGGGCGAGCGGTCCACGCCGGTGACGCGGTAGCCCGCGCGCGACAGCGCGATCGCGTGGCGCCCGTACCCGCACGGCACGTCGAGCAGGTCCCCGCCGGGCGGGCAGGCGGCCAGGCGCGCCGCGCTCTGCGCCTGTACGGCGGCCTGGGCGTCGGCCTCGTCGTCGGCGAAGGCGCGCAGGTAGAACTCGCTGAAGAGCGCGTCCCAGGTCTCGGGCGGGCTGGGGGCCTGGCCCTCCATCGCAGTCAGTCGTGACCCAGCACCGGGTGGGTGACGTAGGGCTCCTCCAGGCGCTCGATCTCGTCGGCCGACAGGGACAGCTCGGCGGCGGCGAGGGCGTCCTCGAGGTGCTCGAGCTTCGTCGCCCCGACGATCGGGGCCGTGACCCCGGGCTTGTGCAGCAGCCAGGCCAGCGCGACCTGCGCGGGGGAGTCGTCGCGGGCCTGCGCCACCTCGTTGAGGCGGTCGATGACGTCGAAGTCCTCCGATCGCCCGTAGAGGACGTCCTGGAAGCCGTCCGTCTCCGCGCGCGTCGTGAGCCGGTCGCCCTCACGGCTGCGAGTGCCGGTGAGAAAGCCGCGCGCCAGCGGGCTCCAGGGGATGGTCCCGACGCCCTGGTCGATGCACTGGTCGATCATCTCGCGCTCCTCCTCGCGGTAGAGGAGGTTGTAGTGGTTCTGCATCGAGACGAAGCGCGTCCAGCCGTTGCGCTCGGCGACGTGCTGCGCCTTGGCGAACTGCCAGGCGTGCATGCTGCTGGCGCCGATGTAGCGCGCCTTGCCCGCCCGCACGACGTCGTGCAGGGCGTCCATCGTCTCCTCGATCGGCGTGTGCGGGTCCCAGCGGTGGATCTGGTAGAGGTCGACGTAGTCCATGTCCAGGCGCCTCAGCGACGCGTCGATCGCGGCCAGGACGTGCTTGCGCGAGAGCCCGCGCCCGTTGGGGCCGGGGGTCATCTGCCCGTGGACCTTGGTGGCGATCACCGCCTCGTCGCGCGAGAGGAACTTGCGCACCAGCCGTCCGGTGGCGACCTCGCTGGCGCCCTGCGAGTAGACGTCGGCGGTGTCGAAGAAGGTGATGCCGCCCTCCACCGCGCGGCGGATGATGGGCTCCGCGCCGGCCTCGTCGAGCACCCACGGCCGATCCGAGTCGTTGCCGTAGCTCATCATGCCCAGGCACACGCGCGAGACGTGCAGGCCGGTGGCGCCGAGCCTGACCTGGTCCATCAGGCCCGCCCCCTTCGCGTCTCGGTGCCTGCGGTGACCGCGATCGTCGTCATGCCGGGATCCTTTCAGCCCGGCGCGCCCGGCCTGGGCGCGAGGGCGGTCGTCCGCGTGTCGCCGGCGGTGCTGCGCGGCGCTTACTGCCGCATCGAGGGAAAGGAGCGGCGGTGAGCGGAGCGCTCGCGCGTCCACGCCCCGCGCCGGTGCCTCGGCGAGCGATCAACAGGGGTGGGCTCCATTGGAAGTCATAGTGACCCCCAATGGAGCCCACCCCCGTGGCGTCTCCAAGAACCGCTGCGAGCCACGCGCGATTGCACCCGCAAGGCACGCGCGCGTCAGGACGAGGACGCGCGCGCCGACCCGCGCGCCCGGCCGACCTCGCGCGGAGTCCCTTCGCAGTGCGAGCGCGTTTCGCAACACCTTCGGCGGACCTCCAGAGGGGGTGGGCTCTCTCATGCACCCCATAGGGCGTTCAAGAGAGCCCACCCCCGTCTGCATCTCCAAAACCCGTTGCGAAACACGCGCGACTGCACCCGCAAGGCGCACACGACCGAGAACGACGACGCGCGCGGCGTACCCCCGCCCGGCCCCCTTTCCTCGGTGATGCGGTTAAGCGCCGCGCAGGTGCCGCGAGCGCGAGCGGACGCGGGGCGCCCCACCGCACACGACTAGGACGACGACGCGCGCGGCGAGCCCCCGCCCTGCCCCCCTTACCCTCGGTGATGCTGTTAGGCGCCGCGCCGCGCAGCGAGCGCCGAGCGGACGAGGCCGCGCCGCGCCGCGAGCGCCGAGCGGACGAGGCCGCGCCGCGCCGCGAGCGCCGAGCGGACGAGGCCGCGCCGCGCCGCGCTCGCGGAGCGGACGAGGACGCGCAGCGCCGCAACCGCCCGCGGACGACCTACGCCAGCAGCCCCAGAGCGGCGTCCGCGGTCGCGTGCTCATGCACGAGCGCCGCGAGCGCGCGCGTCATCGCCGAGGGGTCGTCGTGCTGGATGACGTTGCGCCCGTAGACGAGGCCGGCGGCGCCGGCCTCGAGCACGTCGGCGGTGATGCGCATGACCTCGTCGTCGGCGATGCGCCCGCCGCCGCGCACGAGCACGGGCACGCGTGCCGCGCGCACGACGCGGGCGAAGTCCGCCGGGTCGGGCAACGGGTCGCACTTGATGAGGTCGGCGCCGAGCTCGGTCGCCTGGCGCACGAGGCCGCGCAGGCGCTCGGCGTCGCGGTGCACGTCGTAGCCCGCGGTGTTGGGCGCCATCGGCACCGGCTCGACCATCAGCGGCATGTCGGCGCGGTCGCACTCGCCGCGGAGCCTGAGGATGTTCTGCACGCAGGTCTCGCGCAGCGACGGCTGGCCCGGCGAGTCCTGGAGGTTGGCGATCACGCAGGCGGCGTCGAGGCGCACCGCGATGCCGACCGGGTCGTCGTACATCCATGAGGCCGGCCGTTCGGGCACCTCGCGCCCGAAGACGTTGCCCGTGTCGACGCGCAGGACGAGCGCCGGCTTGGCGCGGCCGACCCGGCGCTGCAGCAGGTCGGCCTGGCCGGGAGTGAGCAGGAGCGCCTCCGGAGCGGCGGCCACGAGGGCGTCGATCACGGCCTCCATGTCCTCGATGCCCTCGAGCAGGTCCGGCTCGCCGGGCATGCCGTGGTCGACGGCGATGGCCAGGCAGCGACCGGAGTCGGGATGGAAGAGGCGGTTGGTGCGGTAGGCGTTCACTGATCCAGCATACGAAGCAGCCGACGCATGGGGGAGGGGCGGGGGTGCCAGCGCCGGGGATCGAGCTCTGCGCCGCACAGCGCGCAGCCGGCGGCGTAGGGGGTGACCCGCTCGCCGCAACTGCGGGCAGCGGGTCGGGTCACGCAAGGCCATGCGGGCCACGGTTAGGGGGCGTGACTGAAGCGGACCTGAAGCGCGGCTTAGCGCGAGCTTCAGCCGCGCCGCGCGAGCACGACCACGGCGAGGACGAAGGTCGCGCCGAAGATCGCGCAGCAGACCGAGAGCACCTCGTTGGGGTCGCCCTGGGCGACGGTCACCAGCCACCAGATCGGCAGCACCAGCGACATCACCGTGCCGGAGAACGCGACGGCGCGGGTGTAGAGCAGCCTGCCGCGCTCGTCGCCGACGCCGCTCATGACGTCGAGGGTGTCGCTGCGGCGCCGGCCGAAGTAGACGAGCAGTAGGAAGGCGAGCACGAGCGCGGCGCTCACGAGGCCGAAGGCGGCGTCGCCGCCCGCGGCGAAGGCGGCGAACACGGCGGCCACGAGGACGAGGCCCGCGCTCAGCTGGCCGGTGGGGGACATCCAGAAGGCCTTCATGTCGGGATCTCCTCGGAGTCGGGATGAAAGATCTGCTCGACCGTCGTCTCGAAGAAGCGAGCGAGGCCGAAGGCCAGCGGCAGCGACGGCAGGTAGCGCCCCGTCTCGATCGCGTTGATCGTCTGCCGCGAGACGCCGAGGGCGTCGGCGAGCGCTCCCTGGGAGAGGTCGCGCGCGGTGCGGAGGAGGCGGACGTCGTTGCGCACTGTCAAGTAAGCTTTACACATGGCGTCAGCCGATGTCAAGCGACCTTGACAGGGTAGGATGACCGGAGATGCAGGTCCTGCTCACCAACGACGACGGCATCGAGGCCGAGGGGCTCCAGGCCATGCGCCGGGCTCTGCTGCGGGTGGCGGGCATCGAGCTGGCGGTCATCGCGCCCGACGGCAACCGCTCGGCCTTCGCCCGCATGATCACCACGCGCCGGCCGCTGTGGGTCCAGCAGGTCCCGTTCGACGACGACACCCACGGCTTCGCCACGGACGGCACGCCCGTCGACTGCGTGCGCCTGGCCAAGCTCGGGCTGATCGCGGGCTTCGACGCCGACCTCGTGGTCGCGGGCATCAACCACGGCTCCAACCTGGGCGACGACATCACCTACTCGGGCACGGTCGCGGCCGCATTGGAGGCGCTGGTGCTGGGGATCCCGGGCATCGCGGTCTCCCAGCAGTCCAACGCGCGCGAGATGGACTTCCGCCTGGGGAGCCGCTTCGAGTTCGAGCGCGCCGCGGACTTCGTCGCGCGCGTGGTGGCCGAGCTGGCGGGCACGGCCGGAGAGGACGGGGGCCGGATCCCGCTGCCCGACGGCACCCTGCTGAACATCAACGTGCCGGCGGGCGACCCCAAAGGCGTGCAGGTCACGCGCCTGGGCAAGCGCATCTATCGCGACGAGCTCAAGCTCGACGCCGAGGACGAGGACGGCGGCCGGCGCTATTGGATCTACGGCGCCGACCCGGGCTTCCACGACGAGCCGGGGACCGACCTCGCCGCGGTGCACGCCGGCCACATCGCGGTGACGCCCGTGCATTTCGACCTCACCGACGTGTCCGGTCTCGACGCCCTGACCAAGTACGACCTGGCGCGGCTGCTCGCCCCGGCCGCCCGCGAGGTGCAGTGAGCAAGGCGCCCAAGCAGACCGTGCAGCGCGCCGCGCAGCTGCGAGAGGAGCTCACCGAGCACGGGCGGCGCTACTACGTGCTCGACGACCCCGTCATCACCGACGACCAGTACGACCAGCTGCTCGACGAGCTGCGCGCCATCGAGGCCGAGCACCCCGAGCTGCTGACGCCCGACTCGCCGACGCAGCGCATCGGCGGCGAGCCGGTCTCGTCGCTGACCAAGGTCACCCACCGCCAGCCGATGCTTTCGCTGGCCAACGCCCGCAGCGAGGAGGAGCTGCGCGCGTGGATCGAGCGCATGCGCAACCACCTCGCGCGCGAGGGCATCGAGGACCCCGAGTTCCAGTACGTCGCCGAGCCCAAGATCGACGGCCTGGCCATCTCGCTGATCTACCGCAACGGCGTCCTGGAGACCGGGGCGACGCGCGGCAACGGCGAGGTCGGCGAGGACGTCACCCACAACCTGCGCACCATCCCGACCATCCCGTTGCGCATCGACGGCGACGACGTGCCGCCGCTGATCGAGGTCCGCGGCGAGGTCTACATGTCGCTGGCCGACTTCGCCGCGCTCAACGAGCGCCGCGCCGAGCAGGGCCTATCGACCTTCATGAACCCGCGCAACTCGGCGGCGGGGACGATCCGCCAGCTCGATCCGAGGCTGACCCGCGAGCGCCCGCTGTCGATGTGGTCCTACGGGGTCGGCGTCACTGAGGGGATCAGCTTCGCGAGCCATTGGGACGCGCTGCAGTGGCTCAAGGAGCACGGCTTCCGCGTCAACGACGACGTGGCCCGGCTGACGACCGAGGACGAGGTGGTCGAGCGCTGCCGCTCGTGGGAGCAGCGCCGCGGTCAGCTCGACTTCGAGATCGACGGCGTCGTCGTCAAGGTCGACGACGTCGAGCTGCAGCGCCGCCTGGGCGTCGTCGGCCGCGACCCGCGCTGGGCGATCGCCTGGAAGTTCGCCCCCACGACCGCGATCACGCGACTGAACGGTGTGCAGTGGAACGTCGGCAAGTTCGGCGACATGCACCCGTTCGCCGAGCTCGAGCCCGTGCACGTGGGCGGCGTGACCGTCAAGCTCGCGACGCTGCACAACGAGGAGGACCTCGTCCGCAAGGACCTGCGTCCCGGCGAGGACGTCATCGTCCTGCGCGCGGGCGACGTCATCCCCCAGGTCCTCTCGCCGGCCCCTCACGTCGTCGAGAACAAGAAGCGCCCGCCGGTGCCGCGGCCGCCCGAGCGCTGCCCCTTCTGCGACACGAAGACGATCAAGGTCGAGGGCGAGGTCTTCACCAAGTGCCCCAACCGCGACTGCCCCGAGCGCCGCTGGCAGCTGCTCAAGCACTACGTCTCGCGCGGGGCGATGGACATCGACGGGCTGGGGGAGAAGCAGGTCGCACAGCTCCAGCAGGCCGGCCTGGTCAGGACCCCCGGCGACTACTACCGCCTGACGGCCGACCAGCTGACCGAGCTCGAGGGCTGGGGCCAGATCAGCGCCGACCGCGCGGTGGCCAGGATCGCCGAGTCCAAGGACCGCGGCCTCGGGCGGGTGCTCTTCGCCGTCGGGCTCGAGGAGGTCGGCTACAAGACGGGCAGCACTCTCGCCCAGCACTTCCGCACCATCGACGCCCTGCTCGCCGCCACGGCCGAGCAGATCGAGGCCGCCCATGGCGTCGGCCCCAAGATGGCCGTGCGGATCGCCGAGCAGCTCGCCGATCCCCAGATGCGCGAGCTCATTCGCGATCTGCGTGACGAGGGCGTCGTGATGGAGCTCGAGGGCCCGCCGCCGGGCGAAGGGCCGCTCGCCGGCAAGACGTTCGTCCTCACCGGCACGCTGCCCGACCTCACGCGCGAGCAGGCCAGCGAGCGGATCCTGGCCGCCGGCGGGCGCGTCACGTCGGGCGTCTCGAAGAAGACCGACTACCTCGTCGCCGGCGAGAACGCGGGCTCCAAGCTCACCAAGGCGGAGTCGCTCGGCGTCCCCGTGCTCGACGAGCCAGGCCTGCTCGGACTGCTCGATGGCGCGACCGCGTGATCCGCGCGCCGTCGGGCGCGACCCCGACCCGCGCTTCACGCTGGCCAACGAGCGCACCTACCTCGCCTGGAACCGCACCGCGCTGGCGCTCATCGGCGGCGGCCTGGCGGCGGGCCAGCTGCTCGACTTCGACTCCCGCGCCACGCGCCTGCTCGTCGCCCTGCCGCCGATCCTCCTGGGGCTCGCGCTGGCGCTCATGAGCTACCGCCGCTGGGAGCAGAACGAGCGCGCGCTGCGCCTCGACGAGCCGCTGCCGACCGGGGCGCCGCGACTGCTCGCCGCAGGGATCGCCGTGGTCGGGGTGATCGTGACCGTCGCGCTGGTGGTCGATGCCCTCACCTGAGCGACCGGGTGTCCCGCGCGAGCGCACCGGCCTCGCCTGGCAGCGCAGCGCCTTCGGCTTCGTCACGCTGGCCGGGGTCGTGCTCAGCGTCGCGGCCCACCGCGAGGCTCCGGGGCTGCTGGGGGTGAGCGCCGCGCTGGCGATCGTGGCCGCCGTGGTGTGGCGCCAGGGCCGGCGCGCCTATGAGCGTCCCGACGTGCAGCATCAACACCAGGCGGTCGCCTTCGTGGCCGCCGCCACCGCGCTGGCCGCGCTCGCGGCCGCGGTCATGGTCGTCCTGCACCTGTGACGGGAGGGCTCACCCGACAGGGCCGGGTGCAGGCAGCCGCACCCCCGGATGCCTGTTGGCTCTCGGCCCGGGGCGCCGATCGGCTGCCACGCTGCAGCCATGCCCGAAACGACGCCACAGACCTCGCCGCGCCGCCCTCACCGGGCCGCGCGCACCACCACGATGGTGGTCGGCGTCATCGTCGGCGTCGTCGCCCTCGGCCTGCTCGCCGTCGGCGGCGTCCTGCTGTGGGCCGACAGCAAGAAGGACGAGCAGGGCTACATCCACACCGACACCGAGCGCTTCGCCACGCGCACGGCCGCCATCGCCACCGACAACCTGGACCTCGACAGCAGCGGCCCCGGCTGGCTGACGAGCCACGACCGCTATGGCCACATGCGCCTGGAGGTCTCCTCGCGCAACGGCAAGCCCGTCTTCGTCGGCATCGCGCGCACCAAGGACGCCTCGGCGTATCTGCGCGGCACGGCGCACGCCACGGTGACCGACTTCCACTCCGATCCGTTCCGCGCGGTCTATCGCGCCGAGCGCGGCGCCGCCCGCCCCGCGCCCGTGGCCCCCGCCTCCAAGCCCATCTGGGTCGCCTCGGCCCACGGCCAGGGGACCCAGAGCATCATCTGGGACGTCAAGCACGGCAACTGGTCGGTCGTGGTCATGAACGCCGACGGCACGCGCGGCGTCGACACCGGCGTCAGCGCCGGCGCCGACTTCCCGATCCTCTCGGCGCTGGCCTGGGGCTCGGTCGGCGGCGGCCTCGTGCTGCTAGGCGTCGCCTCGATGCTCATCGTCATGGGCACCACGGCGCAGCGCCGCCAGCCGGCCCCTGTGCTCGCTCCCGCCTGAGACGATGCGGGCATGAAGCCCGACATCCGTCGCGGCGGCGAGCGCGACGCGCGCGCCGCGGCGGACCTCTACCTCCGAGCGCGCGCGGCCGCGCTGCGCGCCGGGGCCATGCCCGCCGGCGTCCACGGCGACGACAACGTGCGCGGCTACTTCGCGTCGCACATCGTCGGGGCCTGCGAGCTGTGGGTCGCCGAGCAGGATGGCGCCCTCGCCGGGATCCTCGTCCTCGACGGCGACGTCGTCGACCAGCTCTACGTCGAGCCGAGCCTGACCGGCCGCGGGATCGGCAGCGCCCTGCTGGCCGTCGCCAAGCGCGAGCGCCCGCGGGGGCTGCGTCTGTGGGCCTTTCAGTCCAACGCGGGCGCGCGTCGCTTCTACGAGCGCCACGGCTTCCTCGAGGTCAGGCGCTCCGACGGCGCGGACAACGAGGAGCGCGCGCCGGATGTCCTCTACGCCTACCGCGCCGCGGCCACCCCGTCGTAGCGCGCGATCGCCGTGGCCACGCGATCCTGCACGCCGTGGGCGCGCGCGACGCTCACGCGGTTCATGACCATGGCGAAGGCGATGGTGTCACCGCCCGCCGACTCGCACAGGCCGGCCAGCGCGCTGACCCCGATCAACGTGCCGGTCTTCGCCCGGCAGCGGTCCTGGGCGGCGGTGCCGCGCATCCGCCTGCGGATCGTGCCGGTGCGCCCGGCGACGGCGAGCGAGCCCTCGAACGCCCCCGCGACCTCCTGGCCGTGCATTGCCTCGAGCAGGTGCACGACCTGACGCGGGGTGGTGCGATCGGCGCGCGAGAGCCCGGAGCCGTCGACGATCCGCGGGGTCAGGCCGAAGGCCTGCAGCTCGGTCTTGACGACGCTGACGCCCGCCGCGGTGCTGCCGCCCGCGCCGAACGACGCGCCGAGGTCCTTGACCAGCGTCTCGGCCAGGAAGTTGTCGGAGGGGACGTTGGTCAGCCGGATGAGGTCGCGCATGCGCGGCGAGGCGACGCTGGCCAGCTCGCGGGCGTCGGCGGGCGCCGTGCCGGCGGCGCTGCGTCCCTCGACGCGGATCCCGTCGGCGCGCAGGTCCTTCGCGAACTGCACCGCCGCCGCGGCGGCCGGCCTGCCGTCCTTCGAGAACCCGCGGTCGAGGGTCAGCGCGCCGAGCACCCCGCCGATGTCGCGGTCGTAGGCGCCGCCCGTGTCGAAGGAGCCGCGCCGGCTGTCGAAGCGCGACTCGTCGCCGAGGACCGACCCGTCCACGCGCACGATGCCGGCCTGGCCGACGGAGCCGGCCAGCCGCTTCAGATCGTCGCGGCTGAGCGTGGGGTCGCCGCCGCCGCGCAGGTAGAGGTCGCCGCGCCAGACGCCGTCGGGATCGAGGAAGCCGCGTCCCGCGACGGTGGTGGAGAGCGTCGCGTCGGGCCCGAAGCGCAGGAGGGCGGAGGCGGTCGTGTAGAGCTTCTCGACCGAGGCGGGCGCGCGGGGGGCGTCGGGCTTGGACGCGAACAGGGTCTGCCGGCTGTCCAGGTCGCGGACGAAGGCGCCCGAGAAGCCCCCTGCGTGGCCCATTTCCCGCGTGAGCTTGGCCTGCAGCGTCGTCGTCGAGATCGCCGATGCGGCGCCGGCCGGGAGGACGGCGAGCGCGGCGACGAGCGAGATGACCAGTGCACGGACCCGAGAACGCATGCAGCGGGACCGTAGAACACCACATGTAACTGAGAGTCGCGCCGGCGGTACTGTCCGTCACCCATGGGCAAGGTCGTCGACCTCGAGGCGGGCAAGCAGCGGCGGACCGCCGCGGCGAAGGGCAAGCGCCGCACGAGGCGCTCGAAGACGGCGCTCGTCCTCGGCGGCGGAGGCTTCACCGGCGCCGTCTACGAGATCGGCGCCCTGCGCGCGCTGGACCTGCTCTCGGTCAACCGGACCGTCAACCAGTTCGACGTCTACGTCGGCACCAGCGCGGGCGCCTTCGTCGCCTCGATGTCGGCCAACGGCATCACTCCCGAGGAGATGATGCGCGTCGTCAACCGCCAGGTGCCGACCCCGTTCCGTGACATCGACGTCGGCACGCTCCTGCGCCCGAACTTCACCGAGTTCGCCCGCTCGGGCGTGATGCTGCCCTTCAAGCTGGCGCGCATCGCGCGCGGGCTCGTGGGCCACATCGGGTCGATCTCGGCCATGGACGTCGTGCTCGGCCTGGCCGAGGCGCTGCCCAGCGGGATGTACTCGGGCTCGGGCATCGAGGACTACGTCCGTACGGTGCTCAGCGATCCGGATCGCACCGACGACTTCCGCCTGCTCGACCACGAGCTCTACCTGGCCGCGACGGACCTCGACACGTGCGAGCGGATCGTCTTCGGCGCCAACGACTGGGACGACGTCCCGATCTCGACGGCCGTGCGCGCATCCACCGCGCTGCCCATGGTCTACAAGCCGGTGCGCGTCAGGGATCGCGAGCTGGTCGACGGCGGCATCGTCTCGACCACCAACCTCGACATCGCCGTCGAGGCGGGCGCCAAGTTCGTCGTCGTCGTCAACCCGCTCGTGCCCTACGTCAACGACTTCTCCAAGAGCGAGTCGGGGCTGTTGGGCACCCGGGTGCGCCACATCAGCGACATGGGCTTCCCGCAGATCGGCTACCAGTCGTTCAAGCTGCTGGCCTATCAGCGCCTGCACGAGATGGCGCGCCAGTGGGAGCAGCGCTACCCGGGCGTGGACATCGTGCTCGTCGAGCCCGAGCCCAACGACGAGCTCATGTTCCAGACCTCGATGATGAACTTCACGAGCCGCGTCGAGATCGCGCGCCACGGCTTCGAGTCGGTCACCCTCAAGCTCTCAGAGGACTACGGGCGCCTGCGCGAGATCTGCGAGCGCCACGGCATCCAGATCTCCGCCACCCGCGTGCGCAAGGTCGTCAAGCACTTCGCGGCCGAGAAGGAGCGCACCCGCGCCTGGCGCAAGATCCTCGAGCAGACGACGGGGACGCTGCTGCGTCAGTCCGCCGGCGACTAGCGGGTCTTAGAACGGGGCCTTGTCGCGCCCGCGGCGCCCGGCGGCGCCGCTCTTGCCGGTCCACTTGTTGGCGCTGTCGAACGGCTTGCGCAGCCAGCGGCCGAGCGGGCCGGGGGCCTTGCCGGCGGTGTTGCCGCCGGCGCTGTAGGTCTTCTGCACTCCGCGCTGGGGGTAGCGCGAGAGCCGTGGCGCCAGAAAGGCGAGGATCAGCAGGACGATGCAGATGGCGACGACGGCGACGATGGTCATGGCCCCCGCTTACCCGCAGCGCAACTCCCGCACGCGCTCCGTGTCTTGCAGGGCGATGCGCGCAGCCGCCCTCGTCCTGGCCCTGCTCCTGCCCGCGACCGCTGCCGCGGCCGGCCCGCCCAGCGCGACGACCGGCGCGGCGAGCGACGTCACGCAGACCAGCGCCACCCTCGCCGGCACGGTGGACCCGCAGGGCCTGGCGACCACCTACGGCTTCGAGTACGGGACGTCCTCGAGCTACGGGCTGCAGACCCCCGATGTCGAGGCGGGCTCGGGCACGGGCGCCGTCGGTGCGTCGGGCGGCCTCACCGGGCTGACCAACGACACCACCTACCACTACCGCCTCGTTGCGACCAACGCGGCCGGCGTCGCGCGCGGCGCGGACCGCACGCTGAAGACCGACGCCCGCCCAGGGCCGCCGGCGGCAACGACGGGCTCGGCGCACAGCCTCTCGCCGGTCGCCGCGCGGCTGTCGGCCTCGGTCGACCCCAACGGCCGCGCCACGACCTACCACTTCGAGTACGGCACGACCACCGGCTACGGCAAGCGCACCGCGGACGCGAGCGCGGGCAGCGGGCAGAGCGCGCGGGGCGTGAGCGCGACGATCTCCGGCCTGAGCCCTGACACGCGCTACCACTATCGCGTCGTGGCCTCCAGCGACGCGGGGGTCGCCCGCGGGCACGACCGCAGCTTCGTCGCCCTGCGCAACCCGCGGGCCATCACGGCCTCGGCCTCGCCCAACCCCGCGGTCTGGAGCGGCTCGACCACCGTCAGCGGGAAGGTCAGCGGCCAGGGCGTGGGCGGGGCCACCGTCGCCCTGGAGCGCCAGGACTTCCCCTTCGCCGGCCCCTTCTACCTGGTGGGGACCAAGAAGGCGTCGGCCAGCGGGTCGTTCTCCTTCAAGGTCGGCCCGCTGTGGGCGATGGCTCGCCTGCGCCTGACCACCCGCACGACGATCGTCGCCGCCAGCCCGATTGTCGAGGTCCGCAACGCCCTGCGCGTCGGGCTGCGGCCGCGGCGCATCTCCGGCGGGCGGGTGCGCCTGCAGGGCGCGGTCAGCCCCGCCGTGCCCCACGGCCGGGCCACGCTGCAGAAGCGCTCGCCCAGCGGGCACTGGGTCCCCCTGCGCCGCGCCGGTGTGCATCCGCTGGCGGGGGGACGCTCGCGCTATCGCTTCACGGTGCGCCGCCGCGGCGCCTATCGCGTGGTCGTGCTGCCGCGCGACAACTTCGCGCACGTGCACGGCACGAGCCGCGAGGTCACCGTCCGGCGCTGAGCTCCAAGGCGCGCAGCAGGCGATCGCCCGCCGCCGGGCGCTGGATCGACGCCCGCACGCAGGCGCCGTCGCCCAGCGGCCCGCCCGGCGCGACGATGACCCCGTGGCGCTCGAGGCGGCGCGCGAGCTCGCCTCCGTTCACGCCCTCAGCGCGCAGCCACAGCACGTTGGCCTGGCTGGGCGTGACCTGCAGCCCGAGCGCGCGCATGGCCTCGCTCAGACGCCGGCGCTCGGCGGCCACGACGCCCGCGCGACCCGCCACGACGCCGCCGGCGTGGCGCAGCGCTTCGAGCGCTCCGGCCTGGGCGAGCTCGTTGAGCCCGAGCTCGGGCTCGAGCTGCTCGAGCAGGGGCTCGGCGCCGGGGCCCCCGACGGCGTAGCCCACGCGCAGGCCGGCGAGGCCCCAGGCCTTGGAGAAGGTGCGAAAGACGATCAGGCGCGGGAACTGCTCCACGAGGGCGAGCGCCGCGTCGCGCTCCTCGGCGTCGACGAAGTCGCGCAGCGCCTCGTCGAGGAGCACGACGACGCGCTCGGGCAGCGCCTCCAGCAGCGCGCGCAGCGCGCCGACCCCCACGAGCTCGCCGGTGGGATCGTTCGGATTGCACAGGGCGACCAGCCGCGTGCGCTCGTTGACCGCGCGCAGCACGGCCTGCGCCCCGAAGCCGGGGACCGGCACGGCGTGGCCGCGGGCGCGGTGGGCGATCGCCGGGTACAGGCCGTACGACGGCCACGGGGTGACGAGCTCGTCGAGGGGGTCGAGCAGCGCCTGCGCCGCTGCGCCCAGGAGCTGCGCGGCGCCGTCGCCGACCACCACGCGCTCCTCGGACACGCCGAGGTGGTGGGCCAGCTCCGAGCGCAGCGCCGTGGCGTGGCGGTCGAGGTAGCGATGCAGTCCGCGCCGCGCGGCGTAGGTGATGGCGTTGACCACCGTCGAGGGCGGGTATTCGGGCCAGGTCGTCGCGCTGAGGTCGATCGGCTCGACGCGCGCGAGGGCCTGCTGCTTGCGCTCGTCGGCGCGCGCGCGCAGGTCCGCGCTGACCTCCTGCTCGGTCATCCCCTCGTACTGCCGGTAGTGGCCGAACATCAGCGGGGCGCCAGCGTGGAGCCGAGCCCGCCGATGAACAGCAGCCAGAAGGTGAAGCCGACGGTTCCGATGACCGCCGTCGTGGCGAACACGCGCCCCAGGACGCCCTGGCGCTGATCGTGCCCGGCGGCGCGCCGGGCGAGGATCCAGAAGCGGTCGATGCGCTTGAGCAGCGCCAGGCCGCCGAACAACAGCCCCAGGAGACCGAGGAACCCCAGCAGGATGCCCAGCGAGACCGAGCCGGTCTGGTACTGCACCTGCGAGGCGATCCACAAGCTCAGCGCCGGGATCGGTCCCCAGAAGAGCAGGTTGACGACGATCATCAGGCCGAGGACCGCGTGGGCGACCAGACCGTCGATGCGCCGGCGGCGCGGGCTGCCGCCCTCGGGCTGCGCGCGGTAGCGCGTCGGCGCGGTGCCCGGGCGGCGGCCGACGAAGAGGCCGCCGGTATCGGTGGGATCGGTGCGCACGGGCCGCCTAGGTTAGGGCGCCCGAGAAAGGTATGGCCGGTGGGGTTTTCCGCACCTGCGCTGGGGAGTCTGCCCCTTGGGCGGCGGATGCGCCCCTCGTCAGTATCGGCGCTCCACTTACGACCTCTTGGGGGCTCTCGAGGATGTACAGCACCACCTCCGCCGGTATCGACGCCGGCCTGCTGCGCGCGCAGCTGACGGGCGCGGTCACCGTGCCGGGCGACGCCGGTTGGGACGAGGCGCGGCAGGCGTGGAACCTCGCCGTCGACCAGCGCCCGGCCGCCGTCGCCGAACCCGAGACCGTCGCCGACGTCGTGGCGATCGTCAACTTCGCCCGCGAGCGCGGCCTGCGCGTCGCCGCGCAGGGCACCGGCCACGCCGCCTCCGCGCTCGTGCAGGCGTCCCTGCACGACACGATCCTCATCAAGACGCATCGCATGCGCGTCGTCGAGGTCGACCCCGACCGTCGCCGCGTCCAGGCCCAGGCCGGCGCGGTGTGGGCCGATGTCGTCGGTCCCGCCTCCGAGCACGGGCTCGCCGCCCTGGCCGGCTCGTCGCATGACGTTGGCGTCGTCGGCTACTGCCTCGGCGGCGGGCTCAGCTGGCTGGCGCGCAAGCACGGGCTCGCGGCCAACAGCGTGACCGCGGTGCAGATCGTGACCGCCGACGGGCGCGTCGTCGTCGCCGACGCCCACCATGACGCCGACCTCTTCTGGGCGGTTCGCGGCGGCGGAGGCAGCTTTGGGATCGTCACTGCCATCGAGCTCGCGCTCCACCCCGTCGAGGAGCTCTACGCCGGCATGCTCGCCTTCCCGGTGCAGCGCGCCGCCGAGGTCCTGCGCGCCTGGCGCGAGTGGGTGCGCACGGTGCCCGACGAGGCCACGTCGGTGGGGCGCATCCTGCACTTCCCGCCGCTCGAGGACATCCCGGCGCCGCTGCGCGGGCAGTCCTTCGTGATCGTCGAGATGGCCTACCTCGGCGACGAGGCGTCGGGCTCGGAGCTGCTCGCGCCGCTGCGTGCGCTGGGCCCCGCGATGGACACGTTCGCGATGGTCAGCCCGGCCGACCTGCTGGCGCTGCACATGGACCCGCCACAGCCGGTGCCGGGCGTCGGCGACGGAGCGCTGCTCGGCGTCATGCCCGGTGAGGCCCTCGACGCCCTCGTGGCCGTCAGCGGGGCGGACACCCCGCTGCTCTCGGTCGAGCTGCGCCACCTCGGCGGCGCGGTCGGGCGTGCGTCCGAGGGCCACGGCGCCCTGGCGGCGCTGGACGGCGACTTCGCCTTCTTCGCGGTCGGCATGGCGCCCCACGCCGGCGCGGCGCAGGCCGTCAGGGCACAGCTGGACGTGGTCCACCAGGCCATCTGCGAGTGGGACGCCGGCCGGCGCTACCTCAACTTCAGCGAGTCGGCCATCGACACCCGCTCTGCCTTCACGGGGCCGGCCTACCGGCGCCTGCAGGCGATCAAGGCGCTGGTCGACCCGGCCGACGTGTTCCGGTCCAACCACCCGATCGCGCCCATCGACTGAGCACACCCTGGGGGGCAATGCCCAGCTCTCGGCGGCGGTACCGGCTCAGCCGGTGCCGCCGCCGTAGAGGGCGTCGAAGCGGTCGGCGTACTTGTCGTTGATGACGTTGCGCTTGACCTTCAGCGTCGGCGTCAGCTCGCCGGTCTCCTGGCTGAGGTCGTGGTCGAGGATGAAGAACCGCTTGATCTGCTCGACCTGGGCGTACTTGGCGTTGGCCTTGTCGAGCTCGCCCTGGATGAGCGCGCGCACCTGCTCGTTCTCGGCCAGCGCCGCGATCGAGGTGTCCTCGATGGGTGGGTGGGCTTGGGATTTGGCCCACGGCACGATCTCCTCCTCGTCGAGCGCGATGAGCATGACCGGGTAGGGCCGCCGGTCGCCGTGCATGACGGCCTGGGAGACCCAGCGCGACTGCTTGAGGTCGTTCTCGAGGTTGGCCGGCGTGAGGTTCTTGCCGCCCGCGGTGATGATGATGTCCTTCTTGCGGCCGGTGATGTAGACGTAGCCGTCCTCGTCGATGGAGCCGAGGTCGCCCGTGTGCAGCCACCCGTCGACGACCGCGCCGAAGCTCGCGTCGTCGTTGCGGTAGTAGCCCTGGAAGACGTTGTCGCCCCTGATCAGCAGCTCGCCGTCGTCGGCGATCCGCGCCTCGACGCCCGGCAGCACGCGACCGACCGAGCCGAAGCGGTGGTGCTCGATCGTCGAGTACGTGGCGACGGTGGCGGTCTCGGTCATGCCGTAGCCCTCGAGCACCGGCACGCCGCAGCCGTAGAAGAACTCGAGGATCTCCCGGGCGATCGGCGCCGCGCCGCTGACCGCCTGGCGCACGCGCCCGCCGAAGATCCCGCGCACGTTCTTGAACAGCTGCTCCTCTGCCGCCTCGAAGGGCGCGAGCAGGTCGGGCGGCACCTCCTCGCCGCGGACCCGCAGGTCGCGGACCTGCACGCCCAGCTTCGCGGCCGCCTGCATCTTCTGCTGGACCTCGGGCGCCTGGGAGGAGAGCGCGAGCGTGTAGATCTTCTCGAAGATGCGCGGCACGCTGGGCAGGTAGGTCGGGCGGACCTGCTGCAGCTCGGGCACGATCTGGGTGCTGTCGCCGCCGAAGTAGGCGATGGTCGTGCCCACGTCGAAGTTGACGAGCTGGATGAGCAGCGCGTAGGCGTGCGCCAGCGGGAGGAAGAGATAGGTGACCTCCTCGTCCTGCACGGCGCCGGCGGACTCGAGCATCGTCACGACCCGCCGGTAGTTGCCGTGGGTCAGCACGCAGCCCTTGGGCGGGCCGGTGGTGCCCGAGGTGTAGATGAAGGTGAAGGGGTCCTCGGGCCGCACCGCGGCGGTGCGCGCCTCGAGCTCGGAGGCGTCGCGCGAACGGCCGCGCTCACGGACCTCGTCGAGCGCGATCGCGTCGGCGGTCTCGCCCGCGGGGTCGATGACCACGATCGTGCGCAGCGCGGGCAGGCGCTCGCGCACCGCGAGGATCTTCGCCACCTGGCCGGCGTCCTCGCAGACGACGGCCACGGACTCGGAGTTGCCCGCCACCCACTCGCACTCCTCGGGCGAGTTGGTGGGGTAGATGGGAACGACCACGGCGCCGGCGCTGGTGAGGGCGAAGTCGCAGTACGTCCACTCCGGGCGCGTGTTGCACAGCAGCGAGACGCGCTCGCCGGGCTCGATGCCGAGGTCGATGAGGCCGAGGCCGATCTCGCGAGCGATGCCGCCGACCTCGGCATAGGTCACGTCGCGCCAGTCGTCGCCGACCTTGTGGCGGACCGCGACGCGGTCGGCGTACTGCTCGGCTGCGCAGACCATCAGGTCGGCGATCGTCCTGGAACCCGTCGAATGACTGGCGGCGGTGCCGGCCTCCATCGCACTCCTCCTTGGAAGTCCTACGAGGAGGGCGATTGTATGCTCGTCGCGCGCCTGGCGCGACAGGGTGTCAAGCGGGGGCTACGCCGTAGCGTGGAAGGCGGCCTGTGGCGCTCGGGTCGCCGCTCCGAGGCTCGCCATGAAGAGCGTCTTGTCGATGCGGCCCTGGAAGATCGGGACGCCCAACTCCATGCACTTCGAGATGACGTCCCTTCGCTCGAGGCCGGTCTCGCGGGCGAGCTCAGTGGGCGTCAGGTGAATAGCCATCGGAACTGCGAACCTCCTGCTTGCTTACATCGTGCCGAACGTATAGCGCGGGTTTCGGACAACCTCAACTTAATCTGCCTAAAGGGCCGCCCACCGCGGACGAAAGGGTAGGAGCCAGGAGCTCAGATCGGGTTGGGGACGTCGATGAAGACGTGACGGACGCCGAAGCGCTCGGCTAGGCGCTCGCCCAGCGCCCGCACGCCGAAGGTCTCGGTCGCGTAGTGGCCGGCGGCCAGGAAGTGGACCTCGGCCTCGCGAGCGCGCGCCATCGAGCGCTCGGCGGGCTCGCCCGTGACGAAGGCATCGAGGCCCGCGGCGATGGCGTCCTCGAGGTGATCGGCCCCGGCGCCGGAGACGATGCCGATCGTGCGCACCGGGTCCGGCCCGTCGGCGAAGGCCAGCGGCTCGCGCCCCGTGGCCCCGTGCACCCGTGCGACCAGCTCGGCGGGGGCGATGCCGGGCGCGGCGAACCGGGCGCGGACGCCGATGGTTGCGCGCGCGTGGGCGGCGAAGGGCTCGATGTCCTCGCCGCCGATGGCTCGCGCGAGCAGCGCGTTGTTGCCGACCTCGAGGTGGCCGTCCAGGGGCAGGTGGTAGGCGGCGAGCGCGAGATCGGCGTCGAAGAGGAGCTGCAGGCGGCGCTTGGCGGCGCGGTCGAGCGGACGCGGCGGACCGGCCCAGAAGAGCCCGTGGTGGACGAGCACGAGGTCCGCGCCCTCCTCGCGCGCGCGCGCGAAGAGCTCGGCGTTCGCACTCACGCCGGTGACCACGGTCTGGATCTGCTCGCTTCCGGGTACCTGCAGTCCATTGGGCCCGTAGTCGTCGTAGGCCGTGGGATCCAGGAGCTCGTCCAGGTAGCCGATGATCTGATTGCAGGCTGCCATCCGGGTCGCCATCGTTGCAGTTGTCACACGCTCAGATGAACGCTATTGTTCGAAGGACGGCGCGCCAGCCGGGAGGGTGATCGCGCGCCAGACGTCAAGGAGTAGGGGACCATAGCCACGCTAGCCGTCGCACCAGCAGCCCCGCGCGCTGCGTCCGAGACCGCCGACGAGACGTTGGTGGCCGCCGTGCGCGCCGGTGACGACCATGCCTTCGAGGTGCTCTACCACCGCTACCAGCGGCGGATCGGGGCCTACATCTACGGGATGGTCCACGACCACGGGCGCGCCGAGGACATCACGCAGGACGTCTTCATGTCCGCCCTGCGGCGCATGCGCGCCACCGAGGCGCCGATCGCCTTCAAGCCGTGGGTCTACGAGATCGCCAAGAACGCGTGCATCGACGCCTTCCGGCGCTCCAAGCGCGCCGAGGAGATCTCCTACGACGCCGACGACGGCGGCGAGCGCCTGCACCTCGTGAGCAAGGGCCCGACGCCCGAGTCCGCGGTCGACACCCGCATGTCGCTCGACCACCTGCGCGGCGCCTTCGGCGGCCTCTCCGAGGCGCACCACCAGATCCTCGTCATGCGCGAGCTCGAGGGCCTGAGCTATCGCCAGATCGGCGAGCAGCTCGGCATGAGCCGGCCCTCGGTGGAATCGACCCTCTTCCGCGCCCGACGGCGCCTGTCCGAGGAGTACGAGGAGCTCGTCTCCGGCGAGCGCTGCCGTCGCATCCAGGCGATCATCGCCGGCGCCACCGACGGACGCGCGGGCGCGCGCGACGAGCGCAAGATGGCGCGCCACGTCTCCTACTGCCAGCCCTGCCGGCGCGCCGCGCTCGCCGCGGGCTTCGACGCCGACGCGCTCACCCCGAAGCGCACCGTGCGCGAGAAGATCGCCGCGCTGCTGCCGCTGCCGGCGTTCCTCAAGCGCCGCATCGCCGGCCACGGCGCGGAGGAGAGCGCCGCGACGTCGGCCGGCGGCCACGGAGCCACGCTCGCCCAGCTGTCGACGGCCGCCGCCACCTACGCGGACCCGGCGATGAGCTGGGGCAAGGCGATCGCCAAGGGCGCGGCCGTCGCCGCGGCCGTCGTCGGCGCCGGGGTGGCGGCCCACGACACGGGCCTCATCGGCGCCACCCCGCGCGACGAGCGGCCCGCGGCCATCTCCAGCCCGGCGAGCCCATCGCGCGACGCCGCGCGATCGCTGACGACGCGCTCGGCGGCCAACCGCACGAGCCCGGGCGCGGGCGCCAGCAGCACGTCGACGGCGCCGTCCTCGAAGTCCTCGAGCACCGGCTCGGGCTCCTCGGGGGCGGGCAGCAGCTCTGGCTCGGGCGCCCCCGCGCCGGCGTCCTCGGCTCCGGCGGGCAGCGATCCCGTGAAGACCGTCACGTCCAAGCTGCCGTCGACCGATGACAACCCGGTGACCAAGACCGTCAAGCACCTGACCCAGCCGCTGTCGGGCAGCGTGCCGGTCAAGGCGCCTGACGTGCCCAAGGTCGAGGTGCCGAAGGTCGAGGTTCCCAAGGTGCAGGCGCCCACGCTGCCCAATCCGCCCGCCTCGGTGCCCGATCCGGGCGGCGTCGTGAGCGGGGCGACCGGCGCGGTCAACGACGCCACCGGCGCCGCGACCGGAGCCGTCAACGACACCACCGGCGCCGCGGGCGGCGCGGTCAACGACGCCACCGGCACAGTCACCGGTACGGTTGGCGGCGTGACCGGTGGCGGCGGAATCCTGGGCGGCGGTTGAGCGAGCCCACATCGGAGGGCGGCGCGTTCCTGGAGGCGTTGACCGACTCGAGCCTGTACTCGATCGGCGCGTACTTCTGCGACCGCCACCCCGAGCTCGTCGACGACGTCCTGGGGGAGAGCCAGGACATCGAGGAGATCGGCCTGGCGCGCTGGGCCGAGCGCGAGGGAACCGAGATCGAGGCCGCCTTCCAGACCCTGATCACCGGCCTGGCCGTGCGCTACTTCAAGGCCGTGGCCGGAGCTCCCAGCTAGACTGGTCGAACTTCGGGGCGTGGCGCAGCCTGGTAGCGCGCGCCGTTCGGGTCGGCGAGGTCCCCGGTTCGAATCCGGGCGCCCCGATTGCTGGTTGGACGTTCGGCGCCGCCGTCAGCCGGTGGCGCCTGGCTTGGCCACCTCACCGGGATCCACGGCGCCGAGCGCCGGGTGGTGAGCGACGGCAAGGGAGCAGCGACATGCACGACAGCGCGCGGCTTCGCGTGGCCCGGGACAGCTACCGCGCCTTCGCGGCGGGCGAGCGAGCCTTCTTCGAAGCGCACCTGAGCGAGGACTTCGCCTTCTCCAGCCCGCCCGACCCGCATCTCGATCGCACCGGCTGGTTCGAGCGCTGCTGGCCCGGCGCCGGTCGCGGCGGCGAGTTCGGGTTCCGCCGCATGGTCGAGTCCGGCGATGAGGTGATCGTCACCTACGAGCTGCGACGGCCGGACGGCAGCGGCGCGGTCAACACCGAGATCCTCGGGTTCGACGGCGAGGACAGGATCGCCCGCACCGAGGTCTTCTTCGGCTGGGACGTGCCGCCGCGCTGACCGCTGCGCAGACGCGGGGCGCGCGCACCTCGCGTCGATCCTCCGGCAGCCTCAGCGGCCCGCGGCGCTGCGGTCGGTGAAGCTCGGCTCGCTCAGCCACCAGCCGATCGGCGCGGCTGGCTCGGGCGCTTCGTGAAGTGCGCGCGCCGGGTCGAGACCTCGCGGGGTGGTGGTCCGCCAGCCGTCCTCGGCGAGCACGGCCTCGATCAGGAGCTCGGCGAACGGCTGGTCGCGCCCCGGTGCTCCCCACCCGAAGACGCGCTCGGCGCCGAGCACGCGGTTGGCCGTGGCCCGCGCGCGGACGAGGGCGCGGTAGTCGTTGCGCGCGAGCTCGCCCGCGTGCGCCTCGAGGACATAGATCGCCTGGCGCATCAGCACCTCGCCGAAGGCGTGGTAGAGGGTCGGGCGCGGCAGGTCGGCCCACAGGCCCCACAGCCAGAGCCGGGGCGGCGGGCCGGCGTCGCGCGCCGCCTCGATCGCGTCGCGCGCGGCGCGGCCGACGGCCTCGTGGCGCGGGTGGCCGTCGTGCGGCGACGGCGCGACGACCAGGTCGGCGCCGGTCTCGGCGATGAGCGCCCCGACGGCCGCGGCGAGATCGCGCCCCGGGTCGTGGACGACGAGCTCGAAGCCCGCGCGCTGGCAGGCCGTCTCGACCTCGTCGCGCCTGCGCGAGCGCTCGCGCTCATCGCTGCCGAGGGTGACCGCGAGGTTGACGACGCGATGGCCGGTGTCGCGCAGGGCGATCAGCGTCGCGCCCGCGCCGACGACCTCGTCGTCGGGGTGTGGGGAGAGGTGCAGGACGGTTGGCACGCCGCCAATGAAAGACGAAAGCCCGCGTGAGCGGGCTTCGGTCATCAGAAGATCAGGCGGGTTTGGGGAGGGGACGTTCGTTGGAAGGTCTCAGCCTCTGGATGCCTTCGCTGTCTGACTCCCTGAGTATCGGCCGCCGGCGCCGCTCGATGCATCCAACAAAGGTCCAGGGCCGGGTAAGGTCGCCTTCGTGCTGGCGGCGGTCACGCGTGGCAGGAGCGCGATGGCGCTCCTCGATGTGCCGGAGCCCGGCGAGCCGGGGGCGGGCGAGGTCGTGCTGCGCCCCGAGGTCGTGGGCGTCTGCGGCTCGGACGTGCATCTCTTCCACGGCGACCTGGGCGATGACGTCTTCCCGCGCATCCAGGGTCACGAGATCTCCGCCGTGATCGACGCGCTCGGGCCGGGCGGCGATCACCTGCGCGTGGGTGAGCGCGTCGCCGTGTGGCCGGTGCTGGCCTGCGGGAGGTGCTACCCGTGCAGCATCGGCCGCGAGAACGTGTGCGCGAACATCGCGATCATCGGCGCCCACGTCGACGGCGCGCTGCAGGAGCGCCTGGTGGTGCCGGCCTCGCAGGTCTTCGCGGTCGGCGACATGGCGCCGGCGGTGACGGCCTTCGTGGAGCCGACCTCGATCGGCGTGCGGACCGTGGTGCGGGCGCGCGTGAGCGCGGAGGACCGTCTGATCGTCCTCGGCGCCGGGCCGATCGGCCAAGCGGTCTGCCTCGCCGCCAGCGATCTGGGCGCCACGGTGCTCATGGCCGACGTCGTGCCCGAGCGCCTGGAGCACGCGCGGGCGATGGGCGCCGCGCAGGTCGTCTGCGGGGACGCTGCCGCGGTGGCCGGGCAGGTGCGCGACTGGGCGGGCGCCGACGGCGTGGCCGTGCTCGTCGAGACGACCGGCGTGCCGGCGGTGGTGCGCAGCGCGTTCGACATCGTGGCGCCGGCCGGGCGCCTCGTGCTGGTGGCGCTCTCCCACCATGACGTCAGCCTGCCGCTCATGGACTTCCCCATCCGGGAGCTCGACGTCCTGGGGGTGAGCTGCTGCAACGCGGGCGAGTTCGCCGCCGCGGTCGACCTCGTGCGCCGCCACGAGGATGCGGTCGCACGCCTCATCACCGACGAGTTCGCCTTCGAGCGCGCGCCCGAGGCGCTGCGCTACGTCGCCGGCGGCGCGCCCGAGCTGCTGAAGGCCGTCATCACCGTCGCGCCATAGGACCCGACTTTCGTCAGCTGTCAGCGGCGGGGCCGATGTGGAAGGGTTCCGCCCGTTCGCAGACGGCGCGCACGCGGTGGAGGCCTGTCGGCGCGCCCCGAGAAGGGATACCGCTCCATGTACTCGTACGCTCGCAGAGGCGCCGTCCTGGCGGCTGCCGCGCTGGCCCTCGGCGTCGCCGCCGCCCCGGCCGGCGCCGCCGGCCGCACTTCGCTCCCAGGCAGCGTCCCCAAGTGGGCGCAGCCCAGCCGCGACCGCGGCGCCGCGCCCGACAAGCAGATCACCGTCACCGTCTATCTGCCGCTGCGCAACGCCGATGCGGCCAACGCGCTGCTGGCCCGGGTCACCGATCCGTCCAGCGCCGACTACGGGCAGTTCCTGAGCCCGGATGCGTTCAACGCCCGCTTCGCCCCCAGCGACGCCGACGTCGCCGCGGTCGAGGGCTTCCTGCGCGGGGCCGGCCTGACCGTGACCGACGTGCCCGCCAACCACCACCACGTCGAGGCGACGGGCACGCTCGCGCAGGCCGAGGCGGCCTTCGCGACCGACGTCCACCGCTACGCCTACAAGGGCCGGCTGCTGGACGCGCCGAGCACGAACCTGTCCGTCCCGGCCGCGATCGGCGACAAGGTCCTCGCGGTGGCCGGGCTCGACCAGTCGGGCGCCTTCACGCGTCCGCAGAACGACCTGCCCGGCACCGCGGCGCCGTCCGCTCCGCAGGGCGTTCGCGCCGGCACGGGGAACGGGGCGCCGCCGCCCGACGCCTTCGTCAACGCGCCGCCGTGCTCGACGTACTTCGGCGAGAAGATCGCGACCCAGTACCCCGCGGTCAACGGCACGAAGGTCCCGTTCGCGCCGTGCGGCTACACGCCGTCGCAGTACCAGGGCGCCTACGGCACCGCCGGCCTCGTCGCCAAGGGCATCGACGGCCGCGGGCAGACGGTGGCCATCACCGACGCCTACGCCGCGCCGACCATCCTCGAGGACGCCAACACGTACGCGACGCGCCACGGCCAGCGGGCCTTCGGGCGCAGGCAGTTCGACCAGATCGTGCCCAAGCGCCCGTACCAGTACGGCTTCGACGACACGGTCAACGGGGACCTGTGCGACGAGCAGGGCTGGTACGGCGAGGAGACGCTCGACGTCGAGGCCGTCCATGCGATGGCGCCCGGCGCCAATGTGCTCTACGTCGCCGCGCGCAACTGCCTCGACGACGGCTTCCTGGCCGCGCTGAACAAGATCGTCGAGCGCCGGCGCGCGGACGTGATCACCAACTCGTGGGACGACCTCGAGCAGTTCATGACCCCGGACCTGCAGCAGGCCTACTCGACGATCTTCGTCCAGGCGGCGCTCGAGGGGATCGGCATCTCGTTCTCCTCCGGTGACGACGGCGACGAGAGCGCCGACGACCCCGAGACCAACCCCCGGGGCGGCCCGGACGTCGACTTCCCGGCCTCGCATCCGCTGGTGACCGCGGTCGGCGGGACGAGCCTCGGGGTGGCGCGGGACAACGGCTACCTGTTCGAGACCGCCTGGGCCACGGGCACGAGCGACCTCTCGGCCGACGGGACCGCGTGGGAGCCGCCCTTCCCCGGGGACTTCCTCTATGGCGGCGGCGGCGGCGTGAGCTCGGTCTTCGCCGAGCCCTTCTACCAGCGCCGCGTCGTCCCCAGCGGGGTGGCCCACGGGCACCGCGCGCTGCCCGACATCGCCCTCGACGGCGATCCGCAGACCGGCATGCTCGTGGGCGAGACGCAGACGTGGCCCGACGGGAGCGTGCGCTACGGCGAGTACCGCATCGGCGGCACGAGCCTGTCCTCGCCGCTCTACGCGGGCCTGGCGGCGATCGCCGACCAGGCCGCCGGGCGACCGCACGGCTTCGCCAACCCGGCGATCTACGCGCTGGCCGGGAGCCCGGTCCTGCACGACATCAAGGGCAAGAGCCCGGTCGCGGCCGTCGTGCGCGTCAACTACAACAACGGCGTCGATGCCGCAGACGGGACGTCGGTGGTGATGCGTTCGCTCGACGACGAGGCGCAGACCCTGCACCTGGCGCCCGGGTGGGACACGCTCACCGGCGTCGGGAGCCCGGCCGGGCCCGGGTACATCAGGGCGCTCGGCAGCCGCCGCTGACGGATGGGGCGGCGGGCGGCGCTCCGGCGCCGCCCGCCGCGTCCGTGCGCGCTACCGCGCGGGCGGACGCACGAAGGTGTCGGGGTCCGGACCCGTGCGCTCGCCGGCGTCGAGCTGCTCGATGGCGGCCATCTCGGTCTCCGTGAGGTGGAAGTCGAAGACGGCGAAGTTCTCCTCGATGCGCTGCGGCGTCACCGACTTGGGGATGACCACGTTGCCGAGCTGCAGGTGCCAGCGGATGACGACCTGCGCGGGGGTGCGGTCGTGCGCCTCCGCGATCTCCACGATCGTCGGGTCGTCGAGGACCCGGCCCTGCGCCAGCGGGCTCCAGGCCTCGGTCACGATGCCGTGGTCGGCGTGCTCGCGGCGCAGGCCGTGCTGCTGCAGGCGCGGGTGCAGCTCGATCTGGTTGACCGCCGGCGTGACCCCCGTCTCCTCGATGATCCGCTCGAGGTGCGCGGGCTGGAAGTTCGACACGCCGATGGCGCGCGTCAGGCCGTTCTTCTGCGCCTCGATGAGGCCCTGCCACGTCTCCACGTAGCGGTCCTGCGAGGGCACCGGCCAATGGATGAGATAGAGGTCGACGTGGTCCATCTCGAGGCGGTCCAGGCTGTCGCGCAGCGCGCGCTGGGACTGGTCGAAGCCATGGTCGTCGTTGAAGCACTTGGTCGTGATGAAGACGTCGTCGCGCTCGAGGCCGGCAGCGTGGACGGCCTGCCCGACGGCGGCCTCGTTGCGGTAGGCCGCCGCGGTGTCGACGTGGCGGTAGCCCGCGAGCAGCGCGCGCGTGGTGGCCTCGGTGGTCTTTACGGGCGGCACTTGGAAGACCCCGAAGCCGAGCTGGGGGATCTCGATGTCGCCGCGCAGGGGGATGGTCGGAACCTGGGAGGTGGAAAAGCTCATGCTCTTGCCCTCCCCGGTCTCGGCCTGCGCAAACGTGGGTCGCCGGCCGGTCGGCGAGGTTCAGGCGCCTCTCACGGGTCTCTCAGGCGGCTCCCAGGTTGCGCGCCGATACTCTCGGCGTGAACGTGACCACCAACGGACATCGGGTGCTCGTGGTCGACGACGAGCCGAACATCGTGGACGTCGTCACCATGGCCCTGAAGTTCCAGGGCTTCTCGGTGGAGTCGGCGGGCACCGGGGCGCAGGCCCTGTCGGCGGTGTCCTCCTTCCATCCGCACCTCATCGTCCTCGACGTGATGCTGCCCGACATGGAGGGCTTCGACGTCGCGCAGCGCCTCGGGGCCCAGCACGCCCGCGTGCCGATCATCTACCTGACCGCGCGCGACGCCACCGAGGACAAGATCCGCGGGCTGAGCCTCGGCGGGGACGACTACGTGACCAAGCCGTTCAGCCTCGAGGAGCTCGTGGCGCGGATCCGGTCGATCCTGCGCCGCACCGGCGAGGCCGAGCCCGAGTCCAGCCGCCTGGTCTTCGAGGACGTCGAGCTCGACGAGGACGCCCACGAGGTGCGCCGCGGCGACGCGGTCATCGACCTCACGGCGACCGAGTACCGCCTGCTGCGCTACCTGATGCTCAACCCGCGCCGCGTCCTCACCCGCGCGCAGCTGCTCGAGCACGTCTGGGACTACGACTTCAACGGCGACGCGCGCGTGCTCGAGACCTACGTCAGCTACCTGCGCAAGAAGCTCGACGCCCACGGCCCGTCGCTCATCCACACCGTGCGCGGCGTGGGCTACGCGCTACGACAGCCACGGACATGATGGCCTCGCTGAGGGCCCGGCTGCTCGCGGCCGTGCTCGCCCTCACCGCCTGCGGCCTGCTGCTCGTCGGCGGGATCACCTACGTCGAGCAGCGCTCGTTCCAGTACGACCGCATCGACCAGGAGCTCAAGGCCGCGGTCGTGCCGGTCAGCGGCGAGCTCGAGCGGACGGCGGGGGGCGCGTCCTACGGCGGCCACGAGGGTCCCGATCAGGGTCACGGGCCCGGTGGGGGGCCCAACTTCGGGATCCCGGCCGGGACGTACGGCGAGAAGCGCGACGCCGGCGGCGCCGTGATCGTCGGCAAGCCCTTCGCCGTGAACGGGACGGTGACGGCCAAGCCCGACCTGCCCGCCCGGCTCACGACCGGCCACTTCATCACGGTCAACGGGCAGAAGGGGGTGGACACGCGCTACCGCGTGCTCGCCTCGGCGGATCCGGTCGACGGCACCACGACGGTGGTCGCCATCCCCCTGCGCGCCACCGACGAGGCCCTGCAGCGGCTGCTCGTCGTCGAGGCGCTGGTCATCGCGGCCGTCCTCATCGTGCTGGGCCTCGTCTCGTGGGTCGTCGTGCGCGTCGGCCTGCTGCCGCTCGATCGCATGGGCCACACCGCAGGGGCGATCGCCGGCGGCGATCTGTCGCACCGCGTCGAGTCGACCGATCCGCGGACCGAGGTCGGCCGTCTGGGCATCTCGCTCAACGCGATGCTCGACCGGCTCGAGTGGGCCTTCGGCGAGCGCGAGGCCAGCGAGGACCGCCTGCGGCGCTTCATCGCCGACGCCTCGCACGAGCTGCGCACGCCGCTGGCCTCCATCCGCGGCTACGCCGAGCTCTTCCGCATGGGCGCCGCGCGCGACCCCGCAGACGTCGAGAAGGCCATGGGGCGCATCGAGGACGAGGCCGCGCGCATGGGCGTCCTGGTCGAGGACCTGCTCACCCTCGCTCGCCTCGACGAGGTGCCCGACACGCCGCACGCCGAGCTCGACCTCGCCGCGCTCGTGCGCGACGCGGTCGACGACGGGCGCGCGAGCGCTCCCGACCGCGCCATCGGGATAGAGGTCGACGGCCCGGCGCTGGTCCGCGGCGACCGCGACCAGCTGCGCCAGGTCCTCGGCAACCTCCTGCGCAACGCGTTCGTCCACACGCCGGGGGGCACGCCGGTCGAGGTGAGCCTGGCGCACGTCGACGGCGAGGTCCGCCTGGAGGTCCGCGACCACGGCCCCGGCCTGCCCACCAGCGACGCCGAGGCGCTGTTCGAGCGCTTCTGGCGCTCGGAGGGCGGGCGCGAGCGCGGGCGCGGCGGCGCCGGGCTCGGCCTGGCCATCGTGGCGGCGATCGTCGACGCCCACGACGGTGACGTGCGGGCCGGCAACGCGCCGGGCGGCGGCGCCAGCTTCGTCGTCACGCTGCCCGCGGCGGGCTGAAGGGGTCGACGTCGGTGGTCGGCCGCGGCGCCCTGGGGGGTCGAACGTCGGTGGTCGGCCGCGGCGCCCTGGGGGGTCGAACGTCGGTGGTCGGCCGCGGCGCCCTGGGGGGTCGAACGTCGGTGGTCGGCCGCGGCGCCCTGGGGGGTCGAACGTCGGTGGTCGGCCGCGGCGCCCTGGGGGGTCGAACGTCGGTGGTCGGCCGCGGCGCCCTGAGGGGTCGAACGTCGGTCTTCCCCCGCTATGGCATGGGAAGACCGACGTTCGACTCTCAGTGGGCTCCCAGGCCGCTCCCATCGCGGTCTGGGGTCGCGGGCCGACGCTGTCGCCATGGCCGACCAGACGCTCTCCCGCCCCTCGCCGCGCATGCGTCCGGCCGGACCGCGACACGCCGCCCCCAGCATCGAGGTGGTGGTCCCCGTCTTCAACGAGCAGGCCGCCCTCGAGCGCAGCATCCGCAGCCTGCATCGCTTCCTCGGCGCGGAGCTGCCGTTCTCCTGGCGGATCGTCATCGCCGACAACGCGAGCACGGACGCGACGCCTTCGGTCGCCGCCGTCCTCGCGCACGAGCTGCCGGGCGTCGAGCTCCTGCGCGTGGACCGCAAGGGCCGCGGGCTCGCCCTGCGCGAGGCGTGGTCGCGCAGCGACGCGCGGGTGCTCTGCTACATGGACGTCGACCTGTCGACCGACCTGCGCGGCCTGCTGCCGCTGGTGGCGCCCCTGCTCTCGGGCCACAGCGACGTGGCCATCGGCACGCGCCTGGCCCGCTCGGCCCGCGTCGTGCGCGGCCTCAAGCGCGAGGTCGTCTCGCGCTCCTACAACCGCCTGCTGCACACCGTGCTGCGCGCGCGCTTCTCCGACGCGCAGTGCGGCTTCAAGGCGGTGACGGCGACGGCGGCCCGGCGCCTGCTCGACGAGGTCCGCGACGACGGCTGGTTCTTCGACACCGAGCTGCTCGTGCTCGCCCAGCGCACGGGACTGCGCATCCACGAGGTCCCCGTCGACTGGGTCGACGACCCCGATTCGCGCGTCGACATCGTGCGCACGGCCATCGAGGACCTGCGCGGCGTGGCGCGCCTGGCGGCGGCCGGCCCGGTCGTGCGCTTCATGGGCGTCGGGGTCCTCAGCACGATCGCGTACGCCCTGCTCTATCTGCTGCTGCACGGGTGGCTGGGCGCCACCGGGGCCAACGCCGTCGCCCTCGCGCTGACCGCGGTGGCCAACACCGCCGCCAACCGGCGTCTGACCTTCGGGGTGCGCGGACGCGAACGGCTGCTGCACCACCACGCGCGCGGAGCCGTCGTCTACGTCCTCACGCTGGGGCTGACGACGCTCGCGCTGGGCAGCCTGCACCGCATAGATCCCTCGCCGTCGAGGACGGTCGAGCTGGCCGTGCTCATCGTCGCGGGGGCGGCGGCGACCGTCGCCCGCTACCTCGCCCTGCGCACGTGGGTCTTCGCCCGCGCGCGGGCGACCAGGACGGCTGCCGCCGAAGCCCCCGTGTGAGCGCGGCGGCGGCCGCGAGGCTACGCGGCAGCCGTCATGGAGGCGGCCACGGCGAGGACGTCCGCGCGCTCGTTGAGGGCGTGGCCCACGTGCCCCTTGACCCAGTGCCAGCGCACCGTCTCGTGCGCGGCCACCGCCGACTCCAGCGCCAGCCAGAGCTCACGGTTCTTGACCGGCGTGCCGGCCGCCGTGGTCCAGCCGCGGCGCTTCCAGCCGGCCATCCACGCGCTCATGCCGTCGTGCAGGTACCGCGAGTCGGTCACCACGCACACCCGCGATCCGTCGGGCACGCCGCGCAGGCCCTCGAGCGCGGCGGTCATCTCCATGACGTTGTTCGTCGTGTGGGGCAGGCCGCCGCTGCGCTCCTCGGTGACGCCGTCGTCCCAGCAGATGAGCGCGGCCCAGCCGCCGGGCCCCGGGTTGCGCCGGCAGGCGCCGTCGGTCCACACCAGGACCTCGCCGCGGACGGCCTCGGGAAGGTCGCCAGAGAGTGCGAGTGAGGCGCTTCGCAGTCGTCGGCTCTGGGGCACCCGGTCACGATAGGACGCGGCTCGGACGGGCGTGGCGCGCCGGCTCGACGCGGCATGTCAGGCCAAGAGCTCCGCGAGCACTGCCGGCGAGGGCCTCTCGTGCCTGGCGCCGAGGTCCCCACGGCGCCCCGCTGACCGCCACGGCCAGCGAGGCGCCGGCGGTCAGGGCTTGGGGGGGAGCAGGCGCTGCTCGGCCGTGGCCACCTGGGCCGGGTCGTGGATCACGCGGGCCGTGGGGTGGGCGCCCGCGAGGGTCAGCAGCCGGTGGGCATCCGAGCCAGGCAGCACCTCGTAGGCCGGCCAGCGGACGACCTGCGGCTGCTCGCTGGCATCACGACCGGGATCGCGCAGCTCGACCGGCTTGCCGTCCTCGGCGGAGACCCAGAGCGTCCAGACCGGACGTCCGACGTCCGCCTTGAGCGAGATGGCCCAGGTGTCGATCCCGTTGTGGATCTCGCGGCCCTTGACGACCATCTGGCCTTCTTGGAGCAGGAATCGGACCTTGTCGACGATGGGGTCGCCCGCCGGCATCGCCTCGTCGCCCGGCTTGCCGGTCCCGGGTGTGCCGGCCGGCGCGCCCGCCTTCTGCCCGTCGTTGGCCTTGCGCCCGTCGGCCCCGGGCGGCGGCTTGGCCGGCGCGTCATAGATCGTGTCGGTCGCGGGGTCGTAGAGCGCGCTGCCCGCCGTCTCGAAGGCGTGCGCTCCTTCGGTCCGCATGCGCGCGGAGGCCGGCTGGTCGGCCGACTCCCACAGCTCGCGCGTGGTCGTCTGGGATCCCTGCGTCTCGACGCTGAGGACGTGCAGGATGGTGCCGTGAGGCGGGCTCAGCCAGTGCAGGGCCTGGGTGATGGCTGAGGCCGAGGAGGGGCCGCCGACGTCCCCGGGGCCGCCGCCGAGCATCACGACGGCCGTCGCGGTGAGGGTGACGCCGGCGGCCACCGGCACGGCGACGGCGCGGCGGACGGTGCGCCGCGCGGCGATCGGCTGCTCGCGCACGCGGGCCAGCAGGTCCGCATCGAACGCATCCTCGTCGGGGCGAGCCATGGGCGGACGGGAGGCACGCAGGCGGCGTGCGAGGTCATCGGTCATGTCGTATGCCATTGGGGGGTCTCCTGAGCGGTGGTCGGTTGCAGGACGGCCCGGAGCCGGCGGCGCGCTCGCACCGCCCGCATCCGGAAGGCCGCGGGGGTGATGCCCAGCGCCTGCGCGACGTCGGCGCTGGAGAGGTCGAACCAGGCCGTCAGCACGATGGCCTCGCGGTCGAGCGGTGACAGCGTCATCAGCGCGGCGCGCAGCTCGGCGTCCTCGACGCGGTCGGCCGGATCGGGGCCCGGCACCCGGGGCTGCAGGTCGAGCAGCGCATGCAGCGCGCCGGCGCGCCGGCGTCCGCGCCGCGCGTTGGCCAGGACGCGGCGCGTGACGCCGATCAGCCAGCCCAGCTCGGCGCTGCGGGGAATGTCGCGCTGACGGCGCCAGGCGATCGCGTAGGTCTCGGCGACCGCGTCGTCGGCATCCACGTGCGACGCCATCGAGCGGGCGTAGGCGAGGACGCGAGGATAGGTCGCGCGGTAGAGCTCTTCGAAGTCCACGCTGGGCAAGTGTCCACACGGTCGCGTATCGCAACCGTTCGCGCGACGGCGGCGCCTGCCCGGGGAACGATGTTCCTCGGCACCTCACGCCCCATGTCTTGGTAGGAGCGATCCGGGGGTGAGTGGTGCAGCAGTCTCTGGCCGAGCGCACGGCCATGATCGGGGCCGACGTGGAAGTGCCGTGCCTCGACGGGCGCGCGCGGCGCTACATCGATCTGGACTACGCAGCCAGCACGCCGGCGATGGCCGGCGTGTGGGCCGCCGTGGAGGAGTTCATGCCGTGGTGCAGCAGCGTGCACCGCGGCAGCGGCTACAAGTCGCGCCTGGCGACGACGGCGTACGAGGGCGCGAGGGCGGCGGTGGCCGAGTTCGTCGGCGCCCGCGACGGCACCGTCGTACTCGTGCGCAACACCACCGAGGCCATCAACGTCCTGTCGGCCGCGCTGCCGGCCGGCACCCGAGTGCTGTCGACGGCGGCCGAGCACCACGCCAACATGCTGCCGTGGCGGCGCCACGACCTGACGGTCCTGCCGGCGCCGGACAGCGCGTGGGAGCTCGTCGAACGCTGCGAGCATGCGCTGCGGGTGGCGCGACCGGGCATCGACCTCGTCGCGGTCACGGGCGCCTCGAACGTCACCGGCGAGGTGTGGCCGCTGGCCGAGCTCGCCGCGGTCGCGCACCACTACGGTTCGGAGCTCTTCGTCGACGCGGCCCAGCTCGCGCCCCACCGGGCGATCGACATGGCGGCCACCGGAATCGACTACCTCGCGCTGTCCGGTCACAAGCTCTACGCGCCATTCGGCGCCGGCGCGCTCGTCGGCTGCGGCCGCGCTCTGCACCGCGGCGAGCCGTTGCTGCGCGGTGGCGGGGCGATCGAGCTCGTCACGCTCGACGACGTCGTGTGGGCCGACGCGCCGGAGCGCTACGAGGCGGGCTCGCCCAACGTGGTGGGCGCGGTGGCGCTGGGGGCGGCGTGCCGGATCCTCGGCCAGCTCGGGATGGCGCGCGTGGAGGCGCACGAGCGCCGGCTGTCGGCGCGCCTGGCCGCGGGCCTCGCGCGGGTGCCGGGACTGCGGGCGCTCGCGTTGTGGGACGACCCGACCGTCGACCGCGTCGGGCTGGCGACCTTTACGCTCGAGGGCTATCGCCACCCGCTGCTGGCCGCGATCCTCAGCGCCGAGCACGCCATCGGCGTGCGCCACGGCTGCTTCTGCGCGCATCCGCTGCTGGCCCATCTGCTCGGGGTGCCCGCCGGCGAGCTCGAGGCCCTGCGCGCCGAACTGCGCTCCGGCGGGCGCCCGGCGCTGCCCGGCGCCGTGCGGGCGAGCTTCGGGCTCGGGACTACGGCCCAGGACATCGACCGCCTGGTCGACGCCCTGGCCGGCATCGCGCACAGCGGGCCGCGCTGGGGCTACGTGCGTGACGGCGCGCACGACGAGTACCGCCCGGCACCCGACGTGCGCGCCCTGCCGCGGACGCCGAGCTACGAGCCCGCGGCCGCCAATGCGTCGGCGCGGCCGCTGAGGTCGTAGAGGGTCGTCGTCGACGACCCGCTCGTGATCGTCACCTTGCGCCCGACCTTGGCCACCGCGGCCATGACCTGCGAGCTGCCCACGCGGTCGTCGTTGCCGCCGAAGCCGCCGCTGCCGGAGGCCAGGACCCAGCGGACGCGTCCGCTGCGCACCGCGTCGGCCAGCCACGTCGTGCTGACCTGGCTCTCGCGGCCGGAGAAGCCGCCGATGCCGGCGACGTTCGCGCCCGATTGGATGATCGAGGCCGCCGCGCCGGACTGGCTGGAGACGGCGATGGCGCCGCCGCCGTGCCGGCGGGCGTAGGTCACAGCCGAGCTCAGCCCGGTGCTGTCGCCGCCGAAGCCCCCGCCCATGACTCCGGCGCCGCCGGGGCGCGCGCCTCCGGGGGCGCCGTTGAGGCGCCCGCCGGCCTGCGCGGGCGGCGCGGACGGGCCGGTGCCCGCCCCGGGGGGAGCGGCGAACCCGCCGCCGGCGCGGCCTGCGCCCGGTCCGCCCGCGCCGCCGCCGCCCCGGCCGCCGAGGCCGGCCTGGGCCGGGCCGCCCGCGGGGAAGGCGCCGGTGGTCGAATGCCCGAGGGTCTGCACGGCCCAGCTCGCGGGGGCGAGCAGCAGCAGCCCGAGCGCGGCCGCGAGGAGCGCGCCGCGCAGCGGTCCGCGGACCGCGACGAGGGCGACCGCCGTCGCCGCGCCGGCGACGAGCAGCACGGTCGGCAGCCACGTGAGCTGGCCGGGGAGGTTGTGCAGGACGAGCAGCTCGGTCGCCACCCCGGCCGCCAGCGCGACCGCCGCGCCGACGCCCGCGGCACGGTGGCGCGTGAGAAACCAGCCCGAGCCGGCGCCCACGAGCACGGCTGTGAAGGGCGCCAGCTGTGCCACGTAGTAGGGATGGAAGATCCCCCGGGCGAAGCTGAAGGCGACGGCGGTCGTGAGGAACATGCCGCCCGCGGCGATGAGCCAACCGGTCCGAGCGTCCCCGCGCCGCAGGCGCGTGACGACGGCGAGCCCGACGAGCGCGACGACCGCGAAGCCGAGCAACCAGCCGGCCTGTCCGCCGAGCCCCTCGTTGAAGAGGCGCAGCGGGCCGGTGGCACCACCGAAGGTCGTCCCCCCGCCGGGACCGCCGCCGCCGCCCGTGATCTGCGGGCCGCCGGCCTGGCCGTCGAGGCGGCCGAGCCCGTTGTAGTCGAGGACGAGGCTGACGATGCTGTTGTCGCTGGTGCCCGAGATCCACGGGCGGCTCGACGCCGGCGTGAGCATCATCAGCAGCGGCCAGGCGCCGCCGACGACGACCATCGCGCCGCCACCGGCCAGCAGCTGGCGCAGCGCGACGAGACGGCCGCGGGGCGCGACCCACAGCCACGCGGCGACGATCGCGGGCACGACCAGCAGGGCCGCGCCCATCTTCGTCTCGAAGGCGAGGCCGACGCACACGCCCGCGAGGACGATCCAGCGGGTGCGCCCGTCCTGCAGGGCGCGGACCAGGCACCACAGCGCGCCCACGCAGCAGAGCGCCAGCAGCGCATCGGGGTTGTTGTAGCGCGCGATCGCGACCGCGATCGGCGTCAGCGCGAGTACGAGGCCGGCGACGAACCCCGCCGTGCGCCCCCACAGGCGGCGCGTGAGGTCGTAGACCAGCGCGACCGTGGCCACGCCCATGAGCGCCTGGGGCACCAGGATGCTCCACGAATGAAAGCCGAAGACCCGCGCCGAGAGGGCCTGGACCCAGAGCGCGAGCGGCGGCTTGTCGACCGTCATCAGCCCGCTGGGATCGAACGAGTCGTAGAGGAAGTTGTGCCAGCTCGTGCTCATCGAGCGCACGGCCGCGCTGTAGTACTGGTTGGCCCACCCGTTGCGATCGAGGGCCCACAGATTCAGCACGCCCGCGAGGAGGACGAGCGCTCCGAGCTCGGGGAAGGGCAGCGCCCATCGGCGGGTGCCCGCGCGCGAATGCGGCTGGTCGAGGGCCTCCGGGCGGCGGCGGGCGCCGGCGGGCGCGGGCGCGGTGGCGGGGGCGAGCCGCGAGAGCCGCGGGCGCAGGGACTTGGGGATCGTCGGCATGGTGGCGACAGCGTCGACGCGCCCGCTTGGAGTCGCGCGAGGCCGACCTGGGAATCGCCTGAGCCGCCGCTTGCGTCAAGCTCTCAGGTCGGCTCGCGCTCGTCATCTCTCGGCGAGCGATGAGTCCTGCCCCGTGCGATGGTCCTATGGACATGACCGAGCGAGATCCTGTCCTCGAGCCGTTCGACGCGCTCATCGGCACCTGGTCCACCGTGGCGACGCACCCGCTGCTCGATGGCGCGGTGCCCGGCACCGTGACCTTCGAGTGGCTGGAGGGCGGCCGGTTCCTCATCCAGCGCTCACATCACGACCACGAGCTGGTTCCGGACGCCCTCAGCGTGATCGGCGCCCCAGAGACCGGCGAGGGGCTGGTCATGGAGTACTTCGACTCGCGCGGCGTGCGGCGGACGTACGGCATCTCGCTCGAGGACGGCGTGCTGCGCTACTGGCGCGACGCGCCCGGCTTCGACCAGCGCTTCTCCGCCACGCTGGGCCGCGACTCCTTCGAGGGCCTGGGGCACCTGGCCCGGACGCCGGGCGAGTGGGAGGACGACCTGAAGGTCAGCTACCGCCGCCGCGACTAGCTCCTCGCCGTTCGAGGGTCGCCTCAGGCGATACAACTGCGGTTGTCAGGTCACCGATGATCGCGGAGGCGTCCACATGACCGAGGACTCGCCGGCGGGCGTGGTCGGCTTCGTCGGCCTGGGCGCGATGGGCGCGCACATGGCCGCGCGGCTGATCGACGCCGGGCACGACGTCGCGGTCTTCGACACGCGCGAGGAGGCGATGGCGCCGCAGATGGCCCGCGGCGCGCGCGCGTGCGCCTCGGCCGGCGCGGTCGCCGATGTCGCGGCCACGGTCCTCGTCAGCCTGCCGACGCCGGACGTCGTCCGCGCGGTCACCGGAGAGCTCGCGCGGGGCGAGGCGATCGAGGCCTACGTCGACCTGTCGACGACCGGGCCCGAGGTCGCGGCCGAGGTGGCGGCGGCGCTGAGCGCGGCCGGCGTGGCGTGCCTCGATGCGCCCGTGAGCGGCGGCGTGGCCGGCGCGCAGGCCGGCACGCTGACCATCATGGCCGCCGGCGACGAGGCGCTGTTCGCGTCGTTGCGCCCGTTGCTCGAGGCGCTCGGGCGCAACGTCGTGCTCGTGGGCGCGCAGCCGGGCCAGGGCCAGCTGGCCAAGGTCCTCAACAACCTGCTCTCGGCCAGCGCGATCGCCATCACCGGCGAGGCGCTGGCGCTCGGCGTGCATGGCGGTCTCTCGGCGCGCACGCTGCTCGACGTCTTCAACTCGAGCAGCGGGCGCAACACGGCGAGCGCGGACAAGTTCCCGCAGCAGGTGCTGCCCCGCACCTTCGCCGCGGGCTTCCGGCTCGAGCTCATGCACAAGGACGTCGAGCTGTGCCTGGCCGAGGCGCGTCGCCAGGGCGTGCCGATGGCGCTGGGCGGCGCGGTGGGCGAGCTGTGGGCGCGAGCGGCGGCGGTCGCGGCCGCCGGCGCCGACTGCACGGAGATCGTGCGCATGCTCGAGGACGACGCCGGGGTGGTGGTCGGCGATGAGTAGCGGCTGGAGCGTCATCGCGGTGCGCTACGGGACGCTCGAGACGACGCGCAGCGAGGCCTACTACCGCTACCAGTCCTACGGCGAGCCCGACGGCCCGCAGGTGCTCGACTACTACTTCTGGATCCTGCGCCGCGGCGAGGAGACCATTCTCGTGGACACCGGCTTCGACCCGGACGTCGGGCGGGGGCGCGGGCGCACGTGCCTGATCGAGCCCGCCGAGGCGATGGCGGTCCTGGGCGTCGGCCCCGAGACCGTCTCGCGCGTCATGCTCACCCATCTGCACTACGACCACACGGGCAACCTCGACCTCTTCCCCGACGCCGAGCTGCTCGTGGCGGCGCGCGAGCTGGACTTCTGGCTGGGGCCGCTCGCGCGGCGCGCGCAGTTCGCCCACGCGGTCGAGGCGGAGGAGCTCGGGCAGGTCCTCGGCGCGATGGACGCGGGGCGCGTGCGCCGCCTGGAGGGCGGCGAGGAGATCGCCGAGGGCGTGCACGCCGTCCTGCTCGGCGGCCACTCCCCTGGGCAGCTGGCCATCGGCATCGACGCGGTCGCGGGCTGGACCGTCCTCGCCTCCGATGCGCTGCACTTCTACGAAGAGCTCGAGCGCGACCGGCCCTTCGGCGTCATCGCCGACCTGGCCGAGATGTACGAGGCCTACGACACCCTGCGCGAGCTCTGTGGGCCCGGCGCCCACCTCGTCCCCGGCCACGACCCGGAGGTCATGAACCGCTACCCGCGCGTCGAGGGTGCGGCGCGCGACTTCGCCGTGGAGATCCGATGATCGACGACCGCCGCCGAGCGCTGCGCGAGGCCTTCATCGAGGCGCGCGGCTTCTGGACCCCGCTGTGGGACGGGGTGCTCGACCTCGACCCCGACTTCTTCGAGGCCTACCTGAACTTCTCGGCGGTCCCGTGGCGCACCGGGCCGCTCGAGCCCAAGGTCAAGGAGCTGGTGCTGGTGGCCATGGACGCCGCCGCGACGCATCTCTTCGAACCGGGCATCCGCCAGCACGTGCGCAACGCGATCGGCCACGGAGCCACGGCCGAGGAGCTCATGGAGGTGCTCGAGCTCACGAGCACCCTCGGGATCCACGCGTGCAACATCGGCGTGCCGATCCTCGTCGAGGAGCTGGAGGCGGCCGGCCAGCCGGTCGATCGCGAGCTCGACGAGCGCCGGCTCGAGGTCAAGGCCGACTTCGAGGCCAAGCGCGGCTACTGGCACCCGTTCTGGGACGACATCCTCGCGCTCGACCCCGAGTTCCTGGCGGCCTACACGCAGTTCTCGGGGATCCCGTGGACGCACGGCGTGCTCGAGCCCAAGGTCAAGGAGCTGATCTACATTGCCTTCGACGTCGCGGCGACGCACCTCTACCAGCCCGGTCTGCGCGCGCACATCCGCAATGCGCTCGGGCTGGGGGCGACGCGGGAGGAGATCATGGAGGTCATCGAGCTCGTGAGCGTCATCGGGATCCACTCGTGCGCCGTCGGCGTGCCCATCCTCATCGAGGAGCTCGGCACGTGACCGTCGGCGTCGTGGGCCTGGGGAACATGGGCGGGCGCATCGCGCGCCGGCTCGTGGACGGCGGCGAGGACGTGCTGGGCTTCGACCTCGACGCAGCCCGCGCGCCCGACGTGGAGGTGCGCGCAGCCGGGTCGCTCGGCGAGCTCGGGCGCGCCGCCGACGTCGTGCTCCTCTCGCTGCCCGACTCGCCCGCCATCGAGGCCGTCATCGACGCGATCGAGGGCGACCTGCGCGCCGGGCAGACCGTGGTCGACCTCAGCACCGCGTCGCCGGCCTCGACGGCGGCCATCCACGAGCGCCTGGCCGCCCGCGGCGTGTCCTACGTCGACGCCGGGATCTCGGGCGGGGCCGCGGGCGCCGAGGCGGGCACGCTGACGATCATGGCCGGCGGCGAGGCGCAGGCGCTCGACGCGGTGCGGCCGGTGCTCGCCCATTTCGCCGGCGCCGTGCACCACATGGGGGCCAGCGGCAGCGGCCACGTGGCCAAGCTCATCAACAACTTCCTCAACGCGGTCAGCCTGGCCGCCACCGCCGAGGCGATGATCGCCGGACGCAAGGCCGGCCTGGATCTCCGCCGGCTGCTCGAGGTCGTCAACGCCAGCAGCGGGGTGAACTACGCCACGCTCAACCGCTTCCCGCGCATCGTCGAGGGCGACTACCTCGAGGGCGGCCTCACGAGCGACCTGATGGCCAAGGACGTGATGCTCTACCTCGATCTCGTGCGCGAGCTGGGCGTCACGAGCCTCAACGGCCCGCCGTGCCTGGCCGCGTTCCATCTCGCCGCGGCGCTGGGCTACGGCGACCAGATCTCCAACCGCGTGGTCGACGCGCTCGGCGACATCGCCGGGGGCGTGCGCGTCCACGACCAGACCAGGGAGCCGACATGAAGATCGTCCGCGGCCGCGAGGGCAGGCCCTCAGAGCGGCGCACCGACACGTTCACCGGCGAGGTGTGGGGCGACGCCGTCCTCGCCGACGAGGGCATCATCGTCAACAGCGTCTTCTTCGCCCCGGGCGCGCGGACGCACTGGCACCGCCACGGCACGGCGCAGGTCCTGCACGTCACGCACGGGCGCGGGCTGTTGTGGTCCTCCGACGAGAGCCGCGGCGCGATCCTCGAGCCGGGCGATGTCGCCCACATCCCCGCGGGCGAGCGCCACTGGCATGGTGGCGCGCCCGATTCCTACCTGCTGCACCTGGCCATCTCGGTGGGCCCGGCCGATTGGCTCGAGCCGGTCACCGACGACGAGTACGAGGAGGTCGTCCGTGTCCTCGCCTGATCCCGTGACCTCGCGCCGCGGCTTCTTCTGGACCGGCATCGAGCGGATCCAGAGCCAATACGGCACCGTCGTGCGCGGGCCGATGTACGTCGAGTGGGAGGAGCCCGTCGAGGTCACCCAGCCCTATCCCGTCGTGCTCATCCACGGCGGCGGCGGCCAGGGCCTCGACTGGATGCAGACCTACGACGGGCGCCCGGGCTGGGCGCCGCTGCTCGTCCAGCGCGGCTACAAGGTGTACGTCGTCGACCGCCCGGGGCACGGCCGCTCGTCCTTCCATCCCGACGTGATCGCGCCGATGGGCGCGCCGTTCCCGTTCGAGGCCGGCGTGGGCATCTTCCGCTCGCCGACCGAAGGCCCGATGTCGCACCCGACCGCCCACCTGCACACGCAGTGGCCGGGCACGCGCGAGGACGACGACCCGGCCCTGGAGGCGATCATCGTCTCCAGCGGGCCGGTGCCCGAGCTCAGGGTCTCCCAGGAGCTCGACCAGTCGCGCGGGGCCGAGCTGCTGGACCGCATCGGCCCCGCGGTGCTCATGGCGCACTCGCTGGGCGGACCGGCGGGCTGGCTGATCGCCGACGCCCGGCCCGACCTCGTCAAGGCGCTCGTCGAGATCGAGGCCGTCGGTCCGCCGTTCGCGGAGAACCCGCAGCTCGGCCTGACCCTCGACTACGGGCTGAGCGCGGCGCCGCTGACCTACGACCCGCCGGTCGACGATCCCGCCGAGCTCGGCGGCATGCCACGGCGGCTGCCCAACCTCGCCCGCGTCCCGATCGCCTACGTCTCCGCGCCGGCGTCGCCCTTCGTGCACTTCCACGACGCGATGGTGGACTTCCTGCGGGACGCCGGCTGCGACGTGACGAGCCTCAAGCTGGCCGAGCAGGGCGTGGAGGGCAACGGCCACGCGATGATGCTCGAGAAGAACAACGCCGAGGCCCTGGAGCCGATCGCGCGCTGGATCGAGGCGACGGTAGGGGGTTGAGCGACGGCAGGGTGGCGATCGTCAAGGGGCGGCGCCGGGGTGTGGCACCCGCCGCGATGGACCCTCCCGTGTAGGTCCTGTTATGAGCGGATTAGATTTCGCTCAGCGCGGTATGGGCGCCCGACGGCTTGGGTAGGGCGAAGGCATGACCGATCCCCGTCGCCCCCCGGCCACCACCACCGACTCCGGCATCCCCGCCGCCAGCGACGAGCACTCCCTGACGGTGGGACCCGCCGGCCCTATCGTCCTGCACGACCACTACGTCGTGCAGAAGATGCAGCACTTCAACCGCGAGCGCGTGCCCGAGCGGGTGGTGCACGCCAAGGGGGGTGGCGCGCACGGCTTCTTCGAGGTGACCGCGGATGTCACGGCGTTCACGCGGGCCTCGTTCCTGTCGCAGGTGGGCAAGCGCACCGAGATGTTCGCCCGCTTCTCGACGGTGGCCGGCGAGCAGGGCTTCCCCGACACCGTGCGCGACCCGCGCGGCTTCGCGCTGAAGTTCTACACCGACGAGGGCAACTTCGACATGGTCGGCAACAACACGCCGGTCTTCTTCGTCCGCGACCCGTCGAAGTTCCAGGACTTCATCCACTCCCAGAAGCGCCTGCCCGACACCGGCCTGCGCTCCAACGACATGCAGTGGGACTTCTGGACGCTCTCCCCCGAGAGCGCCCACCAGGTCACGATCCTCATGTCCGATCGCGGTATCCCCGCCAGCTGGCGCCACATGGACGGCTTCTCCAGCCACACCTACTCGTGGATCAACGCCGCCGGCGAGCGCTTCTGGGTCAAGTACCACGTCAAGACCAACCAGGGGATCCGCAACCTCACCGGCGACGAGGCCGCGCGCCTGGCCGGCGAGGACGGCGACCACCATCGCCGCGACCTGCACGACGCGATCGCCGCGGGCGACGCGCCCGAGTGGACGTTCTACGTGCAGGTGATGCCGTTCGCCGAGGCGGCCGACTACCGCTTCAATCCCTTCGACCTCACGAAGGTGTGGCCCAAGCGCGACTACCCGCTCATCGAGGTGGGGCGCATGGTCCTCGACCGCAATCCGGCCAACTTCTTCGCCGAGGTCGAGCAGGCGAGCTTCAACCCGTCGAACCTCGTTGCGGGGACCGGACTGTCGCCCGACCGGATGCTCATGGCGCGCATCTTCAGCTACCACGACACGCACCTGCATCGCATCGGCCCCAACTACGAGCAGCTGCCGATCAACCGCCCGCAGTGCCCGGTGCACTCCTACAACAAGGACGGGCACATGACCTATCACCACGCGGGCGACCAGCCCGTGTATGCGCCGAACTCCTATGGCGGTCCGGAGGCCGATCCCGCCAAGGGCGCCGAGATCGGCTGGGACGTCGAGGCGGCCGAGCTCGCGCGCACGGTCTACGAGCGCCACGCCGAGGACGACGACTTCTCCCAGCCGGGCACGCTCGTGCGCGAGGTGATGGACGACGCGGCCCGCGACGCGCTGGTCTCCAACATCGTCGAGCACGCCTCCGATGACGTGTCGAGCAACATGCAGCTGCGGGTCATCGCCTACTGGACGCGCGTCGACGAGCAGATCGGCGCACGCGTCGCGGCGGGCCTGGGCCACGGCAACGGTGCCTCGCCGAGCGGCGATCTGCGCGAGGCGCAGGAGCTCGTCGACGCCCGCGCCGGCACCGCCTGATCGCGGCGCGCTCGTCGCCGGCGCCCGCGCTACGCGGGGCCGGCGGCGGCCGCGTCGTGGGCGTAGATCCGGTCGACGGCCCTGATCGCGAAGTCGGTCCCGCCGCCCGCCATCGCGGTGTCGCGCTCGCGCTGGCGCTCGCCATCGGGCAGGTGAAAACGGGTCTTGTTCTCCGTCGACAGCGCCTGGATGCGCGAGGCGCGCGGCACGCGCAGCTGCTCGTAATCGCGCAGGGCGGCCGGGATGTCGTCGTTCGCGGTCAGGCACGCAGTGAGGGTGGCGCCGTCCTCCAGCGCCTGCGCGGCGCCCTGGGCCATGAAGGGCAGCATCGGGTGGCACGCATCGCCCAGCAGGGTGACCCGCCCGCGCGACCAGCGCGGCAGCGGGGGGCGATCGAACAGGGGCCCAGATGAACGTCTCATCGACCGCGCCCAGGATCTCGTGCAGCTGCGGGTGCCAGCCCTCGAAGGCGGCGATCGCGTCGGCCGGGTCGCCGGGGTCGGTCCAGGACTCCCGCGTCCAGCTGTCCTGCTCGACGATGGCCACGAAGTTGACCAGGCGCCCCTCCTGGACGAAGTACGGAGTGGATGCCGTCGGCCCCGATCAGGAGGTCGACCTCGATGGCCGTGCCGTTGGCGAAGCGCGCCTGCACGCGCTCGCCGTCATCGTGCAGCCCCACGAACAGGTGCCCGACGTGAAGGCGCTCGGGCGGCAGCGCGCCGGCGAGCGTGCTCAGCAGGTCGGCGCGGTGCATCTGGTAGTGCGGGAAGCCGAAGGCCTGGACGACGGCCTCGCCCAGATCGGCGCGCAGCAGGGTGCGCCCGTCGTCCCAGCGGCGCTGGTGCCAGGCCAGCGGGCGGACGCCCATCCGGGCCAGGTCGTCGGCCAGGCCCAGGCGGTGCAGGACGCGCGCGCGTTGGGGCTGACCTGGATGCCGGCGCCGACCTCGCTGACCGCCGCGGCGCGCTCATAGACGTGGACGTCGAACCGGCCTGCAGGAGCGACAGCGCGGCGGCGATCCCGCCGATGCCACCGCCGACGATCGCGACCGACGTGCCGGGCGCAGCAGCGATGGGCCGCTCCTAGGCCACGAAGACGGGCGTGCCCACCGGCGTGTGCGCGTAGAGCGAGATGACGTCGGGGATCCGCATCCGCACGCAGCCGTGCGAGGCGTCGTGGCCGATCGAGCCGTACTCGCTGGGGTCGATGCCGTGGATGCCGGCGCCGCCGTTGAAGGCCATCCAGCGGGCCTTGATCGGGTCGTCGGGGCCGGGCGGGATCACCTTGCCGGCGAGCTTGCCGGCCCAGGCGGAGTTGGGCACGTACCACGACGGGTTCGTCTGCTTCCACTGCACGTCGTAGAGGCCCGGGGGCGTCTCGAGGCCCTGCCGGCCGACCGCGATCGGGTAGGTGCGCGACAGCTTGAGGTGCCGGTAGAAGCGCAGGACGTGGTCATGGCGGTCGATGATGATGTAGGCGGCCTGCTTCTGCGCGAGCTGCGTGCTGGAGACCTTCGGGGCGACCGGCTTGGTCGTCGCCGGGATGTCCGCCGAGTGCGAGGGGAAGACGAGGGCCGAGGCCAGCGCGCGCTTGAGCGCGGACTCGTTCAGGGCGCGGCCGGGGCGCGAGGGCGTCACTGTCAGGCCGGTGGCACTGGGCGACACGGAGGCGTCGCGCGGGGCGCGGCGCACCGCCGCTGCGACCCTGTCGACGAGGCCCGGCACGACGCCGGGGGCGTAGTGGAACGTCAGCGGCAGGCTCTCGTGCAGGCGCTTGGACGTGACGTCGCGCAGGACGCGCTGGCCCAGCCAGCCGCGGCGGCTGTCGGCGCGCGCCCGCGCGAGCGCCGCGTCGAGGTCGGCGCTGAGGCGGCTCTGGCCGGGGGACAGCACGAAGGTCCGGCCGGCGGCGTGCACGGTCAGCGCGCGGCGGCGCGGAGCCACGGCGTGCTCGAGGAGCCGCGCCCTCGCCGCGTCCACGCTGAGGCCGCCGACGTCGACGCCGCCGATGCGCACGCCCGGCGCGAGGCGATCGCGGTGGGCCTGGTCGTCGATGTAGGCGGCGGCCACCGCGCCCGCCACCAGGACGAGCAGGATGCCGCCGGCCAGGAGCGCCGGGCGAACCCGAAGCCGGCCCCCCGGCGAGAAACGGCGGCGCTCGCGAACCGTCGTGCTCATGCCCATCAGAGTGCCACATCGGGCGCCATGCACCTACGACTGGCCCGCACGGGCCATCTTGACCGCCGTTCGTCGAGATGACCCGGCCAGGCGAAGCCGAGCGGCGGGCGCCGGCGGATCATCGTCGCGGTCGTCAACGCAACCCGAAGGAGGCTCGTCATGCAGTCCCAGCACCGCCCCCGCCGCATCCGCCTCGCCGCCACCAGCCTGGCCATCGCCGCCCTCGCGGCGCCCGCCGCCAACGCCCGCGTGGCGCTCGATCCGCCGCCCGCCCACCAGGGCGCCGCGAGCGCGCCCCAGCGCTCTGCGCTCGTGGTCAGCGCCACTCCGGACGGCGGCTTCGACTGGGGCTCGGCGGGGATCGGCGCCGCCGCCGGCGCGGGCCTGGTGCTCGTCGCCGGCGGGTCGTTCGCGCTGAGCCACCGCGGCCGGCTGCGACTGGCTCGCTGACGCTCGGCGGCTGGCTTGCTCGCCGTGTGGGTGCGCGCGACCATGGCAGCGTGCCTGCCGGCGAGCTCATCGGCCGCGAGAGAGAGCTCGCGAGCCTGACCGCCATGCTCGGCGATCCCGAGGCTCGCCTGGTCACCGTCACCGGTCCCGCCGGCGTGGGCAAGACGCGCCTGGCGCTCGCGGGCGCGGAGGTCGTGGGGCCCGACCAGCCCGACGGCGTCGTGCGGGTCGACCTCGCCCCGCTCGAGGACGCCCGCCTGGTGGACGAGGCGATCGCGGCGGCCGCCGGGGCCGGGTCGTCGCGTGGGGCATCGGCGCTCGAGGCGGCGATGGCCGCCCTGCGCGACGCCGCGCCCTGCTCGTGCTCGACAACTTCGAGCATCGCGGCAGCGCACGCTGCGCAGCGCCTTCGATTGGAGCTATGACCTGCTCGAGGCCCAGGAGCAGGCTCTGCTGCGCCGGCTGGCGTCGTTCCCCGGCGGTTTCGACGTCCACGCGGTGGAGGCGGCCCAGCGCGGCGACGGCGGCGTGCTGGCGCCGCTGGAGCTCGATCCGATCGCCACGCTCGCCGCCCTGGTCGACCGCAGCCTGCTGCACCGCGAGGCGGGGTCCTCGGCCGAGCCGCGCTTCTCGATGCTCGTGACCGTGCGCAGTTACCTGCGCGAACGCCTCGGCGAGGCCGGCGAGGAGCCGGCCGCCGACCTGTGGATGGCGCGGGTGTGCGCCGCGGCGGCGCGCCGTCCCGACCGCGCCTTCCCGCCCACCTTCTCGGGCGACGAGCTCGACCGGCTCGATCGCGAGCTCAACAACATCCGAGCTGCGCTGGACGTTCTGGTCGCGCGCGAGCCCGCGCGCGCGATGGTCCTCGGCGCCGACCCCGGCGCGAGCGAGAGGTCGTCGGGCTCCTGGCCGCGGGCCTGACGAACGCCGAGATCGCGAGCCGGCTCGTGCTCAGCGAGCACACCGTGGATCGCCATGTGGCCAACATCCTGGTCAAGCTCGGGGCGCGCTCCCGCGCCGCGGCGGCGGTCACCGCGGCCGAGCGCGGCCTGCTCTGACCGTTCAGCGACCGGGTGCCGAGGGCATACCGGGCCGGTGAGCGCGCTGCGCGATCGCCTTCGGGACCCCGTGGTGTGGGGCAACGCGTTCCTGCTCGTCAAGGCCGCGGGCGCCGCGGTGCTCGCGTGGGTGCTGGCGCGGTCGGTCCTGGGGCTCGCGCAGCCGTTCCTGGCGCCGTGGGCGGCGCTGCTGACGGTCCACGCCACGGTCTACCGGACCTTCGCCCGCGGCGCGCAGCAGGTCGCCTCGGCCTTCCTGGGCGTGCTGCTCGCCTTCGGCGCCGGAGCGCTGTTCGGGATCAACGCGGCCTCCCTCGCGATCGTGCTGCTGGTGGCGCTGGGCGTGGGGACCACGCGGGCCCTGCGCGACGAGTCGACGACCGCCGCCACGACCGCGCTGGTCGTCCTGCTCGCCGGCTACAGCGCGGACACCGGAATGGTCGGGATGCGCCTGCTCGATACGTTGATCGGGATCGTCGTCGGCCTGCTCGTCAACCTCCTCGTCTGGCCTCCCCTGCATGACCGCACAGCGGCGCGCCATGTGGACGTCATCGACGATCGCCTGGGCGCCCTGCTGTCCGCCATCGCCCGAGCCATGCGAGAGGCGCGCGAGGCGCGGGAGGCCGAGCGGTGGGTCGAGCGCACTCGCGAGCTCGACCGGGACATCTCCGACGCGTGGGCCGTCCTGCGCCAGGCGCGCGAGAGCGGGCGCCTGAACCTGCGCCGTGCGGCGGCCGCCCGGGTCGACGCGACCCACGACCTCGCGCCGCTGCTCGCACGCCTGGAGCAGGCGGTGGCCGACACGCGCAGCATGGCGGGGACGATCGCGCGCGCCTCCTCGAGCGGCGCATGGGACCCGGGCTTCCGCGCGACGTGGGTCGACCTCGTCGGGCGCGCGGGCGCCGCGGTCAGCGCCGCCGACGCCGCCGCGGTCACGCGGGTGCGCGAGGACCTCGAGTCCGCGGCGGGCGAGTGGTTTCGCGCGGACGGCGCCGCCGCGCCGCGGCCGGTGCAGGGCGCCCTGATCGTCAACCTGCGCAACATCCTCGAGGCGATGGATGCCGTCGCCGAGGCTCAGCCGGTGCGCGTCGCGGCGCGGCCCGCCGCGGTACTGGGCGGCCGCCCCAAGAGCATCGCCTAGGCCATCAGTCCTCGGGGAGTCTGACCACCGTGCGGCCGACCGCCTCACCGGCCAGCAGCGCATCGAGCACGGGCTCGATGCCGTCGAGGCCGACCTCGCGCGCGATGGTCTCGCCGAGGCCGCGCGGGCGCAGGTCGCCGGCCAGGCGCGCCCAGACCTCCCGGCGCAGGTCGGCGCCGGCGGCCACGGAGTCGATGCCGAGCAGGCTCACGCTGCGCAGGATGAAGGGGAGCACGGTGGTCTTCAGCGCGGTGCCGGCCGTGAGCCCGCTGACGGCGACGGCGCCGCCGTAGCGGGTGGTGCGCAGGGCGTAGGCCGTGGCGGCGCCGCCGACGGGGTCGACGGCCGCGGCCCAGCGCATCTTCTCCAGCGGCCGGTCGGACTCCGCGGTCGTCTCCTCGCGCGTGAGGATCTCGTGAGCCCCGAGGCCGCGCAGGTAGTCGTGCTCGGCGGCCTTGCCGGTCGCCGCCCACACCTCGTAGCCGGCGTTGGCCAGCGCGCCCACCGCGGTGCTGCCGACGCCGCCGCTCGCGCCGAGCACGAGCACGGGGCCGTCGGCTGGGGTGAGGCCGTGGGCCTCGAGCGCGTGAATCGAGAGGCCCGCGGTGAGCCCGGCCGTGCCGAGGGCCATGGCCTCGCGGGGTGAAAGGCGATCGGGCAGCGCCACGACCCAGTCGGCGGGCACGCGCGCGTAGCGGGTCCAGCCGCCGTGGTGGGCGACGCCGAGGTCGTAGCTGGTGGCGAGGACCTGGTCGCCGACGGCGAACCCGTCGCTGTCGCTGGCCACCACCTCGCCGGCGAGGTCGATCCCCGGGACCAGCGGCGAGATGCGGGCGACCTGTCCCTTGGGGATGGTGGCCAGCGCGTCCTTGTAGTTGATGCTCGACCAGTCGACGCGCACGGTCACCTCGCCGTCGCCGAGGTCGTCGCGCGCGAGGGTGCCGACGCCGCGGTCGACGGCGTCGTCGCGCTGGGTGGCCAGGAAGGCGGGGAAGGTCTCGGGAACGGGCATGTCACGCGGCAGGGTAAGCGCCATGGCCGGGGAATGGAGCGCCATGACCCGCCTGCTCGCCGTGCTCGCGACGATCGGGGTCGGCGCGCTCATCGCGCTGCAGCCGCCGGTCAACTCGGAGCTGGCCAAGCGCACGAGCGTCGTGGCGGCCGCCTTCATCGCCACGGCCATCGCGGCGCTGGCGCTCGGAGCGGTCGCCGTGGTCCTCGGAGAGGCGGGCCAGGTGCGCAAGGTTCCGCACGTCGCGCCCCTCTACCTGACGGGCGGCCTGATGGGCGCGGTGCTCGTGTCGGTCTCGCTCGTCACCGTGCGGACGCTCGGAGCGGGCGGGGTGGTGGCGGCGACGGTCTCGGGACAACTCGTGGTGGCGGCCGTCCTGGATCGGTTCGGCTTCCTCGGGCTCGATCGCGTCGGGCTCACGCCGGCGCGCCTGCTCGGCTTCGCGCTGCTGCTCGCCGGCACCGCGCTCGTGACCGCGCGCTGACGCTGGCACAGTGGGGCGGGTGGTCGAGGATCTCGTCGTGCGCCTGCCCTTCCGCGCACCGTTCGACGGTGGGGCGCTGCTGGGCTGGCTGGCCGCCCGCGCCGTGCCCGGCGTCGAGGAGGTCTCGGGCGACGTCTACCGCCGCAGCCTGCGCCTGCCGGGCGGCCCGGGCGTGGTCGAGCTGACCATGGGTGCCGACGTCGTGCGCGGCCGCGTGTGGCTGGAGGACGAAGGTGACGTCGCGACGGCCGTGCAGCGCTGCCGGGCCCTGCTCGACCTCGACGCCGATCCGGTCGGCGTAGCCGAGCACCTCGGCGCCGACCCGCTGATCGGGGGCCTCGTGCGCGGCGCGCCGGGGCTGCGCGTGCCCGGGAGCGTCGACGGCGCCGAGCTCGCCGTGCGCGCCGTCCTCGGCCAGCAGATCTCGGTGGCGGCCGCGCGCACGGCCGCCGGCCGCCTCGTGGCCGAGTATGGCGCCGCGCTGCCGCGTCCCCGCGGCGCGGTGACCGCGCTGTTCCCGGCCGCGGACGTCCTCGCCGCCGTGGATCCCACGCGCCTGCCCATGCCGCGCGCCCGCGCCGGCGCCCTGGTGAGCCTGTGCCGCGCCCTGGCCGACGGCACCGTGCGGCTGGACCGCGTCGGCGAGCGCGCGGAGGCCCGGCGCCGGCTCCTCGCCCTGCCGGGCATCGGGCCGTGGACGGCGGGCTACGTCGCCATGCGCGCGCTGGGCGACCCCGATGTCTTCCTGGCCGAGGACCTCGGCGTGCGCCACGCGCTGCGCCGCCTCGGCGGGCCCGACGACCCGCGCGAGGCTCGCGCGCTCGCTGCGGCCTGGGCGCCCTGGCGCTCGTACGCCTCGCAGCACCTCTGGCAGGCGCCGGCCGCGCCGTGAGGGGCGGCCTTGGCATGATCCCGGCGTGACCGGGTTCGGCCCCGAGCACCTGCCCTACGGGGTCTTCCGGCGCGCGGGCGAGAGCCCGCGGGTGGGCGCGCGCCTGGGCGACGGCGTCCTCGACCTCGTGGAGCTGGCGGAGGACGGGCCACTCGACGCGGATCCCGCGCTCTTCGACCAGTCGACGCTCAACGCGTTCATGGCGGCCGGGCCCGCGACGTGGGCGCGGGTCCGAGAAGGGCTGCGGTCGCTGACCGCGGGTCCCGACGCGGAGCCCGTCACGGTGGCGCTCGACGAGGTCGAGCTGCTGCTGCCGATCGCGGTGGGCGACTACGTCGACTTCTACTCCTCGCTCGATCACGCGACGAACGTCGGCCGGCTCTTCCGGCCCGACGCCGATCCCCTCGTGCCCAACTGGCGCCACATGCCGATCGGCTACCACGGGCGCGCGGGCACGGTCGTCGTGAGCGGGACGCCGATCCGGCGGCCCAGCGGCCAGCGCCGCGAGCCCGGCGACGAGGCGCCGGTGTTCGGCCCGAGCGTGCGCCTCGACATCGAGCTCGAGCTGGGCTTCGTCGTGGGCGTGCCGACCGCGCCGGGCGAGCCGGTGGCGGTCGAGCGCCGCGCTGGACCACGTGTTCGGCGTGCTGCTGGTCAACGACTGGAGCGCGCGCGATCTCCAGGCATGGGAGTACCGCCCGCTCGGCCCCTTCCTGGCCAAGTCGTTCGCGACCTCGGTGGCCGCGTGGGTCACGCCGCTGGCGGCGGTGCTCGACCGCCGCGCGGCCGCGCCGGCACAGGAGCCCGCCCCGCTGGAGTACCTGCACGAGGACCCGTGGGCGTTCGACCTCGACCTCGAGATCGAACTCAACGGCACGGTCATCGCGCGCACGAACGCGCGCCATCTGTACTGGTCGGCGGCCCAGCAGCTCGCGCACCTGACGGTCAACGGCGCGTCGCTGCGCGTCGGCGACCTCTTCGCCTCGGGCACGATCTCGGGCCCCGAGCGCGAGCAGCGCGGCTGCCTGCTCGAGCTGGCGTGGAACGGGGAGGAGCCGATCGAGCTCGCCGACGGGTCGACGCGCACCTTCCTGCTCGACGGCGACGAGGTCGTCCTGCGCGGGCGCGGCGGCGACGCGGTGGCGCTGGGCGAGGTCCGCGGGCGCATCGAGGCCGGGGCCTGATGGCGCTGCCCAAGGCCGTGCGGCGCCTCGCCCCCGACCGCCTGCGCGACGACGTGCGGCTGCGCTCGGTCTTCGTCGGCGCGGGCCTGATCCCGCCGCGCACGATGCACTCCGAGCAGGACGCCGCCGTGCTGCGCGCGACGGCGCTCGGTCGCCGCCGCGTGGTCGAGCTCGGCGTCTACGAGGGCTCGTCGGCCGTCGTGCTGTGCCAGGTCCTCGACGCCGCGGCCGAACTGCACCTCGTGGACCCCTTCGGCCACCACGGCTGGGCGCTGCCGGCCGGGTGGGGGGCGACGGAGGGCGCCAGCCGCCGCGTGGTGGCCCGCGCCGCGCGCCGCCACGCCGGCCCGCGCGTGCACTGGCACGTCGACTACAGCAGCGCGGTCGCGCAGCGCTGGGAGGGCGCCGTCGACCTCGTCTTCGTCGACGGCGACCACAGCGAGGAGGGCGTGCGCACCGACTGGGAGGACTGGCACGGCTTCGTCGAGCCCGGCGGCGCCGTGCTCTTCCACGACGCCCGGCTGTCGCAACCCCGGGGCCGCGGGCTGCCCGGGCCGACGGCGGTGGTCGACTCGCTCTTCCGCGGGCCGGGTGCGGTGGCGGGGTGGACCGTCGCGCGCGAGGCCGACCGCACGGTGGCGGTCGTCCGCGAAGCGTAGGCGGCGCTCCGCGGTCAGGGCACCGAGGGAACGGAGTCCAGCTGAGGCCGGGCGCGCGTGGGGGCCGTCGAACGTCGGTCTTCCCACGCTATGAGGGGGTAGGACCGACGTTCGACCTGCCCGGGCCGCCGGCGGCGCGTGGGGGCCGTCGAACGTCGGTCTTCCCACGCTATGAGGGGGTAGGACCGACGTTCGACCCGCCCGGGCCGCCGGCGGCGCGGCTGACGCGCCGCGGACGACGAATCACATCCCGTACTCCTCCAGCAGCTTCAGCCACAGCTCGCTGCGCGTGGGGAAGCACGGGACCGCGTGCCAGAGGTCGTCGAGCGAGACCCCGCCGATCACGGCGATGGTCGCGGCGTGCAGCGCCTCGGCGATCTCGGCGCCGGTGAAGGTCGCGCCGACGATGACGCGCCGCTCCTCGTCGACGACGATGCGCGCGGTCCCCGGCGCGCCGCGGCCCACGAACGAGCCGCCGGCGTTGCCGCCGGTGGGCATGTCGACGGCGCGCGCGTCGATGCCGGCCTCCTGCGCGCTGGCGAGGGTGTGGCCCACGGCCGCCACCTGGGGATCGGTGAAGGTCACCCGCGGGCTGAGCGCGCCGTCGCTGCGCAGCGGGACCTCGCGGCCGAGGATCCTGTCCGCCGCGATCCGGCCCTGATACTTGCCCATGTGGGTCAGCAGGGCGCGGCCGTTGGCGTCGCCGATGACGTAGAGCCAGTCGTGGCCGGGGACGCGCAGGGCGTCGTCGACCTCGATCGGGCGCCCGGGCTCCACGCCCAGGTCCTCGAGGCCGAGGTCGGCGGAGAGGATGTGGCGCCCGACGGCCACGAGGATCTCATCGCCCGAGACGCTCGACCCGTCGTCGAGCTCGACGGTCACGCGGCCGTCGGCGCGCGAGACGGCGGTCGCGCGCGTGTCGGCCCGCACGTCGATGCCGGCCTCGGCGAAGGCGGCGCACACCTCGTCGCCCGCGAAGGGCTCCTCGCGCCCGAGCACCCGCGGGCCCGCCTCGATCACGGTGACCCGCGCGCCGAAGGACGCGTAGGCGTCGGCCATCTCCACCCCGACCGTGCCGCCGCCCAGGACGACGAGGCTCGAGGGCACCTGCTCGGCCGTCACCGCCTCGCGGTTGGTCCATGGGCGGGCCTCGCGCAGCCCGGGGATGGGCGGCACGAGCGGCTCCGTGCCGGTGGCGATGACGACTGCGCGGCGCGCGACCAGCGTCTCATCGCCCACCTGAACGGTCCGCTCGCCGCTGAGCCGCCCGCGGCCGCGCACGAGAGTGATGTCGCGGGCCTCGAGCCACGGGACCTGCTCGTCGTCGTGGAGGTGGTGGATGACCTCGTCGCGGCGCTCCAGCGCGGCGGGCACGTCGAGGCCGCCGGTCACCGCCTGCGCTGCGCCCGGGATGCGCCGTGCCTCGGCCAGCACCTGCCCGGGGCGCAGCAGCGTCTTGGAGGGCATGCAGCCGTAGAACGAGCACTCGCCGCCGACGAGGTGCTGCTCGACGATGGCGACCTCGAGGCCGGCGTCGGCCAGGCGGCCCGCGCACACCTCCCCGGCCGGCCCGGCGCCGATGACCACCACGTCGAAGCTGCGCTCGCTCATGGCGACCAGTCAATCCCGGTGCGACCAGCGTTACAAGGCCGTGGCATCCTGCGCGGATGCTCCGCCCGGTCCTTGCCCTCGCCCTCGTCGCCGCGGCGCTCCTCGCGGCCTGCGGGTCGGACGCCAACACGCAGACCGCCAAGACGACGACCAACGCGACGGCGAGCACGAACGACGACACCGGCGCGTCCGCCCCCGCCGCGGGCCGCGCGGCGGCCGGTCGCGGCGTGCGCCTGATCAAGGTCGGCGACTTCCAGGCGCCGGTCTACCTCACCTCGCCGCCCGGCGACAAGCGCCGTCTGTTCATCGTCGAGCAGGCCGGGCAGATCGTGGTCGTCCGGGGCGGCAAGCCCCTGGCCCAGCCGTTCCTGGACATCCGCTCGAAGGTCACGGCGGGCGGCGAGCAGGGCCTGCTGTCGGTGGCCTTCCCACCGGACTACGCGCAGTCGGGCCTCTTCTACGTCTACTACACCGAGAAGAGCGGCACCGAGGCCATCTGGGAGTACCACCGCGCCAGCGAGGACCGCGCCGACCCGAACAGCGCCCGGCTCGTCCTGCGCATGGACGACCCCGAGCCCAACCACAACGGCGGCCTGATGATCTTCGGCCCCGACCGGCTGATGTACGTCGGCACCGGCGACGGCGGGGGCGCCAACGACCAGCACGGCGACCGCGGCAACGCGCAGTCGCTGGGCTCGCTGCTGGGCAAGATCCTGCGCATCGACCCCAAGCAGGCCGGCGGCAGGCCGTACACGATCCCGTCCTCGAACCCGTTCGCCGGGCGCGCCGGCGCCCGCGGCGAGATCTACGCCTACGGCCTGCGCAACCCGTGGCGCTTCTCCTTCGACCGCGCCACCGGCGACCTGGCCATCGGCGACGTCGGCCAGGACGCGGTCGAGGAGATCGACTTCGTCAGGAAGGGCGGCGCGCGGGGCGCGAACTTCGGCTGGCGCCCGTGGGAGGGCCGCCGGCGCAACTTCGACGAGCCGGCGCCGCACGCGATCTTCCCGGTCATCACGCACACCCATCAGGCCGGGTTCTGCTCGATCACCGGCGGCTTCATCGCCCGCGACCGCGGCGTGCCCGGGCTCTACGGGCGCTACGTCTACGGCGACTACTGCGAGAGCCACCTGCGTGTGGCCACGCTGCGCGCCGGCCGGCGCGCCCGGAGCCGGACGCTCTCGGTGCCGCCGATCGCCGGGGTCGCGTCGTTCGGCGAGGACGCCTCGGGGCGCCTCTACGTGGTCTCGGTCAACGGGCCGGTCTACCGCTTCGCGGCGCGCTGAGGGCAGCCGATCGGCGGCGCGCTGGCATGATCCCGCGGGTGAGCGGGAGGCCCAGTGTCGATTCGGTGGCGCGGCGGGCCGATCCCGCGCGCGTCAGCCGCCTCTTCGACCTCGTCGAGCAGGCGATCCGGGCCAAGGCACCGGCCCAGGCCGACGCGCTGGTGGCGACGCTGCACGAGCACCTCGCCGCCTGGCGGCCGCACCTGCTCGACGGCGTCAACCCGCTGCTGCCCGGCGCCGGGGCGGAGTGGGACGCGGCACGGGCGGCGGCCTACCAGCAGACCGTGAACGTGGGTGCCGTGCACCTCGAGCTCGGCACGTGGACCGCGTTCGGAGACGAGCGCACGCGCGAGCTGGCCGACGCCGACGGCCTGGCCGAGCTCATCCGCCTGGACGTCGACCCCGCCCACCCGATCGACGTCGTGGCCGACGCCACCGCGCTGCCCTTCCGCTCGGGCGCGGTGGATCGCGTGGGGTCGAACTCCGTGCTCGAGCACATCGCCTATCCCCACGAGGTGCTGGCCGAATGCCATCGCGTGCTGCGACCGGGCGGCGTGATGGTCCACGTCATGCCCTTCGTGTGGTGGCTGCACGGCTATCCCGACGACTACGTGCGCCTGACGCCGCCGTTCTTCGAGCGCGTGTGCCGCGAGATCGGCTTCGTCGACGTGCTCACCGACGTCGACGCGACGGGCGGGCTCTACAACACGCTGCACAACGCGAGCAAGATGGGCGCCGTCGACGCCGCGCGCCCCGAGGCGGAGGCGATGCGCGAGCTCCACGAGCTGGTGGCGCTGCTGCTCGGCGCGCTCGTGCCCTTCGACGCCGCCTTCGAGGGCCGTGGGCGCGCGTGGTTTCACTCGGTGCGCGTGCTCGCGCGCAAGGCCGGCGACTACGAGCCCAGCCGGCGCCCGCGCGCCGGCGGGCCGTTCGCGGCGCGGGCCCTCGACCTGCTGGCCGACCCGGCGACCAAGGCGCCGCTGACCGCCCAGCGCGGGCAGCTCGTGTGCGCGTCGACCGGCGTCGCCTACCCCGTGCGCCGCGGCGTGCCCGACTTCCTGCAGCCCGGCCCGCGCCGGCGCTCGTGGCGGCGCTGATGGACGACGTCGGCCTCGTCACCGCCGACAACCCGAGCCCGTTCACGCTGCGCGGCACCAACACGTGGCTGGTCGGGCGCAACCCGTGCTGGGTCGTCGATCCGGGGCCGCTCATGGAGGCCCACCTCGAGCGCGTGCTCTCCGACGCGAGCGACCGCGGGGGGATCGGCGGCATCGCGGTGACCCACGACCACGGCGATCACACCGATGCCGTCGACGAGCTGCGCCGCCGCGCGGGCGGGGCGCCCGTCGCGGCCTCGCGCTACGAGGGCGCCGACGTGCGCCTCGAGGACGGGGACAGGTTCGGCCCGCTGCGCGCCATCGCCACCCCGGGCCACGCGACCGATCACCTCGCCTATGTCGCCGGGGGCGTCTGCTTCTCCGGGGACGCGGTGCTCGGCGAGGGCTCGGTCTTCGTCTATCCCGAGCCCGGCGCCCTGCGCGCCTACCTCGGTGCGCTGCGGCGCCTGCGGGTGCTCGGCATCAAGGTCATCTGCCCGGGACACGGACCCGTCGTCCTCGACCCGGCCGCCAAGCTCGACGAGTACATCGCGCATCGCATGGAGCGCGAGCGCCGGCTGGTCGCAGCCCTGGACGCCGGATTGCGCACGGCCGACGACCTCCTGGACCGCGTGTGGAGCGACGCTCCGGCGGCCCTGCGCCCCGCCGCCACCGTCACCCTCGCCGCCCACCTGGACAAGCTCGACGAGGAGGGCCGCCTCCCGGTCGGCGTCGAGCGCCCGGAGCTCTCGCTGCTCGGCGAGCCGTGAGCCCGGCCGCCGGCTGAGTCGGCTCCCCAGCAGCCTCTCAAGCGATTCTTCATCGCCTCACAGGAACGGGGTCGATGATCCCCGCATGACCCGACCCGCCCTCCGACCCTTCACCACGGCCACGGCGGCCATGGTGGCGGGCGTGGTCGGAGCCGTTCCCGCCACCGCCGCCGGCGCGCCTGCAGCGCCTCCGGTGGCCGCGCATTGGCACGCGCCGCCTCCCAAGGTCGCCGTCATACCTCCCGAGGTGACGCCCGCGGCGGTGAAGGCGGCCACGACGCGCGAGCACGGTGCTCCACAGACCGGGCTCGCAGCACACGACGTCGTGGTCGCCGGGAACGGCAACGAGGCCACGCCGCCCGGCGCCCATGGCAGCGCCGGGCCGGGGGTCGGCGCGCCCGGGCGCGCCCGCGCGCCACCACGCTGAGCGCGCCGATCGCGGCGCCGCGATGCCGAGGGTGGTCAAGTGCGACAATGTTGCTCGTGCAACCGATCACCGTCCGGCACTTCTCAGACCCCGGCTGCCCGTGGGCCTACTCGGCCTCCCCGGCGCTGGCCACGCTGCGCTGGCGCTACGGCGCGCAGCTCGACTGGAAGCTCACACTCATCGGGCTGACCGAGCGCGCCCAGCAGTACGTCGACCGCGGCTACACGCCCCAGCGCCAGGCTCGCGGCTACCGCAACTTCCGCCAGTACGGGATGCCGTTCCAGACGCAGCCCAAGCACCACGTGGCGGCCACCTCGCGCGCGTGCCGGGCCGTTGTGGCCGCGCGCATGCAGGACCCTGCGCTCGGCGACGCCGCCTTCCGCGCGCTGCAGCTCATGCAGTTCACCACGCCGCTCGTGCTCGACGAGGACGGGGACCTCGCCACCGGCCTGCGCCGCGTGCCGGGCCTCGACGCGCTGGCGATCGTCGCGCGCATCGACGACCCCGCCGTCGTCGAGGCCTACGAGGCCGACCGCGCGCTGGCGCGCACCGCCGCGGGCTCGCCGACCGAGTTCCAGGGCAAGAGCGCCGCCACCGACGGCCCGGTCCGCTACACGGCCCCGTCGCTCGTCTTCGAGCGCGGCGACCGGCGCGTCGAGGCCGGAGGCTTCCAGCCGATCGAGGCCTACGACGTCGTCCTGGCCAACTTCGACACCTCCCTCGAGCGCCGGGCGCCGGCGGAGGATCCGCTCGAGGTGCTCGAGGAGGTGCCGGGCGGCCTGGTCACGGCCGAGGTGGCCGAGATCATGCGCCCCGGCCTCTTCCCGGCCGACCGCGGCGCCACCGAGGACGCGCTCATCGACGCCGCCGCCCGCGGCGACGTGGTGCGCATGCCGGTCGGCGACGACGCCGTGTGGCTCGCCGCGCGCTACGCGCGCGAGTCCGACAGGTTCGTGCGGGCGAGCTCCATGGCCGCCGCCAGCGGCGTCATGCCGCCCGCCGCCGCGTCGTAGATCGAGCGCAGCGTGTCGCCCACGCCGCGGACGCGCTCGCGCGCCAGCCGCGGGTCGTAGCCGCCGGGCTCGAGCTCGACCGAGATGTTGATGATGCCGCCGGCGTTGGCGACGAAGTCCGGGGCCCACAGCACGCCCTGACGCGCGAGCAGGTCGGCCACCGACTCGTCGGCGAGCTGGTTGTTGGCCGCCCCGGCGATGACCGGCGCCTGCAGCGCGGGCACCGACTCGTCGTCCAGCACGGCGCCGAGCGCGCACGGCGCCAGGACGTCCACGGCGGCGAAGAGCGCCTTGTCCGGCTTGACCCAGCGCGCGCCCAGGCGCGCCGCCTCCTCGCGCTTGCTCGTGTCGATGTCGGAGACCAGCAGCCTCGCCCCGCGGCGGGCCAGCAGCCGCGCGAGGCGCAGGCCGACGGCGCCGAGCCCGACGACCGCCGCGCTGCGACCCTTCAGCGACGTGCTCCCGAAGGCCCGCTCGACGGAGGCCAGCACGGCGGCCTCGACGCCGAGCGCGGTGTAGGGACTGGGGTCGCCCGAGCCCCCGCGCGAGCGCGCGAGGCCCGAGACGTACGGCGTTCCCCGGGCGATCACGGTCATGTCGCGCGCCGAGGTGCCGACGTCCTCGGCGGTGATGTAGCTCCCGTTCACCGCCGCCACCGTGTCGGCGAAGTCCAGCAGCGTGGCCGTCCGGTCGCGCCCGTGCGGCGGCCCGTCGCCGAGCATGATCACGCCCTTGCCACCGCCGAGCGGCAGGCCCGCGACCGCCGACTTGTAGGTCATGGCCCGTGACAGGCGCAGGGCGTCGCGCACGGCGGCGCGGCTGTCGTCGTAGCGCCACATCCGGCAGCCGCCGAGGGCCGGTCCGCGGACCGTGGAGTGCACCGCGACGATGCAGTAGCGCCCCGAGCGGGTCCCGCGCCGGACGAGCAGCTGCTCGTGCTCGAGCTTGGTCAGGTAGCGGTCCATCGCCGGGCGCGACGATAGCGCCCACGCGCCGAGACCCGCCCGGGCGGTCGCGCCAGGGGGTCGAACGTCGGTCTTCCCACCTTCCCAGGGGGTAGGACCGACGTTCGACCCTCCAGGGGGTGCGGGGCGGGCCGGGAGCCGTGTGTGGTCAGCCGGTGGGCGCGCCGCCGATCGGCGCGCCCGGCTCGCTCGGTGCGCCGGCCGCCGGGCTCTGGCCCGCCGGCGTCGTCGTCGTGTCGCCCGGGCCGGCCGCGGCGGCGGGGTCGGCGGGCGTGGGCGCGCCGACGGCTCCGGTGCCGCTCGAATCGGGCAGCGAGTCCTCGTCGGGCGCCATGGCGCCGCCGGTCTGCGCCTCCTCGGGCGCCGCGGTGACGGGCGCGGGCGGGGCGGGCGCCGCGACGCTCCCGGTCCCGGGCTCGGTGGTGGCGAGGGCGGGCGTGCTGGCCACCGCGCGATGCGGGGTCGCCTTGTGCGCGGGGGCGGCGAGCGCCGTGTCGCGCACCGGGTCCATGGCGCGCGCCACCGGGGCCTTGATCGGCGCGATGGTGGCGACGCGCGGCGTGACCCTGCGTACGTGGCGCGCGGCGTGGGTGGCGGGCGCCGCCGGGCGGACCTGCTGGCGCACCTCGGCCGCCCCTCCGCCGACGACCGCCGCGCAGCACACGATGGCGACGACCTTCGTCGCCGTGGCGGTCGCGGCCGTCGCGCCGCCGGCCACAGCGGCCGTGCCGCCGGCTCCGGCTCCCGCGCCCGCAGCGGCGCCCGACGACGCGCCGCCGATCCCCAGCAGCTTGGCCACGGTGGCGAGCGGACCGGCACCGCCCGGCACCAGCGCGGCCAGGCCCTCGTCGACGCCGCGCAGGCTCTGGCGGTACTCGCGGCAGGCGCCGCAGTCGCGCAGGTGCCGGCGCGAGCGCCCGCTGGTCCGCACGCCGCGCCAGTGGGAGCGCACGAGGTCGGCCCGGATGTCCACGCAGGCGGTGTCGCGCGCCTCCTCGGCCTCGACGAGGCCGACGCGCGCGCGCACGAGCAGGGACTTGACGGCGGGCACCGAGGTGTCCAGGGCGTCGGCCAGCTCGGCGTAGGTGAGCCCGTCGAGCTCGCGCATGAGCAGGGCCGAGCGCTGATGCTCGGGCAGGCGCTGGACGTCCTGCACCAGCCGGCGCAGGTCCTCGCGGCGCACCGTCTCGGCCTGCGGGTCGTGCGTCGGCGTGCGCGACAGCTCGTAGATCTCGGCCGCCGGGGGGAGCGGGCGGCGCAGGTGGTCGATGCAGCGGTTGTGCGCGACGCGGTACAGCCAGGCGCGCAGCGTCACCGGCCGGTCGTCGTGGCGCAGCGCTCCGTAGGCGCGCAGGAAGACGTCCTGCAGGACGTCCTCGGCGTCCGAGCGCGACGATCCCAGCATCTGGCGCGTGTAGGCGAGCAGGCGCTGGCGATAGCGGTCGTGGATGGTTCCGAAGGCATCGTCGTAGCCCATCCGGAACAGCGCGACGAGCTGGTCGTCGGAGCGCAGCCGCAGCAGCGGACCGTGGGCCGTGATGCGACCGAGACCAGCCGGCGCGTGGAGTGCTGAGGCTTCCAGAGCAATCCCTCTCCGCCGACTCTAACTCCCTCGGGGGTTGGAAGTTCCGCGCAGGGCCCCGACGATGCGCCCGAAGACGTCGCGCTCGGCGTTGCGACCGAAGAAGACGTCGAGGTGCGTGTAGCCCGGCAGGTCCACCAGCGCGTGGCGGCCCGGCTCCAGGGCGTCGAGCCACGCAAACGCCCGCGCCTGGCTGCGCGGCAGGAAGCAGCGGTTCGCCGAGCCGGCGAGGAACGTCCAGCGCGGCCGGTTGCGCGGCGCGCCGGCCACGACGTCCTCCGGGATCTCGTCGTAGCCGGAGGCGGCCAGGAGGTGCCCGGCCGCGGCGCAGCGCGCCATCTGCCTGAAGAAGGTGATGGGCACCCACCCGAACTCGCGGGCGAGCCAGCGGTGGGTGGGCGGATCGAGGTTCGCGTGGTCCCACAGGATGTTGCCGCCCACCCCGTAGGTGAAGTTGGCCATCTGGCACACGGGCTCGCGGCACTCGCGGCGGACGGCGCGCGCGACACCGGCCAGCATGCGCGCCCGCAGGGCGGTGGGGCGCAGCGTCCACTGCGGGTCGAGGCCCTTGTAGCCGAAGCCGAGGGCGGGCACGAGCACCTGCAGCTGGAGCTTGGACAGGCGCGGGACGTCGACGTGGAAGGACACGGCGTTGGAGACGACGTCGGTCACCTCGGGCACGAGCCCGCCGGCGCAGGCCAGGGCGAAGGACGTCGAGCCCTGGCAGTGCACGATCGCCTTGAGCGTCTGGGCCCCGGTCTCGCGCAGGACGGTGGCGATCAGCGCCGGATGGTCGTAGCGCGCGACGTCGTCGAGCGTGTAGTCGCACTCGGGCAGGTCGATCGAGCCGCGCCAGTTGCCCAGCCAGACGTCGTAGCCCTCGGCGACGAGGACGTCGACGATCGAGCGCGGCATGGGCGAGCCGTAGAACAGGTTCGCGCGCACGCCGGTGCCGTGCTGGAGGAGCACCGGTCCCTCGGTCGGCTGCGCGTCGCCGCGGATGTGGTGGATCGTCAGGTCGCGGCCGTCCTCGGTGCGCACGGCGAGGATGCGCCGGCGCAGGCCCGGCCGCCCGGGGCAGTCGTGCCACTCCTCGGGCGCGAAGCCCTGCCAGCGCTCCGAGCCGGGATGCAGCCCCGGGAAGGCGGTCGAGCCCATGGCCGCGCTGCGCCCGACATAGACCTGCAGCAGCGAGCGCGCCGAGAACGAGCCGTAGCGCAGCTTGTCGCGCACGCTTCCGCGCATGCTCAGCATGAGCGCCAGGAAGCCGCCCGCGGAGACGTGCAGCACGCCCGTGGCCAGCGGGGTGGCGCCGTCCTCCTGTTCGCGCGTCACCCAGCCGGGGTACAGGCGGGTGAACAGCGTCGTGGTGTCGACCCACGTGTCGCGAAACCAGCCGTCCTCGATCTCCTTGAAGCCCGCCAGCGTCACCGGGCGCCCGGCGCGGTCGTGGGCGAAGAGCCGGTAGCGCATCTCGCGCCGTCGCGCCCCGCCCGCCGCCACGAGCAGGTTGAAGCTGCCCTCGGCGATGGCCATGCGCTCGCCGAGGCCGTCGCAGTCGATCCAGCCGGTGCACGTCGCCTCGTGCTCGTCGTCGGTGAAGAAGCGATCGACGTCGTCGACGTGCAGGTCGAGGTGGAAGGCGCAGGGCGTGCCCTGCCACCAGCCCTGGTTGTAGTCGGTGGTGTCGAACGACACCCGCCCACTCATCGACTCCGACCAGTCCAGCGCGCTCATCTGCGCATCTCCTCCGCGATCCGCTCGCCCAGGGCGGCGATGGTCATGCTCGGGTTGACGCCCACCGGGCCGGGCAGGATGGACCCGTCGGACACGTACAGGCGCTCGTAGCCGAAGACCCGGCCGAAGGAGTCCACGACCCCGTCCTGCGCGCTCGCGGCCATGGCGCAGCCGCCGAGCGGGTGGACGCTCAACAGGCGCGCGAAGCGCCCGCCGAGGCGCACCACGCGCCCTCCGAGCGCCTGCCCGAGCCGCCGGGCCGTGGCCTCGAGGCCCTCGAAGTACGCCCGCGAGGCCTGCCCGCGCCAGGTCAGCACCAGCCGGTCGCCGCGCAGCTCCATGCGCCCGCCCGGCACGTCGCGCCCCATCCCCAGCAGCGGTGCCATGGCGGCCGATGCGCGCGCGGTGCCGAAGGCCTCGGCCGCCGAGCGCCGGCGCAGGGCGCGCCACAGGTCGCCGGGCGCCTCGAGGCCCTGCCAGAGCCACTCCGAGAAGCCGGGCGCGCCCGCGTCCTGGACGAGGAATCCGCGGCCGCTGGGCGACTCGGCGTCGGGCACGCGCACCGAGGCCGTGATCACCGGCCCGGTGGCCGGGTCGAGGAAGCGGTCGGCGTCGAGCAGGAAGAGCAGGAGGTCGCCGTTGCCCGAGAACCCGCGCCCCAGCCGCGGGCTGAGCCCGGGCAGCGCCGGGCGGTTGCGCAGCAGCAGGCCGGTCGAGCCGAAGGTCCCGCCGGCGAGCACCAGCCGATCGGCGCGCACCTCGCGGTCGGTCCGGGCGATCGGGTCGAGCAGGTGCTCGGGATGCCCCTCGCGCGCGGCCAGGTGCTGGCGATAGCGCACGCGCCAGCCGTCGCCGTCGCCGTCCAGCGCGTGCGCCTCGCAGCACGTGCGCACGCGCGCGCCGGCGTCGACCGCCGCGCTCAGATAGGTGAAGTCGACCGTCTGCTTGGCCCCGTACTGACAGCCCACGTCGCATGCGCCGCACAGCCGGCACGTCTCTCGCGGGGCGCCGTGGAGGTTGGCCGACCCGTCGTCGAAGGGCTGGCCCGGGCGCTCGCCGAAGGCCACGGCCAGCGGCGGGCGCTCGGCGTGCAGCCCCGCGGTCCGCGCCGCGTCCAGCAGCGCGCGCGTCTTGGGCGTGCGGTCGGCCCACGGATAGCGCTCGGCGCGCTGCATGGCGTGGACCGCGTCGTAGTGGCGCTCGAGATCGCCGGCCTGCAGCGGCAGGCCGTCGGCGGCGAAGGTCTCGGGGTCCTTGCGCAGCATGACGTTGGCGTAGATGAGCGACCCGCCGCCCAGCCCGCTGGCCGTGAGCGAGTCGAGGCCCTTGAAGTGGTGGTACTCGAAGAGGCCGTGCACGCCGCGGCGCGGCGCCCAGAGCGCGGTGCGCCACTGGCGCGGCGTGCGCGGGAAGGCGCCCGGCGGCCACGGCTGCCCGCGCTCGAGCACGAGCACCGAGGCCCCCGCCTGCGCCAGGCGGCACGCGACGACCGAGCCGCCGAAGCCCGACCCGACGACCACGACGTCGTAGCGCTCAGCCGGCATCCACGTCCCACGCGACCGGACGCCTGGGGTCCGGCTCGTAGGCGCAGAAGGTGCCGGTGCGCACGGTCGTCTCCAGCTCGCGCCCGAGGCCCGCGTCCTCCTCGGCGATGCGCCTGATCTCGCGCCGCAGCGCGCGCGTCACGTTGACCCGAGCGCGCTCGGCCGCCGAGGCGGCGCGACGATCGCGGCCGCCGAGGCCGACGGCCGCCGACAGCTCCTGCGCGATGAAGTCCATCTCCTCGCGCGCCCGTGCTGCGCGCTCTGGATCGTTGAACGACTCGGCCTCCTCGATCTCGGCCCGCAGGTCCTCCAGGCGCGAGCGGTACTCGGCCTTGGCCTGCGAGTCGAGCGCGGGCCCCGCGTCGCCCGTCCCGGCGCGCACGCCGAGCCCCTCGGCGCTCTCGGCGGCCCGCACGGCCCCGCCCTCGGCCGCGGTGGCGACGTCGACCGCGTGGAACTCGATGCCGGGGTTGGCGAGCAGCAGGGCGAGGTGGCGCATGCCCTTGGCGTCGCGCACGCGCAGCACGCGGCCCTCGTAGTCCAGGCGCCAGACGTCGCCCTCGCGCGCGAGCACGGCGTGCGCGGGGCCGTGGGCGGGCGCGGGCTCGGGGGCCGGGGCGTCGTCGGGCTCGGGCAGCATCGCCGCGGCGCGCGCCAGGCGCTCGTCGAGGCGCGGCACGCCGACCTCCTCCGCGCGCAGCAGGCCGCGCTGCAGCAGCGCGCGCGCCTGCTCGACGTCGCCGGGCCGGCCGCGGCGCGCGAGCATGCGCGCCTCGTCGACGTCGAGGACGGCGAGCATCGGCTTGTAGCCCATCCGCTCGCACGCCAGCCGCGCCTCGGCCAGGCGGGCGAGAGCCGTGTCCTGGTCGCCGCGGGCGGCCGCGGTGAGCGCGAGGTACCGGCGCACGGGCCCGGCGAAGATGCCCGTCGGGGTGACGACGTTGCGGCCCTCGAGGGGCGCCAGCAGCTCCTCGAGCAGCGCCGAGCGCTCGACGTCGCGGAAGGTCTCGCTCAACTCGGCCAGCAGCGCGATGCAGATCGACCACACGTTGTCGCGCGGGATGTTCGCGAAATCGCGCTCCGCGAGACGGTCGTACTCGCGGCGAGCCTCTGCGGGCCGGCCGGTGTGCATGTAGAGCGTGGCCAGCGCCACGCGCCACGCCGGCATGGCCGGGAGCTGATCGGCGAACTGGCGCACCGCGTCCTCGATCTCGCGCAGGCGGCCCTGGCCCATGCGCAGCCAGAAGAGCTGGGCCCCGGCGAGGATCGGGACGGTCGAGTCCTGCAGGCTCCAGCCCAGCTGGATGCCCTCGTGGATGAGCACCTCGGTGTCGTCGAGCTGCCCGGCGATCATCGCACGCCGGGCGCGGTGCAGCGGGATGTAGGCGCGGGCGCGCGGATCCCGCGAGTCGGTGGCGATGCGGTCGAGCGCCTCGATCGCCATGTCGGCGCCCGCGAGATCGTCGAGCTCGAGCAGGAGGTCGATCTGCCACGAGCGCGCGCGGACCGACAGCTCGGCGTCGCCGGCGGCGTCGGCCAGGGCGAAGAGCTCCTGGGCCCAGGCCAGGCCGCGCTCGGTCGTGTCGGGCCCGTTGGTGGCGATGTGGCCCTGGTCGAGCACGTAGGCGAGCGTCGGCGGGTCGTCGAGCCCGCGCGCGATCTCGAGCGCCTCCTGCACGAGGTCCTCGCGGCGCTGCGCCTGGTCTGAGTAGTACAGCGCGACGGCCAGGCGCACGAGCAGGCGCGCGCGCAGGGCGCTGCCGTCGGGCGGCAGCCCGCTGAGCGCCTCCTCGAGCACCGCGACGAGGTCGTCGTCGACGATGCCCGGCGACAGGCCAAAGCCGCCCAGGCTGAGCGCGGCGCGACCGAGCAGATCGGGGTCGCCCACCCGCCGCGCCAGGTCGATGGCGGCCAGCAGGGTGGCGCGCGCGGCGTCGCCGCCCGACTGCATCTGCGCCTGCCCGCGCAGCAGCAGCAGCTCGCCGCGACGCGGCTCGTCGGGCTCGGGGAGCAGGTCGAGGGCGCTCAGCGCCGCGTCGAAGAGGTCGGCGGCGCGCTCGTAGGCCAGCGCGGCCAGCGCCTCGAGACCCGCGCGGTGGGCGTGCTCCAGCGCCTTGGACGCGTCGCCGACCGGCGCCGCCTCGATGAAGTGGTGGGCCAGCTCGGCCTCGGTGGCGGCCGTGCGCTCGAGCGCCTCGCCCACGGCGGCGTGCAGCCGAGCCCGCCGCGAGGCGGTGAGGTCGCCGTAGAGCGTCTCGCGAATGAGGCCATGGACGAAGCGGAACGACCCGGCCGGGCCCGGAGCCTCCTCGAGCAGCTGCACGGCCAGCGCCTCGTCGAGGCGCTCGAGGAGGTCGGCGCGGCCGATGCCCGCTGCACGCTCGACCGTGGTCAGCTGGAAGTCACGGCCCTCGACGGCCGCCACCTGGAGCGCGTCGCGGACCTCGGCGCGCAGGGGCAGCAGGCGCTTGCGGATCGCGTCGCGGACCCCGTCGGGCAGCGGCACGCGCTCGCCCAGCGGCTGGTCGATGCGGCCCTGGGCCACGAGCAGCCGAACGACCTCGTCGGAGTAGAAGGGGTTGCCCTCGGTCAGCTGGTGCAGCATGTGCACGAGCTCCGGGGGCGGGTTCGCGCCGCTGCGGTGGACGACCAGGGCGCGCAGGTCGTCGTCCCCCAGCCCGCCGAGATCGATGCGCGCCCCGAAGCGCGTGAGCTCGCCGAACACGGCCTCGACCTCGGGCCCGCGGCGCGGGCCGGCCTCGTGGTGGGTGGTGATGACCAGCACGCGGGTCTCGCTCAGGGCGCGAGAGAGGAAGGCGAGGAGCAGCAGCGAGGGCAGGTCGGCGGTGTGGAGGTCGTCGAGCAGGACGACGAGCGGCTCGCGGCTCGCGGTGTTGCGCAGGAAGACCGTGACGGCGTCGAAGAGCGCGAAGCGAGCCTGCTCGGACTCGAGGTCGCCCGCCTCGGGCAGGTCCAGCCGCTCGCGCAGCTCGGGCGCGAGCTGGGCCACCCATCGTGCGCCGGCGCCGAGCTCCGCGCGCAGGGCGTCGTCGTCGCAGTCGGCCGCCAGCGCGCGCACGACCTGCACCCACGGCCAGAAGGCGGGCGCGCCGCCGCCGTCCCAGCCGCGCGCCCAGGCGACGCGATGGCCGTCGGCCGCGGCGCGCTCGCCCAGGGCGGTGGCCAGGCGCGTCTTGCCGATGCCGGGTTCGCCGGTGAGCAGCACGAGGCCGCCGTGGCCGGCCGACGACTCGGCCAGCGTGGCGTCGAGATCGGCCAGTTCGCGCGCGCGCCCGAGAAGCGGAAGTTCGCCGGTCGCGCCGGCCGCGTCCGAGCGCTGGCTGACTGCATCCCCCACCGGCAGGACTCTACGCGCGCCAAGTCGTCGCGCCTAGGCATGTGCGATACGTTCGACGCCGATGCGCGCAACGCCGCTGACCATCCTCAGCCCGGTCCCGTGGTGGTGGGCGAAGTGGGTGCGGTTCACGTGGGTGGTGGCCAGGCTCACGAGCCGCGTGACGGCGCCCCTGCGCGCGCTGTCCTTCATCCACTTCGCGCGCTGGGCGCTTATCGAGCGCTGGCCCACCGATCGCCAGACCCCGCGTGACCGCGCCGCCCCGCGCTCGATGCTCTTCCTGACCAGCTTCGACGGCTCGGACATCCAGTACATCGAGGCCTTCGTGCGCGTGGTGCCCGCGCGCATCAACGGCCTGTACTGGGGGGCGAAGGGCTTCCCCGGGCCGAAGCGCTTCGGGCCCGTGAGCGAGTACATCGAGGCGCACAGCCACCACGTCGACCACTTCTGGATGGCCCATCCCGAGGCCTCGACGACGATGGTCGACCAGGCGCTCAGGCTCCAGGCGGCCTATGAGGACGCCCTTCCGCGGCTGGAGGTCGCCGATGCCCGCCGCTTCGGCGAGGAGTGGCGGCGCCTGCTCACCGACGTGCAGGAGCTGCTGTGAGCGCCCCGATCCTCGTCCTCGCGCCGCTGCGCGACGGGGAGGCCGATGGCGCCCGGGCGGCCATCGCCGCGCTCGACGAGCCCTTCGCCTGCGTGCCCGGCACCCATCTGGCCCGCCTGCAGGTCCTGCGCCCGCCGCCGCAGCGCTTCCGCGGGCGCACGCGCCACTACGTCCTGCTGGCCGCCGACCACGACGGCGCGGCCGAACCGTGGCTGGCCGCCGCGGCGCGCGAGCTCGACTCGGTGCTCGCCCACTGCGCCTTCTGGCCCGGCGCCGCCGACCCGGCCGAGGTGGTGCGCTGGGCGCGGGCGCGCGAGCTGCACGCCGGCTTCTCGGTCGTCGGCGCGCCGCACGCGAGCGTCGAGCAGGTGGGGGAGGCGCTCGCGCTGCGCGAGCGCCTCGCGGCGCTCGCCGCGCAGGCGGCGATCCTCGACGACGCGGCGCTCCAGGCGGCCTGGCGGGCCTGGTGATCGACGTCGCCGACCTGCAGGGCGGGATCGTGCGCGGCTACGGGCAGCGCTTCGCCTTCGCCCGCCACCTCTTCGCCCGCGTGCGCGAGCCGCGGGCCGCGCGCGCCTTCCTCGCCGCGCTGGCGGACCCGGTGACGACCGAGCAGGACTGGGGCGGGCGCCCGGACACGACGCTCAACGTCGCGCTCTCCTATCGCGCGCTCGCGGCCCTCGAGCTGCCGGCATGGATCCTCGAGGGGTTCCCGGCCGAGCTGCGCAAGGGCATGGCGGCGCGAGCGGACCGCCTCGGCGACGACCCCGAAACGTGGGACGCCGAGCTGCGCGACCTGGAGGTGCTGCTCGTGGTCCACGCCCAGAGCGCCGACGCGCTCGAGGCCGAGGCCGGGCGCTGGGAGCGCGCGCTGGGCGCGCCGGAAAGCGGGCTCGAGCTCGGCCACGCGCAGCCGGCCGCCCTGCTCGGCGAGCAGCGCGAGCACTTCGGCTTCACCGACGGCTTCTCGCAGCCGGCGATCGAGGGCGTCGCCCGCGAGGAGGTCCGCGGCCAGGGCGTCCCGTACAAGCGCGTGCCCTGGTGGCCGTTGAGTCGCACGCGCTGGCGCGCGATCAAGCCGGGCGAGTTCGTCCTGGGCTACGAGGACGAGGACCGCGGGCCCGCGCCGGCGCCGCCCGCGCCCTTCGACCGCAACGCCAGCTACATGGTGTGGCGCAAGCTGCGCCAGGACGTCGGCGGCTTCCGCGCCCAGCTCGCCGAGCAGGCCCGCCGGCTGGGGCTCGACGAGGAGCTCGTCGCGGCCAAGCTCGTCGGGCGCTGGCGCGACGGCAGCCCGCTCGTGCTGCGCCCCGACCGCCCCGACCCCGAGCTCGGCAACGACAAGCTTCGCGTCAACGACTTCCGCTACGGCGACGATCAGGGCGGCCTGCGCTGCCCGCGCGGCGCCCACGTGCGGCGCACCAACCCGCGCGACACGCTGGGCTGGGAGGGGCGGCTGACGGCGCGCCACCGCATCCTGCGCCGGGGCATGCCCTACGGGCCCGCCCTGCCCGACGGCGCCGAGGACGACGGCGAGGCGCGCGGGCTGCTCTTCGTCTGCCTGCAGGCCTCGATCGCGCGCCAGTTCGAGATCGTCCAGTCGCAGTGGTGCAACGACGGCAATGCCTTCGGCCTGGGCCGCCAGGCCGACCCGATCACCGGCCCCGCCGGCGGAGAGGTGCGCCACATCATCGAGGGCGCCCCGCCGCACGTGGTCTCGCCGCTGCGCAGCTACGTCGAGTGCCGCGGCGGCGAGTACCTCGTCGTGCCGGCCGTCAGCGCCCTGCGGGCGCTGCCCGCGCTCTGACGCAACCGGTCACAGGCCACGAGCGATGAACACGACGGGGGACCCCCGCTGGAACACCGTTCCACGCCAAGTCACGCCTGCGGGTCAGACCCACCCTTGGAGAGCCAACTGCCATGACGAGTCGCGAACACGCCCGCCGCCTGATGCTGATCCTCCTGACCAGCGAGGGCACTGCACTGCGCAAGGCCGCGGACGACCGCACGATGCGGCGCGAGCGACTCGTGGGGGGTGGCGACGGCATCCGGGGGATCGAAGGCACGGACGTCTCCGGTGAGGCACGCGAGCGCGGTGTGGAGGAGTGGCGGTTGTGGGCCGCGCTCCCCCCGCTAGGGGCCGCGCCACGCGCGCCGTAGGGGTCTGACTTCCAAGAAGGCTTCATCGCGCCGGAGGGGCTGCACCCCTCTCGGTCCAGCGGAGCGGTGAACGACGGCGAGCGGGCCGCCCGGGGGGCACCTAGGCGGACGCGAGTCGGGCTATCCGGGGGGACGGCCCGGCCTTCTCGCCACATGCCAGCCACGTGCTCCGGCCCCAGTCGCATCCCTCCGGGGCCGGAGCCGTGGCCGGCAACCAGACAGAGCCCCCCGCCAACCGATGCCACGCGTGCGCTCGAACACCCGACTCGGAACGCTCATCGTCACCACGGTGCCGGTGGCGGCGCTCGGCGTGGTCGTGGGCATGGGGGTGGGGGCGCCGCTCGTCGTCTGCGGCCCGGTGGCGCTCGTGCTCGGTGTGGGGCTGGGGACGGTGCTGGCCGCCGGCATGACGCTGACGCCCGAGCACGCTCCGGGTCCGCAGGTGCGCACCTTCGGCGTGCGCGCGCTGCTGGCCCGCGCCGCCCACGAGAACCGTCCGGCGCTCAGCGACGTGGATGTGCGCGTCGACGTCGCGCCGACGCAGCTGCGCACGGTGGGCGATCCGGAGTGCCTGCACCGCGCGCTCACCGACCTCATCGTCCACGCGGCGCGGCGCTCGCCGCCCGGCGGCGTCGTGACGCTGGCCGCGCGCTCGGCGCCGCACGGGGTCCGCGTGGAGGTCGTCGACGAGGGCAGCGGCCACTGCGGCGAGAACCTCGCGCAGGCACGGCGGATCGTCGGCCGCCACGGCGGCGCGCTACGCGCCGAGCGCGCGCGGCCCTGCGGCTGTCGCGTGGTCGTCGAGCTGCCCGGCGCCTAGCCGAGCGACGCCATGACGTGCTTGACCTGCGTGTAGTCCTCGAGGGCGTACATCGACAGGTCCTTGCCGTAGCCCGACTGGCCGTAGCCGCCGTGCGGCATCTCGCTGGCGAGCGGGATGTGGTCGTTGATCCACACGGTGCCGAAGCGCAGGGCCTTGGCCACGCGCAGGGCGCGCCCGACGTCGCGCGTCCACACCGACGAGGCCAGGCCGTACGGCGTGCCGTTGGCCCACTTGATCGCCTGCTCCTCGTCGGAGAAGGCCTGCACGGTGATGACCGGGCCGAAGATCTCCTTCTGGATCATCTCGTCGTCCTGCTGCAGGCCGGTCACGACGGTCGGCTGCAGGAAGAAGCCGGGGAGGTCGGGCTCCTGGCCGCCGGTGACGATCTCGGCGTGCGAGGGGCGGCGCTCGAGGAAGCCCTCGACGCGCTCGCGCTGGCGGGCCGAGTTCACCGGCCCGAGGGTGGTGTCGGGCGAGCTCGTGTCGCCCATGACGTACCCGTCGGCCTCCTTGGCCAGGCCGTTGACCACGTCGTCGAGGATCGCGCTCGAGGCCAGCACGCGCGTCGCCGCGGTGCAGTCCTGGCCGGCGTTGTAGTAGCCGGTGCCGGCGATCGTCTCGAGCACGGAGTCGAGGTCGACATCGTCGAAGACCACGACCGGCGCCTTGCCGCCCAGCTCGAGGTGGACCTTCTTGAGCGTCCGCGCCGCGTGCTCGGCGATCCACTTGCCCGTCTCGACCGACCCCGTGAGCGACACCATGTCGACGTCGTCGTGCTCGACCAGCGCCGCGCCGGGGTCGTTGCCGCCGGCGATGACGTTGAGCACGCCCTTGGGCAGGAACTCCGCCGCGATCTCGGCGAGCCGGATGGTGCTCAGCGGCGTGGTCGGCGCGGGCTTGAGGACGATGGTGTTGCCGGTGGCCAGCGCGGGGCCGATCTTCCAGACGGCCATCATGATTGGGTAGTTCCACGGTGAGATCTGGCCGATGACGCCGACGGGCTCGCGGCGGATCATCGAGGTGTAGCCCTCGAGGTACTCGCCGGCCGCCTTGCCCTCCATGCAGCGCGCGGCGCCGGCGAAGAAGCGCAGGTTGTCGACCATCGCCGGGACCTCGTCGCTCTTGAAGGCCTCGATCGGCTTGCCGGCGTTGGCCGACTCGAGTTCGGCGATCTCGTCGGCGCGCTCCTCGAGCGCGTCGGCCAGCTTGAGGATGGCCAGCGCGCGCTCGCCGGGCGTGCTCGTGCTCCAGCCTGCATCGAAGGCCGCCCGCGCGGCCTTGACGGCGCGATCGACGTCCTCCTGCGTGGAGCTCGCCGCCTGGGCGATCTCCTCGCCGGTGGCCGGGTTGAGGACGGCGTCGGTCTGCCCTTCGGCAGCGTCGACCGACTCGCCGTCGATGAAGTTCTTGAAGGTCTGGGTGGCGGTGGCCATCGCGGCGCTCTCCTCCTGGTCGGGACTCGGTGGCAACGTAGCACCGGCCGGTGCTCCGGTCGGGCGAATCTGGCGGCCCTCGGTGCGCCGCGCCGGAGGGGCTACTGCAGGTAGCCCTCGACGGTGCTCTCGTCGCGCAGCGAGGCGGCGTCGGGGTCGAGCCCGGCGCGCTCGCGCGCGCGCCTCTGGCGCAGCAGGTCCCAGTACTTGTCGAGCTCGACCCGCACGCGCTCCAGCCGCGCGTGCTCCTCGGGGCCGAGGCCGTCCCCCTCCGCGTGCGCCTCCAGGAGGCGGTGCTCCTCGGCGACGAGCTGCTCGATGTGGTTCGTCACGCGCGTGTCGTCCATGGCCTGAGCGTACCGATCACACGAAGCCGGGATAGAGCGTCATCCCCCCGTCGACGAACAGGGTGGCGCCGACGACGTAGTGCGCCTGATCGGACGCGACCCACGCCACCGCCTGCGCCACGTCGGAGACCTCGCCCCAGCGCCCCAGCGGGATCTCGGCCTCGACCTCGCCCCGCTCCGTGGGATCGTCGAGGACCTCCTCGTTGATGGGCGTCGCGATGGCGCCGGGGGCGATCGAGACGACGCGGATGCCGTTGGGCGCGAGCTCCTTGGCCACCGATTGGGCGAAGAGCTTCAGCCCGCCCTTGGAGGCGCAGTAGTGGCTGAACTTCTCCCACGGGATGACCTCGTGGACGCTCGAGATCATCACGATGGCGCCCCCGGTCTCGTCGGCGCGCATGATGCGCGCCGCCTCGCGCGTGCACAGGAAGGCGCCGGTGAGGTTGACCGAGACCACCTTGTCCCATTGCTCGAGCGGCATGTCGACGAGCTCGAAGGGCTTCTCGACCCCGGCGTTGTTGACGAGCAGGTCGAGCCCGCCGAAGGCCTCGCGGGCCTCGGCGAAGCCGCGCTGCACGTCGGCCTCGACCGCGATGTCCATCTCGACGGGCACCGCGCGCCCGCCGGCGGCCTCGATGGCGGCGACCATCGCGCGCGCGTCGTCGACCTTGCCGCGGTGGTTGATCGCAACGGCGGCGCCGTGCGCCGCGAGCTCGAACGCGGTCCCCTGGCCGATGCCGCTGGTGGCGCCGGTGACCAGGGCGCGGCGCCCCTCGAGCAGGCGCGCGTCGGGTGGACGGAGGCTGAAGTCATGGTTGGGCACCCCCACGGCCTACCCCACTAAGCTGCCCGGCGATGCCCTACTTCAAGGACGCCGAGGAGGTCTACGCCAACCTCGGCCGGCTCTTCGAGGACATCGTCGCCGACGACGACCTGCGGGCGCGCTTCCAGGGCGCCGACACCGTCTTTCAGTACCGCATGCGCCGCCCCGACTCGCAGGTGACGGTCAAGGCGCTCGGCGAGGAGGAGCCGCAGGTCGAGTTCGGCATCACCGAGCTGCGGCCCGAGGTCGTCCTGGCCATGGACGCCGACACCGCCCACCGCTTCTGGCTGGGCAAGGTCAACGTCACCGTCGCGCTGGCGCGCGGGCAGATCAGCGCGCGCGGGCCGGTGGCCAAGATCCTCAAGCTCGTCCCGCTGGTCAAGCCCGTGCAGGCGCGCTACGAGTCCCAGCTCGAGGCCGCCGGGCGCTCGGATCTCACCGCGTAGCGGTGCTCCGCCCGGTCCCGGGGTCCGTTTCCGTCGCGGTGTCGCGGGGGTAGCCCGGCTCCCATGAAGCTCCTGGTCCTCGCCACTGACCCCGTCGGCGCCGACGACGTGCGCTCGGCGCTGCCCGACGACGATCTCGAGGGCGCCGAGGTGCTCGTGGTCTCGCCCGCCGTCAACGAGTCGCCCGTGGCCTTCTGGGTCTCGGACTCCGACGAGGCGATCGCCGAGGCCGAGTCAGCGGCCGAGCAGACCGCGGCCGCCCTGCGCGAGGGCGGTGCCCGGGCGCGCGCCAAGACCGGGGAGAGCGAGCCACTCGTCGCGCTGCAGGACGCGCTGGCCACCTACCAGGCCGACCGCGTGCTCGTCTTCGTGCGCGAGGAGGACGGCGCGCGCTACCGCGAGGAGGACGTGCTCGGCGAGGCGCAGCGGCGCTTCGGCGTGCCCGTCACCGAGGTCGCCCGCTGACGGTCAGGCGCAGCGTCTCCTGCGCGTCGTAGCGCGGGCGCCAGTTCAGCAGCCGCCGGGCCTTGCCCGCGTCCATGAGCACCGGGCGGCGCAGCGCCTCGACCCATGAGGCCTCCTCGGGCAGGAAGGGGAGGTGGGCGACGAGCTCGGCCGTCGCCTCGACGGCCAGCTTGGGCATCGGCACGGTGCGGTAGCCGATGGCGGCGGCGAGGTCGCTCATCGTGATCTCGCCGGCGGCCGCGAGGTTGTAGGCGCCGGGTTCGCCGCGGCCGACGACGCCGGCGCGCAGGGCGGTGGCGACGTCGTCGTGATGGACGAGCTGGAAGGGCACCCCGGGGTCCGGCAGGACGCCGACGGCGCCCGCCAGCGAGGCCAGCGGCCCGGGCAGGCGATCGGGCCAGCGGGCCTGCGTGATGAGGGCGGGCGCGTCGGGGCCGGCGACGATGCAGGGGCGGAAGACCCACGCGTCGGTCTCCGCGCCGCTCAGCGCCTCGTCGAGGACCTCCTCGACCTCGGCCTTGTGGGCGGAGTAGGGATGGCGCGCGTGGCCCAGGGCGGGCAGGTCCTCGGTGAGCAGCCCGTCGTGGCCCTCCGGGAACCCATAGGCGGCGACCGAGCTCGAGTAGACCAGCCGCTTGGCCCCCGCCGCGACGGTGGCCTCGAAGACGTTGCGCGACCCCTCGACGTTCACGTGGCGCGTCTCGCTGCCGGCCTTGAGCACCACGAAGGCCAGGTGGACGACCACGTCGGCTCCCTCGACCAGCCCTTCGACCGATGCGCGGTCGAGCACGTCGCCGCGGCGGTACTCCGTGCGCTTCCAGCCGTGCGCGGCCGGGTCGAAGGGACGCCGCGCCATGCCCACGATGCGCCCGACCTCGCGCGCGCGCTCCAGCGAGCGGATGAAGGCGCGGCCGATCTCGCCCGTTGGGCCGGTGACCGCGACGGTCAGGCCCGCCATCAGCCGGCGTGCGCGGGCTCGGCGACCCGATGCGGGCGCAGGACCCAGACGCCCTGATCCTCGTCGAGGTCGCCGAGGACGTGGAAGCCGCGCCGGCCCGGCGCGTCCGCGCACAGGCAGGCCAGCCCGGGCTCGATCGGCGCGCCGACCGGATCGGCGTCGACGAGCACCAGGCCCGCGTCGCGCTCGGCGCGGACCGGGACCCGGACGGCGAAGGGGAACCCGTCGGGGCCGACGAAGGCCAGGACGGCGTCGCGATGACGGGCGCCGAGGGCGTCGAGGCGCTCGTCCCAGACGCTGCCGGCGCCGGTCGGGGGCGCGTGGCCGACCTCGGGCTCCTCGTTATGCGCCGAGCGGACCTCGTCGACGTGCGCGTCGTAGAGCTCGGGCTCGGCCTCGAGGTCGCTGCCGCGCCAGACGTAGACCCGCTCGGGGCGGACGTGGACGTCGATCTCCTCGTCGCCGCCGCGATCCTCGGGGTGCGCGGTGCCCTGCACGAGGATCATGGCCTCGGCGTCAGAGAACAGCAGCGCGACGCGCACGTCCGCCTGCGCGCGCGAGACCGTCACGTCGATGCAGCCCTCGGCCGCCTGGAAGCGCGGCGCCAGCGGCCACACGACGGGTTGCCCGCGCCCGTCGATCGTCACGTAGTCCGCGGTGGTGGACCGCTCGAGGACCTCGAGGAACTCTGCCGGAAGCGACCCCTTCATGACTGGCGCGATCGTAGCGCTCCGCGCCCGCCCGATCACGCGTCGGCGATCGGGCGTCCCACGGTCAGCGCCTCGCGCATCGGCGCGTCGAGCTCGGCGTACTTGGCGTCGGGCTGCGCTCCGACGCCGTCGAGCACCTTGCTGAAGAAGCAGCGCGCCGCGGCGGCCGCCACCACGTCGAAGATCTCGGCGTCGGAGAGCCCGTGGGCCCGCAGGCCGTCGACGTCGGCCTGGGTCACGGAGGTCGCGTCCTGCGCGACCTTGTCGGCCAGGTCCATCACGGCCACGTCGACGCGGTCGAGGCCGGCGTCGTGGTGGTCGGTGACGATGGCCGCGAGCTCCTCGGGGGCGACGAACTTGTCCATGAGCACCGACCCGTGGGCCAACGTGCAGTAGCTGGAGCGCAGCCGGCGCGCGGCGGCGACGGTGGCCAGCTCGTAGCGGCGCAGGTCCATGCTCGCCTTGATGGCGCCGTTGAGCTCGCGCCACGCGGCGTAGACGGCCGGGCGATGCGAGAAGGCGCGGGTCAGGTTCGGAAGGTGGCCGAAGATCTCCTTATCGGTCTCGTACATCTGGGTGAGTTCGGCCGAGGCGTCGGCTTCGGGCACGGTCTCGATGAACGTCATGGCCGCAGTATCCCCAGCGTGCTTTGCTGCGCGCCGGATGATCGACAAGCGCCTGCGCAGCGTGGCCCTGCTGGTGGCCGCGTGCTTCTTCATGGAGATCCTCGACGGCACGATCGTCGTCACCGCGGTGCCGCAGATGAGCGCGTCGCTCGGGGTGCCGGCGAGCTCGACCGCGCTGGTCGTCACCGCCTATCTGCTGACGCTCGCGGTCCTCATCCCGCTCAGCGGGTGGATGACCGTTCGCTTCGGGCCGCGGCCGGTCTTCCTCTTGGCCATCGCGACCTTCACGCTCGCGTCCCTGGGCTGCGCGCTGAGCTCGACGCTCGCCGAGCTCGTGGCCCTGCGCATCGTCCAGGGCGCCGGCGCGGCGATGATGGTCCCGGTCGGGCGGATCGTCGTGCTCGGGCAGGCCGAGAAGAGCCAGATCATGCGCCTCATGTCCTTCATCGTGTGGCCGGCCCTGATCGCGCCGGTGATCGCCCCGCTGGCCGGCGGCGTCATCACGACCTACGCCAGCTGGCCGTGGCTGTTCGCCATCAACGTCCCCCTGGGCATCGTCGCGCTGGTCTTCGCCCGGCGGCTCATCACGGACACCGCGACCGGGACGCCGCCGCCGCTGGACAAGCTCGGCGTCGTGCTGACGTGCGGGGCGCTGGGCGCCATCACCTACGCGGCCCAGGTCGTGTCCGACGGCACGCCGCGCTGGACGCTCGCGAGCGTCCTGGTCGCCGCCTCGGCCGTGCTGTTCGTCGCAGGGACCCGCCACCTGCTGCGCACGCCGGCGCCGCTCATCAACCTGCACACGCTGCGCATCCCGACCTTCGGCGCGGCCGTCAGCGGCAGCTCGATGTTCTGGCTGGTGGTCGGGGCGATCCCGTTCCTGCTGCCGCTGCTCTTCCAGACCGTCTTCGGGTGGAGCGCGATCAAGTCGGGCAGCGTCGTGCTCTTCGTCTTCGTGGGCAACATCGCCATCAAGCCGGCCACCACGTGGCTCTTCAACCGCTTCGGCTTTCGCACCATGCTCCTGGCGGCCACGACCGGCCTGGCCGCGACGGCCGTCACCGCCGGCCTGCTCACCGCCGACACGCCGGTGGCCGTGATCGCCCTCGTCGCGGTGCTGAGCGGGGTCGCGCGGTCGGTCGGGCTCACCGGGTACACGACCCTCGGCCTCAGCGACGTCCCACCGGAGCTGATGCGCGACGCCAACGCGCTGGCCTCGACGGTCCAGCAGCTCTTCTCGGGTCTCGGGGTCGCAGCCGCCACGGTCGCCCTGCGCGTGGGCGGCGCGCTCGACGACCTGCTGCCCGGCCGCGCCGGCGAGGACACCGCCTACACGGTGGCCTTCGTCCTCCTGGGGCTGGTGGCGCTGATCAGCGCGGTCGACGCGCTGCGCCTGCACCCCCGCGCCGGCGAGGCGCTGGTCGAGGCGCCCGCGCGCTAGGTCGACCGCGGAGGTCAGCGGATGATGTTGGCCTCCAGCGCGATGCGCACGGCCTCGGCGAGGTCATCGGCTCCGAGCTTGGCCATGATGCTGTCCAGGCGGCGTCGGAGGGTGGGTTCGTCGACTCCGGTCAGGAAGGCCAGCTCGGGCTTGTCCCAGCCCGCCCGTGCCAGCCGCAGCAGCCCGTGCTCTCGCGACGTCAGGCGCGGCGTCCATCCCGGCGGGCGGCCGCGCCCGAGGTCGGCGCAGCCGTGCACGGCGCTCGGTGAGCGGCTCTCGTGCGCCAGCGCTGCCTCGGCCACGTCGCGGCAGATGACGTCGCGGTCCGCGGTCTTGTCGACGTAGGCGGCCGCGCCGGCTTCCAGCCCGGCGGCCACGAGCTGCTCGTCGTCGAAGGCCGACAGCAGGACGACCGGGACCGCCGGGCCGTATCGCGCCAACGCGGCGACGACGTCGATGCCATCCATCCCGGGCATGCGCACGTCGAGGAGGGCCACGTCCGGCTCGTGGCGGCGGATGAGCGCGAGCGCCGTGACGCCGTCCGGCGCTTCAGCAGTGACCTCGAAGGTGCCCCAGCTCTCGAGCGCGCGGACGATCCCCTGGCGGTAGAGCGGGTGGTCATCGGCAACGATGACCCGCAGCCGCGTCGGCACGGCGGACAGGTTCGGGGTCGGGGCCACCCGCACGGCGCCAGGCGCGCGGTCGATGGTGGGCATTTCGGAGGTGGCGGGCATCGGTCTCGAGCTCCTTGGGGTCGGTAGCGGATTGCCGGTCGAGCATCGCGGGAGCACGGCCTCTGCGCGATCCTCCGATCGACGCGCGATCGACCCCGACGCAGATCCCTCGATCGACGGACGGCGGCAGCGGTCGACGCGCCCGGGGGGTGGTGATAGAAGCAGTCGATGAGCGAGCGACGCATCACTGTGCTCGTGGCTGACGATCACCCGCTGTTTCGCGAGGGGATAGCGCGGGCGGTGCGAGAGCGCCCCGACCTCGAGCTCGTCGCGGAGGTCAGCGACGGCCGGGCGGCGCTCGCCTGCATCCGTGACACGTCCCCCGTCGTGGCGGTCGTCGACCTGCGCCTGCCGGAGCTCGACGGCGTCGCCATCGCCAACGCCGTGACGCGGGACGCGCTCCCGACGCGGGTGCTCGTGCTGTCGGCCTTCGTCGAGGCGCAGCTCGTCTACGAGGCGATGGCCGCGGGGGCCGCGGGTTACTTCTCCAAGGACGCCGACCGCGAGGTGGTGCTCGATGCCATCGCCGCCGTGGCCCGCGGCGAGTCGTGCGTGGAGCCGCGGCTGCAGAGCGGACTGTTCGACGAGCTGCGCGGGCGCGCGCGCGACGGCGAGCGTCCGGTGCTGACGCCGCGCGAGCACGAGATCCTCCAGCTGATGGCCGACGGCCTGTCCGCCCCGGCCATCGGCCGCAGGCTCTACCTCGCCACCGCAACCGTGAAGACCCACCAGTCGCGGGTCTACGAGAAGCTCGGGGTGTCCGACCGTGCGGCGGCGGTGGCCGAGGCGATGCGGCGCGGGCTGCTGGAGTGAGCGCCCTGCACGGCGAGCGCGGAACGGACGCGTCCGGTCGCGCGGTCGAAGGGCGCGCCGAGCTGGCGGTGGCGCTGCTGCGCGTGGCGCTGCTGCCGCTGGTGGTTCTCGGTCAGACCGCGGTCGACCATCCCGGGCCCGACAGCGACCTGTTCACGCCGATCGTGCTGCTCGTCGCTGTCTGGGCACTGGGGCTGCTGGTGGCACACGCACTCTCCGCCGCAGGGCGCCTTCCCCCCTTGCAGCGCTTGGCGCGCGTCGAGCCGATCGTCGATCTCGTTGCGCTCGGAGCGCTGACATACACGTCCGGTGGGCCCTATTCCGAGGCCCGTCTGGCGTTCTTCGCGCTGCCGCTCGTCGCCGCCTTCCGCCTGCGGCCGGCGCTCACCGCCGCATGGACCGCGGCGGCGATCGCGGTGTACGTCCTGATCTCGCTCCCGCATCCGGCCACCCGCACGGGCGCGGACGTCGACGCGATCGTCGTGCATGCGCTGTTCCTGATGTGGGCGGGGGCGGGCGCCGTCGTGCTCTCGGCGCTGCTGGGCGAGCGCGACCGTCGGTTGCGCGGCCTCGCCGAGGAACGCGGCCGGCTGGTCGCCCAGGCGCTCACCGCCGAGGATCGCGAGCGCCAGCGGCTGGCCGAGCTGCTGCACGACGACGCGATCCAGAACCTGCTCGTGGCTCGCCAGGAGCTGCGCGACCATCACCGTCGCCACGACGAGGACTCCTATCGCCGCGCCGACGAGGCGCTGGCCGTGACGGTCGATCGGTTGCGCGGCGAGATCTTCGAGCTGCACCCCTACGTCCTGGATCACGCCGGGCTACGTGCGGCGCTCACGGCGCACGCGGAGAGCGCGGCGCGCCGCGCCGGGGCGCGCGCGGTCGTCGAGGTCGACGACGGCGGCCTCGCGGAGGGCCAGCAGCAGCTCGTGCTCTCACTGGCCCGTGAGCTGCTCTCCAATGCCGCGCGCCACTCCGGCGCGGGCACCATCCGGCTGCGCCTGGCCTCCGACGCGCAGGCCATCGTCCTGGTGGTCGCCGATGACGGCGCCGGCTTCTCGCCCGAGCGGCGATCGCAGGCGCTCATGCAGGGCCACATCGGGATGGCCACCAGCGCCGAGCGCGCTGTCGCGGCCGGGGGCAGCTTCGACGTCGTCTCCGCTCCCGGGGCCGGGACGACGATCACCGTGCGACTGCCGCGCGACGACCGGCGCATCGCGTAGTTCGATCGGACCACCCGCGGGCCATCCGTTGCGGGCGCCGACCGCGCCATGGCAAGGCCCTCACGCCTGCGCCACCGTGGAGCCATCACCCACACCGAAAGCCATTGGAGGCCGCCATGCCCGCCACCACCCAAGCCCTTCCGACATCGCCGCGCTCGCGCGGCGCCGATCCGCGGCGAGCCGCCGGAGCGCTGCGCGTCGTCATCGCCGACGACCATCCGGTCTATCGCGACGGCATCATCCGCGCGCTCATGGAGAGCGGGCGCTATGAGATCGTCGGCGAGGCCGGCGACGGCGAGGCGGCTCTGCGCCTGATCGAGCGCCACCGCCCGGACGTGGCCCTCCTCGATCTGCGCATGCCCGCTCTCGACGCGCTGGGCGTCCTGCGGCGCCTCGAGGACGGGGCGACCCGTGTGCCCGTCATCGTGCTCTCCGCCTTCATCCAGCCTGAGATCATCGAGCGGGCGCTCGCCGCCGGCGCGGCCGGCTACCTGTCCAAGGATGCGCCGCGGGAGGAGATCCTCGTCGCACTTGACGCCGTGGCCAGCGGCGCGCGCATCGTCCAGGACACAGGCGCGGACGCCCACGGGCGACCTCCACTGGTCCCGGTGGAGCGAGCGCTGTTGGTCTTCCTGCACGACGGCTGGAGTCTGGACGAGCTGCCCTGGATCACGGGCCTGGACGCCGAGGCGATCGAACGCCACCTCGTCGAAGCCGCCGTCAAGCTGGGCACGAGGAACGCGCACGACACGTTGGCCCGCGCGCTCGCGCGCGGGCTCCTGGACTGAGGGGGTCGCGATGTTCTTTCTCCTCTTCGGCTTGGGCACCAAGTTCAGGCTCCGCGGCGAGATCGCCGAGCGGACCTGTCCGCACTGCCACAACACCGCTCGGTGGCAGCGCTTTGAGCGGTGGCGCTACCTGTCGCTGTTCTTCGTGCCCGTCGCCCGCTGGCATCGCGAGCAGCTCGACGCCTGCCCCGTCTGCGGCTACGCCGAGGCGCGCCGGAGCGTCACTCGTCGTAGCCCGGCTCGCCTGGCAGCAGCAGCCGCGTCGTCTCGCCCTCGGTGACCACGCGCGGCTGCACCGGGCCGACCTCGCGCCCGCGGGCGAAGTCCAGCAGCGCGTCGGCGCTGGCGAAGCCCGCGAGCTGCTCGAGGTGCTTGATGGTGGGGAAGACGAGCGCGATCTCGCCGGCGCGATGGGCGGCGAGGGCCCCGGCGGGCGTGAACCAGCCCTCGTCGACGATCTCGTCGCCGTCGATGGTCGCGTCCTGGCCGTCGGGCAGCGCCACCAGGAAGAAATGGGTGTCGAAGCGCACCACGACCTCCGCGGGGGTGATCCAGCGCGAGAACTTCACGAGCGCGCCGGGGTCGGCGACGACGATCCCCGCCTCCTCCTCGAGCTCGCGCACGGCCGCGACGCGATGGGCGGCGTCGCCCTCGCCCTCGCCGGCGTCGACCGCGCCCCCCGGGAAGACCCACACCCCGCCCATGAAGCGCGCATGCGGGGTGCGCTTGACGAGCAGGACCTCGAGCGCTTCGGACCCGCCGCGCAGCACGATGACGGTCGCCGCCTGACGCGGGACGGTCTCCTCGCCGGAGAGGTTGAGCTCCTCGCCGGGCGGGGGCCGGTCGATCTCCACGGCATGAAAGGTACCTTTCGCCCCATGAGCGAGACGACCACCGCGCAGAAGTGGATCTGCGAGTCCTGCGGCTTCATCTACGACCCCGCCGACGGCGACCCCGACGGCGGCATCCCGCCGGGCACCCGCTTCGACGACATCCCGGACACCTGGTTCTGTCCCGTGTGCGGCGCGCGCAAGCGCGACTTCACGCCCTACGAGGACTAGAGCGCCACCGTGGCCAGGCGGGCCCCGGTCGATCGCACCCTGGCGACGCGCAAGCTGCTGGCCGCCGCTCGGGGTGCCCGGCTCTGCTACGGGGAGCCCGTCCACGTCGAGGGCCGCACGGTCATCCCGGTGGCGCGCGTGCGCGCGGCGGGGGGCATGGGGCAGAGGGGCGGCGGGGGACGTCTGGACGCGGTGCCGGTGGGCTTCATCGAGGTCTCGCAGGCCGGGACGCGCTTCGAGGCGATCGCGGGGCCGGGCGCGCTGCCCCGTGGCCTGGCCGCCGGGGGCGCCGCGCTGACCGCGCTGGCGGCGGCGGCCGCGTTCAGGCGGCCGCGGCGAGCCCTTGGGCGCCCGCCGCGGCGGCGATCGCTGACGCGGTGATCTCCACCAGCCGGCGCAGCTCCGCCGGCTGGATCGAGAGCGGGGGCATGAGCACGACGGTGTCCCCCAGTGGGCGGATGATGGCTCCGCGGGCGCGCGCCTCGAGCGTGACCCGGTGACCGATGCGGGCCTCGAGCGGGAAGCCCTCGAGCTCGATGCCGACCATGAACCCGCGCCGGCGGACCTCGCGGACCGCGGGCAGGCGCTCGACGTGCTCGGCCAGCAGCGCGCCGAGGAGGTCGATCTTGGGCGCCAGGCGCTCGAGCGTGTGCTCCTGCTCGAAGATGCGCAGCGTCGCGAGCGCCGCCGCGCAGGCCAGCGGGTTGCCGGTGTAGGTGTGGCCGTGGAAGAAGGTCCGGAACTGCTCGTGGCGGCCGAGGAAGCCCTCGTAGATCCGCTCGGTGGTCAGGGTGGCGGCAAGGGGCAGGTAGCCGCCGGTGAGCCCCTTGGCCACGCACATGAGGTCGGGCGCGACGCCCTCCTGCTCGCAGGCGAACATCGTGCCCGTGCGCCCGAAGCCGGTGGCGACCTCGTCGCAGATGAGGAAGAGCCCGAACTCGTCGCACAGCTCGCGCACCGCGCGCAGATAGCCCTCGGGGTGCACGTGGATGCCCGCGGCGCCCTGCACGAGCGGCTCCACGATGACCGCCGCGCAGCGCTCCGCGTGCTCGGCCAGCAGGGCGCGCAGCGCGTCGGCGTCGCCGGGCGGCGCCTGCCAGGCGTCGAAGAGCAGCGGGCGGTAGAGCGAGTGGAAGAGCTCGATGCCGCCGACCGAGACCGAGCCCAGCGTGTCGCCGTGGTAGCTGTCGGCCAGGCACACGAAGCCCGACCGCCACCACTCGCCGCGCTGGTGGTGGAACTGGTAGGCCATCTTGAGCGCGATCTCGCACGCGGTCGAGCCGTTGTCGGAGAAGAAGACGCGGCTGAGCCCCTCGGGCGCGAGGTCGACCAGGCGCTTGGCCAGCTTGGCCGCCGGGGCGTGCGAGAGGCCGAGCATGGTCGAGTGCGCGACGCGATCGAGCTGGTCCTTGATGGCGATGTCGATGGCCGGGTGGCGGTGGCCGTGGACGTTGCACCACAGCGAGGAGACGCCGTCGATGTAGCCGTTGCCCTGGGTGTCGTAGAGCGTCGTGTCCTCGGCGCGCTCGATGATCGGGAAGTCCTCGTCCTGCCAGCTCTGCTGCTGGGTGAACGGGTGCCAGAGGTGTTGGCGGTCGAGGTCGGCGAGCTCGGTGTGCGACATCGGCATCGTGGCCTGCAAGCTAGCTCCGGTCGCGGACGAAACGCCTAGGGTGTGCAGGGTGCCGCGGCGCCGCATCGAGGTCCTCGCCGCCGTCGTCGGCGCCGCGTCCCTCGGCGCCGAGATCGCCGCCGCCCGGCTGCTGGCCCCGTGGTTCGGCGCCTCCACGATCGTGTGGGCCAACACCATCGCGACGGTGCTCGTCGCGCTGAGCGTCGGCTACTGGGTCGGCGGGCGCCTGGCCGATCGCGACCCGACGATCGCGGGCCTCAGCCGGGTCGTGCTGTGCGCCGCCGGGCTGCTGGCCCTCGTGCCCTTCGTGGCGGGGCCCTTCCTGCGCATCTCGGTCGACGCGCTCGACCACGTCCAGGCCGGGGCCTTCGCCGGCTCGCTCATCGCCGTGCTCGTGCTCGTCGCGGTCCCGGTCATGCTGCTCGGCGCCGTGGCCCCGTACGCCGTCCGCCTGAGCGTGCGCACGGTCGAGGAGGCCGGGCGGGTGGCCGGGCGCCTGTATGCGATCTCGACCATCGGCTCGCTGGTGGGGACCTTCCTCAGCGCCCTGGCCCTGATCCCGCTCGTGGGGACGCGGCGCACGTTCCTGGCCTTCGCCCTGGCGCTGGCCGTCGTCGCCGTCCCCGCTCTACAGCGGCGCTTCGTCCTGGCCCCGGTGGGGGTGGCGCTCCTGCTCGCCATCCCGGTGGGCACCGTCAAGGCCACCGGCGACGCGCGCGTCATCTGGGACCGCGAGACCGAATACCAGTACGCGCGGGTGACCGAGCGCCCCAACGGCGAGCGGCGCCTCGAGCTCAACGAGGGTCTCGCGGTGCACTCGGTCTACCGCCCGGGCGAATGGCTGACCCACGACTACTGGGACGAGATGCTCGTCCTGCCCTTCGCCACCGAGGGGCGCCCGCCGCGCTCGATCGCCATCCTCGGCAATGCTGCCGGCACCACGGCCCGCGCCTATGGCCACTACTTCCCGGCGACGCGCGTCGATGGCGTGGAGATCGACCCGGCCCTGACCGACGTCGGGCGCCGGCTCTTCGACCTCCACGGCCCCAACCTGCACCTGCACAACGCCGATGCCCGCCCGTTCCTGCGCCAGTCCTCGCGGCGCTGGGACACGATCGTCGTCGATGCCTACCGTCAGCCCTACATCCCGTTCTACCTCTCGACCCGGGAGTTCTTCGGCGAGGTGCGCGATCACCTGACGCCCGGCGGCATGGTGCTCTTGAACGTCGGCCATCCGAGGGACTCAGACCGCCTCGAGAAGGTCCTCAGCGCGACGATGGGACGCGAGTTCACGACGATCCTGCGCGACCCGGTGGAGCCCACCAACACGGTGCTGGTGGGCACCGACGCACCGGTCTCGGCGCGCACGCTGGAGGCGGCCACGCGCTCGATGCCCCCCGACCTCGCGGCGGTCAGCGCGCAGGCCGCGGCGCGCCTGGCGCCGGCGCTGCGGGGCGGCGACGTCTACACCGACGACCGCGCGCCGGTCGAGTGGCTCATCGACGCGTCGATCGTGCACGTCGCGGCCGAAGGCGACCGTTAGCCGCTCGTGCGGTAGCGCAGATAGACGACGCCGTTGGCGAAGCGGCGTTCCTCGAGCAGGTCGAGCTCCCACCGCACGCCGTCGGGCAGCGAGCGCGTGCCGCCGCCCACCACGATCGGGTTGGCGATCACGTGCAGCTCATCGACCAGCCCGGCCCTGATCGCCTCGGCGGCGAGGGCGGCGCCGCCGATGCTGATGTCGCGGTCGGCCTCGGCCTTCATCTGGCGCACCGCCTCGGGGTCGAACTCCCGCTCGATCCGCGTCCTGGCGCTGGACGCCGTGTCGAGCGTTCGCGAATAGACGACCTTCTCGGCCGCCTGCCAGATCGCCGCGAAGTCGAGCGTCAGCGGCGTCTGGTCGGGGAGCGTGTGCATCGTCTCCCAGCCGATCATCACCTCGTAGAGGCGGCGTCCGTACAGATGGGTCCCGATCGGCCGCTCGAGGTCGTTGACGAAGGCGTGCACCTCCTCGTCGGGCACGGCCCAGTCGAACCTGCCGTCCTCGTCGGCGATGTAGCCGTCGAGCGACGCGATCGTCATGTAGATGAGCTTGGCCACGGTCGGTGCGTGCTCACCGCTCGCGCGAGGGAGCGACGACCCCCTCGTGGTAGTCGACGGCGTCGCCGGCGCGGAAGAAGGCCCGCAGGCCGCCCCCGCTCGGGCGGCGCTCGCCGACGCCGACCTTGTCCTCGTCGGGATAGACGGTGACCTCGGGCATGCCGTGGGTGCTGATGGCGAGGAAGCGGATCGTCGCGTCCGTGCGGTTGTCGAGCTGGTGCGCGCCGTCGGGCCCCACCGGGAAGGCGATCACCTCGCCCTCGGGCAGGACGCTCCAGCCGGCGGGCGTGCGCACGTGCGGGGAGCCCTCCAGGACGATCAGCACCTCCTCTTCGCCGAGGTGGAAGTGGTAGGGGTAGGCGGTCTCGCCGGGCGGCAGCTCCCAGAGGCTGAGGCCGATGCGCGTCGTGGCGAGCTGGTAGCCGAGCCGGGCGCGCCGGCAGGCGAATCCGGGGTGGCTGCGCGGCTCGTCGAACTGCGGCTGGCGGAGATTGGGCATGTGCGGGTTCTATCGCGCGGGCCTCGTCCCCTGGAGCTTGCGGCACTGCGCGGCGCCCAACAGCATCGTCGAGGGGAAGGCAGGCGGGGGCGCTTCGCGGCGCGGGCCGTCGTCCTCAGACGTGCGCGCCTTGCGGGTGAAACCGCGCGCCTTTCGCAACAGGTTGGCGGACCGCAGGCGTCGAACGTCGGTCTTCCCACCTCTAGACGTGGGAAGACCGACGTTCGACTGTCGGGCCCGGCGGGAGGTGTTGAGAAACACGCGCGAATCGCGCGGGAGCTCCGCGGCCCGCCGGCCGCCCGCCGCCCGCTCCCGCGGAGCCGCGGGCGCTACGACCGCTGCCCGCTCCTGCGGAGCCGCGGGCGCTCGGACCGCTGCCCGCTCCCGCGGAGCCGCGGGCGCTCGGACCGCTGCCCGCTCCTGCGGAGCTGCGGGCGCTACGACCGCCGCCCGCTTCCTTCCCTCGATGCGGCAGTAAGCGCCACGCGCCGCCGCTCACGCGGGCAGCCAAACCGCGGAGACCACGCCCCCGCCACCTCAGGCCGCCGCAACCGCAGGGCGCGGCGCCGCCACCGCCGCCGCCTTGCCCAGCGCGTCGAGCACGGCGGCGATCGTCGGCCGCGCCTCGCTGCCCCGGCGGGTCGCCGCGAAGACGCGCCGCGCGGGAGGCGTGCCTCGCAGCGCCACGACCGCCACGCCATCCGGGACCCGGCCCTGGGCCAGGCGCGGGACCAGGGCGACGCCCAGGCCGGCGGCGACGAACGTCATGAGGGTCGAGAAGTCGTTCGTGCGATGGACCAGGCGCGGCGTGAAGCCGGCGGCGGCGCAGCCTGCGAGCGTGACCTCCAGGCACGACGTCCCCGCAAGGGGACCGACCCAGGTCGCGTCGGCGAGCGCCTCCAGCGCGACGGCAGAGCGCGCGGCCAGCGCGTGGCGCGCGGGCAGCACCAGGTCGAGCGGGTCGTCGAGCAGCGGACGGCGCGCGAAGCGCGGGTCACCGGGCACGGGCGCGCTGGCGGACTGCATCGAGATGGCGACGTCGATCGCCTCCTCGGCCAGCGCCGCGAAGCAGTGCGGGCTCTCCACGTCGAGCAGCTCGAGGCTCAGCCGCGGTTGCTCGGCGGCGAGCGCTTCGGCGGCCGGCGCGGCGAGCGAGGCCAGGGCGGTGGGGAAGGCGCCGACGACGACGGTGCCCAGCTCGCCGCGGCCGTGGGCGGCGACGTCGGCCTCGGCGCGCTCGAGCTGGGCGAAGAGCGCGTGAGCGTGGCCGAGGAGCACGTCGGCCGCTCCTGTGAGGACGAGCCCGCGGCCCCGGCGCTCGGCCACCGGCTGGCCCACCTCGCGCTCCAGCGCGGCGAGCTGCTGAGACACGGCTGACGGCGTGAGGTGCAGCGCCTGCGCCGCGGCCGCCACCGTCCCGTGGTCGGCGAGGGCTCGCAGGACGCGCAGGCGGCGGACGTCGATCATGCAGGCGATCTTACGGATGAGATCAAGAAAGTCGCGCTGGACTGAATCGCCGAGGGCTTGCCACACTGGCCATCGATGCCGGCACGTCACAACGCCCTCGCGGTCCTCATCGCCGCCGTGTGGGGCGTGAACTTCGTCGTCATCCACGCCGGCCTCGCGCACTTCCCGCCGCTGCTGTTCTCGGCCCTGCGCTTCACCTTCGTCGGCTTCCCGGCCGTGCTCCTCGTCGGGCGCCCGCGCGTGCGCTGGTTCTGGGTCCTCGCCATCGGCGGCTCGCTGGGGGTGCTCAGCTTCGGGTTGCTCTTCGTGGGCATCGACCAGGGGATGCCGGCCGGCCTGTCGTCGCTCGTGCTCCAGTCGCAGGTCATCTTCACGGTCGCCTTCGCCGCCCTCGCGCTCGGCGAGCGGCCGCGGCGCACGCAGATCGCGGGCGGCGCCATCGCGCTGGCCGGCCTCGCCCTCATCGCGGTGGAGCGCGCGAGCACCGCGCCGCTGCTGCCCTTCCTGCTCGTCATCGCCGCCGCCGCGGCGTGGGGCGTCTCCAACGCGTGCACGCGCGTCGCCCAGCCACCCGACGGGCTGGCGCTGATGGTGTGGGCCAGCCTCGTGGCGCCGCTGCCGCTGCTCGGGCTCTCGCTGGCCTTCGAGGGTCCCCACGAGATCGGCCGCGCGCTGGGCGGCGTCGACCTCGCCGGCCTGGCGGCCCTGGCCTACATCGTCGGCCCCTCGACGCTCTTCGGCTTCGCGGCGTGGAGCGGGCTGCTGCGCCGCTATCCAGCCGCCGCGGTGGCGCCCTTCACCCTGCTCGTGCCGGTCTTCGGTATCGCCGCCGCGGCGCTCACGCTGGGCGAGCGCCCCTCGGTCGCCGAGCTCGTGGGCGCGGCCATCGTCATCGCCGGCCTGCTCTACGGCCTCGCGCGGCGGGGTCCTCAGAGCCAGTCCGCGTACGGCAGCGTGGCGCCCGCGCGCGCGAGCTGATCGACCTCGCAGGGCGGCTCGGTCCTGTCCGGCTTCGGCGCCAACGTATGTTCGTGACCCAGGAGCCGACCGAGCCGCCCAGCAGTTCGCTGGCCCAGCTCTCATATGACGCCGCGCTACGCGCTCTGGATGGTCAGGAGCGGGGACTGGAGGAGCTTCGGGCGCGGACCGGGACGCTGCTCGCGGCCGCTTCCCTGGTCGCCTCGTTCCTCGGTGCCCAGACCATTCAGCGCACCAACTCGCTGGGCACGATCGAGGCGTTGGCGCTGATCGCCCTGGCCCTGTCGGTCGGGGCGTGTACGTACGTCCTCCTGCCCAAGGAGGGATTCATCTTCTCCCTCAACGGGATCCGCCTCTACGAGACGCTGTACGAGTACCGGGAGGACAACGCCGAGATGCAGCGGCGCCTTGCGTATTGGCTCGAGGGATACTGGCGCGCGAATGAAGCAAAGATCGGCAGGCTCGGGACCTGGTTCTTTGCTGCGGCCATGGGGCTGGTACTCCAGCTGGTCTTCTGGACGTGGGCGCTCGCCGATACAATCTAGACACGATGCGCAGCGCCAGCCCGACACCTCCTCCCGCTCCTCCGGCCCCGCCGCCGGACCTCGGGCATCCGGAGACGAAGGGTGGCCTCGGTCCACTGACGCGCTGAGGCACGCGCTCTACGGCCTCGCGCGGCGGGGTCCTCAGAGCCAGTCCGCGTACGGCAGCGTGGCGCCCGCGCGCGCGAGCTGATCGACCTCGGTCCCGACCTCGCCCAGCGTCGCCACGTCGACGCGCCCCAGCTGCGCGATCGCGTCGAGGTTGGAGCGCTGCATGACGCTCGGCTGCGCCGGCCACGGCGTCAGCACGACCGCGCGGACGTCCAGGCCGGCCGCGCGCGCCGACTCGACGGTGAGCAGCGAATGGTTGATCGTGCCCAGGCCGGGACGCGCCGCCACGACGACCGGCCAGGCGAGGTCGACGGCGAGGTCGCGGATCGTGTAGCCGAGCGTGAGCGGGACGAGCAGTCCGCCGACCCCTTCGGCGACGACGACGTCGGCGCGCAGGCCACGGGCGTGGGCCACGAGCGACGCCGGGTCCAGCGTCGTGCCCGCCAGCTCGGCCGCCAGGTGCGGCGAGACGGGGGGGCCGAAGCGATGCGGCGCGACCTCCTCGACGGGCCGCGCGGCCGCCGCGGCGAGCAGCTCGTGATCGGGCGGCCGGTCGCCCTCGGGCTCGTCGAGGCCCGTGACCGCCGGCTTGAACGCGCCCACGTCGAAGCCGTCCGCTCGCAGCGCCGCGGCGAGCGCGGCGGCGAGGACAGTCTTGCCGACGCCGGTGTCGGTCCCGGTGACGAACAGGCCGCGCAAGCGCAAGCGCGAGCGGCGCGGCTACGCGGCCTGGCGCTCGATGTCGAAGGGTCCGTCAGAGGGCGCCCTCCCCGCCTCGCGCGCGGCCGCCACCGGCACGCCCTCGCCCGGGCGCCAGCCGGCCTGCATCGCCGCGCGCCCCATCACCTGCGCCGCCTCCCGCAGCTCCGCCCGGCTGTGGGAGGCCATCACGGCCAGGCGCAGCCGGGAGGTGCCCTCGGGCACGGTCGGCGGCCGGATGGCCTGGGCGAACACGCCGCGCTCGATGGCGAGCTCGCAGATGCGCATCGCCTGCTTGGCGTCGCCGACCACGAGCGGGACGATCTGCGTCGTCGAGCCCGCCACCTCGAAGCCCTCGCGCGCCAGCTCGTCGCGCAGCGCGTCGCCGTTGGCCTGCAGCTTCTCGACGCGCTGAGGCTGCTCGGACAGCAGCTCGAGCGCCGCGAGCGCGCCGGCCACCGCCGGCGGAGGCGGGGCCGTGGAGAAGATGAACGGGCGCGCCGTGTTGACCAGCAGCTGGGCCAGCGACTGGTCGCAGGCCACGAACGCCCCATAGGCGCCGAGCGCCTTGCTCAGGGTCCCGATGACGACGTCGACCTCGTCCTCGACGCCCGCCTCGGCCACCGCCCCGCGCCCGCCGGGGCCCAGGCACCCGGTCCCGTGGGCCTCGTCGACGGCGACCCGGACGCCGTGCTGGTGGGCGAGCTCGACGATCTCGGCCAGCGGCGCGACGTCGCCGTCCATCGAGAAGACCGAGTCGGTCACGACCAGCGAGCCGCGTCCCTCGGCCTGGCGCATGCCCCAGGCGAGGTGCTCGACGTCGGCATGGCGGTAGACGAAGGTCTCCGCGCGCGCCAGCCGGCAGCCGTCGACGATCGAGGCGTGGTTGAGCTCGTCGGAGAAGACGACCTCGCCCTCGCGCGCCAGAGCGGGAATCACGCCCAGGTTGGCCAGGTAGCCCGAGCCGAAGAGCAGCGCCGCCGGCGTGCTCTTGAACTCGGCGAGGCGCTCCTCGAGGCGCCGGTGGACGGTCATCGTGCCCGACACCAGGCGCGAGGCGCCGCCGCCGACGCCCCAGCGCATCGCCGCGTCGGCCGCCGCCTCACGCACGCGCGGATGGTCCGCGAGCCCCAGGTAGTTGTTCGAGCACAGCAGCAGCACGGGCTTGCCGTCCAGCACGACGCGCGGGCCCTGCGGCCCGCTGATCATGCGCATGCGACGATAGAGCCCGAGCTCCTTGAGCTCTTGGAGGCGCTCGTGGATCTCGGTCACGTGTGAGGGCCCTCCTCAGGCCGCTTTGCTTGGCCAGCTGTTCGGCGATCCGTCCGGTCGGGCGGGCACCGAGGACTTGCGCTTGAAGCGCAGCTGCGACGCCGGATCCCACATGCGGATGTGGAGATCCATCGGCGTGGGCGCCTCTTCGCCGCGCTCCGGCGCGGGCAGGTCGCCCTCCAGCCAGCCCGAGCGGTTGTCCGGCCGCGGGTTGGCGCCGTTGTCGGGCTGGCGCGCGACGTTCAGGCCCAGCTCGGTGAACAGCGCCCGGTCCTCGTCGGGCGTCGAGCCGAGCGTGGTGAGGAAGTTGCCCATCATCACGCCGTTGAGCCCGGCCTTGACCGCCAGCGGCTGCAGGTCGCCGAGGTTCTCGACGCGCCCGCCGCACAGGCGGAAGAGGGCGGCGGGGAGGATGAGGCGGAAGATGGCGATCCACTTGACCGCCTCCCACGGATCCATGTGCTCGCGGTCGCCGAACTTCGTGCCCGGCCGCGGGTTGAGGAGGTTGATGGGGACGCTCGTGGGATCGATCTTGGCCAGCTCGAAGGCCATCTCGACGCGCTGCTCGCGCGATTCGCCGAGGTTGAGGATCCCGCCGACGCAGGTCTCGAGGCCCGCCTCGCGGACGGCGTCGATGGTGCGCAGCCGCGCGGCGTAGCGGACCGTGGTGGAGACCTCGTCGTAGTAGGACTCGGCCGTCTCGACGTTGTGGTGCACGCGCTGGATCCCGGCCTCGCGCAGGGCCTTGGCGCGCGGCGCGCTCATGTGCCCGATCGACGCGCAGCGCTTGAGGTTCGTGTGCTCGGCCACGAGCCGCGCGCCCTCGAGCACCTTCTCGAAGTCGCGCTTGGACAGCCCCTGGCCCTGGGTGACCATGCAGAAGCGGTGCGCGCCCGCCGCCTCGGCCGCGCGGGCGTGCTCGAGCATCTGCTCGGGCTCCATCATGGCGTGCATCGGCGTCTCGGCCTCGGCGAAGCGCGACTGCGCGCAGAAGCCGCAGTCCTCGGCACAGCCGCCCGACTTGGCGTTGACCAGCGAGCACATGTCGGTGCTGTCGCCGAAGCTCTCCTGGCGCGCCTGCCAGGCGCGCTCGACCAGCGCTTCGATGTCGGCGCGGTCTTCGAGCTCGCCCAGTCGCAGGGCCTCCTCGCGCGTGATGAGCGGCGGCATGGCACGGAAACGTAGGCCGCGCGCCGGACGGCGCCGCTACCCTCCGACGGCCGTGGCGACGATCCGCGTACTGGTGTGCGACGACTCCGACGCCTTCAGGGCGCTCCTGCGCTACACGCTGCAGGAGGACCCCGGCATCGAGGTCGTGGGCGAGGCCGCCGACGGCATGGCCGCCATCGAGGCCGCCGAGCGCCTGCAGCCCGACGTGGTCCTGCTGGACCTCACGATGCCGATCCTCGACGGCATGGACGCCATTCCCGGGCTGCTCCAGCGCGCGCCCGCCACGCAGATCGTGGCCCTGAGCGGCTGGGGCGCCGACCGCATGGAGCAGGCGGCGCTCGATCAGGGCGCGCTCTCCTACGTCGAGAAGAGCGACGACGTCGAGGCCATCCGCGACGCCGTGCGCTCAGCCGCCGCCTGAGCTCGCCGAGCGCCCTACCGCAACTGCACGTCGCGCACGGACGTGTTCCCCGCCCAATCCCACGCGTAGATGCTGAGCTGGCGGGCGCTGGGCGGCAGCGGCGGGGCCAACCCGCCGGCGAGCCTGTATTCCCACCGCGGGATGCAAACGAGGCGGACGTCGAAGCACGTCCAACCAGGCGGATACGCGCCGGCGGCGTAGACCACCCAGCGGGCCGCGTCGGGCAGGTGCTGCGAGCCGCGCAGCGCGAACCGAAGTCCGGTCAGATCGTGCCCGCCGGCGTCGCGGGCGCGGTAGGCGAGCGCGGCAGGCGCCAGCACGGGGGTGCGGTACTTGATCAACGCCCGGAACGACTGTGGGTCGAAGACCTCGACGCTCACGCGCCCGCCGGGTTGCTCGGTCGGCGCGCCGATGACCGGCGCGAGCGTGTCGGTCCACGGCGCCAGCACCCGGCCGCCGGGACGCAGCGGATTGAGGAAGCGCTCCCCGGAGAGCTCGGACAGGTGCAGGTGGCCGGCACCGTTGATGATGGTCCCGACCACCGTGTGGTAGGCGCTGACGAACTGCCCCGGCCGCACCCGGTGGTGAACGTGCCAGTAGAGGTAGTTGCCGACCTGGACGCGCTCGTCCGGCGTGCCGGGCGCCACGATGCGCGCCGTGCCGGGCTGGACGGCGTAGACGGGCGTCCCGTCCTGGGCCTGGATGTCGACGCCCTCGTGCATGTTGGCGGGGCGGCGCTCGTTGAGCCCCGCGCGCAGCGGGTGCTGGCGATGGAAGGGGCGCAGCGGCCAGCCGGCGCGCGCCCCGGCGGGACGGCAGCCCACCGAGCACGGCGCGCCGTCGGCCCAGAACGCCGGAAGGTGGTCGGCCTGTCGTGCTCGGCGCTGGGCGCCAGAGTCGGCGAACGGCCACGTGTCCAGGCGCGGCCGCTCGCCCGGGCTCACGACGGCCACGTCGCCGGGGCGCGTCTCCAGTCGCCCTGCGTTCATGGCGGAGCTCACGCGCCCGGCGCCCGAGCGCACCCAGATGCGCGTGCGGCGGCCGACCGCCACGTCGGCACGGCTTTCCTCGACCGTGGCCGTGAAGATCGCCTGCGGCGTGGCGAGGACGGCTCGAGCGGGGTCGCTGCGTGCCGCGACGAGAGACATCCGCCCCGCGATGATGCGCGTCGCCGCACAGTCCAGACGCAGCGCGCCGGCGCCGAACCGCAAGGACGCCCCGCGCCGGGACAGGCGCAGCCAGCCTCCGGACGGCACGCGGATCCGCGCGCCGACCGCGATGGCCGCTCCGCGGGAGAGCGGCTGCTCGGCGATCCGGGGCCGGCGTGTCCGCGAAACGGCGACGACCCTGGCTGGTCCGCCGCATCCCGGTGCCCGCTCGCGGGTCTCGGAGCCCGAGGGCGCCGCTCCGAGGAGGGCGAGCGACGTCGCAGCGACGGTCGCTCCGCGGGTGGCGAGCCTCATCGCCCCTTCCAGCGGGCGGGGCGCTTCTGGCCGAAGGCGCGCACGCCCTCGCGCAGGTCCTCGGACTGGAAGCTCGCCTCGCGCAGCGCGATGAGGTCGCGCTCCACCGCGGGGTCGAGCTGGCCCTCTGCAGCCAGCAGCTCGCGGATCGCGCGCTTGTTGCCGCGCACGCTCAGCGGCGCGTTGGCGGCGAGGTCCTGGGCGAGGTCGAGCCCGGCGCTTTCGAGCTCGGACACGCCGACGACCTGGTTCACGAGGCCCCAGTCGAGGGCGCGGCGCGCATCGACGTTGCGGCCCGTGAGGAACAGCTCGCGGGTGCGCGGCGCGCCGATGGCGTCCAGGAAGCGCCGCAGGCCGGTATGGGAGTAGACGAGCCCGAGCTTGGCCGGCGGCATGCCGAGCAGGATGCCGTCGGCCGCGACGCGCAGGTCGCACGCGAGCGCGAGCTCGAGGCCGCCGCCGATGGTGTGGCCCGGGAGCGCGGCGACGGTCGGGACCTCGCACATCTCGAGCGCCTCGAGCGCCGAGGCGAACGGATGCGCGACGAGACGCTCGGCCTCCTCGGCGAAGACGTCGTCGGGGATCTCGCCGATGTCGTAGCCCGAGGAGAACATCCCGTCGGCGCCGGTGAGCAGCACCGCGCGGGCGTCGCCGATGTCGCCCAGCACGGCCGCGATCGCGTCGAGGATCGGGTGGTCGAGCGCATTGCGCTTCGCCGGGTTGGAGATCGTGAGCCGGAGGACGCCGTCCGCCGGCCGGTCGAGGAGCAGCTCGCCCGCCATGAACGGGCAGGAGGCTAGTGCAGGCGGCCTACTCGAGGATCACGAGGGTGTCGCCCTCGTTCACGGCCTGGCCCTCCTCGCAGAGGATCTCCTTGACGGTGCCCGCGTCCTCGGCCTCGACGGGCATCTCCATCTTCATCGACTCGAGGATCACCACCGTGTCGCCCTCCTCGATGTCGTCGCCGACCTCGCACTCGATCTTCCACACCGTTCCCGTGATGTGGGCCTCGACCTCCGCCACGCGTCCTCCAGTGCTCCTCGAAGGGGCCAACCGCAACGGCGCGGACCTTAGCCACCGTCCTGGACGTAGCCCCTGAGCAGGGGCTTCGACCACCGGTCGAAACGGCTTCCGACCACGGGTCGGTGGGCGATCCGGGGGCCGGCGCGTACCTTGCTGGACGTGGCCGTGAGCACTTCGGGAATGGGGCCTTACCAGCCCACCGTCTCCTCCTGCGACGAACGCCCGAAGGCTGTGCCACTGCTCCCGGGGAGGCCCTGACCCAGCCTCCGCGGGTACGCGGTCGGGCCGAGGTCCAGGGGACATCCGTGTCAGCGAGGGGACAGCGCCGACACGGGTATGGACCTCGGCCCGATCGTCATTTGCGTCGGCCGGGGCTCGACTGCCCGGCGGGGCGGCTCAGGTGCCGTCCGAGGCCCAGCGACCGTTGTAGCTTTCACCGGGTGAGCGAAGGGTCATCGGACGACGTCAAGATCCGCGCGCAGGTCTACAAGGACCCGCGCCCCGCGGAGCACTTCGACCGCTTCCACGAACGGACGCGCACGCGCTCTCCGGACATCGTCTACGAGATCGTCCGCGTGGCGACCACGGTCTACTCGTGGATCCTCTTCCGGGTCCGCGGCATCGACGCCGAGCACGTGCCCGCGAGCGGCCCCGTCATCCTCGCGCCCAACCACTCGTCGTTCATGGACCACTTCCTCATCGGCGCCTCCATCCGGCGCAAGGTGCAGTTCATGGCGAAGTCCCAGCTCTTCAAACCGCCCATGCAGTTCATCTACACGCACGGCGGCGTCTTCCCCGTGCGGCGCGGCCGTCGCGACGAGGAGACCTTCGTCACCGCGCTGAAGATCCTCGACGACGGCGGGTGCGTCGCCATGTACTGCGAGGGAGGACGCTCGCGCACCGGGCGGATCGGCGACGTCGCGCGGCCCGGCATCGGGCGGCTGGCCCTCGAGGCCGGCGCGATGATCGTGCCCGTCGCCGTCCACGGCTCGTCGCGCGTGCGCAACTGGCGGCGCCTGCAGTTCCCCACGGTCACCGTCCAGTACGGAGAGCCGTTTCGCTACGAGCGCGTCGAGGAGCCGACGCGCGATCAGCAGCAGGCGGTGGCCGACGCGATCCTCGAGGAGATCCGCGGCCTCTACGAGGGCCTCGACGCGGTCGGCCGGCCCGCCGCGCTGGCGCGGGCGCGCGCCGAACGGCGGGCCCGGCGCGCCAAGCGGACCGCGGCTGCGTGACGGCGTGGTCGCCCGGTGCGGCGGGCATCATGCCCGCCGTGCGCCGCGCGATCGTCCTGGCCACCGCCGTCCTCGTGCTCGCGCCGGTCGCCGCGCACGCCGCGCACGCCGCGCCGGTGACGCTGGTCAAGGTCGGCGACTTCGATACGCCCGTCGACGTCACTGCTCCGCTGGGGGACACGGCGCGCGTCTTCGTGGTCGAGAAGGGCGGCACGATCCAGGTGCTCGACGGCGCCGTGCGCGCGACCTTCCTGGACCTCACGAGCAAGGTCGACTCCACCGACAACGAGCGGGGCCTGCTCTCGATGGCCTTCGCGCCCGACTACCTGACGAGCGGCCTGTTCTACGTCTACTACACGGCCAGGAGCCCGGTGGGGCAGGTCACCATCGAGGAGCACCGCGTCGACCCCGCCAACCCCGATCACGCGGACCCCGCGTACGCGCGCACGCTGGTCGCGATCCCCCACGACCAGCAGTCCAACCACAACGGCGGCCAGCTGCAGTTCGGCCCCGACGGCCTGCTCTACGCGGGCACCGGCGACGGCGGCAGCGCCGGCGATCCCAGCGGCAACGCGCAGACCATCGCGCCCGCGCCTCCGACGGTGGCCAACGGCGTCAATCACGACTACAGGCTCGGCAAGCTGCTGCAGATCACGCCGGCCACGGGCGCCGTCTCGATCTTCGCCTACGGCCTGCGCAACCCGTGGCGCTTCTCCTACGACCGCACCACCGGCGACCTCGTCATCGGCGACGTCGGCCAGGATCGCTACGAGGAGGTGGACTTCGCGGCCGCGCCGGGCGACGGCGCCGGGGCCAACTACGGCTGGAACCAGTACGAGGGGCTGCACACCTATCCGGGCAACGCGCCGGCCGGCGTTGCTGCGGGCACCGTCCTGCCGGTCCTCGAGTACCCGCACGGCGCCGCGTGCTCGATCACCGGCGGCTACGTCGTCCGCGATCCGGCCCTGCCCGAGCTCGCGGGCACCTATCTGTACGGCGACAACTGCACCGGCGTCATCTCGGGCGCCACGTTGCCGGGGGGCACGACGCGCCCCCTCGGTCTCACCGTGGCCAACGTGTCGAGCTTCGGCGAGGACGGCTGCGGCCGCGTCTACGCCGCGTCGCTCGGCGGCGCCGTCTACCGCTTCGCGAGCAGCGGCGCGTGCGCCGGGCCGGCGCCCTTCGTCGGCCGGCTGCCCGCCGGGGCCGTCGCCCCGGTCCCCGACCATCGTGCGCCCGCCTTCACGCTGCTGCGCGCCGCAGCGCGCCAGCACGCGCTGCGCACGGGCGCCGTCACCGTCCGCGTGCGCTGCGACGAGCTGTGCGCGGTGCGCGCGAGCGGACGGGTGCTCGCGACGCGCAGCGGGCGCGCCGCGGCGGCGCGGGTCCTGAGCACCCGCACCGCGAAGGCCACGCTGGCCGCCGGCGCGGGCAAGACGCTGCGCCTGAAGCTCTCCAAGACGACGCGGCGCTCGATCCGGCGGTCGCTGGCCCGCGGCGGGCGCAGGGCGACCGTGCGCATCGTCGTGCGCGCGGCCGATCCGGCCGGCAACGCCCGCAGCGCCACGCGCCGCGTGCGGATCGTCCGGTAGTCACAGCGCAACTTCCGCCCCGCCGGCTGCGTCCCATCTTCTGATGCGAGAGCGCACCGACCACTCCCTCCTGCTCGCCACCGCCCGCGGCGACGAGGCGGCCTTCGCCGAGCTCGTCGCCCGCCACCGCCCGCGGCTCGTGCGCTACGCGACGTCGCGCTGCGGGCGCGACGTCGGGCTGGCCGAGGACGCCGTCCAGGACGGCCTCGTGCGCGCGCACCGCGCCATCGTCGGGGGCAAGGTGCCCGTCGACATCGAGGCGTGGCTCTACGCCATCGTGCGCAACCGCTGCCACGACTACTTCCGCGCGGCGAAGCCGACCGCGCCGCTGCCGCCCGAGCTGCCCGGGGGAGCACCCTCGGCCTTCGAGGTCGTCGAGCAGGGCGAGCGCCTCGCGGGCGCGCTCGACGCGGTCGATCGCCTGCCGCGCGCCCAGCGCGCCGCGCTGGTCGGCCGCGAGCTCGAGGGCCGCAGCTACGAGGAGCTCGCGCACCGCCAGGCGACGACCGTCGCGGCGGTCAAGTCGCTGCTGCACCGCGCGCGGGCCACGCTGGCCCACCAGGCCTCGCTGCCGGCCTTCGTCACACCGCTCGTGGCCCGCCTGGCGCGGGTGCGCCCGGGGCAGATGGCGATGGGCATGATCGCCGAGCACGCGACCGGCGCCGCGGCCATCGCGACCATCGCGCTGGCGGGTACGAGCGCGCTGGGGTCGCTGCACGCGCCGGGGCCGCCCGCCGCGCCGACCTCCGCCCAGGCGCAGGCCGCGCTGGTCGCCGCCACGCACCAGCCCCGCCCGACGCCCCCGACGGCGAAGGCGCCGCATGGGGGCTGCAAGACACAGGACGTGGAGTACTCGCACTGCCCGTCGGCCGCCGCTCTGCCCGCGCCGCCGCGGCGCGCCGCGGGCAGCGGCGGCGTCGTCGTCAACGGCGGCGGCGAGTCCGGCCCGTAGCGCCTGCGGCGCTGCGCGGCCGGGCACCGAGGGGATGGAGCGGCCGGTGGTCGGGGCGAGGGCGGTCGCCCTCGGTTGCCCCGGCGAGCGTCGAACGTCGGTCTTCCCCCCTCAGGACGGGGTAGGACCGACGTTCGACGTCGAGCCCGGCGGTCGTCGCCGGGAGCAGGGAGCGCCGCGACCGCCGCCGGCTCGCTTCCCCTCGGTGGTGCTGTAAACGCCGCGAGGCGCCGCAACGCAGGCGGCAGAACCCAAGAGCCCCAGAACCCCTACCGCCGCACGTCCTCGCAGTTCGCGTTGACCTCGTCGGTCACGTCCGCGAAGACCACGTCCTGCCCGTCGCCGCAGCTGATGCGGTCCAGGCCGCCGCCGATGGCGTTGATGCGGTCGTTGCCCGCGCCGCCCTCGATGGTGTCGTCGTCGAGGTTGCCGTCGATGACGTCGTCGCCGTCCTCGCCGTTGATGACGTCGTTGCCGCGGTCGCCGGTGATGGAGTCGTTGCCCGGGCCGCCGAGGATGAGGTCGTTGCCGTTGCGGCCGTGGATCTCGTCGTTGCCGTTGCCGCCGCGCAGGGTGTCGTCGCCGTTGACGCCGTCGACATAGTCGTTGCCGTCATCGCCGAAGAGCGAGTCGTTGCCGTCCTGGCCGAAGAGCGAGTCGTTGCCCGGCGTCCCGACGAGGACGTCGTCGCCGGGCGTGCCGGTGATGTTGCTGGCGGTGCTCGGCGCGTCGCTGGCCGGCTCGGGCGGGACCGCGACCACCTTCTCGCAGTTCTTCACGTCGTCGCGGTTGGGGGCGGTGTCCTCGACGTACACCGTGTCGCGGCCGGGGCCGCAGTCGACGTGGTCGACGCTGTCGTCGGCCGCGCGGATCTCGTCGTTGCCCGTCCCGCCGAGGATCTCGTCCTCGCCGGGGCCGCCGATGATCTCGTCCGCGCCGAAGGAGCCCGAGAGGTAGTCGTCGCCCGAGCCGCCGTCGAGGGTGTCGTTGCCGTAGGAGCCGTAGATGGTGTCGCGGCCGGCGTCGCCCTTGACGGTGTCGTTGCCGTTGCGACCGAACAGCCGGTCGCCGCCGGTGCCGCCGTCGAGCGAGTCGTCGCCCTCGCCGCCGTCGATCATCTCGGAGCCCGAGCTGCCGAAGAGGGTGTCGTTGCCGTCGTCGCCCTTGATCGTGTCCGAGCCGCGGTTGCCGTCGACGTAGTCGTTGCCCGGCCCGCCGTCGAGCAGGAAGTCGTTGCCCAGGCCGAGCTCCTTGATGCGGTCGTCGCCGGGGCCGCCGAAGACCGTGTCGTCGCCGTCGCCGCCGTCGAGCGAGTCGTTGCCGTCGCCGCCGTCGACCTTGTCGTTGCCCGTGCCGCCGTTGGCGTAGTCGTTGCCCAGGCCGCCCAGCAGCTGGTCGTTGCCGGCCGATCCGAACATGCGGTCGTCGCCGTCGCCGCCGTCGAGGACGTCGTCGCGGGCGCCGCCGCTGAGCAGGTCGTTGCCGGCGCCGCCCAGGAGCACGTCGTCGTCGCGCCCGCCGCTGAGCTGGTCGTCGCCGCCGAGCGCGTCGATGCGGTCCATGCCGCGCGTGCCCCTGAGCACGTCGTTGCCCTCGGTCCCGGTGATGAGCGCGACGCCGGGCTGCACCGCCAGGCCGGCCGGCCGCTTGGTCGCGCCGAGGCGCTGCACGGTCAGGCGCTTGAACGACAGCGCGCTCAGCACCGAGACGGTGCCCGAGCCGCCATCGGCGACGTAGATGCGCGTGCCGTCCGGCGAGGCGGCGGGCACGCCCCGGCCGCGGCCGGTGTGGACGCGCACGAGCTTGCCCGCGCGCAGCGGGACGATCGCCGTCACCGCCGACCCGCGCGCGGCGCCCACGATCGCGCGGCGCCCATCGGCGGTCAGCGCGACGCCGCCGCCGAGGCCCTTGCCCAGGCGGATCCTGCGCGTCACCGCCCCGGTCTCGGTGTTGAGCCGGATCAGCCGCGAGCCGTCGCGCCCGCTCGTGGCGACGTAGGCGTTGGGGCCGCTCACCGCGAAGGCCGCGCCGGTGGCGCCGGCCAGCTTCACGCGGCGCGCGAGGCGGAAGCGGACGAGGTCCACGACCCCGACGCGCCTGGCGTCGAGGGCGACGACGGCACGCGTCGCATCGGAGGAGAGGGCCAGCGCCGCGCCGCTCGCCCGCCCGCCGATCGCGATAGAGGCCTTCACCGTCATGGTCGGAGCGTCGATGACGTCGATCGCCCCGCGGCGGGACGCGTAGAGGCGCTGGCCGTCGCCGGAGGCCGCCAGCCCGGTGACCACGCCGCCCGCCTTCGCGCGGGCCACGACCGCGCGGCTGGCGAGGTCGATGGCGACGATGCGACGCCCCGCCGCGACGTAGCCGCGCGTGCCGTCGGGGGCCACCGCGGCGGCGCGCGAGCGCGCGCCGACGCCGATGCGGGCGACGACCCTGTTGGTGCTGACGTCGGTCAGGGTGGCCGCGCCGTCGCCGCTGGCCACGACGACGACGCGCGCGTGCGCGGCGGGGGCGACGGCGAGGACCGAGAGGACGGCGAGCAGGGGCGTGAGCCGGCGCATCGAAGGCATCGAGGGATCCCAACCCGGGCCACGGCCCAGAGGTTGCGCGTCAGGTCATCATTCGTACCGCTCGGGCACCTGCGGCCAGGACTCCGGATCGTGACCGCAGACCACGAGGGCGCTGGGCGTCTGCTCCAGGTAGCGGCGGATCTCGCGCAGCGAGCGCCGGTAGCGGTGCACGTCCTCGCAGAAGAGCGGGACGAGCTCGTCGTCGATGGTCGCGCGCGAGTAGGCGGCGTCGCCGGTGACCAGCAGCTCGCGCCCGGACTTCAGGCGCAGCAGCACGCTCATGTGCCCCTTCGTGTGCCCGGGCGTCGAGAGCAGCCGCACGGACCCGTCGTCGAACAGGTCGATCGCGTGGCCGAAGGACGCGAAGGAGTCCACGTTGGCGGCGCCGAAGTCCAGCGCCCGCCAGTCGTAGTCGTGGTCGTAGAGCTGGCGGCGGTAGCCGTGCAGGAAGCCGCTGCTGGTCGCCGCCTCCCACTCGCGCCCGTCGACCACGAAGGTCGCGCGCGGCATCTGGGCCACGGCGCCGACGTGGTCCTGGTGCATGTGCGTGAGGACCACGAGCTCGATCCCCAGTGGGTCCAGGCCGAGCCCGACGAGGCGATCGGTCACGGCCCAGCCGTCCTGCATGCGGATGTCGTAGACCATCGCCGCGCGGCGGCCGAGCCCGGCGCGGACGTCGTGGGAGACCGCGGGCGGCAGGCCGGTGTCGATGAGGAAGTGGCCAGCCGTCGGATGCTCGACCAGGAAGCACGGCACCGGGACCCACGTCCACTTGCTCTTGGGCGTCAGCAGGCCCAGCCCGCGCACCGTGGGCAGCGGCCCCGACGGGCGCTGGAAGAAGCGCGGCTGCGTCAGCATCTCGGCCGTGCGCATCGGGGTGACGGTCACGCCCGCGCCCTCGCTGCCGCCGGGCAGCGGCAGGCTCGCGCGCTTGGGATGGACGGCCGTGGCCATGCACCGCAGGGTAGCCCCGCGTATGGTCACGCGACCATGCTGCGCGCCGGGCTGCTCGAGGGCAACGTCGTCGCCACCGCGGGCGGCGCCGCTCGCGTGGCGTCCGCCTGCGGCGCGCTGGGGGCGACCACCGTCACGCTCGACGCGGATCTCGGTGACGAGGAAGCCGTCATCGCCGCCGCCTCTGCGTTGGGCGCGGTGGACACGCTCGTCTGCGACGCGGCGGCGTCATTCGCCGCCGCCGGGGGCGGGGTAGAGGGTCTCGGCGCCGGCCTGGACGGGGCGTGGAACGCGACGCGGGCGGTCGCCAACGCGGTCTGGATCCCGGGCGGCGGCGGCAAGCTCGTGCTCCTCGGCCCGCGCCCGCGCGACGGAGCCCACGCGGGCGCGCTCGCCGCCGCCCTGGAGAACACGGCGCGCACGCTCTCGATCGAATGGTCGCGCTACGCCATACGCCCGGCTGCGGTGCTGCCCGGCGACGCGACCAGCGACGACGACGTCGCCGAGCTCGTGGCCTACCTCGCCTCGCTCGCCGGCGACTACTTCAGCGGCTGCGCGTTCGCGATGGGCCGGGCGCACGGCTAGGGTTCGGCCGGCCAGTCCACTCGTTGCAAGGAGACCGCATTGGCCGGAGGACGCTTCGGGGCCACCACCGTGATCGATCGGCCGATCGAGGCGGTGTTCGCCTACCTCGCCGATGGCGAGAACGACCCCAAGTTCAGCTCCCGGGTGCTCGAGATCCGCAAGACGACCGACGGACCTCCCGGCGTCGGGACCGTCTACGCCAGCACGGTCAAGGACGGCGGGGTCAAGTTCAAGCGCGAGTTCAAGATCACCGAGTTCGTCGCGCCGACGAGGATCCGCTGGGCAGAGGCCTCCACCGGCCCCGTGGAGACGCCGGAGGGCGGCTACGACCTGTCGCCGGCGGGCGAGGGGACGCAGCTGACCTACTACAACGTCCTTCAGCCGGCCAGCTTCATGGGCAGGCTCATCGTCGGCTTCGCGTTGCGCTCGGCGCGCAAGGGGGCCGACGAGTTCGCGGCCTCCATCAAGCGAACGGTGGAGAGCGAGACGCCCGCCGCCGGCTAGCTCGGGCAGGGCAGCTCGTCGCGGCTCGGCGGCCTGCTCGGCAGCGGGTGCGCGCCCTCGGCGCGCAGGCCGTCGATGACGACCGCCAGGTGGCGCTCCCACGCCACACCGGGGCCGGCCACGCGCGAGAGGCCGACACCGGCCATCAGCATCGGGATGTCCTCGGCCACGACGTCGGCGCGCATCGCGCCGGCGGCCTGCGCGCGCTCGATCAGGCGCTGGAAGCCGTCGAGGGTGTGGTCGCGCGCCTCGCGCACCTCGGGCAGCTCCAGGGCGGCGCGCATGCACTGGTGAAAGGCGCGGTCCTTGACGTGCAGGGTGGCGCCCTTCCAGATGACGTCGGTGAAGGCCGCCCACGGGTCGGGTGCGGCGAGCGCTGCCTCGATCTCGCCGGCCAGCCAGCGCAGGCGCTCGGCCATGACCGCCCCGAGCAGGTGGTCCTTGTCGGGGAAGGCGCGGTAGAGGGTCCCGACGCCGACGCCGGCGCGCTCGGCCAGCTCGGGCATCGAGGCGTCCAGCCCGCGCTGGGCGAAGAGCTCGCTCGCCGCGGCGAGGATGCGCGAGCGGTTGCGCTCGGCGTCGGCGCGGCGGGGGCGGGATGAGACGCTGGTGGCCATCGGGTGCGGCGAGCGTATCCGGGGGCTCGGCGGGGATGCGCCGGTGCCTGAAGCGGAACGCCCTTTCCGTATACTACCCGGAACCCCCTTTCCGGTTACGAGACGGAGGCCCCCATGGCCGCGACGACCACCTACCTCTCACTCGGCGCGTTCTACGCCGACGACAAGCGCCGCGACATCTCCCGCGAGCACGACCTGGGCCTGTGGTGGCTGGGCGACGACTGGCACGCGCCGCGCTTCCGCGCGGCATGGGTCGCCCAGACCGGCGAGCTGTACCTCATGCAGCACGAGGGCACGCCGGGCGGCGGGCGGGTCGACGTCGTCGCCACCGCCGGCTCGCTGGAGGAGATGGAGGGCCGCCTCGACGGCTGGCGCGACGTCGTGGGCGAGTGGGGCTCGGTGCACTGGCTGCGCGAGCGCCTCGGCCTGCCCGCGGCCGGCGCCGAGGAGCCGCCGCGCCTCGAGCGCCCCGTGGAGGCCGACGTCGCCTAGGCCCTGGGGTGTCGAACGTCGGTCTTCCCACGTCCAGAGGGGGCAGGACCGACGTTCGACGCTCAGACCTGGCCCTCGTCGGCCCAGGGCACCTCGACGGAGTCCTCGGTCGGCGAGTCGCGCGCCACGACGTAATCGGCCGGCTCGTCGTCGGAGAGGTTGACGACGACGTGCGTCTCGCGCGGCGGGACGTAGAGCAGGTCGCCCGGCTCGACCTCCAGGGTCTGCTCGAGGTGCTCGCCCCAGTGGATGGCGATCCGGCCCGAGAGCATGTAGAGCGCGCTCTCGCAGTTGGCGTGGTAGTGCGGCCGCGAGCGCGCGCCCGCTGGCACGCGGAACTTCGCCATGTAGATGTTGGTGGCGCCGGTCGTCGCCTGCGAGAGCTCGGCTCCGCCGAGGATCCCGCGCGGGGTGTCGTGCTCGGCGCCGGGCTTGACGATCTTCAATGCGCCTTCTCCTCCTGCTGGACCGGAAGATCGTAGTCAAGCCACTGCGAGCGCCGGGCCCCGACGCGGTCATAGACGGCCTGGGCGCGATGGTTGTCGGGCGCCGTCTGCCACGCGAGCAGGGCGGCGCCATGCGAGCGGCAGCGCTCCAGGCACGCCGCGATGAGCGCGTCGGCGGCGCCGCTGCCCCGGCCGCCGGGAGCGACGAACAGGTCGTTCATCACGCCGACGCGGGCGGCGCGCGTCGTCGACCACGTCCAGAAGATCGTCGCGAAGCCGATGGCGCGATCGCTCTCGTCGCGGGCGATCAGTTGCATGCCCTCGCGCACCGGGTCGGCGATGAGCGCGCGGCTCATGATGAGCAGCTCCTCGTCCGTCGGCGCGACCTCGTAGAAGTCGCAGTAGCCGCGCATGAGCGTGAGCAGCTCGGGGAGGTCCGCTTCCGCGGCCACGTCGATCCTGGCCATTGGTCGAGAAGCTAGCGGTTGCCCGCGGTGTATCCGACCTGGCACTTTCGCACTCCACCTCTGCTCGGAAGGGATCAGCATGCATCGACGGGTTGTGGCGGCCGCACTGGCCGTGATGGGACTGTGCGCGGCGGGCGCCTCCGGCGCGACCGCGGCGCCGGTGAGTCTCGGCGGGACGCCGATGACCGTGTTCGTTGGCGAGCGCGGCCAGCTGCAGGCGTTCCGCGCCGGCATCCCCGATGGCATCTACTACCGCTCCGACAACACCACAGGCGACGCCGGGTTCTTCCTGGCCGTCCTGGATTCCACCAACAAGGTGTTCGGCTTCCGCGGCACCGCCGGACCAGACGGGACGACGGACTACCAGCTGGGCAGCCAGGGCGCGGTGACCGGCAGCGGCACCGCGGCCGATCCGCTGACCCAGGTCACGGTGTACCGGACGGCGGCGAGCAACGGACTCGAGGTCACCCAGACGACCACCTATGTCAACGGCAGCCAGTTCTTCACGGTGCGCTGGGACGTCCGGAACACGACGGGCGGGGCTGCCCATTTCAAGGCCTTCGCGGCGGCCGACTTCTTCTTCGACGGCAGCGACCGCGGCACTGGCATCTACACGCAGGGCCCGCCGCAGTTCATCGGCGGCACGAATGCCGACACGGGCAACTCGGGCGGCTTCGCCGAGGTTCCCGGCACCACGGCGTGGTCGCGCTACCAGGCGCTCGCCTACGGCTCCGCCCCCGACCAGGTGTGGGGCAAGATCGACGGCGCCGCGGCGAGCGCGAGCCCGACGTTCGACGACACCGTCGTCGGCGAGCAGGTCGACAACGCCGGCGGCGTCGAGTGGGACCAGTACGCCACGGGCGCGGGCCTCGCGAACAACGCGTCCTCGACCTTCTCGCTCGTCGCGCGCAGCGCGATCCCGTCGGCGCTGCAGATCAACCCGCCCAACGCCGGCTCGCCGAAGGGCGTGCCGATCAACTTCACCGTCGGGGCCTTCGACACCAACGGCGCGCCGTACGCGGGCCGGACGATCCGCTACTCGATCACGGGCCCGAACGCGACCCCGGCACCGCTGAGCGCGACGGTCGGCCCCGACGGCAACGCGGTCGTCACCGACCCCGGCGCCAACGCGGGCGCCGACACCGTCGTCGCCTTCCTGGACTTCAACAACGACGGCACGCGCGAGGACGCCGAGCCGCAGGCGTCGGCGCTGGCGACCTTCGTCGACAACGTCGCGCCGTCGTGCAAGGTGAAGGTCAGCGGCGACCGGCCCGGCGGCAGCGGCGGGGCGGGCAAGCCGCTGGTCATCACGGTCAACTGCAACGAGCCGTCGACCGTCACCGTGCAGACGACGCTGGCGCCGCGCGCCGTCACGCACGCGCGCGCCGCCACCTTCGACAAGAAGAAGAAGGCCAGGAAGAAGGTGACGATCAAGCTGAAGACCACGACCGTGACGGTACTGCCGGGCCAGAAGGTCCCGGTCGCGCTGAAGCTGTCGAGCGCCGTGCGCAAGAAGTACGCGGGCAAGACGCTGGCGGCGACGATCACGGTCACGGCGCGCGACGCCTCGGGCAACGTGAAGAAGACCAAGGCGACGCGCACCGTGAAGTTGGCCAAGCTCAAGAGGAGCAAGGCCCACAAGCACAAGTAGGGACTAGGTGGTCATCCCGGTGAACTGACCGCCGGTGATGTTGAGGACCTGGCCGTGGACGAAGTTGGCCCACGGCGAGCAGAGGAAGAAGACGCCGCCCGCGGCCTCCTCAGGAGTGCCCGGGCGGCCGATGGGGATGAGCGCTGCCGCCATCCCGCGCATCTGCTCGGGAATGCCCAGCTGGACCTTCTCGCCGCGGATCTCGGCCACGTTGGTGTCGTCCTTGGATGCCGTCAGGCGGGTCTCGATCCAGCCGAAGGCGACCGCGTTGACGTTGACCTTGAACTGGCCCCACTCCTTGGCCAGCGTCTTGGTCAGGCCCACGACGCCCGCCTTGCCGGCCGAGTAGTTGGCCTGGCCCGCGTTGCCCATCGTGCCGCTGATCGAGGACACGTTGACGATCTTGCGGAAGACCTCCTCGCCGCGCTCGCGCTCGGCCTTGGCCGGCTCGCGCAGGTGCGGGGCGGCCGCGCGGATGACGCGGAAGGGCGCCACCAGGTGGATGTCGAGCATCTTCTGAAACCAGTCGTCGCTCATCTTGTGGATGGGCGCATCAAGCGTGTAGCCCGCGTTGTTGACGATGATGTCGATCTTGCCCCAGGCGTCGAGGGCGGTCTGCACCAGCGCCTCGGGCGAGCCCTCCGCGGTCAGGTCGCCGGCGTAGACCGCGGTCTCGCCGGCGATGGCGTCCGCCGTCTCCTGCGCGGCGTCACCGTCGAGGTCGTTGACGACGACCTTGGCGCCCTGCTCGGACAGCAGCTCCGCCGTCGCCTTGCCGATGCCGCGCGCGCTGCCGGTGACGATCGCCACCTTGTCGTCGAGGACTCCCATGCACGTCTCCTTGTCGGGTTGTCAGGAAACCGGAGATCCTATTGGCTGATTGGCCAATCAGTCGGGACTAGGCCTCGTCGCGCAACGGGGCCATGACCGGGATCGACACGAGGATCGCCGCGCCGCACACCAGCCAGGTCCAACCGTAGTCCTTGCCGGCCGCCTGGATCGCGATGCCCGCCAGGAGCGGTCCCAGCGAGGTTCCGACGCCGCGGCTGAGCGAGTACAGGCCGGTCACGGCGCCGTGGGCGCCGCGCGGCATCATCGGCATCAGGAGCGCATAGGGCAGCGACATCGTCACCCCGCCCCCGAAGGCGACCAGCGGCGCCGCGAGCGCCACGACCCACGGGACGGTGCTGGCGAACGGGACCAGCAGGCCGAGCCCGTAGACGAGCAGCGCGACGCGCATCACGCGCGCGCGACCAAGCCTGTCGCCGATCTTCCCGCTCACGACCGCGCCGACGAGGACGACGCTCGCGGCCACCCCGATGGCCAGCGAGGAGCCCGCCAGCGAGAGCCCGAGCGTCTCGGTCACGTAGAGCACCACGAAGGTCTTCAGCGCCGAGAGCGCGAGCTCCCAGAGCGCGTTGGCCACCAGGAAGGCCTGCAGGTCGCGCCGCCCCCGCACGATGTCCGCGACGCGGCGCACGACCGTTCCGACCGCCTCCTCCTCCTGGGCCGGCCGCTCGCGACGGCGGTAGCGCACGCCCGCGACGCAGAACGCGCCCATGGTCAGCGCGACGATGAGCGCGGTGGCGAGGAAGGGCAGCGGATCGGAGATCGAGATGAGCAGGCCACCGCCGACCAGCGCGAGGAAGGTCCCGAGGCCCCGGAAGATGGCCTGGCTGCTCTGCGCGCGACCCGCGATCTCGTCGTCGACGAGGTCCGGATACAGCGCGCGGTAGGGCTCGTAGGCGACGAAGTAGGCGACGAAGAAGACCGCGACGACGATCGCGGCCGCGGCGATCGAGTCGACGAAGCCCAACACGACCAGCGCGAGGACGAGCGCCGGGGTCGCGGCGAGGATGAAGGGCAGCCGGCGGCCCAGCGGCGTACGCAGGCGATCCGACCACGAGCCGACGACCAGCGGCAGCCACAGCGCGATGAGGCCCTCGCCGCCGATGAGCAGGCCGATGACGATCGAGGAGTCCGAGAAGTCCTCGGCCAGGACCGGGAGGTAGGTCGAGACCGTCGTGATGGCCAGGGCGAGCGCGAAGGTCGGCACGCCGAGGATGGCGAGGATCCGCAGTTCGCTTCGCTGCAGCCGGCGCTGGACCGTCGCCATGGCGTCCTCCACGGTAGCGAGGAGGACGCCCGTCCCCGGGGGCCTCAGCCCGGCGGGCAGCGCCGACGGCGCGCCACGAGACCGCCTGCGAGCAGCGCGATCGCGGCGGTGGCGCCGCCGCCGGCGAGGGCCACGTGGGAGGAGCCGCCGCCCGAGGCCGGATGCGAGGCCCGGGCCGGCGGGCCCTCGACCGCGACGGGCGGCGGCTCGCGCACCGGGCCGAGCTGCGCGGCCGGGTACGGCTGCAGGCCGCGCGCGGCCCTGCGCAGCGCCCGCGCGGTGCTGGCGGCGGGGCGCGTCCAGACCCGCTTGCCGTACTCGGCCTGGGCCCGGATGAGGTTGTCGGCCGGCAGGTACGCGACGGTCCAGCCGCCCGCGTCCTGGCCCTGGTAGCGCATGGTCACCTTCAGGCGGAAGAACGGCGCCGGCCGCCTGGGGCCGAGCGTCTCGTAGCCGCCGTTCATGAAGCCCCGCAGCGGCGCGCGGGCCGTGATCCGCTGGCAGCCGTCGGGGCCGCACAGCGTGAGCGCCCCGACCTCCTTGGCGGAGGCGGTGGCCGGCAGTGCCACGGCGGCGAGGGCGGCGAGGGTGACGGCCCGTCTCATGTCTCGGCTACACCCGCCGAAGGGCGGCGGTTCCCGGTCCCGCGTGCCCGGCTCCCGGCCCTAGAGCCCCATCACCTTGCCGAGGATCTCCTTCATGACCTCGTCGGTGCCGCCCCCGATGGGCCCGAGGCGGGCGTCGCGCGCCATCAGCTCGATCTCGTACTCGCGCATGTAGCCCGCTCCGCCGTGCAGCTGCAGGCAGGCGTCCATCACCTCGAAGGCGGCGCGCTGGGTGGCGAGCTTGGCCATCGTCACCTCGCGCACGGCATCCTCGCCGGCGACGAAGCGGCGCAGGGCGTCGTAGGTCACGCAGCGGCAGGTGTGCGCGGTGGTGGCGAGCTCGGCGAGCCGGTGACGCACGGCCTGGTGGCCGGTGAGCGGGCGCCCGAAGGCCTGGCGCTCGCGGGCGAAGGCGATGGTGCGCTCCAGCGCGACGTCCATCGCCCCGATGGCGCCGTGGGCCATCAGCAGCCGCTCCCACTGGAAGTTGGCCATGATGAGGCGAAAGCCCTCGTGCTCGGCGCCGAGCAGGTTCTCCTCGGCGACGAAGGCGTCCTGGAAGGCGACGGTCGCGGTGTCGGAGGCGTGCCAGCCGAGCTTGTCGAGCTTCGAGGCGCTGACGCCCTCGCCGGCGTCGACGATGAGGAAGCTCAGGCCGTGGTGGCCGCCCTGCGCCGTCGTCTTGACCGCCGTGACGTAGAAGGCGGCCCGCACGCCGTTGGTGATGTAGGTCTTCTCGCCGTTGACGACGAAGCCGCCGTCGACGCGCTGCGCGCGCGTGGCGATCGACGCGACATCGGAGCCCGCGCCCGGCTCGGTGATGGCCAGCGCGGCGATCCTCTCTCCCGCGATGGCCGGCGCCAGGTAGCGGCGCTTCTGGTCCTCGGTGCCGAACTTCCACACCGGCGGGGTCGCGATGCCGACATGTGCGCCGACGCCGGCCGCGACGCCGCCCGATCCGCAGCGCGCCATCTCCTCGGCGAAGACGGCGTCGTGCAGGTGGTCGCCGCCCTCGCCGCCGTACTCCTCGGGGTACTTGAGGCCGAGGAAGCCGACCCGCGCCAGCGCGCCGAAGACCTCGTCGGGGAACCACCGCGCCTGCTCCCACTCGGCGGCGTGCGGGCGCAGCTCGGTGGCGACGAAGCGCCGGACCGATTCGCGCAGCGCCTCGTGCTCGTCGGTGAAGGGCGGTGTGGGGGACATCCGCGGGCGACCGTATTGCACGCGGGCGCGCGCCGCGTCATCGTGGGCCGATGGCCGGCACCGTCGCCCCTGGCTGCCGGGTCCACGCGGAGTTCGACCCGCTCTCGGCGCACCATCTCGAGGACCCGTTCTCGGTCATGCGCGAGCTGCCCGCGCGCGAGGAGCCGGTCTTCTACGCGCCGGCCATCGACTACTACGTCGTCACGCGCTACGCGGACATCGAGGCGATCTTCCTCGACCACGAGATCTTCTCGGCCGCTGCGGCGCAGCTGCCGCTCGCGGCGCTCAGCAGGGAGGCGAGCGAGCTGCTGCTCGGCGGCGGCCACCGCCCCGCGCCGTCGATGGTCAGCCTCGACCCGCCCGAGCACACGCGCGTGCGCCGCCACACCGCCCGCGCCTTCACGCCGCGGCGCGTCGCCTCGATGCAGGGGACGATCCGCGCGACGGTGAGCGACCTGCTGGACGCGATCGACCCGGCCCGGCCCTTCGACCTCGTCGCGACGCTCACCTTCCCGCTGCCGGCGACCATCGTCTTCAGCCTCATCGGCGTGCCGCCGGAGGACGACGCGCAGCTCAAGCGCTGGTGCGGCTACCGCGCCGGGCTGACCTGCGGGCGCCCGGCGCCCGACGAGCAGCTCGCGCACGCCGAGAACATCGTCGCTACCTGCGCGGGCTGGTCGACGAGCGCGTCGTCGCCGACCCTGACGCGATCCCGGGCGCCGTGGAGGAGACGCTGCGCTTCGACCCGTCGGCCTGCGTCTGGCGGCGGGTGACGACGCGGCCCACGACGGTCGGCGGCGTCGACCTGCCCGCCGGCGCGAAGCTCTTCCTGTGGCTCGCGGCGGCCGGGCGCGACCCTTCGGTCTTCCCGGAGCCCGACGCCTTCGACGTCGACCGCGCCAACGCCCGCCGCCACCTCGCCTTCGGCCGCGGCATCCACTTCTGCCTCGGCTCGGCCCTGGGCAAGCTCGAGGCGGAGCTGGCCGTCGCCGAGCTCGCGCGCCGCTGGCCGCAGCTGGCCCTGGTCGACGAGCAGCGCTTCACCTTCCATCCCAACATCTCGTTCCGCGGGCCGCAGGCGTTGTGGGTCTCCGCGACGGCCGGCGGCGCTGCGTAGCCAGGGCATCGAGGGAAGAGTCCACGCGGGCGCCGGGCCGGGTCGAACGTCGGTCCTACCCCCTGTGGACGGGGGAAGACCGACGTTCGACCCCGCCCTGGCCCGCTGCGTTGCGTCGATGCGGTTGTAAGCGGCGCCGCAAGCGCGGAGCGGAGGACCGCTACGAAGCCGGGACCACCGCGGCCAACGCCGCCGGCGGCGCCGACGCCGGCGTGCGCCGCAGCACGGCGCCACGCGCCGGATCGACCACCACGACGCCCCCGTCCTGCGCATAGAGCCGGCGCCCGCTGACCACCACGGCGCTCACGCGGTGGCCACGCAGCAGCGTCCGGCGCACCCTCAACGTCGCCGGGTCGAGCGCGACCACCCCGCCCGCCGTGGGGACGTACAGCGTCTCGCCGTCCGGGGCCACCGCCAGCCGCGGGGCCGCGCCGATCGGGCCGCGGGGGATCCGCGCCGTGCGGCGGACGCCGGGGTTGTCGCCCACGCCGATCTCGACGACGAGGCCGAGCGCAGGGTTGGCGGCGTAGAGCGTGTGGTCGCCGGGAGCGAGCGTGAGTCCCCACTCGGCCGCCGCGCCAGCACCGGAGCGGGCGGCGGCGGGCAGGTCGAGGCACAGCGCGAAGCCCTCGGTGTTCAGCGCGTGCACGAAGGGGCCCTCGGGCTTGCGGTACAGGGTGTAGACCCATGAGCCCGAGCCGGGCACCGCCCGCGCCACCGGCTGGCCCTGCATCTGCCACTCGCCCTCGAGCTTGTCGATCACGGCGCCGGGCATGAGCTCGTCGCGCACGAGGTCGTAGTTGCGCACGACGTAGTGGCCGCCGGGCCGCGGCTCGATGAGGAACATCCGCTGGGCATCGGGCGCGATGGCGTCGAAGGCGAAGCGCCCCGGCAGGGTGATCGTGCGCGGCGGCCGGCGCAGCGACGCGTCGACGAGGGCGAAACGTGACACGCGCGCGCCGGCGCGCGCGAGCACGATCGTCCGCCCGTCGGCGGTGGCGGCGTCGGGCGCGCCGCCGATGACCGTGGCCGGCAGCGTCCAGCGCCCGGCCAGCCGCAGCGAGCCGAGGATGCGCCCCGAGGCCACGTCGACCCGCGCGAGGGTGGTGGCGGCGCCGCTAGGCGTCGCTGTGTAGAGCGACCGCCATCCGGGCGCGGGCTGGCCGGCGGGCAGCGCGCGGGGAGAGCCGGCGCCGAGCGCGAGGGTGCGCTCGGCGCCGGCGCGCAGCAGCACGAGGTCGCCCGGGGCGGTCGTCGGCGCCGCGGCTTGCTCGCCGCATCCGGCCAGGGCCGGGAGGGCGGCGGCGAGGATCGCGAGGGAGGCGACCAGCGCGCGCATGGCGAGGCCTCAGCGCCGCCGGGCGCGCCAGGCGCCCGCGGCGAGCAGGAGCAGGACGCCGGCGCCGCCGGTCCACATCAGCGCCGGCCGGCCGCCGGTCGTCGCCCGCGCGGACGCGCGCGCCGGTGCCGGGACGACCTCCGCGACGCGCGCCGCCGGCGCGCTCGCAGCGGCGAAGCGTCGCGGCGCCCGCGCGGTGTGGCCGCGCGCGGCGCTTCGCAGCGCGCGCTCGAGCGCGGGCGGGGCGGGCGTGAAGGTGGCTCCCTGCTGGCCGTCGGCCGAAGCGATCACGTGCGCCGACGGCAGCCAGAGGGAAGTCCAGCCCGTCCGCGCGAGGCCCGCCTCGTCGCGGATCCGGACGCGCAGCGCGTAGGAGCGGCGGCGCCCGGCCGGCGGCGCCTCGGCGAGCTCGCTTCCCGCCTCGAAGCCGCGCAGTACGGAGCGGTCGGAGATGCGCGTGCAGCCGTCGGTGCCGCACACGTCGAGCGCGGCGAGCTGCTTGGCGCCGGCGGCGGCCGGCAGGGCGAGGGCGGCGACGGCGGCGAGGGGGATGGTGGAGCGCATGGCACAGCCGCTACACCCCTCGCGCGTGGGCGGTTCCCGGTCACGGGGCCCGCGCCCCGGCGACCGCGCCGGGAGCTAGAGCCCGTAGGAGCGCCCGATGACGTCGAGCATGATCTCGTCGGTGCCGGCGCCGATGCGGTTCAGGCGCATGTCGCGCCACACGCGCTCGACGCCGTACTCCTTCATGTAGCCCGCGCCGCCGTGGATCTGGATGCACTCGTCGGCGACCTCCACGGCGATCCGCGCGGCGTAGAGCTTGGCCATCGAGATCTCTCGCACCGGGTACTCGCCGTTCTGGAAGCGCCACGCGGTGGTGTAGGTGAGCTGGCGGGCGGCCTCGATCTTGGTCGCCATCTCGGCGAACTTGTGGCGGTTGACCTGGAACTTGCCGATCTGGCGGCCGAAGGCCGTGCGCTCGTTGGCGTACTTGAGCGTCTGGTCGAAGACGCGCTGCGCGCCGGCCACGCAGCCGGCCGCGCCGATGAGGCGCTCGCCCTGGAGCTCCCACATGATGTGGTAGAAGCCCTTGCCGACCTGGCCGAGGACGGCGGTGCCGGGCACGCGCACGTCCTGGAAGGCGAGCAGCGCGGTGTCGGAGGCGTGCATCCCGAGCTTCTCGAGCCTCCTCTCGCGGATCACGCCCGGCGCGTCCATCGGGACGAGGAAGAGGGTGAAGCCGTCGTAGCCCGCCTCCGGGTCGGTCTTCGTGACCAGCACGATCACGTGCGCGCGGTGGCCGTTGGTGATGTAGGTCTTGGAGCCGTTGATGACGTACTCGTCGCCGTCGCGCACGGCGCGGGTCTTGATGCCCGCCACGTCGGACCCGGCGTCGGGCTCGGTGATGCCCAGGCAGAGGATCTTCTCGCCCGCGATGGCCGGGGCCGCCCACTGGCGCTTCTGCTCCTCGGTGCCGAAGGCGAGGATCGGCGGCATGGCCATGTCGGTCTGCACCGCCACCGCCATGGCCAGCCCGCCGGACTGGCCGTGGACGATCTCCTCGGCCAGCACCAGGCTCGAGTAGTAGTCGCCGCCCTGGCCTCCGTACTCCTCGGGCTTGTCGAGCCCGAGGAACCCGAGCTCGCCCATGCGCGCGAAGACCGAATCGGGGAACGTCGTCTCCTCCCACTCCTCCGCGTGCGGCGCGAGCTCCTTGACTGCGAAGCTGCGGATCGACTCGCGCAGCGCCTCGTGCTCGTCGGTGAAGATGAAGTGCTTGCGCTTGGCGGCGAAGTCGGGCTTGACGGTTTCGGCGGCGCTCATCAGTAGACAGTAGGACTTCCCACTTTCTACTGCAAGGAGCGCGCGCGCCCACGCTCGGCGCCACGGTGGCGCTCGGGACCGGCTTGCGGATCACCCGACGAGAGGTAGGGCTTTCCCCACTCGCACAAGCGGGTCCGCCACCTTCAACCCGGCGCCGTCGCTGCCGATCATGCTGTCCATGAGCGCCCCCCGGCCGAACAACGCAGAGAAGCCCTCCACGCTGGCCGTCGCGCCCTCGCCGCGGTCGGTCCACGAGCGTCAGCGCGACCTCGTCCGCGCCAGCCTCCTGGCCTGCCCCACGGTCAAGAGCACGACGCACCGCCGCGCCGCCTAGCCCGACGAGGACGAAGGGCCGCCCGGAGGCGGCCCCTCGAACATCGCCGTGCGACGACCGCGCTAGTGCACGCGGAAGTAGCGCATCGCGTCGCCAATCAGCTGGGCGCGCGTGGCGCGGCCGGCCACGCCCTCGAGGCCGAAGCCCCAGTAGAGCGAGTGGTCGGTCGCCACGCCCGGGCCATCGACGAAGCCGACCGAGGCGGTGCGGATCCAGTCGTTGGCGTTGGGCCCGCTGTCGGCGGGTGCCCCCGGCACGGTCCAGCCGCCGAGGTCTCCCTCGAACGACGTGTCGCTGACGGTGGCGCCGTCGGCCGTGATCTTCGCGTCGTCGACGAACACGCCGAGGCCCTGCGTCCCGGGGTCGCTCGCGTAGGTGATCGACACCTCGACGTTCTTGCCCGCGAACGGGGTGAGGTCGACGTTCCAGTCCTGGAAGCCGGCCGAATTGCCTGTCGCGGCGTTCCACGCCCCGCTCGTGCCGGTCGGCGTGCACCCGAACGGGCTCGCTGTGCCGGTGCGGGTGATGTAGTGGCGCAGGAACGGGTTCTCGTTGAGCCAGAACGGGTCGTCGTCAGGACAGCCGACCCCGGTGTCCTGGCTCGTGTTCCCGTTGGTGTCGGGCAGCGTCGTCCAGTCGTCCTGGCCGACCGTGTGGGCCTCGACGAACACGTAGTCGTAGTCCGGCTCGGTGTCGTAGGAGACCTTGAACGACAGGGCGCCCGACGTCTTGCCCGTCAGGTCGACCGTGTGCGTCAGGCGCTTGTAGGACGAGTCCGCCTGCTGGGAGTAGACGTACTCCGAGCCGGTCGGCGGGTCGAAGGCCGGAGGGCCGTCGACCTTGATCGCCTGCTCGCTCTTGAACTGCGGGTAGGTGGCGGGGTCGAGGATGCTCGACGTCGTCAGCAGGGAGTACAGGTTGTCCTGGTTGTCGGCCGAATCGGGACCGTTGAGCCCGAACGACGCGCCGCCGAGGACCGGGGTCTCGAGCAGCGGCGACGAGGGATCGATCGAGATCGGCAGGTAGGCGCCGAGCCAGTACTGCTGGAAGTCATTGGAGACCGCCACGCAGTTGAAGTTCTGGCCCGGTGGGTCGTTGGCCAGGGCGCCCTGCCCGACCGACTGGTTCTGGGGGCACAGCGGCCGGGGCGGAGTGGGGCCCAGCGGGTTGTAGAGGAACTGGTCCCACCCGCCCTGAAGCGCGGTCTTGCCGGTCACGAGGAGCTTGCCGCCCTCGTTCATGAAGTCCCGCGACGCGAGGATCTCGTCGTCGAAGAGCTTCTCGGTGCCCGTGCTGCCGCCGGCGGCCGAGCCGCCGGGCCGCACCTGGTTGGGCCCGCGCACGTAGAGGTCGTCGCCCGTGTACCAGACGACGGCCTTGTAGTGGCTGAGCACGCCCAGGTGGGAGGGCGCGGTCCGGCCGAGGGCGTCCACGTCGTAGACGTCGTAGCCGATGCCCGCGTCCGCGAGGGCGTTCTTGTAGTAGTCGAGGTACTTCGGCCCCGGCCCGGGCGCCGTGTTCGGGCTCAATCCGGAGTAGTCCTCGGCGCTCAGGATCAGCACCTTCTTGCCGGACTCGTTGCGGGCGTCGTAGGTGAACGGGTCGCTGCTCGCCCGGCGAGCGGTGAACCACACCTCGACCTTGTCGCCGGGGAAGGTCCCGGTCACGGCGCCCCGCAGGACGTGGTAGTAGACGCCCGGCCCGCCGTAGCGCGAGCCGCCGCGGAACTCCCTGGTCGCGGCGCGGTGCTCACGTCCGCCGTTGACCCGCCAGTGCAGGGTCACCGCGCCGAGCTCGCGCTTGGCGTTGACCTCCACCGTCTGCGGATCGCCGTAGGAGATCGGGAAGGTCGTCGGCACGAGATCGGGCGCGGTGTTGCCCAGGTGCGACTTGAAGTTCGCCGGATCGTTGGCGGACCGGCCCAGGTCGAGCGCGAAGGCGAAGTTCTTCTTCGCCTCGGCGGCGATGTCCGCATCGCTGTCCTGGAAGACGAAGCCGCCCGGCTTGTAGGCGTTCGGGTCGCTGGCGTCCGTGCCGCCCACCGCCGGCCCGCTGCCACCGTCGAGCTCGACCGTGTAGGCCAGCGTCCCGAACGCGTGGTACGCGTCGTCGGTCACGTCGCCGTTGGTCGTGTAGAGCTCCGCCGAGACGTCGGGGTCGAAGCCCGGGACCGCCGGGTTGTCGTCGTCACCGGCGAGCGACGCCATGAGCGGCGCGTCGGTCGACGGCGTCTCGACCTGCCAGCCCTCGGGGTAGAGGATCAGCTGGGCGAACGAGTGGTAGTCGATGAGGAAGGCCGGGTCGACCTTGCGGATGAGGCTGCGCAGCGACTTGACCTCGGGCTCCGAGGCGGGGCCGGAGCCGTGGAAGGTCTCGGAGGTCGGGTCGTTCGACGCGCCCTCGAGGTCGTAGTTCCACTTCTCGGGCCAGTTGCGGTTGGTGTCGACGCCGTCGACGTTCGTGATGGCCCCGTCGCCGTTGTTGTCGCGCAGGTTCTTGCGCCACAGGCGGGTGGCCGGCGTCGTGAAGGTGTAGTCGTAGCCGTCGGGGTTGACGACCGGGACGAACCACAGCTCCCGCTTGCCCAGGAGCCCCTTGACGTTGAAGCCGCCCTTCTGGTTCTTGTTGGCCAGGACGTACTCGAAGAGACGGCGCTCGGTCTCGGCGGCGATCCACTCGCGCGCGTGCTGCGTGGACTCGTAGAACGCGGCGGGCCGGCTGCCGGTCTGCTCGTTGGCCGCATTCCTGGTCACCTTGTAGGCGACGAGGTCCTGGCCGAGCAGGCTCTTGCCGTAGACGTACTTCTTGACGACGTCGGGATTGCGTCGCGCCAGGTCGTCGTAGAAGTCCTTCAGGGGCACCAGCGGGGTGGCGCAGGTCGTGGGGCACGGCGCGGGCTTCAGGCTCCAGGGCCGGAACACGTCGTAGCCGTGAGTGGGGTCGGTCAGCGGGCTGGGCGCCGCCACCTTGGCGGTGGTCGCGTCGCGGGCGAGCGGGCGGACCGTCACGTCCTTGCCGGCCAGATCGGCGGCCTGCGACGGCGTCGCGACGATCGCGAAGCCGGGCTTGCCCTTGACCTGTGCCTCGGTGAGGTCGAAGCCCTTGCGGGCGAGGTCCTCGGGATTGACCTTGCCGCTGACCACGTACTGGTTGAGCGGCTCGGTGAGCTTGGTGCCCGCCGCAGAGGCGGGAGTGGCGGCCAGCGCCACGAGGCCCACGGCGGCAACGACCGCGCGGGCGAACCTTCGCATGTGCATGAACTTCCTCCCCGGGGAACCTCGCGGGACCCCATCTCCGATGTCGCGCCGGCCGCGCCGATGCGCGCGCGATCCTTACCCACAGCCGGTCGGAGATGAAACCCGTGCGCGAAGTGCGCAGGTCCTGGGGCCGCTCCCGTGCACTGGCGCAACGGCGATTCGCCGCCGTGGACAAAGGCGCGGTCGCGGGTGAGCCGCTGCGCAGCAGCGGTTGCGGGCGAAGGAGCGGTGCGGCAGAGTGGCGCGCGCCGTGACCTTCGCGACTGTGCGCTACGAGGTGGCCGACGGCGTGGCCACCATCGCCATGGACCAGCCCGTCACGCGCAACGCGCTGTCCGACGAGCTTCTGGGCGACCTCATCGCCGCCTTCGAGGCCGCGCGCGAAGACGAGGCGGTGCGCTGCGTCGTGCTCGCCTCCGCGCACGAGAAGACCTTCAGCTCGGGTGGCAACCTCGCGGGCTTCGCCGCCGACGTCCCGCTGGTGCACAAGCACGTCGCCACCGAGCGCTTCCCCCGGCTGTTCACGCTCATCGGGGAGCTCGGCAAGCCGGTCATCTGCGCCGTCAACGGACACTGCCTGGCCGGGGCGCTCGGGCTGGCGCTGGCCTGCGACCTGATCGTCGCCAGCGAGAGCGCGACCTTCGGCACGCCCGAGATCAACGTGGGCGTCTTCCCCTTCATGATCCTGGCGCTGATCGTGCGCAACGTCCCGCGCAAGAAGGCGACCGAGATGCTGCTGCTCGGCGAGCGCTTCGACGCGCGCGAGGCCGAGCGCCTGGGGATCGTCAACCGCGTGGTGGCGGCCGAGCGCCTCGAGGAGGCGGTGGACGACTGGGCCACGCGGCTCGCCGCCAAGTCCCCGGTGTTGATGAAGCTGGGCAAGGACGCGCTGTGGCGCCAGAACGACATGGCGCTCGAGGACGCGTGGGACTACCTGCGCGCGCAACTGACGATCGCCTTCGCCACCGAGGACATCCAGGAGGGCGTCACGGCGTTCTTCGAGAAGCGGGAGCCCCAGTGGAAGGGGCGGTGACGGCCCTGTTGTGCCGGACCTCGGATCGCATCGCGGCGACGGCCGAGGGCGCGCGGGCGCTGGCCGAGGCGCTGGGCGAGCGCATGCGCGTGCAGCCGCGGCTGGTCGGGAGCCCCGGAGAGCCGGGCGAGACCAACTACGACGACGACCTGCGCGACGCCCGCGGGTGCCTGCTCGAGGCCGGTGGCCAGGTCGAGGACGCGCTGGCGGCCGGGCGCTTCCCGGTGCTGACCTCCTCGGACTGCTCGGTGTGCATCACCACGCTGCCGGCCCTCGCCCGCCTGCGCCCCGACGCGCTGGTGCTGTGGCTCGACGCCCACCCCGACTTCAACGACCCCGCCACCACGCCCTCGGGCTTCCTGGGCGGGATGTGCCTCTCGGCCGCGTGCGGAGCCTGGGACGCCGGCTTCGACGACGGCCACCTGGATCCCGCCCAAGTGGTCATGTGCGGCATCCGCGACGTCGACGCCGGCGAGCGCGTCCTGGTCGAGACGCACGGCGTCGGGCTCGTCGAGCGTCCGTCGCGCCTGGCCGAGCTGCTCGCCGGGCGCGAGGTCTTCGTCCACCTCGACCTCGACGTCCTCGACCCTCGCGTCATGCCCGGGCTGCACTGGCCGGTCGAGGGCGGCTTCAGCGACGGCGGCCTGCGCACGCTGCTGGCCGAGGTGGCCGAGGCGGCCGAGATCGTCGGGGTCGAGGTCACCGATCTGCCGGCGCCGGCCCTCGCGCGCCGCGTGGCCACCATCGTCGAGCCGCTGCTGCCGTGACCGACGTCGTCGCCATCCTGGGCCGGACCTCGGACCGAGCGAACGGGCGGGCGGCCGGCGCGCGGGCGCTGGCGCTGGCGCTCAGCAGCGACGCGCGGTTCCTGGGCGAGCCGGGCGAGCCGCGCTCGGCGCGCTGGGACGAGGACCTGCGCGATGCGCGGGCGATCCTCGAGGCGGCCGCCGTCACCGTCGCGGTCACGCGGCGGCCGCTGCTGACCGCCACCGACTGCTCGATCTGCGTCGGGACCGTGCCCGCCGTCGCGCGCCGCTGGCCGGATGCATCGCTGCTGTGGCTGGACGCCCACGGGGACTTCAACACGCCGGACACGACGCCCAGCGGCTTCCTCGGCGGCATGTGCCTGGCCGGCGCCGTCGGCCTATGGGACACCGGCTTCGGCACCGGGCCGGGTCCCGAGCGAGTCGTGCTCGTCGGCGGGCGCGACCTCGACGACGCCGAGGTGGAGCTCATGGCGCGCCACGGCGTCGTGCGGACCGACGACCCGGCCACGGCGCTCGCCGGGCGCGAGGTCTTCGTGCACCTCGATGTGGACATCCTCGATCCGGCCGTGATGCCGGGCCAGCTCTACCCGGCGCCCGGCGGCCTGGACATGACCCAGCTGCGCGAGCTGCTGGCGGACGTCGCCGCGCGGGCGCGTATCGTCGGCGCGGAGATCACCTGCTTCTCGACCCCCGAGCTCAGCGCCGCGCTGGCGCAGGCCGTCGCGCCGCTGCTGGAGAGCCCCGCACCATGAGCACCGACGCCGCGCCCTCGATCCTCAGGCCGCTGGTCGAGGATCTCCACGAGCGCCGCGCCACGGCCAGGCTCGGCGGGGGGGAGGAGAAGATCGCCAAGCAGCACGCCGCCGACAAGCTCACCGCGCGCGAACGCGTCGACCTCCTCGTCGAGCCGGGCACCTTCACCGAGCTGGGCCTGCACGCCGGCATCCACTACTCGGTGCGCGCGCTGGAGGGCAAGGAGGCGCCCGCCGACGGCGTGATCACCGGCTACGGCAGGGTCGACGGCCGGCTCGTCGCGGTGGCGGCCTACGACTTCACGGTCATGGCGGGCTCGATGGGCATGACCGGCGAGATCAAGGTCGCGCGACTGCGCGACCTGGCGCTGACCAAGCGCCTGCCCTTCGTGTGGCTGCTCGACAGCGCGGGCGCGCGCATCCAGGAGGCGGTCGGCTCGCTGTTCGCCGGCAGCGGCCACCTCTTCCGCGAGGAGGTCGTCATGAGCGGGGTCATCCCGCAGGTGGCGGCGCTCATGGGCCCGTGCGCGGCGGGGACGGCCTACATCCCCGGCCTGGCCGACTTCGTCCCCATGGTCAAGGGGCGCGGGTCGATGGCGCTCGCCGGCCCGCACCTCGTGCGCGCGGCGGTCGGCGAGGACGTTACGCAGGAGGAGCTCGGCGGCTCGCGCGTGCACTGCCGCAAGTCGGGCGTGGGGGATCTCGAGGTGGCCGACGACCGGGAGTGCATCGCGCGCATCAAGCAGTACCTGTCCTTCATGCCCTCCCACAACCGCGAGGCGCCGCCGCGGCGCACGACCGCCGACCCGATCGAGCGCATGGACGACGAGCTGCTCGACGTCCTCCCCGAGTCCAACCGCAAGCCCTACGACATGTACGACGTCATCCGGCGCATCGTCGACGACGGCGACTGGCTCGACCTCAAGCCGCAGTGGGCCAGGACGATCATCACCTGCTTCGCGCGCTTCGGCGGGCGTCCGGTCGGCATCGTGGCCAACCAGCCGCGCCAGCTGGGCGGGATCCTCGACAACGACTCGGCCGACAAGGCCGCGCGCTTCGTCAACCTCTGCAACGCCTTCGGCCTCCCGCTCGTCTTCCTGCAGGACGTGCCCGGGTTCATGGTCGGCACCAAGGTCGAGGAGGCGGGGATCATCCGCCACGGAGCCAAGATGCTGCACGCGGTGGCCAACGCCACGGTGCCCAAGATCACCGTCGTCCTGCGCAAGGCCTACGGCGCCGGCTACTACGTCATGAACGGCCGCGCCTACGAGCCCGACCTCATCGTCGCGTGGCCGAGCGCGGAGATCAGCGTGATGGGCGCCGAGGGCGCCGTCGAGATCGTGATGCGCCGGCAGATCGAGGAGGCCGACGACCCGGCCGCCAAGAAGGCCGAGCTGATCGACGTCTACCGCCAGCTCATCGACGTCTACGTCGCCGCGAGGAACGGCATGATCGACGACGTCATCGACCCGCGCGAGACGCGCCCGGTGATCTGCCGGGCGCTCGAGATGGCCGAGGGCAAGGTCGTCGAGCGCCCCTGGAAGCGCAACGGCGTCGTGCCGGTCTAGAAGCGCTTCTTCGATGTGCGCGGCTTGAGCCAGCGGGGAAGCGGCACCGGCTCGTAGAGGCTCGCCAGGGGGTTGTGGTAGGTGCGGCGATCGAGCGTGCTCTGGCGCTCGTCCTCGTCATGGAAGACGGGCCGCACGCGGCTGAGCTTGTCGGCGTGGTCGCCGACGTAGCCGGTGACGGGCTCCGGGGCGCGATCGTTCTTGCGCAGGCGCATGGCGGTCTCCCTTCGATTTGCGGTTGTCGGGATGTCTTCGGGCGAGCCGCCGCCCGTGTGACGACGTGTCTAGGCTGCGGGCGATGCCCACCCCGCGCCCCGTCCTGCTCGACTGCGATCCCGGCCACGACGATGCCGTCGCCATCCTGCTCGCCGCGGGCCGTCCGGACGCCATCGAGCTGCGCGCCGTCACCACCGTCGGCGGCAACGCCGAGCTCGAGAAAGTCACCCTCAACGCGCGCAAGGTGCTCACCCTGGCCGGCGTGACCGGCGTCCCCGTCGCCGCCGGCGCCGCGGGGCCGCGGCGCGGCGACCTGATGACGGCGCTCGACGTCCACGGCAAGAGTGGCCTCGACGGCGCCGAGCTCCCCGAGCCCGCCATGGAGCTCGACGCGCGCGGGGCCGTCGAGCTCATGGTCGACTCCGGTCCCGCGACGGTGGTGGCCACCGGGCCGCTGACCAACGTGGCCGAGCTGCTGGAGCGCTCGCCCGAGACGGTGGCGGAGATCGTGTGGATGGGCGGCTCGACGGCGCGCGGCAACACGCGCCCCTACGCCGAGTTCAACGCTCTCGTGGATCCCGAGGCTGCGGAGATCGTCTTCGCCAGCGGCAAGCCGCTGACCATGGTCGGGCTCAACCTGACCCACCAGGCCCAGGCGACGCCGGAGGTCGTCGAGCGCCTGCGCGCCGTCGGCAACGCCGCAGCCGAGGCGACGATCGGCTGGCTGTCGTTCTTCGCCGACACCTACCGCACGGTCTACGGCTTCGCCGGGCCGCCGGTGCACGACGCGTGTGCCGTGGCGCTGCTCATCGACCCTTCGCTCGTGCAGAGCGTCGAGACGTTCGTCGCCATCGAGACCGAGGGGCGCTGGACGCGCGGGGCCACGGCCGTCGACCTGCACGGGCGCCTGGGGATGGCGCCCAACGCCCGCGTCGCCATGGACCTCGGCGTCGACCGCTTCTGGGACCTCGTCATCGGAGCGATCGCGGCGCTGTGATCGCGGTCGTCGGCTCGATCAACCTCGACCTGGTCGTCGCCGTGGAGCGTCACCCGGCCCCGGGCGAGACCGTCGTCGGCGGAGACTGCCGTCAGCTTCCGGGCGGCAAGGGCGCCAACCAGGCGGTGGCCGCCGCGCGCCTGGGCGCCGAGGTCGCCATGGTCGGCCGCGTCGGGGCCGACGCGCAGGGCGCATGGCTGCGCGAGGGGCTGTGGACCGAGGGCGTCGCGGTCGAGCATGTCCGCGAGGATCGCCAGGCCCCCACGGGCGTCGCGATGATCGCCGTCGACGCGCGGGGGGAGAACACGATCGTCGTGAGCCCGGGCGCCAACGGGCGCGTCGACGGCCGCGACATCGCCGCCGCGCGCGAGGTCGTGGAGGGGGCGGAGGTCGTCCTCGTCCAGCACGAGGTCCCCCCGGAGGCGGTGGCCGCAGCCATCGCCGCGGCCGGCGGGACGACCGTCCTCAACCCCGCGCCCGCGCGCGGGCTCGCCGGGCCCGTCGACGTGCTCGTCCCCAATCGCGGCGAGCTCGAGACCCTGTCGGGTGGCCGCGGCGACCCGGTGACGCTCGCGCGCTCGATCACGGCGGCCGGCGCGGTGGTCGTGACGCTCGGCGCCGAGGGCGCCGTCGTCGTGGAGGGCGACCGCGTCGAGCGCGTGCGCGCGCCGCAGGTGGAGGCGGTCGACACCACCGGCGCCGGCGACGCGTTCTGCGGCGCGCTGGCCGAGGCCATGGCCGGTGGCGCGACCGTGGTCGAGGCGGCCCGGTGGGCCGTCCGGGTCGCCGCGGTCAGCGTCACGCGCGCCGGCGCGCAGGGCGGCCTGCCGCGGCGCGAGGACGTGCCGGCGGGCGAGTAGCCTCATCGGTATGTCCGTCGATTCACCTGAGGAGCTCGAAGGCCTGCGCCGCGCCGGGGCGCTCGCCGCGCGCGTGCTGCGCGAGGTGCGCGAGGCCGTCGCGCCGGGCGTCAGCACCGGCGAGCTCGATGCGCTGGCCGCCGAGATCATCGCCTCCGAAGGCGGCCGCTCGGGACCGATCATCACCTACGACTTCCCGGGCGCGATCTGCATCAGCATCGGCGACGAGGCCGTCCACGGGATCCCGGGGCCGCGCCGGGTCAAGGCCGGCGACCTGGTCAAGCTCGACGTGGCGGTCGAGCTCGACGGCTACTTCGGCGACACGGCGACCACGGTTGCGGTCGAGCCGGTCAGCGGCGCGGACGAGCGGCTGATCGCTGCGACGCGCGCCGCCCTGAAGCGCGGCATGGCCGCCGCGACCGCCGGCGCGCGCCTGCGCGACGTCGGGGCCGCGGTCGAGCGCATCGCCGAGGCGCGCGGCTTCAGCGTCCTGCGCGAGCTCACGGGCCACGGCATCGGGCGCGGCCTGCACGAGGCGCCCACCATCTACAACTACGCGCACGAGGCCGCGCGGGCGCGGCTGCACGAAGGCCTCGTCGTGACCGTCGAGCCGATGATCGCGACCGGGACGCGCAACGTGCTGGGGACCGCTGACGGCTGGACCGTGGTCACCGCCAACGGCGCGAACTCCGCCCACGAGGAGCACACGATCGTCGTCACGGCGGGCGAGCCGATCGTCCTCACGGCGGCGTGATCGACGACCTGGCGAACCTCGACGCGGTCTGCTCGGCGACCGCGTCGCGCACCGAGGGCGGATGGCGCGCGCTGGACCTGCGCGTCTGGAACGGCATCGACGCGCGTCTGCTGCCCGATCGCGGGCTGGACTGCTTCGGCGCCTGGTATCGCGGGGTGCCGCTCGCGTGGGTCTCGGCCGTGGGCGAGCGCGGCCCGCTCGGCGGGCGCCTGCGCGACGAGGACTGGCTGCTCGGCTTCGGCGGCGGGCTGGTGGCGACGTGCGGCCTGCGCAACGTCGGCGCGCCGAGCGAGGGCCACGGCCTGCACGGCGAGATCTCCCACCAGCCTGCGCGCGAGGTCCGCGTGGCGCGCTGGGTCGAGGGCGCGCAGGCGGTCGTGAGCGTGTCGGGGGCCGTGGCCGAGGTCAGCGCGCTCGGGCATCACCTCGAGCTCGAGCGCACCTGGACGACGCGCACGGGCGAGGGCCGCCTCGAGCTCGTCGACGTGACGCGCAACCTGGGGCGCGAGCCGGAGCCCGCGCCGCTGCTCTACCACGTCAACCTCGGGGCGCCGCTGTGGTCCGAGGGCGCCACGCTGGGATTCGACGCGCGGGCCACCACACCGCGCGACGACGACGCGGTCGGGCCGTGGGACCGCGCGCTCGAGCCGCTGGCGGGGGCGCGCGAGCGGGTCTTCGAGCACGAGGTCGCCGCGGGGGACGATGGGTGGTGCACCGCCACCGTCGACTCGCCGGCCACCGGGCTGCGCCTGGCGCTGCGCTGGGAGGCGGCCGGGCTGCCGCGCCTTCACCAGTGGGTCCATCCCGCTCCCGGGATCGCCGTGCTCGGCCTCGAGCCCGCGAACTGCTCGGTGCTCGGCCGCGCCGCCGATCGCCTCGCCGGCCGGCTGCCCGTCCTCGAGCCGGGCGAGGAGCGCGTGACGCGCCTCGAGGTCCGCGTGCAGGGCCGCTAGGCGGCCTGGGCCAGCACGCCCGCGACGAGCTCGCGGCGGCTGCGCAGCCCGACCTTCTCGCTGAGATCGTCGGGCCGCGCTGGCGCCGTGACGCCTTGACGGCTCGCGCGGGCGCCGTCAGAGTGAGAAGTGGAACGTCTCACTTTCCACGAACGGAGCGCGGCCGCGTGAGCCTCGAGGACCCGGTCATCATCACCTGCTCGATCTCCGGCGCGCTCGCCAATCGCGAGCAGTGCCCGGCCATCCCGTACACGCCCGAGGAGTACGCGGCCGAGGCCCGGCGGATCGTCGACGAGGGCGCGGCGATGATCCACATCCATGCGCGCCGCGCGGACGGGACGCCCAGCTACGAGGTCGAGGACTTCCAGGCCATCGCCGGGGCGATCCTGGCCGAGGTCGGCGACGTCATCGTCAACTTCTCGACCGGCGCCATCGGCGTGCCGATCGACAAGCGCGTGGCCTACCTGCGCGCGTGCCGGCCCGATGTGGCGGCCCTGAACATGGGCTCGATGAACTACGCCAAGTACTCGGCGCGGCGCAAGGAGTTCGTCTTCCAGACCGTCTTCACCAACCCGTTCGACGAGATCATCGCGCTGCTGGAGGCGATGAACGAGCTGGGCGTCAAGCCCGAGCACGAGTGCTTCGACGTGGGCCACGTGGGGTCGCTCGCGCCCCTGGTCGACATGGGCGTCCTGCATCCGCCGCTGCACGTCTCCTGCGTCATGGGGGTGACGGGCGGGATCCCGCCGACCGCGCGCAACCTGGCCCTGATGGCCGACAACGTGCCCGCGGGATCGCACTGGGGCGTCATCGGCATCAGCCGCGCGCAGTGGATGCTCGTCGCCGCCGCGCTGACCCTCGGCGGCTCGGTGCGCGTCGGCCTGGAGGACAACTTCTACCTCCCCGACGGGACCATGGCGCGCTCCAACGGCGATCTCGTCGCCAAGGCCCGTCAGCTGACCGAGGACATCGGCCGGCGGGCGGCGAGCGTCGCGCAGGCGCGCGAGATCCTCGGCGTCCCGCGTCTCGGCCGGCCGGATGCCGGCCACGTGCCTCAGGTCGCGGGGCTGGATGCCCCGCGGAGGTGACCCCCGACGTGAGCCTGCCGCTCGACGGCGTCCGCGTGCTCGACCTCAGCCGCCTGCTGCCAGGCGGGTTCTGCTCGCTGATGCTGGCGGACTTCGGCGCCGACGTCCTGAAGGTCGAGGACACCGGCCTGGGCGACTACGTGCGCTGGGCCACGCCGTCCTACGAGGGCGTCGAGGACTCCGCGAAGTCGGCGCTCTTCCTCGCCCTCAATCGCGGCAAGCGCTCGATCCGGCTGAACCTCAAGACCGACGAGGGTCGCGAGGTCCTGCTGCGCCTCGTCCGCGCGTCCGATGTCGTGCTCGAGTCCTTTCGCCCGGGCGTGCTCGACCGTCTCGGCGTGGGCTACGAGGCGATGCGCGAGGTCAACCCGGCCATCGTGTACTGCGCGATCACGGGCTACGGCCAGGACGGGCCGCTGCGCGAGCGCTCGGGGCACGACATGAACTACCTGGGGCTGGTCGGCCTGCTCGGCCTGACCGGTGACGCCGGCGGCCCGCCGGTGCAGGCCGCCGGCCAGATCGCCGACCTCGGCGGCGGGGCGCTGATGGCCGCCTTCGGGATCCTGGCGGCGCTGCGCGAGCGCGATCGCTCGGGGGAGGGACAGCTCGTGGACGTGTCGATGGCCGACGGCGCGCTGTCGTGGCTGGCCATGGTCGCGGCGCGCTATCTGGCCGAGGACGTCGTCCCGCGGCGCGGCGATCTCGAGCTCGCCGGATCGCTCGTCTGCTACCGACCGTATGAGTGCGCCGACGGATGGGTCACGCTCGGTGCCCTCGAGCCCAAGTTCTGGCAGGCCTGGTGCCGGGGCGTCGGGCGCGAGGACCTCGTCGAGCACCAGTTCGCCCGAGCGGGCAGCGAGGCGCACCGCGAGGTCGAGGCCCTGTTTCACGCGCGCACGCGCGAGGAGTGGCGCGCCTTCGCCTCCGAGCACGACTGCTGCCTGGAGCCGGTGCTCGAGCTCGACGAGGCGCTCGAGTCAGAGCTCGTGCGCGCACGGGAGATGGTGGTCGAGCTCGACCAGCCGGGCGCGCAGCGACCGGTGCGGCTGCTGGGCGTCCCGGTCAAGCTGAGCCGCACGCCGGGCGATGCCAACCGCGCGCCCGGGCCCGGCCTGGGCGAGCACACGCGCGAGGTGCTGGCGGGTCTGGGCTACGGCGCGGAGGAGATCGCCGCGCTGCTCGAGTCGGGCGCCGCCGCGGGGTCGGTGGCCGGAGCCCAGGGGACGTTCCTGTCGTGAACGAGGCCGGTCTTCTGAAGATGAGCGAGCTGGCCGAGCGCTCGGGCGTCAGCGCGGGGACGATCAAGCACTACCTGCGCGAGGGGCTGCTCGGCGCGGGCGACGGGATCGTGCGCACCTCGCGCAACATGGCCTACTACCCGCCCGAGTACGTCGAGCGCATCAGGCTCATCAAGCGGTTGCAGGAGGACCGCTTCATGCCGCTGCGGGTGATCAGGGACCGGATCGTCGAGCGCGCGGTGGAGCAGCGCAAGGGCGAGCGCGTGTCCGCCGCCGAGGCGCGCCGGCGCTACGACATCCCCGCCAACGTCCTGGACCGGCTTGAGGAGCTCGGCGTGCTGACGCCGAGCGCGCGCGGCTACGACCCTGACGACGTGAAGATCATCGAGGCGGTCTCGCGCTTCCGGGCGGGCGGCTACGACGAGCAGCTGGGGTTCACGGTCTTCGACACCCTGCGCTACCGCGACGCGCTCGAGCCGCTCGTGCAGGAGGAGGTCCGGACGCTGCTCGATCGGCTCGCCGGCGAGGTCGAGGTCGAGCGCGCGGTGGAGATCATCGCGGCGGGCGCCGAGCCGCTACGCGACCTCATCGGCGCGATGCATTCGAAGCTGCTGCTCGCCGAGCTGCGCCGCCAGCAGGGCTGAGGCGGCCGCGCAGCCGGCCGTCGCTCGGCCGTCACGAGCACGCGATGGGCTTCGACCTGCCGGGTCGTAGGCAGAGGTCGCGGCGCGCCGGTGCGGCGTTGGAGCGGATGGTGATCCGCGCGTACTTGCCGACCCGCCCGGGCGCCGTGACGAACACCTCGATGACCACGCCGGCGCGCAGCCGGCGCTCGAGGCTTCGGATGCGCACGGAGCTCTTGCCGGAGGCCACACGAAGCACGACGGACTTCTTCTTCGGGCACCCGCCCCCGTGACAGACGACCTTCACCCTGGCGCCGGTCGGCGCCTTGACCGAGAGCAGGCTGAGGCGCGCGGCCCCATGGAGGATCACGCCGCGGATGCGCACGACGGGGAAGGGGGTGAGCATTGGCACCTTGGCGCTCGATGCCGCGACCGTGGGGCTGCCACCCGAGCCCGCGGCGCCCGACTGCGCTTCAGAGGATCCGGTCACCTCGATCGTCCGGAAGGCGATCGTCGTGACCCCCGCGTTGTCCGTGGCGCGCACGGAGACGACCCGGGAGCCGGCCGTTCCGAAGCTGCGCGTCACCACGGCGCCCGTGCCGTCGTCGAACTGCCCGTCGCCGTCGATGTCCCAGTCGATCGAGGCGACCGTCCCGTCCGGATCCGACGCCGTCGCGCTGAAGGTCACCAGTGCGCCGACGGCCGGCGTGGCCGGGCTGGCGGACAGGCTGACGACCGGCGGCTTGTCCTGCTGCACGGACACGAAGGCGACCGCGGTATTGGAGCTGCCGGCCGGGTCGCTCACCTTCACGCCGACCCGGAAGGTCCCCGCCGACGTGAAGGTCCGCGTCTGGACCGCGCCCGTGGCGTCCCCGTACTTCTTGTCGCCGTTGAGATCCCAGGAGTACTTGAGAGGGTCGCTGTTGGGATCGGTCGACCCGCTGGCGTCGAGGGTCACGGGCGTGTTCGTGCCGACGGGGTTCGGCGTGATCGTGAGGGTCGCGACCGGCGGTCCGTTGACGGGGATGGGCACGGTCACGGCGTTGCTGCCGGCCGGATTGGTCACCGTCAGCGTGACTGACCACGGCGGCGTCCGCGGGGGGATGACCTGCGCCGGCGGGGTGCGCCCGTTGAACGTGCCGCCCGGGAACGTCCACACCCAGCTGGTCGGTTCGCCCGTCGAGGTGTCCGTGAACTGGACGGTGCCATTGGCGAGGACCGTGGAGGTGAAGCTCGCGGCGGGCGTGTTGTAGACGTGGAAGGTCGTCTGCCCGCGGGCGGGCGCCGTGGCGGTCGGGTCGTCGTCGGTGGCATCGACGATCGCGATGTAGTCACCCGCCTGCGGGAAGGTCTGCACCGGGTTCTGCAGCGTCGAGGTGCCGATGACGGCGCCCGACGTGGCGTTCTGGAAGGTCCAGGCCCAGTGCGTGCCTGTGCTGCTGGACAGGCTGGCCGTCAGCGGACTGGACTGCGTGGCTGTGACGACGGGTGTCGCCGGCGTCGCCGATGCGACGCCGGGTACCGCGAGCGCAGCCACCATCAACGCCGAAGCCGCCCATGCGGCCAGCCTCGGACGTCGAACGCGTGCGCCGGACTCGCCTGCGATCGCTGCCATACCCTTCGACCTCTCCTCAACCTGCGTCGGCCTTCGGGACTACAACGGGCGCGCGCGCCCGGAATTCGCGCGGGTGGCCAAGAAGTCGATTCGACCGTTCGGGCACGGTGTCAGGCGCGGGTCGCCAGCGGGTTCAGGACGCCGGTTTCGGTCCGGCCTTGGAGCCTCGCTCGTGTGCCGCGGCGCGCTGGCCGGGGCCGGCCGCCGGTGGGTCTGAGCTCGCCGGTGATCGGGGTGGCGTGAGCGGTCCGGCGGACCCGTGCTGCGCTGTCGGCTGGCGGCGTCGGAGGGGCCGCGGGGTCGGTGTCGGTCGCGGGGGGCCGGTCCGGCGGTCGGCGGGCCGTGGCGGGGCGGTCGCGGCGGGGGCGGTCGCGGCGGTCGACGGGGCCGTCGAACGTCGGTCTTGCCACCTCCTGACGTGGGAGGACCGACGTTCGACACACGCCTCCGACGCCCGGACGACGAACGTCGGTCTTGCCACGTCCTGACGTGGGAGGACCGACGTTCGACACACGCCTCCGGCGCCCGGACGACGAACGTCGCTCTTGCCACCTCCTGACGTGGGAGGACCGACGTTCGACCCCCTGGCGGGTCTCCCTGGGGGTCCTTTGAGGGCGTGGACGGGGGCCGCTTGCGAGCGCTGCGGAGCGTCGGTGGGATGAGCTCGCGAAGCGTTCCGGGGTTGTCCAGGAGTGAGCCGGAACCCTCCTCGGGGGCTGGCGGCGGTGGTGGTGCGCGGGGTCGCCATTCGGACCGCTGAGGGCCTCTCGGGGGGCGCCGGGGTGAGGCCCGACGAGGCCCTCCGCGACGGTTCCGACGGCCTCGCCGAGGTGCCCTCCGGGAGGCCTGTGGCGGGGTCATGCGGGACAGGTCGCCGGGCTGTCGGTGGTGCCCGGGACGGCTCCCTCAAGCGGTTGTCGAGGGTCATGGAGGGGGCCGTATCGAGGGCAGGCGAGGAGCACCATCACGGCCTCTGAGCGGCAGCTTCGAGCGCCCCTTCCGGGCGTGTCGCGGGGGTTTCGGGACGGCCGAACGAGGGCGTCTGCCCGGCAGCCGGAGTGGGCGTCTCGGGCCCTTCGCCGCGCCGCCTCAGACTGCCGCGACGGGCGCGCAAGCGCCGCGCGACCGTGTCTGTGACAGTCGTCTATGAGGCGTCGCGACGGGCGTCGGTCGCCGGGCGGGCACGCGGAGGAGGAGCGGCGGCGTGCCCGATCGTAGGCGCGCCCATCGGAGCCGGCGGCCGAGGGTGTGCCGGCTCCGGGGGGCCGGTAGCCCTGGCACGCCCGCCGCCTCCGAGCCCCGCGCGCGGCTTTGCCAAGCCAGATTTCTCGCGTCTCACGGCTTTTCGAGGCGACCGCTTCGGGCGCAGGAGCCGGGCATGTGCGCGCCCGACGGCACGAAAGGACCGATAGGCGGCGTGTTCGACCGCTGAACGCGGGGTTTGCGCATGCGGCCCGAGGTGAACGCCACGTGCAGCACGATTCGTCGCCGCCACGCTTGGGGGAAGCCGTTGTACCTGCGAGGCCCGCAGCTTCGCACTCTCCGACAGGACCGAACGATGGGCCCGGACGGGGTCCGTCGCGTCCGTCGCGGCTCCCTCGCTCTCACGCTCGCGGCCTTCGTATCCGCCTGCAGTCTCGCCACGTCGACGGCCGCCGCCGATCTCCCCGTCGCCGGTGCCACGGATCCCGTCGTGGCGGTCGCGGCCGCGGCCACTTCGCCCACGCCCGTGAGCGCGCCCTCGACGTCGACGACGACGACCCCCGACGCCTCGACCCCGACGTCGACCGCCCCCGCCCCCGCCGAGCAGACCGCGCCCGCGCCGACGACGGCGACCGCCCCAACGACGACCGCCGCTCCTACGACCGACGCGGCCCCGACCACGACCAGCGCCCCGACGACGACCGCCGCTCCGACGACGACCGCCGCTCCGACGACGAAGACGACCGACGCTCCGACGACCGCCCCGACGACGACCACCGCTCCGACGACCGAGGCCGCCTCGACGACGACCACCGCTTCGACGACCGAGGCCGAATCGACGACGACCACCGCTCCGACGACCGAGGCCGCCTCGACGACGACCACCGCTCCGACGACGAAGACGTCCACCGCTCCGACGACGACCACCGCTCCGACGACCGAGGCCGCCTCGACGACGACCACCGCCTCGACTCCGACCGCCGACGCTCCCGCCACCTCGGACGCCGCGCCGGCGACGACCGCCGACGCTCCGACGGCCGCGGACGCCACACCGGCGACGACCGCCGATGCCTCGACCACCGCGCACGCCGCGCCGACGACAACCACCGCCTCCACGACCACCGCCTCCACGACCACCGCCGACGCTCCGAAGACCGCGGCCGCCCAGACGACGACCATCGACAGTGCGAAGACCGAGACGGCTCCGACGACGACCGCCGCCCCGACGACCACCGTCGACGCTCCGGCGACCTCGTCGGCGGCGCCGGTCACGCAGACGGCCACCTCGCTGACCGAGGCAGCGCTGTCGACGACCACGACCGCCGACGCTTCGGCGACCGAGACCGCCCCGACGACGAGCGCCCCCGCGACGACGACCGCCGACGCCGCGCCGGCAACGACCGCCGCTCCGATGACGGCCGCCTCGACGGCGACCGAGGCCGCGGCGCCGGTCACGCAGGCGGCCACCTCGCTGACCGCCGCTGCGCCGACCGCCGCACCGACGACAACCGCCGACGCTCCGGCGACTGAGGCCGCGGCGTCGATCACGCAGACCGCCTCTTCGCTGACCCAGGCCGTCGCACCGACGACGACCGCGGCCGCCGCTTCGGCGACCGAGACCTCGGCGCCGGTCACGCGGACCGCCTCTTCGCTGACCGAGGCCGTCGCGCCGGCCACGACCGCGGCCGCCGCTTCGGCGACCGAGACCTCGGCGCCGGTCACGCAGACCGCCTCTTCGCTGACCGAGGCCGTCGCGCCGGCCACCACGACCGCCCCGGTGACCAAGGCCGCGACTTCGGTCGCGGCCGCCGCCGCTCCGGTCACGCAGACAGCGACGGCTCCGGTGACCGAGGCCGGGGCGCCGGTGGCGGAGGTCGCGCAGACGGTGACGGCTCCGGTGACCGACGTGGCGACTCCGGTCGCGGACGCCGCCGCTCCGGTCGCGCAGGTCGCGGAGACGGTGACGGCTCCGGTGACCGACGTGGCGACTCCGGTCGCGGACGCCGCCGCTCCGGTCGCGCAGGTCGCGGAGACGGTGACGGCTCCGGTGACCGACGTGGCGACTCCGGTCGCGGACGCCGCCGCTCCGGTGACGCAGGTCGCGGAGACGGTGACCGAGGCCGCGGCTCCGGTCGCGGACGCTGTCGCTCCGGTCACCCAGGTCGCGCAGACGGTGACGGCTCCGGTCACGGCGGCTGTCGCTCCGGTGACGCAGGCTGTGCAGGCCGTGGCCGCTCCGGTGACGCAGGCTGTGCAGGCCGTGGCCGCTCCGGTGACGCAGGCTGTGCAGGCCGTGGCCGCCCCGGTGACGCAGGCTGTGCAGGCCGTGGCCGCCCCGGTGACGCAGGCCGTGCAGGCCGTGGCCGCCCCGGTGACGCAGGCTGTGCAGGCCGTGGCCGCCCCGGTGACGCAGGCCGTGCAGGCCGTGGCCGCTCCGGTGACGCAGGCTGTGCAGTCCGTGGCCGCTCCTCCGGTGACGCAGGCCGTGCAGGCCGTGGCCGCCCCGGTGACGCAGGCCGTGGAGACCGTGGCCGCCCCGGTGACCCAGCTCACTCAGACGGTGACCGCTCCCGTGGTCGAGGTCGCCCAGACGGTCGCTGCTCCGGTCGTCCAGCTGGCCGCCCCGGTCGTCCAAGCTGTCGCGGCTTCGGTGACGCAGGTGGTCGCTCCGGTGATCGGTGCTGTCACTCCGGTCGTTCAGGCTGTCGCGGCTCCGGTCACGCAGCTCGTGCAGCCGGTCGTGGATGTCGCCGCCCCGGTGACGCAGGTGGTGCAGGCGGTGGCGGCGCCGGTCGTGAACCTCACCGCGCCGCTCGTGCAGGCAGTGGCCGCTCCGGCGGTCGGAGCCTCTGCACCGCTTGCGCAGGTCGTGCAGGCAGTCGCCGCGCCGCTGGTCCAGATGCCCGCCCCGGTGACGCAGGCCGCGCGTGCGCTCCCCAGCGTCGCCGCTTCGACTTCGGCGACTCCGTCGCCCTCCACCAACCTCTTCGCGCCGGCAGGCTCCGCCACGCCGGCGGCGACTGCGGCATCGTCGTCACTCGACCAGCGCCGGGCGGCCACCGCGGCCACGTTCGCCCAAGCGCCGCTCGCGGCCCCCGCGACCGCCCTCGCGCAGGCCGCCCCCGCCGCCGACGCGGCGCCCTCGCCGGCTCACGGCCTGCTGACCCTCCTCGCGCCCGCCGCGCCCCTCAACGACAACCTCCTGCGCAGCCCCGCGTGGACCCTCGCGAGCGGCACCGCGACCGCGGCGGCACCGACCGCCGCCCCGACCGCGCCTGGCGCGAACCAGGGCGGCGGCACGCCGCGCACCCCAACCGCCCCGCCCTGCGCTTCCGGCGCGGGCGCCTCGGGCCCCGGCGGCAACGCCGGATCGGGCAGCTTCGCCGCCCTGGGCGCCGCGACCCTCGACTGCTCCGCCCCCAACGGACTTCAGCCCCACCGCCTGACGCCGACCCTGTGGCGCCAGGCCGCCTTCGTCTCCCTCCAAGAACGCCCCGGCTAACCCCTTCGGGACCTCTCCGCGCACCCGTCGCGCGGCGCCTCTGAGCGCTGCCCCGGTGCGTGCACGACCGCCGTGCCACGCGAGAGCGGGCGGCGCGGCATCTCGATGAGACGTTTCGAAGGGAGTAGCAATGAGTGTCCATCTCGTCGCCGCCATCGGCGACCGGAGACGAACCCTGACGGTGCTGCTGGCGCTGGTCGCGGCCGCGGTCCTGACGACCGCCGTCGCCCCCGCGCCCGCGCGCGCCGCCACCAAGCCCGCCCCGGTGCTCGCGCAGGGCGCCGGTATGGGAGCCAAGCCGAGCCCCGCCGTCCGGCGCGTGCAGCGCGTGCTGCACAGCCGCGGCTACAGCCTCGGGCAACCAGGAGTCGACGGGCGCTTCGGCCCGCTGACCGCCGCCGCCGTCCGCCGCTTCCAGGCCGACAGCGGACTGGCCGCCGACGGCATCGTCGGCCCGAAGACCCACCGAGCGGTCAGCCGTATCGAGCGCCGCCGCCAGCGGGCCTCGTCGGCGCGCCGCACCGGCTCGCACACGAAGAAGTCGACGCTGCCCAAGCTCGTGACCACGAGCCCACCGGCCTCGAAGAGCGCCCCCACCGCCACCAGCAACGACCAGAGCACCAGCGCGGGCTGGCTCGTCGTCATCGGGTTGGCGGCCGCCGTGGCCGCGTTCGGCGTCGCCATCGCCGCCAGCGTCCTTCGCCGGCCCGGGCGCCGTCCCGCGGGCGGCCCGAACGTCGCGCCGCTGTCGCACGAGCTGTACCTGGAGGGCCACAGCGCCGATGAGGGCGTGGCGGACTTCCGGGGGCCGGCGATCGCGACGAGCGTCACCGGCGAGCCGGGGGAGCCCCCGGAGAAGACCTGGTACCTCGTCGACGACGCCCGCAAGCCCGCGCCGGTGTGGGTCAGCGACGAAGAGGTGCAGCGCTCGCCGTCGCGCCTGGAGCCAGGCGAATCGGTCATCGGCTACGTCACGGTGTCCTCGGACGCCAACCGCAACGACGCCGATGGAGCCGTGCACGCGATCGAGGCGGCGTGCGAGGACGCCCAGTGGGAGCTCGCGGAGGTCGTGACCGACCGTGAGTCCGGACGCGGCCTGGAGCGGCCCGGGCTGGCCTACGCGCTCAAGCAGATCGCCGAGGGCAAGGCCCGCGGCCTCGTGGTCAACGACCTGCGGCGCCTGAGCCGCTCGATCGTCGACCTCGGTGCGCTCATGGAGTGGTTCCGCGACGCCGGTGCCGGGCTCGTCGCCCTGGACCTCGGGGTCGACACCTCGACGCCGGGCGGCCACGAGGTGGCCGCGACGCTCATCACGCTCGGCGACTGGGAGCGCGAGCGGATCGCGCGACGCACGCGCTCAGGCCTCGCCGAGGTCCGCGCGAGCGGGCGCCCCACCGGGCGGCCGAAGGTCAGCGACCGGCCCGATCTGGTCGAGCGCATCACCGCGATGCGGGCGGCCAGCATGACGCTGCAGGCCATCGCCGACCAGCTCAACGCCGAAGGCGTCCCCACCCTGCGTGGCGGAGCCATGTGGCGGCCCTCGAGCGTGCAGGCGGCGCTGGGCTATCGCCGCCCGGGCACCCGGAACCGGCGCGATCAGTTCCCCACTCTGGAAGACAGGGCGTAGACGAATACCGCGATCCGTTACGCAACGGGGCTGTCATGTAAATCCAGAAATCCCATATTTGCAGGTCTTTTGCCGCTTGACTTTGCTGCGTGGTGCCGCGCAGCATGCCTCAGCGCACTTCACACCACGAGCCTTTGGGGGGCCTTGTGAGTCGCGGGAGCCGATTGGGAGCGGTCAGGTGTGGGACCCGACGGTCGGGAGGGAGGAGGTCCATGCTGCGACGCCTGGCGCCGATCATGGCGGTGGCGGCACTGGGCGCGGCCGTGCCCGCGGTGCTGGCGGCGACGCCGGCCCATGTCCTGCCCACACAGCGCGTCGACGTCAAGGTCCTGCTGGTCTCCGCTGACGGGACCGAGCCGGGCTTCGGCGCCTGGAAGGCCGAGCTTCAGCGCGAGGGAGTCCCCTACAGCACGTTCGTGGCCTACAGCGGCCAGAACCGCGTCGCGACGCTGACCGACTCCGGCCTGGCCGACTACGGCGCCAACCACGCCTACTACGACGCGGTCATCCTCGCCACCGGCGACCTCGGGCACAACGTGGCCAACTCCGGCGGCACCACGAGCTACCTGTCCGCCCTGAGCGACACCGAGTGGGCGAGCCTCGCGCGGTTCGAGCGCACGTTCGGCATCCGCCAGCTCAGCGACTACACCGCGCCCTCGCCCGCGCACGGGCTCAACGTCGTCGGCGGCGCGACGCAGGACGGCAACGTCGGCACCCTGACGGCGCTGGGCAGGGCCGCCTTCCCCTATCTCAAGGGGCCGGTCCCGATCGCCAACGACGACCCCGCGGTGGCCGAGACGTTCGGCTACGCCGCGACGCCGGTCAGCGGCCAGGAGTGGCAGACCCTCCTCGCCGGCCCCAACGGGACCGCCTACCTCGGGATCTACACCCATCCCGACGACGGGCGCCAGGAGATGGTGATGACCGTCGCGAGCAACGAGAACCAGAGCCAGGCGCAGCTCCTGCGCCACGGCGAGCTCAACTGGGTCACGCGCGGTGTCTTCCTCGGCTACCAGCGCAACTACCTCGAGCTCCAGGTCGACGACCTCTTCCTCGGCGACGACGCCTGGGATCCGGCCACGCACACGACCAACTACGACCCGGCCAAGGCCAGCCGCATGACCGCGGCCGATGTGGCCCAGGCCGCAGCATGGTCGAAGGCGCGCGGGATCCGCATCGACTTCGCCTTCAACGGCGGCGGAAGCGAGCTCTACAAGGCCGACCACGCGACCACCACCGACCCGCTGGCCAACGCCTTTGCCGACCCGGCGACGCGCAGCGCCTTCGGCTACGTCAACCACACCTACGACCACCCGAACATGGACTGCTCGACGTCGGCCTTCGTCGCCAGGCAGATCACCAGCAACGTCGCGTGGGCCGGCCAGCACGGCCTTCCGATCGACCCCACGGAGGTGGTCACCGGCGAGCACTCGGGGCTGGCCAACACGCGGCCCGGCAACCCGGGGACCATCGACCCGCCGAGCTTCCAGGACGTCACGCCCGCGGCCGGCGGCTCGATCCCGGCCGGCACCTACGACTATGCAGTCACCGCCCAGTCGCCGGCCGGCGAGACGACGGCATCCGTCGTGCCGGGCGTGGCGGTCGCCGCCAACCAGAAGGTGACCGCGAGCTTCGACGCCGTGTGCCACGCGGTGGCCTACGACCTCTACCGCAGCGCCGCGGGGGCCAACCAGTGGACGCAGGTGGGCAGCCTCACGCGCTCGGCCACGGCGGCCACCGACGATGGGACCAACCCGGTCGCGCTGACCATCACCGACACGGGGGCCGGCGCAACGTCCAAGGCGCCGCCCGCCGCGAACGCCGCGACGCTCGCGCCCTACGCGCAGAACCCCGACTACCTGCCCGGTCTGCTCGCCGCGGGCGTGCGCTCGGTGGCCATCGACGCCTCGAAGGCCTACCCCTCGACCCCGACCGACCTCAACAGCCCGCTGTACCCGGCGGGGCAGTCGTTCTCCGAGGGCCCCGTCCAGGCCTTCCCGCGCTACCCGACCAACGTCTACTACAACGTCTCCAAGCAGAGCCAGCAGCTCGACGAGTACAACTGGATCTACGTCGCCCCGGCCAACGGCGGGGGCTGCGTGCCCATCGCGGGGGTCACGACGTGCCGCACCACCCCGGCCACGTGGACCGACTACGTGACGAGCGAGAACAACGTGATGTTCCGCCACGTCATGGGCAACGACCCGCGCCCGCACTTCATGCACCAGAGCAACCTGGCCGACTACAACCCGGCCCTGCCCGAGACCGACCCCAACCAGGGCGGCGTCCTGTACCCCGTCATCGACGGCCTGCTCTCGCGCTACGACGCGACGGTCGATCGCGCGAGCGCGCCGCTCGTCGACCTCAGCAGCAGCCAGATCTCCGCGACGCTGGCCCGCCAGTCGGCGTGGGCGGCCAACCTGGCCGCGGGCAAGGTCTCGGCGTGGCTGCAGGACGGCGTCCTGCACGTCAAGAACCTCGACGGCGCGCCGATCGACGTCCCGTTGACCGGGACCACGGTCGGGGACCTCTACGCCGGGCACAAGTCCGGGTGGACGAGCATCCCGGCCGGCGCCGAGGCGTCCTTCCCGCCTGACGATCCGGTCAACGCCGCGCCCCCCACGGTGGCGGGCACGGCCAAGGCCGGCTCCACGCTGTCCGCGAGCCGCGGCGAGTGGACCGGCACCCAGCCGATCGACTACGCCTACCAATGGCAGCGCTGCGCGCGGGGCTGCGTGAACGTCCCCGGCGCGACGGACGCGACCTACCCCGTCACGGCGGCCGACGCCAACGCCAAGCTGCGGGCCGTCGTCTCGGCGGGCAACTGGGTCTCGTCGGTCGGCCAGGCGGCGTCGGCGCTGACCGGCAGCGTGCCGAAGGCCGACGGCGCCTCGAAGTCCAAGGCGTCGAAGGCCTCGCGCCTGGCCCTGACCAAGGTCAGGATGAGCCCGCGGCGCTTCGCCGTCTCGCATCGCCACAAGCGCCGGGGCACGCGCCTGGACGGCTCGCGCATCACCTGGAGGCTCAACCAGGCGGCGACCGTCCGCCTGACCATCCAGCGCCGCGCCGGCAGCGCCAGGCATCGCCGCTGGGTGCGGGTCGGCACGCTCACGGTCAAGGCCAAGGAGGGCAACGGCATCGTTCGCTTCCGCGGGCGCTTCGGTCGCAGGCTGCTCACGCCGCGCGGCTACCGCCTCGTGGCCATGGCCAGCACGCGACGTGCGCGCTCCCCGCACAAGCACGTGACCTTCAGGGTGGTGAGGGGATGAGCGGTGAGGAGACGCACCGCCCCCGCCGGCGCTTCCGGCGCGTGGCGGGCACGCTGGAGGACGACGGGCGTCCGGGCGGCGATCCGCTGGACTCGGTGCACGCCGAGCTGCTGCTCCTGCGCGAGGAGAACGCCCGCCTGAAGGCGGCCCAGCACCGGCGCGCCGACGTCGGCCGGCTGCTGGACCGGGCGCGCTCGCTCCCGGCGGCCACGGCCGACAGCGCCGGCGCCGGCGACGACAACGCCCAGCTGCTGTTCGACGGCCTCGTCATCCGCGAGTCCCTGCTCGAGATCTGCCGCGAGATCGAGCGCGCCATGGTGGCCTTCGAGGCCAAGCTCGACGCCCTCGCCACTGCGGCCGTCGAGCGCCCCGGCAGTCCTCTGGTCACGCCGTCAGGCAGCGGGAATGGCTCGGCGCCGGCCTGACCGCCAAGCGGCTGTCCCGCTCGGCCTCGTCCGCCCGCGGGTGCTGCTGACCACGGAGGGGACCTACCCCTACGCGATGGGCGGCGTCAGCTCGTGGTGCGACCTGCTGGTCAAGAGCCTGACGGGGTTCGACTGGCAGGTGCTCCCGATCGTCGCCCCCGACGGGCGGCCGCCGACCTTCGAGCTGCCCGAGCACGCCCGTGAGGTCGGTCGCATCGAGGTGTGGTCCGAGGAGCTGCCCAAGGGCCGGCGCCCGCGGCGCTCCGCGCGCCGCGTCGGCGAGGTCCTGCCCGCCGTCCTGGCGCGCCACCTGGTCGGATGGGACGGTGACGCCGACGCGGTCGTGGCGGCCTGGACGTGGTGCCGGCGCCACCCGGCGGGCGTGCGGCGCGTCTTTCGCTCCGACCGCGGGTGGGCGGCCTTCCTGGGCGCCCTGCGGGAGGTGCTCGACGAGCGCGCGCCCGAGGCCGGCACGCCGCCGGCGCTCGACCTCGTGGAGGCGGCGCGGCTGTACCAGACGCTCTACTGGGTGGCGCGCACCGCGGCGGCCCCGACGCCGGACACCGACGTCCTGCACGTGACCGCCGCCGGCTGGTCGGCGATCCCCGCGGTCGTCCACAAGGCGCTGCACGGCACGCCGATGGTCCTCACCGAGCACGGCGTCTACGTGCGCGAGGCCTACCTGGCGGCGGCGCGCAACGGCGACTCGCCCGGCACGCGCTTCGCCACGACGCGCCTGGCCCGCGGCCTGACGCGCGTCGCCTACGAGGCCGCCGACGTGGTGGCCCCGGTGACCGACGCCAACGCGCACTGGGAGATGGGGCTTGGCCTCGACCCGGCCAAGATCCTCGTCCTGCACAACGGGCTGCGTCCGCCGGCGGAGCCGACGCCGGCGCCGCGCGCGCGCACGGTCGTCTCGGTCGGGCGCGTCGATCCGCTCAAGGACGTCCACACCCTGCTGCGCGTGGCGGCCCAGGCGCTGGCCTTCGTCCCCGACGCGCGCTTCGAGCACCACGGCCCGGTCCCCAGTGGGGAGGAGGCCTACGGGCGCTCATGCCTGGCGCTGCACGAGCGCCTCGGCCTGGGCGACCGCTTCCGCTTCATGGGCCCCACCGTCGACCCGGACGCGGCGGTGCGCTCGGCCGACGTCGTGCTCATGACGAGCATCTCGGAGGGGCTGCCGATGTCGATCCTCGAGGCGATGGGCCAGGGCCGGCCGGTGGTCGCGACGGGCGTCGGCGGCGTCCCGGACGTCGTGCGCGGCTGCGGCGCGGTGTGTGCGCCGGGCGACGACCACGCCCTGGCCATGGCCGTGGTCCTGCTCCTGCGCGACCCGGAGCTCGCCGGGCGCCTGGGAGAGCGCGGGCACCGCCGCCTGAAGCGCATCTACACGGAGTCGGCCTGCATCGACGGCTATCGCGACCTGCTGCAGGCGGTGGCCGAGCCCGTGGCTGCGCCACCCGCCCGGATCGGTCTGGCGGCGTGACGGGCGCGCCGCTCGAACCGGCCGACGGTGAGCTGCTGGTCGAGGCGCGCCTCGGGCGCCCGCCGCAGGACATGCTCGAGGCCGCCGTGGTCCTCGAGGCGTGGGCCGGCGTCCCGGCGCGGAGCGCGCTGAGCGCGGCGCGCGAGCTCATGCCGGAGGTTCCGCGGGTGCCGCAGCCGAGCGTCGGGCGGCTCCCGGCGCCGACCGTGCATCGCGCCGGCCTGCTGCCCGGCACGGCCTTCATCGTCACGGTCATCGCGATCGCGTGCTGGGCCTCGCCGCTGGCCTCGAGCCTCGGCGGCCACGAGGTCGAGGGCGCGCTGATGCTCGCGTTGCCACTCACGCTGGCTCTGCAGTGGGGGCTGCAGAGCCGGTATCTCAACCACCCACAGGGGGTGGCGCAGCTCGCCGGCCGGCGCCGGTGGCTCCTCGTCGGCGCGGCTGCCCTCGTGGCCGTGCCGGCTGGGGTCCTCGGCGTGGCCGGCGCGCTCGCCGGCCTGCTGGCGGTCACGTGGACCGGCGGGACGCTGCTCGTCGGCTGCCGGCGCCCGCTGACCTACGCCCTCATCGTGCTGGTCGCGACGCCGGCGATGATTGCGCGGCTGGAGGTCATGGCCGTGCTGGTCGCCGTCGCCGTGGCGACGACCATCGCCTCGGCGCTGGCGCTGCGCGCACGCGCGGTCCCGGCGCGGCCGACGCCCGGGCGCTGGCCGCGAGCGATCGCGGCCGCAGCCATCGGCCTGGGCCTGGGGCTCATGCTCGTGCTCGACCGCACCGTGGGCTTCGTCGAGGGCGCCGTCCCGGCGCTCGCCCTGCTGCCCTCGACCGCGTCGGGGGCATGGGGCGCCCATCACCTGCGTCACCTCGAGCAGGCGATCCCGCGGTCGGTATCGGGCATCGCCGCCGGCGATCCGTACGTGCGCGGCGTGGCGTGGCCGCCGTTCAGCGTTCTGCTCGGCGCGCTCGGCCGGCTGGTGGCGCTCGCTGCGGCGCTGTCGGCGGTGCTCCTCGGGCTCACGCCGTGGCTCGGGGCGAGCGCGCGCGGCGCCGGGCTGCTGGTGGGCTTCGGCCTCGTCGCGGTGGCGACCCTGCTGGTCGGCCTGCTGGAGGGCATGGGACGCGGGCGCTGGGGGCTGGTCTCGGTGGCGTGCGCGGTCACGGCCGAGGCGGCCATCCGCGTCGCCGGCAGCGACCCGTTCCCCGGCACCGGCCTGGTGGTCGGCGGGTCGCTGGCCGTCGTCCTCGTGCTGCCGGCCGTCATCGGCCAGCTCGTCCGTCCCGCGCGCACCCTGGCCACCGCGCTGTGGATCCCATGAGGGCAACGGCCCGTCGACAGCGCGGCCTGATCCTCGCCTCGGCGGCGGCCGCCGGCGTGATCGTGCTCGTCACCCTGCTGACGACACGCGGCGCCGAGCGCCGGGCGACCTGCCGCACCACGCTGATCCCGGCCTACGTCCCGCCCCACGACCTCGTCGAGCTGGTGCGGGCCTCGTCGCGCCCGCGCCTGCTCGTGATCAACCCGTCCAACGGGCCGGGCGCGCAGGCCGCGCCCGCCTATCGCGCGGCCGTGCGCACCGCCCAGCGCACGGGCGCGCGCGTGCTCGGCTACGTCCACACGACCTACGGCGCGCGCCCCGCCGCACAGGTCATGGCCGACATCGACCGCTACACGGCGTGGTACGGCGTCGACGGGATCTTCCTCGACGAGGCCGCCAGCGACGTCGCCGAATTGGGCTACTACGCCGCGCTCGGCCGCCACGTCCGCGCCGGGAACGCGCGTCGGGTCGTCGTCCTCAACCCCGGCGTCGTGCCCGCTCGCGAGTACTTCGCTCTCGCCGACGTGATCGTCACCTTCGAGGGGCCGTACGCCGCCTACGGGCCAGCGATGGACGCCGCGCCCGAATGGGTACGCGACGAGCCTCCGGGGCGCGTGGCGCACCTCGTCTACGACGCGTCGCGCCGGCAGGCGATGGCGGCGGTGCGCCATCCCCAGCGGGCCGGCTACGTCTACGCGACGTCCGGCTCCATGCCCGATCCCTGGCGCACGGTGCCGTCGTACCTGCACGAGGAGGAGCACGCCCTGGAGGTGTGCGCGTGAGGGCGGCGATCGTGACCGTGGCGGTGGACACCACGACCCAGCGCCTGCTGCTCGTCCTCGCCGCCGTGCTCGTCGGCGCGAGCGTCGGGCTGCTGGGCGCGCTCGTCCTCGGCGCGGTGAAGGGCCTGCGCGCGGCGCCGGGGCGCGCCATGGCCGTCCCGGTGCCCGGGCCGCCGGCGGGCCGGCCGCGCCCTGCGCGCGAGGCCCGCGCGGGGCCCGAGCCGCGCGCCGAGCCGCACCCGCCGGCCCCGAGCCCGTTCGCCGCCGGCATCGGACCCGTCCCCGCGCTCTACGCCGTCGGCGGCGACGCTGCGGGCGATCGCCACCGCGAGCTCTACGACGCCGAGTACGCCAAGCAGCTCGATCGCGTGAACGCGCTGCGGCGCGCGATCGGCACGCGCCTCGCCCTGTCCGGCGAGCCCCATCAGCCCGCAGCAGAGCCCGATCCCGCGCAGGAGCTCGATGCATGAAAGGAATCGTCCAGTGCCCGTGAAGCGCTGCCTGCTCGTCCTGTCCTCAGTGGCGGCCGTCGCCGCGACGGCCGCGCCGGCCGGCGCCCAGGTCCCTGCGGGTCCGCCGGGTCCGCCGCCGGAGAACGGGGGCGCCCTGCCGGCGCCTCCGGGGACCGCCCCGGCGTTCGTCCCCCCGGGCACGCCGGCGGCGGTCCCAGGCACGGTCACCGGCCCCGGCCTGCTCAGCGGCTCGTCGGTCGCGCTGAACCGCGCCAGGCGCACGTTCTCGGTCCGCCTGGCCTGCCAGGCCAACGGCTCGGTCTCGGTCACCGCCCGGGCCGTGACCAGGACGCCCATCGCGCACGCCGGCTCCCGCTGCGCGGCCAATCGCGCCACCGCCGCGCTGCGCGTGTCGAGCAAGGTCGCCAAGCGCCTGGCCAAGCGCAGGACGGTCTCGGCGACGGCGACGGTCAAGCAGGCGGGGAAGACGACCAGGCTCGCCTTCGTCCTGCGCGCCGGCGGGCCGGCCCCCGCGCCGGCCGGCTTCTGGACCGACGGTCATCTGCAGTGCACCGACGCCTCGGGAGCGCCGGCCGCTCTGCTCGTCGAGCCGGACTTCACCACCGCGACCCCGACGCCGATCTCCACGCGCGGGTGGATCGCCTGGTACACGGCCGCGGGCGGCTGGCACTGGCTCGGCGTCGGCGGTGAGAACGCCAACCGCTGGGACACATGGACCGCGAGCGTCGGCGGCATCGAGCAGTTCCACCCCGGCGGGGTGCCCCAGCCCGTGCCATGGACCTGGGGCCCGGTCTCGATCCCCACCGGGCAGGGCATCCTCGCCATCGGCGTCTACGAGATCGTCTATTGGGTCGGCGGCAGGCCCGAGTACCGCTGGCAGTACGTCAACGCCGGGACGACGGGCGCCGCGGCGGCCGGCGGGGGGAACCCGTACTGCTCGTACCCGTGAGGCAGGGGACCGGGTTTCGTCCGCGCCTCGTTGTGGGTTCTGCGCGGCGCCTGAACAGCATCATCGAGGGAGGGGAGTGGGCGGTGGCCGGCCCGCCTGTCGCTCCGCGCTCGCGCGCCGTCGAACGTCGGTCCTCCCACGTCTGGAGGGGGTAGGACCGACGTTCGACGCTCGGGGGGCCCAGAACCTGTGGTGAGACACGCGCGGTTGCACCACCACGGCACACGCGATCGAGGACGACGGCGCGCGCCGCGGACCGCCGGCCGCCTCGCTCTCCCTCGTTGATGCGGTTCGCAAGCCCGGCGCAGCGCCGCGACGGGCCGACGAGAGGCCCTACCAGCACGTCTGACGCCACGCATCGAGCGACAGCCGCTTGCGCATCGCCATGAGCCCGGCCGAGCGCGCCGCCGGGCAGAAGGTCGCCGTGTCGAGCTCGTACTCGGCCACGAAGACCGCCTTGCCCGCGCGGACGAACGGCTGCAGGCGGTCGCACTCGTGGTACTGGAAGCACTGCTCGTCGAGAGCCCAGTCGAAGGCGGGCTGCAGCGCGGCGGCCTGGTCGAGGTCGTTCTTGAGCCCGACGGACAGGCCGCGGGCGTGCGCGGCGGCGGCGAGGAAGCGGTTGAAGCGCAGCTGGTCGGCGGCGGTCAGCGGGAAGCCGCTGTCGTTGGTGTAGGCGTCGACGTTGTCGGGCTCGACGGCGTCGAAGCCCTTCTGGCGGCACAGGTCCAGGCGGCGCTCGAGGAGCGGGCCGAGGACGTCCAGGCGGCGCACGTCGAGCCAGTGCTCGCCGGGCCAGTCCGGGAGCTCCTTGCCGACGACCGCGGCCGGGAAGGCGCCGCTGTCGGGGCGGCCGGGCTCGAGCGTCCCGGCGTCGAGGTAGCAGGCCACGTGGCGCCCGCGGGAGTGCAGGGCCGCGACGACGCTCGCGGCGTTGTCGAACAGGTCGATGTCGAAGAGCTGAGCGTCGACCGAGAGGTCCACCGGCGTCGTGAGCTGCCACTGCCAGGTCGTGTCCGGCACCGGGATCCAGCGGGCCGCAGCCGCGGCCTTGGGCACCGGCGCGAGGTCCAGGCGGTCGATGCGCACGCCGCGCCGGCAGCCGCGCGCGCGATGCGGGTTGGCCAGACGCAGGGTGATCGCGCGGCGGCCGGCCGCCAGCGTCCTCCCCGGCGCCGCCGCGCTCCAGCCGCGCCCGGCGACGCGGCGCGTCAGCACCCGCACGCCGTCGACGGCGACCACGAGCCGCGGGGCGCCGGCGCACGCCCGCGCGCGCACCACGACGGTCAGCCGCGACGGGGGTCGCACGCGGACGCTCGCTCGCGCCGCCCCGGCGCCGTCGAGCAGGAGCGCGCGCCGGCCGCTGGCGCCGGCGTCGCGGACGACGTGTCCCGCGCCGGGGGACACGTGCATGCGCTCGCCCTGGATGCGCTGGCTGCCCGCCGCCGCGCCGGGCGTGCACGCCGCGACGACGACGGCCGCCACAGCGACCACGACCGACCTCGCGCGCGGGCTCATGGGTCAACGGTAGGCGTTCTCACGGCGGGGCAAACCCGCGTGCGGCAGTCTGTGTCAGGTGCCCGAACGCGCCGGCCGCCCCTTCCTGATCCTGACCGTCGCGTTCTTCACGCTGCTGCTGGGCAGCAACCTGCCCACCCCGCTCTACGCCGTCTACCGCGAGCGCTTCGGGTTCTCGAGCGTCGTCCTCACGCTCGTCTTCGCCACCTACATGCTCGTCCTCGTGCCCACGCTGCTGCTCTGCGGCCAGCTGTCGGACCGCGTCGGGCGCAGGCGGGTGATCGCCGCGGGCCTGCTGACCGCCGCGGTCGGCCTCGGCCTCTTCGCCGCGGCGACCGCGACCGCATGGCTGTTTGCTGCCCGCGCGGTGCAGGGGCTCTCGGTCGGGATGGTGACCGGCGCCGCCACGGCCGGGCTCGTCGAGCTCGAGCCGCACGGCGACCGCGAGCGCGCGGCCCTCTACGCGGTCATCGTCCAGGGTGGCGGGAGCAGCAGCGGGCCGGTGCTGGCCGGCGTGCTCGCGCAGTGGGCGCCCGAGCCGCTCGTGCTCTGCTACCTGGTCGCCCTCGTGCTCGCCGTCCTGGCCGCGGCCGCCGTCCTCACCATCCCCGAGCCCAAGCCCATCGGGGGGCGCTGGCGCGTGCAGCGGCCCTCGGTGCCGCCCGAGATCCGCGCCGGCTTCTGGCGCGCCAGCCTGACCGCGGGCACGGTGTGGATGGTCGCCGCCCTGTACCTCTCGGTGGTGCCCAGCTACGCCGCGAGGCTGCTCGACACGGGCAACCTCGCGCTGCTGGGCGCCATCGCCGGCTCGCTGCTGGCCGCCTCGTGCATCGCACAGCTGATCGCCTCGCGCCGCCACCGCACGGCCGGCGCCCAGCCATTGGGCCTGCTGCTCGTCGTGGCCGGGCTCGCCGCCCTCGTGCTCGCCTTCCCGCTGCATTCGCTCGCGGCCCTCTTCGCCAGCGCGCTGCTCGGCGGCGCCGGCCACGGCCTCGCCTTCCTGGGCGCCCAGGCGGAGATCAACGGGCTGGCGCCGATCGAGCGCCGTGGCGAGGTGACCGCGGCGTTCATCTCGTGCATCTACTCCGGGGTCGCGATCTCGGCCATCGGCGTGGGCCTGCTCTCCACGGCGCTGTCGCTGCGCAGCGCGGTGACGATCTTCGCGCTCGTGGTCGGCTCCACCGCGCTGACCGCGGTCGCGTGGCATCTCAGGACGCGGATCCGGCCTGCGCAGGCGGCTCGCTGAGCTCGGCGAGCTCGCGCGCGAGCTCGGCCAGCCGGGCGCGGACCTCGTCGGCGAGGACGCTCGCGCTGTCGGCGGGCGCGCTCGCCTCGGTGGCCAAGGCCGGGCGCTCGCGCGCCAGGCGCTGCGCGGTGTCCAGGACCGCCGGCTCGACCGCGATCGGGGCGCCGGCGACCAGCGCGAGGGTGAGCGCGTCGCTGGGGCGCGCGTCGACCTCGCTGCCGTCGGCCAGGACGGCCACCGCGTAGAAGACGCTGTCGGCCAGGCGGCTGACGCGCACCTCACGCAGCGTGCCACCGGCCGCCGCCAGCAGCGCCTGAGCGAAGTGGTAGGGCCCCGGCCGGGGCAGCTCGACGTCCTCGAGGACGGCGACCAGCGACAGGGCCTCGGGCGTCCCGACCCAGATCGGCAGGCGCCGCTTGCCGCCGATCTCCTCGAGCACGACGATGTGGCGCTCGGGCCGTTCGGTGGGGCGGCGGACGTCGGCGACGGACATGGGCACGGCGGGGGGCATGGCGAACTCCTCTCGATGGATGTCGACGAGCTCGTGGCGCAGCGCGCCGCGGGCCCTGTGCAGCCGGGTCTTGACCGCGCCGGGGCGCGTGCCGAGCCGCCCGGCGACCTCGGCGTGGCTGAGCCCCCCGAGGTGAAAGAGCGCCACTGCCGCGCGCTGGCCGGGGGGCAGCGCCGCGATCGCCGCCCGCACGCGCTCGGCGATCTGCGCGGCCTCGGCGGCCTCCTGCGGCCCCGGTCCGGGCGCCGGCGTGTCCGCGGCGTCCGCTCGCCACCAGCGCGCACGCTCCTGCAGGGCGCGCCGGCACAGGTTCAGCCCGATGCCGATCAGCCACGCGCCGAAGCGCTCGGGGTCGCGGAGTCGCGCCAGGCCGACGAGGGCGGTCACGACCGCCTCCTGCGCGGCGTCGGCGGCCAGCTCGCCGTCGGCGGTCGCGCGGCGGCACGTGGCGACGAGGGCGCCGTAGTGGCGCTCGACGAGCACGGCGAAGGCGCGGCGATCGCCGCCCGCGGGCGGCGGCGACGAGGTCGGCATCGGGTCTGTCGCGACGGGTCATGACGGGTGCATAGGGCTAGTGCGTCGAACGGCCGTCCAGGTCACCCTGCGACCTGATGCCGACGTTATGCCGTCGCGCGTACCGTCGATCGACGATGGACGAGCTGCGTTTCCGCCGGGTGCACGTCGCAGGCGCCGGGGGCCTTCTGGGCACCGCGGTCGCCGGCGAGCTCGAGGCCGCTGGCCATGAGCTGCTGCACGCGACGGCCCCGGTCGACGCCGTTGTCCATTGCCCGGCCCCGGAGCCCCCCGGGCGCCTGACGCACCGCCGCCTCGCCGCGCATCGCCGCGGCGAGGAGGCGCGTGCGCGGGCGCTGGCCGAGGACGCCCTGGTCTCCAATGCCCGGCTCGTCCACGTGGGGACGGCCTTCGCTTGGGGTGATCACGGGTCGAGCTGGATCGACGAGGGCACGCCGCAGCGCCCGGCGCCGCTGGGGGCCGGCGACGCCGACGTGGCGCGCCACCTGCTCGCCCTGCGCGAGGAGCGCGGGCTGGACGTCGTGTTCGTCGCGCTCGGCCTGGTCTACGGCCCTGGCGGCCTGTTCGAGCGCGCGCTGCTCGATCCGCGGGCGCGCGTGGTGGGATGGGGCGGCAACTACCTCAGCTGCGTGCACGTCGACGACGCCGCCCGAGCCGTCGCCGCCGCCCTGCAGCGCGGGACCGCGGGGACGACCTACCTCGCGGTCGACGACGAGCCCATGACCCAGCGCGCGGTGGCCGACGCCGCCGCGGACGCCGCCGGGCGCCCCCGCCCGGGGACGGCCTCGCTGGGCCTGGCCGGCGCGCGCGTCGGCTTCCCGCTGGCGCGCTCGCTGGCCGCCTCCCAGCGCGTGCGCAACGCGCGCGCCAAGGCCGAGCTGGGCTGGGCGCCGCGCTTTCCGACCGTCCGCGACGGAGTCTGGACCGCGCTGCCGCGCTGATCGTTCCTCGCCGGCGAACGCGGTGCCGGCGCACGTCACGCCCCGGGGGCATGGTCGCTCTCGGCCTCGCGCTCGGGGCGAGCATCGCGTGGGGAGGCTCCGACTTCCTGGCCGGTCTGGTCGCGTCATCGGGTGACGGCGGTGGCCCTGGCCGCGATCGTGCTGCGCGAGCGCCCGCGCGCGCTGCAGGCCCTCGGCGTGGCCGGCGTGCTCGTCGGGGCCGGGCTGGTCAGCGCCTGGGGCGCGCAGGCGGGTTCACCAGCGCGCGCGGTGGCGCTCCATGACACCGTGTGCGCTGGCCAGCTGCGTGCCGTCGGGCAGCGTGCCGGCGAACGTCCCGAACGGCTGGCGGTAGTCGCTGGCGATGAGCAGCAGGTCGTCGCGGCGCACGCGCTCGGCCTCGGGCGAGAAGTGCAGGTCGCCGACGGCGTCGAGCCCTTCGGCGAAGGCGACGGGGCCGACCTCGCGCGGCTCGCCGTCGATCCATACGGTGCGCTCGCTGCCCTGCGGCGCGTCGTGGACGCCGGCCACGAGGTTCCAGACGACCGCCTCTCCGCTCCGGGCGACCCCCGCGCCCGCGCTCCACTCCCACGCGGTGTGGCGCGCGTGGTAGCCGGCCGTCTCGTCGATCAGGCCGCGCGCGTCGACCGCGAGCGTGCGGCCCTCCAGCGTGACCAGCCCGGCGGCGCGGATCGGCGACTTGCGCGTCCAGATGTAGGAGGCGCCGTGGCGGCTGACGACCTCCACCGGCTCGCCCGCCGGCTCCAGGACGACATCGACGGCGACCTCGCGGTCGGCCACGCGAACGGCGCCGGTGGGCAGCGCGACGCGGCCGCGGCGCAGGACGGTGCGCTCCCACAGGCGCTGGCCCTCGCGGTCCCACACCGCCCAGAAGGTCTGCGGGATGCCGGCCACGTGGACGGTGCCCGCGCAGAGCATCAGCTCGGGCCCGTAGACCCCCACGTAGCGCCAGCGCTTGAGCGGCCTGCGACCCACCCGGCGCGGCATCGGCCCGGGGGGCAGGGCGAGCCCCGCGGGGCGGACTCTGCCATCGCCCCGGTAGGGCAGCGCGTCGAGCATGCGGGCTATGCTCTCCGCGATTGACTCATCAGTCAATCTCGCAGGAGAGGGAGAGACCAGACGCCACCACTTCGTGCCGCCGCCGTGCAGCTGACGGCGACCCCGGACAAAGCCCGCAATCTCGAGACGGCGGACCGCCTCGTGCGCCGCGCGGCCGCCGACGGCGCGCGCCTCGTCGTGCTGCCGGAGAAGTGGAGCGTCCTCGGGCACGGCGAGGATCTGCGAGCCGGGGCCGAGCCCCTCGACGGCCCCGCGGTGACGTGGGCGCGCGCGGTCGCCCGCGAGCTGGGCATCGACCTCGTCGCCGGCTCGGTCTCCGAGCGCGTCGAGGGCGAGGAGAAGCTGCGCAACACCTCGCTGCACATCGGCCCCGGCGGTGAGATCGAGGCCACCTACCGCAAGGTCCACATGTTCGACGTCGAGGTCGACGGCACCGTCTACCGAGAGTCCGCCCACGAGGAGCCGGGCGACGAGGTGGTGCTCAGCGCCACCGCCGACGGCGTCGAGCTGGGGCTGACGGTCTGCTACGACGTGCGCTTCCCCGAGCTCTACCGCATCCTCGCGATCCGCGGCGCGCGCATCCTCACCGTGCCCGCGGCCTTCACGCTGGCGACCACGCGCGACCACTGGGAGGTGCTCGTGCGCGCCCGCGCCATCGAGAACCAGAGCTTCGTCATCGCCGCCAACCAGGTGGGCGAGCACGCCGAGGGCCTGCGGTCCGGCGGGCGCTCGCTGATCGTCGACCCGTGGGGCCTCGTGCTGGCCCAGGCAGCCGACGCGGAGACCGTGATCACCGCCGACCTCGACCTCGACGCCCAGCGCGCGATCCGCACGCGGCTGCCGTCGCTGGCCAACCGCCGCCCCACGGCCTACCGCTGGCCCGACGCCTGATGGCCGCCCGCAACGAGAAGCTGGCCGCGCAGAAGCGGCGCCTGATCCTCGACGCCGCGGTGCGCGTCTTCGCCCGGCAGGGCTTCAACCAGTGCCGCGTGAGCGACATCGCCGACGAGGCCGGCGTCGCCTACGGCCTCGTGTACCACTACTTCCGCTCCAAGGACCAGGTGCTCGACACGCTCTTCCTCGAGCGCTGGAACGTCATGCTCGACGTCATTCGCGAGCTCGACGAGCAGGACCTCGCGCCGCGCGAGAAGCTCTACGCGATCGCCTCGTTCATCGTGGACTCCTACAGCCACGACCCGGACCTGATGAAGGTCATCATCGTCGAGGTCACGCGCGCGGCGAACTCGTTCGGCCAGACGCACCTGCAGAAGATCACCGAGGCCTATGAGCTCATCGCCGGGATCGTAGAGCGCGCCCAGGCCGACGGGGCGTTCAAGGACACCGTCACGCCGCGTTTCGCGGCGCTGGCCTTCTACGGCGCGATCGAGCAGGTGCTCTCGGGCTGGATCTTCGAGACGCTCCCGCGCGGCGAAGCCGAGTTCGAGGAGGCCAAGACGCTTGTGGTCGAGACGATCTGCGGTGGCCTCGACGCTGCTCCCACGACCGCGTGAGATAGGGTCCGGCCGATGGACAACGACATGGTCAAGCGCCTCGTCTGGTCGGGGCTGCTCGCCGGACTCGGCGCCCTCGCCTCCATCGCCACCACGCGCCTCGCGGCGATCATCTGGCGCCGGGCCTTCAAGGAAGATCCGCCCGAGTGACCGAGGACCTCCACAGCCCCACGACCGCCGGGCCACAGCCCACGCCGGTCGTGGGCGCCTCCGACGCGAGCTCCGAGCATCCGCCCGGCACCGCCGCGGGCAGCGGCCTGCCGGGTCCGCTCGCCAACCTCCCGGTCGAGGAGCATCCTGAGATCCTCGTGGGGGCCGCCTTCGCCGGCGGTATCGTCGCCGCCTTCATCCTCAAGCGTCTGGGCCGATGACCGACCAGCAGCAGAGCACCGACACGACCACCCAGAACATCGCCCAGGCGATCCAGGAGATCTCCGAGCGCGCCTCGCTCCTCGTCCGCGAGGAGATCGAGCTGGCCAAGGTCGAGATGACCGAGAAGCTCACCAAGCTCATCAAGGGCGCGATCGTCGGGATCGCGGCCGGCATCTTCGTCGTCTTCGCCCTCATCTACCTCCTGCACGGCTTCGCCTGGCTGACGTGGTACGAGCTGTTTCCCGACCAGCAGTTCTTCTGGGGCTTCTTCGTCGTGGCGGCGGTGCTCCTGTTGCTCGGTGCGCTGGCCGGCTACATCGCAGCCCGCGCGATGAAGTCGGGCGCTCCGCCGACGCCCAAGCTGGCGATCGACGAGGCCAAGCTCATCAGGGAAACCGTCCAGTCCAAGCATCCGGAACGGACCGTCTAGGCATGCCGACCCGTACGCCCGAGGAGATCCGCGCCTCGATCGAGTCCAACCGCATGGAGCTCGCGCACTCGCTCACGCGCCTGCGCAGCGAGGTGGCCGAGATCACGGACTGGCGCAAGCAGATCGCCCAGCACCAGAAGCAGGTGCTCATCGGCGCGGCCGTGGCCGGGTTCGTCATCGGGGGCGGCATCGCCGCGGTCGGTGGCCTCTTCCGCCGCCGACGGTAGTGCCCACGCTCAGCGAGCCGGTCCGCCAGGCGCTCGACGCGGGCGGAGCCGTCGTCGCGTTGGAGTCGACGATCATCGCCCACGGCCTGCCGCGCCCGCGCAACCTCGCGGTCGCCCGCGAGCTCGAGGCCGCCGTGGCCGCGGCCGGTGCGGTGCCGGCGACCATCGCCGTCCTCGGCGGGGAGGCGCACATCGGCCTGGACGACGCCGGGCTGGAGCACATCGCGACCGCCGACCTCGCGAAGCTCAGCGTCCGCGACCTCCCGCTGGCGGCCGCGCGGCGCGCCGACGGCGCCACCACCGTGGCCGCCACCGCCCACCTCGCCGCGCGGGCGGGCATCCGCGTCTTCGCCACCGGCGGCCTGGGCGGCGTGCACCGCGGCGCGCGCGAGTCGTGGGACGAGTCGGCCGACCTGCTCGCCCTGGCGCGCACGCCGATCACGGTGGTGGCTGCGGGCGTGAAGTCGATCCTCGACGTCGGGGCCACGCTCGAGCGCCTGGAGACGCTGGGGGTGGGCGTGGCCGGCTGGCGGACCGATCGCTTCCCTGGCTTCTACCTGACCGACGGCGGCTTCGACCTCGACTGGCGGGTGCAGGACGCCGAAGAGGTGGCCGCGGCGATGGCGGCGGCCGACGAGCTCGGCGTCGAGGCCGCGCTGGTGGTGGCCAACCCGATCGCCGCCGGCGAGCAGCTCGACCCGGCCGAGCACGAGCGCGTCCTGGCCGAGGGGCTCGACCGCGCGCGGGCGGCCGGCATCACCGGCAAGGCGGTGACCCCCTTCCTGCTCGACCACCTGCATCGCGCGACCGAGGGTCGCTCGCTCGAGGTCAACATCGCGGTGGCGCGCGGCAACGCCTCGGTGGCGGGCGCCATCGCCGCGGCCTGGTCGACGCGCGCATGATCCTCGTGGTCGGCGACGTGATGGACGACCTCGTGGTCCGCCCGCTCGGCCCGCTGGTGCCTCGCAGCGACACGCCGGCGCACATGGAGCGCCACCCGGGCGGCTCGGGCGCCAACACGGCGGCCTGGCTCGGAGTGCTCGGGGCCGAGGTGCGCTTCGCCGGGCGCGTCGGCCTGGCCGACGTGCGCCGCCATGCGCGGGCCCTGGAAGCCTGCGGCGTCGATGCGCGGCTGGCCGGCGACGCCGGCACCCCCACCGGCAGCATCGTCGTCCTCGCCCACGACCGCTCGATGTTCACCGACCGCGGCGCCAACCTCGCCCTCGGGCGCGACGACCTGCCCGACGACCTGCTCGAGGGCGTCGAGCACGTGCACGTGTCGGGCTACTCGCTGCTGGAGGAGGGCCCGCGCTCGGCCGTGCTCGGGCTCGTGGCCCGCTGCGGCGTGCCGTGGTCGGTCGATCCCGCCTCGCACGCGTTCGTGGCCGACACGCCGTTCCTCGAGTGGACGGCGGGCGCCAGCGTCTGCTTCCCCAACGAGGACGAGGCCCGCGTCCTGGGCGACGGCCTCGCCGACGCCTACGAGGTCGTGGTGCTCAAGCGCGGCCTGGCGGGCGTGCGCGTGCTGCGCCGCGGGGCGCAGCCGGTCGACGTCCCGGCCATGACCGTCGCCGCCGTCGACCAGACCGGCGCCGGCGACGCCTTCGCCGCCGGCTATCTCGCGGCGCTCGTGCGCGGCGAGGACGACGCGGCGTGCGCGCGGGCGGCCGTGCGCGCCGCGACGGAGGCGGTCAGCCGGCCGGGCGCGCGGCCGCGGTAGGGCGGCGCGTCGGTCTGTGTTGCGTCAGCGGCGCGGCGCGGCCAGGGCATCGAGGGAGGGCAGGCTGAGTGGCTGGCGGCGATCCGCAACGAACCAGTCCGAGTTAGGTCCGGAAACCGGGCCAAACTTGGACTGGTTCGCGCACGGCGACGGCGCGGGCGGACGCGAACCACTGCGGATTACCTCCGGAAACCGACGGTAATCCGCAGTGGTTCGCCGCGCCCCGCGTGCCGCCCGGCTGCCCTCCCTCGGTGCCCTGGCCGCGCAGCACCACCGACGCCGCACGCCGACGCCACGCGGCCAACGACTACCGCAGCAGCCCCAGCGGGATGCCGCCCACCCCGACCAGCCCCGGGCCCGCGTGGGCGCCGATGACCGGCCCGATCTCCGACACGAACAGCGGCTCGCTGCCGAAGATCTCGCGTCCGCGGGCGACCAGCCGCGCGCACACGTCGGGCGCCTGGATGTGCTGGATGACCCAGCCGTCGGCGCCGTCGTCGTGGCGTGACTGCAGGTAGTGGACCATCCGCTCGAAGGCGCGGCCCGCGGTGCGCACGCGCTCGATCGGGACGATCTCGCCGTCGAAGGTGAGGATGGGCTTGATCTTCAGCGCGCCGCCGAGCCAGGCCTGGGCCGCGCCGATCCGCCCGCCGCGCTGCAGGTACTCGAGCGTGTCGACCGCGAACCACAGGCGGGTGGCGTCCGCCGCCTCGCGGGCGCGAGCCGCGACGGCCTCGACGTCGGCGCCGCCGCGCGCGGCCGCCGAGGCGGCGAGCACGACCATGCCGAGCGCGCCGCACGCGAGCTTCGTGTCGATGACCTCGATGCGGGCACCGGAGCCGGCCAGCTCGCTCGCCGCCTGGCGGGCCGCTTCCACCGTGCCGGAGATCCCGCCCGACAGGTGGATCGAGACGATGTCGCGCCCCTCGCGCACGAGCGGCTCGTAGACGGCCAGGAAGTCGCCGATCGAGGGCTGCGACGTGGTCGGCAGGGAGTCGGCCGCGCGCAGCGCGTCGTAGAACGCGACGAGGTCCACGATGTCGGCCTCGCGCTCGGTGCGCTCCCCGTCGTTGACGTAGAGGCTGACCTCGCCCACCCCGAGCTCGGCCACCGTCTCGGGGGGCAGGTAATGCGTGGTGTCGGTCACCACTGCGACATCCGGCATCCCGGCACCCTAGTGGAGCACCCGGCACGTTCACCGGGCGCTCCACTGGATAATCACCGCGATGACGACCCTGGTCACAGGGGCGACGGGACTCGTCGGGTCGCATGTCACGCGCCTGCTGGTGGCGCGCGGCGACGCCGTGCGCGTTCTCGTGCGCGAGCGCTCGCCCCTCGACGAGCTCGACGGCCTCGAGGTCGAGCTCGCCTACGGCGACGTGCTCGACCGCGCCTCCGTGCGCCGCGCCATGCGCGGCGTGCAGCGCCTGTTCCACGTCGCCGGCATCACCTCCTTGCGCGCCAGCGCCGACCGGGTCTTCGCGGTCAACGTGGGCGGGACGCGGATCGTCCTCGAGGAGGCGCTGCGGGCGGGCGTGGCGCGCGCCGTCCACACGTCGTCGGTGGCCGCGGTCGGCCCGGCCGTGCGCGGCTCGACGGCGGACGAGGACCAGGTCTTCCGGGCCGGGCGCTATGGCCTGCCCTACGTCAACGCCAAGCACGAGGCCGAGCTCGAGGCGATGCGCCTGGCCGCCCACGGCCTGCCGGTGGTCATCGTCAACCCGGCCCACGTCTTCGGCGCCGGCGACCGTCACCGCTCCTCGACGGAGCTGGTGCGGCGCTTCCTGCGCGGCTCGATCCCCGCCTACGTCGACGGCGCGCTGAACATCGTCGACGCCGAGGACGTCGCCCAGGGTCACCTGCTGGCCGACGAGCGCGGGGAGGTCGGCGAGCGCTACATCCTCGGCAACCGCAACTTCACCCTCGACCGCCTCTTCGCCGACCTCGCGCGGCTGTCCGGCGTCGAGCCGCCCGCGCTCAAGCTGCCGCTGGCGGCCGCGCTGGCGCTGGCGCGGGCGGCCGAGCTGGCGCCCGGTCGCCCGGCGGTGACCACCGTCGAGGTCCGCGCCTCGTCGCTGTGGTGGGCCTTCCGGTCGACCAAGGCCAAGCGCGAGCTCGACTGGCGCCCGGCCCACCACGAGGACACCCTGCAGACGACGATCGACTGGTACCGCGAGCGCGAACCCGCGCGCCTGAAGGCGCCCGGCACGCGCCAGCCGCTCGCCCTGCGCGCCGCCGGCCTCGGCCTGCGCACCGCCAGCGGGATGCTGCGGAGCTTCGCCCCGTGAGCGCCACCCTGCACCGCTGCCGGACCCCCACCGACTGGCTGTGCCCGTGCGGGCGCGTCGCGCGCGAGCTGCGCCGTCGCGGCGTCGACTACGAGGAGGTCCGGGTGGCGTGGCGCCACCGCGACCGCCGGGAGATCGAGAGGCTCAGCGGCCAGCGCCGCGTGCCGTTGCTGGTCATCGAGAAGGACGCCATCTGCGACTCGCTGCGGATCATCGAGCACCTGGACTGGCGCCACTCAGGACCGCCGTGAGCAGCGCCTCGGCGCTCTCGCTCGCCGCGCGGAAGACGGGATCGAAGGTGAAGAGCACGGCGCGCCCGGCGCCGACGCGCTCGTCGAGGATCGCGGGGCGCCCGGCCGGCGAGCTCAGCGTCCAGCCGCTGAGCACCGCCCCATAGTCGGCGACGACGTGGCCGCCGACGACGAGCGGGTCGTCGTTGTCGAGGACGACGCTGTGGCCGACCGCGACGGCCGCGCCCGGGATCCAGGTGGCCGGCCCGCCGGCGGCGGCCGTCGCCTGCGTGAGGCCGGCCGCGCCGGCCACGGCGATCCCCCGCGCGCGCCATCCCACGAACGTCCCGCCCCCCGCGACGAAGGCCGAGACGGCGGCCAGGGCGGGGCCCGAGAGCGAGGCCGGCGCGCCGTCGGCCACCACGATGGCGTCGTGTCCGGCGAGGGCGCCGACGGCGAGGGCCGCGTCGTCGACCACGTCGACCTGGGCGCCGAGGCGGGCGAGGACGAAGCGCGCCCAGCTCGTGCCCGGGTTGGGCTGCTCGGCGCCGGGGACGACCGACGCGAGGGCCGCGGGGTCGCCGAGTAGCGCGAGCCGCCTCCCGGCCAGCGGCTGGGCGGGCGCGGCCACCGGCGCGGTCGCCGCGGGTGCATCGGGCGGCGGCGCGCCGAGCGTTCCGCCCCGAAGGCCCATGAGCAAGGGGCGCGACCACGCGTTGACGTCGGACGTCGAGGGGCCGCCGGCCTCCGGGCTCTGTCCCAGCAGCGCCTCGACCCAGTGCCGGAGCGGCTGGGCTGCGCTGACGAGGTAGGTGCCGGCGGGCAGCGTCGCCGGCGCGCCGGGTGCCGGCGAGCCGTACGGGCGCAGGCTGGGCACCGCGGTGTCGGCCGCCAGCCTGCGCACCGCCACCCCCTCGGCCACCAGCTGCGCCACGAGCGCGCCGGCGCCGGCGCCGGGTCCGAGCGCGTAGCCGTAGACGTGCGCCCCCGCGACGTGCTGGAGCGCGCCGCGCGCGCCCTGCCGGCGGGCCTGGGCGAACGATCCGGCCCACGCCTCGAGCAGCGCGGCGCGGTGGCGGGCGACCGAGCGCAGCACCGCCTCGGCGGCCGTGAGGTGCTCGCCGACGCGCTGCGCATACGGTCTCGCGACGCCCGCCTCGAAGGTCATCCCCGCCGCCGCGAAGAGCAGGGTCGTGGCGCTGTCGCCGTAGCCGGGGTAGAGCAGGTCGAACGTCCCGCCGGCCGACGGGTGGCCCCTGCGCCGGAAGGCGGCGCGCACCGCCGGCCCGAGGATGTCGCGCTCGGCGGCGAGCGCGGCGTCGGGCAGCTCGTGGAAGAGCGGCTCGGAGTACGGCGGGGCGAAGAAGGCCGCGCCCCCCTGCTCGTGCTGGTCGACGTAGGCCAGCGGCGGCATGGCGAGCAGCAGGCGCAGGCGGGCCTGCGACTCGGGCTGGGTGAGCGCCAGCCAGTCGCGGTTGAGGTCGAAGCCGTTGGCGTTGACGCGCGTGTGCGCCTCATGGCCGTCGGGGTTCTGGACGGGGAGCACGACGACCGCCACGCGGCGTAGCAGCGCGCTGTGGCAGTCGCGGGCGAGGTCACGCAGCACGCGCAGGTCGGCGTCGGCCCCGCTGGGCTCGTTGCCGTGCACCGAGCCCGCCACCCATACGACCGCAGGAGCGTCGCCGGCGTCGGGCGCGCGGCCCGCGCGGACGGCGCGCAGGCGCGCCATGGCGGCGCGCAGGCGGGCCGCCGGCCACGCGGAGACGACCGCGTAGCGCAGCGGCCGGCCCTGGACGCTGACGCCGGCCACGGCGGTGCTGACCACCGGCGAGGCGCGGGCGACCGCGCGCACGTACGCGTCGACCTGCGCCGCGCTCGCGGGCCGGTCGGCGCCGGGCGCGGCGGGGACGGAGGGGCACGCGGCGCGCGCGACGGGCGCCCAGGCCAGGGCGCACAGCGAGACGGCCAGCGCCCGTCTCACGCCGCCGGCTCCACCACCGGCTTGCGCGCCTCGCCGGCGCTCGGCGCCGCCAGCGCGCCGGCCAGGTCCTCGAGGCCCACGACGTCGCCCGCGAGCGCCTGCCAGTCGACGGCGCCCGCGGCCAGCAGGGCCAGCGCCTCGTCGACCTCGGCGCGCGTGTGGTGAAAGGCGCCGCGCAGGTCGACCTCGTCGTAGTGCAGCGGCCCCGTGGGCAGCGCGACCGTGGTCCCGGCCGGGCAGCCGCCGACCAGCAGCGCGGTGCCGCCGGGGCGCGTCGCCGCCACCGTCTGCTCCCACGTCTCCACGCGCCCCACCGCCTCGAAGATGAGGTCGTGCTCGCCCAGCGCCTCGGCCGCCCGCGCCCCGAAGGCCCGCGCCTGCGCACGGCGCTCGGGGTGGCGGTCGCAGACGAGCACGTCGCGACCGTCGAGGATCAGCAGCCGCGCGAGCATGAGCCCGATCGTCCCGCCGCCGAGGACGGCCACGTCGGTCGCGTCGGTCCCGCGTCCCATGGCGTGCACGCAGGCCGACAGCGGCTCGGCCATGGCCGCGCCGGCGAAGTCCAGGCCGTCGGGGATCGCGTGCAGCGCCTGGGGCGGCGCCGCGATGCGCTCGGCGAAGCCGCCCAGCACCCAGGTCGGCGCTCGGCAGATCGCCGGGCGCCCCGCGCGGCACGGGGCGCACGTTCCGCACGCCACGGAGTCGCCGACGAGGACGCGCTCGCCGGTGTCGACGCGCACGCCCGCCGTCTCGTGACCGAAGCGCGCCGGGTAGTCGCCCAGGATCGGGTGCCCGTGGCGCAGCATCTTGCGATCGGTGCCGCAGGCGGTCGCCGCGCGCACCTCGACGAGCACCTCGCCGGCGGGCTCGTCGACCTCCTCGACGCGCAGGTCGCCGGGCCCGTGGAGCAACGCCGCGCGCATCACACCGCGGTGCCCGTGCGCTCGAGCGCGGCCCGCACGCGCGGGACCCACCAGCCGAGCTCCTCCCGGGCCCACGCGCGCTCGCCCGGGTCGGGGTGGATGAGGGCGCTGTGACCGAAGATCCAGCCGTAGAGCTGCAGGCCGGCGATGAGCCCGAGGTCGAGGTCGCGCTCGCTCACCGCGCCGCCCTCGGCGAGCAGGAAGTCCTCGAGCAGCTCGTCGTGCGTGCCCTCGGTGCGCCACGCGTCGTGGCACAGGTACCAGGCGACCTCGAGCGCGGGCGTCCCCTCGCCGGCGATGTCCCAGTCGAGCAGGACCACGCGCCCGTCGGCGAAGCCGAGGTTGTCGTCGCGCAGGTCGCCGTGCACGAGCGTCGTGCCCCCGGCGCGCAGCGCCTGCGCCAGCGGCGCGGAATCGGCCAGGTTGGCCAGGACCGCCTGCGCGACGTCCTCGTCGGCCGCCTCGGCGAAGGCCTCCCACGCGGTCTCGAGCTGCTTGGGGATCACGTCGCTGCCGGCGCGCTCGGCCTCGACGACGGCGAGCGAGCTGATCGCGAGGTGGGCCTCGAGCGTGATCGCCCCGTCGAAGCTCTGCCCGCGGAAGGCGGCGTGCAGGGCGGCGGCCGCCGCCATCGCCTCGCGGTGGTGCGCGCGGCTGATCGCCCCCTGGGCCGGAAGCAGCGCGGCGGAGAGGTCGCGCATGACGATCCGCCAGCCGTCACCGTCGGGCTCGACGGCGACGATGCCCGTCTCGATGCACGCCGGCAGGCGCTGCAGGACGCCCGCCCGCCAGAGCTCGGCGGTGATGGCGCGCCCGCCGGCCACGCGCCCGAGCCAGTCGCCGCCGGGCACGACGCGCTTGGCGATCCCCGGCGTGCCGTCGGCCAGCGTCACGCGCTCGAGCTGCGCGCCGCTGTTGCCCCCGCCGAGGCCGGCCGGGGCCATCGCGTAGACCCAGTGGCGGGCGATGAGGTCGCCCGAGAGGTGCAGGTAGTGGCGGCGGCGCACCCCGTCGCGCGCCGCGGTCAGCGCCGCGCCGCCAGGCCATTCCCCCGCGCGCCACTCGCCGACCTCGCCCGGGCCGTCCCACCACGCGGCCAGCTCGGCCACGATGGCCGGGCGCCCGTCGCGGCGCACGCGCCCGCCCGGCAGCGAGGCGTGCAGCACGGCATTGCGCGCGTAGGTGCGCGCCAGCGCCTCGACGTCGCCGGTGGCCATCGCCGCCCGCAGCGCGTCGAGCGCACCGCTCAAGGCGCCACCAGCACCTTGATCGCCTCGCCGCTGCGGGCCAGCTCGAGCGCCCGGCCCGTCTGGTCCAGGCCCACGCGGTGCGTGACGAAGGGCAGCGGGTCGACCCGGCCGCCCGCGATGAGGCCCAGGGCCGCGCGCATGTCGCCCGGGCCGGCCGAGTACGACGCGCACACGTCGACCTCGCCGACGTAGAGCGCATGGCCGTCGAGGCCGAGGGCATGGCCGGGATCGGGCGGCGCGTAGAGGCACAGCGCGCCGCCCGGGGCGACGGCGGCGAAGCCGGCGGCGATCGCGTCGGGCTTCGGGGTGCAGACCATGACCACGTCGACGAGCTCGTTGCCGTGGCGCTCGGCGCCGAGGGCCAGCGCGCGCTCCAGGCGCTCCGGGCGCGGCTCGCGGGCCCACACCGCGTCGACGGCCCGCGCATGGGCGGCCGCGATGGCGAGCAGCCCGCTGGTGCCGCAGCCGACGACGAGCAGGCTGTCGCCGGCGCGCAGCCCGCAGCGCTCGAAGGCGCGCAGCACGCAGGCCAGCGGCTCGACGAAGGTCGCGCGCTCGGCGTCGAGGCCGTCGAGGACGAGCAGCTCGTCGACCAGGTCGGCGGGGACGCGGACGCGCTCGGCGAAGCCGCCCGGGTCGAGGCTCGTGGCCTTGAAGCGCTCGCACAGCGTCTCGTGGCCGCGGCGGCAGCGCCGGCATTCGCCGCACGGCGCGTGGTGATGCACGACGACGCGATCGCCGACGGCCACGCGCTCGACGTCGTGACCGATCGCGATGACCTCGGCCGCCAGCTCGTGGCCGAGCACGGTCGGCACCTTGCGCGCGACCCAGGCGTCCAGGACGTCCGAGCCGCAGACGCCGCACGCCAGCACGCGGCAGACGACGTCGCCGCTGCCCGGCTCGGGGTCCGCGGCGTGCTCGACGCGGACCTCGCGCGGGGTCAGCGAGCGCGCGACCCTCATGCCAGGAGGGCGGCGATCGAGGCGGCGCCGGGCGGGCGGGCGACGCCGCGCTCGGTCACCAGCGCGGTGATCAGCGCGGCGGGGGTGACGTCGAAGGCGGGGTTGCGCACCCCGGTGCCGGGCAGCGTCGTCTCGATCCCGGCGAAGGCGCGCACCTCGTCGGCGTCGCGTTCCTCGATCTCGATGCCGTCGCCGTCGGGCAGATCCGCGTCGATGGTCGACGTCGGGGCGGCGACGACGAACGGGATGCCGGCCGCGGCGGCGGCCAGGGCCAGCGGGTAGGTGCCGACCTTGTTGGCGGTGTCGCCGTTGGCCGCGACCCGGTCGGCGCCGACGATCGCCGCGTCGACCTCGCCGCGGCGGATGAGCCCGGCCATCGCGCCGTCGACCACGAGGTCGTGGCCGACGCCGGCCCGCGCGAGCTCCCACACGGTCAGGCGCGCGCCCTGCAGCAGCGGCCGCGTCTCGCCGGCGAGGACGTGGACGCCGCCGCGCTGCTCGAGCGCGAGGATGACCGCCAGCGCCGTGCCCCGCCCGCCGGCCGCCAGCGCGCCCGCGTTGCAGTGGGTGGCGATGCGGCGCACTCCCGCGAGGAAGTCGGCACCGTGCGTCGCGATGGCCGCCGAGGAGGCGTCCTCCTGCGCGTGCAGGCGCTCGGCCTCCTCGCGCGCCGCGCCGGCCATCGCCACCGGACCGGCCGCCAGCGCCGCCGAGCGCACGCGGTCGACGGCGTAGGCGAGGTTGACCGCGGTCGGGCGCGCGCCGCGCAGCAGGTCCCAGCCGGCCTCCAGGGCGCCGAGCGTGGGCTGGCGCGTCACCTCCATCGCCAGCCCGTAGCCGGCGGCGACCCCGATGAGCGGGGCGCCGCGCACGGCGAGGCGCCGGATGGCCTGCGCCGTGTCGGCCGCGCCCTCGAGCGTGAGCCAGTGCTCGGCGCCGGGCAGCCGCGTCTGGTCGAGGATGGCCAGGCGCCGGCCGTCCCAACGCAGGGCCGGGTGGGGCTGCGTCTGGACCGCCATCCGGTCAGCGTATCCGCCGATCGTCAGCGCCAGTCGAAGTGCTCACGATGGATGCGCCGGTTCGGGACCCCGGCCACGCGCAGCTCGGTCTGGAAGCTGCGCACCATGCCCCGCGGACCGCACATGAAGACCGACAGCTCGCTGCGGTCGCCGTCGGCGGCCGCGAGCACGCGCTGGGAGGTCAGGCGGCCCTGGACGCCCGTGTCGATCAGATGGGCGTGCAGCGACTCATGGCGGTCGGCGATCGCGCGGATCTCGTCGGCGAACGGCGCCTCGCCGTCGGCGCTGTAGAAGAAGTCGACGCGATGGGGCAGCTGGTGACCGTCGAGCGCGCGCAGCCAGCTCAAGAACGGCGCGACGCCGACGCCGCCGGCGATCCAGACCTGCCGATCGGTTCCCTTCCAGTGGCTGAAGCGGCCGTGGGGGCCGCCGATGACGGCCGGCATGCCCGGCTCGATGAGCTCCTGCAGCCGCGACGTGTAGTCACCCAGCGCCTTGACCGTGACGCGGACGACGTCCTCGTGCGGGGCGCTCGTGATCGTGAACGGGTGGCGGTGCCAGCCGTCCTTGGCCTCGATGTAGATCATGGCGAACTGGCCGGGCACGAACTCCATGTGCCGGCCGATCGGCGCCATCGCGATCTCGACGACCCCCTCGTCGACCTCGCGCACGGTCTGCACCTGGTAGTCGTGCAGCGAGAGGAAGAAGCGCGCCAGCAGCTCGCGGTAGACGTAGAAGCCGAGCCCGACGGCGCCGATCGCGACGTAGCTCCAGCGCAGGATCGGCGCGGCGCCGAACGGCGTCCCGTCGAGGACGCCGTGCACGAAGCCGGCGGCGACGAAGAGACCGGTGGTGCGGTGCAGCGCCCGCCAGCGCTCGTACCCGCCGAAGATCCGGCGAGCCTCACGCACCCCCGGGGCGTCGCGTGCGGCGACCACCAGGCCGCGCAGCGGCCCCGGCACCACCGATTGCCAGCGAGGCAGGATCGCCCACAGCGCGAGCCCCGCCATCCCGATCGCCCCGATCGCCCCCAGCGGTCCGCCGAGCGCGGTGCCGTTCGGGTTGGCGGCCAGCAGGATGTGCGGCGCCAGCAGGACCAACCCCGTGATGGCGGCGCGACGATGCCAGACCGCGGCGCGGTCGATCCCGTCGAACCACTCCTCGACCCAGGGCAGCGTGCTGATGAGCACCAGGCCGATCGACAGCAGGAGGATCGACTCGGCCCCCAGCAGCTGTCCGATGTAGCTCCCGGTGGGGGTGGCGGCGGGCGCCGCGACGATCCACAGGAGCGCCTGGCCGACGACGAGGACGCCAATGGTCGCAGGCCCGATCTCGCGAGCGACGAACCTGACTCGCGGTGGGTGCACCGCGCCACCGTAGCGCGGTGCCACCGAACCAGCGGGCTACGACAGGCGGTTCTCGATCCCCATCGGGCGCGCGCCCACCGCGGGCTCGTCGACCGGGTCGGCCGCGGCCGGCTGATCGACGCCGAGCGTCTGGGCCAGCTCGCCGCTCTCGTACATCTCGGTGACGATGTCGCAGCCGCCGACGAGCTCGCCGTTGACGAAGAGCTGCGGGATCGTCGGCCACTGCGAGAGGGCCGAGAGCTCCTGGCGGATGCGCGGGTCGGGAAGGATGTCGACCGCCGCGAACGGGGCGTTGAGGGCCTGCAGAGCGGCGACGGTGCGTGCGGAGAAGCCGCACATCGGCTGCTCGGGCGTCCCCTTCATGAAGAGGATCACGGGGTTCTCGCCGATCGCCTGTGCGATGGCTTCGCGGATCTGGTCGGACTGCTCGCTCATGGGGTCTCCGTCTTCAGTTGCAGGGCGTGGATCTCGCCGCCTAGCTCGCCATCGAAGGCGGCGTAGACGAGACGGTGCTGCTGGATCCGGCTCAGCCCGGCGAAGGCGTCCGCGACGACGCGCGCGCTGAAATGCACGTTGTCGGGCGACTGCACTTCGGCTGTCGCGCCGGGAATACTGGCCTCGATGCGGGCTTTGACTTCGCTGGCTGTGGGCATCCTCGGAAACCAAGGGTAGCGACCGCTATTCTTTGTGAAGTATGAGCACCCAGATCACCTACCACGCCAAGGGCGTGGCCCTCACTGAGACCGGGGCCGCCAAGGTCCGCGAGTTCCTGAGCTCGCAGGGGCTCAACGAGACGGCCGGCCTGCGCGTCGGCGTGCGGGGCGGTGGCTGCTCGGGCTTCCAGTACCAGCTCGCGTTCGACGAGCAGCGCGATGGCGACGCGATCTTCGAGCACAGCGGCCTGCGCCTGCTCGTCGACAACCAGAGCCTGCCCTACGTGGACGGCTCGACCATCGACTACGTCGATTCGCTCCAGGGGGCCGGGTTCCAGGTCAACAACCCGAACGTCGTCGCGGCCTGCGGCTGCGGCTCCTCCTTCCGCGTCGCGGAGGACGAAGAGGTGTCCGCGGTCTAGTGCCGCGTGCGATCGCGGCGGCTCTGCTGGCCGCCGCCGTCGCCCTGGGGGCCTGCGGCGGAAACGACCACAAGGCGTCCTCGACGCCCGGCAAGTCGCTGCCGGCCAAGTCGGTGCCGGCCAAGCCCGCGCCGGCCGACATCGCGCCCGGCGGCGGCCTGGCCATCGGGATGACCGAGATCAATCCCGACCTCTTCTGGCACGGCAAGGACGTCGGTGCCTTCACGCCGTGGCGCAACCGCTTCGAGGCGCTCAAGCCGCCGCTGTACCGCCTGGTGGTCGACTGGTCCTCCTTGCAGCCCAAGCAGGGTGGCCCCATCGATTGGACCAAGCCCTCCGACGGCTGCATGCGCGGGCTGCCGCCCTGCCGGCCCTACGCCGGCATCCGCGACACGCTGCGCGCGATCCACTCCCAGCAGCAGGCCGGCAACGGCTTCGCGACCATGGTCGTCATCTACGGCGTGCCCGACTGGGCGGCGACGTCCGCCCATGGCTGCGAGCGCGACGGGATCACGGCCCGGTCGCGCCCGATCAACGCGCAGGGCCTCGAGGGCTACAAGAAGCTCATCGGCTCGCTGCAGGACCTGGCCAAGGCCGAGGGCGTCGACATCCACTGGTGGAGCCCGTGGAACGAGCCCAACGGCCCGTTCTTCATCAGCCCGCAGCGCGAGCAGTGCAAGGGCACGTCGAAGTCGCTGGCGCCCGCCGTCTACGCCAAGCTCGCCCGCGCCATGCGCGCGGAGCTGAAGCCCGGCCAGCAGCTGGTCGTCGGCGAGCTCGCCGGCCTGAAGAACGCGCGCAAGTTCGGCACCTCGATCTCCGAGTTCTTCGACGGCCTGCCCGACGACGTCGTGTGCAATGCGGGCGTCTTCGCCCAGCACCAGTACTCCAAGCGCGGCGCCGCCGCCAACGATCCCGGCGCCGTGGGCAACCTCGAGGAGGTGCTCGACCGGCGCGCGTGCACGAAGGGCAAGCCCATCTGGGTCACCGAGAGCGGCGTCGGCGGCCCGCACGTCGGCGACGAGCGCTCCCCCGGCGAAGAGAGCATCCGCGCCGACTGCCAGGCCCTCAACGTGTCGCTGCGCCGCTGGAACACCGACCCGCGGGTGGACGCCGTCTTCCAGTACACCTTCCGCGACGACCCGATCTTCCCCGTCGGGCTGGCCGACGCGAAGCTGAGCAAGGCGTGGCCGGCCTACGACCTGTTCAAGGCGTGGGGCGGGCAGCGCAAGCCCGACGGCCCGGCGCCCGCGCTGCCGGCGGACTGCAGGGCCTGACGCGCAGGCCATGGGCGGGTCGGTCTACGACGAGCGCCCGTGGCTGGCCCGCTACGCGCAGGGCCAGCCCGCCGACATCGAGCCCGGCCACCCGAGCGCCCTGGCCATGTTCCGCGCGACGGTGCGCCGCGCGCCAGGCGCGGTCGCTCTTCACTACCGCGACAGGGCGCTGACCTTCGCGGAGCTCGACGAGCGCTCCGGCGCGTTCGCCGCCGCCCTGGCGCAGCGCGGCGTGGCGCGCGGCGACCGCGTCGCCCTGTACCTGCAGAACGTCCCCGAGTTCGTCGTTGGGGTGTTGGCGGCGTGGAAGCTCGCCGCCATCGCCGTGTCGGTCAACCCGATGCTCAGGGAGCGCGAGGTGCGCACGCTGCTCGAGGACTGCCGGCCGGCGGCGCTCGTCACGCTCCAGTCCCTGTGGGAGGACGTGGCGCGCGACGCCGTCGCGGGCACCTCGGTGCGCGTCGTGGTCACCGACCCCCAGGTGCAGGAGCTCGCCCGCGAGCACGCCGGGCAGGCGCCGGCGGATCCCGACCTCGGACCGGACGACGTCGCCTTCCTGACCTACACCTCGGGGACCACCGGGCCGCCCAAGGGCGCGATGAACACGCACGGCAACGTCGTCTTCAGCGCGCAGACGTATCGCGACTGGGTGGGCGTCGGCGCCGACGACGTGATCCTCGGCGTCGCTCCGCTCTTTCACATCACCGGGCTCATCGCCCACGTCGGCCTCTCGCTGCTCACCGGCGCGTCGCTCGTCCTCGACCACCGCTTCGACGCCGCGCGGGCGCTGGCGCTGATCGAGCGCCACCGGGTCACGTTCACGACGGGCGCCATCACGGTCTTCATCGCCCTCATGAACGCGCAGGAGGCGCGCGAGCGCGACACCTCGTCGCTGCGCACCATCGTCAGCGGCGGGGCGCCGATCGCGCCCGCGACCGTCGAGGCCTTCCAGGAGCGCTTCGGCACCTACATCCACAACATCTACGGGCTCACGGAGACGACCTCGCCCTCGCATTGCGTGCCCATCGGGACGCGGGCGCCCGTCGACCCCACGTCGGGTGCGCTGTCGGTCGGCGTCCCGGTCTACGGCACCGTCGTGCGCGTGGTCGGCGAGGACGGCCGTGACCTGCCGGCCGGCGAGGTCGGCGAGATCGTCACCTCGGGACCGCAGGTCGTGCCCGGCTACTGGGGGCGCCCCGAAGAGAGCGAGCGCGCGATCCCGGGCGGCGCGCTGCACACCGGCGACGTCGGCTTCATGGACGCCGACGGCTGGTTCTTCGTGGTCGACCGCAAGAAGGACCAGATCAACGCCGCCGGCTACAAGGTGTGGCCGCGCGAGGTGGAGGACGTCCTCTACGGCCACCCGGCCGTGCGCGAGGCCGCCGTCGTCGGCGTGCCCGACGCCTATCGCGGCGAGACGGTCAAGGCCTTCGTCAGCCTGCGCCCCGGTGAGAGCGTGGAGGGTGACGAGCTGATCGCCTTCTGCCGCGAGCGCATGGCGGCCTACAAGTACCCGCGCGTGATCGAGCTCGTCGACGAGCTGCCAAGGACGGCGAGCGGCAAGGTCCTGCGGCGCGTGCTGCGCGATCGCTAGGCTCGACCCGCCTCATGCCCGACGTGTACGCCAGCATCGAGAGCGCCGACGAAACGGTCCAGGAGCGCCTCGCCGAGGTCCTCGAGCTGCGGGCGGCCGACGCCGGGCAGCAGGCGATGCTCGAGGACTACCTGGCCGACCTGCCGCTGCCCGACGGCGCGCGCGTGCTGGAGGTGGGCTGCGGGACCGGGGCGGTGGCGCGCACGCTCGCCGCGCGCCCCGGCGTGGGCGAGGTGGTGGGCCTCGACCCGTCGCCCGTCTTCGTGCGGCGGGCGCGAGAGATCGCCGCCGGCGTGCCCAACCTCTCCTACGTGGTCGGCGGCGGGACCGCACTGGCGTTCGACGATGGCGCCTTCGACGCCGTGATCTTCCACACCGTCCTCTCGCACATCCCGGAGGTCGGCACCGCGCTGGCCGAGGCGGCGCGGGTCACGGCTCCCGGCGGGGCGCTGGCGGCCTTCGACGGCGATTACGCGACGACCACGGTGGCCGCCGGCGACCACGACCCGCTGCAGGCCTGCGTGGATGCCGCGATGGAGGCCCTCGTGCACGATCGCTACCTGGTGCGCCGGCTCGGCATCCTCGTGCGCGCGGCGGGGTGGGAGGTCGTGCGCCTGCGCAGTCACGGCTACATCGAGAGCGAGGATCCCGGATACATGCTCACGCTCGTCGATCGCGGGGCGGACACGCTGGCAGCCGCGGGCCGCCTCGGCTCGGACGCCGCGCAGGCGCTGAAGCGCGAGGCGCGCCGGCGGGTGGTCGCCGGCGAGTTCTTCGGCCACATCGCCTACGCCAGCCTGATCGGTCGCCGACCGTGAGCGACAGCATCGACGCACGCCTGCACGCCTTCGCCCGCCTGCTGGTCCGCACGGGCGTGAACCTCAACGAGGGACAGGAGCTGCTGCTGCACGCCCAGCACGAGCACGCGCCCTTCGTGCGCGCGCTCGCCCGGGAGGCCTACGCCGCCGGCGCGCGCTTCGTCGACGTCGCCTACGCCGACCGCTGGGTGCAGCGCGCCTTCGTCGAGACGGCGCCCGACGAGATGCTCGGATGGACGCCGCCGTGGATGGTCGCGCGCCTGGAGCGTGCCATCGAGGTCGGCGCCGCCATCATCGGCGTGTCGGCCGACTCGGGGGCCGAGGTCTACGAGGGCCTCGACGGCGAGCGCCTGGCGCGCGCACGCTTCCGCGACTTCGACCGGGTGTGGATGGAGGGCATCATGGGGCGCAAGCTCGCGTGGTCGCTGGTCGCCTACCCGACCGAGGGCTGGGCGCGCGAAGCGCTCGGCGACCCCGACGTCGATCGGCTGTGGGACGCCTTCGCGCACGCCCTGCGCCTCGACGAGCCCGACCCCGCCGCCGCGTGGGAGGCGCGCCTGGATGAGCTGCAGGCCCGGGCGCGCGAGCTCACCGCGCGCGGGTTCACGGCGCTGCGCTACCGCGGCCCGGGCACCGACCTGGAGGTCGGGCTGCTCGAGGGCGGGCGCTGGCTGGCCGGGCGCGAGCGCACCGTCCACGGCCAGGTGCACGCGCCGAACCTGCCGACCGAGGAGGTCTTCACCAGCCCGCACCGCGAGCGCGCCGAGGGCACGGTGCGCAGCACGATGCCGCTCGCGCTGCACGGGACCATCATCGAGGGCCTCGAGCTGCGGGTGGCCGGCGGCGAGATCGTCGAGGCGCGCGCCACCCGGGGCGAGGACGCCCTGCGCACCGAGCTCGCCCTCGACGACGGCGCCCGGCGCTTCGGCGAGGTCGCGCTGGTGGACGCGTCCTCGCGCGTGGGCGAGACCGGCGTCATCTTCAACAACACGCTCTTCGACGAGAACGCCGCGGCGCACATCGCCTGGGGCAACGCGCTCCCGTGGGCCCTCGACCACATCCCCGCCGACCAGCACGTCGCCGCGGGGCTCAACCAGTCCGCGACCCACACGGACTTCATGGTCGGCTCACCCGAGGTCGAGATCGACGGGGTGGAGGCCGGGGGCGCGGCGGTGGCGCTGCTGCGCGGGGGCATCTGGCAGCTCTAGGGGTTCGTCCGCTCGCGCCCCGGCCACCGCTGACTCCTTCCCTCGACGCTGCCGTTGGCTGCGCCGCGCCGCCAACGCCCCGCGGACGACCGCGCCTACCGCACCGCCCGCCGCATCGCCACGCGCGGCGCGTCGCCCGGGATCCGCCGCCCTCTTCGGCGACCAGCGCGGCGAGCTCGGGGCCCCGGTCGGCGGGCGCGACCGCGCCGAAGCCCAGGCGCTCGGAGTAGGGCGCGTTCCACGGCACGTCACGGAACGTGATCAGGGTCAGCGCGGGGCGGCCCTCGCGGGCCGCCACCCCGCGAGGTGCTCGATGAGCGCCGCGCCGAGCTCCTCGGGCATCCCGACCGTCGCGAACAGGGCCCCGGCCTCGCGCTCGATCGCCACCAGCGCCCCGAGCTCGTCGCGGCGCGGTGCGCGGATGGCCGGCGCGGTCACGTCGGGGCGTTGTCCAGCGAGCTCCACAGCAGCAGGCAGGCCGCCGTGCGGTGCGGACGCCACGGCTCGGCCAGCGCCGTGAGCTCGGCGGCCCCGGGCAGATCCGAGAGCCCGTACGCGCGCTGGACGGCGCGGCGGATGCCGAGGTCGCCGACGGCGAGCACGTCGGGGCGGCCGAGGGAGAACATGAGGAAGATGTGCGTGCTCCACTCGCCGATGCCCTTGACCGCGGTCAGCACGGCCGCGACCTCCTCGTCGGAGAGCTCCTGCAGGCGGTCGAGCTCGAGCTCGCCGGAGAGCACGTGCTCGGCCAGCGAGCGCAGGTAGGCCGTCTTGGCGTGCGAGAGGCCGACGGCGACCCGCAGCTCGTCGGGCACGTCGGCCAGGATCTGCTCCGGCGTCGGCGGGTGGCCGCCGAAGCGCTCGAGCAGGCGCCCGTAGATCGCGCGCGCCGAGGTCACCGACAGCTGCTGGCCGACGATCGCGCGAACGAGCGCCGCGTAGACGTCGCCGCGCGGCGGCCGGGGCTCGGGCACCCCGTGCTCGTCGAGCAGCCGCGCGAGCACCGGGTCGGCGGCGCGCAGGTGCTCCCAGGCGTCTATGCCTGGCCCTCGACGGCGCCCGGGACGCCCGTGTTCGTCGAGTACTTCGGCTGGATCTTCATCTCGGGGCGGATGTGGTGCACGGCCTGCGAGACGGCGATCGCGGCCTCGGCGTAGCCGGTCGCGATGAGCTTGAGCTTGCCGTCGAAGGTGGTGATGTCGCCGCAGGCCCACACGCGGTCCAGCGAGGTCTTGAACAGCCCGTCCACGCGGATCGCGCCCTTCTCGATCTCGAAGCCCCACTCCTTGAGCGGGCCGAGCGCGGTCTTGAACCCGAGCTGCAGCAGGATCGCGTCGCACGGCACCTCGACCACGCTGTCGGGGTCCTCGGAGTGGAAGAGCTGCACGGCCTCCACGGCGCCGTTGCCGACCACGTCGCGCACCTGGTAGGGCACGTGGAGGTCGATGCGCCCCTCGGCGTGGGCGTCCATGACCTCCTTGACCGTCGCCTCGTGCGCGCGAAAGCCCTCGCGGCGATGCACGAGCGCCACGCGCTCGGCGGTGTCGAGCAGGTTGACGACCCAGTCGCAAGCGCTGTCGCCCCCGCCGATGATGACCACGCGCTTGCCCTCGAACTCGCTCTTGGAGCCGACGAGGTAGTGCGCGCCGCGGCCCTCCCAGGCGCTCATGTCGTAGTCGGGCAGCTTCTTGGGCTCGAAGGCGCCGTGACCGCCGGCGACGATCACGGTGCGCGAGCGCAGGTCGCCGCGATCGGTGTGCAGGACGACGAGGTCGTCCTCCCAGGAGATCGCGTCGGCCGTGGTCTCCAGGTGCACCGGCACGTCGAACTGCTCGACGGTCTGCTGGCGGTGCAGCTCGACGAGGTCCTTGGCCAGGATCTTGGGGTGGCCGGGCACGTCGAAGATCCACTTCTCCGGATACAGCGTGGTGAGCTGGCCGCCGAGCTCGGGGAGGGAGTCGATGATGCGCGAGCTGGCTTCGCGCATGCCGGCCCAGAAGGCCGCGGACAGGCCGACCGGCCCCGCGCCGATCACCGTGATGTCGCGGACCTCGTCGAAGTCGGGGTGGCTCATGGTGTGAGGGACTGCAGCGCGGGCACCGGCTCGCCGTCGATGGCGCTCAGCGCGCGCTCGACGGAGGTGGCGAGGCAGGTGAAGCTCGGGGTGTCGCGCAGCGTGTAGGCCGACGCCTCGGTCGTGCGCAGGCGCTGGACGAGATCCAGGAACGCGCTCGCGTCGTCGGTGTCGAAGGCGACGACGAACTCCTGGTCGTCGAGGCCGAAGGAGTACGTCGTGTGGTTGTCGACCTGCGGGTACTCGCGCCCGATGCGGATGTGGTCCTGCATGATCCGCCAGCGCTCGTCGGCGGGCAGCGCGTACCACGCGCGCGTCTTGACGAACGGATAGACGAACAGGTACCGGCCGCGGAAGGCGCGCGGGACCAGGCGCTCGTCGTCGGAGTACTCCGAGCCCTTGCGCAGCCCGAGGAACGAATAGGGCTGGGTGCACCACTTCGTCAGGCCCGCCTGCCCCAGCACCACGTGGAACTCGTGGATGCGGTCGAGGTTCTCGGCCTCGGCCACGAGCATGATCTCCGCGTCGCCGCGAGTGCCCACGAGGCTGAAGGCCTGCAGCAGGTGATCGGTGCCGAAGTCCTCGCAGGCGGCGAGGAACTCCTGCTTGTCCCGGGCCCGCGAGGCGGCGTCGAGGCGCCGCCAGGCAGGATCGACCTTCAGGAAGGTGTACTTGACGAAGTGACGGTCAGACACTTCACAAAGGATAGGGCTGCGATGAACGCGGGTTTGCCGCACTATGGCCGAGGGCACGGCCGATAGGATGAGTGGGATGCGGATCGCCCTCGTGTCTCCGTACTCGTGGAGCTACCCGGGCGGAGTCACGCGCCATATCGAAGCGCTGGCCGAGCAGTTCCTGGCCGGCGGCCACCACGTACGCGTGCTCTCGCCCTACGACCCGCCCGACCGACTGTCGGCGCGGATGCATCGCGGCGCCCGGCCCGAGGCACGCGAGATGCAGGACTGGGTCATCCCGCTGGGGCGCACGATCGGCGTCAAGTCCAACGGGGCCGTGTCGAATCTGCCGCACACGCCGTACGCCATCACCACGATGCGCCGCGAGCTGCGCGCCGGTCGCTACGACGTCATCCACGTGCACGAGCCGGTCGCCCCCGTCGTCGGCTACGACGCGCTCGACACCCAGCTCGCGCCGCTCGTCGGCACGTTCCACTGCTACTCCGAGAACGTCGTCTCGAATACGATCGGCAACGCCTTCGGCGCCAAGCGAAAGCTCCAGCGCCTGCACGTGCGCATCGCCGTGTCCGAAGCCGCCGCCTGGACGGGCCGGCGCTTCTACGGCGGCGACTACCGGATCATCCCCAACGGCGTCGACGTGCCCGCCGAGCTGCCGTCGCTCGCCCCGCGAGCGCCGGGCGCGCCGCTGCGCCTGGCCTTCGTCGGCCAGGCCGTCGAGCGCAAGGGGCTCCCCGTCCTGCTGCGCGCCTTCGAGGCGCTGCGCGACCACGTCGACGTGGAGCTCATGATCGTCGGCGCCGACCGCGACGAGGTCGAGCCGCTGATGCTCGACGGCACGCAGGGCGTCAACGTCCTGGGCAAGGTCTCCGACGCCGAGAAGGCGCAGGCCCTGGCCTCGGCCGATCTGCTCGTCGCTCCCTCGCTGGGCGGGGAGAGCTTCGGCATGGTGCTGACGGAGGCCTTCGCCGCCGGCACCCCTGTGGTTGCTTCCGACATCCCCGGCTATCGCGACGTCGTGCGCGACGGGGTCGACGGCGTGCTCGTGCCGCGCGGTGACGCCACCGCCCTCGCCGAGACGCTCCGCGACCTCGCCGTCGCGCCCGCACAGCGCGCCGCCATGGCCGTGCAGGCGCGAGCGCACGCGCCGCGCTACGCCTGGCCGACCGTGTCGGCCGAGGTCCTCGAGGCCTACACGGACGCCATCGCCATGCCGCGTGCCGGCACCCGGCGCGAGCGCGCGGGTGTCTTCCTCGGCGCCGTGCCGGCCGGTCTCGGCCCCCGACGGCCGGCCGAGCGGCGCCTGCCCAGCCTCGAGGCGTCCAAGCGCGAAGGCCGCGACCGCCGCCGCGCGGCCGCCCGCAAGGCCGGCATCGGCCTGGCCGGCCTGGTCGCCGGCCTGCTCGCCCTGCTGGCCCTGCGGCGCATCGGCCTGGACCAGATCGGCGACAGCCTGCTGCGCGCCACGCCCACCTGGGTCCTGCTCGGGCTGGGCCTCATGTGCGCCTCGATGGTCGTGCGCGGCGTGGCCTGGCACGCGATCCTCGCCGCGGCGCTGCCCGAGGCGCGGCTGCGGCGCTCCGACGCCCTGCAGGGCACGTTCATCGGCGTGCTCATGTCCGCCACGCTGCCCGCCCGCCTCGGCGAGCCCTCGCGCGCGCTGATCGTGGCGCGCCGCACCGGACGACCGCGCGACCACCTGCCGACGGTGGTGGGCTCGATCGTGTCGCAGACGCTGCTCAACGTCGTGGCCCTGGTCGGCCTGGGGATCGTCATGTTCTCGACGGTCGACCTCTTCGGCCAGCGCCAGCGCGGCCTGGTGGCCTTCGCGATCGCGCCGATGGCCGTGCTCGTGGCGGTGCTCGTGCTGCCCGCGCTGCTGCGCGGCGGCGTGCCGTCGCGCTCACGACGCGTGCAGGCGGCGGTGGCCAAGGTGCGCGCGGCGCTCGCCCAGGTGCGCGCCGGCCTGAACGTCTTCCGGTCGCCCAAGCTCGGCGCCCAGGCCACCGCGCTGCAGCTCAGCGCGTGGGTCATCCAGTGGCTGTCGTGCTACGTGCTGCTCGTCGCGCTCGGTCTCGACGACCGCGCCGGCATCGGCGCCGCCGCGGCGGTCCTCTTCGCGGTCAACGTCACCGCGGTGCTGCCCATCACCCCGTCGAACCTGGGCGTCTTCCAGTTCGCCTGCGTGGCCGTCCTGGCCGGCGCCTACGGGGTGGGCAAGGCCGACGCGCTGGCCTACGGGATCATCCTGCAGGCCGTCGAGATCGCCACCGCCGTGGTCATGGGCGCTCCGGCGCTGGTCAAGGAGGGGATGAGCTGGCGCGACGTGCGCCTGCGCGCCCTGCACGCCAGCCCGGTGCAGCTCGACCCGCTCCCCACGTCCTCCGGCGACACCGCTCCCGCCGAGGCCTAGAAGGCATCTCGCCGCCCCCGGCGAAGCCGTTGGCCGTGCCCGAGGCCTGGGTCTACCTGCTGCGCTGCGCCGACGGTTCGCTCTACACGGGGTGGACGATCGACCTCCAGGCGCGCCTGCGCCGCCATGGGGCGGGCACGGCGAGCGCCTACACCCGCAGCCGCCGGCCGGTCGAGCTCGCGCTCGCGCTGCCGATGGCCGATCGCAGCGCCGCGCGGCGCGAGGAGGCCCGCATCAAGGCGCTCGATCGGCGGGCCAAGCTCGCGCTGATCGATGACGGACACCTCTGAGTGTCTGGGTTCCGAACACCGCTGGCGATGCTGGTAGCGTAGGTCGTTGCCGCTGCAACGTCGCACCTGAGCCCCCGGCCGGACCGTCACCCACGACATGCCCACAACGGAGTTTCCCGCCGTCACCGAAGACGAGCAGGCCAGCAACGGTCATGTGAGGGTCGAGCGGCGCGAGCGGGTGATCGTCCGGTTCGCCGGCGACTCGGGTGACGGGATGCAGCTGGCCGGAGGCCGGTTCACCGACGCCACCGCGGTGTTCGGCAACGATCTGGCCACCCTCCCGAGCTTCCCGGCCGAGATCCGCGCCCCCGCCGGCAGCCTGGCCGGCGTCTCGAGCTTCCAGATCCATTTCGCCGAGCGCGACATCGCCACGCCGGGCGACACGCCCAACGTGCTGGTGGCCATGAACCCCGCCGCGCTGCGGTCGAACGTCGGCCAGCTCGAACGCGGCGCGACCATCATCGTCAACGAGGACGCCTTCACCACGCGCAACCTGCAGAAGGCGGCCTACGACGGCAACCCGCTCGAGGACGACTCGCTGGACGCCTTCCAGGTCAAGCGCGTGCCGATGACGACCATCGTCAGCCGCGCGGTCGAGGGGCTCGAGGGGGCCACCACGCGCGACGCGCAGCGCGCGCGCAACCTCTTCGCGCTCGGTCTGCTGTGCTGGCTCTACGACCGCCCGACCGAGGTCACCGAGCGCTGGATCGAGGCCAAGTTCGCCGACAAGCCCACGGTACGCGAGGTGAACCTCGCCGCCTTCCGCGCGGGCCTGCACTTCGGCGAGACGTCCGAGCTCATCGACGTGCGTTACGAGGTCCGCCCGGCGACCGACGTGCCGCCGGGCGTCTACCGCAACGTCAACGGCACGACGACCACCGCGCTGGGCCTGCTGGCCGCCAGCGTGCGCAGCGGGCTGCCGCTCGTGCTCAGCGCCTATCCGATCACGCCGGCCTCCGACCTGCTGCACGACCTGGCCACCCGCCAGTCGGCCGGCGTGCGCACGATCCAGGCCGAGGACGAGATCGCCGCCGCCGGCATGGCCCTGGGGGCCGCCTTCGGGGGCGCTCTGGGCGTCACGGCGACCAGCGGCCCGGGACTCGACCTCAAGACCGAGACCATCGGCCTCGCGGTCGCGCTCGAGCTGCCGATGGTCATCGTCGACGTGCAGCGCGCCGGCCCGTCGACCGGCATGCCGACCAAGACCGAGCAGTCCGACCTGCTGGCGGCCCTCTACGGGCGCCACGGCGAGTCGCCGGTGCCGATCGTCGCCGCCTCGACTCCTGGGCAGTGCTTCGACGCCGCCTACGAGGCGGTGCGCATCGCCGTGCGCTACCGCACGCCGGTCATCCTCCTCACCGACCTCTTCCTGGCCAACGGCTCGGAGCCGTGGCGGATCCCGCAGGCGTCAGCGCTGCCGGCCATCGACCCGGCCTTCGCGCAGCCGCCCAGCAACGGCCACGCGTTCATGCCCTACGCGCGCAACGACGACGGCGCCCGCCCGTGGGCGATCCCCGGCACGCCGGGCCTGACGCACCGCATCGGCGGGCTGGAGAAGCAGGACGTCACCGGCGAGATCAGCTACGACCCCGCCAACCACGCGCGCATGACCGCGCTGCGGGCGGCCAAGGTCGCGGGCATCGAGGTCCCCGACGTCGAGGTCGACCACGAGGACGGCGCCCAGCTGCTCGTCATCGGCTGGGGGTCGAGCGAGGGGGCGGTCCGCGCCGGCGTGCGCCGGGTGCGCCAGGGCGGGCGCAAGGTCGCCCGCGCGCACCTGCACCACCTCAACCCTCTGCCGGCCAACCTCGGCGAGGTCCTGCGGGCCTACCCGCGCGTCCTGCTGCCCGAGATGAACAGCGGCCAGCTCACGCGCGTGCTGCGCGCCGAGTACCTGGTCGACGTCGAGGGCTACTCCCGCGTCGAGGGCCGCCCCCTGTTCGCGGCCGAGATCGAGAAGGCCATCCTGGAGAGGCTGCCGTGACCACCGCACCCCCGCTCCCGCTGACCAAGGCCGACTTCCAGTCCGACCAGGAGACGCGCTGGTGCCCGGGCTGCGGCGACTACTCGGTGCTCGCCGCCATCCAGGGCTTCATGCCCGAGCTCGGCATCGCCCCCGAGAAGATCGTCTTCGTCACCGGCATCGGCTGCGCCGGGCGCTTCGCGTACTACATGGACACCTACGGGATGCACGCCATCCACGGCCGCGCCCCGACCATCGCCACCGGCCTGGCGGCCGCGCGCGACGACCTCTCGGTGTGGATCGTCAGCGGCGACGGCGACGCGCTGTCGATCGGCGCCAACCACCTCGTGCACGCGCTGCGCCGCAACGTCCCGGTCAAGATCCTGCTCTTCAACAACCGCATCTACGGCCTGACCAAGGGCCAGGCCTCGCCGACGAGCGAGTTCGGCAAGGTGACGAAGTCCACGCCGCGCGGCTCGATCGACCCGCCGCTCGATGCGCTCTCGCTGGCCCTCGGCGCCGGGGGCACCTTCGTCGCGCGCACGGTCGACCGCGACAAGCAGGGGCTCGTCGAGGTCCTGCGCGCGGCGGCCGAGCACCGCGGCACCGCCTTCGTCGAGGTCCTCCAGGACTGCCCGGTCTTCAACGACGGCGCCTTCGATCACCTGACCCAGAAGGACGCCGCGGCCGTCAACCGGATCAACCTCGTCGATGGCCAGCCGATCCGCTTCGGCCTGGACCACGAGCTCGGGGTCGTCCGCGACCACGACGGCACGCTGGGCGTCGCCCGGGTCGACGAGGTCGGCGCCGACCGCCTGATCGTGCACGACGCCACCTGCGAGGACCCGTCGCTGGCCTTCGCGCTGGCCCGCCTGGGCGTCCTCGGCGCCGGGCCGCTGCCGCTCGGCGTCTTTCGCGCCGTCGACGCCCCGCCGTGGGGAGGCGACCTCGTGGCCGAGCTGCGCGCCGCGCGCGCGGGGCTGGGCGACGACGACCTCGACGCGCTGCTGCACGCCGGCGACACCTGGACCATCGCGGGCTGAGCGCTACTCCGGCGCCGGCTGGCGCGGCGTGGCGAGCATCTCCTCGGTCGGAAGCTCGTCGGCCGGGTGCGGCACGCCCGCGATGACCTCGGCGGCGCGCATGACGTCGACGGCCGCCGAGCGCACCTGGCTGATGATCTCCGTCAGAGCGAGGTCGGGCTCCTGCTCGAAGGCCTCGCGCGCCTGGCCGGCGGCGCTGCGCGCGCGGTCGCGCGCCTCGGCCGCCCGCTGCGGGTCGTCGTGGGCGGCGGCCAGGGTCCAGACCGCCTGGGCCAGCTCGCGCACCGCATCGGTCAGCCGGTCGGGGGCGACCAGGCGGGCGCGCGTGTAGCGCAGCGCGTGGCGCGCGAGCACGCGCGTGTTGCGCACCGCGAAGTCCAGGTGGGGCAGCGTGCGCCCGTAGCGCTCCAGCAGGCCGCGCGCGCCCCGGCGCGGGGGTGCGAAGCGGATCATCTCGCGTGCGGTGGAGAGGGCCTCCTCGAGGCCGCTCAGGTCGCCGTCGATGGCGCGCGCCTTCTGCAGGGCGCTCTCGGCCCGCTCGGAGTCGGCGTTCGCGAGGGCGTTGGCCACCCCCTCGAGCGTCTCGCCCAGATCGCGGAAGACCGACTGCGCTGCGCGGCCCACCAGCAGCGTGGGATCGGGCGGGAAGAAGAGGATGCCCACGGCCAACGCGACGGCGCCGCCGGTCAGCGCCTCGAGGAAGCGGTCGGGCGAGTAGCCGGAGTTCGTGGGCTCGATCGAGGCCAGCAGCAGCGCCGAGACCGCCGCCTCGGAGACCAGCAGCTCGCCACCGCCGAGGATGACCGCGGCGCTCATGGCCAGCACGATCATGAGCCCGATCTGCAGCGGGCCGTTGCCGATCGCATTGATGATGAGGTCGGCGACCGTGAGCCCGAGCACGACGCCCGTGATGAGCTCGGCCGCGCGCCGGCCGCGCTGCTGGTAGCTCGCGCCCAGCGAGATGACGGCCGCGATCGAGGCGAACACCGGCCGGTTGTCCTTGAGCGGCAGCGCCTGGGCGAGGTAGTAGGCGGCGACCGCGGCCGAGGCCGTCTGCACGATCGGCAGCAGCCGCGGGCGCAGCCGCCCGGCGGCCCAACGCGGAGCTGATCGCAGGCGGCGCAGCGTCACCCCTCCGATCGCGTCAGAGCTTGGTCACGCGCACGGCGGTGCCGTAGGCGCAGATCTCGGTCCAGGTCGAGCCGAGCTCGGAGGTGTCGAAGCGAAAGGCGATGATGGCGTTGGCGCCCTTGCTCTCGGCCTCCTCCGCGAGGCGCGCGGTGGCGTCGTCGCGTCCGGTGGCCAGCATCTTGGTCATGCCCTTCAGCTCGCCGCCCACCAGCGATTTCAGCGACGCGCCGATCTGCGAGCCCACGTTGCGCGAGCGCACCGTGAGCCCGAAGACCTCGCCCATGACCTCGTCGATCTGGTAGCCGGGCAGGTCGTTCATGGTGGAGATGATCATGGCGCCGAGGGTACGCCGTGCGCGCGCGGGAGCCCGCGAGACCGGGGAACGCGTGCATAACCGGACCACAGTCCGGTAAGCTGTGGGAGACAAGCGGACATCGGGCAGGCGCACGCCGCGTTCGGCGACGACGGTCATCTGAGCGACGCCGACACGCGCGACGCCCTCGAGCGGCTGCTCAGCCTGCTGGCGGCACGGGCGGGCGCCGCGGAGGTGATCGCGACGTAGAGTGAGCTACGTGGAGCCCGCACCCATCCTGTTGCCGCTCGCGACGCCGCCGCTGCCCGAGCGCGAGCGCGCCGACGCCCGGCGCAACCGCGAGCGCATCCTGTGCGCGGCGGCGCGCCTGGTCCACGAGCGCGGGATCGAGGCGGTGTCGATGGACGACGTCGCGGCCGCCGCGGGGGTGGGGAAGGGGACGCTCTACCGGCGCTTCGGGGACCGCTGGACGCTGCTGCGCGCGCTCATCGAGGAGCCCGAGCGCGACTTCCAGGACGAGCTGATCCGGGGCGAGCCGCCGCTCGGCCCGGGCGCGCCGGCCACCGAGCGCCTGCGGGCCTTCGGCGCCGCGCAGCTCGCGCTGCTCGAGCATCACGCCCGCTTCATGTTCGCCGGGCAGAAGCTATCCGCCGGCCGCCAGGCGCACCCGGTGTACGCCTTCCATCGCACCCACGTGGGCTTCCTGCTGCGCGAGATCCTCGGCGAGGACACCCGGACCGAGTACCTGGCGGACGCGCTGCTGGCCCCGCTCGCCCCCGACCAGTTCCTCTTCCAGCGCGAGGTCCGCGGCATGTCGCTCGAGGAGATGGTCGAGGGCTGGCAGACGCTGGCCGATGCCGTCGTCGCGACGGCGCGCGACCCCGCTAGACGCGCGAGCTGAGCGCGGGCTCGCCGCGCTCGGCCGGATCGCTCTCGGGCAGCGGGGCGTCAAGGCTGGCCGGATCGCGATCGGTGCCGGCGATGAGCTCGTCGCGCGCCTGGCGATCGTTCTTGGGCAGGAAGCCCGACTTCATGCCGAAGTAGACGGCCTGGGGGTGATGGGCGACGATGGCGATGGTCGACTGCTCGGGCTCGACGGCGTAGCCGCCGCTGAGGCGCAGGCCGATCGAGGGCGCGTCGAGCAGGCGGAAGACCTTCTCGTGCTCTGACTGCTCGGGGCAGGCGGGGTAGCCCCACGAGTAGCGCCGGCCCTGGTCGCGGTGGATGCCGAGGTCGCGGCGCGCGGTCGCGTGCAGCCACTCGGCGATGCCCTCCGCGGTCTGGACGCCGAGGCCGTGCGTGAAGAGCTGCTCGGCGAACTCGCCCTCGGCCTCCAGGCGCGCCATCAGCTCGGTGACCTCGTCGCCCGCGGTGACCGCCTGCAGGGCGACGACGTCGAGCTCGCCGCTGTCCTTGGGCCGGTAGAAGTCGGCCAGGCAGATGCGGTCATGCTTGGGCTGGCGCGGGAAGACCAGGCGCTCGAGCACCGTCTCGCGGTCCTCGGGATCGAGCACGACGACCTCGTTGCCCTCGCTGTAGCAGGGGAAGTAACCGAGCTTGGCCCGCGGGTGCAGATAGGAGGCTTCGCTCCACATGCGCTCCAGGCGCGGGCGGAAGTCCTCGTCGACGAGCGTGCGCCAGGCGTCGCCCTTCACGCCGCGCCCGCCCCAGTGCAGCTTGAACAGGACGTGGGTGTCGAGGTGGTGGTAGACCTCGTCGAGGGGCACCTCGATCTCGCGCGCGCCCCAGAACGGGGGCTCGGGCACGGGCGCGTCGGTCCTGGCCGCCGAGCGCACCGAGGCGTCGGTGGTGTCGCCCTGCTCGGGCTCGGGGCCCTTGTCGCGCAGGCGCTGGGCGGCCTCGCGCGTCTTGGCCACCAGGGCGGCGCGGGCCTCCTGGTCGACGATCTGGTCCATCTTGCCCAGGCCCTCGAAGGCGTCCTTGCAGTAGAAGACGCCGGGCTCGTAGACCTCGTCGGACTCGCGTCCGCCGGGGTAGAGCACGCGCAGGCCGAAGTCGCGGTTGATGGCCGCGCCGCCGAGCAGGACCGGGAACTCGAGGCCCTCGTTGTGCAGCTCCTGGATGCACAGCGGCATCTGCTTGGAGGTCGAGACGAGCAGCGCGCTCAGGCCGATGGCCGTCGCGTCGTGCTCCTTGGCCGCCTCGATGATCGTCCCGATCGGCACCTGCTTGCCGAGGTCGATGACCGTGTAGCCGTTGTTGGTCAGGATCGTGTTGACCAGCGACTTGCCGATGTCGTGCACGTCGCCGAAGACGGTGGCGACGACGACGGTGCCCTTCGTGTAGCCCTCGAGCTTGTCGAGGTAGCGCTCGAGCTGGGCCACGGCGCGCTTCATGACCTCCGCGCTCTGCAGCACGAAGGGGAGGATGAGCTCACCGGCGCCGAACTTGTCGCCGACCTCCTTCATGGCCGGCAGCAGGACGTCGTTGAGCGTCGGAACGGCCCCGATCTTCTCCACCGAGCGGTCGATCCAGCCTTCGACGCCGTCCTTCTTGCGCCGCAGGATGTGCCAGTGCAGCGCCTCCTCGGGCTCCATGTCGGCCGTCGGGTCGGCGGCCTCGGCGGCGGTCTCCTCGCCCTTGGTCTCGAAATGGGCGATGAACAGCTCGAGGGCGTCCTCGCGGCGGTTGAAGACCAGGTCGTCGGCCAGCGCGCGCTCGGCCTCGGTGATCTCGCCGTAGGGCGTGATGTGGTTGGGGTTGACCATGGCGAGGTCGAGGCCCGCCTCCACGCAGTGGTGCAGGAACACGGAGTTGAGCACCGCGCGCGCCGTGGGCGAGACGCCGAAGGACACGTTGGAGACGCCCAGCGAGGTCTTGACCTGGGGCAGCGCCTGCTTGAGCCGGCGGATGCCCTCGATGGTCTCGACGGCCGAGGGCCGCCACTCCTCGTCGCCGGTGGTCAGCGTGAAGGTGAGCAGGTCGAAGATGAGCAGCTCGGGATCGAGGCCATGCTCGTCGCAGGCCAGCTCCTTGATGCGCTGGGCGATCTCGACCTTGCGCGCGGCCGTCTTGGCCATCCCGACCTCGTCGATGGTCAGCGCGATGACGGCGGCGCCGTGCTGGATGGCCAGCGGGACGACGGTGTCGAGCTTGTCGCGCCCGGCCTCGAGGTTGACCGAGTTGACGATCGCGCGCCCGGGGATCTGCTCGAGGGCCCTGCGGATGACGTCGGGCTCGGTCGAGTCGATCTGGATCGGCGAGGGCTGGGCGAGCGAGACGCGCTTGACGACCTGGCGCATCTGCTCGTCCTCGTCCTGGCGCTCGGTGAGCGCGACGCAGACGTCGAGCACGTGGGCGCCGCCCTCGACCTGGTCCTCGGCCACCTGCACGAGGCCGTCGTAGTCGTCGGCCAGCAGGAGCTCCTTGGCCTTGCGCGAGCCCTGCGAGTTGACGCGCTCGCCCACCAGGGTGGGGCGGGGGTCCTGGACCAGCGGCGCGGCGGCGATCATCGAGCTGACATGCGGCGGGCGCGGCGCCGGGCGCGGGCCGATGGTGTGGCGCGCGCAGCGCTCGACGATGGCGGCGATGTGCTCGGTGGTGGTGCCGCAGCAGCCGCCGACGATGGTCACGCCGAAGCGCTCGACGAACTCGCCGAGGACCTCGGCCAGCGGCTCGGGCTCCTCCGGGAAGATCGTCTCGCCGTCGGGGCCCTGCAGCGGCAGTCCGGCGTTGGGGATGCAGTGCACCGGGACCGGGCTGAACTCGCCCAGGAAGCGGATCGCGTCGCGCATGTCCTCGGGGCCCGTGGAGCAGTTGAGGCCCAGCGCGTCGACCTTCAGCGCCTCCAGCGTGGTCAGGACGGCGCTGATGTCGGTGCCCAGCAGCATCTTGCCGCCGTTGGGCAGCAGCGAGACGCTGGTCTGGATCGGCACCGAGCGCCCGAGCGCCCTGAACGCCTCGCGCGCGCCGAAGACGGCGGCCTTGACCTCCAGGATGTCCTGCGCCGTCTCGATGATGATGAGGTCCGCGCCGCCCTGGACGAGCCCGCGCGCCTGCTCCTCGAAGACGGCGACGAGCTCGCGGAAGGTGATCCTGCCCAGCGTCGGGTCGTCGGAGGCGGGCAGGTGGCCGGTGGGGCCGATCGAGCCGGCCACGAACTTGTCCTCGCCGACCGCCTTGCGGGCGATCTCGGCCGAGCGCTGGTTGATCTCCAGCGTGTGCTCGCCCAGCCCCCACTCCTCGAGCTTCAGGCGCGACGCCTGGAAGCTGTCGGTCTGCACGACCTCGGCGCCCGCCTCGATCATCGACTCGTGCAGCGCCTGGATGACGTCCGGGCGGTGCAGGATGAGCGCCTCGTGGCACTTGCCCTGCAGCCCGCCGTAGTCCTCCCGTGTCAGGTCGTACTGCTCGAGCGTCGCGCCCATCGAGCCGTCGAAGACCACGACGCGCTCGCGTGTGGCGGCCAGGTAGTCACGCATCTGGGCGATGCTACCAGAACCTTGACACAACCTTGTCAATGTTCGGCGTCCTGACGACCTCGGCCACCAGCCCTCGGCGGGGGGCGCGACCCGGCGCGCGTTGACCTCTGTCCCAGCGTCGTGTAGACCCCGCCTGACGGCATGGCGGCGTTCGACTACTTCCTCAGGCTCGACGGGATCCCCGGCGAGAGCGTCGACGACAAGCACAAGGGCGAGATCGACGTCCTGAGCTGGTCGTGGGGCGAGTCGCAGGAGATCGCGGCCGCGCCGGGTGGCGGCTCCGGCGCCGGCAAGGTGGCGATGACCGACCTGCATGTCAATGCGAAGCTCTCCAAGGCCAGCCCGCAGCTGCTGCTGGCCTGCGCAGCGGGCACGCACATCAAGAGCGCGGTCCTCACTGGGCGCAAGGCGGGCAAGGGGCAGACCGAGTTCCTGACCTTCTCGCTCTCGGACGTCCTCGTCAGCAACTACCAGACCGGCGGGGCGACGGCCGAGGCCTCGCTCGACTCGATCTCGCTGAACTTCTCGAAGATCGAGATGACCTACCGCGAGCAGACGGCCAAGGGCGGCGGCGCCCCGATCAGGGTCGGCTGGGACCGCGCGACCAACAAGGCGTTCTGACCGCTCCCCGGCCGGCGGCGTCGCCGTACGACGCGGTGCCCTATCCGGGGCATCCGTTCGCCCAGACACACCCCGACCGCCTGGCGACGGTCGCCACGCTGTTCGGCCTGCGCCCCGCGCCGCCGACGCGCTGCCGCGTGCTCGAGCTCGGCTGCGGCGATGCGGGCAACCTCGTGCCGATGGCGCTCGCGCTGCCCGGCGCGAGCTTCGTCGGCGTCGACGCCGCGCCGAGGGCCATCGGGCGGGGTCAGGCGCTCGTCGCCGAGCTCGGGCTGGAAAACGTGACGCTCGAGGCGGGGACCATCGAGGAGCTGTCGCCGGCCGCGGGCGGCTTCGACTACGTCATCGCGCACGGCGTGTACTCGTGGGTGCCGGCGGCGGTGCGCGATCGCCTGCTCGCCGTCTGCCGCGAGGCACTGGACGACGGCGGCGTGGCCTACGTCAGCTACAACGCCCTGCCGGGCGGGCGCCTGCGCGAGGCGCTGCGCGACATGCTCCTCTTCCACACGGCGGAGCTCGCCGACCCGCGCGAGCGCGTCGCGCAGGCGCGAGCGCTGCTGCGCTTCCTGCTCGCGAGGGCGCCCGACGAGCACGGGCTCGGCGGGCAGATGCGCGCGCAGGCCGAGCGCATGCTCGCCCGCAGCGACGCGACGCTGCTGCACGACGAGCTCGCCGAGGTCAACGACGCCGTCTACTTCCACGAGTTCGCCGCGCACGCCGCCGACCACGGGCTGCAGTACCTGGCCGAGGCGGACTTCTTCGAGATGCAGATCGGCGCCGCCTCCGAGCCGGCCGCCCAGGTGCTGCTCGCCGTCGAGGACCCGGTGCGCCGCGAGCAGTACCTCGACTTCCTCAAGGCGCGCATGTTCCGCCAGACGCTGCTCTGCCGCGCCGAGCTCGCGATCGACCGCACGCCGCGTCCCGAGGTGCTCGAGGGCCTTGCCGTCTCGACCCAGGCCCGGGCCCAGGGCGAGCCCGGGCGCGGGGGCGCGCAGGCCTTCGCGGGACCGACCGGGTCGACGCTGACGACCGACCATCCGCTGGTCGTCGGCGCCCTCGAGCGCGCCGCGGTGGCGTGGCCCGCCGCGCTGTGGGTGCGCGACCTGCTCGGCCCGCAGGCGTCGCCGGAGGACCGCCGCGCGCTGTGCGATGCGCTGCTGCGCAGCTACGCCGCCAACCTCGTGGCGCTCCACGTCGAACCGCCGCGACCGAGCGCGACCCCGGGCGACGCTCCGCGGGCCAGCGCCCTCGCGCGCCACCAGGCCCGGGCCGGTCGGATGGTGACCAACCTGCGCCACGCCAGCGTGCGCATCGAGGACGATCTCGGCCGCCGGCTCGTCACGCTGCTCGACGGCACCCGCGACCGCGCCGCACTGACCGCCGAGCTGCGCGCTCACCTCCTCGGCCAGGGCCGCCCGGTCGCCCCCGACCTGGCCGACAGCCTCGAGCGCAGCCTGCAGGGCCTCGCGCGGCTGGCCCTGCTCGAGAGCCCGTAGCGGGCGGCGCCCGATCCGTAGCTCGGCGTCGTCTTCGACGTCCGGCATGCCGCGCGCGCCGGGTGAGCCGCGAAGGACGACGAACGGGCAGAGAAAGTTTCGATCCGCACGAGTGTCTACCTTTTCTGGCAGCCGAACGCGTTCCAGAGGACCGCGAAGGATGCCCAGCACTCACACAATGCAGTACGCCACCCCGTTGTGCTTTGCCCGGACGATGGTGCGCAAGGGCCAGCACGGTGTGCACTTCACGTGCTTCCGGCCGCTGCGCTATTGCGCCCACACGAACGAATGGCAATGCGGATCGTGTGGCGGGCACATCGCCGGCGAGCTCGTCGCCTCTCGTCAACAGACGACCTAGCGCGGCGCAGACCGTCGAGCGCCCGGTGCCGTGACGGCGCCTCGCGCTGGCCACAAACGCGTGTGGCCCCGCCGGAGCGGGGCCACACTGAGCGCGCAGGGGGGCGTGCGCGCCTACTTGATGAAGAGCATCTCCGAGTACTTCGGCAGCGGCCAGAGATCGTCGGCCACGATGCGCTCCAGGCGATCGGCGACGTCGCGCGTCGCGGCCATCGACGTCACGACGGTGTCGCGCATGTACTTGGCCAGCTCGAGGCCCTCCTCGGCCGGGTGGTCGACGTTGGCCTTCTCGAGGGCCAGGATCGCGTCGTAGAACTCGCCGACGAGCTCCTGAGTCTCGGCCACGAGCCCGTCGTGGCCGCCGGCCTTGAGGTCGGCCAGGTGGCGGACCGCGGCCGGCAGCAGCATCGTGCGGGCGATCGAGGCCGCTGTCTCGGCCTCGATGTTCACGCGGGTGATGTACTGCTCGACCATCACCTCGAAGCGCGACTCGAGCTCTCGCTCGGAGAGCACCTTGTAGCGCTCGAAGGTGGCGATCGTCTGCTTCTCGACCAGCCACGGCAGCGCGTCGGGCGTCGTGCGCAGGTTGGCCAGGCCGCGCTTCTCGGCCTCGGCGTGCCACGCCTCGTCGTAGTTGTCGCCGTCGAAGCAGACCTGCTTGTTGGCGGCGTAGGTCTCGCGGACGACGTCGACCACGGCCTCGTTGATGTCCTTGCCCTCGCCGGTGGCCCGCTCGAGCTTGGCGGCGAGCTCCTCGATGGCCTCGGCCACGATGGTGTTGAGGACCGTGTTGGGCAGGGCCAGTGACTGGCTCGAGCCCAGCGCGCGGAACTCGAACTTGTTGCCCGTGAAGGCGAATGGCGAGGTCCGGTTGCGGTCGCCGCCGTGCATCGGCAGCGGGGGCAGGACCGGCGTGCCCAGCCCGAGGAACGAGCCCGGCGTCGCCGGATCGCCCTCGCCGGCCTCGATCGTGTCGAACACCTTGCGCAGCTCGGCGCCGAGGAAGATCGAGATGATGGCCGGCGGCGCCTCGTTGGCGCCCAGGCGGTGGTCCTGGCCGATGCCCGCCACGCTCGCGCGCAGCAGGGCCTGATGGCGGTTGACCGCCGCGATGACCGCCGCGCAGAAGAACAGGAAGGAGATGTTCTCGTGCGGGGTGTCGCCGGGCTCGAGCAGGTTCAGCCCGGTGTCGGTGCCCATCGACCAGTTGTTGTGCTTGCCCGAGCCGTTGACGCCGGCGTAGGGCTTCTCGTGCAGCAGGCAGACCAGGCCGTAGCGGCGGGCCACGTTCTGCATGATCTGCATCGTCAGCTGCTGGTGGTCAGCGCCGACGTTGGAGTTCTCGAAGATCGGCGCCAGCTCGTACTGGTTGGGCGCGACCTCGTTGTGGCGCGTCTTGGTCGGCACGCCCAGCTTGGCCAGCTCCTGCTCGGTCTCGAGCATGCACGCGAGGATGCGCTCGGGGATCGAGCCGAAGTAGTGATCGTCGAGCTCGTGGCCCTTGGGCGGCTTGGCCCCGAACAGCGTGCGGCCGGTGGTGTAGAGGTCGGGACGCTCGAAGTAGTACTGCTCGTCGATGTAGAAGTACTCCTGCTCGGGCCCCACCGTGGTGAAGACGCGGCTGGCGGTCTCGTCGCCGAGCAGCTTCAGCGCGCCGATGGCCGCCGTGGACAGCGCATCCATCGAGCGCAGCAGCGGGATCTTCGTGTCGAGGGCCTCACCGGTCCAGGACGCGAACGCCGTCGGGATGCACAGCAGCGCGCCGTTGGGGTTCTCGATGATGAAGGCCGGGGACGTGGGGTCCCATGCGGTGTAGCCGCGCGCCTCGAAGGTCGCGCGCACGCCGCCGGTCGGGAACGACGAGGCGTCCGGCTCGCCCTGGATGAGCTCCTTGCCCGAGAACCCGGCGATCGCGGTGCCGTCGCCCGCGGGCTCGTAGAAGGAGTCATGCTTCTCGGCCGTCGAGTTGGTCAGCGGCTGGAACCAGTGGGTGAAGTGCGTGGCGCCGCGCTCCATGGCCCACTCGCGCATCTCCTTGGCGACCGCGTCGGCCAGGGAGGGATCGAGCGCCTCGCCGCGGTCGAGCGTCGCCTGCAGCTGCCTGAAGACGTCCTTGGGCAGGCGCTCCTTCTGGACTGCGAGGTTGAAGACGTTCTCGCCGAACGGGTAGCTCCCCGGCTCGGTGAGATCGGGCGCGCCGAGGGCGGCGCCGTTGGCCGTCCATTGGGCCGCGGTGACGTTCTGCTGGCGGGTGCGTGCCATGGGCGTGAGAGGTCCTCCTGATGTTGGCTCTGAATCGCGTGCGTGGGAATGCAGGACGAGCCTAGTGGCGGCAACGACGCGTTCACCTTATCCAGCCGTCGAAGAATCGGCGGGCGTCGTTCGCCCTCGTGGACGGGGCGCCTCTACCGGATGGCGAATGGGGCGGGTCGATCTTTCGACACCGGGCGAAAGACGCTCCGGCGGCCGACCAAGAGACTGCAGACGCACTCGACCCAGGAGGATCCATGCGCCGTACCCCAATGACCCGTGCCGTTCTGTTGGGCCTGCTGGCCCTGCTGGTGCTGCCAGCCGCGGCCATGGCCGATACGTTCGATGCAGCCGGCAAGGGGCTCCCCGACTCGGTGGGCATCAATTCGCTGTGGGTGATCGTCGCCGGTTGTCTCGTGATGTTCATGCAGGCGGGCTTCGCCTTCCTGGAGATCGGCTTCTCGCGCGGCAAGAACGCGGGGACCGTGGTGGCCAAGATCCTCACGAACTTCTCGATCGCGGCCATCCTCTACTGGGCCGTGGGCTTCGCCTTCGCCTTCGGCGGCGCAACCGGCCACGTCATCGGCGACACCGGCTTCTTCCTGCGCGACTTCGGCGACCCGCAGAAGGCCTTCCCGATCATGGGCCTCTCCGACGCCACCATCGAGTCGAAGTGGTTCTTCCAGTTCGTCTTCTGCGCCGTCTCGCTGGCCATCGTGTGGGGCACGACGCTCGAGCGCATCAAGTTCGGCGTCTACGTCATCTACGCGGTCATCTTCAGCGCGCTCATCTACCCGATCGCCTCGGGCTGGGTCTTCGGCGGCGGCTGGCTGCAGGTCAACGTCGGCATGCAGGACTTCGCCGGCTCGACGGCGGTCCACCTGATCGGAGCCACCGGCGCGCTCGCCGCGCTGCTGTTGCTCGGCCCGCGTCGCGGCAAGTACGACCGGGACGGCAAGGCGCGGGCCATCCCGGGCCACAACATGCCGCTCTTCGGGCTCGGCGTGCTGATCCTGTGGCTGGGCTGGTTCGGCTTCAACCCGGGCTCGACGCTCGGCGCCCTCGACGGCCGCTTCACCGAGGTCCTCATCGTCACGCAGCTCGCGGCCTCCGCCGGCGTGCTCGGCGCGATCATCACGGCGCGCCTGAAGACGGGGCAGATCGACATCGGCATGGCCGGCAACGGCGCCATCGGCGCGCTGGTCGCCATCACCGCGCCGTCGGGCTACGTCGCGCCGTGGGCCGGCGTGGTGATCGGCTTCATCGCCGGCATCATCGTTCCGCTCGGCGTCTACGCGATCGATCGCAAGCTCGACGACCCGGTCGGCGCCCTCACCGCGCACGGTCTGTGCGGCGTGTGGGGCACGCTGTCCTGCGGTCTGTTCACGCTCCCGTCCCTGGCGGCCTACAACGCCGTCGGCAAGCCGGGCCTGTTCTACTCGGGCTCGTTCCACCAGCTCGGCGCGCAGGCCCTCGGCGTCGTGACGGTGTTCGCATTCGTCCTCGCGGCCAGCTACGCCACGTTCTGGGTCATCAAGAAGACCTACGGCCTGCGCGTGACCGCCGAGGAGGAGGACGCCGGCCTGGACATCTCCGAGCACGGCATGTACGGCTATCCCGAGCAGTTCATCCCCATCCCTGAGCTCGTGGGCTACGGTGCGGCCCCGCACGTGGCCACGCCAGGCTCGGCCGGTGCGGCACCGACCCCGACCACTCAGGAGGTGACGGCGTGAAGAAGATCGAGGCCTACATCCGCCACGAGGCGTTCGAGCCGATCCGCATGGAACTGCTGACCCTGGGCTTTCCCTCGCTGAGCATCAGCGAGGTCAAGGGCTCGGGCCGGCAGAAGGGGATCACCGAGCGCTATCGCGGAGCGGAGCTGACGAACTACCTGCGTCCGAAGGTGAAGCTCGAGTGCGTGGTCGCCGACCGCGACGTGCAGACGATCGTCGACACGATCCTCAAGCACGCGCGGACGGGGGCCGTGGGCGACGGCAAGGTGTTCGTCCTTCCGGTGGAGGAGAGCTACCGCGTCCGGACCGGTGAGTCCGGCGAGGAGGTCCTCCAGGCCCATCCGGAAGCCGCTGCCACGACCTGATGGCCGATTCCACGACCGTCGCACTCGCCTGCACGCGTTCCGCGGCGCCGGATCGCCACCCGACGAAGGGGGCCGGGCAACCAGCCCGACACCCCTTCGCCGTGCGGCGCCCGGCATCCACGGCACGCGCACAGGCGAGCACGGCGGCCGCGGAACCAACCATCTGAGGAGAGAGGGGTTCGCGTGCCCGAGGCGGCGGGATCTGAAAGGAAGCCCGTCGCCTCGCGCGGCGGCGCAGGAGGCATCGTCGAGCGGCTGCGCGCCGTTCACCTGGAGATGGTCGATGCCGTCCTGGGCGGCGACGGCCTCGACAAGGTGGCGGCGCTGGCGGCCGGCGCCGCGGGCGCGCCCGTGGCGATCGTCATCCCGCGCCTCGGCGCGGCGGTGGCGGCGCCGGCGGCCGGCGAGGATGAGCTCGCGACGCTGCGGCGCTACGTCGCCGACCGCGTCAAGGACCGGCCGGCGCAGGTGCCCGCGACGGTCGGCGCCGAGGTGCCGATCATGTCCGGCGACGACATCGTCGGCGCGGTGCTCATGCTCATCGGGCCGACGCCGCCGGGCCCGGAGGCCGGCGACTTCCTGCACCTCGCGGCGGTCGCCTCGCTGACCGAGGTGGCGGTCGAGGAGGCCAAGGAGGAGGTCGAGCAGAACCTGCGCGGCTCGTTCCTCGAGGACCTGCGCTCGCGCCCGGACCTCGAGCCGCGCGAGGTCGTCCGGCGCGCGGGGCGCCTGGGTTGCGATCTCGCGCGCGGCGCCGTGGTGCTGTGCGCCGAGCTCACCACCGACCGCCCACGCCACGTGGTGGCCACCATCGCCGAGGATCACCCCGGCGCGCTGGCCCAGCACATGGACGGGCGCGTCTACGCGCTGCTGCCCGCCGTCGGCGGCGACGACGCGCCCGAGCGCACGCTCGAGCGCGCCCGGCGGCTGGCCGAGCGCCTGCGCCAGCACGGCACGGTCGGCCTGTCGAGCTTCTATGCCGACCCCGCCGAGTTCGGGCGCGCGATCCAGGAGGCCGAGCTGGTGCTCGACGTCCTGCGCCAGTCCGACGCGCCGATCGCCCAGGACATCGGGACCGGCACCTACCGCCTGCTCTTCCGCGTCCTCGCTTCGCATCCGGAGGAGGTCCGCTCCTTCTACGAGGACACCGTCGCGCCGATCGTCCGCTACGACGACCAGTACCGCACCGACCTCGTGGGCACCCTCGAGTCCTATCTCGACCAGAACTGCAACATGAACGCGACGGCCGCGGCGATCTACGCCCACCGCCACACGGTCGCCTACCGCCTGGAGCGCGTGAAGGAGCTCACCGGCCTGGACCCGATGCTGTCCGAGGACCGCGAGCGCCTGGGCCTGGGCCTCAAGGCGTATCGGATCATCGCGCCGCGGTTGCCGAAGTAGGGCTGCCGCGAACGCGCGCGGACGAGCGGCGGTGGTGAGCGCGTGCTCAGACGGGCTTGACCACCAACAGCAGCGCGACCACCACGACGACAAGCGCCGCGAAGGCGAGGAGGCGCGCCAGCCACGCGGCGGCCGTGCTGCGTCGCGGCGTCTGGCCGGGCTCGATGTGGCGCGCGCCGATGGCGGCCGTGCCGGGCGCGGCTTCGGCCGGGGTGCCCTCGCCGGTGCGCCGGGGGCGCCGCGCCCCGAGCACCCGGACGGTCTCGCCGGGGTCGCCGGCAACGGACGCGGGGCGCTGCCGGGCGGCGACCTCGGTGGCGTCCTCGCTGCCGGCGCCGCCGCGGCGGTGCGGGCCCTCGGCGACCTCCGTGGCGGGCTCGCTGGGGAACGGACCGAAGATGTCGCTGTCGTCCTCGTGCGCTTCGGCGCGCGCGGCGGCCAGGGCCTCGCCGGCGTCGGGGACGATCACGTCGGTGGCCGGTTCGGCGCCGTCGGCTTCCTCATCGCCGCGCACCGGCTCGCCGTCGAGCTCGGTGACCCGGCCGCGGCGCACCGCGGCCTCGGCCGCCTCGGCGCGCTCGCGCTCGCGCTCGAGGTCGCGGCGCATGGCCTCAGCCTCCGCGCGGGCGGCGCGCAGGCTGCGCCGCGCCTCCGCCGCCTCGGCCTCGAGCTCGGCGACGCGCTCCTCGGCGGCCCGGGCGGCCTCCTCGTCGCGGCCGGCCAGGGCGGCGGCCCGCTCCTCGTCGTGGCGCACCAGCTCGGCGGCGTGCTCGCGGCGAAGCTGGGCCAGCTCGTCGTCGAGGCTGGAGGCGCGGCGGGCGTGGTCGTCGCGGGCCATGCGCGCCTCGGCCATCTCGGCCTCGGTCGCCTCGCGGGTCTGGCGCTCGGCGCCGACCGAGGCGAGCGCCGCCGCGGCGGCCGCTCGCGCCTCGTCGGCGGTCCGGCGCAGCGCGTTGGCCTCGCGCGCGAGACGCACCTCGCGCTCGCCGCTGGTCTCGGCCAGGTCGGGCGCCGGCAGCCCGACGAGCAGCTCGCGCCCGACGGCGAGGGCGAAGCTCCCGTCGTCGAGGATCTCGAGCGCGACGGCGTAGCTGGCGCGCCACAGGCTGCCGTCGGGCTCGGCCTGCGCCTCGTTCGCCGCGGCGGGCGCGACCTCGCGCGAGCCCTCGTCGCTCTCGGCCATCAGCCGCGGGACGCCGAGGCGACGACGCGTCTCGGCGCGGAAGCGCCCCTCGAGCTCGAGCAGCGCAACCTCGGCGCTGACCGGCTCGACGGTGAAGCGCAGGACCTCGAAGCTCAATCCGCTGGCGACGGCGCTCATCACTCCTGCGTCGGCTCGACCGGGTCGAGCGCCTGGGTGCGTTGCGGGTCCTCGTCGGGCTCGGCGACGACCGGCTCGCGCGGCTCGAGCAGCGGCTCGTCGCGCCGCGCGAAGCGACGCGGCCGTACGGGGTCGGCCTGCAGCGCCGCCTCGGCCTCGGCCGGCTCGGCGGCGCTCTCGCGCGCGTCGATGGCGGCGGTGCGCCGGCGGCGCTCGCGGCCGCGGACGTCGACGGTGACCGAGATGCTCGCCGCCCCGAGGATGGCCCCGAGGGTCATGACCGCCGTGGCCGCGAGCCCCAGCCACGCGCCGGTGGCGAGATCGGAGTGGCGGACCCCCGGGGGCGGATCGATCAGCTGCACGAGCACGACGGCGAACGCGATGACCGAGATGACGGGGAGCGCGCGGCCCAGGCCTCCCGTGCCGAAGCGCGGTGCCACCGCCAGCAGCCCGCAGACCGCGGCGCCCGCCAGCAGGACGTCGAGCGCCTCGAAGACCGCCCAGGCATCGCCGCCGGGGTGATACCAGTCGATGAACAGACTCACCAGCAGCAGGACGGCACCGACGGCAACGAGCCCGGTGCCCGCATCGAAGCGCTCGCGCAAGGGATCCCTCCGGCTTGTTCGGGGTCGATTGGCAGTGAAGCAGACTGCTCGGCCCGCCGACGCGCTCGACGGCAGGATTGCAGGGAGATCGAGCTGACCGAGGGCTACTGACCGTCGCGCACGACGCGGCCGGTCTTCGGATCGACGTGGGCCTGCGCGGGCTTGGAGGACACGTCGACGGTCACCGAGCCCGCGGGCGCGCGGTTGCCGGCGAGCGTCGCCTTCGCCTTGCCGTTGAGCCCGGCCGCCACCTGCCACTTGACGGTGTGCGTGCCGGCCTGCACCGCGGTCACGCGCCACACGAAGCGCCGCGTCTGTCCCGGGGGCAGGCGCCCGAGGGCCCAGGTGTTGGTGTAGGCGGTGTCGCCGCCCGGCGGGCTGGCGTCGATGATCCACACGGCGCGCTCGGGATCGGCCAGCCCGGCCTGCTCGGAGCGCGCGGCGAACGAGCTGAGGGTGACCGCGACGTTGGGCACGGTCCTGTTGCCCGTGTTGCGCACCGCGATGACGAAGCGCTCGGGCTGGGCGAGGTGCTGCTTGGTCGGGAAGCTCGCGTTGACGACGTCGACCTGGAAGGTCCCCGACGGCTCGTCGGCGTCCTGGCGCTTGCCGCCGCCGCAGCCGCCGACGGCGACCGCCGCGACGCTGGCGGCGATCAGGGCGTAACGGCACGCGAACGCGGTCGACCCCTCCACGGCGGCCGGAACGTACCACAGGCCTCCGCGCCCTCACGCCGCTTACTGAACGCGACGGTTCGGGTTTGTCAGGTATCACGGCCTTTGCTTAGAGTGCCCGATGCGCCGCACCCGGAGGGGGGTGCGTCGCGTGTGGGTTCCTACAACGAGGTCGAGATGGTTCGTAGCGTCGCCGACCGAGCGTTTCTTCCTACGAAGAACCTGCTCGAGGAAGTCGGGGACATGATGATTCTGACCGGGAAGACGATCCTGTCTGCCCTCCGTCCGCCGTACCCGTACGGCGGCGAGTTCGTCAGCCAGTTCCTCTTCGCGCTGCGGCTGTGCTGGTTCCCGCTGCTCGTCTCGACCGTCGCCTTCGGCTACGGCGCGCCGGGCCTGCAGGCGGCCAACTTCCTCGTCCTCTTCGGCGCCATCGACCGCCTGGGCGGCTTCTTCGTGCTCGCCTCCATCCGGGAGTTCGCCCCCTTCGTCGACGCGATCGTGCTCGCCGGCGTGGCCGGCACGGCGATCACCGCCGACCTCGGCGCGCGCAAGATCCGCGAGGAGCTCGACGCGCTGCAGGTCCTCGGCGTCGACCCGGTGAAGAACCTCGTCGTCCCGCGCTTCCTGGCCCTCATGCTGGTGACCGGCCTCTTCGACGTCTACGCGCTGCTCTTCGGCATCTTCGGCGGCATCATCGCCACGCTGGTCAACGGCGCGCCGCTGGGGCCGTTCTGGGCCACCTTCTTCACCAACGCGTCGATCACGGACCTCTGGGGGTCGGTCCTCAAGTGCACGCTGTTCGGCGCGATCATCGCCATCGTCTGCTGTTACAAGGGGATGACCGCCTCGGGCGGCGCCGAGGGCGTCGGCCGGGCCGTCAATCAGGCGGTCGTCATAGCCTTCCTGGGCGTCTTCGCCTTCAACTACGTCTTCACCCAGACGCTGCTGGCCACCCACCCCGAGATCACGGTGATCAGATAGTGGGCGACTGGCTGGCCATCCCGCGCGACTGGATCGCGAACTTCGGCGAGATCGCGAAGTTCTCCGGGCGCGTCCTGGGCCAGGTCTACGGCCTGCGCGTGTTCCGCTTCTTCGGCGAGGCGCTGCGCCAGGCCGGCATCCTCATCCTCTCCTCGACGCTCGTCATCTGGGGCCTGGTCTTCATCATCGGCCTGCAGTGCGGGATCGAGGGCGCCTACTTCAACCGCTCGGTGGGCGCGCCCGCCTACGCCGGGGTGTTCAGCGCGTGGTGCGACCTGCGCGAGCTCGTCCCCTACGCCTTCGGCTACATGATGGCCGCCAAGGTCGGCACCGGCATCGTGGCCGAGCTCGGCTCCATGCGCATCTCCGACGAGATCGATGCGCTGGAGGTCATGGGCATCGACTCGATGCTCTTCCTGTGCGCCACCCGCCTGCTCGCGGCGTGGATGGTGCTGCCCTTCATGTACATCGCCGCCGTCGGCGCCGGCTTCTTCGCCAGCTACCTGGCCGTGGTGCAGCAGATCGGAGAGGTGTCCAGCGGCGGCTTCTTCCTGGTCTTCTGGATGTTCCAGAACCCGCCCGATCTCTTATACAGCGTCCTCAAGGGCATGTTCATGGCCACCGCCATCGTGCTCGTCGGGTGCTACTACGGCTACACGGCGGGCGGTGGGCCCGTAGGGGTCGGCACGGCGACGGCGAAGTCGATGGTCCTGAACATCGTGCTCGTGCACCTCATCGGGATGCTGGGCACGCAGCTGTTCTGGGGTGCGAACCCGAGAGCCCCGATCGGAGGCTGAATTCATGGAAGACGAGCGACGGACCGCCGACGAGCACGCAGAGGAGCCCCTCAGCGAGCAGGACCTGCGCCGCGACGAGGACGAGCGCCGCGCCACGGCGCAGACCGAGCGCGTCTCGGTGGTCAACGAGCCCCAGCGCTCCGACGACGACGAGTTCCGCTGGCACACGGGCCTCAACCGGCCGACCGGCGCGGCCGACGCGGTGGAGTTCGTCGACGTCCACAAGGCCTTCGGGCGCAACAAGATCCTGCGCGGGCTGAACATGGGCATCCCCGAGGGGAAGATCTCGATGATCCTCGGGCCGTCGGGGACGGGCAAGTCGGTGTGCATCAAGCACATGGTCGGCCTGCTGTACCCCGACGAGGGCGACATCCTGGTCCACGGCGAGTCCGTGCCCAACATGCACGACGACGAGCTGTTCGAGATGCGCAAGAAGTTCGGCGTCCTCTTCCAGGACGGCGCGCTCTTCGGCTCGATGAACCTGCTCGACAACGTCGCCTTCCCGCTGCGCCAGCACACCGACAAGGGCGAGGAGGAGATCCTCGACATCGTCAATCGCCGCCTGACCGAGGTCGGCCTGCAGGACTCGGGCGACAAGATGCCCAACGAGCTCTCGGGCGGGATGCGCAAGCGCGCCGGCTTCGCGCGGGCGCTCGTGCTGGACCCCGACATCGTCCTCTTCGACGAGCCCGACTCGGGCCTCGACCCCGTGCGCACGGCGCTGCTGTGCGAGCTCATCCAGGAGATCCACGAGGAGAACGGCGGCGCCTACGTGGTGATCACGCACGACATCATGAGCGCGCGCCGCGTGGCCGAGCACATCTCGGTGCTGTGGAAGGGGCGCATCGTCGAGTCCGGCCCGGCCGAGGAGCTCTTCAACTCCGACAACGCCTTCGTGCGCCAGTTCCTGTCGGGCGAGTCGCAGGGGCCGCTGGGCATGGAGTAGCTCTAACACGCGCCTAACACGGCACCGCCAGGATGCGGGCGCCGACGCACCGGAAACCCACACGCACCTCTCTCTCATCTCTCCCCCCGAGCCAACCGCCCGCCAGGCGTCCGTCATGCGGAAGGGTCGCGCGTGACCGCGGCCCGCGGCGCGGCCCTGGGCGCCCTCGTCCTCGCCGTCGCCGTGGTGGCCGTGCTCCTCCTGCGCAGCGACGGCGGGAGCACCTACAAGCTGCGCTTCCAGAACGCCGGCCAGCTCGTCAAGGACGACGACGTGCAGGTGGGCGGCCGGCGCATCGGCTCGATCCGCAAGATCTCGCTCACCGACGACAACCAGGCCGAGATCACGATCTCGGTCCAGGACGGCTACGCGCCCCTGCACGAGGGGACGAGCGCGCTCATCCGGGCGACCTCGCTGTCGGGCATCGCCAACCGCTACATCGCGCTCACGCCCGGCCCGAACTCCAACCCCAAGCTGCCCGAAGGGGCCACGCTGGGGACCGACAAGACCACGTCGATCGTCGACCTCGACCAGCTCTTCAACACGCTGGACCCCAAGACGCGCGCGTCGCTGCAGCAGTTCATCCAGGGCAGCGCGAAGTGGTATGACAACCGTGGCACCCAGGCCAACGCGGCGACGAAGTACTTCAACCCCGCGCTGAGCGCATCGCGCCGGCTGGTCAACGAGGTCGTCGCCAACCAGCAGACGCTCAACGGCTTCCTGCGCAACGCGGCGCGGACCACCAACGCCCTGGCCCAGCGCCGGGGCGACCTCGCGAACCTCGTCACCAACGCCAACAGCACCGCGGCGGCCATCGGCGACGAGAACGTGTCGCTCAACCAGGCGCTGCAGGTGCTGCCCGACACGCTGCGCAAGGCCAACACGACGTTCGTCGACCTGCGCGCCACGCTCGACGACCTCGACGTGCTGGTGGCCGCGTCGAAGCCGGCGACGAAGGACCTGGCGCGCTTCCTGCGCGAGCTGCGCCCGCTGGTGCACGACGCGCGGCCGACCATCGGCGACCTGCGCACGCTCGTGCGCCGCGACGGCGCCGACAACGACCTCACCGACCTGCTGAACAAGGCGCCGGCGCTCGACAAGGCCGCCAAGCCGTCGTTCGCGCACTCGATCGAGGCGTTGCAGAAGGCCACCCCGGTGCTCAAGTTCCTGCGCCCGTACGCGCCCGATCTCGTGGGCTGGCTGCGCGACTTCGGCGAGGGGTCGGCCAACTACGACGCCAACGGGCACTTCGCGCGGATCCAGCCGATCTTCAACGCCTACTCCTTCGACGACAACCCGGCCGGGGCGACGCTCACTCCGATCCCGCCCAGCCAGCGCCTGGCCGGCCTGCAGACCGGCCAGGTCAAGCGCTGCCCCGGCGCGGCCTCCCAGCCGCCGGTCGACGGCTCGGCGCCCTACCGCGACGTCGACGGCTCCCTGGACTGCGACCCGAGCCTCGTGCTCCCCGGCCCGTGAAGCGCCTGCTCGCCATCGCCTGCGTCCTCGTCGCCGCCGCGGCGCTCGAGGTCTTCGCCACCGGCGCCGGCAACGACGGGGGCAACTACCGCGTGCGCGCGATCTTCATGAACGCCTTCTCGGTCATCCCCGGCGAGGACGTCAAGATCGCCGGCGTCAAGGTTGGCAAGATCGAGTCGCTGGACGTCACGCCCGACCACAAGGCCGCCGTGGTGCTGCGCATCGATCGCGCCGGGTTCGACGACTTCCGCGCCGACGCGCAGTGCACGATCCGCCCGCAGTCGCTCATCGGCGAGAAGTTCGTGGAGTGCACGCCGACCCAGCCGCGGCCCGACAACGCCCAGCCCGCCGCGCCGCTGCGCAAGATCCAGCACGGCGCGGGCAAGGGCCAGTACCTGCTGCCCGTCAGCCAGACGGCCAAGCCCGTCGACCTCGACCTGCTCAACAACACCCTGCGCCTGCCCTACCGCGAGCGCCTGGCCATCATCCTCAACGAGCTGGGCACGGGCCTGGCCGGGCGCGGCGGCGACCTGCGCCAGGCGGTGACCAACGCCGACCCGGCGCTCAAGGAGACCGACAAGGTCCTCGCCATCCTCGCCGACCAGAACCGGGTGCTCTCCGGCCTGGCGCGCAACGGCGACAGCATCCTCGCCCCCCTGGCCCGCGACCGCGCCAAGGTCGCCGACTTCGTCACGCAGGCCAACAAGACCAGCCAGGCCACCGCGGAGCGCTCGAGCGCGCTCGAGCAGAACATCGCCAAGCTGCCGGCCTTCCTGCGCGAGCTCAAGCCGACGATGGAGCGCCTGGGCGGGCTGTCGGATCAGATGACCCCGGTGCTGACCGACCTCGGCGCCCAGGCGCCGGCCATCAACCGCTTCATCAAGGAGCTCGGCCCGTTCTCAGAAGCGGCCATCCCCGCCTTCCAGTCGCTCGGCGCCGCCGCCGACGTCGGGACCCCGGCCCTGACCAAGAGCAAGCCGATCATCACCAACGTCGGCCAGCTGGCCTCGACCGCCAAGCCGCTGACCAACAACCTCGCGGCCCTGCTGACCTCGCTGAAGGACACCGGCGGCATCGAGCGCCTGATGGACTACCTCTTCTACCAAGTGGCGGCCATCAACGGCTTCGACGCCGACGGTCACTACCTGCGCGCGGGCCTGATCCTCAACGCCTGCTCGCAATACGCGATCGCGCCCTCGCCGGACTGCCTGGCGACGTTCCCGAACTCCGGCGGCGCGAACGCCCGCGCGGCCGGCTCGACCTCGGTCCCGGGCTACGCCGACACGCGGCGCTCGGACTCGCTGCGCAAGATCGACGCCTTCTTCCATGGCAAGAAGCTCGACCTCGGCGGCGGCGTCGCCGATTCCTCGGCCAAGGACGGCGCGAAGGCCGACACCGGCTCGGCGGCCGCGCAGCAGCCCGCGCCCGCGCAGCAGCCGGCGCCGGCGCAGCAGCCTTCCCCGGCGGCCGCGCCCGCGCAGCAGCCCGCCGCGGCCGCGACCGGCCAGTCGCCGGCCTCGGGGAGCGATCCGTCGTCGGCGCTGCTGGACTACCTGCTCGGAGGCAGCGGCTGATGCGGCGCGGCTCGGCCTCCATCGCGGCCAACCCCGTGCTCATCGGCGCGGCGACGACGCTCGTGGTCATCGTCGCGGTCTTCCTGGCCTACAACGCCAACTCGGGGCTGCCCTTCGTCCCGACCTACGAGCTCAAGACGCGGGTCCCCAACGCGGCCAACCTGGTCACGGGCAACGACGTGCGCATCGGCGGCACGCGCGTGGGCGCGGTGACCGACATCACCCCGGTGACCAACAAGAAGACCGGTGCGGTGAGCGCGCAGCTGACGCTCAAGCTGGAGACCACGGTCAAGCCGCTGCCGGTCGACTCCACGGTGCTCATCCGCCCACGCTCCGCGCTGGGGTTGAAGTACGTGGAGATCACCAAGGGCACCTCGACGCGCGGCTTCGAGGACGGGGCGACGGTCCCGCTGCGCAACGCGCGCCCCGAGCCGGTCGAGATCGACCAGGTCATCGGCACCTTCGACGACAAGACCCGTGCCGCGTCGCAGAGCAACCTGACCGAGTTCGGCAACGCCTTCGCCGGCCGCGGGCCCGACGTCAATCGCGCGATCGAGCAGCTCAACCCGCTGCTGACCAACCTCGTGCCCGTGATGCAGAACCTGTCGGACCCGCGCACGCAGCTCACGCGCCTCGTGACGGCCCTGGGCCGCACCGCGCGGATCGTCGCCCCGTCGGCCATCACCCAGGCGGAGCTGTTCGGCAACCTCGACACGACCTTCCGCGCGCTGGCCAACGTCGCGCGGCCCTACCTGCAGGACTCGATCAGCGGCGGCCCCCCGGCGCTCGACGAGGCGATCAAGGACTTCCCGCAGCAGCGCCCGTTCCTGGCCAACACCGAAGCGCTCTTCCGCGAGCTGCGCCCCGGCGTGCGCGCGCTGCGGACCTCGGCGCCCGCCCTGGCTGACGCTCTGGAGATCGGCACCCCGACGCTGCGCCGCTCGGTGGCCTTCAACAACCGGCTGAAGCCGACCTTCCAGGCGCTGCAGCGCTTCGCCGAGGATCCGCTCGTCAGCCTCGGGGTCAGCGATCTGAAGAGCACGGCGACGGTCCTCGCGCCGACGGTCGCCCATCTCGCCCCGGTCCAGACGGTCTGCAACTACGCGACGCTGTGGTTCCGCAACGTCTCCAGCCTGCTCAGCGTCGGCGATGCCAACGGCACGACGCAGCGCTTCATCATCATCGCCACGCCACAGGGCCCCAACAACGAGGGCGGTCCCTCGTCGGCGCCCGCCAAGGGAGGCGTCCCGGGCAAGCAGGACAACTACCTGCACTCGAACCCGTACCCGAACACGGCGTCGCCGGGCGAGCCCAAGGAGTGCGAGGCGGGCAACGAGCCGTTCGCTGTCGGCAAGCAGGTCATCGGCAACACCCCCGGCACCCAGCCGGCCAAAACCGAGACGACGAAGCCACAGCAATGATCGGCCGGCGCACATCCGACGACGAGCGCGTGCCGCGCAAGGACCGCGCGGGCGCGAGCCCCTTCGTGGTGGGCCTCGTGGTCCTCGTCGTGGCGTGCATCGGCGTCTTCTTCGGCTTCACCAAGCACATCCCGTTCACGCACGGCTTCCGCGTGCAGGCCGTCTTCGAGTCGGCCAACTCCATTCGCACGAACTCCCCGGTCCGCATCGCGGGCGTCAACGTCGGCAAGGTCACCAAGATCGAGGGCAAGCCCGGAAGCGACGCCGCCGTCGTGACGATGGAGATCAACGACAAGGGCCTGCCGATCCACAAGGACGCCGTGATGAAGATCCGCCCGAGGATCTTCCTCGAGGGCAACTTCTTCGTCGACATCTCGCCGGGCACGCCGTCGGCGCCGACCATCGCCGACGGCGACACGATCCCCATGACGCAGACCGCGACCCCGGTGCAGTTCGACCAGGTGCTGAGCGCGCTGCAGAGTGACACTCGGGCCAACCTGCAGAAGACCCTCGAAGGGCTGGGGACGGGGCTGACCTACACGCCGTCCAGGGCGCAGGACACCGACGCCGATCCCAGCGCGCGGGGCGAGAGCGCGGCCCAGTCGCTCAACGACGCCATCCGCTACGGAGAGCGTTCGCTGAAGGGGACGGCGATCGCGGCCGACGCCTTCCTGGGGACCGAGGACCACGACCTGTCGGGGCTCATCGACGGCCTGAGCCGCACGACCGAGGGCCTGGGCCGCAACGAGGCCCAGCTGCAGACCCTCGTCACGAGCTTCAACACGACGGTGGCGGCCACCGCCTCGCAGGCCGCCAACCTGCGCGCCTCGATCCACCTGCTGGGGCCGACGCTGCAGAACGCCAACCGCGCGCTGGACTCGCTGAACGCCGCCTTCCCCAACACGCGCGCCTTCGCGCGCGAGATCCTGCCCGGCGTCCGCGAGACGCCCGCCACGATCGATGCGTCGTTCCCGTGGATCGCGCAGACGCGCAAGCTGCTCGGTCCTGCGGAGCTGCAGGGGGTCGCGCGCGAGCTGAGCCCGGCGATGCGCGACCTGGCCAAGGTCATCGACGCGAGCCTGGCCCTGCTGCCGCAGGCCGACCTGGCGGCCAAGTGCGCCTCGCGGGTCGTCCTGCCCACCGGCGACGTCAAGATCGACGACGGCCCGCTGTCGACGGGCGTCGAGAACTACAAGGAGTTCTGGTACACGATGGTCGGCCTCGCCGGCGAGGGCCAGAACTTCGACGGCAACGGCTCCTACGTGCGCTTCCAGCCCGGCGGCGGCGACCAGACCGTCTCGATGGGCGGCTCGGGCGGCCTCGCCGACAAGCTCTTCGCCAACGCGATCCTCAAGCCGCTGGGCACGCGGCCCGCCTTCCCCGGCAAGCGCCCGCCGTACAAGCCGGACGTGCCCTGCTACACCGACACGCTGCCCAACCTCAACGGCGCCGCCTCCGGGCCGCCGGATGGCGGCGGCGCGACGACGCGGGCAGCGGGGCGCGTGCGATGAGGACCGCGATCCGCAAGCACCTGCGGGACTTCGCCTTCATCGTCGGGCTGGTGCTCGCCGCGCTGCTGGTGGGCGGCTACATCCTCTCCAACCAGCGCTTCTACCTGCCCCACTGGGTTCCGGCGCTGGGCTCGGACTTCGTCGACTACAAGGCCGAGTTCTCCACCGCACAGTCGGTGACGCCGGGCCAGGGGCAGACGATCCAGGTGGCGGGCGTCGACGTCGGCGACATCACCAAGGTCGACCTCGTCGACGGGCGCGCCGTCGTGACGATGAAGATCCGGCGCAAGTACACGCCGATCTACAAGGACGCCACCGCGCTGCTGCGTCCCAAGACGGGCCTCAACGACATGGTCATCGAGCTCGACCCGGGCTCGAAGACCGCCGGCAGGGCGCCCGCCGGGTGGGCCGTCCCGGTCAACCAGACGCTGCCGAACGTCAACTTCGACGAGATCCTCTCCTCGCTGGACAGCGACACGCGCAGCTACCTGCAACTGCTCGTCGGCGCCGCGGGCGAGGGGCTGGGCGGCCAGGGCAAGGCGCTGTCGGCCGACCTCAAGCGCTTCGAGCCGACGGCGCGCTACCTGGCCAAGCTCAACGGGGCGCTGGCCGTGCGCGAGCGCAACATCCGCCGGTCGATCCACAACTTCCGGCTGCTCTCACAGGCGCTGGGCGACAAGGACGACGACCTCGCGGCGCTCGTCGACTCCTCCAGCCGCGTCTTCACGGCCTTCGCCAACCAGGACGCGAACCTGCGCTCGGCGCTGGCCGAGCTGCCCGGGGCGCTGGACGCGACGAACACCACGCTCGGGAAGGTCGACAAGCTGGGCAAGGCCCTGGGGCCGACGCTCGGCGCGCTGCGGCCGGGCGCGCGCGCCCTCGGGCCGTCGCTGGTCCAGACGCGCCCGTTCCTGCAGAAGACGACGCCGATCATCCAGAACCAGCTGCGGCCCTTCTCGCGCGCGGCCCTGCCCGTGGCCCAGGTCCTGCGGCCGGCCGCCCGCGACCTCGCCGTCGTCACGCCCAAGCTGACGACCTCGGTGAAGGTCCTCAACTACCTGCTCAACGAGCTGGCCTACAACCCGCCGGGCAAGGAGGAGGGCTACCTCTTCTGGGCGTCGTGGGCCAGCCACGCGGGGGCCACCGTGTTCTCCACGCAGGACGCCCACGGGCCAATCCGCCACGGCCTGGTCCTGGCCTCGTGCTCGACGCTGCAGGTCCTGCACCAGCTCAGCGGGCCGGTGCCGCAGCTCGGCACGCTCGGCGCGCTGCTCAACCCGCCCGACCAGAACGTCGTCTGCCCGACGACGAGCCAGGCCGGCGCCGCGCCCACCCAGCCGGCCGCCGCGCGCAGCGCGCCGGCGCAGGGACAGGGGAGGAGCCGCTAGATGCAGAAGCAGGCTCCCAGCCTCGGGCGGATCCTCGTCATGGCCGGCTTCGCGCTGTCGTGCTTCGGCCTGCTGCTCTTCCTGTGGCTGGCCTTCGGCGGCCCGATCCCGCTGCAGCCCAAGGGCTATCGCTTCAACGTCTCCTTCAAGGAGGCGGGCACGCTGTCCCCGGAGGCCGACGTGCGCATCTCCGGCGTCTCGGTGGGCAAGGTCAAGGTCATCCACGCCGACAAGAAGACCGGCGCCTCCGACGCGACGATCCAGCTCGACACCCAGTACGCGCCGATCCCCAAGGACACCAGGGCGATCCTGCGCCAGAAGACGCTGCTGGGCGAGACCTACGTCGAGCTGACCCCCGGCTCCCGGAGCGCCGGGACGGTGCCGGAGAACGGGCACCTGCCGGCCGGCGCCGTGTCGCCGACCGTCGAGCTCGACGAGATCTTCCGCGCCTTCGACGCGAAGACGCGCGAGTCGTTCCGCGTCTGGATGCAGCAGCTCGCGCTCGCCTCGCAGGGGCGCGGGCACGACATCTCCGACGCGCTGGGCAACCTGGCGCCGTTCGCCGAGGACACCACCAGCCTGCTGAGGATCCTCAACGCCCAGCACACCAACGTGCAGGGCGTGGTGCGCGACACCGGCGACGTCTTCGCCGCGCTCAGCGAGCGCGACAGCCAGCTGCGCTCGCTCATCGAGAACTCCAACCGCGTCTTCGCCACCACCGCGGCCCGCAACAGCGAGCTCGAGCAGGCGTTCCGCGCGCTGCCGACCTTCGAGCAGGAGTCGAAGACGACGATCGCCCGCCTGACGAAGTTCGCCAAGGACACCAACCCGCTGGTGACGCAGCTGCGCCCGGCGGCGCGCGAGCTGTCGCCGACGCTCCAGGAGCTCTCGGCGCTCGCGCCCGACCTCAAGGCGCTCTTCCGCGACCTCAACCCGCTGATCGACGCCTCCAAGAAGGGCCTGCCGGCGACCGAGGACTTCCTCGACCGGCTGCATCCGCTGCTGGCCAACTTCGACGCCCCGCTGCGCCAGCTCAACCCGACGTTGATCGGCCTGGGCGCGTACAAGGACGAGCTGAGCGCCTTCTTCGCCAACACCGTGGCGACCACGCAGGCCACCACGCAGGAGGGCAACGCGCGCGTGCACTACCTGCGCACCAGCAACCCGGCCAACCCGGAGAACCTCGCCGTCTATCCGCGCCGCCTGGCCACCAACCGCCCCAACCCCTACGAGTTCCCCGACGCGTTCAAGAACCTGGCCGCCGGGCTGCCGTCCTACGAGACGCGCCAGTGCGCCTCGGGCCCGGTGCCGACCATCGTCACCCAGCCGCAGCCCGGCCTGCCGATCGATCCGCTGTCGCTCATCCCGGCCGACCTGGCCGCCAACGTGCAGAAGTTCTTCTTCGGCACGACGAGCGGCGGGGCCGTCGCCGCGCCCGCCTGCAAGCAGCAGGGCAAGTTCACCTTCGGTGGCGAGGTCACCCAGTACCCGCACGTCAATCCGGCGACCGGGGCGACGGCGCGCGCGCGCCGCACGCCGTAGGGACGAGATGGCCTACGACAGCGGCCAGGCGCGCGTGGACCTGCTCGACGAGGTGGGCGACGCGACGGACGACCTCGCCGAGGCGCTGGCCGCGCTCGGCGAGGCCTTCGAGGCGCTCGACGACTACAACGCCGAGCGCCTGGAGGACCAGCTCTTCCGCCCGGTCCAGATGGCCTACGGGCGGGCGCGACGGACGCACAGCGAGTTCGCCGGGCGCTTCGGCCTGCCCAACCGCTCCTTCGCCCCCGCGCCGCCGGGCCACCCCTCGCAGGGCGTCAAGGGCTTCATCGACGCCGCCGTGTCCGCCGTCGGCCGGGCGGACGCCCGCATCTCCCAGCTGCAGGACTCGATGCGCCCCGTCGAGGTCGGCGACGCCGATCTGCGCGCCGGCCTCTCGGAGGTGCGGCGCCTCATCGCCGAGGTGCCGCGGCGCGCCAGCGAGCTCGTGCGCGGGCTGGGGCGGTAGTCGTCCGCGCAGGGTTGCGCCGCGACGAACTGCTTCATCGAGGGAAGCAAGTGAGCCTGCACCGGGCTGGCCGGCGGTCTTTCCCCCTGATGCCTTGGCCGCGGACCGGCACATGACGCTTCGCGGACGACGTCCGGTGGGCCACGCCGCGCACGGGTTAACCTGGGGGCATGTGCCGCAACATCCGCCCGCTGTACAACTTCGAGCCCCCCGCCACGCAGGACGAGGTCCATGACGCCGCGCTGCAGTTCGTGCGCAAGGTCAGCGGCTTCACCAAGCCCGCCAAGGCCAACGAGGAGGCCTTCGAGCGCGCCGTGCAGGAGATCTCGGCTGCGACGACGCGCCTGCTCGACTCGCTCGTGACCAACGCGCCGCCCAAGGACCGCGAGGTCGAGGCGGAGAAGCGCCGCGCTCGCTCGGCCGAGCGCTACGCCGCGTAGCGCCGCACGGACCCCGACGCGATCGTCCGCGTCCGCGACCCTTCGTCGCGGCGCTGGTCCTCCGCGCGGTGGATCGCAACGGGCTGCGCGGGCGCATAGCTGCGCCGCGGTCCTAGGTCCAATGACCCGTGGTGGCCGGGCGCGGGGAAACGTAGCGTGACCGTCATGCACGCCGTTCGCCTGCACGCCTTCGGCCCCGCCGCGAACCTGCGCTACGAGGAGGTCGACGATCCGCGGCCGGGACCCGGGCAGGCGCGCATCGCCGTGGCGGCTGCGGGGGTGCACCTCATCGACACGGTCCTGCGCGCCGGCCGGCCGATGGGCCCGCTCGCGCTGCCCGACCTGCCCACGATCCCCGGCCGCGAGGTCGCGGGCGTGGTCGATGCCGTCGGGCCGCAGGTCGACGAGCAGTGGGTGGGCCGGCGGGTGGTCGCCCACCTGGGTCCGGCGAGCGGCGGCTACGCCGAGCTCGCCGTGCGCGAGGTCGAGGCCCTGCACGCGCTGCCCGACGGCCTGGCCGAGGACGCGGCGGTGGCCATGGTCGGCACCGGGCGCACCGCGCTGGCGGTCCTGGAGGTCGCAGCGCTCACGGCGGACGACGTCGTCCTCGTCACGGCTGCGGCGGGCGGGCTGGGCAGCCTGCTCGTGCAGGCGGCGCGCCACGCCGGCACGACCGTGGTCGGCGTCGCCGGAGGCCCGGCGAAGGTCCAGCGCGTGGCGCAGCTCGGGGCGACGATCGCCGTCGACTACTCCGCGCCGGATTGGAGCGATGCGGTGCAAGAGGCGCTCGGCGGGCGCGCGATCACAGTGGCGCTCGACGGCGTGGGCGGCGCCCGCGGCCGCGGGGCCCTCGAGCTGCTCGGCCCCGGCGGCCGGCTCATCCTCTTCGGCTTCTCCTCGGGCGCGCCGACCGAGCTCTCGGCGGCCGACCTCTTCGCGCGCGGGATCACGGCCTCGGCCGCCATCGGCGCCCGGATCGCCCAGCGCCCCGGCGGGCTGCGCGACCTCGAGGAGCAGGCGCTCGCCGCGGCCGCCGACGGGCGCCTCGTCCCGGTCGTGCAGCGCTTCGCGCTCGCCGAGGCAGCGGCCGCGCATGAGGCGATCGAGGGCCGCGCCACGGTCGGCAAGACGGTGCTCGTCCCCTGACGGCCTTCGGCCGGTCAGCAGGAGGGCGGAAGTACGGGCAGCACCAGTGGAGATCTCGGCTCGGGCATTCAGCATGAATCGACGATGCAGACCTACCTCTCACTCGGAGCCCTGTACGCCGCCGACCGTCGTCGCGCCACCTCGCGCGAGCGCGACGTGGGGCTGTGGTGGCGCGCCCGCGGCCCGCTGGCGCGCACCTATCGCGCCGCCTACGTCGAGGCGACCGGCGAGCTCTACGTCATGCAGCACGAGGGCATGCGCGGCGGGGGCCAGGTGCAGATCCTCGGGCGCTACGACTCGTTCGCCGAGCTGCATCGCCTCATCTCCGGGTGGGAGGACGTCTGCGGCGAGCCCGGCTCGATCGACTGGCTCACCGCGCGCCTGGGACGCGTGCTCGCCGCCGCCTGATCAGGCGCCGACGACCTGGCGCAGCTTCTCGCGGTCGACTATGAGGTCGATCGCGGCGATCCGCCCGCCCACCACGGTGAAGCCGACGACCGCCGCTGGACGCTCGGCCGGCCCCAGGTACAGGCCCGCCGCGCCGTTGACGATCGCCGGGTGCGCGAGCGGCGCGAAGCGCGGGGCGCGGGTCAGCAGCTCGCGCGCCACCGCCGGCGCGCCCACGGCGGGCGGCCGCGCGTGCGGGCCGCGCCCGGCGTCGACGCGGAACACGACGCCGGGGTCCAGCACCTCGAGCAGCGCATCGAAGTCGCCCGCCCGCGCGGCGGCGAGGAAGGCGGTGACGACCTCGCGCTGACGGGCGAGGTCCGGATCGGGCGATGGCGCCGCCCCGCGCACCCGGCGCCGCGCCCGGCTGGCGAGCTGGCGCGCGGCCGCGGGCGTGCGGTCGACGATGGGAGCGACCTCCTCGAAGGGCACGCCGAACATGTCGTGCAGGACGAAGGCGAGGCGCTCGGCGGGCGAGAGGGTGTCGAGGACGACGAGCAGCGCGAGCCCGACCGAGTCGGCCAGCTCGGCCTGGTGGGCCGGATCGCTGTCCTCGCCGGTGGTGAGGATCGGCTCGGGCAGCCGCGTGCCCACGAGGTCCTCGCGCCGCGACCGGCGCGAGCGCAGCATGTCCAGGCACACGCGCGCGACGACCGTCGTCAGCCAGCCGCCCAGGTTGGCCACGGCGTCCGCATCGGACCGGCTGAGGCGCAGCCAGGCCTCCTGGACGGCGTCGTCCGCCTCACTGAGCGAGCCGAGCATCCGGTAGGCGACCGCGCGCAGGTGCGCTCGATGCTCCTCGAACTGCTCGGCCCGGCCCTGGTCTGAGTGCACGGTCACATCCTCTCGTCGGGGTCCGTCATAGCAGTGACGAACCGACCGCGGCCGATGTGACCGCGCCCCCACTGCAGTCCAGGAGACCCCGTGAACGCGATCGAAGTGCAAGGGCTGAGCAAGACCTATCCGGGCGGCGTCGCCGCCGTGAAACCGCTGGACTTCGACGTCGGCGCCGGCGAGGTGTTCGGGTTGCTGGGCCCCAACGGCGCGGGCAAGTCGACCACCGTAGGGATGCTGACCACCACCGTGGCGCCGAGCGCCGGGACGGCGCGCCTGGCCGGCTTCGACGTCACGCGCCAGGCGCTCGCCGCCCGGCGCGCGAGCAGCGTCGTCTTCCAGGAGCCGGTCGTCGACAGCACGCTCACCGGCCGGGCGAGCCTCGAGCTCCACGCGCGCCTGTGGGGCGTCGCGCGGGCCACGGGCGACGCGCGCATCGCCGAGCTCATCGAGGCCCTCGGGCTCACCCAGCTCGTCGACCGGCCGGTGGGCACCTACAGCGGCGGCGAACGCCGGCGGCTGGAGATCGCCCGCGCCCTGGTCTCGGAGCCGCGCGTGCTCTTCCTCGACGAGCCGACCGTCGGCCTGGATCCGCGCATCCGCCACGAGCTGCTCGACGTCATCGCCGGGCTGCGCGAGCGCAGCGAGATGACGATCCTGCTCACGACGCACTACCTCGACGAGGCGCAGCGCCTGTGCGACCGCGTCGCGATCATGAACCGCGGCGAGATCGCGGCGCTCGACGCGCCCGGCGCGCTGCTGGCCGGGCTCGGCGGCGAGATCCTCGAGATGCGCCTCGACGGGGACGCGGCGGCGGCGCTCGCCACGCTGCGCGCCCACGGCATCGCGACGGCCGACGTCTTCGCCGTCGGCTCGACGGTGACGCTGCCGCTGCGCCGCACCAGCGCCGCCGAGGCCATCGCCGCCATCCACGCCACCGACGTGCGCGCGTCGGGCATCACGACCCGCATGCCGACGCTCGACGACGTCTACCTGCGCCTCACCGGCAACCGCATGGCCGAGGCGGCCTGAACGAACCGAAACGAAAGGACCCCGTCCCATGTCCGCTTCCGCCGCGCTCGTGCCGCTCGCCCAGCGGCGCGCCGCGCTCACCGCCCGCAACCCGCGCCAGATCGCGATCCCGCTGCTCACGCCGATCCTCTTCGTCGTCGTGATCGCCCCCGCGCTGACGACGGCGCTGGGCGGCCTGCACACCAAGCTCGACTACACCGCCTTCGTCTCGATCGGCGCGGTCGGCCTGCTCGTGCCCCTCACCACGGTCTTCGCCGGCCTCAGCGTCATCATCGACCGCGTCAGCGGCGCTCAGCGCGAGCTGCTGGCCGCGCCGATCCCGCGCGCGCTGCTCGTGCTGGGCAACCTGGCGGTGGCGCTCGCGCTCAGCGCGCTGCAGGTCGCCGTCCTCGTCGGGGTCGCCGCGCTGCGGGGCGCCGAGTTCCACGTCAGCGCGACGGGGATCGCCTGGTTCGTGGGGGCGGCGGCCGGCTTCGCGGTCCTCATGTACGGCGTCGCCGAGACGATGGCCAGCCGCATCCCCGACCAGGAGGAGTACATCGGCGCCACGCCGGTGGTGGCCATCCTGCCGTGGTTCTTCGCCGGGGCGCTGTTCCCCATCAGCGCGCTGCCGGGCGCTCTGACGGCCTTCGCCAAGGTCCTGCCGCTGACCCACGCGATGGCGCTCATGCGCTACGGGCTCGTCGACCCACACGGCACCGGCCTGCACGACATCTGGGGCATGAGCAACACGACCACCGAGGCGTGGCTCAGCCTCGCCGTCGTCGTGGCCTTCGCCGCGGCCCTCCTCGCGCTGGCGGTGCGCTCGTTCACGCGCGCCGCGCTGCGGTGAGCTAGTACCAGCACGCTCCGCCGCCCGCCGCGGGTACCCTGCCGGTCGAGATGAGGCTGTCGGGTCTGCTGCGGGCGGTGATGGGGGCCGCCGCTCGGCGGCCGCTGCTGGTCGGGCTGGCCGTCGGCCTGCTGTCGCTGGCCGGCGGCGTCCTCGCGCTGCGCCTGCAGCCGACGGCGGCGACCGACACCCTCGTGGGCCGCGGCAGCGCGAGCTTCGCCGCCACCGAGCGCCTGCACCAGCGCTTCGGCGACGAAGCCGTCTACGTGCTCGTGCGCGAGCCGGTCACGCAGCTCACGCTGACCTCGGACATCCTGCGCGTGCAGGGGCTCGAGGGCTGCATCTCGGGCAATGCGCCGAAGGGCGCCGTGCCACCGGGCGGCAAGGGCGGCCCGTGCGCGGAGCTGGCGGCCAGCAAGCCGGCCAAGGTCGTCTTCGGGCCGGGCACCTTCCTCAACGAGGCCATCGGGCAGATCCAGGACGAGTTCAAGGCCGAGTCGGCGGCCCGCACGGCGCAGGCCAGGCGCGCGGCCATCGCGGCGCGGGCGCTGGCGCGCGCCCAGCACAAGAGCCCGGCGCAGGTGCGCCGGTACGGCGAGCAGGCCAAGCAGCTCGTCGAGGCCGAGTTCGCCAAGAACGTGATCGCCCTGGCCCTGAAGTACGGGATCCGCTCGGCTCCCCAGCTCAACGACCCGTCCTTCGTCTCGAAGATCGTCTTCGACGACACCAAGGGGCCGGGCGTGCCCAAGGGGCGCTTCGCCTACATCTTCCCCAACAAGGGCAGCGCCCTCATCCAGGTCCGCTTCCGCTCCGACCTCAGCGAGCGCGCGCGCGACCGCGCCATCGGGCTCGTGCGCCGCGCCGTGGCGATGCCCGAGTGGAAGCTGCCCAACGGCAAGGGCACCTACGTCGTCACCGGCGCGCCCGTGGTCGTCTCGGACCTCACACGCTCGATCAGCCACTCGCTCGTGCTCCTTCTCGTGGCCGCGCTCGTGGTCATGGCCCTGACGCTCGCGCTGGTCTTCCGCGCCAGGCTGCGGCTGCTGCCGCTCGTCGTCGCGCTGGCCGCCGCCGGGCTGACCTTCGGGGCCCTGTCGCTGGCCGGCGCGTCGCTGACCATGGCCTCGATCGCGGTCCTGCCGGTGCTCATCGGCCTCGCCGTCGACTACGCCATCCAGCTGCAGGCCCGCGTGCAGGAGGCCGAGGCCGCGGGGGCAGGGATCGAGGCCGCGGTGCGGCGCACGGCCACGCGCGGCGCCCCCACGGTGGCCACGGCCGCGGCGGCCACGGCCGCCGGCTTCCTGGTCCTCGCGCTCTCGCCGGTGCCGATGGTGCGCGGCTTCGGGCTGCTGCTCGTGGCGGGCATCGCGCTCGCCCTCGGCTGCGCGCTGACCCTCGGCGTGGCGGCGCTCGCCGGCTCGGCGCGGCTCGGCCGCAGGGGACGGCCGCTCGAGGCGCTCGCGCCGGCATGGCGCGGCGCCGGCGAGCTGATCGCCGCCAACCGCGCGGCCCTCGCGCTGCGCCGCCGCGGCGCCGCGGCCGGGCGCGGCGCGCTGCGCGTGGCCAACGCCCACCCGGGCCGGGTCGTCCTCGTGGCGCTCGTGATCGCCCTGGCCGGCTGGGGCCTCGAGACGCAGACGCGGGTGGAGTCCGACCTCACCAAGCTCGTGCCCCAGAACGGAGCGATCCACGACCTCCAGGCGCTGCAGCGCTCGACCGACGTGGGCGGCGAGATCGACGTCGTCGTCTCGGGCCGGCGCGTCACCGATCCCGCCGTCGTCAAGTGGATGTCGAGCTACCAGGCGGCGGTCCTCAAGCGCTTCGGGTACTCGGCCAGGCGCGGCTGCGGCAAGGCCGAGCTGTGCCCCGCCTTCTCGCTCCCCGACCTCTTCCAGGGCGCCCGGAACACCACGCGCCAGCAGATCGAGGGCCTGCTCGACGCCGTCCCCGCGTACTTCTCGCAGGGCGTCATCACGGCCGACCGCCGGACGGCCACGATGGCCTTCGGCATCCGCCTGATGGCGCTCGACCGCCAGGAGCAGGTCATCGCCGCGATGCGCGACCGCCTGCACCCGCCGGCCGGGATCGACGCCGAGCTGGCCGGCCTGCCGGTGCTCGCGGCCGAGGCCAATGCGGCGGTGTCGTCGCCGTGGCGGCGGCTCGTGACGCTGCTGGCCGGCCTGGCCGCCGTGGCGCTCGTGCTCCTCGTCGCCTTCCGTGCGTGGCAGCGCGCCTTCGTGCCGCTGCTGCCGATCGCGCTCGCCACGGGATGGTCGGCGCTCGTGCTCTTCGCGCTGCGCATCCCGCTGAACCCCATGTCGGTGGTCCTCGGCGCGCTCGTGATCGCGATCTCCACCGAGTTCAGCGTCCTGCTGGCCGAGCGCTACCGCGCCGAGCGCCTCGCCGGCCACGACCCGGGGGAGGCGCTCGAGCGCACGTACCGGTCGACCGGCGCCGCGGTGCTGGCCTCGGGCACCACGGCCATCGCGGGCTTCGCGGTCCTCGTCGTCTCGGACATCAAGATGCTGCGCGACTTCGGCTTCGTGACGGTCGTCGACCTCACCGTGGCCCTGCTCGGGGTGATGGTCGTGCTGCCCGCGGTGCTGCTGCTGGCCGAGCAGGGGCGGCTGCGGCTGCGCGTCCCGCGGGTCGGCGGGCGCCGCATCGACGCCCGGCGCGCGCCGACCGCGTGAGCCCGGCCCGGCCTCCGCGCCTGCCCGGCGGCGCGCACCGCTACGGGTGGTTCGTGGCGGTCGTGGGCGTGGCCCTCATCGCCTACGCGTCGCTCAACACGCTGCGCACGCACAGGGTGGGCTCGCAGGGCCTGAAGATCGGCTCCAAGGTGCCGCCCTTCGCCGCGCCGCTGGCGCTGGGGACCATCGACGGCGATGTCAACGTCGCGCGCAAGGCCAACCAGGGCTCGGCCGGCCGGCGCCCGGCGTGCTCGGTGCGCGGCCCGCAGATCGTCAACTCGTGCGCGCTGGCCGAGGGCGGCCCGTTCGTGCTCGCCTTCCTGGCCACGCGCGGCACGCAGTGCACGCGCGAGCTCGACCGCCTCGCGCGCGTGCGGGCGCGCCACCCGGACGTCCAGGTGGCCGCCGTGTCGATCCGCGGCGACCGCGACGACCTTCGCGCCCTGGTGCGCCGTCATGGCTGGCGCTTCCCGGTCGCCTGGGACCGCGACGGCATCCTGGCCAACCTGTTCGGCGTCGCCGTCTGCCCGCAGCTCACCTATGCGCTGCCCGGCGGCGTCGTGCAGGCCACGAGCGTCGGCGAGCTCGACGACGCGGGGCTCGATCGGCGCTTCGTCGCGCTCGAGCACGAGGCGCGTGGGATGACGCCACCGTGAGCGGCGCCCCGCCGTTCGAGGAGGGCTGGGTCGGCCGCGAGCTGGCGCTCGAGTTCCCCGAGCTGCGGCTGGTCTCGGTCGTCGCGCCGGCGCCGGGGCGGCGCACGCCGAGCGCGCTGCGCGAGCGCCTGGCGCTGCTGTCCGACCGCTTCCACGGGGCCCGCGCGCTGACCCTGCGTCGCGAGCCGGTCCCGCACGCCTACCGCGTCTTCTTCCGCCAGGTCGGCCTCGATCCCGATGCCCAGCGCACGCCGGTGGAGGCGGCGGCGCTCGACCGCCTGATGCACGGCGGCTTCGCCTCGCGCGGGCCGCTGGAGGACGCCCTGCTCGTCGCGGTGGTCGAGACCGGCGTCCCGGTGTGGGCGCTCGACGACGCCCGGCTGGACGGGCCTCTCGGGCTGCGCGGCGCGGCGCCGGGCGAGCGCCTGGGGGAGGGCGAGTACGCCGCCGACCTCGTCCCCGGGCGCGTCGTGGTGGCCGACGCCGGCGCGCCGGTGGCCGTGCTCTTCGGCGCGGTGGCGGCCAGCTGCCGTCCCACCCGCGACAGCGCACGCCTGCGGCTCTTCGCCGTCGCCGTCCCAGGGGTCCCGCCCCTGGACGTCGAGGAGGCGCTGTTCGGCTGCGCGCAGGCGCTGTCCGACGCCCGTGGTGCCCAGTAGACTCGCGCGCATGCTCGACGTCCGCGACGTCCGCGGCATCGCCGACGAACGCGCCGCACGCAGCCAGCTGCGCGACCAGATCGCGGCGCTCGAGGCGCAGCTCTCCGACGCGGTCGTCAGCGCCTTCCCGGACGGCGGAGTGCACAGCGCCGTCCCGGCGCCCGGCGGCCCGCGCGTGCTGACGCTGGGCGAGCTCGAGCGCATCCGCGACGGGCTGGCCGACCGCCTCGCGCAGGCGCGGGCGGTGCTCGCGCGGCGCGGCGAGCGCCAGGAGGCCAGCCGCGTGCTGCTCGAGCGCATGCTGCTCGAGCCCGGCCGCTACAAGTTCGCGCGCGTCGCCAACCGCGACCTCGGCGAGAGCGGCTGCGGCGTGTGGCACGTGCGCCCCCGCCTCGGGCTCATCGGCATGCTGATGGGCTGGTGGCAGGTCAAGCTGTCCTCCGGCTGTCCCTTAGCCTCCTGACATGGGCCGTCGCTCTCGTAAGCGCGGGATGACCGCGCCGGCGCCGCCGCCCGTGGTCGAGCCGCCACGGCCGCGACCCGCGGCGCAGGGCCCGCGGGCCCGCATGGCCGACGCTCCCAAGGCGCCGTGGTCGCCCTTCCCGCTCACCGAGCTCGTCATCCTCTTCGCGATGGCGCTCATCGTCGGCGGCGTGCTGACCGACGGCGGGCGCCGCGGCGCCCTGCTGGGCTGCGGCTTCGCGCTCGTCAGCCTCGCCGGGCTGGAGCTCGCGGTGCGCGAGCACTTCGCGGGATACCGCTCGCACTCGACCCTGCTGGCCGCCGCGAGCGCGATCGTCGTCGACGCGCCGCTGTTCCTGTGGACCGGGCTGCCGCAGGTCGCCCTGCTCGCGATCGGGGCCGGGGTCTTCGTCCTCGTGCTCACGCGCCTGCGCCGCGCCTTCCGCGCGCGCTCGGGCGGAGTGGGGTTCCGCGTATGAGCGAGCTGCCGCCACCCGAGCCGCGGCGCATGCGCCTGCTCGGCCTGCATCACGTCACCGTGATCTGCAGCGACCTGCAGCGCACCACCGCGTTCTACCGGGACCTGCTCGGCCTGGCCCTCGTACGCGAGGCGGTCAACGACGACGACCCCGACGCGCGCCACTTCTGGTTCGGCGACGGGCATGGGACGGCGGGCACCCTGCTGTCCTTCATGGAGTACCCCGAGATGGAGCCCGGGAAGGTCGGCGTGGGCTCCGTGCACCACGTGGCCCTGTCGGTGGCCAGCGTCGACGAGCTCGACGCCTGGCGGGACTACCTGCGCTCGCGCTCGGTGGACTGCACCGACGTGTTCGACCGCGGCGGCCTGCGGTCGATCTACCTGCGCGACCCCGACGGGAACATCGTCGAGATCGCCACGGCCTCGGGCTGACCGACCCGCCTCCGAGAGGCGCCCGGTCAGCCCGCGGCCATGACGTCTGATCAGGCGGCCCCGACGAGGACCGGCGTCAGGCTCTCCGCGCGCTCGGGGGCGGCCTGCGGTGCACGGCTCGCTCCCAGCATCTGCGCCAGCGCACGACGCTGGCGATCGGTCATCGAGCCGACGGTCTTGTTCTCCGACATCGGGACGCACTGCAGGAACTTGCGGCTGCGCGTATGGCCCCAGCGGCGCTGACTGGTGAGCAGGTCGGAGACCGTCATGCTCTCCGCCTCCCACGGCGCGCTCAGGATCACCTCGGCCGCGCTGATCTCCCCGATGGCCACGCGGCGCTTGAGCTCCGCGCGGGCCAGCCGGACGGCATTCGCCCGCTCGAGAGCCTGCATGTGCTGCGCCCCCCGGGCAGGGGACATCCTCGCTTCAGCGTTCATGAATCCTCCCTGCTCCCCTCCCTCAAGGGGAACCTGTCCTTGGTTGAACGTGCGTGTGCAGCGCAACGGCAGCGGGGCCCTCGCGTGAGGTTCACGACCGGCTGGGCCCGATCATCCCGATAGCGTCTCGGGCCCGGTCTGAAGCTCTCTCTCCCCGCGGCGTTCACGCCGACAGCGCGGGAAGCTACGCCACGGCGCGCGGATCGGTCAACGCGCAGGTGCGTCCAAGAACCGCAAAGAGCAACCTTTTTCTTGCCGCTCCGACTTGTGATGAATCGGACAAGCCGGCGCCGCGTAGGAGCCGCCTGATCAGTCGCCGGCGGGCCCGGGCAGTGGGCCGTGCTCGGCCTCGAAGGAGGCCTTGACCGAGGCGAAGGCGTCGAGCGCGCGCTCGAGCGTGGGCGTGTCGTGGGTGGCCATGACGCTCGTGCGCAGCAGCGCCCCGCCAGGCGGGACGGCGGGATGCAGGGCGGTGTTGACGAACACGCCGGCGTCGTAGAGGGCCTTCCACAGCAGGCCGGCCTTCCAGTCGTCCTCGACCAGGACGGGCACGATCGGGGTGACGAGATCCCCATGGCGCACGACCTTGAAGCCGCGCTCCACGAGCCCGTCGCTCCACAGCCGCGCGTTGGCGAGGACCCTGGCCATCAGCTCGCGACCCTCGGCCGTGCGCACGATGCGCAGGGCGGCCTGGGCGGCCCCGACGGCGGCCGGCACGGCCGATGCGGTGAAGAGGAAGGCGCGGCTCTGCACGCGCAGGAACTCGATGACGTCGGCCGGCCCGGCGATGAACCCCCCGCAGCTGGCCAGCGACTTCGAGAAGGTTCCCATGCGCAGGTCGACGCGGTCCTCGACGCCGAAGTACTCAGACGCCCCGGCGCCGCGGGTGCCCAGCACCCCGGCGCCGTGCGCCTCGTCGACCATGAGGCGAGCGCCGAAGCGCTCGCACAGGTCGCAGATCTCGGGCAGCGGGGGAACGTCGCCCTCCATCGAGAAGACGCCGTCGACCACGACGAGCACGCCGCCGCCGTCGTTCGCGGCGCGCTCGAGCATGCGCTCGAGCTTGTCCAGGCGGTTGTGGCGGAAGGCCCGCAGCTTGGCGCGGCTGAGCAGGCAGCCGTCGAGGATCGACGCGTGGTCGCCGGAATCGGCCACGACCGTGTCCGTGGGGCCGAGGATCGTCCCCAGCGTGCCGACGTTCGCCTGATGGCCGGTGGTGAAGACGATGGCGTCCTCGGTCCCCTGCCAGTCGGCGATCTCCTCCTCGAGCTCGAGGTGCAGAGCCGTGGTGCCGTTGAGCAGGCGCGAGCCCGTGAGGCCCGTCCCGTAGCGCTCGAGCGCGTCCCGGGCGCCCTGGATGACGCGCTCGTCGCCCGTCAGTCCCAGGTAGTTGTTGGAGCCGAGCATGATCCGCGCGGCGCCCTCCATCTCCACCACGGGGCGGGCCGGCCCCTCGACGGTGCGGAAGTAGGGGACGATGCCGGCCTCGCGCGCAGCGCGCAGCAGAGCGACGCGCTCGTTGTCGCGGGCCTTGGCAAAGACGTCGATCGAGGTCTCGGGCATGTAGGGTGCGCCGCCGTGTCCGTGGACGTGAGGCCGGTGGAGGGTCGCAAGGAGCTGGGCGAGTTCATCGAGCTCCCGTACCGGCTGCACTCTACCTCGCCGTACTGGATCCCCCCGCTGCGCATCGAGCGCCGGTTGTTCCTCAGCCGCCGCCAGAACGCCTTCTTCAAGCACGGCGATGCGCAGCTGTTCTGCGCGTGGCGCGACGGGCGCGTCGTGGGCCGCATCAGCGCGCAGGTCGACCACGCCTTCAACGCCTACCAGGGCAACCGCTGGGGGATGTTCGGCTTCCTCGAGTTCGAGGACGATCCCGAGGTCCTGCCGGCGCTGCTCGCGGCGGCCGAGGCCTGGCTGCGCCAGCGCGGGCGCGACCTGATGATCGGCCCGATGGACTTCGGCGTCAACGACGAGAACGGCGTCCTGGTCGAGGGCTACGACCGGGAGCCGATGATCAAGCAGCCCTGGCACCCGCCCTACTACGCGGCGCGCTGCGAGGAGGCCGGGCTCGAGAAGGCCATGGACCTGTGGATGTGGGAGCTCGACATCTCCGACCGCGAGAAGATCATCCCCATCGTCTTCGAGCTGGCCCAGCAGGTGGGGCCCAAGCACGGCGTGCAGATCCGCAAGATGTCGCGCCGCTCGCTGCGCCGCGACATGGACCGCTTCGCCGAGGTCTACAACTCGGCCTGGTCGCACAACTGGGGCTTCTCGCCGTACTCCAAGAAGGACCTCGACTACTACGCCCAGGAGCTGCAGCTCGTCTTCGATGCGCCGTGGTTCATGGTGGCCGAGAAGGACGGCGAGACCGTGGCCGTCGCCATCACCGTGCCCGACATCAATCAGGTCCTGCGCAAGATGAACGGGCGCCTGCTGCCCTTCGGCTGGTGGCACTTCCTGCGCCGGCGCAAGATCATCGATCGCTGCCGGGTGGGCTTCCTGGGCGTCAAGCCCGAGTACCAGCACACCGGCGTGGCCGCCGCCCTCTACGTCGAGCACTTCGACCTGGCCGAACGGACCCCGATCAAGTGGGGCGAGATGGGCTGGATCCTCGAGACCAACCGCGCCATGAACCGCGGGATGGAGGCCATGAACGGCCGCAAGGTCAAGACCTACCGCGTCTTTCAGCGCACACTGGACTGACCGCAGGTCTACCGCGGCGTCGGGCCCCGCGGCTATCATCGCCCCGGATGCACGCAGAGAACGAGCCCGACGGCATCGAAGAGGTCGACGCCGTCCCGGTCCTGGCCGACGAGCCACGGGCCCTCACGCGCCCCGACGCCGCCGCCGGCGTCGTCGTGGTCAAGCAGGCCGCGGCCGTCGCCGCGACGTCCTTCGCCGCGGGGGTGGTCACCGTCGCCGCCCTGCGTGGAGCGAAGGCCGTCCGCGCCCGGCGCCGCACGCGCCGCCGCGCCAACCAACTGGCCCCGGTGCTCGCCACGCGCTCGTTCCTGATCGACGTGCACCTGCTGGGCTCGCGGGACTAGCCCCGCCCGCCACTCCCGCTTCGCCGCGCGCTTCTGTGCTGCGCGGTCTCGTTCGCGCGCGGCGGCGCTGCGCGGCCTCGTCCGCCCGCGCGTGCGGCGCTGCGCGGCCAGGCATCGAGGGAGGGCGCCCGCTGGCCGGCGCCCACTCGGGTGCGCCCGGTCGCCTCGGCCTCCTCGGCGTGGGCCTCGAAGGCCGCGCGCGCCGCGTCGCTCATCGCGGCGGCCCGGTCGAGCCGCGGACCACCAGCCGGGCCGGCAGCACGATCGGCCGCCGCGGGCGCCCGCCGCGCATGCGCTCCTCCAGCAGCCCGAAGGCCGTGGCCCCCAGCAGCTCGGCGTCGAGCGCCACGGTGGTCAGGGCCGGATCGAGCACGCGCGCGAAGTCCATGTCGTCGAAGCCGACGACCGAGAGGTCGCGCGGGATGCGCAGCCCGCGCTCGCGCGCGGCCAGGTAGAGCCCGGCCGCGACGATGTCGTCGTCGCAGAACACCGCCGTCGGCTTCTCGTCGAGCAGCGGGCCCGCGGCGTCGCGCGCGCCGTCGATGGTGATCTCGGTCACCGCGCGCGGCAGGGCGTCGGGGTCCAGGCCGGCCGCGCTCAGCACGCGCCGGCGGGCGTCCTCGCGCAGGTGGAAGGTGGGGGCGTCGAAGTCCGCGGCCAGGTGACCGATGCGGCGATGGCCGAGCTCGAGCAGGTGCTCGAAGGCGTCCGCGGCGCCGCCCTCGGAGTCGAAGCGCACCGACGAGCGCCGCGGGGCCCGGCTCTCGATGAGCACGACCTGCTCGTCCGCGGCCAGGCCCTCCGGAGGCATGACCTCGAACAGCAGGTACCCATCGACCGGCCCGGCGCGCAGCGCCTCGAACGACTGCTCCTCCCACCGGCGGTCGTTGCCCGTGTCGACCAGCGCCACCGTGTAGCCGGCCTCCTGCGCCGCGCGCTGGGCACCGCGCAGGACGCGGGCGAAGAACGGGTTGGTGACGTCGGGCACCAGCAGCGCGACCGCCCGCGAGCTTCCCAGGCGCAGCGCCTGCGCCGCGATGTTGGGCCGGTAGCCGAGCTCGCGCGCCACCCGGCGCACCTTCTCCTGGGTCGCCGCCGACACCCGCCCGCGGCCCTTGCCGGAGAAGACCAGGGACACCGTGGACTGCGACACGCCGGCCCGCTGGGCGACGTCGACGCTGGTCACGCGTGAGTGGGCGGCGGAGGCGATGGGCGACATGCAACCACGCTGCGAGCACGTCGTGGGCGGGAAGCAGCGCCCGTGCGACGCGTCCTCGTTGTGTGACGAGGTTGACGGACGAACCAGTCATACGTAGTATGCTCATACGTATGACGCACATCGCCACAGGACTCGCTACGCTCGTTGCCGCCATCGGCGCGCTGGCTGCGGGTGCCGCGCTCGCACCGGGCGCCGGCCATCCCGCGCCCCGGACTGCCATCGTCATCGCCGCCCGCTCCGGACGCGACGGCCGCGCGCTGGTCGATCACCGCCTGCGCGCCGTGGACGCCGACGTGCGCCTGCCGCGCGACGCCGCCGAGGCCCGCACCGACGTGCGCTACTTCACCGCCCAGGGCTACGAGCGCATCGTCGTCGCCGGCCCGCGCGCGACCGCTGGCGCCGACGGCCCCGCCGTCGTCCGGGTCACCGATCTGCCCGCCGCGCTCGCCGCGGTCAGGCGCTGAGGGCCAGCTCGCTGAGCTCGCGCGCGGTCAGCCAGGCCGCGAAGTCGGCCTGGGGCAGGGCGCGCGAGAACGAGTAGCCCTGCGCCTGGTCACAGCCCAGCGTGGTCAGGCGCGAGCGCACGTCGGGCGATTCCACGCCCTCCGCCACGACGCGCAGGCCGAGGCTGCGGGCCAGGTCGATGGTGCAGCGCACGATGGCGGCGTCCCGGGCGTCGATCGCCATCGTGGTGACGAACGAGCGGTCGATCTTGACCTCCCGGACCGGCAGGCGCTTGAGGTAGTCCATCGACGAGAAGCCGGTCCCGAAGTCGTCGACCGCGATCTCGACGCCCAGCTCGTGCAGGCGGGCGAGGATGGGCAGCGCCCGCGCGGGGTCGGCGACCACCATGCTCTCGGTGATCTCGAGCACGAGCCGGCTCGTCGGAACGGCCCAGCGCTGGCACATCGCCTCGATGTGGTCGGGTAGCTCGCGCTCGATGAGCGTCCGCGCCGACAGGTTGACCGCAACGCCGATGTCGAGGCCCTGCCTGCGCCAGGCGCCCATCTGGCGCAGCGCGTGGTCGAGCACGTAGTTGGTCAGGGGCACGATGAGGCCGGTGTGCTCGGCCAGGGGGATGAAGTCGTCGGGCGCCAGCCAGCCGTGCACGGGGTGCGCCCAGCGCAGGAGCACCTCGGCGCCGGACACCGCGTTGGTCCGCAGGTCGACCTTGGGCTGGTAGTGCAGCACGAACTCCTCGCGCTCGAGCGCCGTGCGCAGGTCGCCGGCCAGGGCGAGGCGCTGCACGCTGTTGCCGTCGAGCTCGGGGACGTAGCGCTCGACCCCCGTGCGCCCCTCCTTGGCCTGGTACATGGCGACGTCCGCGCGCTGCATGAGCACGTCGACGTCGTGGCCGTGCTCGGGGAAGCAGGCGATCCCGACGCTGGCGCCGAGCTCCAGGCGCACGCCGGCGACGTCGAAGTGCTCGGCGATCGCGCGCCGCACGGCGGCCGCGACGGCCACGCCGGCGGCCGGCGTCTCGACCGCGCGCAGGAGGATCGCGAACTCGTCGCCGCCCAGGCGCGCGACGGTGTCGTCCTCGCCGAGCAGCCCCGAGAGGCGCTCACCCACCTGGCGCAGGACCTCGTCGCCGTAGTGGTGGCCCAGGGTGTCGTTGATCTCCTTGAAGCGGTCGAGATCGAGGAGCATGACCGCCACCCCGGTCCCGGCGCGCCCGGCGGCGCCGATCGCCTGCTGCGTGCGGGTGCGGAAGAGGACGCGGTTGGGCAGGCCGGTCAGCGCGTCGTGCAGGGCGAGGCGCTCGGCGATGAGCGCCTGGCGGCCTGCGCGCTGGACGGCGATGAGGGGCAGGGCCAGCAGCGGGAGGAGCACCGGGGCCGAGTCGAGGGCGAGCACCGCGAGCGGGGCCAGGCCCAGCAGGATCCCCTCGGTCGCCGACTGGCGGATGAGCTCTGAGGAGATCTGATCGCGCAACCGGGTGCCGGAGGTCACGGCGATGGCGCCCGCCACGAGGCCCGTGTTGACGACGAAGAAGACGAGCGCCGCGGCGAGGATGGCCGGGACGTCGGCGGCGCTGAAGTGCTGGTGGTGAGGCAGGACGCCCGCCGCGACGAGGACTCCCCCGGCGGCGGCGATGGCCAGCACGTACTGCGCGACGTTGAAGGCGCTGCGCGAGGGGCGCTTGCGATCGATGACGTCGCTGAGCGCCGAGGCGGCGGCCACGGCGATGGCGGCGGCGGCCACGCCGGAGGAGAGCAGCAGGGCGAAGGTGAAGGTGGTCGACGGCGCGACCTCGCCCTCTCCCGTGCCGAGCTTGATCGGCACCAGCTCGCCGACGATGACGGCGCCGAGCAGGACCCACATGCCCACCGAGCCGTGATGGACGAGGTCCGAGCCGCGCACCGCAGCGACGACCACGAGCAGCCCGAGCCCCGATGCGATGACGGCGCTGACGTACAGCCGGGCGCGCACGCTCAGAGGACCACGGGGGGAGGGACGGACCGGCGATCGCGCGGGCGCCCCGCGAGCGGGGCGCCTGGATGCGATCGCGTCAGCTCCACTTGCGCGCGCTGCGGGTCATCCCCGCGAGGCGCCTTGCGTCGCGCAGCATGAGGCCTAGCCCCACTTCGCGCCGGCGCCGAGGGCCTCGAGGAGGACGGCCAGCATGGCCACCGTCGTCATGAGGCGCAACAGACGGAACTTCATCGGCATCTATCCCCTTGGTCGTGGGTCTCGCGTCCGTGCGGGACGCTGCCCCGTCCCAATCGGCAGGTTCGTCGCGAACCTTTAACTCTTGGTTATCCGCCGTCCGCGGACGTGCGACGACCGCTCGGCGCGCGGCTCAAGCAGGTGCGGATCGAGGCCGATGCACGGGGGCGAGATGCTCATCGGCGTCCTGCTCGTGCTGTGCCTGGCCAGCGTCCCGCTCGCGCGCGGGCGCCTTGGCGCGCTGGCCGACGTCCGCTTCCGGGCCGCGTGGCTCGCGCTGATCGCCATCGCGGCCCAGGTCCTCATCATCTCCCTGCTGCCGCGCGGTGGCGTGTGGCTGCACCACGCCGTACACGTGGCCACCTACGGCCTCGTCGCCGCCTTCCTGTGGGCCAACCGGCACATCGCCTACCTGTGGCTGGCGGCGCTGGGCGGGGCCCTCAACCTCGTGGCCATCAGCGCCAACGGCGGCGTCATGCCCGCCGATCCCGCCGCGCTGGCGGCGGCCGGCGTGCATCAGCAGGCCGGCGAGTTCGCCAACTCCACGGCCGTCGGGCACGCGCACCTGTCGTTCCTCGGCGACGTCTTCGCCGTCCCGGCCTCGTGGCCGGTGAGCAACGTCTTCAGCGTGGGCGACGTGATCCTCGTCGCGGCCGCCCTGCTCGCGCTGCACTGCCTGTGCGGCTCGCGGCTGGCGCTCGCACGCTTTGCCGCTCCGCTCGCCCGCTAGCGCGGCCACGGCGCCGCCCGTCGGGCGCGAGGCGTAGAGTCGGGAGCGATGGTCGAGGTGAGGCGAGAGGTGCGTCCGGCGTGGCCGTTTCGCCTGCCGCGCGCGGGCCGCGACGGCGTCCTGCGCCGCCGGCCCGAGGGCGGCGGCCTGGAGCGGCTGCTGCACATCGACGGGATCCCGGCGATCGTCCGCGTCGGCCAGCCCGCGCGCAACCGCGTCGTCCTCGTGGCCGGCGCCGACAGCCCCGACGTCGCCGAGGAGGCCCTGCAGCGCGTGCGCTTCGCGCTGGGCGTCGACGACGACCTGCGCCCGTTCTACGACCGCTTCCGCTCCGATCCGCTCATCGGGCGATCGGTGCGCGCGCGCCCGCACCTGCGCGTCATCCGCCGTCCCGATCCGTTCGAGGCGCTGGCCTGGGCCATCTGCGAGCAGCTCATCGAGTCCGAGCGCGCCGAGGCCATCGAACGACGCATCGTCGCGCGGCTGGGGCGGCGCTGCCCGGCGACCGGGCTGCGCGACCTGCCGTCGGCGGCGACGCTGGCCGGCACGGCGCCCGCCCTGCTGCAGTCGCTGGACCTGAGCGCCGGCCGCGCCATCGCGCTGCGCCGCGCGGCGGGCGAGGTGGCTGCCGGGCGCGCCGACCTCTCGGCCCCCGACCACGAGCGCGCCTGGCGGCGCCTGCGGGCGATCCCCGGCATCGGCAGCTGGACGATCGAGATGCTGGCCCTCTACGGCCAGGGCCGCTACGACCAGCTGCCGGCGGGCGACCTGGGCTACCTGCGGGCCGTGGGGCGGATCGTGACCGGCAACCCGCGCGCCCGCGTCACCGAGGACGAGGTGCGCGCCTTCTTCGCGCCGTACGAGGGCTGGGCGGGGCTGGCCGGGGCGCACGTGCTGGGCAAGGCCGTTACGTAGCGCGTCGCGGCCAGCGCGCGCAGGATGTCGGGATGAAGGAGCATGCCCTCGATCCTGGAGGCGGCGGGCCGCTGCGGCGAACGATTCGCCGAACCTGGAATCGTCAGGCGCTGAGCACTTCGGGGATGTCGGCCAGCAGCGCCACGAGCGACGAGCCGGTCTGGTTGAGCCCGTAGAACACGCTGCGCCGCACGCGATGGCGATCCACGAGGCCCGCGCGGGCCAGGACGTCCAGATGGGCCGAGACGGTGCTGGGCGCGTAGCCCAGACGTCGGGCGAGCTCGGTCGTCGTGGCCGGCTGGGCCAGCGCACGCAGCACCGCCGCCCGGCCGTGGCCGAGCAGCACCTCCAGGGGCTCGGCGCCGGCGGGCTGGTCGGGAGCCCACAGCTGCGCCGTCCCGCGCGCCTGGTAACCGACGCCGACGGCGCCCCGCTCCGCGTTGCCGAGCAGCACGCTGCGTGTGAAGACGAGCGGGATGAGCACCAGCGGTCGCCCCTCGAGGTGCAGCTCGATGTCCGCGTGCTTGCGCAGCTCCATCACCGGACGCCGCCACCGGATCTGCGGGTGCAGCTCCTCGAGCACGGCGCCCGGGCCCACCAGCGCCAGCGCCCGCGCGCGGGCCAGCATCTCGCCCTCGAGGACGGCGCGCAGCCCCGGCCAGTCCTCCGCGAGCGCGGCGTGCCAATAGGTGTGCAGGTCGTCGGCGAGGCGGTCGAGCATCTCGACCGGCCGCGCGGCGAAGGCGTCCCAGGGCGCGGGCACCTCGGCCCCCCAGTCGGCGGCGAGGTTCGAGCGCACGACGTCGGGCTCGGTGGCGCGGACGGCCTCGATCTCGTCCTCGACCGCCGCGAGCGGGACGGGGGGGATCGGGGCGACGAAGTCCGGGGTGTAGTTGGGCCCGGTCTCCCTCACGGGGAGCAGCCCGCGCAGCAGCCCCAGCTCGGCCGCTTCGAAGGCCGGACGCGCACACGCGATCCACTCGTCGTACTCGGGTGGCGGCGACGTGCTGTGCAGGACGCAGAGGCTCGCGACAAGCTCCCACAGCGGGCTTAGGGCCAGGCGGGTGCGCCCGAGGTCGTCGTCGCTGAGCTCGATGCGGATCACAGGCCCGGACCGTAGCGGGGGTCCGGGGGGCGAAGCGATCGATTCGCCCGCGGGCGAATCGCTAGCCGGTGCCCGCGTCGACCAGCCCCTGGCCGGGCAGGAACTCGTCGGTCAGCGCCCGCGCCGCGTTGGGCGGGCGGCCGAGCAGCTTGTTGGCGTACATCCAGTCGCCGTAGGTCGCCCACTGCGCGCTGTCCATCCAGCCGAAGGGCTTGCCGGCCGCCGGGAAGAAGGCGGGCAGGGTGGCCTTGACGCTCTCGAGCTGCAGCTTGGGATCGAGGTCGGGGTTGGCCTTGAGCAGCGGCTGCACGCCGGTCTCGGGGTTCGAGCGCAGCGCCGCCTGGCCCTGCCCGAGCGCGCGCACGAAGCGCCGCACGCGCTCGCCGCCCTTGCCCAGGTCCTGACGGCGGGCGACGATCACGAGCTCCTGGTAGGTGGGGACGCCGACGTTCTCCATCCGGATGATCTGCGGATGCTGCTTCTCCAGGCGCAGCTGCACGCCCTCGTAGTTCCAGAAGGCGCCGAGGGTGGCGTCGACCTTCTTGGTCTTCATCGCGGGGACGAGGTTGAAGCCCACGTTGACCTCCTTGACCGACGCCGGGTCGACCTTGGCGCGGGTGAGGATCGCCTTCAGGTAGGCCGACTGGTAGGGAATGCCGGCCGTCCCGACGGTCTTGCCCTTCAGGTCCTTGGGATCGGCGATCGCGTGCTTGCCGATCGAGATCACGGACGTCAGGGGCTGCTGGACCAGCGCGGCCACAGCGACCAGCTGCAGGCCCTTGTCGCGCGCGAGCAGCAGCTCGGGCTCGTAGGAGATGGCGAGGTCGACCTTGCCCGCGGCCAGCAGCTTGAGCGGCGCGGCCGGGTCGCTCGGCGTCTGGATCTGCACGTCGAGGCCGGCGCGGCTGAAGGCGCCGTTGGCCTTGGCAGCGTAGATCCCGGCGTGGTCGGCGTTGGGGAAGTAGTCGAGCATGAGCCGCAGGCGCTGCTGGGGCGGCGCCCCCGTCGGCTCCTTGCGCTCGCCGCAGGCGGCGAGCGTCACCGCGGCGAGGACGAGCAGGACGAGCGACAGACGGCGGGTCAACGGGCGGGTCCTTCCGGTCGGCGACGGGCCCAGGGGACGAGGCGCCGCTCGGCCACGGCGAGCGCGCCGAAGAGCAGGACGGCGAAGGCGGCGAGCAGGACGACGGCGGCGTAGGCGCGCGGCGTCTCGAGCTGCGGGATGGACTGCAGCATGAGGTGCCCGAGGCCCTCGCTCGAGCCCGCGTACTCGGCGAACACGGCGCCGATGACGGCCACGGCGACGGCGATCTTGGCCCCGCTGAGCGCGGCGGGCAGGGCGGCGGGCGCCTCGGCCCAGCGGAAGGCCTGCCAGCGCGTCGCGTCGAGCGTGCGCATGAGCTTGAGCTGGTCGGGGTCGACCGCGCGCAGCGCGTCGAGCGTGGTCACCACGACGGGGAAGAAGCAGACGAGCGCGATGATCGCCAGCTTGGGGACGATCCCGAAGCCGAACCACACGACCAGGAGCGGCGCGATGATGACGATCGGCACGGCCTGCGAGGCGACGAGCAGCGGGTAGACACCGCGGCGCAGCGTGCCGGACAAGTGCAGCGCGACGGCCAGCAGGAAGCCGAGCACGAGGGCGAGGAGGATCCCCAGCCCGACCTCCTGAGCGGTGACCAGCAGGTTGGACCACAGCAGCGAGCGGTCGTCCCACAGCGCGGTGGCGATCTGGCTGGGGGCGGGGAGGATGAAGTCGTCCACGGCGCCGAGATCGGCGTAGAGCTCCCAGCCCCCGAGCAACGCCGCGACGAGCAGCAGCGAGATCATGCGCGCAGCGCCTCCATGGCCTGCTCGCGCGCGGCGAGCACGTCGGCCTCGGAGCGCGAACGGGGGACCGCGAGCGTGGCCACCACGCGTCCGGGGCGGGGCGAGAGGACGACGACGCGGTCGCCCAGGCGGGCGGCCTCCTCGACGTCGTGGGTCACGAGCAGCACGGTCCGCCGCTCGTGGCTGAGCGCCTGTGCCAGCCAGTCCTGCATCTCGCGCCGCGTCAGCGCGTCGAGCGAGGCGAACGGCTCGTCGAGGCACAGCACGGGCTTGCCCGACAGCAGCGTGCGCAGGAAGGCCACGCGCTGGCGCATCCCGCCCGAGAGCTCGTGCGGGCGGGCGCGCTCGAAGCCCTCCAGGCCGAAGGCCGCGAAGAGCGGGTGCGCGCGGGCGCGTGCCTCCTCGCGCGACGCCCCGCTCAGGCGGACCGCGAGCGCGGCGTTGTCGATCGCGCGCAGCCACGGCAGGAGGTTGTCGCGCTGCGGCATGAGCACCGCGGGGTCGGCGCGCACCTGCCCGGCGTCGGGCGCCTGCAGGCCGCACACGAGCTCGAGCAGCGTCGTCTTGCCGCAGCCGCTGGGCCCGACGACGGCGACGATCTCGCCGGCGCCGACTTCGAGGTCGACGCCCTCGAGCGCGCGCACCGAGCCGAACGCGCGGCTCACGCCCGCCAGGCTCGCCGTACCGCCCCCATCAACGTTTCGAGGCTCCTGCGCAGGAGCCTCGAGCTTGGTCGTCATCGCTCCCTCCGCGGGCATTACCCCACAGGTTCTAAGGGTCAGCGCCGGGTTCGTCGGGGCGCTATCTCAGCCGGCCTCCGCCAGCCCCCCTGTTGGTCTCCAGCAGATGCTAGCGCGGGTGCTCGTCGTCGGGCTCCGCCGCGTCGCCGACCGGGGTGCCGTCGTCGGTCGCGGCCGGGGCCGGAGGCAGGAGCTCACCCGTGTCGGGATCGACCTCCTGCGGGCCCTTGGTCACTTCGACGACACGAGCGGGGACAGTGAACTCGTGCTCCATAGGACTCGCGCTACCCATTTGGCCGCCACGCATGCGCCCTTGTCGCGAGGAAGTGTGGAGCTTGACGCCCGCCCGGGTCCGCAAAAGTCCACAAGCCGGCAAGGGCCACCGGGCGATGCGAGGATCGCCCCACGATCGTCACTAGGGGAAGGTTGAGGGGCAGACATGGCCAAGCCCAAGCCCAGGCCGCTGGGTCGCAGGGCGCCGACGGACTGGCGCCACTACGAGAAGTATCCGCTGACCGCCGCGACGACGCCCGCCGCGCCGACGCCGGTGGCGATCGGCGTCAACTGGTACGAGGACTTCGACACCCCGGTCCAGAAGGGAAGTCGGTCGTGGATCGGGTTGAACTCCAAGCAGCTGGGCAAGGTCCGCGGCGGGCACTGCGTCTGCCTCGAGCCCGGCGACCAGCTCAACGGCAAGCACGAGGTGGTCCGCCTGCTGCAGGACAGCCAGAGCTGGTGGGACTTCTACGACCAGGGCCGCGAGGGCGCGTGCGTCGGGTTCGGCTGCTCGCGCATGATGAGCCTGCTCAACCGCAAGCGCTACGACGCCCGCTGGCTGTGGGACTGGGCCAAGTCGACCGACGAGTGGCCGGAGACCAATCCCGGCGACGACCAGGGCACCAGCGTGCGCGCGGCGTGCGAGGTCCTGCGCTCGCGCGGCCACGTGCCGTGGAAGGCGACCTTCAAGGGACGCGGCTACAAGAAGCGCGACAAGGAGGAGCCGTCGGCCGAGGAGGGCATCGGCGTCTACCGGTGGGCCAAGACCGTCGAAGAGGTCCACGCCATCCTCAAGAGCCCGGCCAACGACGCCGCCGGGGCGGTGCGGATCCTCAACTCCTGGGGCCGCGGCTACCCGCACCGGGTGTGGATGCCCGACGAGACCCTGCAGCGGCTGATCGACGAAGACGGCGAGGTCGCGCTGGTCACCGACCGGTGACGGGGCGCGTGAGCGCCTTGACGAAGTCCTCGAGCTGGCCGGTGGTCCAGCACTCGAAGGCTTCGCAATGGCGCTCATACGCCGCGATGACCGAGTCGCCGTAGTTCCAGTACAGGCGCGGCTCGGGGTTCAGCCAGAAGGTGCGCCCGGCCTTGTCGGCGACCTGCGCGAAGACGTCGGCGCGCGGGTCGCGGCCGTTGGTGCGGGCGTCGCCGAGGACGATCACGGTGGCGCGGGGATGCAGGTCGTCCTCGACCAGCGTGGCGAACTCGCTCCACACGCGGCCGTAGTCGGTGTAGCCCGACACGTCGGCCACGCCGGCATCGCGGCCGATGGCCTCGCTGACGGCCTTGAAGTTGCGCTCGCGCTCGAAGACGTCGGTGACCTCGCTGATGCGCTCGATGAAGACGAACGAGCGCATCCTGCGAAACGAGTCGTGCAGCGCGTGCAGGACGCTCAGGAAGAAGACGCTGGCGCTCGTGACGCTGGTCGACACGTCGCACAGGACGTAGATCTCGGGGCGCCGTGGGCGGATCGGCTTGTAGCGCAGGACGACCGGCACGCCGCCGGTCTCCAGTGACGCGCGCATCGTCTTGCGCACGTCGACCTGCGCGTGGCGCTTGCGCCCGCGCAGCTCGTGGCCCTGGGTCTTCAGCCGGCGCTTGAGCTGGGCCACGACGCGGTGCACGGCGGCCAGGTCCTGCAGCGGGCCGGAGGGCAGGGCGCGGTCGAGCTCGTTGAGCGGGCGGGCGGGCGGCAGCGCCTCGGTGCGCTCGATCTGGCGGCGCTCGAGCTCCTGGCGCAGGAGCGCCTCGAAGCGGCGGATGGCGTCGCGCGGCAGGCCCTCGGCGCGCGGGTCGTCGGGCGGCAGGTCGGGCTGGGGCTCCGCGCGCAGACCGAGCGCGCGGCGGATGCGCTGGACGTCGACGCCGATGACCCCCGAGCCCTCGCCCTGGCGCCCGAAGGCGGCGATGGCCAGCCGCGCGAGGTCGCGCATGAGCGCCTCCTGACCGTCGCGCAGGGCCTGGGCGATCTGCTGGCGCAGGGTCTCGAGGTTGAGCTCGGCGCCGGCAGCGTCCATGCCGCCGCCCTCGGTGACCCCTTCGCGCACGGCGGCCATCTCGGCGGCGCGGAAGAAGAAACGGTCGAAGACGAGGTCGAAGATCCGCCGGTCCTCCTGGGACTTCGCCAGCGTGGCGGCCAGGCTCTCCTTGAAGTCCACCGGCTCGGACCACGGGACCTCGCGCAGAACGGCGAAGGCGTCGAGCAGCTCGCTCGTGCCGACGGCCACTCCCTCGCCGCGCAGCTCCTCGCCGAGCTCGAGGATGCGCGCGCTGATCCCGGGCGGCGACTCGTCGGGGTCGCCGCCGCCGTAGAGCGCCGCGCGCCGGCTAGCCGGCGGCCGTGGCATCGGCGGGCCGCGCCAGCTTCATCCCGACGCGCTCGGCCACGACGTCGAGGTCGGTGCGGTGCTTGACGATGATCGACATCGTGTCGGTGAAGACCCGCGCGTCGATGTCGTCGGCGCCGAGCAGCAGCAGGGCCCTGGCCCAGTCGATCGACTCGGCGATCGACGGCGGCTTCTTGAGGTCCAGCTCGCGGATCATGGCCACGACCTCCACGAGCTTGCGCGCGACCGCGTCGCCGAGCTCGGGAGCGTGGAGCTTGACGATCTCGAGCTCGTGCTCGAGGGTCGGGTAGTCGAGCCAGAGGTACAGGCAGCGGCGCTTGAGCGCTTCGGTGAGCTCGCGCGAGTTGTTGGAGGTCAGCAGGACGACGGGGCGCGTCTTGGCCTCGTAGAGCCCGAGCTCGGGGATCGAGAGTTGGAAGTCGCTCAGCAGCTCGAGCAGCATCGCCTCGAACTCCTGGTCGGTCTTGTCGATCTCGTCGATGAGCAGCACGACCGGCTCCTCGGCGGCGATGGCGGCCATCAGCGGGCGCTGGAGCAGGAACTCCGGGCCGAAGATGTCGTCCTGGACCTCCTGCCAGCCGGCGCCCTCGGCCTCGGCCTGGATGCGCAGCAGCTGCTTGCGGTAGTTCCACTCGTAGAGCGCCTTGGCCTCGTCGAGCCCCTCGTAGCACTGCAGGCGCACGAGGGTGCGGCCGAGGTACTGCGCGAGCGCCTTGGCCAGCTCCGTCTTGCCCACGCCGGCCGGGCCCTCCACGAGGATCGGCTTGCCCAGCTTGGCGGCCAGGTAGGAGACGAGCGCTGTCGACTCGCCGGGCAGGTAGCCGGCGCCCCGCAGGCCCGAGCGGACGTCCTCGACGCTGGATGGAGCGGTCATGAACGGCGAATGATAGGAACCGCATGGTGTGGGGCCACCTCCCGCTCGGGTTCTCCTATGACCCGAGCCCACCCTTCGGGACCGATCCGCGCCCCTTCGTCGCCATGATGATCGCGGGCTTCGTCATCGGCGTCTTCGGCCACATCACGCGCGTCAAGGCGCTCGTGGCCCTGGGGATCGGCCTCATCTTCCTGGCGACGTTCGTCTTCCCCTTGGTGGCGAACATCCTCAAGTCGGGGTCCTAGGCGCCGCGTTGCCGGCCTGCGGTCGGCGGCGCGTCGCCGATGTCGACCGGCGCGGTGCCGGCCGAGCACGACTGAGCTAGCGCGCGCGGTCGTAGCCGACGAAGATCGCCACTTGGGCGCGATCGGCCAGCGCCCGTGCGCTAGCGACCATCGGGACGACGCGATCTCGGGCGATGTGCAGGCAGCTGGCGACGCCCAGGGCGTCCGTGCGGTGACCGGGCTCGAAGTAGATCGTGGTCCGGGCGCGCGACTGGTCGGTCGTGTCGTTGGAGACGACGTTCGGCTCGTCGTAGCCCAAAGTCGTGAGCTGGTCGGCGACGCTCCGCGCGAGTCCGGTCGCCTTGGTCGCGTTGAGGACCGCGAGGCTCACGCGCGGCTGCGGCGTCACCGGGGTCGTCTGCGGAGGCTGCGTGGGCGACCCGCTGGCAGCGGGCTGCGGCGACGGCGAGGCCAGCGCCAGCACGGCGATCACGACGACCGCGGCCGCGGCCACCGCGCCGGCGAAGACGATCGTGGCGCGCCACGGGACGGTGACGGGGCGCCGGCGCTCGGGTCGCCCGTGGGCCGCGACGAGCTGCTCCTCGAGGACGTCGATGAAGTCGGTCATAGGTGCTCCTGGCTGCTCATCCGGGCGCGCAGCGCGGCGAGCCCACGCGACACGCGCTGGCGCGCGGCGGGCTCCGAGATCGACTGCGCGGCGGCGATCTCCTCGTAGTCGTGGTCCTCGACGATCCGTGCGCGCACGGCGGCGCGCTGGCCCTCGGGGAGGGCGGCGAGCGCGACGTCGACCTCGGCCAGCTCGGCGTCGGCCACCGCCTCGACGCGCTCGAGCATCTCGTCGGTCAGGTCGATGCGATCCATCCCCATCCGCCGGCGCGCGCGGCGCTCGACGTGGCCGCGGCGCTGAAGGGTCACGAGCTGGCGGTGCGCGATGCCATACAGCCACGCGGCCGCCGGCCCGCGCGCGGGCGCGTAGCGGCGCCGGCCGTCGAGCGCGGCGGCGAAGGTCTCCGCTGTCAGGTCGGCGGCCAGCTCGCCGTCGCGGACGCGGCGACGGAAGAAGGCGATGACGCCGCGCACGTGCAGGCGGTAGAACGCGGCGAAGGCGTCGGGGTCGTCGGCGGCGGCGACCAGTAGGGCGTCGTCGTCGCGGTCGGGCTCCATGCTTGGTTCTTACGCGCTTGGCGTCGCCGTGTGACCGGCGGTGGCGCGGATCACCCGCACGACGAGCTCGGGGTCGTCCCACATCGGCAGGTGGCCGCAGTCGGGCAGCAGCACCGTCCGCCACCCCGGCGGAGGGGCCGCCGGAGGACGCACCAGGCGGTCGTGCTCGCCCCATGCCAGGGTGACGGGGACGTCGATCCCCTCCGGACCCGGGAACGCGGTGCGCCGCATGGCGAGGTTCGTCGCCGGATAGCCGGGCGCGGTCGCGTAGGCGCGCACGATGTCGAGCGCCTCGTCGTGGGTCACCCGCTCGGGATGAGCCATGTTCATCCCCAGCACGACCCGGCGCCCGCGGGTGGTGCGCAGCAGCGGGCCCATGATCGGCAGCAGCGCGCGGGCGAGCACGGGCCCGGGCTTGCGCGACAGCTCCCCGTCGGCCAGCAGCGGCCGCGACCAGAAGCCCGCGGCGCACAGCGAGGTCACCGAGCGCGCGCGGCCCAGACGGGCGAGCTCGAGCGCGATCCAGGCGCCCAGCGAGCTGCCGGCCACGTGCGCCGCCGCGATCCCGCGCGCGTCGAGGTGATCGGCCAGCACCCGCGCGAGCGTGGGCGGATCGGGTGTCGTGTCGTCGTCGAGCGGCGCGGACTCCCCGAACCCCGGCAGGTCGACCGCGATGACCTCGAAGTCGGCGGCGAGCGGCGCGACCACCGGATCCCAGATGCGCCGGGTGCCGCCGATGCCGTGCACGAGCAGCAGCGGCGGGCCCGTGCCGCTGACGTCCGCCCCCAGCTCAGGCAGCTTCGAGCTCCTCGGCCTCGGCGACGGCGGCCGGCGCCGGGAGGTCGCCACGCCAGCGCGGCTTGGCCAGCAGCAGCTGCACGTCGCGGATGCGCCGCTCGCGGAAGCCGGCCTCGCAGTAGGCGAGGTACAGGTTCCACAGGCGCCGGAAGCGCTCGTCGTAGCCGAGCGCCGCGACGTCGTCCAGGCGCGCCAGGAAGCGCCGGCGCCAATGGCGCAGCGTCTCGGCGTAGTCGGCGGTGATGTCCTGCAGCCCGACGGCGTGCAGGTCCGTGCGCCGCGCGACGCAGCGGGCGATGATCTCGCTGGAGGGCAGGCAGCCGCCGGGGAAGATGTAGGTGGCGATGAAGCTGCGGTTGCCCTTCTCCACGTGGTAGGCGCGGTCGTCGATGGTGATGGCCTGCAGGAGCATGAGGCCGTTGGGCGCCAGCAGCTCGCTGCAGCGCGCGAAGAAGGTGCCGAAGTCCTTCCAGCCGACCGCCTCGATCATCTCGATCGAGACGAGCTTGTCGTAGCTGCCCTCGAGCTCGCGGTAGTCGCGCAGCAGCACGGTCACCCGGTCCTCGAGCCCGGCGGCGCGCACCGCCGAGACCGCGTGCTCGTGCTGCTCGCGGGAGATGGTGGTGGTGGTCACGCGGCAGCCGTAGTGCGTGGCGGCGTGCACGGCCAGCCCGCCCCAGCCCGTGCCGATCTCGAGCAGGTGGTCGCCCGGGCCGAGGTCGAGCTTGCGGCAGACGAGCTCGAGCTTGTGCAGCGCCGCCTCCTCCAGCGTGGCGCCGGCGCTGGGAAAGATCGCCGACGAGTACATCATCCGCTCGTCGAGGAAGAGCGCGAAGAGGTCGTTGCCGAGGTCGTAGTGGGCGGCGATCTGGCCGCGGCTGCGATGGATGGTGTTGCGCGCCCGGCCGAGCGCGCGCACCGGGCCGATGAGCGGGCGCAGCCAGCGCCGCGGCCGGTCGAGCGCCTCCCCGTTGCGCGCGCCCAGGCGCACGAGCGCGACCAGGTCGGGGCTGGACCACAGCCCGTCCATGTGCGCCTCGGCCAGACCGACGCTGCCGCGCAGCAGGGCGGGATAGAAGGCGGGGGAGTGCACCTCGAGCACGGCGTGCAGCGGGTCCGCCGGATCGGGCGCGCCGAAGCGCGCCGGCGGGCGACCGGGCTCGCGCACCTCGAGCTCGCCCCCGCGCGCGAGGCGCAGCAGGCGATGGACGATGGCGCGGGCAACGCGGTGGCGCCTCATCGCGGAGCCTCCCGTGGGTGGCCGAAGTAGGGCGCGCCCTTGAGCTTCAGTCGCGCCGCGTTGGCGTAGATCCGCCCCACGACGGCGAGCGTCGGCGCCGGCTGGCGGCGCAGGACGCGGCGCAGCCCGGGCGCGTCGAGCGGCGCGCGCTCGAGCTCGAGGTTCGCATCGAAGTGCACCTCGCCGTCCTTGCGACTGACGATCTCCACGCTGAGCCGGCGTCCGGGCGGGCTGAGGCACAGCTCGTACTCGTGGTCCATGGCCATGAAGGGGGAGACGTGGAAGACCTTGTCGACGCGCTCGTGCACGGCGCCGTCCGCGGCGCGCACGCCCAGGACGTAGGCGTGGCGCTCGCCCCACGGCGTGTTCGTCACCTCGGCGACGACCGCCTGCAGTCCCCCGCCGGAGCGATCGAAGCAGTAGTAGAAGCTCACCGGGTTGAAGAGGTGGCCCAGGCAGCGCAGGTTGGTCAGCAGCGCCACGGGGCCGCCCGGGCGCGTGCCGGTGCGCTCGGCGACCAGTGCGCGGACGGCGTCGGCCAGCGGGATGTCGGGGTCGCCGAGATAGTCGCTGCGCCGGAAGCGCACGAGCGCCGGGTGCGTCGTCGACCACAGCCACGCGGGGCCGACGCTCGCCGGGACCGCGTCGAGATCCAGATAGGCCATGAACACGCGGTAGCGGAAGTGGTGCTCGACGGGCTGCACCCGGCGATGGCCGATCCAGCCCTCGTAGAGCGCGTTCAGGCCCACCGGGCCCCCCCTCCTGGCGGCACCGCGCCCGGCGCGGATGCGAGCGGGGGCGCGGGCCCCCGCTCGCGCATCCGCGTCACCGCGTCGTGGGCGCTCACCACGCCGTCCTCGTGAAAGCCCCAGTGCCAATAGGCGCCGCAGTAGTGGGTGCGCGACACCCCGCTGATCTCCGCGTGGCGCCGCTGCGCGCTCATCGCCTCGCGCGTGAACACGGGGTGCGCGTACGGGATGACGCGGATGACGTGCTCGGGCGCGATGGCCGCGGTGCGGTTGAGCGTCACGCAGAACGGCCGGTCGGCCTCGAGGGACTGCAGGTGGTTCATGTAATAGGTGACAGCGCAGCGCCCGTGCGGCTCGGCGAGGAGGTGATAGTTCCACGCCGCCCAGGCGGCGCGTCGGCGGGGCAGCAGGGCGCGGTCGGTGTGCAGCACCGCCTCGTTGGGCTGGTAGGGGAAGGCGCCCAGGATCTCGGCCTCCGCCTCGCTGGGGTCGGTCAGCAGCCCCAGGGCCTGGTCGGCGTGGGCGGCGATCACGACCTCGTCGAAGTCCTCGGGGCCCTCCCCATCGGGCACGATCTCGACGTGCGTGGGATGGCGGGTGACGGCGGCGATCGGGGTGCTCACGCGAATGCGGTCGGCGAAGGGGGCCGTGAGCGCCTCGACGTAGCGCGCCGAGCCACCCGCGATCGTCGACCACTGCGGGCGCCCGGTGAGCGAGAGCATCCCGTGGTGGGCGAAGAAGGCGACCAGGAAGCGGGCCGGGAAGGACCACATCTGCCCTGGGTCGGCCGACCACACCGCGGCGGCCTGCGGCACGAGCAGACGCTCGACGAACCAGGACGAGAAGCCCTCGTCCTTGAGGAAGGTGCCCAGTGAGCGCTGGTCGTCCTCGTCGGCGAGCAGGACCCGCGCGGCGCGGTTGAAGCGCACGTAGTCGGCCACCATCCGCAGGAAGCGCGGCCGTGCCAGGTTCGACGGCTGGGCGACGAGGCCGCGCACCCCGCCCGAGGAGTACTCGAAGTCCTCGTCCTGCGCGCTGACGGAGAAGCTCATGTCGGTCGGCTGGCGCACGACGCCCAGCTGATCGAGCAGTGCCTCGAAGCGCGGGTAGTTGCGGTCGTTGAGGACGATGAAGCCGGTGTCGACCTGCCAGCTCGCATCGTCGGTCTCCACGCGCACGGTGTTCGCGTGCCCGCCGACGTGATCGCCCGCCTCGTAGACGACGATCTCGTGCTCGGGGTGCAGGAGATGGGCAGCCGTCAGGCCCGAGATGCCCGCCCCGATGATCGCGATCCTCACGACATTGGTGTTCGAACGCCGATGGCGTTGCGGATCAATCGATGGCGCGCGCCAGCCACGCGCCGAAGAGAGCGGAGCCGCCCGCGAGGGCCGTTGTGCCCAGGCGCCCGCTGCGCGGGAGGTCGTCGCCCGCGGCCAGGGTCGCGATGCCGTCGATGGTGTCGGCCAGCACGCCGCCCGCCAGCCACAGGCGCGGATCGCCGCCGCGTCCCGCCGCCAGCGCGAGCCCCGCACCGATCGCGATGTCGCGACCGCCCAGGCAGCGGGCGAGCACGACGGCCGGCGGGTCCTCGGCCCCGACCCAGGTGCGCGTGATCTGCCCCGGGACCGCCAGCATCGCGGCGCCGAAGAGCGCGCGCCCCACGCCGAAGGCGATCGCGAGAGTGGACGGCCGCATCGCGCAACCCTAGCGGCGGCGGCTACCGTGGACGTGCCATGAGGACGCTCGGTGCCACCGGTCTGCCCGTCAGCGCTCTGGGACTCGGGCTCGCCGCCCTGGGGCGGCCGGGCTACATCAATCTCGGCCATGCCGGCGACGTCGGCGACACGCACGTCGAGGCGATGGAGCGCCGAGCCCACGAGGTGCTCGACGCCGCCTACGACGGCGGAGTGCGCTACTTCGACGCGGCGCGCTCCTACGGCCGCGCCGAGGCCTTCCTGAGCTCGTGGCTGCGAAGCCGCGGCCTCACCCGCGACGACGTCACCGTCGGGTCGAAGTGGGGCTACACCTACACCGCGGACTGGCGGGTCGACGTCGACGAGCACGAGGTCAAGGACCTGTCGGCGAGCACGCTGCGCGGCCAGCTGGGCGAGACGCGCGCGCTCATCGGCGAGCACCTCGAGCTCTACCAGATCCACTCGGCCACGCTCGAGAGCGGCGTTCTCGACGATGCAGAGGTCCGCGAGGAGCTCGCGCAGCTGCGGGCGCAGGGCGTACGCGTCGGCTTCACCGCCACGGGCCCGCACCAGGCCGAGACGATCGAGCGCGCGCTGGAGGTCGGCGGCTTCGACGCCGTGCAGGCGACCTGGAACCTCCACGAGCGTGCGGCCACGGCCGCATTGGCCGCCGCGCACGACGCGGGGCTCGGCGTGATCGTCAAGGAGGCGCTGGCCAACGGCCGGCTCACCGAGCGCGGCGACGCCGACGGGCCGCTGACCGCCGCTGCTCGCGAGCGCGGCACGACAGCCGACGCGCTGGCGCTGGCGGCGGTCCTGGCCCGGCCCTGGGTCGACGTCGTGCTCAGCGGCGCGGCGACCGTCGACACGCTGCACAGCAACCTCGCGGCCCTCGACGCGCAGTGGGACGCGCGGGCCGAGGAGGAGCTGGCGCCGCTGGCCGAGCCCGCCGAGGAGTACTGGGAGCGGCGCTCGCAGCTGGCCTGGAACTGAGCCCGCTCCCCGGGCCGGTTCAGAGCGACTGCTCGGCGAAGCGGAAGAGGTTGCCCGGGTCGTACGCGCGCTTGACCCGTCGTAGGCGCTCGTAATTGTCGGCGTAATAGGCCGCGGCCCAGTGGTCCAGATCGGGGTCGGGGAAGTTCGGATAGACGCGCCCCGAGCCCCAGGGGTGCGCTGCGGCCCACGACCGTGCCACCCACTGCACGTCGATCGTGGGCGCAGCGGGGTCGGCGACGAGCACGTGCTCGACCAGGTAGCGCTCGTCGCGGTGTGCGAACGCCGTGGCGTCGGCGGCGACGCGGTTGTACGCGCCGCCCATCGGCGTGAAGTTCAGCTCGCGCGACTCGCCACGGGCCCGTTCATGGGCGAGCGATCCCACCAGCGCCGCGATCGTGTCGGCCGGCAGGGGCCTGCGGAAGAACTCCGACCTAGAGAACACCGGGCGCGCCTCATCGGGGTCCTCGGCCGCGCCGAGCCCCACGAGCGCCTGCTTCGCGGCTCGGTAGGGCAGGTGCTCATGCCACGCCGACTCGGGATCGGCGCCGGTGCGGGCGACGAACCCGTCGAGCAGCGCGACGGCGGCTGACTCCGGGCCCAGCATGGCGCCGAACAGGTTGACCGCGAGCGCGTCGTCGCCGGTCAGCCGCAGGCTGGCGCTCAGCTCGTCGGGCGCGTCGGGGGCCCAGTGCTGCCACGCGTCGGTCACCGCGGCGGCGTCGCCGGCGGGCCAGACGAGGTGGAACGTCGTGGCCGGCGGCGCGGGCACGGTCTGGAAGACGAGTGACGTGACCACGCCGAACTGGCCCCCGCCCGCGCCGCGCAGGGCCCAGAACAGGTCCGCGTGGCGCTGCTCGTCGCAGTCGACGACGCGACCGTCCGCCAGCACGACCTGCGCCGCGATCAGTCGATCGCACGTCAGCCCGTACCTGCGGCCGAGGATCCCGAGCCCGCCGCCGAGTGTCAGCCCGGCGATGCCGACGGTGGGGCCGCAGCCGGCGGGGATCGTCAGCCCTTCATCGTCCAGGGCGTCGTAGAGGGCGGCCAGGCGCGTGCCGGCGCCCACCGTCGCGACGCCGCCCGCGACGGAGACCGAGCCCATCGGCGTCACGTCGATCACCAGCCCCGGCGTCGACGACCGACCCGCGAAGCAGTGCCCGCCACTGCGCGGCGCCACGTGGGTGCCGGAGGCGCGCGCGAACGCGAGGGCCTCGGCGACGTCGCTCGCGCTCTCGCACATCACGACCGCGCGCGGCCGGATGTCGTGCCAGCGGGCCATCGCCGGCTTGCGCGCCGATTCGTAGCCCGGTGCGCCGGGCACGAGGACCTCTCCGGCGATCCGGCCGGCCAGGGTTTCGATCTCCGTGCCGCTGAGCAAGCCCCGGCTAGCCGCGCCGGGGCGGCGGGCGGTACTCGGCCGGCTCGTCGAAGGAGAGCTGGCCGTCGAGCGCCTCGTCCTCCGGCGCGCGGGGGCGCCGGGCGACGACGGTGGCCTCGGTGTCAGGGGCGTCGGGGTCGGTGGGCGGTCTAGGGTCGGCCGCGGCCGGCGCCGGGACGCTCGGCGCCGGCGGGGGCGGTGCGTCGTCGGCCAGCGGCTCGGGGACGTGCGAGGCGCGGATGCGGTAGCCCGCGTAGGCCAGCAGCGCGCCGAGCAGGAAGGCGATGAAGATGCCCCAGTCGACGCCGATCGAGGTCTGGATCAGCCCCTCGTGGCGGCCATTGGGCTTGTCGAGCTGGCGGTAGAAGATGAGCAGCATCACCCACAGCCCTGCGCCCATGATCACCGTGCCGTCGCCGCCGGGCAGGTGGAACGCCTTGCGCTCCGCGCGCGCCCACAGCAGGACGAGCACCCCCGCGACGACGACGAAGATCGCCGCCTCGATGAAGGAGTAGACGCCGAACGCGCTCTTGGAGTCATCGATCGACTGCAGGCTCTTGCCCACCAGCGCGTTGCCGGTCTCGTGGTACCACGGCAGGAGCATGGAGAGCAGCAGGGCGAACGCGGCGATGGCGGCCAGGCGCTGCTCGCTGCTCAGCGCCCGCCAGTTGCGCCCGAGACGGGACAGTGCGCCGGTCATGCGGCGCCCCGGCCGGCCGAGCCGACGGGGATCGAGGTCTGCGGCGCCATTCCTAGCGCCATTGTATGCGGCCGCGGTACGGATACCCCCCGGAATCGGAGGGATTGCTGGACACCGCGGCGGTGACGCGCTTCCCTGCCGTCGTGGCCCGGTCCAATCCCGCTGTGGCGCGCGCGATCGCCCTCGGCGCATTGGCGCTGGTCGCCGTCGCGGCCGTCGTCATCCTCTTCGTCCGCGGCGCGGGACCGCCGCCTCCGAGCGAGGCTCTCGACCCCTTCGTGGCCGCCTGGGCGCGTGGCGACGATCGCGGTGCGGCGGCGCAGACCAGCGACCCGGTGGCCGCCCTCGCGGCGCTGACGGCCAACCGCCGCGGCCTCGACGGCGCTCGGGTGCGGGCCGGCACGCAGGACGTCGCGATGCAGGGCGATACCGCCCGAGCGACGCTGCGGGTCACCTGGAACGTCCCCGGGATCGGCGCGTGGTCCTATCGCACGCGGGTCGCGCTCGAACGCCACGGCGGGCACTGGAAGCTCGTCTGGGCCCCGACCGTCGTCCATCCGCGCCTGAGCGCCGGCCGGCGCCTGGGGACGGTCCGCGAGCCCGCCGCGCGAGCGCCGATCCTCGACCGGCAGGGCCGGCCGCTCGTCACCGCGCGCCAGGTCGTGCGGATCGGCCTCGATCGCGCCACGGTCAAGGACGTCGACGCCAGCGCCGCCGCGCTGGCCGGCGTCCTGCACGTCGACGCCGGCGCCCTGGCGAGCGCCGCCCGGCGCGCCGGCCCCAAGCAGTTCGTCGAGGCGGTGACCCTGCGCGCGGCCGACTACCCGTCCACGCTGGCCCAGCAGGTCGAGGCGATCCAGGGCGCGCAGGCGGTGCCGAGCACCCAGCAGCTCGCGCCGAGCAAGTCGTTCGCCCGCGCGCTGCTGGGCACCGTCGGCCCGGCCACCGCCGAGCAGATCCAGCGCGCGAAGGGCAAGGTCGGCGTCGGCGACGACGTCGGGCAGTTCGGCCTCGAGGCGCGCTATCAGGAGCAGCTGGCCGGGACGCCCACGCGTCGCATCGTCATCCGCTCGCGCTCGGGTGCGCCGGTCGCAACGCTGCTGCGCCGCGCCGGGCGCAAGGGTCGCGAGCTGCGCACGACGCTCGACCGCGCCGTGCAGGCGGCGGCCGAGTCGGCCCTCGGCGCCACCGCGCAGAAGTCCGCGCTCGTCGCCGTGCAGCCCTCGACGGGCGACGTCCTCGCCGTCGCCAACCGGCCCACCGAGGCGGCCTACGACCGCGCGATCGACGGCCGCTACGCGCCCGGCTCGACGTTCAAGGTCGTGACCACCGCCGCGCTCCTGCGCGCAGGCCTGAAGACGACCGACACCGTCGACTGCCCGAAGACGATCACCGTCGAGGGCAAGGTGTTCAAGAACTTCGAGGGCGAGGCCGCCGGCCCGGTGCCCTTCGCGCGCGACTTCGCGCAGTCGTGCAACACCGCCTTCGTCTCGCTGGCCAAGCGCCTGGCCCCCGACGCGCTGACGCGCACCGCGCGCGACTTCGGCCTCGGGCGCACCGACGCCAGCCAGGTGCCGGCCGGCCGCGACGCCGTGCAGCGCGCCGCGACGATGATCGGCCAGGACCGCATCGTCGCGAGCCCGCTGGCCATGGCCGGCGTCGCGGCGACCGTCGCCGACGGGCGCTGGCGCGCTCCGCGGCTGGTGAGCACCGACCAGCACCAGACCGGGCCGGCGCTCGACCAGGGCGAGGTCTCGACCCTGCGCATGCTCATGCGCAGCGTGGTGACCTCGGGCACCGGAACGGCGCTGGCGGCGGTCCCGGGGGAGGTCGCGGGCAAGAGCGGGACCGCCGAGTACGGCGGCGGCGACCCGCCGCCCACGCACGCGTGGTTCATCGCCTTCCGCGGGGACCTCGCCATCGCCGTGCTCGTCGAGAACGGGCGCTCGGGCGGCTCGGTCGCGGCCCCGATCGCCGCGCGCTTCTACCAGGCGCTGGGCGCCGCGCCGGCGCCGGGGACGGCCCCGCCGCCCTGAGCCCTATCGATCGGTCCAGGGATCCTGCACCGGCTCGCCGTCTCCGGGGTGGTGTGCACCGACGGCGAGGAACTGCAGGCCGTCCGGGCCGGCCTCGAAGGCGCGTGCCGTCGCGGGCGCGACGCGGATGCAGTCCAGCGGGGCGACGTCGAGCAGCTCGCCGTCGAGCTTGACCCGGCCGCTCCCGCCCAAGACGACGTAGATCTCCTCGGCGTCGGTATGGCGATGGGTGAACGGGCTGCGCTTGCCGGGCGCCAAACGGAAGAAGCTGACGCCGGTACGCTCGGCGCCCAGGGCGGTACGGGCCACCCGAGCTTCCCAGCGGTCGCCGAAACCGTTGGCCGGGGCCGCATCGTCGACAGCGTCGAGGCTGACCTTGGTGAAGGCGTCAGGCATGAGGCTCCGTCTGTCGTGATGGCATCGCGCTAGGCGATCGGGATGTCCTGCACCTCGACCGCGGCGGGTCGCGGCGCGTCGAGGCGCGCGACCCAGTAGTCGATGAGCGCGCGCAGCAGGAGCAGGACGTTGCGGATGACGTCGGAGAGCTGCTGCTGGAGCTCGGGGGGCACGAGCTCGCGCAGCGCGCGCAGGAGCGCCACCAGCGCGTCGAGCTCGTCGCGGGCCTCGGGCCGGGGCGGCAGCTCGGAGGCGTGCTGGCGGGCCTCGCCGGCCAGGCGCTCGGCGGCCGCCTGCGCGGCGTGGACGCGCTCGCGCAGCTCGGAGAGCGGGTCAGCCGGGGCCATCGAAGGTCACGTGCAGGGCGCCGTCGTCGAAGGAGGCGCCGGTGGGCCGGTAGTCGCCCATCGCGGGCGGCAGCATCAGCGTGCGCTTGTAGCCGTCGACGCGGACCACGAGCTCGAGGCCGATCTTCTTCAGCGAGATCTCGCCCTTCTCGGCGAACGGCAGGTCCATGCGCAGCTGCGCCGCGTCGGCGCCGACGATGAGCTCCTGGGTGAGGCCCGCGTGCAGGACGGCGCCTGGGTCGCGCTGCTCGAAGAGATGGGCGCCGAGGGTGTCGAGCATGTCCGCGCCGACGACCTCCTCGCCGAAGTACGGCGCGCGCAGCACGGGCACCGGGGCGAAGGCGGACTGCACCTCGTCGAGCGCCGTCAGCTGGCGCTTGCGCCAGGCGCCGAAGTAGGGCCCCACCTCCTCGGGGAAGACCCGGTTGACGACCACGGCGTCGGTCAGGTAGCCGTAGAGATTGAGGTAGGTGAAGGTGCGCCGGGCCTCGTCGACGACCATGCGGTCGGGGGTCATGACCAGCCGCACGGACACGTGCTCGGTGTCGCGCAGGATCTCGTTCATGGCGATGAGGTTGCGGACCAGGCGCTGGACGTCGTCGATCACCGCGTCGCCCGGCAGCGAGACGTCGAGCATGGCGCGGGCGAGCGGGCGCGCCGCGGCCATGAGCTGCGGCGACTGCGGGAAGACCTTCTGCAGCCACCAGCGCGCGACGTCGGGGAAGGAGAGCAGGCGCAGCGTCTCGCCCGTCGGCGCGCAGTCGACGACGATGCAGCCGAAGCGCTCGTCCTCGTGATGGCGCTTGATCTGCAGCAGGCTGAAGAGCTCGTCCAGGCCGGGGGGCACCGTGAGCTCCTCGGCGCTGATGCGGTCCACGCCGCGTTCGAGCAGCAGGTCACCCAGCCAGTCCTGGACGGCCGCCCAGTGGCGCTCCATCTCGTCCTGGGCGGACACCTGCTGCGCCCACAGCCGCTCGCCGACCTGGGTCGGCTCGCTGCCGACCGGGGTCTGCAGGGAGTCGGCCAGCGAGTGCGCGGGATCGGTCGAGAGGACGACGGTGTCGACGCCGCTCGCGGCGACGCGCCGGGCGGTCGCAGCGGCCACCGAGGTCTTGCCGACCCCGCCCTTGCCGGTGTAGAGGATGGTCCGGGGCGCCATGGACGACGCGTCAGCCTACTCAGCGCGCGCGGACCGCGATGCGCCCGGCGATGGCGCCGACGTTGCCCGCCAGGTCGACCGCGCGCAGGCGCACGTCGAGCCCGCCGCGCCGGCGCGGGCGGATGGCGAAGGCGTGGCGGCCGTAGCCGAAGCGGGCCGAGCGCGTCAGCACGGGCTTGCCCTTGCGCAGCACGGTCACGGTCACGGTCGAGACCTTGTTCAGCGTGAAGACGAGCTTCGAGGAGCGCTTGGCCACGGCGAAGGTCGACCTCAGCGCGAGCACGGGCGGCTGGCGCAGGTCGGCGGTGAACCGGTCGGCCTCGGTGCAGTAGAGCGCCGGATCGGGGACGCGCTTGCACAGCGCCCGCAGGAAGTCGCGCAGGAGCACGTGGTAGCCGAGGTCGCTCTCGCGGCCCGGCTGGTACAGCGACCACGCGCCGGTGTCGAAGGTCGGCAGCTCGACGCGCGCCTGCGCCTCGCCGGCGGCGAAGAGCGCGCGCCCCTCGGCGTCGTTGGCGAAGCTCGCGAAGTCGTAGAGCCCGTTGAGCGCCTGGATGAAGCCGTTGATGATGTGCAGCGCGGGGGCGAAGGAGTACTGCAGGTAGTGCGCGCCGACCGCGGTGTCGACGCGCACGCCTTCCGGCGGCGGCGTGCGGAAGATCCCCAGCCCGGCCCGGGCGGCCTCGAAGTAGCGCGGCTCGCCCAGCCGCGCCGCCGCGCGCGAGAGCGCCTGGAGCGCCGTGCCCTGCGACAGGCCGCTGACCCACGGCGGAGCGCCGTGGTCGAAGTGAAACACCGACTCCCACGCGATCCCGCCGGCCCGCGCCGTGGCCAGGCCCAGCGCTTCGTCGAGCAGGGCGCGCAGCTCGTCGTCGTGGCCGGTCTCCTGGAAGAGCCCGTTGGCCCGGCCGAAGGTGCCCAGCCACTGGACCTGGATCCCCTGGCCGGGGTAGTACTGCCAGACGAGCTGGCTGCCGGCGAACATCACCCGCTGGCCGTAGCGCAGCAGCGCGCCCTCCGACCACCAGGCGCGGTTGCGCTGCAGGGTGAGGAAGACCAGCGGGGCGCGAGTGGGGGTGAGCAGGCCCGTCTTCGCGATGGTGCGCGTGTTGGCGATCACGGCGCCGAGCTGGCGCCGGCGCGTGCCGTGAAGCCTGCTCAGCGTGGCCTTGGCCTTGTCGTAGGACTCGGCCCACGCGTCGTGGTGGAGCTGGTCGATGGCGCCGGCGGCGAGCAGCGCATCGAGCTCTGAGGGCACGGTGCGAGGGGCCTGCGCGCGCGCGGGCAGCGGAGCGAGCAGGACCGCCAGCACCGTCGTGAGCAGGACAACCGACGGGCGCCGCACCCGGCCGATGCTACCCCGGCGCGCCCGCGCTGCGTGCAAGTCGCCGCCCGTTCGGCGAGTAGTCTCCGGCGCCTTCCGTGGACCTGCGCCGATTCCTCATGACCAGCCAGGGCTGGCCGTACCTGCTGGTCCCGTTCATCCCGATCGCCATCGTGTTCGAGATCGTCCATGCCGGCGCGGTGGTGACCTTCTTCGCCTCGGCCCTGGGCGTCATCCCGACCGCGGCGCTCATGGGCCGCGCGACGGAGGAGCTCGCGGTCCGCTCGGGACCGGGGATCGGCGGCCTGCTCAACGTCACCTTCGGCAACGCGCCCGAGCTCATCATCGCCCTCTTCGCGCTGGGAGCCGGCCTGCACGAGGTGGTCAAGGCGTCGATCGTCGGCTCGATCATGGGCAACATCCTGCTCGTGCTCGGCGCCGCGATGTTCTTCGGCGGCCTCAAGCGCGACCGCCAGTACTTCAACCGCACGGCCGCCTCGTCGCAGGCCTCGATGCTGCTGCTGGCCGCCGCGGCGCTCGTCATGCCCGCCATCTACGAGCTCATCGACGGGACCGGCCTGCCGAAGCCCGGCGCCGAGCGCGTGCATTACGACGGCACCGTCCAGGGGCTGTCGGCCGCGGTGGCGTGCGTGCTCATCGCCTCCTACGTCGCCGGCCTGTGGTTCTCGCTGAAGACCCATCGCGACCTCTTCAACCCCGAGGCGGACAACTCCGAGCACGGCGAGCCGTGGACGGTGCGCAAGTCCGTCACCGCTCTGGCCGTCGCCGGCGTGGCGGTGGGCGTGATGTCGGAGATCCTCGTCAGCTCGATCTCCGACGCGGCGTCCGACCTCGGGCTCAGCGAGTTCTTCATCGGCGTCATCGTGGTGGCCATCGTCGGCAACGCGGCCGAGCACTGGGTCGCGGTGCTCGTGGCCGTGAAGGACAAGATGGACCTGGCGGTCAACATCGCCATCGGCTCGAGCGCCCAGATCGCGCTCTTCGTGGCTCCCGTGCTGGTGCTGACGAGCTTCATCCTGGGTCCTCACCCGATGGCGCTCGTGTTCAACGGCTTCGAGCTCGGAGGGATCCTCCTGGCCATCCTGATCGCCAACCACGTCACCAACGAAGGCGAGTCGACGTGGTACGAGGGCGTCCAGCTGCTCTCGGTCTACCTCGTGCTCGGGATCGCCTTCGCGGTGGCCTGAGCACGGCGCCGGCGAGCCCATGAGCATCGCCGGCTCCTGCCTCGATGCCGACCGGTGACCGGGCCGATCGAACCGCTCGCCGAGGCAGGCGTGTCGTCCGGCGTCCAGCCGCTGGGGCGCCTTTTCACAGGTCCGGGCGCGGCGGCCGATTACTCACGCAGGTGCGCCCGCAAGGAACACAAGTCGACCAGCTCATCGCCCTGCAGCGCGTGCAGGGGCTGCTCGACGTCGCCCGTCTCGTGGGCTCGGATCGGAGCCTCGACTCCGTGCTGGCGGAGATCGCCCGTACGATCTCCGAGGCGCTCGGCTTCCAGGGGGTTGCTTTCAACCTCTACCGGCCGGCGTGGGACGACTTCATCGTCAGCACCGTCCACGGCAGCGACGCGATGTGCGAGACGCTCCTGGGCGAGACCTACGACTGGTCGGTGTGGTCGCTGCCGCTCGAGGACCGCTTCGAGCGCCGCGGTGCGTACTTCATCCCGGAGGGCAGCATGGACTGGTCGGACCCGGGGCTGGGGGCGCGCTACGTCCCCGACCAGGCGACGGCCGAGGGCAGCGACGCCTGGATCCCGGGCGATGAGCTCTTCGTGCCCTGCCGGCACTCCGACGGGCACCTGCTCGGCATCGTCTCGGTCGGCGAGCCGATCTCCGGCATGCGCCCGTCCGACAGCCAGCTCGACCTGCTCGTGGCCATCGTCTCGCTCACCGCCCGCGCCCTGCAGGGAGCGCAGGAGGCCGTCGAGGCCGCGCGCCATCGGGCGGCCCTCGAGCAACTCCTGCAGGTCTCCTCGCGCCTGTCCGAGCGGCGCTCGATCGACGACGTGCTCCAGGACGTGTGCGACGGCGTCGCCGGGGCGCTGGACTTCCAGAAGGTCATGATCGAGCTCGTGGACCCGGCGACCGGGGTGCTGATGCCCCGCGCCGTGGCCGGCTGGGACGACGTCTCGCACGCGCCGCAGTGGCGCGTGTCGGTCGAGGAGATCCGCCCGCTGCTGCACCCCGACTTCGAGGTCGAGGGCTGCTTCCTCGTCCCGCAGACGGCGGCCATCGCGCGCGCGCCCCAGCGCGCCGCCTTCACCTCGACGATGAACGGGCGCGGTCCGCACGCGTGGGACCACCACTGGCTCGTCGTCCCCCTCTACGACCAGGCCGGGCAGATCTTCGGGCGCATCTGGGCCGACGACCCCGCCGACCGGCTGCTGCCCTCGCCCTCGCGCCTGCAGGCGCTGCGCGTGTTCGCCAACCAGGCGATGATGGCCGTGATCGCCGCCGGCCACGTCGAGCAGCTGCGCGCCCAGGCCGATCGCGACTCGCTGACCGGGATGCTCAACCGGCGGGCGTTCATGCGCGAGCTCGGCACCGAGATCGAGCGCTCGCTGCGCTACGGGCGGCGCTTCGTGCTGGCCCTGTGCGATCTCGACGAGTTCAAGCGGATCAACGACACCGACGGGCACCCCGCGGGCGACCGCGCGCTCGAGGCGGTCGCCGCGCTGCTGGAGCGGACCATCCGCGCCAGCGACTTCGCCTTTCGCATCGGCGGCGACGAGTTCGCGCTGCTGCTGCCCGAGACCGACACCGACGATGCCCAGGAGGCGGTCGAACGCGTCGTGGCGGCGCTGGCGGGCGACAGCGTCCTCGCCGACGGCCTGGGCATCAGCTTCGGCCTGGCCCTCTTCCCGGTCCACGGCCGGACGCCCGAGGAGCTCATCCGCCGCGCCGACCAGGCGCTCTACGCGGCCAAGCGCTCGGACGACGACCTGCACTTCGCGCCGCGCGCCGCCTGAGCGGTCATACACTCGGGGGCGTGGCGGATCCCGGACACGTCGCCGTCGGCACCTGGAGCGGTGGGCGCTTCATGCGCTTCGGCGAGGCGATCGACGACGAGCGCCTGGCCGCCGTCCTGCGCCCCGGCGACGGCATCGACACCGTCCTGACGGCCGACACCTACGGCTCGGGCGAGGCCGACGCCCTGCTCGGCCGCGCGCTGCGCGGCGTGCCGCGCGAGTCCTACTGCCTGGTCGGCGCGGTCGGCCATGACTTCTACGAGGGCGAGCGCGAGGGCTCCAAGGGCTTCCCGCGCTTCACCGACCCGCGCCTGCGCGGCCCCGAGCAGTACGGCTCGTACCTGCGCATGGCCACCGAGCGCTCGCTGGAGCGCCTGGGGGCCGACCGCTTCGACCTCCTGCTCCTGCACAACCCCGATCGCACGGGCTACACGAGCCCCGCCGTCTGGGACGGGATGGCGGCGCTGCGCGACGCCGGGCTGACGCGGATGCTCGGCGTCGCCCCCGGACCGGCCAACGGCTTCACGCTGGACCTCATCGACTGCCTGGAGCGCTTCGGCGAGCTGGTCGACTGGGCGATGGTGATCCTCAACCCGCTCGAGCCGTGGCCCGGCGAGCTGGTCCTCCCGGCGGCCCAGCGCTACGGCGTCGAACTCATCACGCGCGTGGTGGATTACGGCGGGCTCTTCTGGGACGAGGTGCGTCCCGGCCACGCCTTCGCCCCGCACGACCATCGCGCCTTCCGCCCCGACGGCTGGGTGCAGGCCGGGCGCGAGCGCCTGGAGGGGATGCGGCCGATCGCCGAGCGCCACGGGCTGACGACCCTGCAGCTCGCGTGCCAATGGAACCTGGCCCACGACGGCGTGCGCTGCGCGGTCCCGACGCTCATCGAGGAGCCCGGCGCCGACAAGCCGGTCGAGGCCAAGCGCGCTGAGCTCGCCGCCGTCCCGCGCGAGCTCGTGCTCTCCGACGACGAGGTGGCCGAGATCCGCGCGCTGGGCGACAACACCGGCTCCATGGCGCTCAAGGGCGCCTCGCCGCAGTTCGAGGGCGAGCCGCAGGCCGACCGCTGGCCGATGACGAGCGAGCTGCGCGAGCTGGCCAGGCGCTGGGCCATCGAGCCCGAGCGCGACCTCACGCAGGTGCCCGCCGGCACCGGCGCGACCGCCGGTTCTCAGTAGTCCTCGTCGTCCTCGTCGGGCTCGATCTCGTCGAGCTCGTCGGGATCGTCCTCGGTGGCGGCGACGGCGCCGGTCGTCCCCGGGTGGTGGCGGACCTCGAAGCGCTCGATGAGCTCGTCGCGCAGGCGCTCGTCGATCGGCAGCTCGTCGCCGAGCAGCACCCAGCCCTCGCCGTCGTCGTCCTCGAAGAGCTCGGGGTCGACCTCGGGGGCGTCGTCGATGACGATCAGGACCTCGGTCTCCGGGTTGAAGTAGGTCCCGGGGCGATTGAGGATGTCGTCGAGCTCGAAGCGTCGTGGCGCGGCCATGGCGCGGAAAGACTAGTGCAGCACTAGCCCTCCGCGAGGTCGCGGAGCCTGCGCTGCACCTCGGCCTCGACGTCGAGCGGCTCCTTGCCCTGGCGGGCGCGGCGCGCGTTGCGCGCGACGACCAGTTCACGGACCTCGCGCGCCAGCCCCGGGTCGACGGCGGGTCGCGCCAGCGCGGCCATCTCGGCCTCGACGTCGAGCGGCTCTCGCCCCTGGCGCAGGCGGCGGGCGTTGCGCGCCTCGAGCATCTGGCGGATCTCCTCGTCGCGCTCGGCGGCGGCGACGGTCGCGGTGCTCTCGCCCGCCGGCCGGTCGCTGCCGTCGCGCAGCGACATCCCGCCGCGGCCGATCTGGTCATAGGCGCGCCCGGTGCCCGCGAGCGTGGCGATCGCCACGATCGCCGCGAGGACGACGACCACGATGAGGACGATGCCGAAGGCGTCCTGCATCCCCGCATTCTCGCGCGAAATCGGGCGGCCGGAGGCCTGGACGGATAGCGATTGACGCGGGCTCGCGCTCGGGTAACCTTCGTGCGACACAGATTGACTGACCAGTCAATCGCCTGGCAAGGAGAAACCAGTGGTCGACTTCACCCTGACCGACGAGCAGAAGGCGCTGCGCGAGCTCGCGCATGACTTCGCCGTCAAGGAAATCCGTCCGGTTGCCTGGGAGTACGACAAGGACTCGGTCTGGCCGCAGGCGATCATCGAGAAGGCCCACGAGGTGGGCCTCATGAACGTCCACATCGCCGAGGAGTACGGCGGTCCCGGCCTCTCCTACCTCGACGGCTGCCTCATCGAGGAGGAGATCTCCTGGGGCTGCTCGGGCATCGGCACCTCGCTCGGGGCCAACGGGCTGGCCGCCGCGCCGGTCTCGCTCGGCGCGTCAGAGGAGGTCAAGGCCGAGTACTTCGGCGAGCTCGTCGAGGGCCCCACGCTGGCCTCGTTCTGCCTGACCGAGCCCGACGCCGGCTCCGACGTCTCGGGCATGCGCACGCGGGCCAAGAGGAGCGGCGACAAGTACGTCCTCAACGGCTCGAAGTGCTTCATCACCAACGGCGGCTACGCCGACTGGTTCACGGTCTATGCCAAGACCGACCCCGAGGCCGGCCACCGCGGGATCTCCGCCTTCCTCGTGCGCAAGGACGACACGGTGATCGTGGACAAGAAGGAGGACAAGATGGGCCAGCGGGCGTCCAACACCGCGACCATCACCTTCAACGACACCGAGGTCGACGCCAAGTACCTCCTCGGCGAGGAGAACAAGGGCTTCAAGCTCGCGATGATGACCCTCGACCGCACGCGCCCGGGCGTGGCCGCCATGGCCACCGGCATCGCGCGCGCGGCGTTCGAGTTCGCCACCGAGTACTCCAAGGAGCGCGTGCAGTTCGGCGTGCCGATCGCCATGCACCAGGCGATCCAGTTCATGATCGCCGACATGTCGACCAAGGTGCACCTGTCGCGCCTGGCGACGTGGAACTCGGCCGTCCTGCTCGACCAGGGCAAGCGCAACACGCTGGAGAGCTCGCACGCCAAGCGCTTCGCCGCGGACTCCGCGATGGAGGTCGCCACCGATGCCGTGCAGGTCTACGGCGGCTACGGCTTCATCAAGGACTACCCGGTCGAGAAGCTCATGCGCGACGCGAAGATCATGCAGCTCTACGAGGGCACGTCGCAGATCCAGCGCCTGGTCATCGCGCGCGAGACGCTGCTGCCGCGCCGCATCGAGGCCGTGGAGTCGGTCGCCGCCTAGCCACCCACCCCCCGGAGGGGTCGAACGTCGGTCTTCCCCCCTCATGGGGGGGTAGGACCGACGTTCGACGCTCAGTGGCGCGCTACGGGGTCCCCGCGCCGTAACCTGCGAGGCCCTGCTCGAGGGTCTCGTAGGCGCGGTGGGCCTGCTCGCGCAGATCGGCCGCCACCGCGCGCTGGTCCTCGCCGGCGAGCAGGCGGGTGAACGCGGCGCGGAAGACGAGGCGGTGCGTCCACGCCAGCGTCCGCGCCACCACCGCCGGCACGAGGTCGCCCTCCTCCGAGCCGGTCTCCTGCGCGACCACCGGGGTGAGCGCGGCCGCCTCCTGCTCCCAGCCCAGGAAGAGCCGGTCGCGCAGCGTGCGGCTCTGGGCCACGAGCCGCGGGATGCCCACGATCGACTCCACCGGGTCGTGCTCGACGCGCTCGGCGAAGGCGAGCGACGCCGCCCGGAAGGGCTCGACGATCGACGTGCCCGCAGGACGCGAGCGGATCGCCTCGATGAGCGCCGCCCGGCGCTCCTCGCCGCCGTGCAGGACGAGGTCCTCCTTGGCGGGGAAGTAGTTGAAGACCGTCTTCTCCGAGACGTCTGCGGCGCGGGCCACGTCGGCCACGGTCACGGCGTCGAAGCCGTGCTCGGCGAACAGGCTCATCGCGGCGTGCGCGATGCTCTCGCGCGTCTGGCGCTTCTTGCGCTCGCGCAACCCCTCGGTGGTGGCCGCCATCGCGAGCACATCCTAACGTACATTTGCTATAAGTTTTCTGTGACTGAATCCCGGGCCGCGATCGAGGTCTTCGACCTCCAGAAGTCCTACGGCGAGGTCGAGGCCGTGCGCGGCGTGAGCTTCGAGGTCGCCGCCGGCGAGGTCTTCGGGTTCCTCGGACCCAACGGCGCCGGCAAGACGACGACCATCAACATGCTCTGCACGCTCGCCCGCCCGACTGCGGGCAGCGCGCGCGTCGCCGGCCACGACGTCGTGCGCGAGCGCGACGACGTCCGCCGTCACATCGGCCTCGTCTTCCAGGATCCGACCCTCGACGGCTACCTGACCGCCGAGCAGAACCTGCGCCTGCACGCCGAGCTCTACGGCGTCGACTCCGCGCTCGTGCCCGACCGGATGCGCCAGGTCCTCGAGATGGTCGGGCTGTGGGAGCGCCGCGACGCGACGGTGATGACCTTCTCCGGCGGCATGCGCCGGCGCCTGGAGATCGCGCGCGGCTTCCTTCACTCCCCGCGCGTGCTCTTCCTCGACGAGCCGACGATCGGCCTCGACCCGCAGACCCGCAGCTCGATCTGGAGCTACATCGCCCAGCTGCAGGAGCGCGAGGAGATCACGATCTTCATGACCACGCACTACATGGACGAGGCCGAGTTCTGCGATCGCATCGCGATCATGGACCAGGGCCAGATCGTCGCGCTCGACACGCCCGAGGCGCTCAAGGCGCAGGTCGGCGCCGATCGCGTGCGCATCCAGACCGAGGACGACGACGCGGCCATCGCGGCGCTGGCCGCGCACTTCGACGTCGAGGCGACGATGTCCGAGGGCGCCGTGACCTTCTTCGTGCCCTCCGGCGAGGAGTTCGTGCCGCGGCTGTTCGGCGAGCTCGCCATCGGCATCCGCTCGGTCAGCGTCTCGCGCCCGACGCTCGACGACGTCTTCATGTCGCACACCGGCACGACGATCCGCGACGCCGAGGAGTCCGGCAACAAGCACGCCAACCGGGTGATGATGCAGATGATGTCCGGGGGCCGCCGATGAGCGCCGCCGAGCACACCGTCGCTCCGACCGCGACGCCGGCGGCCGAGGTCATCCGCGTCCGCGTCCCGCCGCGCAGCTGGCGCAGCGAGGTGCGCGCGATGAGGATCGTCTGGCGCCGCGAGCTGATCCGCTTTCGCAACGATCGCATCCGGATCGTCACCGCGCTCGTCCAGCCGCTGCTCTTCCTCTTCGTGCTCGGCACGGGCCTGGAGCAGCTCTCGGCGGCCAGCACGCACGGGGTCGAGCTGAAGACCTTCATCTACCCCGGCATCCTCTGCATCGCCGTGATGTTCACGGCGATGTTCTCGGCGGCGTCCATCGTGTGGGACCGTGAGTTCGGATTCCTGCGCGAGATGATGGTCGCGCCGATCCGTCGCAGCTCGATCATCATCGGCAAGTGCCTGGGCGGGGCGACCGTCGCGAGCCTGCAGGGCGTGATCCTGCTCTGCCTCGCGTGGGCGGTGCACGTGCCCTACAGCGTCACGCTGATCGTCGGCGTCCTCGCCCTGCAGCTGCTGCTGGCCTTCAGCATCACCGCGTTCGGTCTGATGGTCGCGGTGCGCATCAAGCAGATGACCGCCTTCATGGGCGTCATGCAGATGGTCGTGATGCCGATGTTCTTCATCTCCGGCGCGCTCTTCCCGGTCGTCGGCCTGCCCGTTTGGCTGGCCGTGCTCAACCGCCTGGACCCGCTGACCTACGCGGTCGACCCGATGCGCAAGCTCGTCTTCAACCACCTCGACGTCAGCGCCTCGGCGCGCGCCGCGCTCGCGCCCGGCGTCACGTGGTGGGGCTGGCACGTGCCGGCGCTGCTCGAGGTCGCGGTCGTGCTCGTCCTCGGCCTCATCATGCTGGCCATCGCGATCTGGCAGTTCAACGCGACCGAGTAGCGCCCGTCTCGTCGAGGTAGTCGCGCCACGAGCGCGTCGGCTTCCAGCCCAGCATCCGCTGCGCCTTGGCCGTGGAGATGCCCGCGGCGTCGGGGCGGTCGACCGGGCGCAGCTCGATGGCGTCGCCGTGATGGCGGCGCACGAGGTCGGCCAGCGGCACGCCGGCCGAGTTGTCGGGCTGGGCGGCGTAGAAGACCTCGTGGCCCGGCAGCTCGGACTCCACCGCGAGGCGCAGCATCTCGGCGAGGTCGTAGACGTCGACGTAGCTCCAGAAGCCGGCGCTCGGCTCGTCGCCCCCGCCGCTGACCACCGGCCCCAGGTTGTGCTCGATGTTGCCCTCCCACTGCACCCACGAGGGGCGCACGGAGATGCAGCGGATGTCCGAGCGGCGGACGGCCGCGTCCATGAGCTGCTCGCCGAAGACCTTCGACGTGGCGTACGGGTCCTGCGGGCGCAGCGGGTGCTCCTCGTCGACCGGCAGGTAGTCGGGCAGGAAGGGGCGCTCGGCGAAGAACCACCCCGGTGCCGTCTCCGACGAGACGTTGACGAAGCGCGGCACCTCCCAGCGCACGGCGGCCTCGAGCGCGTTGAACGTCGACATGAGGTTGTTGTGGAAGACCACGTGCGCCGGGTTGTGGGTCGGCTCGGGAATCGCCGCCGAGTGGATCACCGCGTCATGGCCGCGCACGACGGCGAAGGCCGCGCCCGCGTCGGTGAGGTCGGCCTGGACGTAGGCGGCCTCTCGCGGGTCGGGGCGCTCGAACGAGGGCGCCCCGAGGTCGGTCGAGGTCACGTCGTGCCCGGCCCCGAGCAGGGCGTCGACGGTGGCGCGGCCGACCTTGCCCCGGCCGCCGGTGACGAGGATGCGCATGGCGCGCAACCTAGCGACGTGACGCCGGCGGTGTCCGGCGGGCCGTTGGCGCGTGGCGGGCGGGTCCTGTGCCGGACACGGCCTCAGACTCCGCAGGCTCCGTCTGAGGGGCGTGACCCGCGCCACCCGCCCGTGTGGCGTCCTTGCCGCGTTGGGCGCCGGCGCTCGTGTCGCGGTCCGCCGGCGTCGACTGCCTTCGCGGCCCCAGCTCCTGCGCCGCTTCGGTGCGCCAGTGCTCTCCGCCGGAGTATCGCGCGACCGTGGTCGGACTCCGCGTTGGCGAGCCAACGGGTGCGCCGGGGGTGGCCTCGATGCCGGGCTTGACGTGACGTGGTTGGCGGCGTGCGGGCCGCTGCGTTCATGCTTGCATCATGGCCGAGCGACGCGACCCGAGGAGGCTGCATGGAGATCGAGTTTCTGGCGACTGTGGCGGTGATCGCGCCTGACCCGCCGGCGAGCCGAAAGCTGTACGTCGACACCCTGGGACTCCGCTCCAGGGCCTCGGCAGCGATGGGTACCACCACAGCGAGCAGATCCGCGGGTGCAAGAGCTTCGGCGTGTGGCCGCTGTCGCAGGCCGCCGAGGCTTGCTTCGGGACCCCTCACTGGCCAGATGGGCGGCCAGTTCCTCAGGTCAGCATCGAGTTCGACGTCGCCGACGCGGCGGCGGTCCGCACCGCCGCCGACGATCTGCGCCAGGCCGGCTATGAGCTCCTGCATCCCGCACGCGAGGAGCCATGGGGTCAGACGGTGGCGCGGCTGCAATCCCTTGAAGGCGTGATCGTCGGCATCTCCTACACGCCGATGCTGCACGACTAGCTCGCGGGCGCGTGCCGCTTCGGACGACACGGCAGCCGTCGGACACGGAACGACGGCTCACCTCGCTCCGCTCCGAGCAGCAGAAGCAGCAGCGCGAGCCGGTACGGGTCGCGTCTCCCAAGTGCTGTAAATCGCCGGGCCCGTCAAGGACACGGCGTAGGTTCCCTGAAGTCCTGACAAGACGATGAAGGAGGACCTACGCCGTGAGACGAACGGTACCGCCGTCGGCGGAGATCGAGGAGCAGATCGACCAGCTGCTTGGTGTGGGGGTCGGTGAGAACCCGCGCGAGGCGCTGTCGGAGCTCGCGAAGCTCGGCGCCCGGCTGATCATCCAGCGCGCGGTCGAGGACGAGTTCGACGCGTGGCTGGGCCGCGCCAGGTATGAGCGGCGTCCAGAGGCGCCGCCGGGACTGCGCAACGGCTTTCGGCCGCGCAGGGTGCAGACCGCTGAGGTCGAGATACCTGGTGGAGCGGTGGGTCGACGGGCTCGCCGAGGGGTGGATCGCCGCAGGCATGGCGCCCAGCGACAGCAACGATCTGGACCGGCGACGCAGTGCGATCCAGCACCTGACGAAGCTGGCGGGAAGGCTGCCACACGACTCGGTGTGGTTCTCGCTCAAGGATGTGGACGCGAACTCGTCGCGCGATCGCCAGTTGCGCGTCGGCGAGCGCCGGCGCGGCGGGGTCGGCCCCGGGGCGCACCGCGAGCAGGCGCTTGCGCGCCGCCCCTTCGCCTGCGCGCGCCGCGGCGAGCAGCGCCTTGGCCTCGCGCCGCGCGCGGGCGAGATCGACAGGCCGTCCGTCCATCACGATCACCTCCGGAGGGCCGGCGGTCCGCAGCGCGGCAGGAGGTCGATCGAACGGGCTGGCACCTGGCCGTCACGACGTCGAGGTGGGCCTGGGGCCCTTCCCGCGGACCGGGTGCGCCCTCGCGCGCGCGAGCAAGCTATCGCCGGTGCGCCCGGGTCGCAAGCGCGCCGCGCCCTCGCCGGGCGATGCGCGATGCTTGGGCGGATGTCCCCGCGCCGCACGGATCGCGCCGTCGCCGAGGCCGCACCGCTCGAGGCGGCCAAGGCCGCCGCCGGCGCGCGCGGCTCGGGCTCGCAGGATCCCCTCGTCGGCGAGCTGCGCCGCGCCGGGCTGCTGCCGCTGCTGGTGCTGCACTTCCTGCGGGAGGACCCGTCCTACGGCGGGCGCCTGATGGAGCGCGTGGGCGAGGTCAGCGGCGGCCTCATCGCCGTCAACCCGAACACCATGTACCCGCTGCTGCGCGAGCTCGAGGCGCAGGGTCTCGTGGCCGGCGAGTGGGAGCACCCCGAGCGCCGCTCGCGGCGCTTCTACCGCCTCACCGACGCCGGCGAGGCCGAGCGGCGGCGGCTGGCCGGCGAGCTCGCCCCGCGCCTGGATGCCGTGGCCGCGAGCCTCGACCTCATCCGCCGCGAGCTGAGCCTGTAGTCCTGTCATGGGTCGCGTGCGCGCCAGCGTCGTCGTGCCGGGCCTGGCCAGCGAGGCCGAGCAGCTGTGGTACGACACCACCCGGTGGCCGAGCTTCATCGACGGCCTGCACCACCTCGCGCGCCTGGAGGGCGACTGGCCGCGGGCCGGCGCGCGCGTGCTGTGGGACTCGCAACCCGGGGGGCGCGGGCGCGTGCAGGAGCGCGTCACGCAGTACGTCGCGCGCGAGGGCCAGACCCTGGAGGTCGAGGACGAGAAGCTGCGCGGCACCCAGCGCGTGAGCTTCACCCCGGTCGAGGGCGGGGTCACCGTGGCCCTGGAGCTGCGCTACACGCTCAAGGAGCAGCGGTTCGGAATGGCGCTCGTGGACCTGCTCTTCATCCACCGGCCGCAGCGGGAGTCGCTCGAGCGCACGCTGCGGCGCTTCCGCACCGAGGTGGCAGCTGAACGCGAAGGTTCTCTATAGCCTGCGGCGCCATGTTCGTGTTCAAGGCCGCCGTCGTCGGCGCCGGCACCATGGGCGGCCAGATCGCCCAGACCATCGCGGCCTCCGGCATCCCCGTGGTGCTCAAGGACGTCAAGGACGAGCTCGTCCAGGCCGGCCTGGACGAGGCTCGCAACGTCACGCGGGGACAGGTCAGCGGCCTGGTCGAGAAGGGGCGGCTGACCGAGGAGCAGGCCGCCGCCCAGGTCGAGGAGGTCGTCGGGCGCATCCACGGCACCACGACCTACGAGGCGTTCGGGGACGTCGACTTCGTCATCGAGGCCGTGCCCGAGCGGATCGCGCTCAAGCACGCCGTCTTCGCCGAGCTCGACGCGGTCACCCCGGGGCACGCCATCCTCGCCTCGAACACCTCGTCGCTCTCGATCACCGAGATCGGCGGGGCCACCAAGCGGCCCGACAAGGTCGTCGGCTTTCACTACTTCTATCCGGCCTCGGTCATGCCGCTGATCGAGATCGTCGAAGGCGACGACACGGCGGTCGAGACCGTGGGCGCCGCGGTCAACTTCGCCCAGGCGATCCGCAAGCAGCCGATCACGTGCGCCGAGGTGCCGGGGTTCGTGGTCAACCGGATCCTCAACGCCGGTGTCTCGGAGGTCTGGCGCGAGCAGGAGGAGAAGGGCCTCTCGATCAAGGCCATCGACGAGGGCGTCGGCGCCGCGGGCGTCGTGCCGGCGGGCCCGTACGCGCTGGTCGACCTGCTCGGCCTGGACACGGTCCTGCTCGTGGCCGAGCACCTGCACGAGTCCTACGGCGCTCGCTTCTACGTGCCCACGTCGGTGCAGCGCCTGGTGGCCCAGGGCAAGCTCGGCGCCAAGACCGCCGGCGACGGCCTCTATTCGCCCACCGGCGAGCCCAACGTCGACGGCGACGCCGAGCCCGACGTCGACGACCTCGTCGAGCTGCTGACGCTGAAGACCTTCGTCGAAGCCTGCCTCGTGCTCGAGGAGGGCGTGGCCACCCACCGCGACATCGACGTCGGCATGATGGCCGGCGCCGGCCTGGACCCCCGCCGCGGCCTGCTTCCGCCCTTCATGAAGGCCGACCTCGAGGGCCTCGACGTCGTTCTCGAGCGCCTGGAGCGCGCCACCGAGCACCACGGCGAGCGCTTCGCGCCGCCGCTCGTGCTGCGCCGGCTGGTGGCCCAGGGGCGCCTCGGCCAGAAGAGCGGCCAGGGCTTCTATCCGTACGCGCAGCCCGACGGCGAGCAGCCGGGGGAGACGGTCAAGCTCGAGACGCGCGGGGACGTCGCCATCGCGTGGCTGGCCAACGGGCTGATGAACTCGATCGCCCCGCAGGTCATCGTCGACCTGGGCGCGGTGTGGGAGAAGGTCGAGGCCTCGGGCGTGCGCGCGCTGGTCCTCGCCTCCTCCAACCCGCTGCTCTTCTCGGCCGGCGCCGACATCAAGGCCTTCACCGCGATGGACGAGGCCGCCGGCCGCGAGCTGCTGGAGAGCGCGCACGGCCTGCTGCGCCGCTTCGAGCGCTCGGGCGTCGTCACCATCGCCGCCGTCAACGGGCTGGCCTTCGGCGGCGGCTGCGAGCTGGCCATGGCCTGCGACGTGCGCATCGCGGCGCAATCGGCCCTCTTCGGCCAGCCCGAGGTCAAGCTGGGGATCATCCCCGGGTTCGGTGGGACGCAGCGCCTGCCGCGGCTCGTGGGTGAGAACAAGGCGCTGGAGATGAACCTGGTGGGCGACGCCATCGGCGCCGAGGAGGCCTACGTCTTCGGCCTGGTCAACCGCGTGGTCCTCGATCACGAGCTCCTCGACCACGCGCTCGCGTGGGCGCGCCGGCTCGCCGGGCAGGCCCCGCTGGCCGTCGGCGCGATCAAGGAGGTCTCGGCCGGGGCCGAGCTCGACGAGGGCATCGAGGCCGAGAAGGCCGGCTTCGCCCGCGTCTTCGCCAGCGAGGACGCGCGCGAGGGCATCGGCGCCTTCCTGGGCAAGCGCCAACCGGCGTGGCGCGGGCGGTAGACAGCCGCGTCGAGCTCCTGGCCGGCCTCGTGCGCGAGGCGGGCTCGGTCGTCGCGCTGACGGGCGCGGGCATCTCGGTCCCCTCGGGGATTCCCGACTTCCGCTCGCCCGGGACCGGGCTGTGGGAGAACGTCGACCCTATGGCCGTGGCCCACATCGACGCCTGGCGCGCCGACCCCGAGCGCTTCTGGCACTTCTACGGCAGTCGCTTCCAGACGCTCGCGGGCAAGGAGCCCAACGGCGCCCACCGCGCGCTGGTCGAGCTCGAGCGCCGCGGCCATCTCGACGCCGTGGTGACCCAGAACATCGACATGCTGCACCGCCGCGCCGGCACGCGTGAGCTCATCGAGGTCCACGGGACGATCGAGTCCTCCTCGTGCCTGACCTGCGCCGCCCGCTACCCGCTGGCCGAGGTGCGCGAGCGCCTGAGCGTCGACCCGCTGAGCGTGCCCCACTGCGAGTGCGGCGAGCCGCTCAAGCCCGACGTCGTCCTCTTCGGCGAGTGGCTGCCCGAGGAGGCCATCGAGCGCGCCTACGCGCTGGCCGCCGGCGCCGACCTGCTGCTGTGCGTCGGCACGTCGCTCGAGGTCCACCCGGTGGCCCAGCTGCCCGGCATCACTCGCAGCCACGGCGGCGCCGTGGCCGTGGTCACCCAGGGCCCGACGCCGTGGGACGAGCGCGCCGCGGTCAAGCTCGACGGCGACGTGGTGGCCGAGCTCGAGGCGCTGGTCGCGGCGCTCTAGGTGACCGCCGCGGGCGCCGGCAACTCGCCGCCGGGCTCGAGCGGGATGACCGCCACACGCGCGCGGACGTCGCGGCCCATCCAGTAGCCGACGATCGCGATGCCGAAGACGGCAGCCAGGGTGCCGAGCGTCAGCACCTCGAAGGTCGTGCGGCTGACGCCCCAGGTGTCGTGGAAGTCGTAGGAGATCCCGAAGAGCTTCTCGAGCACGCCGGGGAAGACCGCCACGAAGCTGCCGAGCGCGGTCCAGAACGTGGTGAGGCCGGCCGCCAGCCACATGCCGGCCCTGTCGCCCGGGATGCGGTACGGACGGTGGACGTGACCGTGCGTGTAGCGCAGCTTGATGACCGCCGGGAAGATCCACAGGTAGGAGATCAGCGTCGTCGAGATGGCGATGTCGAGCACGACCACGAACTTCGCGTTCTGGCCGCCGTTGAAGGCCGCGACGGCGACGACCATGAAGACGGTCGCGAAGATGCCCGACATCGTGTTGACGCGCACCGGGGTGCCGAACTTGCGGTTGAAGACGCCGAAGAAGCCCGGGAAGGCGCCGTCGTAGGCGGCGACGGCGAGGATCCGGTCCGAGCCGATCATCCATACCGCCCCGGAGGTCAGCAGCGTCCCGACGAAGCAGATCGTCATCACGCCGAGCAGGAAGCTCGACGCCCCGCCGTAGACGCTGAAGGTCTCCTTGACCGCGTCGAGGAAGCCGCCGATGCCGGTGACCTTCTCGGCCGGCAGCACGACGAGGATGGCGAAGATCGGGATGGCGTAGAGCAGCACGCCGGTGATGCCGCTGCGGACGATGGCCAGTGGCACGTCGCGCTGCGGGTTCTCCATCTCCTCGGCGGCCCCGTTCTGCAGCTCGAAGCCGACGTAGTTGAAGAGCAGCAGCGGGACGAGCGCGAAGAAGACGACACCCGTCGGCTTGAGGTCCTTGACCGCGAAGCCGGCCGCCCCGTGCTTGAAGGCGTAGATGATCGTCGTCAGCGTGAAGAGGCCGAGCAGGACCACCCGCATGAGCGCGCCGACGTTCGGGATCCACTTGCCGCGCTTGAGCGAGACGATGGCGACTCCGATCGAGAACCAGATGAACAGGAACTTGAACAGGTAGTCGCCGGGCCCGCCGGCGTGGATCTTGAAGATGTTGTCGTTCCAGGCCTCGGTGGCGATGAAGGCCAGCGAGCCGCCGACCCACAGCGGGTTGGTGACCCAGTACAGGACGGCCGCGATGGCGCCCTGGAAGCGTCCGAAGGCCATCTTCGCCCACTCGTAGGGGCCGCCCTCCTGCGTGAAGGCGCTGCCGATCTCGGCCATGGCCAGCGCGTACGGGAGCACGAAGACGACGGCGAGGACGATGAGCCAGGTGAAGCCCTGGGCTCCGTTGGACGCGACGGTGCCCAACGTGTCGAGGCCGACGAGCGCGCAGACGGTGAAGCCGATCATGTCCAGCCGCGACAGCGACTTGACGAGCTTGCTCTTCTCAGCCAGCGCGAGCTCGGTCGTCTCCTCGACGAGTTCGCCGCGCGGGGGTGCCTGGTCCATCCGATCCCTCCTCATCCCTCAATGCCCGGGCGCGGGGACACTACGCCGGCCGCCGGCCGGCTGCACTCGCCCGAAAGGCGAGATCTGGCCCCTGAGCATGGACGGTCAGTCGAAACCGAGCGCCGTGCGGGCTCTCAGCGCCGCCTCGAGGCGCTCGAGGGCGTGCTCCACGGCGGCCGCATCGCCGTCGTCGACACCGCCCTGCAACGCGGCGAGCGCGGCGGCGCGGACGCCGACGTGCAGCTCGCGCAGCTGGGCGACGCGGGCCCCGATGTCGCCCCGCAGCGCCCAGGGCTCGAGCTCGGCCAGCGCGACCGTGAGCGCGGCGTCGAGTTGCAGCGCGGCCTCGCGCCGGCGCCCCGCGTCGACGTCCTGGCGGGCGCGCAGGGCGAGCTCCTCGCAGGCCAGCACGGCGTCGCGCCCCCCGAGAAGCGCGCTCAGGCGCTCCTGGGGTCGCAGCGCGGCGTTGCGCCGGGGCCGGGGGAGCGAAGCAGGGAGCTCGAGCGCCTTGACCCAGCGCCCCTCGGCCACCTGGTCGCCCTCCCCGTAGCCGACGCGCACGACGACCGCCTGCTCGCGGCGCAGCTCGCGCACGTGCGGGTCGGCGGTGGCCGCGCGGTACATGTGCAGCACGCGGTTGAGGGTGGCCACGGCCGCCTGCGCCTCGCCCTCGCCCGCCGAGCGCAGCCAGCTCTCGGCGGCTTCGTCGTCGTAGAAGGGCTGGGCGGTGACCAGCGTCACGCGCCCGGTGGCGACCGGGGCGGGCTCGGGCGAGGCCGGGCGGCGGCGCCGGCCGCGCAGCCACCGGCGCTCGGGGGCGCCCAGCGTCGAGACCACGAGCACGTGCTCGAGCTCGGCGGCGTGCCCGCGCACGACATAGCGGCCGTCGGGCGGGCCGAGGGCCCAGGGGAACTCGAGCTGGACGAAGCCGAACAGCGCTACTCGCCGGCGTGGGCCTTGCTGGCCCGCTTGGGCACCTCGAGCGCGTACTTCGACGGCTTGATCGGCACCGTCGGGTTGTCGATCCGGCCCAGCCGGTTGATGAGCTTGACCCACTGGCTGGGCTTGAGCGCGGAGTTGAGCTGGCGGCCGAGCTTGGCGTTCGTGCCGTACAGCGGCTGGAAGCCCACGTGGATGTGGTCGTTGTGGTCGGGCAGCGAGAGCGTGTTGTCAGCGCCGTCGAAGGTCATCAGGGAGATGATCTGATGGGGCTTCATCGTGCCCTGCAGCGTGAGGAGCCGGCGGATGGTGATGTCGGTGATCGAGCCCGGGCCCTGGTGGCCGAGGATCGGTATCCCGTTGATCGCCGCGATGTCGACCGCGTTGCCCGACGAGTGCTCGGACACGTTGCCCGAGGTCGTCAGGTAGCTGTGGCCGCAGTGCAGCGTGCTGACGGTCGGCTTCAGGCCGCTGGCGGCCAGGAACTCGAGGGTGGCCAGCACGCGGCGGTCGATCCCGCCGGACTGGATGTCGCGGCGCCCGCAGGCGTAGACGTCGATGGCGGGGTCGGTGAGGACGCGGTGCTGCAGCGCCTCCTTGCTCATCAGCAGGATCTGGCCGATCGACGGGTTCTTCGAGTCCGGGCCCCAGAAGGGGTTCTTGCCGGCGGCGCGGTAGATGGCCGTGGACTCGAGCAGCTTCCAGCCGTCGAGGATCGGCTTGGGATCGATGCGCGGGGCGCCGCGCCCGGCCGGGCGGACCTCGAAGAGCATGTGCGGCGCCATCTTCTGCTCGGTGCGCCCGATGCGCCCGAGGATGGTGCCGGCGATGACCTTGCTGCCGGGCTTGAGCTTCTTCAGCACGACGTCGTCGCGCTTGAGGCCGTAGATCCCGGTGAAGTAGGACTTGAACGTCGTGTAGCCCGGGATGACGCTGCCGGCGTTGAGCAGCTGCTCCTCGCCGCCGGCGTGGTAGGCGCCCGGCCGGCTGGGGTTGGCGAACAGGCGCTCCTTGCGCACGTCGGCGGCCGAGCTGTCGAGCGTGGACGTCGCGGCCGGCGCGGCCGCCGGGGCCTTGAGCTTGGCCTTGACCTGCGTCCCCGCGCTGGCGGGGGCGGTCGGCTTGGGGTCCTTGGCCGGCGCCGCGAGGTGCAGCTCCTTCTTGACCTGCGCCTTGGAGACCGTCTTCTCCTTGGGCACCGGGTAGGCCAGCGAGAGCTTCTTCAGGTGCGCGTAGGTGTACGTGTTGCCGTAGACGTCGCGCAGCTGGATGAACTTGCCCAGCCGGTCGCTGCGGCCCATCTTGACGATCTTGCCGTCCTGGACGGCGATGACCGGGGAGCCGGCGTCGGCGAAGATGTTGATCCCGCGGCGCGTGCTCGACGAGGTGACGGGCACCGCGGGGTTGCCATTCTTGACGCGCTTGTTCGCGATGGCCGTGTCGCTGATGTCGTCGGCGTAGCGGGCCTTGGCGTGCACCGGGAAGTGCCCCTGCGTGAGGCCGGTCAGCGAGCCCACGAGGTCGGCCGGCAGGCCCCCGATCAGACGCGCGCGCATGAGGACCGAGTCGACGTACCAGTCGGCGTGGTTGTAGGCGTACACCGCGCCGCGCACGTCCTGGTCGGCCCGGGCGGCCTTCAGGTAGCGGGCCGCCGCGAAGATCGCGTCGACCGGGTTGAACGGGTCCTTGCGGCCGTCGTGGTTGGCGTCCACGCCGTAGCGCTTCCACGTCGAGGGCATGAACTGCATCCAGCCCACGGCCCCGGCGGTCGAGACGTTCAGGTTGCGCCCGTAGTCGGTCTCGATCTCGTTGATCGCGGCGAGGATCTCCCAGCGCACGCCGTACTCGATGCCCGCGGCCTGGTAGATCGGCAAGAGGAAGGGCGGGATGCGGAACTTGTCGATGAAGAAGTTCGGCACGCCGATCGGCGCCGGACCCGGCAGCGCCTCGGAGAGCGTCGGGTTCCCGAGCGTGGGCTGGCCGTCGGGCTGCGTCAGGCCGGCGGCGACCTTCGCCTTGTCGACCGCGTCCTTGGCCTTCTTCTCGGCGGCGTCCTTGGCCTTCTTCGCAGCGTCAACCGGAGCTTGAGCCTTACCGGCGAGCTTCCCGGTGGTCACCTGCTGGGACTGCTGGCCGGCGAGCGGCTCGGCGGTCGGCTTGGAGGAGTTGTCCTGGGACCCGCCCTGGCTGGCGCTGCCGGAGGACGACGGCGGCGAGCCCGCCGCGGGGGCCGGGGTGCTGTCGGTCTGCCCGCCGTTGGGGTCGACCTGCACCTGGGCGGGCGGCTGCGTCGCCGAGGGCGCCGGCGCCGGAGCGGGCGTGACGTCCTGGACGCTGGCGATCGGCGCGCTCACGCCGGGAATCTGGATCTGGTCGGTCGGCGTGCCGGGCGGCACGTCGACCGTCACGGTCACCTGCGCGCCGCCCACCAGCGTGACGAGGAGGGTCCGCTGCTCGGCCGAGGCCGGCATCGTCGCGGCACCGAATCCCGCCAGGAGGAGGCCTGCCGTCGCGAGACCGATGAGCAGCTTGCGCTTGTGCATGCGAAGACGCGACGCCCGTGGGACGCCAGGCGGCGTGACCCTAGCATGGGCCATTCTGGCGGCGCGTCGGACGTTTTCGGGTCTTTTTGAAGGCAACAGGGGAACGTGGGTAGCAGAGGGTCTGCCCCCGTAGTCGGCCGAACTGCCCGGCCGCTTGACTTCTTAGACGCACGATTCGACCGAAACATGCGCGCCTTTGCGCCCAGAAACAACGGACCTTCGCATAGCTGAGGCTCAGGTAGAGGGTGAGATAGAGCTCATATCTGGCGTCCTGGGGCGGCTGCCGGGGCCGGGTTCTGGGAACGGGCTGAAACCGCTACCGTTCGGCGGCATGGAAGAGGAAACCGGCGGCGACGGCCTGCGCGAGCGCCTCACCCGACAGGGCGAGGACGCCCTCGGGCGACTGGCGCAGGACCTGCTCGAGAACCCCTTGGTCAACGGCGCCATCGCGCGCGCCTTCGAGGCGCGCGAGAAGGCCTCCGCGGCCCAGGAGGTCGCCTTCGGGGCGCTGAACATCCCGTCGGCGGCGGACATCGAGCGCCTGACGCGGCGCGTGCGCTCTGTCTCGCAGCGCCTGGAGGGCATCGAGGACGGCGTGGACCGCCTCGACGAGCGCCTCGCCTCGCTTCAGCTCTCGCTCGACGCGATCACCAAGGAGCTCGTCGAGCTGCGCACGTCGGCGCCCAGGCAGACCACGCCCAGGCCCGCCGCGGCCAAGCGCGCGCCGGCCAAGCGGACCTCCGCCAAGCGCACGCCCCCCGCCGGCTGAGTCAGGACCGCACTGGCGCGATCGCCGCCAGCGCGGCGCGCCCGAGGCGCGCGGCGACGTCGTCGGGCTCGACCGCCCCCTCGATCGCCACCAGGCACGCCGCGGGAATGCCCGCCCGCGCCGCCGCCGCGAGGACCGCGGCGCTCTCGAGGTCGAAGGCCAGCGCGCCCGCCGTGTCGTCGAGGCGCTCGACGTCCGTCGAAGCGATCGGGCCCGAGCGGTCGCGGTCCAGCGCCGCGGTGAGGGCCGCGTCGGGCTCCAGGCGCTCGCCGGCGCCCAGGGCCCTGCTGGTCCCGTCGTGGGCGACCACCGCGGTCGCGGCCACCAGCTCGCCCGCGCGCAGCGCGCCGTCGACGGCCCAGGCCCGGCCGATGCGCACGGCGCGCCGCAGGCCCAGGGCGTGCAGCTCGGTCACGACGATGGCGGCGCTGGGGCCGCCGATGCCGGTGCTCTGGACGGTCAGCGCCGCTCCGTCGAGCGCCACGCCCGTGTAACCCCAGAGGCCGCGGTGGTGGTTGAACATGCGCGGCGTCTCCCCGTAGAGCACGCGCGTCAGCGCCAGGGCCTGGCCGGGATCGTCGGGCAGCAGCGCGCGCTCGGCGAGCTCGGCGGTCGGATGCAGGTGCGCCACGGCCGGCGAGGATAGACTCGTCGCACCGTGGCCAAGAAGGACACCGGCAAGAAGAAGAAGGAACCCCAGGCGGACAAGAAGCAGCCGAGCCGCGGCGACGCCGTTCGCGCGGCCGCGGCGCAGGCCATCGAGGCGACGGCCGGCCAGGCCGGCTTCACGCGCGAGCGCGCCCAGCAGATCGCCGACGAGCTCGTGTCCGCCGCCGGGCGCTTCCGCGAGACGCTCGAGGACCTGCGGCCCGCGGGCTCCGATGAGCTCGCCGCCCTGCGCGAGCGCGTCGCCGCGCTCGAGGCCCGCATCGAGAAGCTCGAGGCGGCTCGCACCACCACCCGCCGGCGCACCGCGCCGGCCAAGCGGGCGCCGGACCAGAAGCCGCCGCCCAGCCCGCCGCCGGCGTCCTCGACCTGAGCGGCGGGGTCGCGTGGCCGGCCGGCGCGTCCTCATCACCGGCGTGGCGAACGCCTTCGGCGCGCGGCTGGCCCGCGTCCTGGCAGGCGATGCCGGCGTCGAGCGCGTCGTGGGGGTCGACACGCGGGCCGTCGATCCCGGGCTCGCTGAGCGCATCGACGTCGTCCAGGCCGACCTGCGCAGCCCCGACCTCGCCCCGGTCATGCGCGCCGCGGCGGTCGACACGGTGGTCCACAACGACATCGTCCAGCTCCCCGAGCCGGGACGCCCGCGCGCGACCCTGCACGACGTCAACGTCATCGGCACCCTGCAGCTGCTGACGATGTGCGACGGGCTGCCCACCCTGCGGGCCATCGTCGTGCGCGGCTCGGCCTCCATCTACGGCTCCGAGCCCGGCGCGCCCGCCTTCTTCACCGAGGAGGACGCCGATCGCTTCCCGCTGCGCACGCGCTTTCAGCGCGACGTCGGCGAGCTCGAGCGCCTGGTGGGCGCCTTCGCCCGCCGCCACCCCGCGGTGACCTGCACCGTGCTGCGGCTGCAGCCGGTCGTCGGGCGCGACCTCGACACGCCGGTCAACCGGCTGCTGCGGTCGCCGGTCGTCCCGACGGTGCTGGGCTACGACCCGCGCGTGCAGCTGCTGGACGCCGACGACGCGATCGGCGCCCTCCGCCGCGCGGCGCTGCATCCGGTCCGGGGCGCGGTCAACGTCGCCGGCGACGGCGTCGTCTCGCTCTCGCGTGCCCTGCGCCACGCGCGGCGGCCCGCGCTGCCGGTCGCCGGGCCCCTGTGGGGACCGCTGGTGGGCGCCGCGCGAAGCGCCGCCGGCCAGCCCGCGCTGCCGGACGAGATCGGGCGCTACCTGCGCTTCGGCCGGGGCGTGGACACCACCCGCATGCGCGGCGAGCTGCGCTTCCGCCCGCGCCACTCGACGCTCGAGGCGCTCGGGCGCGCCGCGGGGACGGCCTCATGACCGAGGACGACTGGGGCTTCGACACCGACTTCGCCCGGACCGCGGCGCCGCTGCTCGACGCGCTCTACACGACCTGGTGGCGGGTCCGGGCCGACGGGCTCGAGCACGTCCCCGCCGCCGGCCCGGCTCTCGTCGTCGCCAACCAGGCCGGCGGCCAGCCGTGGGACGCGGCCATGCTCGCCACCGCGCTGCGCCGCCACGAGGTGCGCTCCGACGACCCGGCGCGCTTCCTCGTCCACGGCCGCGCGTTCGAGCTGCCCTTCGCCTCGACCGCGCTGCGCCGGCTCGGCGGCGTGCCCGCAGCGCCCGGCAACGCGGAGCGCCTGCTTGCCGAAGGCCACCTGGTGCTGAGCTTCCCCGAGGGCGGGCGCGGCGCCGGCCCGGGCTACGCGCGGCGCTACCGCCTGGAGCGCCTCGGGCACGGCGGGGTCGTCGAGCTGGCGCTGCGCAGCGGCGCGCCGATCGTCCCGTGCGCGATCGTCGCCGGCGGACCCGGACTGCCCGACCGGGTCATGGCCCGCGTGGCGCGCCTGCCGCGCCCGCCGCTGCCGGTGCCCGTGCCGCCGCCGCCCGCGCGCTGGAGGATCTCCTTCGCCGAGCCGATCGCGGTCGCTCAGCACGGGGCCGGCGCGGCCGAGGACCAGGCGCTCGTGCTCGAGCTGAGCGAAGCGGTCCTCGCGCGCGTGCAGGAGAAGGTGTACGACAGCCTCGTCAACCGAGAGGGAGCGTTGTGATGGCAGCGCAGTTCAAGTCGCCCAAGGAGTTCCGGGAGGTCATGGACCGGATCTTCTCGATGATGGACACCGACCCCGACATGGGGCCCAAGCTGCGGGCGGCCGACGTGCCGCAGCGCTTCGAGTTCTCCGACGTCGACATGGTGGTCAACATCCGCGCCGCCGGCGAGGGCGAGGACGGCAACCTCCATTGGGAGTGGACCGACGACGTCGACTGGGAGCCCAGGGTCAAGATGACGATGTCCTCCGAGACGGCCAACAAGTACTTCCAGGGCAAGGAGAACGTCGCCGTCGCGATCGCCCGCCGGCGGATCAAGACCGGGGGCGACGTGAAGGCCGCGCTGGCGCTGATCCCGATCACCAAGCCGGTCTACGCGCAGTTCACGGAGGTCGTCGAGAGCGAGTATCCGCACCTGAAGGTCTGAGGCGCGACGTTTGACGTTGACAGCCATCGTCAGCCCCATTTATGACTCCGACACCGACCAAGGCAAGAGGCCGGAGAGTGGGTGGCTTGCCCGCCCGCAAGGTGCCGCCCCTCGTGGACGAGCGCCATCGGCCGACGTCGCGGGACGTTAAGCCCGCCTGCGGCGGGACCCTCGTCATCGAGGTCCCGCCGCTGTCTATCTGAGGGCGGCGCGCTCGTGAACGACGACGGCGGCATGTCCCGCAGCGAGGCGGCGCGCCGGGTCGGCGTCACCGCGCAGACCCTCGCGCGCTGGGCGCGCGACGGCTTGGTGCCGCGCGCACGCGAGGGGCGCTGGACGCCGGCCGCGGTGTCGCAGGCGCGCATCGTCATGCGCCTGCGCGAGCGCGGCCACTCGCTGCACGAGATCCGCCAGGCGATGGAGAGCGGCCGGCTGGCCTTCGGCTTCGTCGACGGCATGCTGCCCGCGCGCGAGCGCCTGCACAGCCTCGAGGAGGCGGCGGCCGAGACCGGCCTCGAACCGGCGCTGATCGAGCGGCTCTTCCTGTCGATGGGGTTCAGCACGGACGCGCTCGAGCAGATCTCCGACGAGGACGTCGAGCTGCTGGGCCACGTCGGCGCCGTGCTGCGCGCCGGCTTCCCCCTCGTCGCGCTGCTGCAGCTCGTGCGGGTCTATGGGCAGGCGCTCGCGCAGATGGCCGACGCAGAGGTGCGCCTCTTTCATCTCTACGTGCACGAGCCGCTCATGCGCGACGGGATCCCGGGCGGGCAGATGGGAGAGGAGATGACGGAGCTCGCCGGCGAGCTGCTGCCTCTGGCCTCGCCGATCATGGACCGCGTGCACCAACGCTTCCTGACGCACTTCGTCGAGCAGGACGTCGTCGGGCACATGGAGGCCGACCTCGACGGGGCGCCGCTGGACCTCGGACGCCTGCGGGTGGCCATCGCCTTCGCCGACCTGGCCGGGTACACGCGCCTGACCGAGGAGGCGGGCGAGCAGGAGGCGGTCGATGCCGTCGAGCGCTTCATCGAGGAGGTCGAGGTCACGCTGCCCGAGGGCGCGCGCGTGATCAAGACCATCGGCGACGAGGTGATGGTCGTCGGCTCCGACGCGGGTGCGGTGGTCGACTGGGCCGTCGGCTTCCAGCGCCTCGTCGCCGACCGGCGGCCGCTGCCGCGCATCGGCCTGCACTACGGCCCGACGCTCTACCGCGACGGCGACTACTACGGACGCGAGGTCAACCTCGCGGCCCGCGTGGCCGCGCGGGCTGCGGGCGGGGAGGTCCTCGTCACCCGCCCGGTGGTCGACCTGGCGGGGCGCCACCTCGAGTTCGAGCGCATCGGCGAGGTGCGCCTGAAGGGCTTCGACCACGCCACCGAGCTGTTCCTCGCGCGGTCCGCGGGCGACGATGGCTGACGAGCTGCTCGAGCGCGTGCGGGCCACGGGACTGCTCGCGCCGGGATCCGCCGTGGTCGTGCTGCTGTCGGGCGGGCGCGACTCGGTCTGCCTGCTCGGGGCGGCCGTCGAGCTCGGGTCTTCGGTGCGCGCGCTGCACGTCAACTACGGGCTGCGCGCGGAGGCCGACGAGGACGAGGCGCACTGCCGCGCGCTGTGCCAGAGCCTGGGCGTCGCGCTGACCGTGCACCGCGCGACGCGGCCCGGAGACGCGCCGGGCAACCTGCAGGGATGGGCGCGCGACGTGCGCTACGCGGCGGCCGGCGAGATGGCCGGCGGGGACCTCGTGGCGGTCGGCCACACGGCCTCCGATCAGGCCGAGACCGTGCTCTACCGCCTCGCCGCATCGCCCGGCCGCCGCGCGGTGCTCGGGATGCAGCCGCGCTCGGGGCACCTCGTGCGGCCGCTGCTCACGGTCACGCGCGAGGAGACCGGCGCATGGTGCCGGGCCCGCGGCCTGGCCTGGCGCGACGACGCCACCAACGCCTCCGAGGCCTTCGCGCGCGGCAGGGTGCGCCACGGCCTGCTGGCGGCGCTCGAGGCGGTCGACCCGCGCGCGGCGGCCAACGTCGTGCGCACCGCACAGCTGCTGCGCGAGGAGGCCGAGGTGCTCGACGTCGTCGTCGACACGGCGCTGTCCGGGCGCGACCGCATCGCGTTGCTGTACCTCGCCGACCTGCCGCCGGCGCTGGCGCGCCTCATCGTGCGCCGTCTGGCCGAGGCGGCGACCGGTGGTCTGTGCGGGCGCGTGTCGGGGCGCTTGGAGGACATCCTGGCCTTGAGCGACGACGGCGCGCTGGACGTGGGCGATGGCGCGCGGGCGGTGGTCTCGGGGGGCGTGCTGCGTTTCGAGATGACGCCGCCGCTCGAGCGATCTCCGTGAGCGTTGCGGCGCTGCCCGGCGCAAACTGCCTCATCGAGGGAGGGTGGGCCGTTGGCGTCGCTTGGGCGCGCGAGCGCGAACCACTGACGTTTGCGTCCGCTTTCCGAACACGAACGTCAGTGGTTCGCGCCGCAGGGACGGTGGCACCCCGCCCTACGGCCGGTCCCCCAGCGCCCGTCGCGGATCGCGGCCTCGAGCAGCTGCGCGGCCGACGCCGCGTCGGAGGGAATGGCCGTGAAGGGCACACGCGCCAGCGGGCCGTCGCCGTAGCGGTAGGCGCCGTCGTAGGCCGTCACGACCCCACCGACGTCGCCCGCCGCCGCGAGCGGCGCGGGGGTCGGGGGGGCGCCCACGTGGGGGTGCCGGGCTCGGCCTGGGTCCGTCCCCGCCAGCCGTCGGAGGTCCGGTTCTCGGAGGTCTGCTGCTCGCTGGCGCGGCCGCGCTGGCCGTCGGACGCGTTCACGGCGTGGACGAACCGGTCCAGCGCGGGGGTGCGGGCGAACCGCGGTGATGGCGACGTCCGGGGCGATGTCGGCGGCCGCCTCGGGGTCGCCCAGGACGCCGAGGGCGGTGCGCCGGGCCACCTGCAGCGCGCGGGCGGCCACGTGCTCGTCGCAGAGAGACGCGGGCGGGTCACCGCGAGCGCTCCGGCGTGGTCGATGGTGGTCATAGCCTTCTAGGAGCCCCGCCGCAGGCCGGGACGTTGCATCGCGGTGGGGCTTCATATAGTCCGCGGCCAGATGCGCGACCCCAAGATCGGCGAGATCCTCGTCCAGCCCGACGACCTCAAGCAGCGCGTGCGCACGCTGGGGGAGCAGGTGAGCGCCGCGTACGCGGACCGCGACCTGCTGCTCGTCGGGGTGCTCAAGGGGGCCGTCTTCTTCCTCGCGGACCTCATGCGCCACATCGAGATCCCGTGCGAGGTCGACTTCATGGCCGTGTCCTCCTACGGGTCGGCCACCGACTCGAGCGGCGTGGTGCGGATCCTCAAGGACCTCGACACCGCGATCGAGGGCCGGCACGTGCTCATCGTGGAGGACATCGTCGACTCGGGGCTGACGCTGCAATATCTCTTTCGCAACCTGGGCGCGCGCAACCCGGCCTCGCTGGAGGTCTGCGCCCTGCTGACCAAGCCCGACCGGCGCAAGGTCGAGCTGCCGATCAAGTTCGTGGGCTTCGAGATCCCCGATCGCTTCGCCATCGGCTACGGCCTGGACTTCGCCGAGCGCTACCGCAACCTGCCGTACGTTGCGGCGTTGACCGGTGTGGACCCCTAGCCCGGCGGCCGTTGTGCATCCATCGAGCCTGGACGCACGTACAGCCTGCATGGGCCCCCAAACCCCCTGGTACCCTTGCCTGCCCGGTCCCCCTCACGTTCGCGGGGCCAGACGCCGATCTAGGTCTTCATGAGCCGGTTCTTCAAGAGCGCAGCCTTCCCAATCCTCATCGTTGTCGTCCTGGCGTTCTTCGTCCAGAAGCTCGTCTCGCCGCACAGCTCCGAGCCGGTCCCGTCCTACGGCGACTTCATCACGCAGCTCGAGGCCGGGCAGGTCAAGACGGTCAACATCAAGACCAAGGACAACACGCTCGTCGTCAAGCCGCGGACCGGCGCGCAGTACGAGCGCGGCTTCCTGCCCGACAACGCGGCGCACCTCGAGGCCACGCTGCAGTCCGCCAAGGCGGAGCACAAGCTCGACGACTACAACATCGAGGGCACGAAGAGCAACGGCTGGCTGTCGCTGCTGACCTACGTCCTGCCCTTCCTCATCTTCATCGGGTTCTGGATCTTCCTCATGAACCAGGTGCAGGGCGGCGGCTCGAAGGTCATGTCCTTCGGCAAGTCGCGCGCCAAGCGCATGAGCGTCGATTCGCCCAAGATCACCTTCCGCGACGTCGCCGGCGTCGACGAGGCGGTCGAGGAGCTCCATGAGATCAAGGAGTTCCTGGAGAATCCCAAGAAGTTCCAGGCGCTCGGCGCGCGCATTCCCAAGGGCGTCCTGCTCTACGGTCCTCCGGGCACCGGCAAGACGCTGCTCGCGCGGGCCGTGGCCGGCGAGGCGGGCGTGCCCTTCTTCTCGATCTCCGGCTCGGACTTCGTCGAGATGTTCGTCGGCGTCGGCGCGTCGCGTGTGCGCGATCTGTTCGAGCAGGCCAAGCAGAACTCGCCGTGCATCATCTTCATGGACGAGATCGACGCGGTGGGGCGCCACCGCGGCGCCGGCCTCGGCGGCGGTCACGACGAGCGCGAGCAGACGCTCAACCAGCTGCTGGTCGAGATGGACGGCTTCGAGATGAAGGACAACATCATCCTCATCGCCGCCACCAACCGCCCGGACATCCTCGATCCCGCCCTGCTGCGCCCGGGCCGCTTCGACCGCCAGATCGTCGTCGATCGCCCCGACCGCAAGGGCCGCTCCAAGATCCTCGAGGTCCACACGCGCGGCAAGCCGCTGGCCAAGGAGATCAACGTCGACGCGCTGGCCGGGCAGACCCCCGGCTTCACCGGCGCCGACCTCTCGAACCTCGTCAACGAGGCCGCCCTGCTGAGCGCGCGCAACGGCAAGCGCGAGATCACCCAGGTGGAGCTCGAAGAGGGGATCATGCGCGTGATCGCCGGCCCGGAGAAGAAGACCCGGGTCATGAGCGACAAGGAGCGCCTGATCACCGCCTATCACGAGATGGGCCACGCGATCGTCGGGCATTTCCTCGAGCACTCGGACCCGGTCCACAAGATCTCGATCATCAGCCGCGGCCAGGCCCTCGGCTACACGATCTCGATGCCGCAGGAGGACAAGTTCCTCACCACCAAGGCCGAGCTCACCGACAACCTGGCCATGACGCTCGGCGGCCGCGCCGCCGAGGAGATCGTCTTCAGCGAGATCACCACCGGCGCCTCCAACGACCTCGAGAAGGTCACGGCGACGGCCAAGCAGATGGTCATGCGCTTCGGCATGAGCGAGAAGCTCGGCCCGCGCGTCTTCGGCCACGATCACGGCCAGCCCTTCCTGGGCCGCGAGTTCTCGGCCGAGCCCGACTACTCCGACGAGATCGCGCGCGAGATCGACGACGAGATCCGCCGCATCGTCGAGGCCGCGCACCAGCGCGCCAAGGACCTCCTCACCGAGTACCGCGAGGAGCTGGGCACGATCTCCGAGATCCTCGTCAAGCGCGAGACGATCGAGAAGGAGGAGTTCGAGGGGCTGCTCGCCGGCAAGACCGAGGACGAGGTCTTCGGCTCTGAGGCTCCCCCTCCCGGTTCGCCCATCCCGGGCGAGCCCGCTCCCGAGCGGCCGGGCCGCGAGGCCCCGCGCCCGCTCCCGCGCCCCGGCCTGGCCGGCGGTGGCGTCGAGGCGCGCGGGCTCGACCTGCCCGAGAAGCCCGAGCTGGCCTAGGCGCAACGCCCCGCCGCGGCACCTGCGGCGGGCTCTGGGCGTTGGCGGCTGGGATCCGCGCCGCCGGGCACGCGCTCTCCGCTGATCGCCGGTGGTCGCGAACAGCGCACCGAGGGGAGGGCAGGCCGGCGCCCGCTTCCGTCCGTGCTGCCTTGGCGTCGCATGGCGAGCCTTTCGCAGCACGGAGCGCATCTCCCTGTTGCGAAACGCGCGCGGAAGGTGGACAAGCGCACGCGGTGGCGCGCCGCGAGCGGCCAAGGCCCCTAGGCCAGGCTGTCGAACAGCCAGGGCAGCAGCGCTGCCACGGTAGCCGCGACGCCCAGCACCAGTGCCGGCGCGCCCAGCCAGAACAGGCCGTGGGCCGCGGCCGCCAGCGAGGCGGCGACGCCGGCGGCGATGCGGAGGGCGAGCGAGAGACGGCGGTTCGCGGTGATCTCCATGGCTGCACGCACACCGCTGCTGACCGATGGTTAACAACGCGTGTGCGCCATGATGCCTCGATGGCCGTCCTCGTCGACCCTCTACGCGAGTACCCGGAGGCCGGCCTGCCCTGGACGCGGTGGTGCCACATGGTCAGCGACGACGGCTTCGAGGAGCTGCATGCCTTCGCCGCGGCCATGGGGATCCCCCGGCGGCGCTTCCAGGGCGACCACTACGACCTGCACCCGGGGCTGCGCGAGCGCGCCCTGGCGATGGGGGCGGTCGAGGTTCCGACCGGCGAGCTGGTGCAGCGCATGAGCGGGCCGCGCGGCGACCGCGCGCGGGCTCGGCGCGGGCGGGTCGCGTGACGGCGGGCCCGGGCCGGGCCGTGCTCGTCACCGGCGGCTCGCGCGGCATCGGCGCCGCGGTGGCGCGGGTGTTCGCCGCGGCCGGCGATCGCGTCGCGGTGCACTACGGCGCGTCGCGCGAGGCGGCCTTCGCGGTCGCGGCCTCGCTGGAGGGCGAGCGGCACGTCGTGGTGGGCGCCGACCTCGGCGATCCCGAGGCGGTGCGCGCGATGGTCGCCGAGGCCGCCGAGGGCCTGGGCGGCCTCGAGGTCCTGGTCAACAACGCCGGCGTCTTCACCCCGCACCCCATCACGGAGACGACCTACGAGGAATGGCAGCGCGCCTGGCACGACACCCTGGCGGTCAACCTCCTCGGCGCCGCCAACGCGACGTGGTGCGCGGTGCCGCACATGATCGAGGCCGGCGGCGGGCGGATCGTCAACGTCTCCTCGCGCGGCGCCTTCCGCGGCGAGCCGCGGTCGCCCGCCTACGGCGCGAGCAAGGCCGCCATCATCGCCTTCGGCCAGTCGCTGGCCCGCGCCCTGGGCCCGCACCGCATCGCCGTCACCACCGTCGCCCCGGGCTGGACCGACACCGACATGGCCGCCGACACGCTGGAGGGCCCGCGCGGCGATGCGATCCGCGCCGAGAGCCCGCTGGGGCGCGTGGCCAGCGCCGAGGACGTGGCGCGCGCGGTCCTCTACCTCGCCTCGCCGGAGGCCGAGATGGCCAGCGGCACCGTCATCGACGTCAACGGCGCGTCGTTCCTGCGCATGTGAGGCGTCCGCTCGCGGCGCTTTTCGCGACGCGTGCTGGGTTGTCAGGCCGGGAGCCGGAAGAGTCAGCGCGCTTGCGCGCAGTCACCGCGCTGGGCGGCTCACCTCCCTCGGTGATGCAGTTCAGCGCCGCGCAGTGCGCCAACGCTGGGCGGAGACCGGCGTATCCTGCCCGCGATGCTGGAAGAGGCCGTCGCGGGCTCGGACGCCGGAGGGCACCTCGACGCCGGGCGCGCCGCGCTGGCCGCCGGCGAGTGGGAGGCGGCGCGCGACGCCTTCCAGGCGAGCGTCGACGAAGCCGCGTCGGCGGCCGGCTTCGAGGGCCTCGGCGTGGCCTCCCGCTGGCTCGGCGAGCAGGAGGCGGCGATGCGCGCGCTGCAGCGCGCCTACCGGCTGCACCGCCGCGCCGGCGACGCGCGCTCGGCGGCGCGCGTCGCGCTCCAGCTCTGTCTCGGCGAGTGCTACTTCCACGCCGACGTGGCCGTCGGACTGGGATGGGTGGAGCGCGCCGAGCGCCTGCTGGAGGGGATGGAGCTCGGCGTCGAGCAGGGCTGGCTCACGCTGGTGCGCGGGCACCTCGCCCTGCAGGTCGACCACGACGCGGCCCGCGCGCGCACGCACGCCGCCGCCGCGCGCGCCATCGGCCGCGACTGCGGGGCGATCGACGTCGAAATGATGGCCCTCGGGCTCGAGGGCCTGGCCTACGTCTGCGAGGGCGAGGTCGACGAGGGGATGCGCCGCCTGGACGAGGCCACGGCGGCTGCCGTGGCGGGCGAGCTCGACGACCTCGACGCGATCTCGAGCTGCTGCTGCTACCTCATCGACGCCTGCAAGCGGGTGCGCGACTTCGAGCGCGCGGCCCAGTGGTGCGAGCACGTCAAGGGCTTCTGCGAGCAGTGGTCGGACCGGCTGACCTTCGCCGCCTGCCGCGCGCACTACGCGGACATCCTCATCTGGCGCGGCGACTGGAGCGCGGCCGAGGCCGAGCTGCGCGCCAACCTGGGCCCGCTGGCCGAGATCCACCCCCAGCGCATCGCCGACGGGATGGTCCGGCTGGCCGAGCTGCGCCGGCGCCAGGGCCTGCTGGACGAGGCGACCCGCCTGCTCGAGGCCGCCGACGGGCACTTCCTCGCCCCGCTGGTGCGCGCCGAGCTCGCGCTGGACCGCGGCGACGCGACGGGCGCCGCGCACGAGGCCGAGCGCGCGCTGCGGCGCCTGCCCGAGGGCGGCGTGACCGAGCGCGCGCCTGCGCTCGAGGTGCTCGTGCGCGCACGGCTGGCCGCCGGCGAGCCCGACGCGGCGCGCGAGGCCGCCGTGCAGCTGCGCGCGATCGCGTCGCGCTCGGGCACCCCCGCGAGCGCGGGCGCGGCGTCGTTCGCGGAGGGCGTGCTGGCCGCGGCGAGCGGGTCCTGGGAGCAGGCGCGGCCCGCCTTCGAGGACGCGGTCGACCTCTACGCCCGCGCCGGCGGGCGCTGGGAGGCGGCGCACGCCCGCCGCCGGCTGGCGCGGGCCCTGCGCGCGCTCGGCCACGACGAGGCGGGCGAGCGCGAGGCGCGCGCCGCCGACGAGGCCCTGAGGACGCTCGGCGCCCGCGCGACGGCGCCCGAGGCGGCGAAGGCCCCCGCCGGCCTCACGGCCCGCGAGGTCGAGGTCCTGCGGCTCGTCGCGCGCGGGCGCTCCAATCAGGACATCGCCACCGAGCTCGTGCTCAGCGTGCGCACCGTCGAGCGCCACATCGCCAACATCTACGACAAGATCGGCGCCTCCGGCCGCGCCGCGCGCGCCGCCGCCGCCGCGTACGCCCTCGCCGCCGGCGTGGCCTGAGCGCCACGCCGGATGGGTACCGCCGGCGGCGCAGTTGGGTGCCGCCACGGATGACGGCGCGCGCCCCCGACCGTACCGTCGCCAGGCAGAGCCGCCCGACTCGCCGGAGCCGCAGTGGCCCCCGGCGGGCGCGGCTCGCCGCCATGTCACGACGACGAAGGGAGCAGCACATGCCGGCCTATTCGCAGGATCAGGTCCCGGTCGAGTTCGAGGCCGATGTCGTGCAGGCGCGGTCGATCGAGCAGGGCGGGATGACCCTCGCCTTCGAGCGCCTCAGCGCCGGCGTCGAGACCGCGCCGCTGTTCAAGGGGCTGCCCGACGACGCCTGCCAGAGCCCGCACTGGGGCTACGTCATCGAGGGCCGGCTGCGGATCGTCGCGACCGACGGCTCCGAGGAGACGCTCGACGCCGGCCAGGCGTACTACCTGCCGGCGGGCCACAACGTCGTCGTCGAGGAGGACGCGCTGCTCATCGAGTTCTCGCCCGCGCACGAGCGCACGAAGACGATGGAGCACGCGGCCCGGATGATGCAGGCCGCGGCCGGCGCCTGAGCATGCGCGATCGCCGCCTGCTCTCCGGCGCGGTGGGCCTGTCCGCACTGGGCGACTTCCTCGGTTTCATCCCGCTGGCCCTCTACGTGCAGGAGCGCACGGGGTCGGGGATCGCGGTCGCCGGGCTGTTCATCGCGCTGTGGGCGCCGTCGGTCGTCCTCGGCGGCGCGGCCGGAGTGCTCGCCGACCGCGTCGAGAGCCGGCGGCTGCTGCGCGACGTCTCGCTCGGGCAGGCGGCGATCGCGGCCGTGCTGGCGCTGAGCTTCGGCGGGCTGGCGGCGACGCTCGCCCTGACGGCGCTGCTGGGCGTCGGGGTCGCGCTGGCCCAGCCGGCCGAGTTCGCGCTCGTGCCCGCCGCGGCGGGCCCCGGCGGCGTCGCCGCGGCCAATGGGCGCATCGAGGCCGCCCGCTATCTGGGCTTCACCCTGGGTCCAGTCCTCGGCGGCCTGCTCGCCGCCGCCGGCGGGACCCGGATCGCGCTCCTGGTCAACGCCGCGAGCTTCCTCGCCGTCGCACTGGCGGCACAGGCGCTGCGCGCCCGCCGCGAGCCGCAGGGCGGCGACCAGGGGAGCGAGCGCGCGCGCGACGGCATCGCCTTCCTGCTCCACGACGGCGTGCTGGCCCCCGTCGTCGTGGCCGCCTTCGTCTCGCTGATGTTCATGACGGCGTCGGCGACCGCCGAGGTCTTCTTCGCCAAGGACGTCCTGCACGCGGGCGACACGGGCTACGGCGTGCTCATGACGCTGTGGACGCTCGGGATGGTCGTCGGGTCGACGCTCGTCGCCTCGCGGGTCCCGGCGACCGCCTACGCCACCGCGGCGCTGGGCGCCATGGCGCTGCAGGGCGCCGGCCTGGCGCTGCCCACCCTGTGGCTCGTGCTGCCGCTCGCGCTCGGCGCCTACCTCGCGGGCGGCATCGGGCACGGGACCAAGAACGTCGTCGTGCGCACGCTCATCCACACGCGCGTGCCCGACGAGCTGCGCGGGCGGGCGTGGGCGGCCTACAGCGCGGGGCGCAACGCGGCGGAGCTCGTGGCGCTGGTCGGCGGCGGGCTGCTGGTCGCGGCCATCGGCGCGCGCTGGACGCTGCTGGCGGCCGGCGCCCTCCCGGTCCTCGCCGCCTCGGTCGCGCTGGCTCAGGCCGCCCGGCGGCGAGCCTTGTCGCCGGCGAGCCTCGCATCCGCGGCGTCGCCGTCGGCGACGACGCGGTCGCGCCCGGCGCGCTTGGCCTCGTACAGGGCCGCGTCGGCGGCGCGGAAGAGCGCGTCGTAGCCGACCTCGGCGCCGCGGGCCGCGGCCACGCCGATCGAGATCGTCACCGGCAGGCCGCCGGGGCGCGTGCTGGCGAGGGCGACCCGCGCGCGCTCGGCCACGTCGCGGCCCTCGCCCAGCGTCGTCCCGGCCAGCACGATCAGGAACTCCTCGCCGCCCAGGCGGTAGATGAGCTCGAAGGAGCGCAGCTGCTTGCGCAGCACGTACGCGGCGTCCTTGAGCACCCCGTCGCCGCGGTCGTGGCCGTAGCGGTCGTTGACGGCCTTGAAGCGATCGAGGTCGCAGACGAGCACGCACACCGATTCGCCGGTCTGCGCCGCCTGCTCGGAGATCTCGGCGAAGCGAGCCTCGAGCGAGCTGCGGTTGAGCAGCCCGGTCAGCGGGTCGAGGATGGCCGACGAGCGCTGTCGCATCTCGCTGCTCATGAGGAACTGGGCGAAGACGGTGAGCCCGACCGCAGCGCACAGGCCGGCGATCGTGTAGGTCGGGTTCGCCGCGAAGGCTGCGGGGTCGACGGCGAGGGTCGCGCCGAGCAGGACCACGACGGCGATGGCCAGTCCGGTCCACACGCCGCGCGCCGAGAAGCGGGCCGGCAGGGTGACCAGCGGCAGCAGCATCAGCGCGATGCCGGGGCTGTGCGGGCCGCCGCTGATCGCGATGCCGACGCCGAGGAGCACCTGCGAGCTGACGACCGTGGCCGCGACCACGTACTCGGGCCGCTCGCTCTTGGTGATCTGCGGGCTCAGCACGGCGTAGATCACGAGCTGCAGGGCGACCGGGATCATCGGCCACCAGCCGACCCAGGGGATCGAGGAGGCCAGCCCCACCGCGATCGCGGCGTACATCAGGGCGCGCGGGCGCGCGATGCGCGCCTCCATGTCGAGCAGACGCGTGCGATCGAGCTCGGTGGGACACAGCCAGGTGCCGGTTGAGGCCATCAACGCGGTCATCGGCGCGCGAGCACACCGATTGAGGGCCAGTGGACCTACGATCAGCCCACGATGCACGCGCGCGTCATGGGCATCCTCAACGTCACGCCCGACTCCTTCTCCGACGGGGGCGAGTGGTTCGCGCTCGATCGCGCCGTCGAGCACGCGCGCACGCTGATCGCCGAGGGTGCCGACATCCTCGACGTCGGCGGCGAGTCGACCCGTCCGCGGGCCGAGCCGGTGGCGATCGACGAGGAGCTGCGCCGCGTCGTCCCCGTCGTCCGGGCGCTGCGCGGTGCCGACGTGCAGATCAGCATCGACACGGCGAAGCTCACCGTGGCCGAGGCCGCCGTCGACGCGGGGGCGACCTTCGTCAACGACGTGACCGCCTTCCGCCAGGAGCCCGAGCTCGCCGGCTTCGTGGCCGATCGGCGCTGCGACTGCTGCCTCATGCACATGCTCGGCGAGCCGCGCACCATGCAGGACGACCCGCGCTACGACGACGTGGTCGACGACGTCCGCGCCTTCCTCGAGGCCCGCGTCGAGTTCGCGGTCCGCGAGGGCGTGCGCGAGGAGCGCATCATGGTCGATCCCGGCATCGGCTTCGGCAAGACGCTCGAGCACAACCTCGAGCTGCTGCGCCGCCTGGACCGGATCGCCACGATCGGGCTCCCGGTCGTCATCGGGACCTCGCGCAAGTCGTTCCTCGGGCGCCTGACGGGCCGCGACGACCCCCACGATCGCGTGGCCGCCACCGTGGCGACGACCGTGCTCGCGCTCGAGCGCGGGGCGAGCGTCTTCCGCGTCCACGACGTCGCGCCCACGAGGGACGCCCTGGCGGTGGCGACTGCTACGTTGCGCGCCGATGGCGCCTGAGGATGACGACCTCGATGACGAGCTCGAGGACGACGAGGACTACGACGACGACGAGCGCGCGGCCCCGCAGACGGAGGTGACCATCGAGGTCACCGGCCTGTCGCTCTACACCCATCACGGCGTCAGCGCCGCCGAGCGCGAGGTCGGCCAGCGCCTGGTCCTCGACCTGCGCCTCGAGGTCGGCGAATGCGACGCGACGGTCACCGACCTCGTCGAGGACACCGTCGACTACGCGGCGGTGTGCGAGCGCGTGGCGCTGGTCGCCCAGCAGCGCTCCTACAAGACCCTCGAGCGCCTGTGCTCGGCCGTCGCCGACCGCCTGCTGGCCGATTTCGCCGCCGAGGAGGTGTGGGTCAAGGCGACCAAGCCCGAGCCCCCGATCCCGCTGCCGGTCGAGTCGGTCTCGGTCGAGGTGTGGCGGCAGTCCTCGGGCGAGTGAGCGCCTTCGAGCGGGCGACGGCCGTCGACGCGCTCGGCGGGGGCGCGTGGCGCGCGACCTGCGAGCCGTCGTGGAACACGCAGCTGGGCCCCAACGGCGGCTACCTCGCCGCCATCGTCCTGCGCGCGATGACGGCGGAGCTCGACGATCCGGCGCGCGCGGCGCGGTCGCTGACGTGTCACTACCTGCGCCCGCCGGGCGCCGGCGAGCTGCGCGTCGACGTGACGGTCGAGCGCAGCGGGCGCTCGCTGAGCACGGTCAGCGCGCGGCTGTCGCAGGGCGGGGCGCTGTGCGTGATCGCCGTCGGCGCCTTCGCCGTCGACTTCCGCGGCGCCTTGGACTACGCCGCCGCCCCGCCCTCGATGCCGGCGCCCGGCGATATCGAGCGCCTGGCGCCCGTGGCCATCGTCCCGATCACCGAGCACTTCGAGATGCGCCCGACGGTCGGCGCCCCGCTCTACGCCGGCGCGGACGAGTCGACGAGCGGTGGCTGGCTGCGCTTCGCCGACGAACAGCCGCTCGACGCGCCCGCCCTGGCCATGCTCGCCGACGCGTGGTGGCCGTCGCCGCTGCCGCGGCTCACGCGCCCGGCCGCGGCGCCCACGATCGACCTCACGGTGCACTTCCGCGCCCGGGCGGCCGCGGCCGCGATCGCCGACGAGCCGGTGCTCGCGCTCTTTCGCTCCTCCACCGCCGCCGACGGCTTCTTCGAGGAGGACGGCGAGCTGTGGAGCGCCGACGGCGTGCTGCTCGCCCACTCGCGCCAGCTGGCCCTGCTCGTGGACGGCGCGCGATGAGGGGCTACCTCGGCCTGGGCTCCAACGTGGGCGACCGGCGCGCCAACCTGCAGGCCGCCGTCGACGCGCTCCCGGCTCACGGGGTGATCGTGCTCGCCTGCTCGTCGACCTACGACACCGACCCGGTCGGAGAGATCCTCGACCAGCCGTCGTTCCTGAACGCCTGCGTACGCATCGAGACCGCGCTGGCGCCCGAGGAGCTGCTCGACGCCTGCAAGGAGATCGAGCGCGAGCTCGGCCGCGATCTGCAGAGCACCGTGCGCCATGCGCCGCGGCCTATCGACGTCGACCTCCTGCTCCTCGGTGACGAGCCCTACGCGTCCGAGCGCCTGACGCTGCCCCACGCGCAGGCCACCCAGCGGCGCTTCGTGCTCATCCCGCTGCTCGAGCTCGACTTCGAGCTCACGACCCCCGACGGCGCGCGCCTGAGCGACTGCCTGGCGGCGATGCCGCTCGACGAGGGCGTGCGCCGCGAGGGGCCGCCGCTGCGCCTCCCCGGATCAGGCGAGCGAACCGAGTAGCCGATCGATCACCGCGCCGACCTCGGCGCGGGCGGCCTGCTGGTCGTCGGCCGTCGCCACGTAGAGGGCGGCCTCGTCGAGGGCGCCCATGAGCACGTGGGCGAGGGCGGAGACCGGCTGGGGGGCGAGGCTGCCGGCCTCCACCGCCTCGCGCAGCTCGTTCTCGACCAGGCCGAGGGCGTAGCGCATGCCGATCTCGCGCCAGGCCGCCCAGCCCAGGACCGCGGGCCCGTCGAGCAGCACGATGCGCTGCACCTCGGGCTCGCTGCATGCCTCGAGCCAGCCGAGGGCTCCGACGCGCAGCACGGCGAGCGGATCGCTGGCGCCAGACGCCACGGCAGCCCGGGCCGTGCGCTGGGTGACCTCGGCCTCGACCTGCTCGAAGACCGCCGCGAAGAGCTCGCGCTTGTCGGCGAACTGGTGATAGAGCGCCCCGCGCGTCACGCCCGCCGCGCGCACGATCTCCTCGGTGCCGACCGCGGCGAAGCCCCGCTCGGCGAAGAGGGGACGCGCGGCGGCCATGAGCGCGGCGCGGGTGGCCTCGGAGCGCTCGGCATGCTTGTTGCGCTTGACATGCATACTGTCTGTATTCATTATGCGTACAGCCTGTACGCAACCTAGAGCATCGCGAGGACGATATGCCGGAGATCACGCTGCCGCAGGGAACCATCCGCTACCGCGACACCGGGGAGGGCCCGCCGGTCGTCTTCGTCCACGGCCTCCTGGTCGACGGGGAGGTGTGGCGCAAGGTCACGCCGCTGCTGGACGGCACGGCGCGCAGCATCGTGCCCGACCTCCCGCTCGGCTCGCATCGCCTCGCGATGAACGCAGACGCCGACCTCTCGCCCGCGGGCATCGCCCGGCTGGTGGGCGACCTGCTCGCCGCGCTGGACCTCGAGGACGTCACCCTCGTCGGCAACGACTCCGGCGGCGCGATCAGCCAGCTCGTCGCGCTCGACCACGGCGAGCGGGTGGGCCGGCTCGTGCTGACCAACTGCGATTGCTTCGACGTCTTCCCGCCCAAGGAGTTCGTCCCGATGGTCAAGGCCGCGCGGATCCCCGGGGCGCTCCTAGCCGCCATGCAGCCGATGCGCGCCGCCAAGGCGCGGCGGCTGCCGATCGCCTACGGCTGGCTGGCCCACGACATCCCGGACGAGGTCACCGGCGCCTGGGTCGAGCCGTTCCTCGACGACGCCGAGGTCCGCCGCGACGCCGCCGCCTTCATGCGCGCGATCGACAAGGCGACGATGATCGATGCCGCGGAGCGCCTGCCGTCGCTGAAGATCCCGTCGCTCGTCGCGTGGGGGCAGGACGATCGCTTCTTCGCGCCCGAGCTGGGCGAGCGCCTGGCGGCGGTCCTGGGCGCCCGCCTCGTGCCGATCGCCGGCGCGCGCACGTTCGTCAGCGAGGACGCGCCCGACGCGCTGGCCGGCTTCATCCGCGAGTTCGTGCGCGAGGGCGCGGCGCAGTCGGCGGCCTGAGAGCGCAGCGCCGCTCACGCGGGGGTGGGCGCGGCCGACAGCCACTGCGCCGGGAACACCCCGGCCGGCGTCTGGCCCGCCCACTCCCCGAACAGCGCCATCGCGTGCGCCTCGGCCGGGCGCCCGGCGAAGTACGGGCGCACGTCGCCGATGGTGAGCATGAGCCGCGAGGTCGGGGCGATCTGCAGGTCGGCCGCGTTGACCGTCTCGCCGCCGAGCACGCCGTCGCGCAGCCAGCCGTCGATGCGGTCGAGATGGCGGGGCAGCGAGCGCAGATCCGCGCGCACGGCACCCTCCTCGGCGCCGTTGAGCCGGCGCTCGGCCGCGTTGACCAGCGGGGCGAGTGCGCGCACCACGGGGGCGGGCAGCGGGAAGCGCGCGCCCTTCTGGTAGCTCGCCATCGCCTGCGGGTGCATGGTGAAGGTCTGCCACAGCAGCCGGCGGGCCATCGGCTGCCAGACCTCGTCGCCCCACTCCTCGGCCCGCTGCACCGCGGCGCGCTCGCCGGGGTCCGGCGGAAGGAGCGCGGGCTCGGGCGCGAGCTCGTCGAGCCGGCGCAGGATGGCCCGCGAGCCGGAGAGCTTCTCGCCGGACTCGAGCGTCAGGCCGGGCACCGTGCGCACCCCGAAGCGCAGCTGCTGCACGGCCGCGTGCATCGGGGGAGGGAGCTCCACGACCCCGTAGGGAACGGCCTTGAGGTCCAGCGCGCGCTGGACCGTGGCGCACGGGTGCGAGCCGTAGACGACGTAGAGCTTCGCCGGCATGGGACGATCCTATGCCGTGCTCCTCGTCGTCGACGTCGGCAACACCCAGACCCACTTCGGGACCTACCGTGACGGCCAGCTCGTCGAGCACTGGCGGTTCACGACCGTGCGCGACTCCACGGCCGACGAGCTCGGCGCCGTGCTGCGCAACCTGCTCGAGCTGCGCGGCATCGGGCTGGCGGACCTCACCGCCTCGATCGTTTCGAGCACCGTGCCGCAGCTGCGCCCCGAGTGGGAGGCGATGGCGGAGCGCTATCTGGACCACCACATGCTGGCCGTCGGCCCCGGCATCAAGACCGGCATGGCCCTGCGCTACGACAACCCGCGCGAGATCGGGCCCGACCGCCTCGTCAACGCCGTGGCGGCCTACGAGAAGGTCAAGGGCGCGTGCGTGGTGGTCGACTTCGGCACCGCGGTGACCTTCGACCCGGTGTCGGCCGAGGGCGAGTACCTGGGCGGGATCATCATGCCCGGCGTCGAGATCTCCATGGAGGCGCTGACCAACCGCGCCGCCGCGCTGCCCAAGATCGAGCTCGGGCCGCCGCGCTCGTTGATCGGCAAGACGACGGTCGACGCGATCCGCAGCGGCGTCATCTACGGCTTCGCCGGCTCGGTCGACGGCATCATGCGCCGCCTGCGGGCCGAGATGGGAGCGGAGACCGAGACGATCGCCACCGGCGGGCTGGCCGAGCACATCGTCCCCTTCACCGAGGAGATCGACGAGACGGACGACCTCCTGACCCTCACCGGCCTACGCTTGTTGCATGAGCGCAACGCCTGAGCTCGGCACGCCCTGGCGGATCGGATCCGTCGAGGTCCCCAACCGCGTGCTGCTCGCGCCCCTGGCCGGGATCGGCAACTGGTTCGTGCGCCTGCAGGCCAAGCGCTACGGGGCCGGGCTGGCGGTGTCGGAGATGGTCTCGAGCTTCGCCATCCACCACCGCAACGAGAAGACGATGCGCGAGCTGCTGCGCATCCACCCCGACGAGCGCGCCGGCGGGCCGGTCTCGATCCAGCTCTTCGGCCACGATCCCGAGGTCATGCGCTCGGCGGCGGCCACGGTGGCCGAGCACGGCGCCGACCTCATCGACCTCAACATGGGCTGCCCCGTGCCCAAGGTGTGCAAGACCGGCGCCGGCGCCGCGCTCATCAAGGACCCGGGCACCGCGGTGGCGGTGGCGCGCGCCGCGCGCGAGGGCTCCGGGCTGCCGGTCACCGTCAAGCTGCGCTCGGGCCAGCGCCCCGGAGAGACCGACGGCTACGACCTCGCCCACCGTCTCGTCCACGAGGCCGGCGTCAGCGCGATCGGCTTTCATCCCCGCAGCGCGGCCGTGCACCACAAGGGCGTGCCGGACTACGACCTCGCCGCGCGCCTCGTGCAGAGCCTCGACGCCCCGGTCGTCCTCACCGGCGGCCTGAGCAGCGCGCAGGCCGTGCGCGCCGGTTACGAGCGCACCGGGGCCGCCGCCGTCATGCTCGCCCGCGGCTCGCTGGGCAACCCCTGGCTGTTCGGGCAGCTGCTCGGCACGCGGACCGACGGCCCGACGCCCGACGAGGTGCTGGCCGAGCTGCACTGGGTCATGGACCGCGCCGTGGAGCACCTGGGCGCCGACCGCGCCGGGCGCTATCTGCGCAAGTTCTACCCCTGGTACCTGGACCGCCTGGACGCCCCCAAGGCGCTGCAGCAGGCCATGCAGTCGACGGCCGACGTGACGCAGGCGCGAGCGGTCCTCGGAGACCTGAACGCCCTGGCGGCGGCGGCGTAGCACGGCGCTATACTGCGCCGCTCGTCCAGCCAGGTAGCCCCTGAACTTTCCCCGCCGCTGAGCGGGGTTTCGTGTCTCGGGCGCCACCCACCGACACCACTCCCCACGCCCATGCCCAAGGACGTCATCCTCACTCCCCAGGGTCTCGAGACGCTCCAGCGCGAGCTCGACGACCTGCAGACCACGAAGCGTCGCGAGGTGGCCGAGCGCATCAAGGAGGCACGCGAGTTCGGCGACATCTCGGAGAACTCCGAGTACGACGACGCCAAGAACGAGCAGATGATGCTCGAGCAGAAGATCGCCCAGCTCGAGGAGCGCCTGCGCTCCGCGCAGGTCGTCGACACCTCCGACCTGTCGACCGACGTGGTCAAGGTCGGCGTGACGGTGAACATCAAGGACGAGAAGACCGGCGACAGCGACAAGTACACGATCGTCGGATCGGCCGAGGCGAACCCGGGGGAGAAGAAGCTCTCCAACGAGTCGCCGGTCGGCAAGGCCCTGCTCGGGCACAAGCGCGGCGACACGGTCGACGTGTCCCTTCCCAGCGGCAAGAAGCGCAAGCTCAAGATCACCAAGATCGACGTCGCGTAAGGCGTCGATGGCCGAGGAGGAAGGCTCCGAGCTCCTCGCGACGCGGCGGGCGAAGCTCGAGCGCCTGCGCGCGGACGGCATCGAGCCGTTCCCGTACGCCTACGCCGGGGTGACGCCGATCAGCGCCGTCCAGGCGGCGCACGCCGACCTGCCCGCCGGCGAGGACACCGAGGCGCGCTACCGCCTGGCCGGGCGCCTGCACGCGCGCCGCGGCCAGGGCAAGATGGCCTTCCTCGATCTCGACGACCGCTCGGGCCGCATCCAGCTGCAGGCGCGGGTCGACGTGCTCGGCGAGGAGGCGATGGAGCGCCTGCTCGACCTCGACCTCGGCGACATCGTCGGCGTGGAGGGCGTCGCCTTTCGCTCCCGGCGCGGCGAGCTGTCGCTGCGCGTGGAGAGCTTCGAGCTGCTGGCCAAGAGCCTGCGGCCGCCGCCCGACAAGTTCCACGGCCTGCAGGACGTCGAGACGCGCTTTCGCCACCGCGAGCTCGACCTGATCGCCAACGAGGACTCGCGGGAGGTGTTCATCGCCCGCGCGCGGATCGTCGGCGCGATCCGCGCCTACCTCGACGAGCAGGGCTTCATCGAGGTCGAGACGCCGATCCTGCAGCCGCTCTACGGCGGCGCGATGGCGCGGCCGTTCACGACCCACCACAACGCGCTCGACCGCGAGCTCTACCTGCGCATCGCCACCGAGCTCTACCTCAAGCGCCTGATCGTCGGCGGCCTCGAGCGCGTCTACGAGCTGGCCAAGGACTTTCGCAACGAGGGGATCTCCTACAAGCACAACCCCGAGTTCACGATGCTCGAGTGGTACGAGGCCTACGCGGACTACGAGGACGTCATGCGCCGCGTGGAGGAGCTGCTGCCGCGCGCCGCGCAGGCGGCGGGCTACGAGGGCGAGATCGACTTCACGCCCCCCTACCGGCGGGTCACGCTGCGCGACGCGATCCACGAGCACACCGGGATCGACGTGCTCGAGCTGCGCGACCGCGGCGCGCTCGCGGAGGCCATCGCCGCGTCGGGCTCGGACATCCCCACCGACGGCCTGACGTGGCCCGAGCTGGTCGACGACCTCTTCTCGAAGGTCGTCGAGCCGACCCTCGAGCAGCCGACGTTCGTGATCGACTTCCCGAAGGAGATCTCGCCGCTGGCCAAGGACCATCGCTCGCAGCCTGGGCTGGTCGAGCGCTTCGAGGCCTTCGCCGGAGGGATGGAGCTCGCCAACGCGTTCTCGGAGCTCAACGACCCCGACGAGCAGCGCGCCCGCTTCGAGGCCCAGCAGCGCTTCGCCGCCGAGGGCCACGAGGAGGCCATGCCGCTCGACGAGGCCTACCTGCAGGCGCTCGAGCACGGCCTGCCGCCGACGGGCGGGATCGGCATCGGCATCGACCGGCTGGTGATGCTGCTCACCGGCCGGCGGACGATCCGGGAGGTCGTGCTCTTCCCGGCCATGCGCGACTGACCACGATGCGCCGTGCCGCTCTCATCGCCGTCGCGCTCGCGATGGCGGCGTGCGGGGGCGGGGGCGCCGGCAGCGACACCGCGCACTCGACGAGCGCGGCCGCCAGGACCACGCCGCCGGCCCCGCCCGCCGGGCCGCGACCGCGCCTGACCGTCTCGCATCCGTGCGCCAACGCGAAGGGCTTCACCTGCTCGACGCTGCTCGTCGGACTCGACCACTCCGGGCGCACGCCCGGCGACCTGCGCCTGGCGGTGTCGGCGGCCGACAACGGCGACGCGCCCAAGGGCGTCCTGGTCGCCCTGACAGGCGGGCCCGGGCAGGGAGGCGTCGACTTCGTCCCACGCTCGCGGGTGCGCATGCGCGCGCTGCTGCACGACTACCGCCTGGTCATGTTCGACCAGCGCGGGACGGGCGCGGCGGCGCTGCGCTGCCCGGCGCTCCAGCGCGCGGTCGGCACCTCTGACCTCACGGTCCCGCCGCCGGGCTCGGTCGAGGCGTGCGCGCGCGCCCTGGGCCCGAACCGGCGCTTCTACTCGACGGCCGACACCGTCGCCGACCTCGAGGCGCTGCGCGTCGCGCTGGGGGCCGACAAGCTCACGCTCGACGGCGTCTCCTACGGGACCTTCGTGGCCGAGCGCTATGCCATCGCCCATCCCGACCGCGTGGCGAAGCTCGTGCTCGACTCGGTCGTGCCGGCGGCCGGCCTCGACGGGCTCGAGGTCGACGGCCTGCGCGAGACCGCGCGCGTCCTGCGGGCCGTGTGCCGCGCCCAGCACTGCCCCGGCGACCCGGCGGCCGACCTGGCCGCCGTGGTGCGCGCGCGCCACGACGGCCCGGAGATCGACGACACGCTGGTCGCGCTCAGCGTCGGCGCGCCAACCTTCCCCGGCGTGCTCGCCGCGCTGCGCGAGGCGCGAGCCGGTCATCCGCAGCACCTCGAGTCGCTCGTGCGCATCGTGCGCCGCGCCCAGCGCGCGCCCGCCCAGGTGCTCAGCCAGGGGCTGCACGCCGCGACCTTGTGCGCCGACACCCGCTCGCCGTGGGGCGGGGCGGGCGCGCCGCTCGCCGGCCGCGAGGCCGCGCTGAGAAAGGCCGCGGCAGCGGCCCCGGACCCGTCGCCCTACGACCGCGCGACCATCGTGGGCAACGGCTACGCGCAGCTGTGCCTGCGCTGGCCGCCCACCCCGGCGCCTCCGGCCCCTCGCACCGGCGACCTGCCGGCGGTGCCCACGCTGCTGCTGGCCGGAGACCGCGACCTCTCGACGCCGCTGCCGTGGGCGCGCGAGCAGGCGGCGCACACGCCGAACGGCAAGCTCGTCGTCGTCGCGGGCGCCGGGCACTCCGTGCAGTCGCGGGCGCCCGGCGGCGCCGGCCGGCGAGCCGTGCAGCGCTTCCTGCTGGGCTCCTGAAGGGGTCGAACGTCGGTCTTCCCACCTCGGGAGGGGGTAGGACCGACGTTCGACGGGCTGGGCTAGGCTCGCGCCGTGTTCGAGCGCTACACCGGGGATGCTCGCCAGGCGGTCATTCACGCCCAGGACGAGGCGCGTGCCCTGCGCAGCGGAATGATCGGCACCGGCCACTTGCTGCTCGGCGTGCTGCGGGTTCTGCCCGTGACGCAGGTGAGCGCTGACGACGTCCGCGCTGCGCTCGGCGCCGGCGACTCCGATCCGCACGCCCCGTGGCCGTTCACCGACGGCGCCAAGCGCGCGCTCGAGGCCGCGTCGCGGGAATCCACGCGCCTGGGGCACACGCAGGTCGCTCCCGGGCACCTGCTGCTCGCGCTGGCCGCCGATCCCGAGGCGGCCACGCTCGGCGGCCTGGACCCGGCGCGGCTGCGCGACGAGGCGCTGCGCCACCTCGTGGACCCGCCCGCGCGCTTCGATCTCGCGACCGCCGTGCGCGACGGCGGCCCCGTGCCCGTATGGCTCGGGCACCGCGACCTGCCCATCGGCGACCTGGGCCATCCGCGCGTCGACGCGGTGGTGCTGCTGGCGATCCTGGGGCTCGGGGGAGACGGAGCCGTGCTCCTGCGCGAGCACGGGCTCGACGAGGCGGCCGTCCGCGCCGCGCTCGGCGGGCCGTGATGGGCGCCGACGGCGTAGTTCGCCCACTGTGCGGGAAGGCCTTCGCCATGGCGCAGGGGCCCACAGGGACGTTGGTAGACTGGCCCATGGCCTGCCAGCAACAACCGATCGACTCATCCTCCAGGCGGTTTCGACCGAAGAGGTGAGTGGTCGGGCGATATCCCGTCCCACCGACCATCCCAAGGACCAAGCATCGACCGAGGCTGAGGCTTCAACCCGCACAGCAGGAAGGACCAGCAGCACATGTTCGAGCGATTCACAGAACGAGCCCGTCAGGTCGTCGTTCTCGCGCAAGAGGAAGCGCGTACGCTCAAGCACAACTACATCGGCACCGAGCACATCCTGCTCGGCCTGCTGCGCGAGGAAGAGGGACTTGCGGCTCGTGTCCTCGAGTCCCTCGACATCACTGTGGAGCGCGTGCGCGCGCAGGTCGTGCGCATCGTCGGCTCTGGCGAGGAAGTGACGTCCGGGCAGATCCCGTTCACCCCTCGCGCGAAGAAGGTGCTAGAGCTCGCACTCCGCGAGGCGCTGAGCCTGGGCCACAACTACATCGGCACCGAGCACATCCTGCTCGGCCTCGTCCGCGAGAACGAGGGCGTCGCAGCGCGCATCCTGCTCGACTTCGACGCCGACTCGGAGAAGATCCGCAACGAGGTCATCCGGATGCTCTCGGGCCCCGGTGGCCGCCGTCAGAGCGGCCAGGGCGCGGGCGCCGGTGCGTCCGGCGCGTCGGGCGAGGGCAAGAAGTCCTCGAAGCTGCTCGACCAGTTCGGGCGCAACCTGACCAAGCTCGCCGCCGAGGGCAAGCTCGACCCCGTCGTCGGCCGCGAGACCGAGATCGAGCGGATCATGCAGATCCTCTCGCGCCGCACGAAGAACAACCCGGTGCTCATCGGCGAGCCGGGCGTGGGCAAGACCGCCGTGGTCGAAGGCCTCGCCCAGCGCATCACCAACGCCGACGTGCCCGAGCTGCTCAAGGGCAAGCAGATCTACACGCTGGACCTCGCGGCCCTCGTCGCCGGCTCGAAGTACCGCGGCGAGTTCGAGGAGCGCCTGAAGAAGGTGATGAAGGAGATCACCCAGCGCGGCGACATCATCCTGTTCATCGACGAGCTCCACAACCTCGTCGGGGCGGGCGCCGCCGAGGGCGCGATCGACGCCGCATCGATCCTCAAGCCCGCGCTGGCGCGCGGGGAGCTGCAGACCATCGGCGCCACCACGCTCGACGAGTACCGCAAGTACCTCGAGCGCGACAGCGCCCTGGAGCGCCGCTTCCAGCAGATCCGCGTGGACCAGCCCAGCACCGAGGAGACCGTCCAGATCCTCAAGGGCCTGCGCGACCGCTACGAGAGCCACCACAAGGTGGAGATCACCGACGAGGCCCTCGAGGCGGCCGCCGAGCTGGCCGACCGCTACATCTCCGACCGCCAGCTGCCCGACAAGGCCATCGACCTCATCGACGAGGCCGCGTCGCGCATGCGCATCAAGTCGATGACCTCCCCGCCGAAGTACCGCGAGCTCGAGGACGAGATCGAGGAGACGCGGCGGGCCAAGGAGGCCGCGATCGAGGCGCAGGAGTTCGAGAAGGCCGCGAACCTGCGCGACCAGGAGCGCAAGCTCACCAACAAGAAGCGCGAGCTCGAGGAGCAGTGGGAGCGCGGCGAGGGCGAGCACGAGCGGCCCGCCATCGGCGAGGACGAGATCGCCGACATCGTCTCGATGTGGACCGGCATCCCGGTGTTCAAGCTCACCGAGGCCGAGACGCAGAAGCTCATGCGCATGGAGGACGAGCTGCACAAGCGCGTCATCGGGCAGGGGCAGGCCGTCGAGGTCATCTCGAAGGCCATCCGCCGCTCGCGCGCCGGCCTGAAGGACCCCAAGCGCCCGACGGGCTCGTTCGTCTTCCTCGGCCCCTCCGGGGTCGGCAAGACCGAGCTCGCCCGCACGCTCGCCGAGTTCCTGTTCGGCGACGAGGACGCGATGGTGCGCATCGACATGTCCGAGTACATGGAGAAGCACGCCGTGTCGCGGCTCGTGGGCTCGCCTCCGGGCTACATCGGCTACGACGAGGGCGGCCAGCTGACCGAGGCTGTGCGGCGCAAGCCGTACTGCGTGCTCCTGCTCGACGAGATCGAGAAGGCGCATCCGGATGTCTTCAACATCCTGTTGCAGATCCTCGAGGACGGCCGGCTCACCGACTCGCAGGGGCGGACGGTCGACTTCCGCCACGCGATCGTGATCATGACCTCGAACATCGGTGCCCAGGAGATCGCGCGCAACACGCCGCTGGGCTTCGCGGTCTCGGACGACGAGACCGGCATCACGTACGAGGACATGAAGAACCGGATCATGGGCGAGCTCAAGAAGGTGTTCCGCCCGGAGTTCCTCAACCGCATCGACGAGGTCGTCGTCTTCCACAAGCTCACGAAGGACGAGATCAAGACCATCGTGGAGCTCCTCCTGCGCCGCATTCGCGAGTCGCTGGCGGAGCGCGAGCTCCAGCTCGAGCTCGCGGAGGACGCCAAGGACCTGCTCGTCGAGAAGGGCTGGGACCCATCGATGGGTGCCCGCCCGCTGCGCCGGGCCATCCAGCGCTACATCGAGGACCCGCTCGCGGACTTCGTCCTGCGCGCGGAGCTCACCCCCGGGGCAACGGTCATGGTCGGCCGCGCGCCCGAGGGCGAGGATCCCGAGGTGACCCTGGAGGTCGTCGCCCCCAAGAAGGTCCCCGCCGCCGTCGGCGGCGGAGCGACCGAGGAGTCGGAGGGCAACGACGCCGAGCAGCCCGAGGAGCCGGTGCCACCGCCGCCCGCGGCGGAGACCGACGAGTCCTGACCTACTGAGGGCCGCCGCGAGGCGGCCCTCACTCGTTGGCGTCGTTATAGGCTCACGCGCCAAATGGACCCTGCGCGCCTGAAGAGGATCCCCGTCTTCGCCGACCTCAGCGACGAGCAGCGAGACCACATCGCGGCGCTCGCAGCCGAGGTCTCGGTGCCCGAGGGCAAGGAGCTCGTGCGCGAGGGCGACTACTCCTACGACGTCCTGGCCATCGAGGAGGGCACCGCGAGCGTCGACCGCCACGGCGAGCACATCGCCGACCTGGGGCCCGGGGACGTGTTCGGCGAGATGGGCGTGCTCAAGCGCGAGCAGCGCAACGCCACGGTCGTCGCCACCTCGCCGATGCTGCTCGTGACCCTCACGAGCTGGGACATCCGCCGTCTGCAGAAGACCGCGCCCAAGGCGGTCGACCACCTCCGCGAGGTCGTCGCGCAGCGCAGCGACCAGGCCTGACGTCGCGCGCCGGGCACACTGTGTGTCGTGGAGAGCAGCGATGTCGTCATCAAGGTCCGCGACAACGGTCCCTACAAGGTCACCGGGCCGGTGACCATCGTCGACGCCGAGGGCAACCGCTTCGACCTGCCCGAGGGGTCGGTCGCGCTGTGCCGCTGCGGGCAGTCGCAGACCAAGCCGTTCTGCGACGCCTCGCATCGCGCGTCAGGCTTCGATGCGTGCGAGCGCGCGGGTGCGTAGCCTGTCGCGCCCATGAACGGCCCACGCCTGCTCCTGCTCGCGGCGCTCGTCGCCCTGGCGGCTCCCTCGAGCGCCTCCGCAGCGGACCTCGCGATCAAGGTCCGCAACAAGCACGTCTCGGCGCTCGGCGGCTTCAGGGCCAGCGGCAGCCACGGGACGCTGCGCAACGCGGTCAGGGCATGGGGCCGGCCGTCGACGCGCAGGAGCGGAGGCGGTGGCTTCTGCGACGTGAACTGGTCGACGGTCGGCGTCCGGGCGGTGTTCCGCTCGGGCTGCGGCGACGGCGCGCGCATCCAGTGGGCGATCCTGCGCTCCAAGCGCTGGGCGACCGAGCGCGGCCTGCACGTCGGCGACCCCACGACCAAGCTCAAGCAGCTCTACCCCGGCGCCGAGTTCACGGTCGGCGCCTTCTGGCTCTACAAGGCCTACGACGCCTTCGTGCAGGGCGACGCGCCGATCGTCACCGCGACGACGAAGGGCGGCGCCGTCAGCTTCATCCGGGCTCAGGTGAACACGCCGACGTGACCGAGCGGCCCCCCGGCGACTCCACGCGCGCCGCGCACGCGGGGCTGCCCGCCGGCGCCGACGGCGAGCCCTTCCTGCCCGGGCCGACCTTCGCCGCGCCCTACCACCTCGCCGGCCCGTCGGACGCCTCGCGCTTCAACTACGGTCGCTACGACAACCCCAGCTGGGCGCGCCTCGAGGACGCGCTCGGCGAGCTCGAGGGCGCCCAGAGCGTCGTCTTCGCCGCTGGGATGGCGGCGGTCAGCGCCGTCGTCATCCCCACCCTGCACACGGGCGACGTGCTCGTCGCGCCGTCCGACGCCTACCCGGGCATCCGCGCCATCGCGCGCGACGTCCTCGAGCCCAACGGCGTCGAGGTCCGCCTGGTGGCCACCGGCGACGAGTCGGTGCGCGCGGCGCTGCCGGGCGCGACGCTCGTGTGGCTCGAGTCGCCCTCGAACCCGGGCCTCGTCGTGCTCGACCTGCCTGCGCTGATCGCCGAGGCGCACGCCGCCGGCGCCGTCGTGGCCGTCGACAACACGCTCGCGGGCCCGCTGCGCCAGCGCCCGCTCGAGCTCGGCGCGGACTACTCGGTGATGAGCGCGTCCAAGCACATCGCGGGGCACAGTGACCTGATCATGGGCGCGGTCGCCGTGGCCGACGACGCGCGCACGCAGGCGCTGCGCGAGTGGAGGATCGCCACGGGCTCCATCCCGGGACCGTTCGAGGCGTGGCTGGCGCACCGCTCGCTGGCGACGCTGGGACTGCGCCTCGAGCGCCAGGAGGCCAACGCGCGAGCGCTGGCCGACGCCCTGGGCGCCCGTGACGACGTCACCGACGTGCGCTGGCCGGGCGTCGGCTCGGTCCTGTGCTTCGACGTCGGCTCGCAGGCCCGCGCCGACGCCTTCCTGGAGGCGTGCGCGCTGGTGGCGGCGGCCACGAGCTTCGGCGGGCTGCACGCCAACGCCGAGCGCCGCGCGCGGTGGGGCAGCGACGACGTCAGCGAGGGCTTCATCCGCTTCAACGCGGGGATCGAGGACACGCCCGACCTCGTGGCCGACGTCGAGCGCGCGCTCGAGCTCACCCGACCCTGAAGGCGGTGCCCCAGAGCAGGCAGGCGGCCTGCGGCCCCGGGCCGTTGTCCGTGCGCGCGGCGCCGGTGACGAGGACCGAGCGACCCTTGGCCTCCATGATGAGCTCGAAGAGGCCGTCGGCGCTGGCCAGGATCGAGACCGGCTGGCCCTTGGGGGCGCTGAACACGGCGGGGCGCTCGCCGGCGCCGATGTCGCGCCCGAGCAGGCGCGAGACGTTGACGCCCTGGTTGACCGAGGCCGTGAAGTTGATCGAGGTGCGTGTCGTCTGCGTGCCGACGGTCGGGTCGACGTCGTCGCACTGCGCGTCGAAGCGCCCGATGCCCGGGATGATGAGCAGGGGCGTGGGGCGTCCGGGCTGGTTGTCCACCGTGCGCAGGTACTTGGAGAGCGTCTGGGTGCCGCCGCGCATCACCCCATCGACGAAGCGCGCCGGGATCTGCCCCTTGCCGTCGCCGCCGGTGGAGGTGGCCACGAGCTTGCCGGCCGCCGAGCGCAGCGAGGCCTTGGCGCCGACGGCGCTCTTGCCGTCGACCGCGCCGGCGTTGCGCGCGAAGTCGACGGCGGCGACGGCGGTGCCCGAGAGGGCGACGACGAGGGCGATGATGGCGACGACCATGGCGGGGGACGGCAGGCGGAGCTTCACGACGACCTCCTTCGGCGTGGGGGCGCGGGACCCTACTTCCGCGCCAACCCCGCTCGCGCCGGGGAGGTGCGGCATGCCGTACCGAGCGCGGGGGCAGGGCGTACCCGCGGCCGCATGGAGCCCCCATGGGAGCACGGCCGGTGCGGTGGGAGCCTGGTCGACATGCAGACCACGCTCATCCACATCGCTCTTGCCAAGGCCAACAGCGGCGGCGCTCGCTGAGTAGTGTGGCCCTCCGATGGAGGGCCACCTGCAGCTGGGCGGGCATCGCACCTGGTACCGCGTCGTCGGCGACCTCGACGCCTCCGCCCACCGGGCCCCCGTGATCCTGTGCCACGGCGGCCCCGGCGCCACGCACGACTACGTCGCGCCGATCGCCGATCAGCTGGAGGCCGTGGGTCGGGCCTGCGTCCTCTACGACCAGCTCGGCAACGGGCGCTCGGACCATCTGCCCGACGCGGACCCCTCGTTCTGGACCGTCGAGCTCTTCGAGCGCGAGCTCACGGCCCTCGCCGCGCACCTCGGCATCGCCGGGCGCTACCACGTCGTCGGCCAGTCGTGGGGCGGCATGCTCGCGCTGCTGCACGCGCTCGAGCGCCCGGCCGGGCTGGTGAGCGTGGTCGCAGCCGACTCGCCGTCCTCGATCCCCGGCTTCGTGGCGGGCTGCAACGAGCTGCTCGACGCGATGGACCCCGGCGTCAGCGCGACGATCCGCGCCGGCGAGCGCAGCGGCGAGACCTCGACGCCGGAGTTCCAGGCCGCGGTCATGGAGTTCTACAAGCGCCACGTCTGCCGCGCCGATCCGTGGCCCGACGCCGTCGTGCGCGGCTTCGACGCGATGGAGCGCGATCCGACCGTCTACGGCACGATGAACGGGCCGACCGAGTTCACCGTGGTGGGGACGATCCGCGACTTCGACATCACCGATCGCCTGCCCGAGATCGAGGTCCCCGTCCTGCTCGTGTCCGGCGAGCACGACGAGGTCCGCCCGCACCTCACGGAGGCGATGCACGAGCGCCTGCGCCACGGCGAGCGGGTCGTCTTCGAGGATTCGAGCCACATGCCCCACATCGAGGAGCCCGACCGCTTCCTCGCGGTGGTCGAGGACTTCCTGACGCGCTGCGAGTCTGCATAGGCGCGGTTTCTTGCTCCGCGCGCGGTCGCGGTCCTGCGCGGCGCTTACTGCCGCATCGAGGGAAGGAGATTGGAGGTGGCCGCGACGTCCGCCGCTCCGCTCGCGCCGGCGGTGCCCGGCGCGGAGTCCCTGCGCGCTTCGCGCGCCGTTCGCAACACGTTCCGCCGCCCCCGTGGGTCGAACGTCGGTCTTCCCACCTCTGGAGGGGGTAGGACCGACGTTCGACGCCCGGGGGGCCAGAAGGTGTTGCGAAACACGCGCGATGGCACCCAAAACACACGCGCCCGAGGACGACGGCCCGCGCCCCGAAACGCCGCCAACCCCTCTTCCCCCTCGATGATGCTGTAAGCGCAGCGCAGCGCCGCAGACGACGCGCGGAGGCGCGACCACGGGGGCGGATTCGACCGGCGCTGACCCTAGGCTCCTCAGGTGCCCAAGCTGACCTCCGTGTTCGCCTGCTCCGCCTGTGGTGCGCAGACGCCGAAGTGGCACGGGCAGTGCCCCTCGTGCGGCGAGTGGAACACGCTGACCGAGGAGCGTGCCTCCAGCGGCGCCGCCCGCTCGGCTCGCGCCGCGGGACCGGTGGCCAGGCCCGTGCCCCTGCGCGAGGTCAGCGCCGAGCGCGCGCCGCGCCTGAGCACGGCCATCGGCGAGCTCGACATGGTCCTCGGCGGCGGCCTCGTGCCCGGCTCGCTGGTGCTGCTGGGCGGCTCGCCGGGCATCGGCAAGTCGACGCTGACGAACATGGCCCTGGGCCACCTCGCGGCGGCGGGGCGCTCGACGCTCTACGTCTCCGGCGAGGAGTCGGCGGCCCAGATCCGCCTGCGCGCCGAGCGCCTGGGGCCCGACGCGCTCGAGGTCCCGGTGCTGGCCGAGACCGACCTCGACGCGGTGCTGGCCGTGCTCGAGGCCGAGCGGCCCGACGCCTGCGTGATCGACTCGGTCCAGACCCTGCACTCGGGCGCGCTCGAGTCCGCGCCCGGCACGGTCGGCCAGGTGCGCGAGGTGGCGACCCGCATCAGCGCCGTGGCCAAGCACCAGGGCACCGCCGTGCTGCTCGTCGGACACGTCACCAAGGAGGGGGCGCTGGCGGGGCCGCGGGTGCTCGAGCACCTCGTCGACTGCGTCCTGCAGTTCGAGGGCGAGCGCGAGCGCACCTACCGCACGCTGCGCGCCCTGAAGAACCGCTTCGGCTCGACCAACGAGGTCGGCGTGTTCGAGATGCGCGAAGGCGGCCTCGTGGAGGTCCTCGACGCCAGCGCGCGCTTCGTCGGCGAGGCCACGAAGGCCCCCGGATCGGTCGTCCTCGCCGCGATGGAGGGCTCGCGCCCGCTCCTGGTCGAGGTCCAGGCGCTCGTCTCGCAGAGCGAGCTCGTGCCCCCGCGCCGGGTGTGCAACGGGATCGACCGCAACCGGCTGGCGCTCGTGCTCGCCGTCCTGGGCCGCCACGCCGGCATCGGCCTGGGCACCAGCGACGTCTTCGTCAACGTCGTGGGCGGCGTGCGCGTCGACGAGCCGGGGGCCGATCTGGCCGTCGCGCTCGCCGTGGCCAGCGCCGCGCGCGGCACGGCCACCGACCCGTCGCCGCTGGCCTGCTTCGGCGAGGTCGGGCTCACCGGCGAGCTGCGCACGGTGGGCCATCCGGATCGCCGCACCCAGGAGGCGGCGAAGTTCGGCCTGAGGACCGTCGTCTCGCCGGCGCAGGCGCCGACCCTGCGCGACGCCCTGCGGTGCGCCTTGTCAAGTGGCCAGCGCGCACCGCGCGCGGCTTGACGCCACGTTGACGTCCCTAAGCTTGGTCTAAAAACGCTGCTAGAATCGGCCTTGATGGCGCAGCGTTCCGGGGATGAGCTCACCGAGCTCGAAGGCCGCCAAGAGCCCCGGCTCGTCAAGGCCTTGGAGATGGTCGCTCCCGGCACGGCGCTGCGCGAGGGCCTCGACAACATCCTCCACGCCCGCACCGGCGGCCTCATCGTCATCGGCGACCCCGAGGAGCTCAGCTTCCTCTTCTCGGGCGGGATCAAGCTGGACATCGACTACACGCCGGCCCTGCTCTACCAAGTGGCCAAGATGGACGGCGCCATCGTCCTCAACGGCAACGCGACCCGCATCACGATGGCCAACGTCCAGCTCATGCCGGATCCGACGATCCTCTCGTTGGAGACCGGCACCCGCCACCGCACCGCCGAGCGCGTCTCCAAGCAGACCGACGCGCTGGTCATCGCCATCTCCCAGCGCCGCGAGGTCGTCTCGCTCTACGTCGACGGGACGAAGTACATCCTCGAGGACATCCCCGTCGTGCTGGCCAAGGCCAACCAGGCCCTGGCGACGCTCGACAAGTACCGCACGCGCCTGGACCAGGTCTCGACCCGCCTGACCGCGCTCGAGTTCGAGGGCGGGGCGACGCTGCACGACGTCCTCACCGTCCTGCAGCGCTCCGAGCTCGTCACGCGCATGGCCGTCGAGATCGAGCGCTACATCGTCGAGCTGGGCACCGAGGGGCGCCTGATCGAGATGCAGCTCGAGGAGACCATGGTCGGCACCGCCGCCGACAAGGCCGCCCTCGTCCACGACTACCTCGCTCAGGACACCGACGAGGACTTCGCGTCCGCGCTGGACATGATGGGTCGCCTGGCCCACCAGGACCTGCTCGACTTCGGTCGCCTCGCCGAGCTGCTCGGCTACGACCGCAAGCTCAACACGCTCGACTATCCGGTCTCGCCGCGCGGCTACCGGATCCTCGGCCGCATCCCGCGGCTACCCAAGCTTGTCGTACAGCAGATAGTCAAGGAGTTCGGCGGGCTCGACGAGATGCTCGCGGCTACCGACGCCGAGCTCGAGACCGTCGAAGGCGTGGGGGAGATCCGCGCCAAGGACATCCGTGAGGGCCTGCGCAGGCTGCAGGAGATCAACCTCGTGGACCGCTATCTGCAGACCTGAAGTCGTACAGAACCCCCAAGGAGGATGACCATTCCCGAAGTTACTGACGCTCAACTCGTGGACGACATCGACGTCGACGTCCCCGAGCTCGAGAACATCGAGTTCGAATGCGGCGACAACGTCGTCTATCCGCACCACGGGGCGGGCAAGGTCCTCAAGAAGGAACTCCGCAAGATGTTCGGGGAGGAGCGGGAGTACCTCACGATCAAGATCCTGCACAACGACATGACCGTGATGGTCCCGTGTGAGAACGCCGCCCTGGCGGGTCTGCGGCGGGTCATCGACGAGGAGACGGTCAAGAAGGTTCTCGCTGTGCTGGAGGACGATGTCTCGGAGATGCCCAAGAACTGGAACCGCCGGTTCAAGCACAACCGCGACAAGATCAAGACCGGCGACATCTACGAGCTCGCCGAAGTCGTGCGCAACCTCGCGATCCGAGAGCATCAGAAGGGCCTGTCGACGGGTGAGAAGCAGATGTTCACCCGGGCCAAGAAGATCCTGGCCTCCGAGCTGATGTACGCGCTCGACAAGGACGAGACGGAGGCCGAGGAGCATCTCGACAACCTGCTCGCCGAGTCGGCGGGCGCGAAGGTCGCCACCGCGTAGGAGCGGTATTGGCGGTCGCGCTCGTCGTGGCCGCGGGTCGTGGCGAACGCCTTGGGCAGCCTGTCCCCAAGGCGTTCGCCATCCTGGCGGGCCGTCCGATGGTCGAATGGTCGGTCGGCACGCTGCAGCGGGTCCCTGCCGTGACCGAGATCGTCGTCGCGCTCCCTGCCGGGCTCGCGGCGCCGGACGGCACCATCGGCGTGCCGGGGGGCAGCGAGCGCTCGCACTCGGTGCGCGCCGCTCTGGCGGCCGCGCCGGGCGACGAGGTGGTCGTCGTCCACGACGCCGCCCGTCCGCTGGTGACCGTCGAGCTCGTGCAGGCCTGCCTTGCCGCGCTGGGCGATGCCGATGCGGCCATCGCCGCCGCGCCGGTCACCGACACGATCAAGGAGTGCGCCGAGGGCCGCGTCGTGCGCACGCTCGACCGCTCGCGCCTGTGGGCGGTCCAGACGCCGCAGGTCTTCCGCCGCGCCGCCCTGCAGCGCGCGCTGGACCAGGACCACGACGCCATCGCCGCGGCCACCGACGACGCGTCGCTGGTGGAGGCGATGGGCGGCACCGTGCACGTCGTGCCGGCGCCGCGCGAGAACCTCAAGGTGACGACCGAGCTCGACCTGCGCGTGGCCGAGATGCTCCTGGCCGGGCGCTGAGCGCCGCCGCGCCGTGCCTGCGCCCCACCCGGTCGAGCACCGTCCTTGCCCGGCCGGGCGCCATCGCTGTCGGTGCGTTGGACGTGACGATCGGCGACGCGCGCTCGTCGCGCGAGGACACCGGGCTGAAGGTCGAGTCAGCCGACGCGCGTCGTCCTCGTCTTGCCGATGAGGAAGCCCTTGCCGGTCTTCGTCACGACGCAGCGGATGCCACTGGTCTGCACCCTGCAGCGAAACGGCCCGACCGTGACCTGGCGGCCGACCTTGTACGTCGGCGTGCCCTCGCCGAAGTTGCCCTGGTCGCAGGTGTTCTGCGCGCTGCCGTGCTGGGTGCAGATCCGGACCTTGCCGCGGGCGCTCATCGTGACCTTCTGGCTGACTGCGGCGCCGTAGCTCTCGCACAGGACGTACGGCGCCGTGGAACCCCGCGCGGCACGCAGCTCGCAGCCTACGTTGCGGTTCGGCGGGCCCGAGAAGAAATCCACCACCGAGGGCTGAGGCTTGGTCAGCGGCGCCGACGCGAGGAGGTAGTAGCCGTGTCCCTGGTCCTTCAGGCACAGCCGCTCGTTCGAGTCCGGATGCGTGGCCGACTTCAGCGTGAAGCAGCGATAGACCTCGTGGCCCTGGAAGGGGCCCGGCTGCGACAGCGTGACGGTCACCGGCGACGTGATCCGCGTGCCGGTGGCCTGGTCGGGGATGCCGTTGCTCGCGCTGCTGATGCCGGTCGCGCGGGCGACGCTCGTTCCCCAGCCGGTCCACGACAGGCTCTCCAGATCCCAGGAGCCGTCGGCGAACATGAGGATCGACGCGGGCTCGATGACCCGTGGGTTGTTCGAGATCGTGCCCCTCGGGGCGCCGATGAAGTCCGCCGTGCTGGCCCAGAAGTAGATCGGCTGCGGCAGCGACGCGGCGTGCGCTGTGGGCGCCGCCAGGCCGAGCGCCAGCGCCGTCGCGAGCGCAGCGCGCGCCGCCGCGGTGCACGTCCGACGGGTCCCGCGGCCATCGATCCTGCGCACGGCTGTGCCTCCTGGTCGACCTTCGGCAAGCATCGCCGCCGCAGTGGGGAGTCGACCATCCCCGGACGTATAGACCGGGTGGGCGTCGCCGCGCGGCCGCGCCGTCCCCGCGCTTGCGCCGGCGCGCGCGCGTCCGTACCGTTCGTGGCTGCCGCGCCACCTCGACATCCGCCTGCTCGCCGCCTCGGTGCTGACGGTCGTTCCCACCGTCTAGCCCAACCACCGAGCCTGGAGAGCACCTTGAACCTCGAAGACCTCGGCTGGGGCGAGCCGTTCGCCTCGGCCTTCGCGGCGTCCGACCTCGACGGCAGCTCGCCCGCACGGGTGATCGCCGTCCATCGCGGCCACCTGGTCGTCGCCGGCGCCCAGGGCGAGGCCCTCGCCGTGGTCGCCGGCAGGGCGCGCGAGCGCGCGACGATCGGCGACTGGGTCGTCGTCGACGCCCGCGGCGCCGTGAGCGCCCGCCTGCCCCGCCACGGGGTGCTGGCGCGCGCCGGCCAGGACCTCGCGGCGAACATCGATGTCGCGTTCGTCGTCACGTCCGCCAACCGCGACCTCAACCCCCGCCGACTCGAGCGGTTCGTCGCCGTGGCCGCCGCCGGCGGATGCGCTCCCGTGCTCGTGCTCAACAAGGCCGATCTCGTGGTCGACCCCGAGCCGGAGCTCGCCGTCCTGCGTGCCGTCGCCCCGGGCGTGCCGGTCGTGGCGACCAGCGCGCAGCGCGGCGACGGCCTCGTCGCCCTCACCGCCCAGCTCGGACGCGGGCGCACGGGGGCGCTGATCGGCTCGTCGGGCGTGGGCAAGTCGACGCTGATCAACGCGCTGCTGGGCCACGAGCGCCAGGCCACCGCGCAGATCCGCGCGCGCGACGACCGCGGGCGCCACACGACCACGAGCCGGGAGCTCTTCGCCCTCCCCCACGGAGGCGGCCTGCTCATCGATACGCCCGGTCTGCGCCTGCCGCGGATGGGCGTCGATCCCGCCGGGGTGGCAGCCACCTTCGCCGACGTCGAGGAGCTCGCGGCCGGCTGCCGGTTCTCCGACTGCCAGCACGACACCGAGCCCGGCTGCGCGGTGCGGGCGGCGATCGCCGCCGGCGATCTGGACCCGGCCCGGCTCAGCCACCAGCGCAAGCTCGAGGGCGAGCAGCGCTGGGCCGCCACCCGCCGGCGGTAGGACAGGGGCGCCCAAGGGCGAACCTCTCCCCGTGCGCCGCACGCTGGCCATCGTCGCCCTCGTCGCGCTCCTGGGGGCCGCGTGCGCGCAGGCCCGCGTCGCGCTGCTGGCCACGGGGACGAACGACGTCGCGCTGCTCGACGTCACCACCGACCTGGTGGTGGCCCGGCCGCCGATGCCCGGTCCGTCGCGGGCCGTGGCGATCGCGCGCGACGGGCGCCGCGCGTTCGTCGCCGCCGGCAACGCTGTGGCCGCCTTCGATCTGGGGATGGTCCCCGCTGCGCCGTTGCCGGGCACAGCGGCCCCGTTCGCCGTCGTGACCCGCGACCTCGGGGTGCCGGCGGTGGGGATCGCCGTCTCGCCCGGCGGCGCGAGCGTCTACGCCGCGGCCGGCCAGCGGCTCTTCGTGCTCGACGCCCGAACGCTGGCCGTGCGCCATCGCGTGCGCCTGCACGGGACCGCGCGCGCCCTGGCGCTCTCGGGGGAGGGGACGCTGGCCGCCGTGGTCCTCAGCGGGGGGCGCGTCGCGATGGTGGCCACGGGGGGACCCACGCTGCTGCGCCGCGTGCGGGTCAAAGGCGCGACCGGCGCCGCCTTCGATGCCGCGGCGCGGACGTGGGTCAGCGCGCCGCGGCGCCTGTACCTGGTGCGCCAGGGCGCCCGCAGGCCCGAGAAGCACCCGCTGCGCCTGGGCAGGGGCGTGGGCGGCGCCGTGACCGCCTCGCCCGACGGGCTCACCCTCGCCGTCGGAGCGGCCCATGGCGGCACCCTGGCCGCGCTCGTCGACGTCGCGGCGCATCGCGTGCGCCGCTTCCGCGCCGGCCTCGGGCCCGGCACGCCGGGCTGGTCGCCCGACGGCGTGCGCGTGTATTACGCCGACGGCGGCGGCGGGACGCTCTCGCTCGTGAGCCCCTTCGCCCATCGCCGGCTGGGCTCCGTGGCGCTGCCGGGCACCACGCCGCTGGGCGTGGTCGTCCAGCCGGGTCTCGCGCGGGTGCAGGGGACCGACGCGGCGGATGCCATCACCGGCACCCGTCTGCGCGACCTGATCGCCGGCCTCGGGGGCGACGACGTGCTCAACGGCGGGCGCGAGAACGACATCCTCGAGGGCGGCGACGGCAACGACACCCTGCACGGCGGCTCCTACGACGACCACCTCTTCGGCGACGCGGGCGACGACACGCTCAACGGCGGCTCGGGCAACGACCACGTCTCGGGCGGCGAGGGCAACGACCGCGCCGACGGCGGCACCGGCGACGACTCCATCCACGGCGGCCCCGGCAACGACTACCTCGACGGCGGCCCCGGCGACGACCACGTCTTCGGCGAGGCCGGCGACGACCTGATCGTCGACTCGACCTTCGGCAACGACCGCCGCCTCTACGGCGGGCCGGGCAATGACACGATCAAGGGCGGCCGCGGCTCTGACCTCATCAAGGGCGGGGACGGCAACGACCAGCTCTTCGGCGAGTCCGGGACCGAGAACATCACCGGAGGCGAGGGCGACGACCTCATCGACGGAGGCGCCGCACGCGACATCCTCGCCGGCAACAACGGCTCCGACGTCATCCACGGCGACTCTGGCGACGACACCCTGGAGGGCGGCGGCGGCGCCGACCAGGTCGACGGCGGGTCCGGGCCCGACGAGATCTTCGGCGACGAGGGCGCCGATCTCCTGGTCGGCGGCCCCGGCCCGGACACGATCGACGCCGGCGACGGCGACGACACGATCCGCGCTGCCGATGACAGCCGCGACGAGGTCGACTGCGGCGAGGGCAACGACACCGTCTACGTCGAGGCCGACGCGCCCACCCGCGACGTGCTGCTCAACTGCGAGACGGTCACCCCGGTGCCGGCGGAGGGCGCCAATGACTCCGACGCGGCCTCGGTCATCTCCGGCACGCAAGCGCGCGACGTCCTGCACGGCACGCCGGGCGACGACTCCCTGTTCGGCAAGGGCGGCCCGGACGCGCTGTTCGGCGCCGGCGGTGACGACTACGTCGACGGCGAGTACGGCAACGACGAGCTCCACGGCGGCCCGGGCAACGACACGATGGCCGGCCGGGCCGGCGACGATCGCATCTACGGCGACGCCGGCGACGACCACATCACCGGCGACCGGGGCTTCGACCACATCGCCGGCGGCTCGGGCGACGACGAGATCTTCGGCAACCTCGACCCCGACACGATCTCCGGCGGCCCGGGCAACGACCGCATCAACGTCGTCCGCGGCGACCTCGACACCGTCAGGTGCGGCCCGGGGCACGACGTCGTCTTCGCCGATCCCGGCGACAGGGTGGCCGGAGACTGCGAGGACGTGCGCCGCTAGGGCCGGCGGCCGCGCATGAGGGCCTCGATCCCGTCGAGGATCCGTTCGAGGCCGAAGGCGAACTCGTCGTCGGGCGGGTCGGCGCGGTCGAAGACGCCGGCGTCGAGCAGCGCGTGCAGCGCGGGAAAGCGGTCGGCGTCGGTGAGGCCTCGCAGGGTGTCGCGGTAGCCGCGCATCGCGTCGTGCGGCGTGGCGGCCGCGTCGAGGAAGTGCGCCTGGACGTCGCCCATCGTGGTCACCTGGTTGCGGGCGTAGCCGCTCAGCATCATCACGATCGACGCCTTCTCGGCCTCGCGGAGCGGCGTGTCGCGCATGGCATGCAGCGCGTCCTCGAACCAGGCCACGGTGTTGGGCCCCAACGGCGGCCCGGCGATCGGGACGTGAACCGCCCACGGGTGGGCGCGCATCGCCGCGACCATCGCCCACGCCCAGCGCGCCAGGCCTGCGCGCCAGCTCTCGCCGGGGGGGCCCGCGGGGACCGTCCCGAGCCCTGCATCCACCATCAGCGTGAGCAGCTCCTGCTTGGACTCGACATAGCGATAGAGCGACATCGCGGAGGATTCGAGCTCGCCCGCGACGCGGTTCATCGAGACCGCGCCCAGCCCGTCGGCGTCGGCGACGGCGATCCCCGCGGCGACGATCGCCTCCAGGCTCAATCCGGGCTTCGGGCCCTTCGTCGCCGGCGAGCGCACGCCCCACGCCGCGGCCATGCCGGCCGTCAGCCCGCTGCGGTCCTCGTCGTCCATTGGCTCCGTCCCACTTCGTGATTTGACGCGGCACGGCCTATCGCGTATACCTTACGCAGTAGCGCGTACGTCATACGCAGAAGCCTATCCCAACCACGATCACGATGAGGAGCACACCACAGATGACCGACGAGACGGCGGTCGAGGCCACCGGCCTCGTGAAGGCCTACGGCGACGTGAAGGTGCTCGACGGGGTCGACCTGCGCGTCCGGCGCGGCGGCGTCTTCGCCCTCCTCGGGCCCAACGGGGCGGGCAAGACGACGATCGTGCGGATCCTCTGCACGCTCGCCACGGCGGACGGTGGGAGCGCGCGGGTCGCCGGCCACGACGTGGGAGCCGAGCGCGCGCGGGTGCGCCGCAGCATCAGCCTCACCGGTCAGTACGCCGCGCTCGACGAGGTGCAGACCGGGGCGGAGAACCTGCGGATGATGGGACGGCTCGCCCGCCTGCCGCGCGGGCAGGCCCGCAGCCGGGCCGCGGAGCTGCTCGAGCGCTTCGACCTCGTCGAGGCCGGCCGGCGCCGGGTCGCGACCTACTCGGGCGGCATGCGCCGCCGGCTCGATCTCGCCGCCAGCCTCGTCACGCGTCCGGCGGTCCTCTTCCTCGACGAGCCGACGACCGGCTTGGATCCCCGCAGCCGCCAGGCGATGTGGTCGGTGATCGCGGAGCTGGTCGATGGCGGGGTGACCGTCTTCCTCACCACCCAGTACCTCGAGGAGGCCGACCGGCTGGCCGATCGCATCGCGGTCATCGACGACGGCCGCGTGGTCGCCGAGGGCACCTCCGCAGAGCTCAAGCAGCGCGTCGGCGTCCAGCGCCTCGACCTGACGCTCGCCGACCCGCGGGCCTACGCGACCGTCGAGGCCCTGCTCGGCGAGCGGGCCGTCCACCGCGACGCTGGGCGCCTGACGCTCGGGGTGGCCACCGACGGCAGCGCGGCGGACGTGCGCGCCCAGCTCGACGCCGTCGATCCGCGGCGCACCGCGGTCGCGTCGTTCGCCATCCACAGCGCGACCCTCGACGACGTCTTCCTCGCCCTGACCGGCCACCGCGCCGAGGCCGGCACCGAGCCCGCGATCGACAAGGAGGTCGCTCATGTCTGATGCGCTGACCATGTCCGGGCGCTGCCTGCGCCTCTCGCGGCGCAACCCCGAGGCGCTGCTGACCTCGCTGATGCTGCCCGTCCTGCTGATGCTGCTCTTCGTCTACCTCTTCGGTGGCGCGATCCAGACCGGCACGCACTACGTCACGTACGTGGTCCCGGGCCTGCTGCTGCTGTGCGCCGGCTACGGCGCATCGGTCACGGCCGTCAGCGTCTCCGGCGACATGGCGGGCGGCATCGTCGACCGCTTCCGCTCGCTCGACGTCGGCGGCGCGTCGTTCCTCGCCGGTCACGTGACGGCGAGTGTCGTGCGCAACGCCGCCTCGACCGCGCTGGTGCTCGGCGTGGGGCTGCTCATCGGCTTCCGGCCTCACGCCGACGCGCTGAGCTGGCTGGAGGCGGGCGGCGTCCTGCTGGCCTTCGTGCTCGCCCTGTCGTGGGTGGCCGCGGTCATCGGCCTGATCGCGAGGTCGCCGGAGGGGGCCAACGGCTTCACCTTCTTCGTGATGTTCCTGCCCTATCCGAGCAGCGCCTTCGTCCCCGTGGCCACGATGCCGTCGTGGATCCAGGGCTTCGCCGGCCACCAGCCGGTCACGCCGGTGACCGAGACGATCCGCAGCCTGCTGCTGGGAACGCCGGCCGGGTCGAGCCCGTGGCAGGCGCTCGCCTGGTGCGCCGCGCTGCTGACCGCCTCGATCACCGTCGCGGGGGTGCTGTTCCGCCGCCGGACGCGGTGAGCCTCAGAGCGAGCGCTGGTAGGTGGCGAAGGCGCGGGTCGCGAACGCGGCGCAGACGACGACGAGGACGACGAGCAGGCCGACGCGGCTGGCCACGAGGCCCCAGTCGGTCTTCTGCATGGCGGCCGAGCGGCCCGCCTCCACCGCCCAGTTGACCGGGTTGACCTTCGAGACCGTGCGGATCCAGCCCGGTACGAGGCTCTGCTGCATGAGCGCCGAGGAGAGGAAGGTCAGCGGGAGCAGGACGAGGCTCACGGCCCCGATGAGCGTCTCGCGCTGGCGCGCGAGCATCCCGATGCCGTTCGACAGCGAAGAGAACGCCGCGCCGAGCAGCGCTGCCACCAGGATGAGGATGAGCACCCCGCCGATGCCGTTGACGTAGTCGGCCCCGAGCGCCAGCGCGAGCAGCAGGATGAGTGTCGTCTGGATGAAGATGGTGGCCATCGCGTAGGCCACGCTGCCCAGGTTCAGCGCGCCGCGCCACACGGGGGAGACCAGGACGCGATCCATGACGCCGGCGTTGATGTCCTCGATGAAGCCCATGCCCGTCCAGCCCGCCGAGGAGACCGCGAGCATCACGACCACGCCCGGCGTGAGGAAGTCGACATAGGAGCCGCCGTGGAAGCCGGGAATCCGGGTGACCGCCTTGAACAGCGCGCCGAAGAGCAGCAGCCAGATGATGGGCTGGGTCAGGGTGATGCCCAGATAGGCGGGCTGGCGACGCAGGACGCGCAGGTAGCGCAGGTTGACCTGCCAGGTCTGACGGATCGCGGTGCTCATGCCGCCACCGCCTCTGCGTCGTGCTCGGCGTGGGCGCGATCGAAGCTGCGCCCGGCGTGGCGCAGGTAGACGTCGTCCAGCGACGGGCGCGCGAGGGTCACCGAGGCGGCCTTCACGCCGTGGGCGTCCAGTGCGGCGAGGACGGCGGGGATGGCCGCCGCGCCGTCGCGGGCGCGGGCGTGCAGCGTGCGGCCCTCGAGCGCGGCGTCGCCCACGCCGTCGACGCCCGCCAGCGCCCGGCGCGCGGCGCCGTCGCGCGCGTCGACGAGCTCGACCTCGATGCGGTCGCCCTCCAGCTGGCTCTTGAGGGCTTCGGGCGAGCCCTCGGCGACGATCTGGCCGCGATCGACGATGGCCAGCTGCGAGGCCAGCCGGTCGGCCTCCTCCAGGTAGTGGGTCGTGAGCAGGATCGTCATCTGCTCGTCGCGGGCGAGGCGCTCGATCTCGTGCCAGATGTCCGCGCGCGCCTCCGGGTCGAGGCCGGTGGTCGGCTCGTCGAGGAAGAGCACGCGCGGGCGGTGGATGAGGCCCATGGCCAGGTCGAGCCGGCGCTGCATGCCGCCGGAGTACGTCTTGGCGGGCCGGTCGGCGGCGTCTTCGAGCCCGAAGCGCTCCAGCGCGGCACCGACGCGCCCACGCAGGTCGGCGCCGGTGATGGCATAGAACTCGCCCTGGAGCGTGAGGTTCTCGCGTCCGGTGGCCTCGGGGTCCAGCCCGTGGCGCTGGGCCACGACGCCGATGGCATGGCGCACGCGCAGCGGGTCGGCGAGCACGTCGAGCCCGGCCACGCGCGCGCTGCCGCCGTCGGGGCGCGAGAGGGTGGTGAGGATGCGCACCGTGGTGGACTTGCCCGCACCGTTGGGGCCCAGCAGGCCGAAGATGGTGCCCGCCGGGACGGCTAGGCTCAGCCCGTCGAGCGCGCGCACGTCGGGCGGGTAGGTCTTGATCAGCTCGTTCGCCTCGATGGCGAGATCCTTAGACATACGAGTATCTTAATCATCAAGAGATTAGATTGGCAAGCAGGAAACGACAGATCTTCGAGGAGCTCGTCTACGAGATCCGGCGCTCGCAGGCCGCCACCGATCGCTACGACCAGGCGGTGGCCGACGCCATCGGGCTCAACCGGACCGACATGCGCTGCCTCGACGTCATCCAGCGCGAGGGTCCGGTGCCCGCCGGGCGCCTCGCGGAGGAGACGGGGCTGACGACCGGCGCGATCACGACGGTCCTCGACCGGCTCGAGCGCAGCGGCTTCGCCCGCCGCACCCGCGATCCCGCCGACCGCCGCCGCGTGCTCGTCGAGCTCGCGCCGGAGGTCCGGGGGGGAGCCGTCGACTACTACGGCGAGCACATGGCCCACGGCGAGCGCGTGTTCCGGCGCTACAGCGAGGAGCAGCTGCGACTGCTGCTCGAGTTCACGCGGGAGGGCCGCGAGCTCAACGAGCGCGAGGCGGCGAAGCTCGAGGCGCGGATCCGCGGGGAGTCCGCGACCTAGGCTCGTGGAGCGCCCGCTGCACGAGCGCTGGGAGGCTGAGGCACAGGCCTGGGCGCGCTGGGTGCGCATGCCGGGTCACGACGAGTGGCACTGGCGACTGAACTGGCCCGCTTTCCTCGAGCTCCTGCCGCGGCCGGGCCGGCTGAGCCTCGACCTCGGCTGCGGCGAGGGACGCGGGGGCACCGCGCTGCACGAGCGCGGGCACCGGGTCGTCGGCGTGGACGCCGCGCCGACGATGGTCGAGCTCGCGCGCGGAACGGGCGCCTACGAAGAGGTCCACCTCGCCGACGCGCCCGCCTTGCCGCTGCACGACCGCGCCGCCGACCTGGTCGTGGCCTACATGTCGCTCCACGACATCGAGGACCTCTCGGCCACGCTGCGCGAGGCGGCGCGCGTGCTCGAGCCGGGCGGGCGCCTGTGCGCCGCGATCGTCCACCCGCTGGCCTCGGCGCACCTCGGCTCCGAGGCCGAGACGCCGTACTTCGAGCCCGCTCACTACACCGACGTCGTCGAGCGCGACGGTCTCGAGATGGCCTTCCACGGCATCCACCGCCCGCTCGAGGCGTACTTCGGCGCCATGGCGGAGGCCGGGTTCGTCGTGGAGCGCCTGCGAGAGCCTGCGCCGAGCGACGAGGCGGTCGCGGTGCTGCCGGAGCTCGCGAAGGTCCGCCGCCGCCCGGCCTTCCTCCACTGGCTCGCGCTCCGGCGCTGAGACTACGATCTGGCCATGCCCGGCGAGGACGGTTTCCCGCCGCGCGCTCACCTGGATGAGGCGTTACCGCGGCTGCGCGAGCTGCGGGATCGCCCGGCGCGCTGAGCCCAGGGGACGCGACTGCGAGAATCCGCGCCGCGTGCTGACCGACTACCACGTCCACCTGCGCCCCGACGACGTCGATGCGACGCCGGCCGAGCGCTACCTGACCGCCGCGAACGCCGAGCGCTACCGCGAGGCCGCCGAGGAGCGGGGCATCGAGGAGCTCGGCGTGGCCGAGCACGTCTATCGCTTCACCGAGGCGCTGGAGGTCTGGCAGCACGAGCTGTGGCGCCACTCGGCGCGCGACGACCTCGATGCCTACTGCGCCTTCGTGCGCGAGGAGACCGACCTCAAGCTCGGGATCGAGGCCGACTTCATCCCCGGCCGTGAGGACCGCATGGCCGAGCTGCTCGCCGGACGCGACTTCGACTTCGTCGTCGGCTCGATCCACTTCGTCGGCGAGGGGGCGCTCGACTACGACAAGTACGACATCTGGTCGTCGGCCAGCTCGCCCGAGAAGGTGTGGCAGACGTACTTCGAGTGGCTCGGGCAGGCCGCGGCGAGCGGCATGTTCGACATCCTCGCCCACCCCGACCTCGTCAAGTACTGGGGCCCGTCCGAGCGCCCGTGGCCCAGCCGTGACCTGCGCTACTACTACGAGGTCGCGATGGAGGGCATCGCCGAGTCGGGGATCGCGGTCGAGGTCTCCACCGCCGGGCTGCGCAAGCCGGTGGCCGAGCTCTACCCGGCCCGGGCCTTCCTGGAGATGGTGCTCGACGCGGGCAACCCGATCGCGCTCTCCAGCGACGCCCACGCGCCCGAGGACCTCGGCCGCGACTACGACAAGGCGCTCGAGTTCCTCGAGGATCTCGGGGTCACCGAGCTGGCGGTGTTCGAGGGCCGCGAGCGGCGGCTCGAGCCGATCGGATGACGGCGACGACCGGCATCGGCTGGGACTCGCACCGGCTGGTGGCCGGACGGCCGCTCATCCTGGGCGGCGTGGCCATCGAGCACGAGCTCGGCCTCGTCGGGCACTCCGACGCCGACGCGCTCACCCACGCGATCATCGACGCGCTGCTGGGGGCCGCCGCGCTGGGCGACATCGGCCAGCACTTCCCGGACACCGACGAGCGCTTTCGCGACGCGGACTCGATGATGCTGCTGCGCACCGTGGTCGCGACGCTCGCCGAGCGCGGCCTGGCGGTGAGGCACGTCGACGCCACCGTCGTCATGGAGCGCCCCAGGCTCGCGCCGTACCGCGACGCGATCCGCCAGGCCCTGGCCGACGGGCTCGGCGTCGCGCCCGAGCAGGTCAACGTGAAGGCCTCGACGGGCGAGGGCATGGGCTTCGTCGGGCGCGGCGAGGGCATCGCGGCACTGGCCGTCGCGACACTGCAGGGCGGGTGAGCGCGTGATCGCGCAGGCCCACCTGGACCTCGTGCTCCTCGCCGTGCTGAGCGCCGTCTCGGTGCTGCTCATCGTCGCCTACCACTGGCACGTGCCGTATCCGATCCTGCTGGTGATCGGCGGCGCCGCGCTGGGCTTCATCCCCGGCGTCCCCACCGTGCAGCTCAACCCCGACGTCGTCCTGATCATCGTCCTGCCGCCGCTGCTCTACGCCGCCGCCTTCTTCTCGTCGCTGCGCGAGCTGCGCGACAACCTGGGCGAGATCAGCCTGCTCGCGATCGGCCTGGTCATCTTCACCATGCTCGGGGTCGCCGTCGTCGCCCACGCGGTCGTCGACGGGCTGTCGTGGGAGGCGGCGTTCGTGCTGGGGGCGGTCGTCTCGCCCACCGATCCCGTCGCGGCGTCGGCGATCGCCGCGCGCGTCGGCGCGCCGCGGCGCTACGTGACGATCGTCGAGGGCGAGGCGCTGGTCAACGACGCGACGGCCCTCGTCGCCTACAAGTTCGCGGTCGCCGCCGCCGTCACCGGGACCTTCTCGCTGGCCGAGGCGAGTGGCCGCTTCGTCCTCAACGCGATCGTCGGCATCGCGATCGGCATCGCCATCGGCTACGTCGTGGCCCTGCTGCGCAAGGCGCTCGACGACGCGCCGACCGAGATCACGATCTCCCTGGTCACGCCGTACTTCGCCTACCTCCCGGCCGAGGCGATCGGGGTCTCGGCCGTCCTCGCGGCGGTGACGGCCGGCATCTACCTGGGCTGGCGCTCGCCGGAGCTCATCACGCCGGCCACGCGGATCCAGGCCTTCTCGGTCTGGGAGATCCTGGTCTTCGTCCTCAACGCGGTGCTCTTCGTGCTCGTCGGGCTGCAGCTGCCGAACGTGATCGACGGGATCAACCGCCTGGCCACGGGCTCGATCGTCGTCGACGCGGTCGCGGTCTGCGCCGCGGTCATCCTCATCCGCTTCCTGTGGGTCTTTCCCGTCACCTACGCGCCGCGCCTGTTCTCGCGGCGCCTGCGCGAGCGCCAGCCCGCCGTTCAGTGGCAGTTCTCGGCCATCGTGGCGTGGACGGGGATGCGCGGCGCGGTGTCGCTGGCGGCGGCGCTGGCCATTCCGCGGACGATCGACGGCGGGGGCGCGTTCCCCCAGCGCGACCTCATCATCTTCCTGACCTACGCGGTCATCCTCGCCACGCTGATCCTCCAGGGGCTCACGCTGCCGGGGCTCATCAAGGTCCTCGACGTCGAGGACGACGGCAACCTCGAGCAGCGCGAGTCCAAGGCGCGCATCCTGGCCGCGCGCGCCGCCCTGGACCGGATCGAGGAGCTGCGCGGCCAGGACTGGGTGCGCGACGACACCGCCGACCGCATGCGCGGCCTGTACGACTTCCGCATCCGGCGCTTCTCGGCGCGCTTCGACGATGACGACGACGGCGCCATCGACGAGCAGTCCTACGCCTACCAGCGCCTGCGGCGCAAGGTCCTCGAGGCCGAGCGCGCCGAGATCATCCGCCTGCGCAACGTGGGCAAGATCAACGACGACATCATGCGCCGTCTCGAGCGCGACCTCGACCTCGAGGACACGCGCCTCGAGGTCTGACTACCGGGCGGCCAGCGCGGCGGCCAGCAGCGCGCACGTGCGCTCGGTGTAGCTGCCGTCGGGATCCTTCTCGGGATTCAGGCACCCGAGGCTCAGCCCCGCGAGCGCGGGGGACGAGCCCAGGGGCGCCAGCAGCTGGGCCAGCTCGTTCCACTCGAGGCCGTGGGGCATGAGGTAGTCGGTCGCCGGCATCGCGCGCTCGTCGAGCACGTCGAGGTCGAGGTGGACCCAGAAGCGACGGCCGTCGGCGCCCAGCCGCTGCGCCGCCCGCGCCCCGGCGGCGCGCAGCCCCTCCGCGCGCAGCTCGGCGGGGCCGAGGACCTCGAGCGCCGCGAGCGTCCCGGCGCGCAGGTCGGCGATGTCGGCCGCCTCCTCGGGGTCGCGCGCGCCGAGCACGACGACGTCCGCCGGCGCCACGCTGGCGCCCCCCGCCGCGTCGACCCACGCGCCCGGCCCGCGCCCGAAGGCGACGCTCATCGGCATGTCGGCGCCTTCCCCGGTGGGCGACGTCGTGCCGTCGTAGACGTCGACGTGGCCGTCGACGTAGGCCACCCCGAAGGCTCCGAGGGCGTCGCGCAGCGCGGCGAGGGCGCCCGGTACGAGCGCGCAGCAGCCGCCGAGGACCAGCGGGCGCCGGCCGTCGGCGACGACGTCGCGCACGGCCGCCCGCACGGCGGCGGTCGTCGCCAGCGTGTCCGCGATGCCGATCACGCCGGTGGCCGGATCGCGCTGCGCTCCGCGGATCCGGACGTCGAGCTCGCCGCGGTCCTCGGCGCCGAGGCGCCCGAGCAGGTCGTGGTCGTGGAGCGCCGCGGGGGCGTGCTCGGTTCCGCCGGCACGGCCGACGGAGTCGATCGGCACACCGATCGCAGACCAGGGGGCGGGCACGCGCGCAGGCTATCGGCCACCGCTCTGCGCGGCCCCGGGGCGTCGAACGTCGGTCCTCCCCCCTGTGGAGGGGGGAAGACCGACGTTCGACCCCCTAGCCGGTGCGCGTGGCCGCCTGGGCGAAGGCCTGCACGGCGGCCAGGCCGCCCGGCGGGTGCGAGCCCGTCGGCCGGTTGGTCCACACGATCGTCGGCACGCCGGCGAGGGTCGCGTGCCCGGCGCGCGCCTCCTGGGCGGCGGAGACGGCCTCGGCGGGGGCGAACGGCGCCCCCGGCGGGGCGAGCGCGGCGAACACCTGGTTGGCGTCGAAGCTGCCGTTGTCCCACACGACCAGACGGGTCCCGCCCGCGGCCGCGAGATCGGAGACCACCCCGTCGCGGCCTGCGGGCGAGACGTCCTGGGGCGCGCGGAAGCGCGCCGAAGGGTCGGTCGACGCCACGCGCACGCGGGCGTTCGCGCCGTCGAAGCCGGTCCACGCCACAGCGGCGTCGCGGGCTCCCGTGAGGGCGAGCGCGACGGGCCCCTGCTCGCGACTCTCCGGCTCGCGCTCGAGGAGCTGCGCGGCGCGGAAGCGGTGGCCGGCCGGTCGCACCGCGACCTCGTTGAAGACCGGCCCGGTCGAGCCGCCCTCGCTGCGGAACTTCGCGCTCCAGGCCACATAGCAGCGCCCGCCGTCGGTCACCGCGGCCTGGATCTGCGCGAAGAACGTCGGGTCCGAGGACACCGTCTCGATGGGCTGAAAGCCCGACGCTCGGGGGCTGCGGTAGCGCGCCTGGATCGTCCCGCGGGCGTCCCAGGCCACGAGGACGTCCCCGCGCGGGCCGACGGCGACGGCGACCGAGCGGATGCGACCGTGAGCGATCTGAAACGGCGCGCCGAAGGAGCCGCCCGCGCGGCGCAGGCTCACCATCACGCGGTCGTTGGTGGTGCCGAGATTGCGGAAGTAGGCGATCGCCGCGTCGCCCTTGGCGTTGACCGCGAGCTTCGGGAGGCCGCCGAGCGAGGGCTCGTCGGCGATGCGGCGCGCCGAACCGAAGGCCCCGCTCGTGCTCCCGAAGGCGACCGCCAGGCGGGCCGGCGCGGTCGGACGGGGCGGGATGATGAGGGCGATGGCGCGCGACTGCGCGTAGCCCTTGATGTCCTGCGCGCCCGCCGGCAGCGGGACCTCCGCACCGAACGCCGTGGCGCCCGGTGGGCGGGAGGCCATGCTCCCTCCGGGAAAGGCGCCGGTCGTGGCGTCCTGCCACGACCACCACGCGAGCGCCGTTCCGTCGCCGGAGGCGGTGACCCGGACGGGCTCCACGAACAGGTGTGGCGGCGACAGGTTCTGGGTGGGCGACCACGGCGGGTCGGCCACGGCGGCGGCCGGGAGCGCGAGGGCCGGCAGACAGGCAAGCGCGAGGAGTCGGCGAAGCATGGCTCTGCAACGGTAGCCACGGGGTCGGAGTTGCGCGCCAGGGCGCTTGGGTCGTCTTAACGGCGGGCAACATCGAGTCCGCAACAATCGCCTCGCCGCTCCATGCCCCCCGCGCACGAGCTGACAGCACCCAGTCCCCGAGTGCCGGCGCTCTCCGTGCCTCGCGTCGCCGTGCGCTACCGGGTCGCCCTGGCGGTGCTCGCGCTCACGGCGCTGACCTTCCTCATCCCATCGGCGCCGACCTACGACCCGTGGGCCTGGATCGTCTGGGGGCGGGAGATCCTCCATCTCGACCTGTCGACCGTCGACGGCCCCTCCTGGAAGCCGCTGCCGGTCCTGCTGACGACGCCGTTCGCGCTCTTCGGGGGCATCGCGCCCGATCTGTGGCTGTTCGTGGCGCGCGCGGGCGCCATCGCCGGCGTGGTCATGGCCTTCCGGGTCGCGCGGCGCCTCGGCGGAGTCCCGGCCGGCGCCGCCGCGGCGGGCGCCTACGTCGTCGCGCCGTGGATGTTGCGCAACTCGGCGCTCGGCAACTCCGAGGGCCTGCTGGTGGCGCTGGGGCTGGCCGCGGCCGATCGCCACCTCGCCGGGCGCACCCGCCACGCCTTCCTCTTCGGGATCGGCGCCGCGCTGCTGCGCCCCGAGGCCTGGCCCCTCATCGGCCTCTATGGGCTGTGGCTGTTCTGGCGCGATCCCGGGGCGCGCAAGCTCGTCGTCGGCGCCTTCGTCTCGCTTCCGGTGCTGTGGCTGCTGCCCGAGCTGTGGGGCTCCGGTGACCTGCTGCGCGCCGCGCACCGGGCGCACAACCCGCGCGCGAACAGCGCCGCCTTCTCGGACGACCCGATCCGCGAGGTGGTGCGCCAGTTCGGCACCATGCTCACGCCGGCGCTGTGGATCGGCCTGGGGGCGCTCGTCGCGATGATGGCGCTGCGCCTGGGCTCGGGCCGCCGCGAGCGACGAGTGGCCATGGGCCTCGCGCTGGCCGCGGCGGTGTGGGTCGGCGAGGTCGCAGTCATGACCAACGACGGCTTCAGCGGCAACGCCCGCTACCTGATCATGCCCGCGGCGATCGCCTGCGTCCTGGCCGGGACGGGCATCGGCTGGCTCGTCCGCGCCCTGCCGGCGCGCTGGTTCGCGAGCGGGTCAGCGGTCGCCGCGCTGTCCTTGGTGGCCGCCGTCGCCTTCGCCGCGCCGAGCGTCGACCGTCTCGAGGCCGTCCGCTCGTCGGTCTACTACCAGGCGCGCCTCACCGACGGCCTGGCAGGCGCCATCGCCCAGGCCGGCGGCCCGGATCGCCTGAAGCGCTGCGGCACGATCTACACCGGCGCGTTCCAGGTCCCGTCGGTGGCGTGGTACATCGGCGAGCACACCAGCCACGTGCAGTCGGCGAGCACGCCCGGCGACCTGCCGGCCAAGACGCCCGGCGTCGTGCTGCGCTCGAAGACGACGGCCAGCAGCCGCTTCGCCGTGCCCGACATCAAGGGCCTCGGCGGGGAGGAGGGGGTGCGGACGTTCGCCATCGGGGGCGGCTGGCGGATCGTGGGGAACTGCGGGTGAGCGCCACGGCGCCGACCGTCGCGCGTCCGCGGGCGCGGATCGCACGGCTGGGCACGGCGCGCCTGGCCGTCAGCCTGCCCAAGTCGCTGCTCGTCCTGGCCTTCCTGGTCGGGCTGTCGCTCGCCCTGCGCACCCAGGCCATCCACGCCCGCTTCTGGATCGACGAGGGCCTGTCGGTCGGCATCTCGTCGCATCCGCTGGGCGACATCCCCGGCGTCCTGCGCAAGGACGGCTCGCCGCCGCTGTACTACCTGATCCTCAAACTGTGGATGAGCGTCTTCGGCAGCGGCGAGGCCGACACCCACGCGCTGTCGGTGGCCTTCGCCATCTTCACGGTCCCGGCCGCCTGGCTGGGAGGGCGCGCGCTGTTCGGCGACCGCGCAGCCTGGATCGCCGCGCTGCTGGCCGCCATCAACCCGTTCCTGACCTACTACTCGCAGGAGACGAGGATGTACGCCCTCGTCGCCCTGCTCTCGACGATCGTGACGGCGACCTTCGTCGTGACCTTCGTGCAGGGCCGGCGCGCGTGGCTGCCCGTCTTCTCCGTGGCGCTGGCGCTCATCGCCTACGCCCACAACTGGGGCCTGTTCCTCGCCATCGGGACGGTCGCGGCGCTCGTCCCGATCTACCTGCAGGCCGCGGACCGGCGCGCCGTGCTGCGCGACGCGCTGCTGGCCTACGCGATCACCGCCGTGCTCTACCTGCCGTGGCTGCCGATCCTCGTCTCGCAGGCCCAGCACACCGGCGCGCCGTGGGCGGAGCGGCCGACCTTCCAGGCCATCCTCAACGGCCTGGCCAACCTGCTGGGCGGCGCCGCGCCGGCGATGGCCTTCGCGCTCGGGGCGGGCTTCGGGCTGAGCACGATCCTCGCCGGCGCGCGCCGCTCGCCGCGCGCCCGCGCCGCGTTGTCGGTGGCGATCATGGGCCTCACCGCCCTGGCGGTGGCCTGGCTGTCCTCGCAGCTCTCGCCGGCGTGGTCGAACCGCTACTTCTCGGTCTTCGTGGGCCCCGTGCTGCTGCTCGGCGCCGCTGGGCTGGCCCGCGGCGGCCGGCTGGGACTCGTCGTCATCGCGATCCTCGTCGCGTTCTGGTTCAACCCGCGGACCGGGGTGCTCCAGACCAAGAGCGACGCCCACGCCGTCGCCGTCCTGACCCGCGACCGCCTCGAGCGCGGCGACATGGTCGTCGCCATCCACCCCGAGCAGGGTCCCGTGATGCACTACTACCTGCCCCAGGACATCGGGCTGCGCTGGGCCGACGCCCTGGGCCCGGTGAAGGACCCGCTGGTCTTCGACTGGCGCGACGCGCTCACGCGCCTGAAGGCCGCCAAGCCGACGCCCACCGAGAACGCCCTGGTGGCCACGCTGAAGCCCGGCGAGAAGATCCTCGCCATCTTCCCGATCATCCGCACCGCCCGCTGGGGGGCGCCGTGGACGAGCGAGGTGCGCAAGCGCTCGGCCCAGTGGCAGCGGGTGCTCGACCGCGACAAGCGCCTGTCGCGGACGCTCGCCGCACCCGTGACCGAGGGCAGGCCACTGCCCAAGGGCGTGCGCGCGGTGCTCTACGAGCGCAAGTGAGCGCCGTTAAGGATCGTTAGCGACGATTAGCAGCGCGACTGCAAACCCCGCGCGAGGGGGGAGGCTGTCGGCCATGACCCTCCTCGAGATCGACGCCCCGCGCTCTGGTGACGGCGGCAGCGACCGTCCCTATGTCGTCATCGGCGGCGGCCCCGCCGGCCTGACCGCCGGCTATCTGCTCGCCAAGGCCGGCCGGCGCGTGATCGTCCTCGAGGCCGACGAGCAGGTCGGCGGCCTCGCCAAGACCGTCGTCGACCCCGAGGGCTACCGCTTCGATCTCGGCGGGCACCGCTTCTTCACCAAGAGCCAGGAGGTCAACGATCTCTGGCTCGAGATCATGGGCGACGAGTTCCTGATGCGCCCGCGCATGTCGCGCATCTATTGGCGCGGGCGCTACCTCGACTACCCGCTCAAGGGCACCGACGTCATCAAGAAGCTCGGCCCGGTCGAGCTCGTGCGCTGCACGCTGAGCTACATGTGGGCCGCCATCAAGCCCAAGGGCCGCGAGGAGGATCTCGAGACCTGGGTCTCCAACCGCTTTGGCAAGCGCCTGTACACCCACTTCTTCAAGAGCTACACCGAGAAGGTGTGGGGCGTACCCGCCACCGAGGTGCGCTCCGAGTGGGCCGCCCAGCGCATCAAGGGCCTGAGCTTCTTCAGCGCCGCCAAGGCCGCCTTCTTCGGCAACAAGGGCAACAAGATCAAGTCGCTGATCGACAAGTTCCAGTACCCGCGCTACGGCCCGGGCCAGATGTGGGAGACCATGACCGCCCGCATCGAGGAGCTCGGGGGCGAGGTGCGCCTCGAGACCCCCGCCACGCGCCTGGAGTTCGCCGACGACGAGTGCATCGCGGTGCACACGCCCGACGAGATCATCGAGCCGGAGGCCGTCATCTCCTCGCTGCCCCTGCGCGCGACCGCCGGGATCACCGACCCCGCTCCGCCCGAGCGCGTCACCGAGGCGGCCAAGGGCCTGCGCTACCGCGACTTCCTCACGGTCGCGCTCGTGCTCGACGGCGAGGACCTGTTCCCCGACAACTGGATCTACATCCACGAGCCCGACGTCCACGTCGGGCGCATCCAGAACTACCGCTCGTGGAGCCCGTGGATGGTCCCCGACCCGGACACCGCCTGCGTGGGCCTCGAGTACTTCGCCTTCAAGGGCGACGAGCTGTGGACCATGGAGGACGAGGACCTCGTCGCCCTGGCCACGCGCGAGCTCGAGCAGCTCGGCCTCGCCCGCCCCGAGCAGGTGCGCCGCGGCTACGTCGTGCGCGTCCCGCTCGCCTACCCGATGTACGACGAGGACTACGCCGAGCGCGTCGCCACCATCCGCGAGTGGCTCGATCCGCTGGGTGCGAACTTCCAGCAGGTCGGGCGCAACGGGCTGCACCGCTACAACAACTCCGACCACTCGATGCTGAGCGCCATGCGCGCCGTGGACAACGTCCTCACGCGAGCCGGCCACGACATCTGGGCGGTCAACGTCGAGAGCTCCTACCACGAGGAGGAGACCGACGCCCAGACCCAGCAGCCCTACAAGAAGGTGCCGGTCACGCCGTCGATGAGCGAGGCGCTGGCGCCGGAGCGCGCCTAGCCTCGTGGCCGCCGGCGCCTCAGAGGCTCGGCTGCCCGCGCCGCGGCTGCTCTCGACCGGACGAGCGCGGGCGCTGCTCGTACCCGCGGTGGTCTCGGTCGTCGCGCTGGCGGCCGTCGTGTGGTGGGCCTCGCGCCAGCAGCTGCCGGACCTGCCGGCGGCCTCCGTCGCGCTGCCGCGGCTGGCGGCGGCCCTCGCACTCTACGCGCTGGCCACCGCGTTGCGCGGCGAGCGCTGGCTGCGCCTCCTGCGCGACGCCGGCGCGCGGCTCTCGCGGACGGACGCCTACGCGGTCACGACCGTCGGCTACATGGGCAACAACGCGCTGCCCGCGCGGGCCGGCGACATCCTCAAGTCCGTCCTCAGCTCGCGCCAGGCGGGGACGGCGACCGCTGACGGCTTCGGCACGCTCGTCGCCGAGCGCGTCCTCGACGCCCTCGCCCTCGTCGCCATCTTCGCCGTGCTCGTGACCACCCTGAGCCTGCCGCTCGGCGTCGAGGGCTGGATGCTCGCGGCCGTCGGCGCCGCGCTCGCGCTGGCCGCCGCGGCGGCGGCCTTCCTCGGGCGCGACACCGGGGCCGGGCAGCGGGTGCTCGAGATCGCGACGCGGCTGCTGGCTCCGACGCGGCGCCTGTGGTCGCCGACCGGCGCCGGCCTGCTGGCCCTCTCCGTCGTGCTGTGGGTCATCGAGGGCTCCGTCTACGCCGTGCTGGGCGCGGTGGCGGGCGTGCACCTCTCGCTGCTCGACGGCCTCTACATCATGGCCCTGGCCAACCTCGTCGCGCTCGTCCCGGCCGCTCCGGGCTACCTGGGGACCTTCGACGCCGCCGTCCTGCTCGGCGTGCGGCTCGTCGCGGGCGGCACCCACGCGGCCGCGCTGGCCTACGCCGTCGTCGTGCGCTTCGTCCTCTTCGTCCCGATCACGCTGGTCGGGCTGGTGGCGCTCGTCGTGCGCTACGGCGGGCTGCGGCGCATGAGCGTCGCGCTGCGCCGCCCGGCCGCCGCCGTGCCGGCCCGCTAGCTCGGCGGGCGCCGCTCGAGACCGCGCGCCCAGCACACGGGCGCCCCGGGCCAGGCCGCGAAGAAGGGGAAGGGCATGGCCGCCCTGGGGCCCAGTCCGAAGCTGAGGGCCCTCCAGAGCGACGAGAACATCGCGCGCGCAGTCATGGCTCAAGGAGCCACGAGGCGTCGGCGCTGATACGCCCACGCGCGTCGTGGTCGGCGGGGCCCGCGCAGCACTTGACTGGAGCTGCCGGGTGTCGTAGTCAACGCCCGAGGCTGCCCTCCGATTCGCCTCGGGGCGTCGCGGCCGCCCGCGTGGAGGAGAGACGCACATGATTGAGCCGTATCAGGCGATCGGGCTCGTTCCCACCATCTGGGGCATCCGGCGCCGCGAGGACATCCGGCGCAGCCTCGAGCACCTCGACCATCTCGTGACGGCCTCGGCGTGGCTGGGAGGGCTCGACCTCCCCGTGCGCCTGATCGCGGTGCCCGAGGGCGCGCTGCAGGGCTTCAACGACGAGGTGCTCGACCTCGACCACGAGACCTTCGCCCGCGAGTGCGCGATCGACATCCCCGGGCCCGAGACCGACGAGCTCGGCCGTCTGGCGCGCAAGTGGGGCGTCTTCGTCATGGCGCAGGCCAAGGCGCGCCATCCCGAGTTCCCCGGCCGCTTCTTCAACGTCGGCTTCGTGCTGAACCCTGACGGCGAGATCGTGCTGCGCCACCACAAGCTCGTGCCGCTGCTGCCGGTGGAGCACTCGGTCACCCCGCACAACGTCTACGACCGCTGGGTCGAGCTGTACGGCGCCACGCTCGACGCCTTCTATCCCGTGGCCGACACCGAGATCGGGCGGCTCGGGGTGATGATGGCCAACGAGGGGTCCTATCCCGAGAACGCGCGCGGGCTGGCCATGAACGGCGCAGAGGTCGTCTACCGCGCCTCGTTCCCGCATCGCGCCAGCGACGCCTTCGCCGTGCAGACGCGGGCGCGCGCCCTGGACAACAACTTCTACGTGATCGCGCCGAACGTCGGGACCTACTACCTGCATGCCGAGGACGAGACGCCCATCGACACCTTCGGCGGGCACTCGATGATCGTCGACCACCTCGGGCGCGTCGTCGGAGAGCACGCCTACAGCGGCGGATCCTCCTGGGTGGCGGGGACCATCGACATCCACGCGCTGCGCCACTTCCGCTCCAACGCACGCTGGGGCAACTGGATGAAGGACCTCACAACCGAGCAGTATCGCCTCATCTACGAGCAGCCCATCTATCCCAAGAACCTCTACGCCGACCGCGACCCCTACACGCACGAGGAGTACCGTCGCGAGGTGCTCGAGCCCCAGATCCGCCTCCTCCAGGAGCGCGGGATCTATGCCCCGAGCGACGCCCCTGCCCCCAGCGACGAGCCCGCGGTGACCAGCCCCTAGCGACCGACATGGCCTCCCACGCCGCCATCCCCAGCCGAGCCCGGATCGACGCGCAGCTCGCGTCCTGGCGCTCGACGGGCCCAGGGCGGGCCATGGTCCTCGGCGTCTCGATCGGCCTTGTCGCCGCGCTGTACTACGCCGCGGCCAAGATCGGCCTGCGGCTGGCCTACCTGAACGGCACCGTCACGGCCCTGTGGCCGCCGGTGGGGGTCGGGATCGCCGCGCTGGTGCTCTACGGAACGCGCCTGTGGCCCGGCATCGTCATCGGCGACCTCCTGGTCGGCGACTTCTCCACGCCGTTGGGAACGGTGCTCGGCCAGACGGTCGGCAACACGCTCGAGGTCGTCGTCGCGGCCGTCCTCCTGCGGCGCCTGGCCGGCGGGCGGACGGGCCTGGAACGGGTGGGCGACGTCTTCGCCCTGGTGGCGGCCGCCTCGGTGGGGACGCTCATCAGCGCCGGCTTCGGGGCCACGTCGCTGCGCCTGGGCGACGTCATCGCTCAGGATCAGTTCGCGGAGGTCTGGCGGACCTGGTGGCTGTCGGACTTCGCGGGCGCGCTCGTGGTCACGCCGCTGATCCTCACGTGGGCGACGCGTGGCTGGAGCGGGCTCTCGCGCTGGGACCTCGTCGAGGGCGCCGTGCTCATCGCCGCCCTGGTGGCGCTGGCCGAGCTTCCGTCCCAGCGCGACGTGCCCTACGTCGTCTTCCCCGTGCTCATCTGGGCCGCCCTGCGTTTCGGGCCCCGGGGCGCGGCCACAGCGCTGGTCATCGTGTCGGGCCTCACGGTGTGGAACACCGCGCACAACGCGGGCCCGTTCGTTCGCCAGTCGATCACCGACAGCCTGCTGTCGAGCCAGCTGTTCCTGGCCACCGCGGCGCTGACGGCGCTCGTGCTGGCCGCGGTCACCGCCGAGCGCGCGCGCGCCGACGAGGCGCTGCGCGCCAACGAGGAACGCTTGCGCTCGGTCGTGCAGTCGATGGCGGAGGGCCTCATCGTCCGTGACGCCGGCGGGGTCATCACCGACTGCAACGCGGCCGCCGAGCAGATCGTCGGCGTCGCGCGGAATCGGCTGCGCGGCCGCCGTCCGGAGGACGTCCTCGGCGCCGCGGTGGACGCCGACGACCGGCCGGTGTCCGGCGGGCGCCTGTTGGGCGACGAGGCGCTCGCCGACGGCGATCCACAGGCCCCGCTCACCGTGCGCCTCACGCGACCGGACGGCACGCCGGCCTGGATCTGGGTCAGCTCGGCGCCGGTGCTCGACGCGAGCGGGCGGCCCGAGGGCGTCGTCTCGACGATGAGCGACGTCACGCAGTCGCGCGAGGCCGAGCAGCGGCTCGTGGCCAGCGAGCTGGCGACGCGGGCCCTGGCCGACGAGCAGGCCGCCCTGCGCCGCATCGCCACCCTCGTCGCCAGCGAGGCCCCGCCGAGCTCGGTGTTCGAGCGCGTGACCGAGGAGGTCGCGCGCCTGCTCGACGCGCCCAGCGCCAGCGTGCTGCGCTACGAGGACGGCCTGAAGGCGACGGTGGTCGGCAGCTGGCGCGACGCGGGGCTGGCCGGCCTGCCGCTGGGCTCGTCGGTCGACCTGGACGGCGACTCGGTCGTGGCCCGCGTCTTCCGCAGCGGCCATCCCGAGCGCATCGACGACTACCAGGACGCGCCGGGAGCGCTCGCCGAGCACCTGCGTGGACTCGGCTACCGGTCCTCGGTGGCCGCCCCGGTCTCCGTTGGCGCGAGACTGTGGGGCGTGCTGGTGGCCTCGACCACGGAATCCGGGCGCCTGGTCGGCGGCTCCGAGCGACGGCTGCTGGACTTCGCCGACCTTGTCGCCCAGGCCCTGTCCAACGCCGACGCCTACGACAAGCTCGCCGGCTCGCGCGCGCGCATCGTGGAGGCCGGCGACGCCGAGCGCCGGCGCCTGGAGCGCAATCTCCACGACGGCGCCCAGCAGCGGCTGGTGTCGCTCGCCCTGCAGCTGCGCATGGTCGAGGGGAGCTTCGAGGCCAATCCAGACCGCGCCCGCCAGGACCTGGCCGAGGCTCGCGAGGAGCTCAAGCAGGCGCTCGAGGAGCTGCGCGAGCTGGCCCGCGGCATCCATCCCGCGATCCTCACCGACGGCGGCCTGGGACCCGCGCTCTCGGCGCTCGCCACCCGCGCTCCGGTGCCGGTCGAGATCGACGAGATGCCCGACGAGCGACTGCCCGAGCCCGTCGAGGCGGCGGCCTACTACCTCATCGCCGAGGCGATCACGAACGTCGCCAAGCACGCCCAGGCGTCGCACGTCTCGGTCAGCGTGCTGCGCGACAACGGGCGCGTCCTCGTCCGCGTCGCCGACGACGGCATCGGCGGGGCCGACCCCGGCGCCGGCTCGGGCCTGCACGGCCTGGCCGACCGCGTCGAGGCGCTTCACGGGCACCTTCGCGTCGACAGCCCACCCGGCGGTGGGACACGCCTGGAGGCGCGCATCCCGGTCGCATGAGGGCGACCCGGTGGGCCGCGTCGGGCCTGGCGCTCGCGGCGGCCTCGCTCGCGCTGCCCTCCGCTCCGAGCTACGACCCATGGGCGTGGCTGGTCTTCGGCCGGGAGATCGCCGTGCCGGGGCCGGGCTTCAGCACCATCGCAAGCACCGGCTGGAAGCCGCTGGCGGTGCTCTTCACCGCGCCGCTGGCCCTCACCGGCGCCGCGGCGCCGAGCCTCTGGCTCGTGGTCGTGCGCTGCGCGGGCCTCGCGGCGCTCGCCCTGGCCTTCCGGCTCGGGTCGCGCGCCGGAGGGCCGATCGCCGGGGCGCTCGCGGCGCTCGCGCTCCTCACGACGAGCGAGTGGCTGCGCTTCCTGGCGGCGGGCAACGTCGAGCCGCTGGTCGTGGCGCTCGTGCTGGGGGCGATCGAGCTGCACCTCGAGGGCCGCCGCGGGGCGGCCTTCCTGCTCGGGGCGCTGGCCGGACTGGGGCGCCCCGAGGTATGGCCCCTGGTCGGCGCCTACGCCCTCCACCTCGCCGTGTTCGAGCGTCGGTGGTGGCCGCTGGCCCTCGGCGTCCCGGCCATGTTCGCCCTGTGGATCGTGCCCGACTGGGCCGGCTCGGGCGACCTCCTGCACACCTTCCATCTGGCGCGCATCAGCGCCGAGCCGGTCAGCCTGCAGGGGACGGGCGATCCCGCGCTCGAGCTGCTGCGCGGCACGGGCCCGATGGCCCCGGCGCCCGTGTGGATCGGCGCGCTGTGCGGCCTGGCCTTCGGCTGGCGCGCGCGAGATCGGACGGTGGGCGCGCTCGCGGCCGTCGCGGGAGGCTGGGGCGGGTTCACCGTCGTCGCGACCGCGCTCGGGTACCCGGCGGTGCCCCGCTACCTCGTCGTGCCCGTGGCCGTCTGCTGCGTGGTGGCCGGGATCGGCGCGGTCGCGGCGGTGCGCCTGGCCTCCGGCGCCCGCGTCCGCGCGGTCCTCGCGGTGGTCCTGGTGGCCGCCTGCGCCCCGTTCGCCGTCTCCCGCGCGAACGGGATGTACCACCAGGCCGCCGAGGCGAAGGCGCGCGCCGCGACGCTCTCGGCGCTCTGGCGCGCCGTCGACCGCGCCGAACGGCGCGCCCCCGTCGCGCGCCTGCACCCGATCGTCGAGCCGGGCGGCCTGGAGAACGGGGTGGCGTGGAAGCTCGACCTGCACCTCAGCGACGTCGGGCGGTGGTTCTCCCCGGCGGTCGGCATCGCCTTCATCGAGGGCGACGACGGTGCCGTCATCGCGCGGCTGCGCCGTCGCGGCGCGACCGCGGTGCCGCTCGCGGCCGCGGGACCCTGGAGCGTTCTGCGGGTCCGGTGGGCCGCGAAGGCACGGGGCGCCCGCGCGCCCTACCGCGCCCGCCGGGCACACTCGATGCAGAGCACGCTCTCGGGCGCCGCGGCCAGCCGCGCCGGGGCGATCGGCTCGCCGCAGCTGTCGCAGATGCCGTAGCTGCCCTCGGCGAGCTTGGCCAGGGCGCGGGCCACGCGGGCCTCGGAGAGCTCGAGGCTGCCGCCCACCCCGACATCGGTGAGGCGGCTCACGGCCTCGGTCGTCCCGTCGCCGATGCGCTTGCCGAAGCCGACCGTGGAGCCGCGCTCGGGTGGGCGCGCCAGGGCCGTGAGGCGCGTTTCGAGCTCGTCGTGGCGGGCGCGCAGCTCGCGCTCGACGGCGGCCAGGTCGATGTCGGCCATGCTCCATCCTCGCATGGCCGCGTGCGGTCAGTCGCCCGGGAGGGGCGCGCCGGCGGGCAGGCCGCGGCGCCGGTACTCCTCGTAGTGCGCGCGCCACTCGGGCGTGGCCTCGCTGCTCGGTGCCTGCGCGCTCGCCCCGGCGAGGTGCTCGGTGAGCCGATCCAGGCAGACGTGCCATCCCGCGGCGTCGCGCGCGGCGCGCCCGGCGTCGTCGAAGAGGACGACGAGGTGCAGCACGCAGCCCTCGCCGTCGGGCTCGAGCTCGATGCGCAGCACGTCGTCGCCCCACGTGAAGGCCAGGCAGCGCGGTGAGTCGGCCTCGAGGACCTCGCCCTGCATCGCGGGCATCTCGCCGCCCGGGAACTCGAAGGTCAGCGTGGCCCCCGTGGTCAGGTCTCCGCGGACCACGCTCGGGAACCAGTGCGCCAGCTCGTCCGGCTCGGTGACGGCGCGCCACACGCGCTCGACGGAGTGGTCCAGGCGCCGCGCGAAGGTCAGCGCAGAGCGGTCGTCGACGATCTCGTAGGTGCCGTGCATGGCCGCGAGCATAACCAAAGAGGCATATAGCCGTCAAGACATGTACGGCGTGGGCTCGGCGCGCGCCTCCGGCCCGGGGTGCGAGCCCGCGGGCAGTTGGATGGGAAGTTCGAGGACGAAGCTCGCCCCGCCGTCGGACTCCGCAATGCGCAGCTCGCCGCCCATCTTGCGCGCCAGCTCGCGGCCGATGGCCAGGCCCAGGCCGAAGCCGCTCTCGCCCGAGGGCGCGCTGCCGCGCTCGAAGCGCTCGAAGATGCGCTCGCGATCCTCGGGCAGGACCCCGGGCCCTTCGTCGTCGACGGAGACGGTCGCCTTCTCGCCGTGGTAGGCGGGCACGACGAGCACGGTCGAGGCCCGCGGCGCGTGGCGCAGCGCGTTGTCGAGCAGGATGCGCACGACCCGCGCCACCGCGCCGGGATCGCCGCTGCCCCAGCACGGCCCGGGCGGCGCCGGGACCTGCAGCTCGACGTCGCCCTCGCCCGCGCGCAGCTCGAACTCGGCGGCCACCGCCCGGCACAGCTCGCCGAGCTCCACGGGCTCGTCGCGCAGCGCGACGTCGGCGTCGAGCCGGCTGAGGTCGAGCAGCTCGCTGGCCAGCCGCGCCAGGCGCCGCAGCTCGCGCTGGGCGCCCTGCACCTGGCGGCGGGCGTCCTCCTGGTCGAAGTTGCTGTCGCGCAGGTCTTCCTCGAGGAGCTCGACCGTGCCCTGCAGCGAGGTCAGCGGCGTGCGCAGCTCGTGCGACGCCGTCGCGACGAACGAGCGCCGCGCCGCCTCCTGGCGGCGCAGCTCGCGCTGCATCGTGGCCAGCGCTCGGGCGAGATCGCCGACCTCGTCGAGGCCGTCGTCGCGCGGCGTCGGGGCGTCGGTGCCCTCGGCGGCGACGCGCACCGCGGCCGCGCGCAGGCGCGCGAGGCGCCGGCCGATCCCGGTGGCGAGGCCGATGCCGAGCAGGACCGCGACGAGCAGGCCGACGGCGGCGGCGGCGAGGAACGCGTTGCGGACCTGGCCGACGGCGGTGGTCACGTCGCTCAGCGGCTTGACGGTCACGAGCACGAAGTCGCCGGCGAGATCAGTGTCGGGGACGCGGATGGGGTTGAGCGCGACGTCGTTGGGCACGTCGATCGGCTCGACGACGAGGACCTGGTTGTCGCGGCGCACCGTCCGCTCGAGAGGGTCCGTGATCGCGCTGAGGATCTCGCCGCGCGGCAGCGGGCTCCCGGCGAAGTCGGTGTCGAAGATCGGCGGGGTGTCGGGCACCGAGTTGGCGACGATGACGCGCGCGTCGGTGCGCAGACGCAGCGTGTCGGCGCGGTTGGCGATCGCGGCGCTCAGGCTGGAGAGCCGCTCTTCGTCGCTCTGGCCGGCCCGCTTGCTGCTGCGCAGGCTGCCCACGATGGCGTCGTGGAACAGCGGCGCGTCGGTCCTCGTCGCGTTCTCGAGATCGCTCGCCGCCTGGTCGGTCAGGCGCTGCTGCAGCGGCGGCAGGAGGGCGAGCGCGGCGACGGCCAGCGTGACGACGCTCGTGAAGACCAGCGCGGCCAGCAGCCGCGGGCGCAGACCGAAGGCCCTGCGCCTGATCACTGCTCCCGGAAGCGGTAGCCGGCGCCGCGGACCGTGAGGATCAGGCTCGGCTCCTCCGGACGCTCCTCGAGCTTCTCGCGCAGGTGCCTGATGTGGACGTCGATGGCGCGCGGGTCGCGGTAGGCGCTGTCGCCCCAGATCGCGCGCAGGAGCTCCTGGCGGGTGAAGAGCTTGCCGGGGCGCTCCATGAGGCAGGCCAGCAGCTCGTACTCGCTGAAGGTCACGCGCACGGGCGAGCCGCCGACCGTGACCTGGCGCTCGCGCTGGTCGATCGTCACCGGGCCGACGGTGCGCACGCCGTCGACCACGCGGCCGTGGGCGCGGCGCAGGACGGCGCGGATGCGGCTGCGCAGCTCGGCCAGGCCGAAGGGCTTGGTCACGTAGTCGTCGGCGCCGGCCTCGAGCCCCTGGACGACGTCGGCCTCGCTGTCGAGCGCGGTGAGCATGATGATCGGCACCACGGCCCGGCGCTGGCGCAGCGCGCGCGCCACGTCGTGGCCCGCCGGTCCCGGGCCCAGGGCGACGTCGAGCAGGACCACGTCGAAGTCGCGCTCGGTCGCCTGCGCGATCGCCTGCTCGCCGTCGGGCACCGCGGTCACGCGATGGCCCTCGCGCTCGAAGGAGCGCGTGAGCATCTCGCGCAAAGGCTCGTCGTCGTCGACGACGAGGATGTCGAGTGCCGAGGGGGGCTGCACGCCCTCACGGTACCGCCCCGGCCGCTCAGCGGAGCGGCTAAAGGTCTCGCGCGAAAGATCCGATACTCGTCCATCCGTGCAACCAGGCAGGGTTCACGTTCTAACGTCCATGAACCCCCAAGGATTGGACCCCCAAGGATGAGCTTCCGTTTGGCCAGGATGGCCGTCGCGGCCGTAGCAGCCAGCGCGCTGACGGCAGCGTCGGCATCCGCCGCACCGCCCGCGTTCGTGTACGCCACCAGCTGGAGTCAGACCGCCCGCCAGTACGCGGCGGACGATGCCGGCCTGCTCGCGCCGCTCGCGCCGCCGGCGGTGGGAACCGGCCCGACGTCGACCGCGGCCGCCGCGTCGCCTGACCGCCGCAGCCTCTACATCGTCAACCAGGGCTCGGCCACCGTCTCGCAGTTCGACATCGGCCTCGACGGAACGCTCACGCCCAAGACGCCCGACGCGGTCGCCTCCGGCACGACGCCGGCCGCCATCGCGGTGGCGCCCGACGGCCGGCACGCCTACGTCGTCAACCAGGGCGACAGCACCGTCAGCACCTACGACGTCGACGGCGCCGGCGCCCTGACCCTGGCCTCCAGCGCGCCCACCGGCACCGGGGCGGGGCAGATCGCCGTCAGCCCCGATGGCTCGAGCGCCTACGTCACGAACTTCGACGACGCGACCGTCTCGCAGTACGACGTCTCCGCCGCGGGCGTGCTGTCGCCCAAGCAGCCCGCGACCGTCGCGGCCGGCTCGCAGCCGGCGGGCATCGCGATCAGCCCCGACGGCGCGAGTGCGTACGTCACCAACCAGCTCACCGACGGCACCGTCACCCAGTTCTCCGTGGGCGCCTCCAGCGGCGACCTCGCGCCCAAGGCGCAGCCGGTGAGCACGGGCAGCCAGCCCCGCGGCATCGTGGCCGCGGCAGGCCGGGTCTACGTGAGCAACACCTCCTCCAACACGATCACGCAGTACGCCGCCGACCGATCAGGCGCGCTGAGCGAGCTCGCTCCCGCGGTGGCCGCGCCGCGCACCCCGTTCGGGCTCGCCCTCGCGCCCGACGGCAAGAGCCTGTACGTCGCCGGCTTCGGCGACGCCACCATGGGGCAGTACGACGTCGCCGCCGACGGATCGCTCGCGCTCAAGGCCGATCCCGCGCCGGCGGACTTCCGCCCGCAGGCCGTCGTCGCGGTCAGGCCGCGCGACGAAACGCCGCCGACCATCGACCTCGTCACGCCCGCGGATGGCGCGCAGTACGAGCAGGGCGCGGCCGTCGCGGTCGACTACACGTGCGCCGACGAAGGATCCTCGGGGCTGCGGTCGTGCACGGGCGACGTGCCCGACGGCGCCGCGCTGGACACCTCCGCGCCGGGTGCCCACACCTTCACCGTGGTGGCGCGCGACGGGGACGGCAACCAGACGACCGTGACCCACAGCTACACGGTGACCGCGCCGCCCCCGCCGCCCCCGCCGCCCCCGCTGGCCTTCGAGGGCTTCTTCGGGCCCATCCACCAGGGCAGCGTCGTCCACGCCGGCGACGCGATCCCGATCGTCTTCTCGCTCGGAGGCGATCACGGCCTCGACGTCCTGGCCAGCGGCTCGCCCTCCAGCGTCCAGACCAGCTGCGATCGTCCCGGCACGCCGACCGGCGGTGAGCCGGCTGCCAGCAAGTACGCCGGCGGCCTGACCTATCACGACTGGTCCGGCCACTACGTCTTCATGTGGCAGACCAGGAAGGCCTGGTCGGGGACCTGCCGCACCTTCGTGCTGACCCTGCGCGACGGCGCCGTCGCGCGCCTGACCGTCAGCTTCCGCTCGAGCTGGCGCTGGCGCCCGCACTGGTGACGCCGCGTGCCGTGCGCCGCTGCGCCGCCTGCCGGCGCAGGCGCTCGTGCTCGACCTGGCGCTTGAGCTGCTGCAGCGAACGGCGCAGGTGCCCGCGCACCGTGGGCGCCGCGACCTGCTCGGCGACCCACCCGAGGATGCCGGCCCCCGCGACGCCGTAGGCCAGGCGCAGCTCGACGTGGGTGCACTCGTCGGGCCGCGCGCGCAGCCGCCAGCGCCCGCGCTGGTCGACGCCGGTGACCGACGACCAGGCGAGATCGCAGCCCTCCTCCCATTCGACGACCTCCACGAGGCCTCCGACCTCGGCCGAGCCGACGCGCATGAGCGTGCGGTAGCGCGCGCCCATGCCGGTGGCCTGCTCGCCCTCGACCTCCCAGCGCGTCATGCCGGCCATGAAGTGCAGCTGGCGGGCGGGGTCGACGACGAACTCCCACACCTCCTCGGGCGGCGCCGCGATCTCGATCTGCGCCGAGACCCTCATCCGAGCAGCGGCAGCCGGCGCTCGGCGGCGAGCGCGTCGAGGGTCTCCTGCATGATGCGCAGGACGTGCTCGTAGGCCTCGTCGACATCGGGGTCGGGACCGAACTCGTCGCGCAGGCGGATGGGCGGCAGCACCTCCACGGTGATCTTGGCCGGCAGCGGTATGTGGCCCAGGAAGTCGCCGACGTTGATGCCCCACGGCACGGCGATCGAGATCGGGAGCACCTTGAGGCGCAGCAGGCGATCGAGGCCGAGCAGCCGGGAGAGCGTCTCGCCGCGGCTGAGGAACAGCGCGGTCTCCTGGCCGCCGATGGACACCACGGGCACGATCGGCACGTCGTGCTCGAGCGCCAGGCGGATGAACCCGCGGCGCCCGCCGAAGTCGACGCGGTGCGAGTGCCAGCTGGGCCGATGGACCTCGTGGTCTCCGCCCGGGTACACGAGCACCGCCGCGCCCGAGCGCAGCGCCTTCTCGGCGTTGGCCGGCGAGGCGGCGACGGTGCCGAACCGGCGCAGGAAGCCGAGGCCCGGCATCGAGAGCACGAGGTTGTGGGCGAGCTGGTAGAAGCGCCGCTCGACGCCGAAGTAGGCGCTGAAGGCCAGCGTGAAGACGGTCGTGTCGGGGGTGAGGTTGCCGCCCGAGTGGTTGCCGACCAGCAGCACGGGCCCCTCCTCGGGGATGTTCCCCAGGCCGCGGACCTCGCCGCGGAAGTACAGGCTCGAGAGTAGCCACAGGCCCGGCAGCGACTCGCGGATGTAGTCGGGATCGCGCTCGTCGAGGTCGGCCGGCGGCACGCGGCTGGTGATCTGGCCCGCGAGCGCCTTGAGCAGGCGGCCCGGCAGTGAGCCCTGGGCCTCGGCCGCGTCGCCGTCCGCGTCACCCGGGTGCAGGGTGCCGTCGCCGACTGGATTGCTGGAGTGGCCGTTGCGCGACGTTGCGGTGGCGCTCATGGCCGAGGGCATCATAGGCGGGTCAGCAGGGCGTGGGCGGCGGGCCTGCGACGACCTCGAACGCGTCGCCGGGGATCGGGTGGCGCTGATCGATGTCCTCGATGGTCTGCGTCCAGCGCCGGTCGGTCGTGCCGGTGATGAACATCGAGGAGCCCTGGTCGGCGAAGATGAGCCCGTAGCGCTTGAGCGCGCGGACGATGGCCAGTGCGGGGCCGCTGTAGGGCGTCTCGTCGAAGGAGGCCTTCAGCCGCCAGCGCGAGCCGTAGGGCGGGGTGGAGGGGTCGGTCTGCGTGCCGCAGTGGCTCGCGGGCGCCTGCCACGCGCGTCGCGCGCGCGGCAGCGTGAAGCGCAGGGCGTGGCGGATGGTCCCCGAGGCGGCCTCGTCGTAGCGCAGCAGGCCGGGGAAGATGGGCAGTCCCGCCGCGTCGGCGGAGGTCCAGCCGGCCGGCCGGCGCCCGTTGCGCGTCAGGTCCCAGCGCGCCGAGGAGGAGACCTGCCACGACGCCCCGCCGTTCTGGCGCACGGCGTTGTAGAGCTCGTAGTCGACGCAGCGCTCGCGCTGGATGACGATCACATGGCGGTCGCCCTCCTGCGGATCGGGCTGCCCGCCGGGCGCACCCTCGATGGGCGCCGCGGGCGGGATCGGGAACGGCCCGTGGTCGCTCTCGTCGCCGTAGTCGGCGCCGTCGGTGCCGAAGGTGATCGGCACGCGGCGCTGGTGCGGACCGACCAGCGCGTAGGGGATGCCGTACTCCGACTGGGTGTCGCCGAAGTCCAGGTGGACGTCGTGGCCGGCGGCCTGCGCGGCCACGAGCGCGGCGGAGTCCGCGGCGAGCGGCGCCGAGCTGACGTCGGTGTTCCACGGGCTGTCGGGCGGCAGCACCGGGCAGCCGCCGACGATCGGGCCGTTGGTGACCACGAAGGCGAGGCTCGTCGCGCACGAGCGCCTGCGGCAGGCTCGCAGCCGGTGGCGGCCCTGGGCGATGCGGCGGCGCAGGCTGACGTGTGTGCTGGGGTGGCGCGCGGTGGCGATGCGGCGCCCGTCGATCGACAGCGTCTGCGGCAGCCGGCCGGTGACGTGGACGATCAGGGTGCCGTGCGGGCGCACGCCGACGGGAGCGACGCGGACGGCGCCCGGCGCGGCGGGTGCGGCGATCAGCCCGGCGGCGGCGGCGACGGCGACGGCGAGGGCGGGCAGGGCGGGGCGCACCCCGCGGCAGGCTAGATGATCGATTCCGCGACCGCTGCTAGGCCGCCCGCACCCGGGCCCGGCCCGGACGCAGCGCGTCGACGCGGCCGAAGAAGCGCCGCAGGAGGCCGATCGTCTGCTCGGAGCGCTCGACCTGCGGGACGTGGCCGCAGTCCTCGAGCACGATCTGCTCGGCGGCGGGCAGCCATCGCGCGACGTGGCGCTTGAAGCCGGGCGGGATGAGCTGGTCGCGGGCGCCCCACACGAAGAGCGAAGGCGCCTCGAGCTCCGCGAGCCGCGGGTAGAAGCCGCCGCGCCCGAAGGGCCGTTCGAGGTAGATGTTGCGCGCCGCCGTGAGGAAGGCCAGCCGTGCCCCGGCGCTCGCGTAGATGCGCTGGAACTCGTCGACCACGACGTCGGCCATGCTGGGATCGACCTGGTCGGGATCGGCGAACAGGCTCCAGTACTGGCGCGCGACCCGGCCGCGGCCGAAATTGTGGGGCAGCAGGCCGAGCTCGGGACGCATCAGGCGCACGATCGGGTGCCAGTCGCGCTTGACGAAGGCCACGGCCGGCGCGAGGAGGGCCAGGCCGGCCACGCGCTCAGGTGCTCGCAGTCCCATCTCGATGGCCACCCGGCCGCCCATCGAGTTGCCGACCAGGTGCGCGCGGCCGATCTCCAGCGCGTCCATGACCTCGATCGCGGTGTCGGCGAACCATCGCGCGGAGTACGGACCGGCGAGCGGCTTGGAGGAGCCGCCGAAGCCCGGCAGGTCGAGGGCGTGAACGCGGTAGCCCGCGCGCGTGAGCGCGGCCGCCGCGTCGAAGAACGACGCCTTGGTCGCCCCCAGCCCGTGGATGCACACGACATCCGGTCCCTCCCCCATCGTCAGCGTCGACACGCGGCGCCCCGGGAGCCGCACGTCGTGGATGCGCACCAGGGGAGGGCGCCCGTTCGGCAGGCGGAAGAGGCCCTCGAAGCCGATGGCCAGGTCCACGTCGCCGCGGGCGTAGAGCCGGCGCTGCCAGAAGGCGTCCACACCGGAGAGCTCGCCTTCGCGCAGCGCCAGCCACGTCTGGGCGTCGGTCCCGATGACGACGTCGGGTGAGCGCCGGGTCGAGCCCTTGCGCACGCGCGCGCCGTGGGTCGTGCAACGCACCTCCCACGTGCGTCCCACGTCGCCCAGGCGGACGTGGTAGGTGGCGTCGAAGCCCTCGGGGGCCCCGAGATAGCGCCCGGGCAGCGTCGAGAAGGCCTCGTCGAGGTCGGCGAGGCGCCGGGCGTGAGGCCGCTCGCCGGGCATGACAGGAGACCTTATACCCGGGCGGGGCCGGTGCGGGGCTGCCCATCGGTCCTGTCCGCGCCTTGCGTAGATTGGGGGGCCGATGGCCCGCGAGATCCGCCTGCACGACACGCGCACCGGGCGCAAGCAGCCGCTCGAGCCGCGCGACCCGGGTCGCGTGGGCATCTACTCCTGCGGGCCTACGGTCTACAACCGCATCCACATCGGCAACGCGCGGCCCTACGTCGTCCCCTCCCTGTTCAAGCGCTTCCTCGAGCACGAGGGCTACGAGACGACGCTCGTCGCCAACGTCACCGACATCAACGACAAGATCTACGACGCGGCGCGCCCGCTGGGCGTGCCGAGCGCCGACCTCGCGCGCGAGATGACCGCGCATTACTTCGCCGACACCGAGGGCCTGGGCCTCGGGCGGCCCGACCGCGAGCCGCTGGCCTCGGAGACCATCGAGCCGATCGTGGACCTCATCCAGGCCCTGCTCGACAACGGCTCGGCCTATGCCGTCGACGGCGACGTCTACTTCCGGGTGCGCGCGGATCCCGACTACGGCTCGCTGAGCCACCGATCGGTCGACGACATGGACCAGGGGGAGGGGGTCGAAGGCTCAGACCGCAAGGAGGATCCGCTCGACTTCGCGCTCTGGAAGGCGCAGAAGGAGGGCGAGGACACCGCCTGGGACGCGCCCTGGGGCCGCGGCCGGCCCGGGTGGCACATCGAGTGCTCGGCGATGGCCGAGCAGGTGCTCGGCGTCGGGTTCGAGATCCACACCGGCGGCAACGACCTCACCTTCCCGCACCATGAGAACGAGGCCGCCCAGACGCGGCGCGCCCGCGGGGCCGAGCTCTCGCGCATCTGGATGCACAACGGGATGCTCCAGATGGGCGGCGAGAAGATGGCCAAGAGCGTGGGGAACATCACCTCGCTGGCCGACGCGCTGGCTCAGCACGGGCGCGACGCGGTGATCATGTTCTTCGTCTCGGGCCACTACCGCCAGCCGATCCAGTTCGACGAGACGACGATGGCCCAGGCGGCGGCCAATGTCCGTCGCGTGCGCGAGGCCGCCCGGCGCCTGGTGCCAGGGCCCTCGCCCGAGGATCTCGCGGGGCACAAGGAGCGCTTCTTCGCCGCTCTGGCCGACGACTTCAACACCCCGACCGCGCTGGCCGAGGTGTGGGCCTGGATCCGGGAGGCCAACAAGCGCGAGCCCGGCACCGGCGACGCCGACCTGCGCGAGATGCTGCAGATCTTCGCGCTCGACAACCTGCTCGACGCCGCGGGAGCCGACGGCGAGCCCGATGCCGCCGCCCTGGCCCTGCTCGAGCGGCGCGAGAGCGCCCGCGCGGCGCGTGACTTCGCCGCGGCCGACCGCCTGCGCGACCAGCTGGCGGCGCGGGGCTGGCAGGTGCGGGACTCGGCGGACGGCCCGCAGCTCGTACGCGTCGATCCGTGAGCGCCACGACCGTCCTCTACGGGCGCAATCCGATCCGCGAGGCCCTGCGCGCGGGCCGGCGCCCCGTGCACCGCGTGTGGGCCACCCGCGGCGCGGCGGCCCAGCCGTGGCTGCGCGACGTCGACGTCATCGAGGCGCGCGAGCAGGACATCGCCGCGCGCGCGGGGAGCGAGGCCCACCAGGGCCTGTGCGCGGAGGTCGGCCCGTACCCGTACGTCGACCATGCGCGGCTGCTCGAGCGCACGGACCCCTTCGTCGTGGTCCTCGACGAGCTCCAGGATCCCCAGAACCTCGGGGCCATCTGCCGCACCGTGGAGTGCGTGGGCGCCGACGGCGTGGTCATCCCCGAGCGGCGCTCGGCCGAGGTCACGCCGGCGGTGTGCAAGGCGTCGGCCGGCGCCGTCGAGCACCTCTCTGTCGCGCGCGTGCGCAACGTGGCCGACTTCCTGGCCGCCGCCAAGGACGCCGGCTGCTGGTGCTACGGGGCCGCGGCCGAGGGCGCCGAGTCCTACCTGCAGCCCGACTACAGCGGGGGGTGCGTGCTCGTCATCGGGGCCGAGGGACGCGGCCTGCGCCCGCGGGTCGCCGCTGCGTGCGACCAGTTGGTGGCGCTGCCCTTGCGTGGCCACGTCCAGTCGCTCAACGCCAGCGCCGCCGCCGCCGCGCTGCTGTACGGGATCTTGCAGAAGCGCTGCGGCTCTTGACAGCGCTCCATAAGTCTGAAACTCTCGCGCCCAGCTGAGGCTCGACTACAGGTTGAGCTAAAGCGAGCATTCGATACAGATGGCGCTCCGGGGAGGATTGCGCCACTGAGCTACTCCGAGCCCGCCGGCATGGCTGCCGGCCGGACGAAAGGACCGCTCGTGGCCCGTCTGTCCCCCAACTCTCAGTCTCAAGTTCAGGTCGAGGATGGCTACCTGATCGCCCTTGCAAAGCAGGGGGATCCGACGTCCTACGACCGCCTTGTGCGTCGCTACTACGGCTTCGTACGCCTGAAGGCCTCGTCGTACTTCCTCGCCGGCGGCGACAGCGACGACCTGATCCAGGAAGGCCTCGTCGGCCTCTACAAGGCGATCCGCGACTTCCGCTCCGATCGCGAGTCAAGCTTTCGCAACTTCGCCGAGCTCTGCATCACGCGCCAGATCATCACCGCGGTGAAGACCGCCACGCGCAACAAGCACACGCCGCTGAATCAATACGTCTCGTTCTCGAGCACCCCCGCGAGCGCCTCCGACGGCGAGCCGACCCTCGACGAGGTCATCCCTGGCCCCTCGGTCCACGACCCGGTCAACCAGGTCATCTCCTCCGAGGAGCTGCGCTCCCTCGTCGCCTGCCTCTCCACGGCGCTGTCGGATCTCGAGTCGCGCGTGCTCGCGCTGTACCTCGACGGCTACTCCTACGAGCAGGTCGGCGACCGCATCGGCTGCGACTGCAAGACGGTCGACAACGCCCTGCAGCGGGTCAAGCGCAAGGTCGGGGCGCACCTCGCCGCGCGCAACGTGATGCTGTAATCCGCCGCTGTGAGCGCGATCGCCGTCATCGTCATCATCGTCGTGGTCCTCCTGGTCCTACTGATCGTGGGGGGCCTTGTCGCCAACGGGCGGCGCGCCCGCGACCAGGAGGACGAGACGGTCAGCGCCGTGCGCGAGGCCGATCAGGCCCTGGCGCTGGCCCGCGCGAGCGATCGCGGCTGGGAGCGCACCGTCCTCGAGGCGGCGGCCCGCGAGGCGTTCGCGGCGCGCTCGCCCGCCGAGGTGCGCGAGCTGCTGCTCATGCGGGTGGTCGACCGCCCGGGCACCGAGGAGGACCAGGCGCTCTTCCGCGTGGTGACCGACGTCGGCTCCGAGGAGATCCTCCTCGTGCGCCACGGCGACACGTGGGGCACCCCGAGCGCGATCTAGGCGCCGGTCCAGCCGAGCGCCTGCTGCTTGCGCTTCGGCAGCGCGGCCACGATGAGGTCGTAGCTGTCCTCGATCATGTCGCGCACCATCGCATCGGGGATCGAGCCGTCGAGGACGACGGTGTTCCAGTGGCGCTTGTTGAGGTGATAGCCCGGCGTGATCGCGGCGTGGCTGGCGCGCAGCTGCTCGGCGAGCCCCGGCTCGCACTTCAGGGAGATCCGCAGCGGAGGCTCGCTTCCGAGCCGGCTGATGGCGAAGATCTTGCCCTCGACCTTGAACACCGAGTTCTCCGGTCCGAAGGGAAAGGTCTCCTCGGCGCCGGTGAGGGCGAGGCACGCCTTGCGCAGCGCGGCAGCCTTCACGGGGCCGTGAGGATCGACAGCAGGCGCTCGATGACCGGGCGCGCGCGGCCCTCGAAGTCCGGGCGCGGCGCGGTCACCTCGTCCAGGCGCAGGCCGTCGATGGCGCTCGAGAGGATGCGCGCGTCGGTGTGCGGGCGCGGCGAGCCGGCCGCGCGCAGCACGCGCTCGGCCAGGTCCTGCACGGCCTGGCCCCAGGCGACGTGGATGGCGCGCAGCTCGGGCCGCCGGGCCGCCTCGAGCTGCAGGTGGTAGCCGGCGCGCACGCGCAGCAGCTCGTCGCCATGGACCTGCTCGGCGAGCCAGGCCGCCAGCGCCCGGGCGATTGAGGGGACGTCGGCGTGGCCTTCGGCCAGCGCCTCGGCGTCGCGCGCGATGCGCTCGATCTCGAGATCGGCGACGTGGCGCAGCGCCTCCGAGACGATCACATCGCGCGAGGCGAAGTGGTAGGTCGTCGAGGACAGCGAGACGCCGGCCTCGCGGGCGACCGCGCGGTGCGTGATGCCGTCGACGCCCGCGCGGCCGACCAGGCGGATGGTGGCCTCGATGATCGCGGCGCGAATGGCCTGGGGCGGCGAGCGGTGGACGGCGGTGGCCATCGACGACGGTCACAGTACATCTGTACTGACGCCGCGTGTAGGATCGCGCGCCGTTGCCCTCGCCCCCCGACTCAGACAGCGGCCTGCCCCGCCGCGGCTTCCTGGCCGTGGGCGCGGGTGCGTTCCTGTGCTCGATCGGCGGCGAGCGCGTCCTGCTCAGCAAGCCGGGCGACTCGGCCAAGGCCGACGCGGCCGCCCGCCGCGTGGCGGTGCCGCGCGCTCGCGCGGCCGCCGCGGCGCCTGGGGCCGGGCCGACCGAGCAGCTCACCTTCAGCACCCCGCAGCCCCAGCCGGGCGGGACGGCGCGCGAGTACTGGGTGCAGGCGCGCGAGGCCCTGTGGGACATCGTGCCCACCCGCCCGCGGCGCGACGAGTGGCACGGGCGCGCCGTCCCGGGCCCCAGCGTGTACCGCGCGTTCGTCTACCAGCAGATGACCGAGGGCTTCGCCGCGCCGCTGGCGGGCCCCGCCATCCCCGGGCCGACGCTCCACGCCGAAGTGGGCGACACGATCGTCGTGCACTTCCGCAACGCCCTGCCGGAGAAGACCGGCCAGGCGCTGACCATGCATCCACACGGGGTCAAGTACAACCCGGAGTACGACGGCGTCTACCTGGGGGACTTCACGCGCGCGGGCGGCTTCGTGCGCCCGGGGCGCGAGTTCACCTACACGTGGGAGGCGACGCCCGACGCCGTGGGCGTGTGGCCCTATCACGACCACGGCCCCAACCACACGCTGAACACCTTCCGCGGCCTCTTCGGCGCGATCATCGTGCGCGAGCGCGGCGAGAAGGCCCCCGACGTCGAGGCCGTCATCTTCTTCCACTCGCTCGCCCCGCCGGTCACCGACCTCGAGCGCCAGTTCCAGTGCGTCAACGGCCGCGCCTTCGCCGGCAACACGCCGACGCTGAGGGCCAGGGTCGGCCAGGACGTCGCCATCCACGTGATCGGGATGGACTCGAACTTCCATGACTTCCACATCCACGGGCACCGTTGGAAGGACCCCAGCGGGACGTTCGTCGACACCCCCGCCGTGGGGCCCAACGAGACGATCACCGCCCGATTCATCGAGGACAACCCGGGCCGCTGGCTGTACCACTGCCACGTCTTCACCCATCAGGACGGTGGGATGGCGGGCTGGTACCTGGTCGAGCCCTAAAGGCATCGCAGGAGGAATCGTTCGCATGACGCACGTTCGCAACATCGGGCTCGCCCTGGTGGTCGCCCTGGCGCTGCCGGCAGCCGCGCTCGGCCAGTACCCGCCGCCGTCCAAGCCGTCGACGACCCAGAAGGCGCCGAAGGGCCCCTTCCACACGCTCACCGTGTGCAAGCACGGCTGCAAGCACAAGACGATCCAATCGGCCGTCGACAAGGCCAAGGCCGGCGACACGGTCAAGGTCAAGAGCGGCACCTACCGCGAAGGCGTCACCGTGCTCGGCGCCTCCAAGCGCTACCTCAAGCTGATCGGCAATCCCAAGCACCCGTCGAAGGTCGTCCTCGACGGCACGCAGGGCAAGAAGACGCCGCGCCAGAACGGCGTGCGCGTCGACGGCGCCAACCAGGTGACGATCAACGGCTTCACCGCCAAGCACTACAACGGCAACGGGTTCTTCGTCGTCAACGTCACCGGCTACGAGCTCAACCACCTCAACGCCACGCTCGCCGGCGTCTACGGGATCTACGCCTTCAACTCGATCGGCGGCGTGATGGAGAACTCCCAGGCGTCGTTCAACAACGACTCGGGCTTCTACATCGGCCAGACCCCCAAGCAGACCACGCCCGTGCGCTCGATCGTGCGCAACGTCAAGTCGTTCGGCAACGTCCTCGGCTTCTCCGGCACCAACATGCGCTACGTGACGATCACGAAGTCGCAGTGGTTCAACAACGGCTCGGGCATCGTCCCCAACGCCCTGGACACCGAGAAGTTCGCGCCGCCGGAGGACAACGTCATCACCGACAACGACATCTTCTGGAACAACTTCAACTACTACGCGGGCGCGCCCTTCAAGCTCAAGAAGCAGGCCACCAGCGCGCCGTATCCCGTCGGCGTCGGCGTCCTGCTCTTCGGGGGCCGCCGCGCCGAGGTCACCAACAACCGCATCTACGGCAACTACCTCGTCGGGGTAGGCGCGATCAAGCAGATCCTCCTCAAGCAGGCCGACGCGGCCGACCTCATCGGCAACCAGGTCCACGACAACGTGTTCGGTCTCGGCGGGGCGGACCTCAACGGCCGGGAGCTGTTCTACGACGGCAGCGGGTCGGACAACTGCTTCGGGCCCAACGTCGGCGTGACGACCACGACCCCGGCCGACGGCTCGACCTTCACGCCCTGCCCCTTCACTGGCGTGAACACGTTCAACGCGGCCGCCCAGAGCGAGGCGATCAACTGGAGCGTCGGCGACCCGACCCACGAGGCGTTCTGGATCAGGCACCCCCACGCGGCCAAGCCCGGGCTCACGCCGCTGGAGCACTACAAGAAGTGAGGGTCCTGCTCGCTCTCGCGCTGACCGGCGTCGCGGCCCTGGCCGCGGCGCCGGCCGTCGCCGTCCCCCCCGATGCGGTGCGCAAGCCCCAGAAGAAGCGCATCGAGGTCGTCGACAACTACTTCAGCCCCCACAAGCTGACCGTGAACCTGAAGTCCCGGATCAACTGGGTCTGGACCGACGGCTCGGCCGACGTCCACGACGTCAAGCTCATCTCGGCCCCCAAGGGCTTCAAGAAGTTCCAGACCGAGCCCGGCTCGGCCGGCTTCACCTACTCCAAGACGCTCACCAAGCCCGGCGTCTACAAGTTCATCTGCACGTTGCACGTGGAGGACAACATGCGGATGACGATCACCGTGCGCCACTAGCGCGGGTGGCGGCGCCGGGCTCGGGCCCGGCGCCGGCCGCGCGCCGGGCCGCGGCGCGGCCCCGCCGGGGCGCGCGGCGCCGCCGGGTCGCGCGGGGCCCCGCCGGGTCGAACGTCGGTCTTCCCCCCTCCTGAGGGGGTAGGACCGACGTTCGACGTCCCAGCGCTACCGCAGGGCCGAGGAGCGGAAGGTGGCGCCCCGGAAGAACACGTGGCGCGTGATCTGGAAGGTCCGTACCTCGAACCCGCCGGCCACCGTGCTGTTGCCCTTGTACTTGAAGCGGATCCTCCACTTACCCGTGCTCAGACGGAACCGCTTGGAGAACGCGTGCTTGCGGATCTTGGCCGTGCCGAAGGACTTGTACTTGCCCTTCTTCCCGCGCCCGATCGCGACGTTCACCTTGCCCGTCGCACTGGTCTCCATGATCGTCGCGTGGAATGCGTAGCTCGGCCCGCGGCTGTCGGTCCACCGGAACGACTTGAGGTCGAACGGGCCGAAGGCACGGATGGTCACCGGGGCACTGAAGGCGGTGAAGGCGTTCGGCGTCGTCAGCCCCGCGAAGCCCTTGGCGCGCGCCACGACGAGGTAATTGCCCGGTCCATGGTTGAGCGGCACCCCGACCGTTCTCGTGGTCGCGTCGGCGAACAGCGAGTCCGGCGTGCCCGGGAGCGAGCCGTCCGGGAGCGGCTGGGCGTTGCGCTCGGAGTACACCTCGTGCGTGAGCGCGCCCGGGTTGAGGTCGATCGCGAGAGGCACCGTGGTCGTCACGAACGACCCAGGCTTGCGCGTGAGCGCCGGCGCTGCTGGCGGAGCGATGGCGACCGAAGCCGTGATGCTGAACGGCAGCGAGGTCTGCCTGATCGGAGCCGAGCTGCAGAACCTGTCTGCCGTGGCGTACTGCGTCAGCACAACGGTGTAGACGCCATTGCCGACGTAGTCGACCGTCCGCGGGCTTGGCGGCGTGTCGGAGGCCTCATAACACGTGGCCGGGACGGCGACGGCTGCGCCGTTCGGGCCGACCACGCTGAGGCTGTACACGTCGCCGGTGGCGATAGCCGCAGGAGCCACTTGCGGGCTCATGTTGCGGATGTTGATCGTGCCTCCCAGCCCGATCGGATTCCCGTCGTCCCCTGTGACGGTGACCGTCACGGCGCTGGCCCCTGCCGGCGCGATGGCTCCTGCAACGATCGCCACGGACGCGGCGAACAGAGCCCTTCGGCTCCTGCGATAAGACGTCAAGCCTTGCTCCTCCCTTGAAGTGCTGTGCGCACGCGTCAACACGGCTTCGTTCCCCAAGTTGCCCCTGTCGCGAAGTCCCCTGGCGCGTGGGGGTGAAGATTAGACGCGCCTCGGCTATAGAGGGGGTGACAACCGCTGCGGGAGGAGATGACGTGATGAAGGCGATGTTGGGGATCACGACGCTCCTGGGCGTCGCCATCAGTCTCGCGTTCGGAGCCTCTGCCGAGGCCGGGGTCTTCCGCGTTCACACATGCACTACGCCGGACCTCGGACGCTATCTGAGCAGGACCCTCAGCTACTCGACGGGCGCGTTGGGATGGAGCTATGAGCAAGACGGCGCTGGAGCGCTGGCGATCGACGATTGCGACACCGTCGGTGCGTTCGTGCTGCGGATGGAGTCGGCGGTGAGGATGACGCCGGGAACGTTCGTTGGGTTTCGCTGGACTGCCGCGCCTGGTACCCAGCTGACTGCCGTTTGGCTGCGATGGAACGCAGAGGTCGCGAACAGGCCCTCGGCGGGCGAGGGGACCACCCAGATCGACGTGAGCACCGACCGCGAGAGCGTGCTTCAAGCGCATAGTCCTTGGTCCACGACACCCAACTTCGGCGGCACAAACCTCCTGACGCGCTCGCTTCTCGACGCCGGCCGGTTCGAGATCAGGTTCACCTGTCTGGACGCGTGCCGCAGTGTGGATTCGCCGTGGATCCGAGCCACGGTCTTCAACGCCTCATTCGACCTAAGAGACGACGTGGCTCCGTCCGGCGGACTGATCGGGTCCAGCGTCGACGCCAGGACCTGGAGCGGCGCGACGCGCCTGTCCTTCAACGCCGCTGATGAGGGAGGTGGGCTCTACCGCGCCATCCTCGAAGTTGACGGTGTCGACGCCATGGCCTGGCCGCTCGGGTCACCTACGACATGTTCGGACATTGGGCCCGATCCGACCGTCAACGAGTTCACGGCGGCCTTGCCGTGCCCGACACGAATCGATGGGGGAACCCTCGCTGTCGACACCAGCAAGCTCCCCCAAGGCGATCACACCGTCCGCATCCTCCTCGAGGACGCCGCCGGCAACCGAACCGCGATCTTCGGCCCCGTCACGCGGACCATCACCTCGAGCAACGCGATCGGGCCGGGGTCGGATCCCGCGCTGCGCGGGGCGGCCAACGGCGACGGGGCGAGTGATCTCGCGCGGCTCACGGCGCACTGGGGCAGGCGGGGGAGCCGAACGCTGCTGGTGAGCAGGTTCGGGCGCCGGCATGTGGTACGGGGGCGGCTGCGGACGGCTGACGGGGCGCCGATCGCCAACGCGGTGATCGACATGGTGTCCAAGACGACCGCGGTCAACGCCCGCGAGCTGGTCAAGCGCGCGGGACCGACGACGGCGGCGGACGGGGGATGGCGCGTCGCGCTGCCGAAGGGCGTGTCGTCGCGTGACGTGACCTTCCGGTATCGCAGTCATGTCAACGACACGGTCGCGGCGACGAGCACGAGCGTGCGGCTGCGCGTGAGGGCCGGCCTGCGCCTGGCCATCCATCCGCGCCGCGCGCGGCAGGGCCAGGCGATCCACTTCGACGGCCGGCTGCTCGGGGGCCCGCTGCCGCGGGGCGGCAAGCAGGTGGTGCTGCTGGCGCGGGCCAGCCGCGGCGGGTGGGTGCGCTTCAACGTCGTGCGCACCGATGGCGGCGGGCGCTTTCGCACGGATTACCGCTTCCGTCAGGCCGGCGCCGCGCTGTATCGCTTCCGCGCCCTGAGCCTGAGCGAGGCGGCCTACCCGTACCTCGCCGGGGGGTCGAACGTGGTGTGGGTGCGCAAGCGCTGAGGAGAGCCGGAGACGGGACTTGAACCCGTGACACCCGCTTTACAAGAGCGGTGCTCTACCAGCTGAGCTACTCCGGCACGGTCCGGGCGAGCGTACAGCGCGTCTCGGTGACTAGGTCTCAGACGCGCCGACGGCGTGCTCGATGTCGCCGTGGCCGTTGGAGGAGACGACCTGCTCGTAGGGGGCCACGCCGGTGTCGTCGGGCCCGTTGAAGCGGCGCTCGAGCTCGCCGAGGACGATGCCGAACAACAGGTGGCGCCAGGTGGCCTGCGCGAAGGCGCGGCCGTTGCCCCAGAGATCCGGGAGCTCCTTGCGGGCCGGGTGCACACGGTCGACGGCGACCGTCATCGGCCAGGTCGTGAGGTGCTCGATCATCGCGAGCGCCGGTCCGCGCGCCCACGAGGGCAGCGGTAGCCGGGGGGCGACGTTCGTGTAGGCCGCGCCGAAGGCGGCGCCGTTGAGCAGGTGCAGGGCGAAGCCGACCGCGGGCCACGCCGGGCCTCGCGTCACGGCCTTGCCCAGCAGCGCCTCGTCGGAGTAGTCGACCCCGAAGGCGCGCATGTCGAGCTGCGCCTGGGCCGACCACGCCCCTGCGGCGATGAGTCCGGCGAGGGCTCCGCGGGCTGTCCGTGCACGATCGATCGGCATGGGCGAACTGTAACCGTGGCCACCGATGGCGCGTATCCAAGGCATGGATCGCGACGCGCTTCTGGATCGCGCACGCGGGCGGGGCGTCAACCCCCTCGTGTACTGGGGGCTACGGGCGATCCTGCAGCCGTTCTTCCACCTCTACTGGCGGCTGAGCCGCATCGGGCGCGAGCACATCCCGGCCACGGGGCCGTTCATCATCGCGGCCAACCACCGGTCGTTCCTGGACCCGTTCGTCATCGCGGTCATGGCCCGCAGGCCGATCTACTTCATGACCAAGAAGGAGGCGTTCATCAACCGGCCGGCCGCGTGGCTGCTGGCCTCGCTGGGCGCCTATCCGATCGACCGCGAGGGCGGCGACCAGGAGGCGATGGACACCACGAAGGCGATCCTCGCCCGCGGCGACGGCGTCCTCATCTTCCCGGAGGGCACGCGCACGCGCCCGGGTCCGCTCGGGCGCCCCAAACGCGGCGTCGGCCGCCTGGCGCTCGAGACCGGCGCGCCCGTCGTGCCCGTGGCCATCATCGGCTCGGAGGCCGTTCGCAAGGGCTGGCGCATCCGCCCGCACAAGGTGCGCATCCGCGCCGGCGCGCCGTTGACCTTCCCGCAGGTGCAGGAGCCCAGCCGCCATCTGGCCGCCGCCGTGACCGACCGCATCTGGCCGTGCGTCGAGCTTCAGTGGGAATGGCTGGGCGGCACCCCAAGGGTCCGTCGCGCGGCCGTCATCGGCGCCGACGCATGGGGGTCGAGCCTCGCCCTGGCCCTCGCGCGCGCCGGCCTCGAGGTCGACCTGGGCACGCGCGCCGACCAGCCGCCGGCGGCCGACGGGCCGCTGCCGGACGCCATCTCGGTGCTCCCCGCAGCCGACATCGCGCTCGCCCACCACGATCTCATCTGCCTCGCTGTCGCCTCGCGCGACCTACCCGCCGTGGTGCAGGAGCTGGGCCCGAGTATCCCCGAGCGCGCCGGCGTGCTCGTGCGCGCCAAGGGCCTCGTCGCTCCGCTCGGCACCCTGCCGTGCGCCTACGTCGCCGAACGGACCAAGGCGCACGCCGTCGCCTGCCTCGGCGGCCCCGGCGCCGCCGACGAGGAGCTCAGCCGCGGCGCCGCGCTCGTCGTCGCCTGCGCGACCCAGCCCTTCCTGGGCCAGATCGCCGACGTCCTGCGCGTCGCCCGCTTCGACGTCCAGCGCACTACCGACGTCACCGGAGTCGAGCTCGCCTTCGCCGCCCGCAACGCGGCCGTCCTGGCCGCCAGCGCCGCTGCGCCGGCCGGCGACGGCGCGGCCGATGCCGCCGCCGACCTGGTCCTCGCCGAGGTCGACGCCTACGCGCACCGCCACGGGGGCCATCCCGAGGCCTTCGCCGACCTGGCCGGCGCCGGCGACAGCGCCCAGGCGCTCGACGACCTGCCGCTGCTGGCCGCCGCTCTGCGCGAGGACGGGATCGATGCCCCGGCCGTCACCGGGCTCGCCGACGTCGTCGCCGGCCGCGTCGAGGCCGATCGCTGGGCGGCCGCGGTGCTCGAGCCGACTCGCCCGCGGTCGAGGCGGGCTGCCTGAGTAGGCTGCGATGCGTGGACAAGGTCCTGCTCGATCGGGAGTTCTCCGACCTCTACAAGGCGCACCTGAGGGACGTCTACTCCTACGCGTACTACCGGGTGGGCAATCACCACGACGCGGAGGACCTGACCGAGCAGACCTTCCTGCAGGCCTACCGTCACTACGAGCGCGCGCAGCGGGAGTCGGACGGCAGGCCGCTGCGCCCGTGGCTGATCCGCATCGCGCACAACCTGGCGGCGAACCTGTACCGCGACCGCGCCCGCAAGCCGCAGACGCCGATCGAGGACACGGGAACGCTGAGCGCGATGCACACGACCGAGGACCTGGTCGAGGGCAGGGACGAGCTGGCACGCATCCTGGAGGGGGTAAAGGAGCTGCCCGACGATCGCCGCGACGCGCTGATCATGCGCTTCGCGCTGGGGATGGACAACCGCGAGATCGCGCGAGCAATGGGGCGTACGGACGGCGCGACGAAGGTACTCATCCACCGTGCGATCAAGCAGCTGGAGGAGATCGTCGTCGCCCGGGGAGGGGCGCGCTGACATGAGCGAACCGTTCGCCGCAGACATCGAGGGCCTGCTGAGGCAGGCCTTTGCTCCCGTCGACCCGCCCGAGACCCTGGCGACGCGACTGGAATCCACCCTGCAGGAGCTGACCGAGCTCGCCGCCGAGGAGCTCGAGTCCTGGGAGCTGAGCTCGATGCGCGACCCGCGCAACTGGGTGCGCCCGGTCGTCGCCGTCGCCGTCGGCACCGCTGCGGGCGCCGGCCTCGTCGTCCTGCGCGTGCGCAGCCAGCACCGCAAGCAGAAGAGGCACGTCCAGGGCGTCGAGCTCGCCCAGCGCACGATGCGCGCCGCCGCCGACGAGGTCAAGCGGGTCATCCCCAGACGCTGATCCGAATGTCCCCCGGTTGCGTAAGGTCATCCGCAGATGGCGTTCGCGCAACTCGCCGACGAGGATCTCATGCAGTTGGTACGGCGCGGCGACGCGGCGGCCTTCGAGGCCGTCTACGACCGCCACTGCACCGCCGCCTTCTCGCTGGCCTACCGCATGACCGGAACGCGCAACACCGCCGAGGACGTCGTCCAGGAGGCGTTCCTCAGCCTCTGGCGCTCGGGCGCGCGCTATGACCGCACGCGCGGCTCGGTGCGCACGTGGGTGCTCGGCATCGTCCACAACCGCGCGATCGACGCGCTGCGCCGCTCGATGGTCCACGACCGCCGGCGCGCGAGCGACGAGGGCATCGAGGAGCGCTTCGAGGCGCGCGAGCGCACCGACGTCGAGGCGGCCCGCCGCGACGAGGCGCGCGACGTGCGCCAGGCGCTGGGCACGCTGCCGGCCGAGCAGTGCAAGGTCATCGAGCTCGCCTACTTCGGCGGCTTCACCCACTCGGAGATCGCGTCGATGCTCGACACGCCCATCGGCACCGTCAAGGGCCGCATGCGCCTCGGACTCGAGAAGCTGCGCGGCCAGCTCGGCGGCCTGGCGGAGGCGATGACATGAGCGCCTGCGCCCGGCGCGACGACGCGGGCTCCTACGTCCTGCACGCGCTGCCCGACGACGAGTACGAGCGCTTCGAGGCGCACCTGGCCACCTGCGCGGACTGCCGGCGCGAGGTCGCCGACCTGCAGGTCGCGGCTGACACCCTGCCGCTGGCCGCCGTGCAGGTGGACCCGCCCCCCGAGCTGCGCGACCGGATCATGACCATCGTGCGCTCGGAGGCCGAGCTGCTCGCCGCGGCCGGGGCGCGGGCCGACGAGCCCACCGGGGCGCCCGCCGCGCCGGCGCCGCGCAAGCGGCGCTGGTCGCTGTCGCTGCGCCCGTTGCCGGCCGCGATGGCCGCCAGCGCACTGATCGCCGCCGGCGTGGTCGGAGGCATCGTGCTCACGGGCGCCGACGACACGAAGACGGTCACCGGGACGGTGCAGATCGCCTCGGCCCCCGCGGCCCGCGCCTCGCTGAAGCTCTCCGACGACGCGACCAAGCTCGAGGTCCGCCGCATGCCTGCGCCTCCCGCCGGCAAGGTCTACCAGGTGTGGCTCAAGCGCCCCAACCAGGACCCCGCACCCACGACCGCGCTCTTCCGGACCGACCGCAGCGGCAGCGCCGACGTCGAGATCCAGCGCGGGCGCCTGAAGGGCGTCGATCAGGTGCTCGTGACGGCTGAGCCCGACGGCGGCTCGACGAAGCCGACGAGCGCCCCGGTCATCGTCGCCTCCGCGGCCTGACGGGCGCCCGACGCGGCGGTTGATAGCTTCCGGCGCCCGCATGGCGACCTGCTACCGCCACCCTTCGCGCGAGACGGCCGTGTCCTGCTCCTCGTGCGGACGGCCGATCTGCCCCAGCTGCATGACGCCCACGCCCGTGGGCATGCGCTGCCCGGAGTGCTCGGCGCAGCGCACGAAGGTCCGCACGCTCAGCTCCACCACGAGCGAGCCGCGCGTGACGATCGTGCTGATCGTGGCCTGCGCCGTGCTCTTCCTGGCCACCAACGGCTTCAGCGGCGGCTCGGGCAAGCTGTGGAGCGACCTCTATCTCGACGGCTTCGACGTCCACGTCCACCACGACTACTGGCGGCTGGTCAGCTCGGGCTTCCTGCACTCGGGCCCGATCCACATCCTCTTCAACATGTACCTGCTGTGGCTGCTGGGCAGCCTGCTCGAGCCCACGCTGGGCTCCGGGCGCTTCACCGCGCTGTACTTCACGGCGCTGCTGTGGGGCGCGTTCGGCGCCCTGCTCCTGCAGCACCCCTTCGACTCGACGGTCGGGGCCTCGGGGGCGGTCTTCGGGCTCATGGGCGCCGCCGCGGTCGAGCAGCGCGCGCGTGGCATCAACCCGTTCCAGACCGACATCGGCGTGCTCATCCTCCTCAACCTGGTCCTGTCGTTCGTGATCAGCAACGTCTCGATCGGCGGGCACATCGGCGGACTGGCCGGCGGCATCCTGGTCGGCCTCGTCTTCGAGGGCGCCGACCGCATGGGCCGTCGCGAGCTCGGCTACCTCGGCTGCCTGGTGCTGTCGGTCGTCGCCGTGGCCGGCGCGCTGGCCGCCGCCGGCAGCTGATCAGCCCAGCGGGCGGGCAGACGACGGGCGCGGGCTCAGACCTCGACCTCGAGGGCCGTCCCCACGGGCTCGGCCACCAGGTCGGGGTGCAGGATGTGCGCCATGAGCTCGAGGCCGTCAACCAGGCGCGGCCCGGGACGCGAGAAGTAGGCCGAGGCGTCGACGGCGACGACGCGCTCGGCTCCGACGGTCCGCAGGGCGCCGGCATGGGCCTCGGCCTCCGCGCGCGAGCGCTCGGCGTCGTAGCCGCAGGGCATGGCGACGACCACGCGCGGTGCCGCGGCTGCCACCGTCTCCCACGTGCTCTGCTCGGACGGCTCGCCCGGGAAGCCGAGCACGTCGATGCCGCCGGCCAGGTCGATGATCTGCGGCGTCCAATGGCCGGCCACGAAGACGGGATCCAGCCACTCGATGGCCGCCACCGGGATCCGCTCGGCCTTGCGCACGGCGAGCTTCACCGCGTCGACTCGCGCGCGCTGGCGGGCGACGAGGTCGAGGGCGGCGTCGCGCGAGCGAGTGAGCTGGGCGATCGTGCGCACGTCGCCGAAGGACTCGCCCAGCGTGTGCGGGTCCAGAGCGACGACGTGCGGCCGGCTGGGGATCGTGCCGGCCACCGCCCGCACGTCGTCCACGCTGACGGCACACACCGGGCACAGCGCCTGGGTGACGATCAGGTCGGGCTCGAGCTCCTGCAGGCGCTCGGCGTCGAGCTCGTAGATCGCCTCGCCGCGCTCGGTGTGCTCGCGCACGGCCGCGTCGATCTCGGCCGCGCTCAGCCCGGGGGGCAGGCGATCGCGCGTGACGTGCGGAAGCGCGCCCGCCGCCTCCGGGTAGTCGCACTCGTGCGTGACGGCGACCACCTGGTCGCCGAGCCCGAGGGCGAAGAGGAGCTCGGTGGCGTGCGGCACGAGGCTGACGATCCGCATGGCAGACAAGCATCGCATCCACTGACGGCTGCTAGCCTCCCGGGCAGATTCGGTTCGTGCCAGACGATCCTCCTCGAAGTAGCGGCTCACACGCCGCCCCGCGATGACGGCGCTGCTGCTGTTCTTGACGGCGCTGCTGATCGCGCTCAACGCCTTCTTCGTCGCGGGCGAGTACGCGCTCGTGCGCTCCCGGCGCTCGCGCCTCGAGACGCTGAAGGACGACGGCGCCCGCGGCGCCAGCCTGGCGCTCGAGCAGGTCGACGAGATCGGCGACTACATCTCGGCCGTCCAGGTCGGGATCACCATGACCTCGATCGGCATCGGTGCGCTGGGCGAACCCGTCCTGGCCGACCTGCTCGAGCCGCTGTTCGGCGGCCCCCTGAGCCACGGCCTCGCCGTCGTGATCTCGGTGACCGTCGCCTACCTGCTCATCACGAGCGCGCACATCGTGGCCGGCGAGCTCGTCCCCAAGCTCTACGTGATCGACAAGGCCGAGAGCGTCGCGCGGCGCGTGGCGCGGCCGATGCGCTTCTTCCGGCGCCTCTTCACGCCGTTCATCGTCGTCCTCACGGCGATCAGCGATCGCATCCTGCGCGCGCTCGGCGTGGATCCCGACAAGATCGCCGAGGAGGGAGGGACGCCCGAGGAGCTCAAGGCGCTCATCGCGGAGTCCTATACGGGCGGCAAGCTCGATCCGGGCGAGGCGGGGATGCTCACGGGGGTGTTCCACCTGCACGAGCAGGAGGCCCGCCAGGTCATGACGCCGACCCCGGCGGTGGTCACCGTGGACATCTCCGAGGACGTCGAGACCGCGCTGCGGCGCTGCATCTCCTCGGGTCACACGCGCCTGCTCGTCACCGAGGACGAGAACCAGGACCGCGTCAAGGGCACGGTGCACTCCAACTCGCTGGCGCGCAAGCTCATGACCGAGGGTGCCGGCGCGTCGATCGAGGACCTCATCAAGGACGCGCTCCTCGTCCCCGAGACCAAGCCGTTGGACGACCTGCTGGCCGACCTGCAGCGCCACCGGTCCTCGATGGCGGTCGTCATCGACGAGTACGGCCGCGTGGCCGGGATCGTCACCGTGGAGGACATCATCGAGGAGGTCGTCGGCGAGATCGACGACGAGACCGATCCCGCCGGCGGCGAGATCCGCCGCCTGGCCAACGGCGACTGGTTCGTGCGCGGACACGTGGCGATCACCGATTTGCACGACTACGGCCTCGAGCTGCCGGTCGACACCGACGCCTACAACTCGGTGGGCGGCTTCGTCTTCGCCGAGCTCGGCCGCCTGCCCAAGCGCGGCGACACCATCACCGCCAACGGCTACTCGATCCGCGTGGAGTCGGTGCGCGAGAACCGCATCGAGGCCGTCCGGATCCGCGATCGCCAGCCGACCACGGCCGCCGCCGCGGACTCCTAGCCAAAGCGCGCAAGTTCTCCACCGCCGCTGCGTTCACAGACCCGACGCCGCCAGACGCGGGAGGCGTCATCCGCTCGCTCCTCTCGTGGGACGGAGGCGCGGGCAGCACGGGTGGATCTGGGTGGGTCCACCCGCACGCAAGACGACGAACGGCCCGCTCGCGCGGGCCGTTCGTCTGTCCACGAAGAACGAGCGGCCCGCTTGCGCGGGCCGCTCGTCTGCTTCTGGGAGGAGGTGCACTTGCGAGGTACGTTCGCTGAGCCAGTATCGGCGCGCTTTCTCAACGCGCCCTAAATGTGCGCGAAGGATCACCTCAAGCACGCGGGAGGGCGTCGACGCGGTGCACCCAGGCCTCGATCTCGGGAAACGCGCCGGAGATCGGGAGGTGCTCGCTGAGCACCCGGTGGAAGGGATCCGTGTCATCGGAGCGCAGCTCCAGCACGCCGTACTTGAGGAAGGGAAAGGCGCAGAGGTCGGCCGCGCCGAAGACCTCGCCCATGAGCCAGTCGCGGCCGTCGAGCAGCTCCTCGAACAGGTGCAGCCAGCCCCGCAGCTCGTCGCTGAGGTCGTGCACGCGCCGGCGGTCGGGCTCCGGCCTGGCCAGCTCGGAGGCCATCGCGTTGGGCGGGACCTTCCAGACCCGGTTGAACCACTCGATGAAGATGTCGACCTCCGCGCGCCGCGGGAGGCTCGCCGGCCACAGGGGCGGATCGGGCCGGCGGTTCTCCAGCCAGCTGGCGATGCGCATGGAGTCGGCGACGACCTCGCCGTGGTCGGTGTCCATCACCGGCACGAGGTCCTGGCCGGTCAGGGCGACGACCGGCGAGCGGTCGTCGGGATCGACGTCGACCCACTCGACGGCGATCGACTTGTGGGCCAGGGCCAGGGCCACCCGCTCCACGTTGGTGGAGTACGGGATCCGGTAGACGCGCATTCAGTGGTTGTACAGGCCGCGGCCGCTCTTGCGCCCGAGCGCGCCTTCGGCCACCAGCGCCCGCAGGCGCTCGGGGACCTCGGCGCCGATGGCGTCGCCGATGGCCACCGCCACGTCGAGGCCGACGTAGTCGAGCAGCGCCAGCGGTCCCATCGGGTGCCCCGCGCCGAGCGTCATGCACATGTCGACGTCCTCCGGGCTCATCCCGGCCTCGTCCTGGAGGACGACGGCGCTGAAGAGATACGGGAAGAGCAGGCGGTTGACCACGAAGCCGGGGAGGTCGGGCACCTCGACGGCGATCTTGTCGAGCGCCTCGCACAGCGCGTGCGCGCGCTCGCGCGTCCTGTCGCTCGCGGCGGCCGGGAAGGCGAGCTCGACGAGCTTCATCTTGGGGACCGGGTTGAAGACGTGCAGGCCGACGAAGCGGTCCTGCGCACCGGTGGCCTGCGCGAGGCGTTCGATCGACAGCGACGAGGTGGTGCTCGCGAGCAGCGCGTCGTCGGCGGTGACCACGCTGAGGCTTCCCAGCACGCGGACCTTGACGTCCTCGTCCTCGGAGACCGCCTCGACGACCGCAGTGGCCTCGCCGAGCGCGGCCAGATCGGTCTCCACACGCACGCGGCCGGCGTTGATCTCGCCGCTGAGCTTGCCGCAGATCTTCGCCACGTTGCCGCGCGCGCGGCGCGCTGAGCCGTCCGAGCGCGCCCACAGGACGACCTCCTCGCCGTGGCGAGCCGCCGAGGCCGCCAACCCGCACGCGATGGCGCCGCTTCCGGCTATGCCGAGTCGCTCATGCACCTACCGCGCTCCTGGCTGACTGGACAGTCAATGAAGGGTAATCTACGCCAGACACGGGTCGAGATGCGTTACACGAAAGGCATTCGAGCGCGATGAGTGGTCAGCAGGGTCGTGAAGTGGTGATCGTCGAGGCCGTCCGGACCCCGGTGGGCCGCGGGCATCCCGAGAAGGGCTACTACAAGGACACCCACCCCGCCGACCTGCTGGGCAGGACCTACACGGAGGTCCTCGATCGCGCCGGGGTGGACGCCGCCGAGGTCGAGGACGTGATCGCCGGCTGCGTCCAGCAGTTCGGCGAGCAGGCCTTCAACATCGCTCGCAACGCCTGGCTGCAGGAGGGGCTGCCGATCGAGGCGGCCGCCACGACGGTCGACCGCCAGTGCGGGTCCGCGCAGCAGGCCGTGAACTTCGGCGCCGCGCTCATCGCCGCCGGCATCCACGACGTCGTCATCGGCTCGGGCGTCGAGCACATGGGCCATCTGCCCTTCGCGGCGGGCATGAAGACCCAGCAGGAGTTCGGCGGCGCCTTCACCGCCAAGCTCATGGAGAAGCACAACATCGTCGGCCAGGGCCTGGGCGCCGAGATGATCGCCGACCAGTGGGAGATCCCGCGCTCGGAGCTCGACGAGCTCGCCCTGCGCTCCCACCAGCGCGCCGCCAAGGCGACCGAGGAGGGCAAGTTCGAGCGCGAGATCGTCCCCTTCCAGGTCAACGGCGACACCTACGTCACCGATCAGGGCATCCGCCCGGACACCTCGCTGGAGGCGCTCGCCTCGCTCAAGCCGGTGTTCAAGGAGGACGGCCGCATCACGGCCGGCAACTCCTCGCAGATCTCCGACGGCGCCGCCGCGGTGCTGCTCATGTCGCGCGAGAAGGCCGATCAGCTCGGGGTCCGGGCCCGGGCGCGGATCGTCGACCAGACCACCGTCGGCTGCGACCCGGTGAAGATGCTCGAAGGCCCGATCCCGGCCACGGCGAAGATCCTTCGGCGCAACGGCATCGCGATCGACGACATCGACTTCATCGAGATCAACGAGGCCTTCGCGCCGGTCATCGGGGCCTGGGCGCGCGAGCACGGGCCGGACATGGACCGCGTCAACCCGCGCGGCGGAGCGATGGCCATCGGCCACCCGCTGGGCTCGACCGGCGCGCGCCTGCTGACCACGTTGCTGCACGAGCTCGAGGACGAGGACAAGGAGCTCGGCCTGGTGACCATGTGCTGCGGCGGCGGGCTGGGCACCGCCACGCTGATCCAGAGGGTCTAGGGCCCGGCTGCGTAAGCTTCACCGGGTGGCCGAGCTCGGTGCCCCCGCTTCCTATATGACCCTCCACAAGGGCGCCCCGGTGCTGTCGCGCCAGGGCGTCCAGGTCGGCACCCTGCACGTGGTGGTGGCCGACGACGACGGCTTCGACGCGCTCGTCGTCAACGTCAACGACCGGCTGCGCGTCGCCTTGGCCGACGAGGTCGAGGCCATCCACGAGGGCGGCGTCGTCCTGGCGGTCGACACCGTCGCCTGCGCCCGGCTGCCCGAGGCCGCGCCCGCCGCTTGAGCGCCGCTGCGCTGTCCCGCGACGAGGCGCGGCGCGCGGCCCTGCGCGCGCAGGGGTTCCTGGGCTCCGACGGGCGCCGCGGCGGCCCCGCGGCGATGCTGCGGCGCCTGGGCGCCGTGCAGCTCGACACCATCTCGGTGCTCGCGCGCTCGCACGAGCTCGTGGCCTACGCGCGCCTGGGCGCCGTCGCTCGCGCGAAGGTCGAGAAGGCCTACTGGAGCGGCGGCGCCTTCGAGTACTGGTCGCATGCCGCCTGCGTGCTGCCCATCGAGGAATGGCCGCTCTTCGGCTTCCGGCGGCGCTACTTCCGCGATCGCGGCTGGCGCTGGCACGAGGTGCCCCAGGACGCCTGCCCGAAGGTGCTTGCGGCGCTGCGCGACAACGGGCCGATGACCGTGACCGAGCTCGGCGGCGCGCGCCGCGGCGGCGAGTGGTGGGACTGGTCGGACGTCAAGATCGCCGTCGAGTGGCTGCTCGACGTCGGCGAGGTGGTGTGCACCGAGCGCCGGGCATGGAAGCGCGTCTACGATCTGCCCGAGCGCGCCGTGCCTGCGGAGGTGCTCGCCGACGACCCCGACGACGAGGCCTGCCTGCGGCGGCTCGTCGGCCAGGCGGGGGTGGCACTCGGCGTGGCGACCGTCGGCGACCTCGCCGACTACCACCGCCTCAAGCGCGACCAGGTCAGGCCCGTGCTGGAGGCGACCGACCTCGTGCCCGTCACCGTCGAGGGCTGGCGCGACGAGGGCTGGGCCGATCCGGGGGCGCTGCAGGCACTCTCCGCGCGCGGGCGCCACCGCACCACGCTGCTGTCGCCGTTCGACTCGCTCGTGTGGGATCGCGCGCGGACGCTGCGGGTCTTGGACTTCCAGCACCGCCTGGAGGCGTACGTCCCGGCGCCCAAGCGCGTCCACGGCTACTTCGCCATGCCGCTGCTGGCGGGCGGGCGCCTGCGCGGCCGCGTCGACCCGCGCCGCGAAGGGACGACGCTGGTGGCCAAGCGCCTGTCTTGCGAGCCCGGCGCGGTCGAGGCGATGGCCCAGGCCCTGCGTGAGGCGGCCGAGTGGGTCGGCTGCGACGCCGTCGCGCTCGAGATCGTCGATCCGCCCGAGCTGGCGCAGCCCCTGCGCGCCGCGCTCGCCTGACCCGCGCTCGCCCCGCCGCGCGTCTGCGGGCGCGGCGGCCGTGGTCGACCTCAGTCGTCGCCGCCGTGGCCGCCCGATCCGCCGCCGCTTCCGCCGCCGCCGCTCCCGCTCCCGCCCGGGGTGCTGCCGCTTCCGCCCGAGCTGCCGCTTCCGCCCGAGCTGCCGCTTCCGCCCGAGCTGCCGCCTCCGCCGTGGTCATCGCCCCCCGACGTCGTGGTCGGCGCGGGCGTGGTGGGCGCGGTCGTCGTGGTCGCCGGGGAGCGCTTTCGCTTCGCCGCCGCCGCCTTCTTGCGCTTCGCCGGCTGCGACGTCGTGCCGGCCGGCTGCGCCGCCGCCGGGCTCTTCGCCGGGGCCAGCTGGACGCCCGAGCCAAGGGGCGTCGGCGCGAGGCCGATCGAGTCGCGCGAGATCGCGTTGGCGGCTAGGCCGACCGCCACCGCGAGGGCGAGGCCCACGACGGCGAGGATCGCGGTCCGCGCGGTGCTCGTCACGGCGACACCGTCGTCGTCTCGGCCGGGTCGTCGGCCGGCGCTTGCGCCGGTGCGCCGGTCGCGGGGAAGCGCAGCTCGGCCCGTGTGCCGCCACCGGCCCGGGCGCTCAGCGTCGCGCGGGCGCCCCAGCGGCGGGCAAGGGCATCGACGATGGCCAGGCCCAGGCCGGTGCCGGGCACCGTGCCGCCGCGGCTCGCGCTGCCGCGGTAGAAGCGGTCGAAGATGCGCTCGGCCTCCTCGGGGTCGACGCCGTCGCCGCGATCGAGGACGGCGAGGAAGGGGCCGCGGGGATCCGCGCCCCACTCGATCCGGATGGGCGTGTCCGGGGCGGTGTAGTTCAAGGCGTTCTCCACGAGGTTGTCGATCATGGTGTCGAGGTCGCCGGCCGACGCGCGCACGTGCGCCTCGCCCGCGCCGGCCAGCTCGATCGGGTGCCCGTCGCGCTCGGCCTGGTCGCGCCAGCGGTCGGCGGCGCGCTCGGCCACGGCGGCGAGCGCGATCGATGCCGCCGCGGTGGCGGGCTGGCCGTCCTGGGCCAGGCGCAGCAGGTTCGACAGCAGCTTGGCCAGGCGCTCGGTCTCGAGCTCGCCGGCCATCAGGTCGCGCTTGAGGTCGGCATCCTCCGCGCGCAGGCTCGCCGACTCCAGGCGCAGCCTCAGCCCGGTCAGCGGGGTGCGCAGCTGATGGGAGGCGTTGGCGACGAAGTCGCGCTGCGCGTCCAGCGCGCGCACCAGCCGGTCGGTCATGTCGTTGAACGCGTTGGCGACCTCGACCTGCTCGGCCGAGCCGGTGGGCGTGGCCCGCGTGTGCAGGTCGCCGGCGGCGATCTGCCGCGCGGTGCGCGCCAGGCCGCGCAGCGGGCGCGACAGCGACCCGGCGATGGCCCACGCGAGGCCCAACCCGAGCGCCAGCACGGCGGCGCCCAGGGCGAGCAGGGCGACGACGTCGCGGCGCACCTCGTCGTTGACGGCCTTGACGCTCTGGGTCAGCCGCACCGCGCCGGCCGCCCGGCCGGCGTCGACGATGGGGACCGCGGTGTAGAGCAGGTCGGCCTTCAGGGAGTCGCTGTGGCGCGTCCCCTGCGAGGTGGCGCCGCGCAACGCCGACGCGATCTCGGGCCGGCTGGCGTACGGCGCGCCGCGCACCGCCCCGCCGTCGGAGTCCACGAGCACGCGGCCGCGCGCGTCGACGACGATGACCCGGCCGCCCAGGCGCCGGCCCTGCTCGCGGGCCAGGGCGGCGAGGGCGGTCGGGTTGGTGAGCCGTCCCGAGGCGGCCGCGGCCACCGCCTGGGCTCCGGCGCTGGCCTCGGCCTTGATCTCGCTGTCGACCCGGCGCGAGAAGTTCAGCGTCAGCGGGACCTCCAGCGCGATGATCGCGAAGAGCAGGACGTAGCCGAAGGCGAGGACGAGCCGCAGGCGCAGGCTCATGGCGCCCCGGACTCCGCGGCGGTCGCGAAGCGAAAGCCCACGCCGCGCACCGTGTGCAGGTAGCGGGGATTCGACGAGTCATCGCCGAGCTTCTTGCGCAGGCCGCTGACGTGGACGTCGAGCGTCTTGGTCGAGCCGAACCAGTTGACGTCCCACACCTCGTCGATCAGGCGCTCGCGGCTCACGACGGTCCCGGCCTGGCCCATGAGCAGGGCGAGGAGGTCGAACTCCTTGCGCGTGAGCTCCAGGGGCTCACCGTCGAGCGTGACCGTGCGCGCCGACGGGTCCAGATCGATCGCGCCGATGTGCTGTGGGCCGGCCGCCGCCGGGGTCGTCGCGGCGCTCGTGCGGCGCAGGACGGCGCGGATGCGCGCGACGAGCTCGCGCGCGCTGAACGGCTTGACGACGTAGTCGTCGGCGCCGAGCTCGAGGCCGAGCACGCGGTCGGCCTCGTCGCCGCGCGCCGTGAGCATGATCACCGGCAGGCGCTCGCCGTCGCGCAGCACGCGCAGGAGATCGAAGCCCGAGCCGTCGGGCAGCATGACGTCGAGCAGCACGAGGTCGGGACGCTGGCGGCGGGCGATCTCGAGCCCTGCCGCCAGCGTCCCGGCCGTCTGCGTGCGAAAGCCCTCGCGGGCGAGGGCTTCCGTCAGGGGCACGGTGATCGTCTCCTCGTCCTCGACGAGCAGCACCATCCGCGGCTGGACGTTCATGCCCTCATCGTAGGAGGGCTCGCCCGCTGCGGGCCGCGCCTCAGTCGTCTTCGGGGTGATCGCGACCGCCGCCTCCCTGGCCGCCACCGTGGTCGTCGGAGCCGCCGCGACCGCTGCTGGCGCCGCCGTGGCCGCTGCTGTCGTCGACGCCGCGCATGGCGCTCGCGCCCGAGCCAGGCCCCGAGCGGCCGGCGCCGTCGTCGCGGCCGCGCCGCCCGCCGTGGCGATGGCGGTGGCCGGCACGATCCTCGCGACGGGCCGCCTTCGCATTGCGCCTGGCCGTGGTCGCCGTCGTCCCCGCGCAGCGCGCGTCGCCGGCGTGCTCGGCTTCGTCGCACGCCCCGGAGACGTCCTGGGTGGTCCGCGCCGGCGCGACCGACGGCAGCGTGCTCGTGGTGGAGCCTCCGGCCACGGCCAGCGAGTTGCCCGAGATGGCCAGCGTGGCGGCCGCGCCCCCGACGAGGAGCGCGGCCGCGGCGGCGGCCAGGAGCAGGAAGCGCATCGGCTAGGAGTGGTTCGGGCCGTCGTCGGCGCCGCCGCCCTGGCCGCCGCCGCCGTGGTCGTCACCGGCGTCGTGTCCGGCCGCGTCGTGGTTGCCGGCGGCCGCGCCGCGCTCGACCTTGGTGGCGTTCCAGGCGCCGGCCACGCGCTTGGCGCGCACGTCGACTCGGGTACCGGTGCGCAGCGACGAGAACGTCACGCGCTCGAACTTGGTGGTCGCAGTCACCTTGACCTTGAGCGTCCCGCGCTCGGCGTCGCGGACGGTGAAGGTACGGGCCGAGCGATCGATGGCCGTGACGCGACCCTCGACGTGGCGGGTGGCCGCGGCGCTCGCGGTGGTTGGCGCCTTGGCGGCGGGGGTGGACGACCCGGTGGCCCCGGCTCCTGCGGCGACGGCGCCGGCGGCCAGGGTTGCGGCTGCGGCTGCGATGGTGAGCTTGGTCCTCATGGTGTGTGCCTCCTTCGGTTGACGAGGCACACCATCGCGAATGGCCTCTCAGCCGAAGCCCAGGGAAAGGTTCGGAGTTGGTAAAGCGGCGAGGGCCGGCTACCGGCGTGCGGGGCGCGCCAGATGCCGGGTCCGCGCCGTTGCGAGGACGATGGCGAGCGGCGCGGCGGCGACGAAGAGGATCGCGGGCGCCGCGGCGTCGTGGTGGTGGATCACGACGGCCAGCCCAAGGGTGCTCAGCGAGACCGATCCGGCGATGGCCAGCCGCGGATCAGTGGGGAGCATGGCGATGGCGAAGGCCGTCACGCACAGCGCTCCGAGCGCCACGTAGGCCAGCAGGAGGGGTGACCGCTCGCCGCTGGGCGGCGCCAGCGTCAGGACCAGGGTCGCCGGCACGATCAGCCACGCCAGCCGGCGAAGGTCGGTCGCCCGCCGGCGCGGGGCCAGGACCATGACGCAGAAGCAGAGGATCGGCAGCAGCTCGGGAGCGAGGTTGACGATCCCGGGATGGTGGTCCCAGAGCGAGGGCATGCGCAGCGCGGTCCACGCGAGCGCCCCGGCGCCCGCCAGCCGGTCGCGCCCGATGAGCGCGAGCGCCAGCGCGGCCACCAGCAGCGCGAGCGGCGCCGGCGCCAGCAGCGGGTCGCGCATGCCGCGCGCCCTTTGCGTCACGGCGGTGCTCGCCTCGAGCGTCATGAGCCAGACCGCGGCCAGGCACAGGCCGTCGGCGATCAGCCGGCCGGCCCCGACGCTGGCGGTCGCGGTCGCCCGCGTGCGCAGGCCGAGGCGCACGAGGTCGCCGACCTCCCGGGCGAAGCCCCGCCGTGAGCCGGCGCTCACGTCGTGCAGCGTCGCGAGCATCTCCTCGCCGCGCGCCTCGCGCGCGGCGGCCGGGTAGGAGAGCAGCGCGAGCCCGGCGATCCGCTCGCGGCTCATGACGGCGCCGTCCTCGCCGACAGGCGCAGGCGGCGCGTCACCGTGCGGGCGGCATAAGCGAGCCGCTCGGCCTCGGCCCGGAGCTCGTCGCGCCCCGCCGGCGTGAGGGTGTAGTCGCGGCGCTGACGGCCGCCTTCCCGATAGGGCTCGCCGGCGACGACGAGGCCCTCGTCGATCGCCCGCTCGAGCAGCGCGTAGAGCGTGCCGGTCGACAGGCGGACCCGTCCGTCGGAGAGCTCGGCGGCGCGGCGGACGATCGCGTAGCCGTGCAGCGGTCCGTCGAGGAGGCTGGCCAGGGCGAAGTAGCTGGGGGTGCGGAACTCCATGACCGTCACGATAGATCGATCATCGACATGTCGTCCACCGACTTACGTATAGGGCCGAGACCGGCCCCAGCGAAAGCCGGTCTCGTGCGGCGCGGGCTCGAGCGGGCTCTCCGGGAGCCCGGCCGGGACGTCAGGGTCGTTGTGGCCGCCGGGCGCCACGTCGTTGGGCGCGTCGGGGTGAAAGACCGAGGCCAGGTACTGGATGTGGTCGCGGCCCGGCCCGAGCTCGAACTGGCCCCCGCCGTACATCCCGATGCCGCGCTCCTCGCAGTACTCGTAGGCGGCGAAGAGCGAGCGCAGCGGGCCCAGGCGCGAGGGCTTGACGTTGACCATGCGCGGCGCGAAGGGGAGGGCCTCGATGTCGGCGACGCCGTGGATCGGCGCGTCCCAGGTGATGCGCTCGCGGTGGGGGAGGAGGATCGCGTCGGTCTGGTCGGTCAGCTTGGGGTCCTCGATCCACGCGTCGGGGAAGGCCTCGACCACGCGCCGGTAGAGGACGGGATCGGCCGGCTGATCGACGACCGAGCCGACGTAGAGGCCCTTGAAGTCGACCGAGTCCACCGCGCCGGTGGCGACGAGCTCGGCGATCAGCTCCGGCGTCCACTCGCTGGTCGCGTCGAGCTTGAAGCGCAGCGACGGATAGCGCGCCAGGCGCCGGGCCACCGGGTCGATGGTCGGCGGCTCGCCCAGGCGCAGCGAGACGACGAAGCGCACCGGGCGCGGCTCGCGACCGACGGCCGCGTGCAGCGACGTGCCCGCCTGGCGCAGGGCGAGGTCCAGGGCGGCCGACTCGTAGCCCCACACGCGGTACAGCCGCGAGGGCTCGCGCCGGGGCGGCTGCGGCCACAGGTCGAGCGCCTCGAGGTGATCGCAGAACGAGCCCAGCGTCCACTCGCCCGCGAGCGGCAGCACGGCGCCCGCCGCCTGCAGGACGTCGTGGTCCTCGGCGTCGTAGGTCACGTCCTCGCCGAGCCCCTCCTCGCCGCCGCCGCGCATCGCGATCACCGTCGAGACGCGCGTGAAGGCCGAGGAGACGTCGCGCTGCAGGCGCCCGAGCGAGTAGTCCTCGGTGCGCAGCGGCAGGTCGGCGAGGCGGTCCTCGAACAGGCTCATGGCGCGGACTCTAGGCGGGCGAAGCCGACCGCCGGACGCCACGTCGTCATCCCTCGTGCGAGCATTGGAGCATGCGTGCGGCGCGGGTGACGCCTCTCAACCCGTTCGAGGTTCCCGCGGACGCGGACCGGCTCCGTGGCTGACCGGCTGGCCGAGCATCTGCCACGGCGGCTGCGGCGCGTGCTCGCGCGTGCGCGCCCGGACGTGGCGCCGCTCACGCGGCCCGGGCGCTCCGCCCGCTTCCGCACCGCCCCCCACGACCGCTTCTGGTGGCACCGGCTTCGGTCCACCGACTACGTGCCGCCGCTCTACGCCGGCCTGAGCCGCCGCGAGTGGGCCGTCGTCCAGGGCTGGTTCGCCCAGACCGGCCGGCGCGGTCAGGTTGCCGAGATCAACGTGCCGGCGATGAGCCTCGTCACCGCGCTGGTCGCCGGCAACGGCATCCGCCGCGTCGTCCAACTGGGGCACCACTACGGCTACTCGGCGTTGCTCCTGGGCTTCACACTGCGCGCCATGGGCGCCCGCCCGGGCCTGTTCACGATCGACATCGATCCGGCGGCGTGCGAGTTCACCCGGCGCTGGCTCGCGAACGCCGGCCTCGGCGAGCACGTCGTCGTCTGCGAGGGCGACTCCGCCGACGCCCGGCCGGCGGACCACGCCGCGGCCGTGCTGGGCGGTCCGCCCGAGCTCGTCCTGGTCGACTCCTCGCATGCCTACGCCCACACAGTCGCCGAGTTGGACCTCTGGACGCCGCGCCTACCCGTCGGGGGCCTCGCGCTGCTGCACGACGCCAGCGAGTTCGCCACCGCCTTCGATCCCACGCAAGAGGGCGGCGTGCGCCGGGCGATCGCGGAGTGGCTGCCGGGCCATCCCGAGATGGCCGGCTTCACGCTCAACGGCCACGTCGCGCCAGGCGCGGACGGCGATGCGCTGGTCTACAAGGACGCCTGCGGCCTGGGCGTCCTCCAGCGCGTGCGCTGAGCGCGCGCTCGCCGGAAGGCCGGACGCGACCGTGTTGGGCAGCGGGCGCAACAGCTGCGCCTTACCTCGCGGGTAATCGACGCGCCCGGGGGGCGCTGGCACCGTGCTGCGCATCATGAGCGCACACGAACTCGCACCGCCTCTGCCTCGGGCCGCCCGCTTCCTGTCGCACCAGTGGGCCGCCCTGGCCGTCGTCCTCACGGGCACCTTCATGGTCGTGCTGGACTTCTTCATCGTCAACGTCGCCATGCCCGCCATGCAGAGCGATCTGCACGCCGGCACGGGCGCGATCGAGTGGGTCGTCGCCGGCTACGGGCTGACCTTCGCCACCTTCCTCATCACCGCCGGGCGCCTCGGCGATCAGCTCGGGCGCCGGCGCATGTTCTCGCTCGGCCTCGCCCTCTTCACGCTGGCGTCCGCGGCCTGCGGCCTGGCTCCGAGCCCGGCCATGCTCGTCGTCGCGCGCCTCGTTCAGGGGCTCGCGGCCGCCCTGCTCAGCCCGCAGGTCCTGTCGATCATCGGCGTCGTCTACGACGGTCCCGACCGCGTCCGCGCGATCAGCATCTACGGCATCGTCCTGGGGCTGGCCGCGGTCGGCGGGCAGCTCATCGGCGGCGTGCTCGTGCAGGCCGACATCGCCGGCCTGGGCTGGCGCAGCTGCTTCCTCATCAACGTGCCCATCGGCCTTATCGCCCTGGCCGTGGCCGCACGCGCGGTGCCCGAGTCGCGCGCCGAGGGCGCGCACCGGCTGGACCTCGTGGGCACCGCCCTCATCACCCTGGGGCTGGTCGACGTCGTCCTGCCGCTCGTCGAGGGCCGCCAGCACGGCTGGCCGGCGTGGACGTGGGTGTGCCTCGGCGCCGCGCCGCTCACCCTCGGTCTCTTCGCCGTCCACCAGCGGCGCCTGAGCCGTCGCGGCGGCGCGCCGCTGCTCGACCCCGCTCTCTTTCGCGAGCGCGCCTTCAGCGCCGGCCTCGTGACGCAGCTCGTGTTCTTCTCGAGCATGGCGTCGTACTTCCTCGTGCTGGCGCTCTACCTGCAGCAGGGCCGCGGGCTCGACGCGCTGCAGGCCGGCCTCGTCTTCACCATCCTCGCCGCCGCCTACCTGGTGGCCTCCGCCTCCGCGCCCGGGCTGACCCCGCGCCTGGGCCGGCGGCTGCCGGCCATCGGCGGGCTCGTGCTGGCGGCCGGACACGGCCTGCTGGCTGTGAGCGTGGCCGACATCGGCGTCGGCGGCTCGGTCGCCCTGCTCGTCCCGGGCATGCTGCTCGAGGGCGCCGGCATGGGCCTCGTCATCACACCGCTGACCTCGACCGTGCTGGGCAGCCTGGAGGCGCACAACGCGGGCGCGGCGGCCGGCGCGCTGTCGACGATGCAGCAGGTGGGCAACGCCCTCGGCGTGGCCGTGACCGGCGTCATCTTCTTCGGCGCCCTCGACGGAGGCTTCGGCCACGCGTTCGAGGTCAGCCTCGTCCAGCTCGCGGTGCTCGGAGCGGCGGTGACGGCGCTGACGTGGCTGCTGCCCCGCCGCGACGCCACGTCGGCGTGACGCGCCTCAGCGACAGATCACGGGCGCAGCACGATCTTGCCCAGCGTGTGTCGGCGCTCGAGCTCGGCGTAGGCCTCGCGCACCTGGGCCAGCGGGTACACGCGGGCGATCGGCACCTCCAGCCGGCCCTCGGCGATGAGCGCGGCGAGCTCGGCCAGCGTCTGGGGGCTCGCGCCCGCCATGTTGCCGTCGGTCCTGACGCCCGGGTGGCGCTCGGGTGCCGTGGGGTCCGCGATGGTGTCGATGCGCTCGGGCGCGACGCCGAGCTCGAGCGCGAGCTCGACGTAGCCCGAGCCGAAGAGGTCGATGAACGCGTCGACCCGGCCGCCCGCGGCCTCGCGGATGCGATCGGCGACGCCGTCGCCGTAGGTCACAGGGCGCGCCCCGTGCTCGCGCAGCCAGTCGTGATGATCCTCGCTCGCGAGGCCGATCACGGTCGCGCCCGCGTCGCGCGCGAGCTGCACGACGAGGGTCCCGACCCCGCCCGCGGCGCCCGACACGACCACGATGTCGCCCTCGCGAAGGTCCACCGCGCGCACGGCGGCGTGCGCCGTGGCGCCGACGACGTAGAGCGATCCGGCCACCTCCCATGACACCGCGCCGGGGCGCGGCGTGAGGTGCCCGGCGTCCACGGCCACGAGCTCGGCGTGGCTGGCGCGCTCGTCGGTGTAGCCGATGACCTCGTCGCCGACCGAGACGCCGTCGACCCCGGGGCCGACCTCGGTGACCACGCCCGCGAGATCGCTGCCCTGCCCCGACGGGAAGCTCGCCGGCCAGAGATGGTGCAGCGCGCCGGAGCGGATCGCGCCCTCACCGGGGTTGATGCCGGTCGCCTCGACGCGGACCACGACCTGGCCCTCGCCGGCGACGGGCGCCGCGACGTCGACGACCTCCAGGACGTCGACGTCGCCGTAATGATCGAATCGCACGGCCTTCATGAGCGTTCTCCTGACTCGGTGGACGTCCAGTACAGCGCGCCCGGTCGGCACAATCCATGCTTGTATCGCGCGGATTCATATGCGATCGTCCCGCGCCGTGGATGTTCTGACGGACCTGCTGCAGCGCTCGCGCGCCCGCGGCGCCGCCTTCGCGCACACGACCGTCCATGGTCGGTGGGGCGTCCGGTTCCCGGCCGGGCCCCGCGTCTCGGTCCACGCCATCGTGCAGGGCGAGGCGCACCTGTGGGCTGACGCTCCCGAGGACGCGGCCCGCCTGGCGCCCGGCGACATCGTCCTCGTGCGCGAGTCCCAGCGCCACCACATGGGACATCTGCCGGGGGCGGCATGCATCCCGTTCGGGGACCTTCCGTTCGACCCGACCGGGCGCCGTCGCGTCGTCGACGGCGAAGGGCCGGCAACGGTCTTCTTCTGCGGGGCCTACGACTTCGAGGGCGACCTGTGCCGCTCCACGCTCGACGCGCTGCCGCCGACCTTTCGGCTGCGCCCCAGCCCGGGCAGCACGCTGCGCGCGACGATGGACCTGCTCGGCCGCGAGATGCTGCAGGAGGCGCCCGGCCAGCAGGCGCTGCTCGACCGGCTGCTCGACGTCGCGCTGGTGCAGGTCCTGCGCGAGCACTTCACCGCGGACGACACGAGCGCCCCCGCCTGGTTCCGAGCGTCCGGCGACCCTCACGTGGGCGCCGCGCTGCGCGCCATGCACGCCGAGCCGGCGCGCCAGTGGACGGTGGCCGACCTCGCCGCCGAGGCGACGCTGTCGCGCTCGGCCTTCGCCCGGCGCTTCACCGACCAGCTCGGGGTCGGGCCGCTCGCCTACCTGACCGAGTGGCGGATGGCCCTCGCGCGCGAGCGCCTGCGCGAGTCCGACGATCGGCTCGCCGCGATCGCGCAGTCGCTCGGCTACGGCTCGGAGTTCGCCTTCGCCGCGGCGTTCAAGCGCCACCACGGCGCCGCACCGGGCCGCTGGCGCACGGCCAAGCGCGCCGCCGCCTGACCGGCGCGCCCACGTCACTTCATGCTGATGCTGTCGTCGAGGACGTCGATGATCGACTTGCGTCGCTGGGCGACGAGCGTCACGGGCAACCCGAGACCGGCGATCCGGTGCACGAGGTCGCGCCGGCGCCAGCGCGAGCGCTGCTCGGGGAGCGGCGCGACGATGATCTCGTCGAAGTCTGCCTCGCTCAGCGCCCGCGCGACGGCCGCGAACGGGTCCGGCCCGCCGGCCACGCCACGGACCCTGACGTCCGCCTCGCGCTCGATCAGCGCGATCGCGTCCTCGAGCGTCCAGTCGGGCACCTTGCGGCGCGGGGCGTCGGGGATGAGCAGGGCGAACGCACACGGCGCAGCCCGCGCGCGGCGACCGATCTCGTCCAGCAGCACTGGGGTCGACGCCGTCCGGTGGGCCACGATGAGGATCCGAGTCGGCGGTGCAGGCGCCATGAGCTGCCTGGGCGGTGGCCTCAGCCGGCGGGCTCGCTCGCCGGGACGGTCAGGCGCACCGTGCCCCGGCCCAGGACCTCGACGGCCTGGCCGGGGGCGCACGCGGCGATGTCGTGGGCCTCGTCGCGCAGCCGGCGGCGCAGGATGGCGAGGGCCGGGAGGCCGAGGATGGCCGGGATGGCGAGCAGGAGCCCGCGGTAGGCGATGACGGCGACGGCGGCGTCGGCGGGATCCGCGCCGTAGAGGATGAGCGTGCCGATGAGGCCGCCGTCGACGCCCCCGATCCCGCCCGGGATCGGGATCAGGCTCCCGAGCTGGCCGACGAGGTAGGCGACGAGCAGGACCCCGGCGGGCGGCACGTCGTTGCCGAACGCCTTGAAGCAGACGCCGAGCATGGCGACGTCGAAGAGCAGGTAGGCCGCGGCGCCGACCAGGATCGCGGGGTCACGGGAGCGCAGGACGCCGACGGCCTCGTCGACGCCCTCGCCGACCGCCTCGGCCGCCGCGACGATCCGGCTGCGCATCGAGCGCCGCGCGAGCCGACCGGCCAGGGCCCGCGCGGCCAGCGCCAGGGCGATCGCGCCCGCCGCCGCGACCGCGGGGATGAGCCCGAGCAGGACGCTCGGCGAGCCGTGCAGCAGGCCGGTGGCCAGGCCCAGGCCACCGAGGGCGAGGAACCCGACGTTGGCCAGGCTCGTGAGCAGGAAGAAGGCCACCGTCCGCCGCGCGATGAAGGCCTTGGCCAGGCCGCCGCGGCGCAGGATCCACGCGCCGAGCGCGAGCCCGCCGGCGCCGCCGACGGACAGCACCGAGTTCGCCGCCAGCTCGGACAGCCCGATCTCCGTGCTCGTCCGCCAGCTCATCCGCCGGCAGAAGACGCCGCGGAAGACGAGCACGTAGCCCGCGCAGGAGCCGAGCTGGAGGAGCGCCGCGAACGCGATCCAGGCCGGCCGGGCGCCCGCGAAGCGCTCGCGCAGCGAACCCAGCCCCGGCACGAGCACGATCGCGGCGACGACGGCGAGGACGATGGCGCCGACGATCAGCAGCGAGCGCCGCAGGTTCGAAGGCGTGAACTCCTCGGGGAGGGCCTCGGCCTCGAGCACGGGCTCGAGGTACTCGACGACCGTGACCTGCCCCGTGCTCATTCGCAGACCGCGACGAGCGGGACGGCGACGGTGGTGACGACGCGGCCCGCCCCGAAGCCGCCGACCACGTCGCGCCCGTGGCGTCGCACCCGTACGAAGGTGCCCTGGAAGGTGCTGTCGAACCGGGCCGAGGCGGTGAAGCCCTCCACGCGGTAGCGGGCGACCATGCGCGCGGTCGTCGTACGGCCCACGGTGACGCCGGTGCTCGTCCGCACGCCCCGGGTGAACGAGAGCGTGGTCAGGCGCCCGTGGGCGAACTCGGCCGAGCCCTTGATCGCCTTCGGGGCCTTCGCGCCGGTGAAGCGGTAGGTGATCGGCGGTGTGCCGCCCAAGGGGCAGCCCGGCGCGCGGCCCGCCAGCCACCCGGTCGCCAGGGCCGCCGTCCGAGTCATGCCGAGGTGCAGTGGCCCGATGCCGTCCAGGCGCAACACGGTCGTCGAAGCGGGACTCGCGGCAGCCGGCTGCCAGGCGAGCGCAGCGCCCGTGATCGCAGCCACGACGAGAAGCGAGTTCACGGACCCCATGGCCCAGGCGACTCTAGCGCGCGTGGCACGGCACACAGACAACCGGAGCGGTGGGGCAAGAACGATCACATAGGGCGTGATATAACATCACGCTATGAGTGATAGCGCGAGATCCGGAAGCGCGAATCTCTTCCCGACCGACCACCCCATCGAGTCGGCACACATGATCGGGCGCGCCGATGACGTCGACCGTGTCGCCACTGCACTCCTGGGCGGCGGAAACGTCGTGCTGGCCGGGCCGCGGCGGACCGGCAAGACGACGGTCGCCGATGCGGCGCTCGAGGTCTGCCGCAAGGAGGGCGCGTACGTGGCGGCGGTTGACTTCTTCAACCTCGTCGATGCCTCCGAGCTCGCCCAGGCGTTGACCGTCGGACTGCTCTGCAACCGTCCGGTGCTCAAACGCGCGCTCGGCGAGGCGAGAGGCGCCGGACGGCAGATGCTCAGCATCCTGCGTCAGGCGGCCGTCGTCCGAGCCCGGCAAGACCTCGGAGACGGCGTCGAGATGGTCTTCGAGGTTGGACTCGACCGCGAGGACCCTGATAGCCACGGGCGCCTGCGCGCCGCGCTCGAGCTCGCCGAACGCCTCGCCCAGGGCGACGATCGTCGCGTCGTCCTCTTCCTCGACGAGTTCCAGGAGGTCACCGGCGCCGACAAGCGGTTCGGGGATGCAGATCGGATCACGAGGCTCATGCGCGCGGTGTTTCAGCGATCGCGCCATGTGAGCGTGCTGTTCGCCGGCAGCATCGAGCACCTCATGCGCGACCTGTTCGCCCCGACCGACCGGGCGCTCAGTCAATTCGGAGCGTTCCACGAGCTCGCGCCGATCACGGCGGCGCAGTGGCAAGCCGGCATACGCCGCAGGCTCGCGGACGACGGCACGACGATCACCGACGATGCGCTCGTCCGGGTCGTGGCGCTCGGGGAGGGCCATCCGCGGGCGACGATGCTCCTCATCCAGCAGGCGCACACGGGCGCAGTTGAAGAGCTGCGCCGGGAGATCGACCACGCGCTGGTCGTCGAGGCGCTGGATCGGGCCCTGCGTCAGGAGCGCTTGCGTCACGACCAGCAGCTCGAGCTCATTCGCACACTCGGCCGTCATGCCGAGCGCATGGCGATCCGCGTCGCGGCGGGCGCTGAGCTCTACACCGGCCTTCAGCCGCAGCAGGCCTCCCGGGGGCTCGCTGCCCTGCACGACCGCGGCCTCGTGGCCCGAGGGGACCGTCAGGGGCAATGGACGGTCATCGATCCGCTGCTCCGACGCTACCTCGCCGACCGCCGCTTGGAACCACTTCGTTTGTCCGCTCCGTGAGCGACAGCATCAGCATCAGCGACAGCGGGTCGGCCAGCGTCGTGAAGCGAGCACCAGGCCCGGAGACATGACCTCCGACCTCCTCGGCCGTCGCTACTGCTCCAGACGCGCGACGAGCTCCTCGAGGCGCAGCTCCTCGAGTCCCTTGCCGACCGCATCGAGCTCGGCGGCGCAGAACTCGACCAGGCCGCGGCCCTCGCGTACGAGGTCGAGCGTCTCGCGCAGCCCGGCCTCGCCCGAGTCCAGGCGCTTGACGATCGCCTCCAGGCGTGCGGTGGCGGTCTCGTAGGTCTGCGGCGCGGCGGGACCCTCAGCCATCGTCGTCGATCCTCGCATCGACGGCGGCGTCGGCGAAGCGCAGGCGCACCGCGCGGGCGGCGCGGGCCGCCGCGGCGCTCGTCAGCACGTTGCCCCGGCGGTCGTCGACGACGGCGTAGCCGCGCTCGACCACGCGCTCGGGGTCGTGGGCGCCCAGCGCCAGCGTGAAGCCGTCGAGCGCCGTGCGGCGGGCGGCGAGCTCGGGCCCGGCGGCCGCGATGGCCCGGCGGGCCAGGGCGGAGGCCCGCGCGCGGGTGGCCGCGCGCTCGTCGCGCACGCGCCGGGTGGCGCTGGCCCGCGCCTCGCGCAGGGTCTGGTGCAGCGCGCGCCGCTCGCGGGCGACGTGCTCGCCCGGCGCGCGCGACAGGTGGGCCAGGTGGCGTGCGCGCTCGATCACGGCCCGGCGGGCGTGCACAGCCAGGCGGCCCGCCCGCGCGGCGACCGCGCTGCGGGCCTCGCCGCAGTGCAGCGGCACCGCGGTCTCGGCGGCGTGGGTGGGCGTCGAGCAGCTCGCGGCGGCGACGTCGTCGATCAGCGTTCGGTCGGTGTGATGGCCGACCGACGCGATGACCGGCACCCGCAACAGCGCCACCGTGCGGCACAGCGTCTCGTCGCAGAAGGCGAAGAGGTCGGCCATCGACCCGCCGCCCCGCGCGACGACGACGACCTCGACCTCCCGGACGCCGGCCAGGTCCTGCAGGGCGCGGGTGATGGCCGGGGCGGCATGGCGGTCCTGCACGGGGGCGAAGGCCCACACCACCCGCCCGGCCCAGCCGCGCCGGCGCAGGCCGGCGAGCACGTCGTCGCGCGCCTTGCCGCTCTCGCCGGTCACGACGCCGATGCAGCGCGGCAGCGCGGGCCGCGCCAGGCGCTTCTGGGGCTCGAACAGCCCTTCCGCCGCCAGCGTGCGACGCAGGACCTCGACCTGGGCCAGCAGGTCGCCCTCGCCCGCCAGGCGCAGGCCGCTGACGGCGAACGAGAACGACGGCGAAGCGGTGCGCGACCCCGCGTAGTAGTCGGGGCCGCCGGCGACGACGACCTGTCCGCCGTCGGACAGAGCCCCGGCCGGCAGGCGCAGCTCCTCGAAGGCGTCGCGCCACATCGAGCAGGGCACGGCGCCCTCCGCGTCGCGCAGCTCGAACCACACCCGGGCGCGCCCGACCCGCAGGCCGAAGACCTCGCCGAACAGCTGCACGCGGGCACGTTTGCGCAGCTCGTCGCGCAGCTTGGCCGCGTAGGCGCCCACCGGGAACGGCCCCGCGTGCGGGGAGCCGGCGATGCCCTCGGGACGCGCGCGCTGATCGGCCATCCGCGGACAACCTAGCGGGCGCCGAGGCGCGTCCAGCGGCGCTTCAGTCGGGGTGGGTGGGAGCCGATCACAGTGTTGATGGCTCTTCCCGAGCACCGCGTCGACACCGTCGCGCGGCTCACCGGCCTGCTCGAGGTCACGCGGCTCGTGCGCAGCGCGCAGGACCTCGACGCCCTGCTGCCCGCCATCGCCGCCGCCGTCAGCGAGGCGATGGGCTACCGGACCGTCGTCATCTCGCTCTACCGCCCGGCCTGGAACGACTTCCGCGTCGAGACCGTCCACGGCTCGCCCGAGGGCCGCGACGCCCTGCTGGGCCGCGAGCGGACGTGGGCCGACTGGGAGCCGCTCTTCGACCTGGACTTCGAGTCGCACGGCTGCTTCCTGCTGCCCTGGGACCAGTTCGACTGGTCCTTCGACACGAGCGTCTCCTTCGTGCCCGACATCGAGATGGCCGACGGCCCCAACGCCTGGCACCCTGAGGACGCCCTGTTCGTCCCCCTGCGCCACAGCGAGGGGCACATGCTCGGGATCATGTCCGTGGACGAGCCGAACTCGGGGCTGCGCCCGTCCGACGACGACCTCGCGGTGCTCGCCGCGCTGGCCGCCCACGCCGCGCAGGCCGTGCAGGACACCCTCGCCGCGGCGGAGGCCGCCCGCCACCGCACCGCCCTCGAGCAGCTGCTGCGCGTCTCCGCGCGCCTGACTCAGACGATGTCGATCGACGCGATCCTGCAGGAGGTGTGCACCGGCATCCGCGCCGCGCTGGGCTTCCACAACGTCTCCGTCGAGCTCATCGACCACGCCGCGCAGCGGGCTGTGCCGCGCGCGGTGGTGGGCTGGACGATGGAGGAGGTCGCGGCCTCCCAGAGCGGCGACCTCGGGATCCTGCGGCGCCTGCTCGACCCCGAGTTCGAGATCGAGGGCTGCTTCCTGCTGCCCAGTTACGAGGCGTGCGCGCGGCTGGGCATCGAGCGCCCCGCGTACGAGTCGGCGCGCAACGGCAGCGGCCCGCTGGCGTGGTACCACCACTGGCTCGTCATCCCGCTGCACGATCGCACGGGCGAGGTGGTCGGCGTGATCTGGGCCGACGAGCCCGAGGACCGGCTCGTCCCGTCGACCGACCGCCTGCAGGCGCTGCGGATGTTCGCCAACCAGGCCGCCACCGCGGTCGCGGTGGCCGCCGCCTTCGAGGACATGCAGTTCCTCGCCGAGAACGACCCGCTCACGCGCGTGGGCAATCGGCGTGCCTTCACGCGGCGCCTGGCCGAGGAGGTCCACCGCGCCGGGCGCTACGGCCAGCGCTTCGCCCTCGTCGTGCTCGACGTCGACGGCTTCAAGGCGCTCAACGACCGTTACGGGCACTTCGAGGGCGACCTCGCCCTCGAGGCCATCGGCGAGGTGCTGCGCGCCACGCCGCGGCGTTCGGACAGCGCCTTCCGCCTGGGCGGCGACGAGTTCGCGCTCATCCTCGAGGACGCGGGCGTCCAGGAGGCCACGCTGGTGGTCGATCGCATCGGCGCCGGCATCGCGGGCGTGCAGGCCGGCGCCGGGCATCTGCTGCGCGCGTCGTTCGGGATCGCCCTCGGCGACGGGAGCCCCGATCCCGAGGCCCTGCTGCAGTCCGCCGACGCGGCCATGTACGAGGCCAAGCGCGCCGGCGTCGGCGTGCGCTTCGCGCCGATCCCGGCCCCGTAGGGCGTCCGCGCCCCCCTTGGGGCGTCGAACGTCGGTCTTCCCCCCTCAGGAGGGGGTAGGACCGACGTTCGACCGACTGAGCCCTCCGTGTAGGGTCCGCGGTCGCCGTGGATCTGACCCTGTCCCCGTCAGAGGAGTCCTTCCGCGACGAGCTGCGGGCGTGGCTCGACGCCAACCACCCCGGGCGCGAGCCCGAGGGCGACGACGCGGGCTTCGCCTTCCGGCGCAGCTGGCAGCGCAAGCTGCACGACGCGGGGTGGGCGGGCGTGTCGTGGCCGACCGAGTACGGCGGGCGCGGCGCCACCCTGGTCGAGCAGGCGATCTACAACGAGGAGTTCGTCCGCGCGCAGGCGCCGAGCGCCGCCAACGTCCTCGGCCTGGCCATGGGCGGCCCGACCGTCATCGCCCACGGCAGCGACGAGCAGAAGCGCCGCTACCTGGAGCCGATCCTCTCCGCGGAGGAGATCTGGTGCCAGGGCTTCTCCGAGCCCGGCTCGGGCTCAGACCTCGCCTCGGTCAAGACGCGCGCGGTCCGCGACGGCGACGACTGGCTCGTCACCGGGCAGAAGGTGTGGACGACGCTGGCCCACCACGCCAAGTGGTGCATGCTCGTGGCGCGCACCGACCCCGACGCGCCGAAGCACCAGGGGCTCAGCTACTTCCTCATGGACATGGAGCAGGACGCGGTCCAGGTGCGCCCGCTGCGCCAGATCACGGGCGAGTCCGAGTTCAACGAGCTCTTCATGGAGGAGGCCCGGATCCCGCACGAGAACATCGTCGGCGGGGAGGGCAACGGCTGGGCGGTGGCCATCACCACGCTGATGCACGAGCGGGCCACGCTGGCGTTCGGGCTCCAGGTCTCGGTCAAGCTCGCGCTGCGCCAGCTCATCGAGGAGGCCAAGGCCACCGGCGCCGCCGCCGACCCGCAGGTGCGCGATCGCCTGGCCCAGCTGTACATCGAGGCCGAGGTCCTGCGCCTCAACGCCTATCGCGGCCTGACGGCGATCATGCGCAACGGCGTCCCGGGGCCCGAGGGCTCGCTGGGCAAGTGGCAGTGGGCCGAGGTCAACCAGGCGCTGACCGAGCTGGCCATGGACGTCCGCGGCCCGCGGGCGGTGCTGCAGGACGACACCTGGACCTACCGCTTCCTGCGCGCCAGGGCGAACTCGATCGAGGGCGGCACGACCGAGATCCTCAAGAACATCGTGGCCGAGCGCGTGCTCGGGCTGCCGCGGATGCGCTGATGAACTTCGACCTGACCGACGACCAGCGCTCGATCCAGCGCACCGCGCGCGACTTCCTGGCCGCCGGCTACAAGCCCGAGGAGATCCGCCGCCTCGCCTACGAGACCGAGCGCGGCTTCACCGACGAGGGCTGGCAGCGCATCTGCGAGCTCGGCTGGCCGGCGCTGCTCGTCTCCGAGGAGCACGGTGGGCTGGGCCTGGGCGTCGTCGAGCTGGCGGTCGTCCAGGAGGAGCTGGGCGCCGCGCTCGCCCCCTCGCCGTTCCTGTCGACCGTCGCCGCTGCCGCGCTGATCGCCGATGCCGGCAGCGACGAGCAGCGCGAGCGCTGGCTGCCCGCGCTGGCCGCGGGCGAGGCGCGCGGGACGGTGGCCACGCTGCGCGAGGGCGACGGCTGGGCCGCCGTGCCCGACGCCGAGGGCGCCGACGTGGTCGTCGTCCGCGACGGCGACGGATGGGCCCTGGCCGAGGAGGTCAGCGCCGAGCCGGCGCAGGCGCTCGATCCCACGCGGCGGCTGTGGAGCCTGGCGGCGGTCGGGGGGCGCGAGCCGCTGCCCGGCGACGGCGCCCGCGCCGCCGACGTCATCGCGGTCGCCCTGGCCGCCGAATCGGTGGGAGTGGCGCGGCGCACGCTCGACATGGCCGTCGAGTACGCCAAGGAGCGCGAGCAGTTCGGGCGCCCGATCGGCGCCTATCAGGCCGTCTCGCACGCCTGCGCGCAGATGCTGCTCGAGGTCGAGGGCGCGCGCTCCACCACCCTCTACGCGGCGTGGGCGCTCGACCACGAGCCGGAGTCCGGGCCGCTGGCCGCCTCGATGGCCAAGGCCTATGCCTCTGACGCGGGCTGGCGCGTGCCCGCCGCGTCGCTGCAGGTCCACGGCGGCATCGGCTTCACGTGGGAGCACGACCTGCACCTGTGGCTCAAGCGCGGCAAGGCCAACGCCTACCTGTGGGGCGACGCGCGCGAGCACCGGGCACGGGTGGCGGCGCTCATCGGCCTGGACTAGGCGCTAGACGAAGGTCCGTGGCCGTCGCCGGCGGGCGCTGCCACGCTGCGGCCCATGATCAGGGACGGTCGATCCGCCGCGACGGCAGCGCTGTGCGCGGGCGCGCTGCTCGCCGCCGTCCTCGCGCCCTCGGCCGGCGCCAGCCTGCAGCCCAGCCTCGACGCCGGTGGGCTCGTCCTCAGCGACGCCACCGGCGGCGCGGACGACGTCACCCTGTCCACCAACAAGACGGGCCTCTTCATCGCCGTGGCCGACAAGGCCGATTCGCTCGAGCCCGTGTGCCCGCTCGGGAGCGCGAAGTTCCACGGCTTTCAGTGCGCGCCCACGCCGCTCGTGCGCATCGACACCGGGGCGGGCGACGATCGCATCGACGCGACGCGCCTGACCACGCCCCTGGCCGTCACCCTGGGGCCCGGCGCTGACGTCCTCCAGGCCGGCAGCGGCGACGACACGGTGGCCACGGTCGCCGACGGCCAGCGCGACGTCGTCGACTGCGGTGCGGGTCAGGACACCGTCGAGGGGCTGGCCGACCCCAACGACGAGCTGGCGGCGACGTGCGAGACCGCCCAGCGCAGCTTCGCGCCCGCCAAGCTGCCCAAGGCGCTGACCGTGGGTCCCACCTCGACGATCACGGTCTCCATCGGACGCGCCAACGTCCCGCTGAGCTTCGTGGCCACCCTGGCCACGGCGCCGCCCAAGGGCAGCGCCAAGAAGGGCAGGACGATCGCCACGGCCAGGGCCCCGCAGGCCACCGGCGCCGCGAAGCTGCGCTTCAGGCTGGCCAAGCTGAGCACCGGCTTCCTCAGCCGCCGTCCCGAGGTCCGCGTCCAGATCGACGTCGCCGCCGTCACCGCCGACGGCCGGCACTTCCCGCTCAGCCTGCACTCCGGCTCGCCGGGGCCTCTTCGAGCGATCGCCCTGCACGACAACCAGCTGCGCGTGAAGATCCCCGCCAAGCTGCGCCACCCGCACGGGCGCTGACGAACGCCAGCGCGAGCAGCGCGATGCCGGCGGGCGCCGCGACGTAGGGCCCCCGAGAAGGCGAGCACGACGACCACGAGCGCCAGCGACAGCGCGGCGGTCGCGCGCAGGCGCCCGTCGAGCAGCCGCACCCCCGCGGCCGTGGCGGCGACGTAGACCGCGACGAAGGCGGTGGAGATCGCGCGCACGATGGGGTCGACGTCGACGACCCCCGCCGCCAGCGCGGCCAGGATCGCGATGCTCGCCGCGGCGATGACGGCGAGCGGCGCTCCGGGCCGCGCCATGGCGCGCGGCATGGAGCCGTCGGCCGCCAGGGCGCCGGCCAGGCGCGTGGCGCCGGCGATGTAGGCGTTGGTCGTGCCGACCGTGAGCAGCACCGCAGCGCCGGCCGTCAGCGCGCTCCCCGCCCTGCCGAGCCCGCGCTGCATGAGGTCGGCCAGGGGTACCGTCGAGCCGGGCGCGCCGCCGAGCACCGCCACGGTGGCCGCCACGAGGCCGAGGTAGAGGACGGCGACGACGGCAAAGGCGACGAGCATCGCCCGCGGCAGCTGGCGGCGCGGATCGTCGAAGTCGCCGGCCAGGTGCGCGACGGCCTCCCAGCCCACGAAGGACAGCATCAGCAGGTTGGCGGCGGTCCCGATCGCCAGCCACCCGTGCGGAGCGAAGGGCGTCCAGTTGGCCGCCCGCGCCGACGGCAGCGCGCTGGCCACCGCGACGAGCATGAGCACGGCGAGCAGCGCCGCGAGGCCCAGCTGCACGCGGGCGGTCGCCTGCAGGCCGCGCGCGTTGGCCGTCACGACGGCGAGCATCATCGCCGCGGCCGCCGCCACCGTGACGGTTCGGCCGCCGCCGGTGAGGTGGGCGACGTAGAAGCCGCCGATGAGCCACACGGCCGGAGCGCCGGCCACGACGCCCGAGAAGAACCACCAGCGGCGTGATCGATGGCTACCGGGCGGTCCTCGATCGCGAGGCGGTCGGCCTCGGCCTGACCGCCTTCGTCGAGCTCAAGGTCGAAGGGCACTCCGACCGCCTCGCCGACGCGATCCAGGAGGCGGTCGCGAAGATGCCGGAGGTCGTGGCCTGCCACATCGTCTCGGGCGCGGCCGACTTCCTGCTGGAGGTCGTCGTCCCCGACCTGCGCGCCTACGAGCGCTTCCTGCTCGGCTCGCTGCTCAAGCTCCCCTCGGTCGCCGACGTGCGCTCGAACTTCGCGATCCGCACGGTCAAGGCGCCCGGCCCCCTGCCGCTCGGCCACCTCGCCTGAGGCGCCGGGCAGAGCTCGGCGCGGCACCGATGAGTTCCCGGACCCGGCGTTGTCTTACGGGCAGAACGCGCCATGAGCCCCAGGAGCACATAGATGACCACCCCGAGCCTCACGCCCGCCGCGCGGCGCCTGCGGCGCGCGCTGGCCGGCGAGCTGCACCTGCCCGGCGAGCCCGGCTACGAGATCGTGCGCCGGCCGCTGCACGACACCATCGATCCGCGTCCCGCGATGGTCATCCAGGCGCGCGGCGCCGCCGACGTGCGCGCGGCGGTCGTCGCCGCGCATGAGCACGAGCTCCCGCTCGCCGTCCAGGCCACCGGGCACGGCACGCACGTTCCGGCCGACGGCGCCATCCTCGTCAGGACGTCGGACATGGCGGGCGTGCTCGTCGATCCGGACCGCCGCGTCGCGCGCGTGGGCCCGGGGGCCGTCTGGGGCGACGTGCTGGCCGCCGCCGCGCCCTTCGGGCTCGCGCCGCTGTCGGGCTCGTCGCCCGACGTGGGCGTGACCGGCTACACCCTCGGCGGCGGGCTGGGCTGGCTCGCGCGCCGCCACGGCTTCGCGGCCGACAGCCTGCTGCGCGCGGAGGTCGTGACCGCCGACGGGAGCATCGTGCCCGCGACCGCCGGCCAGCACGCGGACCTCTTCTGGGCCCTGCGCGGCGGTGGTGGCAGCTTCGGCGTGGTCACCGCGCTGGAGCTGCGCCTGCATCCCGTCGCCCGGGTCTACGCCGGCACCGCGTGCTTCGCCATCGATCGCGCGCCCGAGACGCTGGCCCGCTACCGCGAGTGGATCGCCGGCGCGCCCGACGCGCTGAGCACCGCCGTGCTGCTCACGCACCTGCCCGGCGGCGAGCGCGTGCTCGCGATCCGCGCCATGCACGTGGGCGAGGCCGACGAGGCGCGGCGCCGGCTGGCGCCCTTGTTCGCCGCAGCCGGGCCGCCGCTGGCCGACGGCATGCGGCCCGTGCGCTTCGCGGACGCGCAGATGGGCGGCACCGCTCCCAAGCACCTCGAGTTGCTCGAGGACCTGCCCGACGCCGTCGTCGACGCGCTGGTGGCCGCCGACGCGGTGCCGACGATCGAGGTCCGCCACTGGGGCGGCGCGATGGCGCGCCCGGCCGCGGATGCCGGCCCGGTGGGCGGTCGCGACGCGACCCTTTCGGTGATCCTCGATGCGCCCGCGCCCGAGGTGGCGGCGGCGATCGCGCCCCACGCGACCGGCGGCTCGTTCCTGAACTTCCTCGCCGATCCGCGGCGCACGGCGACGGCGTACGCGCCCGCCGACTACGAGGCGCTGCGCGAGGTCAAGGCGGCCTACGACCCCGATGACGTGTTGCGCATCGGCCACGCCATCGCGCCGGCCGCCGCGACGTTCAGCCGTAGATACGCCCGGAGTAGTCGCGCAGCATCCGCGTAGCCGAGAACTGCGGCGCGTTGGTGCGCAGCGACGCGCGCATCATCTTCAGCCACGCGGGCGGCAGCCCGCGCTCGTCGCGGTCATAGAAGGCGGGCACGACCTCGTCGTGGAGCAGGCGCAGCAGCTCGGCGGCGTCGCGGGCGTCCTGTGCTCCGTGGTCGTCGTCGACGTCGCCCGACAGCGCCCATCCGTTGCTGCCGTCGTAGGCCTCGGCCCACCAGCCGTCCAGCACGCTGAGCTGCAGGCCGCCGTTGACCGCGGACTTCATCCCGCTCGTCCCGCTGGCCTCGAGCGGCGGGCGCGGGAGGTTGACCCACACGTCGCAGCCGGTCACCAGCCGCCGGCCGATGGTGAGGTCGTAGTCGTCGAGGTAGGCGACGCGGCAGCCGATCTCGGGGATGCCCTTGGCCGCGAACAGGGCCTGCAGGCTGCGCTTGCCGTCCTCGTCGCGCGGGTGCGCCTTGCCCGCCATGAGGATCTGGATCTTCCGCTCGCCGGAGAGCAGGTCGACGATCCCCTCGGCGCTCTGCAACAGCACGTGCAGGCGCTTGTAGGTGGCCAGGCGCCGGGCGAAGCCGATGGTGAGGACCTCGGGGTCGAAGTCCGGCGCCTCGACGTACTCGCGCGGCTCGTCGCGGCCGAGGCGGTCGACCATGCTGCGCTCGCGCGCCCAGGCCACGAGCGCCCCGCGCTGCTCGCGCCGGGCGGCCCACAGGTCGGCGTCGTCGACGTCGTAGAGGCCGTCCCAGGTCGCCGGGTCCGCGGCGCGGTCCATCCAGCCCTCGCCCAGATGGCGGTCGAGCAGCGCGCGCACCGGATCGCCGACCCAGGTCGGCAGGTGCACGCCGTTGGTCACGTAGCCGATCGGCACGTCGTCGACGGACCGATCCGGCCACAGGGCGGCCCACATCTCCCGCGCGACCTCGCCGTGGCGGCGGCTGACGCCGTTGCCCGAGCGGCTCGTGTGCAGGGCGAACTGGGTGACGCCGAACGGCTCGCCGTCGTCGTCGGGGTGGGTGCGGCCGAGGCGCACGATCGTGTCGAGATCGACGCCGACCTCCTCGGCCAGCGCGCCCAGCGAGTCGCACACGAGGTCGGTCTCGTACGTGTCGTTGCCGGCCGGCACCGGCGTGTGCGTGGTGAAGACCGTGCGCGCGCGGGCCGCGGCCAGCGCGTCGTCGAGCGAGGCGCCGGCGGCCAGCTCGGTGCACGCCAGCTGCAGCGAGGCGAATGCGGCGTGGCCCTCGTTGAGGTGCACGACGGCCGGGTCGATGCCCATCGCCTTCAGCGCCCGCATCCCGCCGACGCCGAGCAGCAGGTACTGGGCCAGGCGCAGGTCGCGGGTGCCGGTGTAGAGGCGCGAGCTGATCCAGCGCGCCACGGCGCCGTTCTCGGGGCGATCGGCATCGAGCAGGAAGAGCGGCACGCGGCCGACGTCGACGCGCCACACCTGCGCGACGACCTGCTCGGGGCCGACGGGCACGGTGACGGTGATCGGCTCGCCGTCGCCGCCGGTCACGAGCGCCATCGGCTGGCGCTCCGGATCGGTCGGCACCCACGACTCGTGCTGCCAGCCGGAGGCGTCGATGCGCTGGCGGAAGTAGCCCTGGCGGTACAGCAGGCCGACGGCGACCAGCGGCAGCGCCCGGTCGGAGGCCTCCTTGAGGATGTCGCCGGCCAGCGCCCCCAGGCCGCCGGAGTAGATCGGCAGCGAGGCGTGGATGCCGTACTCGGCGCAGAAGAAGCTCACCGGGCGCTCGGCCGTGGCCGGGCCGGTGGTCCCCGTGGCCCGCGCCGTGTCGGCCTGGATGCTCTCCTCGAGCGCCCGGGCGCGCGCGACGAGTCCCTCGTCGGCCGCGGCGCGCTCGAGGGCCTCGGGCGGCGCCTCGGTCAGCAGCCTGATCGGGTTCTCGCCGCACAGCTCCCAGCGCTGTGGATCCACGGCGCTGAAGGTGTCGGCGCCGCCGGGCGTCCACGACCAGCGCAGGTTGTACGCCGCCCGCGCGAGCGGGGCCAACGGCGTGGGCACGCGCGAGGCAAGCGCCTCCGCGGCCCGGTCGATGTCCTCGCGGCCGAGCGACACGGGCGCGCATGATGCCATCAAGGGCCGCGATCGGGGCTGCCGGCTCTCGCGAGCGGTGCACGCGCCCCCGCGCGCGAAGGTGCTATGCGTCGCTGCGCCCGGCGGGCAGGTCCAGCGAGGCCAGGGGCTCGAGGCCCTCCTCGTGGGGCGCCCCGCGGAACTCGCCGAGCAGGCCCAGCTCGCGCAGGCGCGCGATCTCGCGCTCACCCTCGATCCGGGCGGGGTGATCCTCGGGCAGGCCCGCGATGAGCCGGGCGATGCGGTTGCGGATCTGCAGCGCGAAGTGCGGCGTCGAGGCGCCCATCAACTGGCGCACGTCATCGACCGTGACCTCGTGGCCGGGGGCCTTGCGGATGGGGCTCTCGGCTTCGCTCACGGGCTGCTGGACGGCGCCTGGCTGGTCTGGGCCTTCTTGATCTCCAGGAGGGAGTCGATCCTGGCCTGCGTGGCCACCGAGATGGCGCGTTCGTCTCCCACGATCCAGCCGTGATTGTAGACGCCGCGCACGGGATCGCGGGTGTAGCCGGGCTGGATGTCGAGCAGGTACTGGCCGACGGCGCCGTCGAGCCCGATGGGGGAGGCGAGCAGCAGGAGCGGGCCGTAGGACCCGCTGACCGACAGGGGCGCGGCGGCGGCCGCATCGAGCGGCTGGTCGGAGCGCGCGAACACGAGCCCGTGGCCGGGATCGATGACCCCCCAGCCGAACGTCGGGTCGCTGTAGCGGGCGAAGGCGATGGCGTTGTCGATCGGGTTCGCGGCCCCCAGGCGCTTGACCGTCCCGAGCTTCTTGAGCTCGGTCGCGACGCCGGCGCTGACCGTCGATGGCGGGCCGAGGATGTAGATGCGCGGCTGCCCGTGGGCCAGCAGCGCGGCCTTCGTCTCCTGCGGGACGCTCGTGCGGTGCACGAAGAGCACGGGGTCGCCGGCCTTGGCCGCCCACGCGGCGGCGGGCATGGCGTAGGCCGGGTCCTCGGCCGAGACGACGATGACGCGGTCGCTGCTCTTGCCGCGGGCGGCCGTCTGGAAGGCGTCCAGCGCGCGGGCCAGCGCGAAGGGGTCGCGACCGGCGATGTCGGTCGTCCGCACGCCGGTCGGGCGCGCCACGTCGCCGACGCGCACCACCTGGGCGCCGCCCGCGGCCTTGGCGCCGAGCGGACGCAGGGCGGCCAGCGCCTCGCGCGAGGCATCGGGCAGCTGGGGACCGTTGGAGAGCAGGATGGCGGCGCGGACCGGCGTCGACGCGAGCACCGCTCCCGCCACGCCGGCGCGCCAGTCGCGCGCGTCGATGAGCGCGACGGCGCCGGGGCGGTTCTCGGGCATCGTGGCCGGGAAGACCGCCCGCGCCACGCCGGCGGCGTTGGCGATCGGGTCGGCGCCGCCGATCCGCGTCGTGTTCTTCGTCGCGAGGGCGGGGAAGCCGAGGTCGTGGACAGCCTCGGGCGCCGTGCCCTTGACGCCGAGGCCGGGCTTGTCGCCGGACGCCGTGCCCGACTTCGACTGGCCGGCGCGGCCGCACGCCGTTGCGGCGAACGCGGCGAGCAGGCAGGCGAGGATGGCGATGGGGCGGCGCATCAGGCGCCGAACGGTACGAAAGGCGGGTGACGACTGCGCGGGTCGGCCGGGGCCACCCCTCCGGGTGGACGACATTGCATAGTTTCTGGTGCGTGGGGTAGGTTGTCGCGCATCAACGCCGAATCCCGGGTGTGGAGTCCGGGAGCGGGGGACCCAGTGGTTGGGGCGAGTCTCACGGTGAGGGCCGTGGGAGGCGCAGGCTCTTTCAGCGCTAGCCCGTCAGCTAACCCCGCAGGCCGACGAAAGAGGTTGCCGCGTGCGGGGGAAGTCCCTGTGGATGAGCGTCGTGCTGTTGCTGGCCGCCGTGGCCGCGGCGGCCACCCCCGCAGCAGCGCAGTCCCCTGCGCCCACTCCGGCGGTCCCCGCGCCGGCGCCGGCCACCACCGGCGGAGCGGCCTACGGCGTCGTCTTCCAGCCGACCGTCCCCGGCGTCGTCGCCCAGGCGGTCAACGGCATCGCCTACGCGCCCGAGCAGGCCCCCGATGCCGTCAAGCAGGCCATCTGGGCCGCCAACCAGATCGTGGGGCTGCCGTACCGCCTCGGCGGCGGCCACAAGCTCGGCTTCACCGACCACGCCTACGACTGCTCGGGCACCGTGTCCTTCGCGATGCACGGCGCCGGGCTGCTGGCCACCCCGCGCGACTCGTCGTCGTTCATGCGCTACGGCGTCGCCGGCAAGGGCCAGTGGATCACGGTGTACACGAACCCCGGCCACGCCTTCGCGGTCATCGCGGGGCTGCGCCTGGACACGAGCGCGGCAGGCGACCCCGCCGGCGGTCCGGGCCCGCGCTGGCGCCCGAACCTGCGCTCGACGCGCGGCTACCGCGCCCGTCATCCGCTCGGGCTCTAGCCGGCCCCGGCGCGGGTGACCGCGCTGTGGCTCTTCCTCGCCGTCCTGGGCGCGCCGCTCCTGCACGCCCCGGTCCTGCGGTGGAACCTCCTGGCGGCGCTCGCGCGCCCGCTGGACGGCGGCCGGCGCTGGCGCGGGCGGCGCCTGCTGGGCGACAACAAGACCTGGCGCGGTGCGCTGTGCATGACGACCGGCGTGCTGCTGGCCACCGTCGCGCTGTGGCAATGGCCGTGGTGGCACGCGCAGATCCCGGATGCGGTGAGCGCGTCCTCGCCCCTGCTCGTGGGCCTGCTCATCGGCCTGGGCACGGTGGGCGGCGAGCTGCCCAACTCCCTGCTCAAGCGCCAGCTGGACATCGCGCCCGGCGCCCGCCGGCGCTCGCCGGGCGGCGTCGCGCTGGCGCTGCTCGACCAGGGCGACCTCGTGCTCGGCATCTGGGTCTGCCTGCTGCCGATCTGGGTCATGCCCGTGTGGCTGGCGGCCATCGCCTTCGTGGCCATCGCCGCCATCCACGCGGTGCTCAACGTCGTCGGCTACGCGATCGGCGCGCGGGCGGCGCCGGTGTAGGCGCGGGACCCGCGTAGCCCGGCGGCGTCGCGACGGGCGCCCGTGCCGAAGACCGGCTGGCATCGCGTCGCCCCCCCGTCCTCGCCGCCTTCGGGACCGGCGTCGGCGTGATCGGCTTCGTCACCTTCGTCGGCGGGGTGACGGTCTACGCGAGGCTGCGCGCCGCCGGCTTCCGGGCCGCACCCGCGCTGGGGATCTTCCCCAGCCAGGACCCCGTGGTCATCGGGGCGCAGACGCTCGTCCCCGAGCTCCTCTCGGCCATCGGCGCGGTCATCCTGCTGGTCCTGCTCCACGCCCTCCTGCGGCTCGCGCTCTTCGTGTCCGCGCTGCCGTTCTCGAGCAGCTCGACGGCAAGCACCGCGCGCTCGCGCTCCTGCTCGTGGTGGTCGCGGCCCTGCTGGCCGCCGCCGCGGGGAGCCTCACGCGGCGCTTCGTCGCCCTGGCCACGACCACGATCTGCAGGTGCAGCGCCCGGCCGGCGGCTGCTGAGCCGCTAGTACTCGACGCGGTCGGGCTTGGCCGCCCACGCGACGAACGGGCCCTGGGCCTCGGGATGCACCACGCGGCGCATGGGCAGCGTGCGCGCGCCCGGAGGCAGGGCGAGCTCCTCGTAGACGAAGGCGTCGTCGAAGCCGGCCTCGGCTGCGTCCTCGCGCGTGGAGGAGAAGAAGACCGCGCGGGGCCGCGCCCAGTAGATCGCCCCCAGGCACATCGGGCACGGCTCGCAGCTCGAGTACAGGTCGCAGTCGTCGAGCTGGAAGGAGCCGAGGATCAGGCACGCGGCGCGGATGGCGCCGATCTCGGCGTGGGCGGTCGGGTCGTTGGTGGCGACGACCTGGTTGTGGGCGCTCGAGAGCACGTCGTCGCCGCGCACGACCACGGCGCCGAACGGTCCCCCGTCGCCGGACTCGACGCCCTGCAGGGCGACCTCGAAGGAGAGCAGCAGGAACTCCTCGCGGGGCTCCATCAGACCTCGCTGCCGCGCTGGGTCAGGATCTGCTCGCGCTCGGCCAGGCGGTTGGAGCGCCGCAGTTGCGCCTCGGCCTCGCGGCGCAGCTCGTCGGGGGTCTCGGTGCGCAGCGGCGGGACCCCCGCCGGGCGGCCGGCGTCGTCGACGGCGACCATGGTCAGGTAGGCCGAGTTCGTGTGCAGGACCTCGCCGGTGCGCGGGCTCTCGGCCACCACGCGCACCCCGACCTCCATCGACGTGTGCCACGCTGCGTTGACCGACGCGTGCAGGGTCACCAGCTGGCCGACGTGGATCGGCTGCTCGAAGGTCATGCGGTCGGCCCCGGCCGTGACCACGCGCTGATGGGAATGGCGAACGGCGGCGAGGCCGGCGACCTCGTCGATGAGCTTCATGACGACCCCGCCGTGCACGAAGCCCGCCGAGTTGGCGTCGGTCGGCCCCATCCAGTGCACGAGCACGCTGCGCGAGTCGGCGACGGTACGCGCTTCCACGAGGCACTACGCTAGACGAAACCTGCACTCGTCCAGCGATCGAGGAGTCCGCATGCCCGGTATGGGCGGACGCATGTCCACCGTCATCAAGGCCAAGATCTCGAGGCTGCTCGACCGGGCGGAAGACCCGGGCGAGACGCTCGACTACAGCTATCAGAAGCAGCTGGAATCGCTGCAGAACGTCAAGAAGGGCATCGCGGACGTCGTCACCGCGAAGAAGCGCCTGCAGATGCAGTCCAAGAAGCTCGAGGACTCGGTCGTCAAGCTCGACACCCAGGCCCGCCAGGCCCTGTCGGCCGGCAACGAGGACCTCGCGCGCGTCGCGCTGGAGCGCAAGAACGTCGCTCAGACCGAGCTTCAGTCGCTCGACCAGCAGGTCGCCGAGCTCGAGTCCCAGCAGGAGAAGCTCACCGACTCCGAGCAGAAGCTGCGCACGAAGATCGAGTCCTTCCGGACCAAGAAGGAGGTCATGAAGGCGCAGTACTCGGCGGCCGAGGCGCAGGTGCGCATCTCGGAGGCCGCCACGGGGGTCGGCGAGCAGATGGCCGACGTCGGGCTCGCGATGCAGCGCGCGGCCGACAAGACCGAGCAGATGCGCGCACGCGCCGACGCGGTGGCCGAGCTCGAGGCCGCCGGCACCTTCGACGATCTCACGACCCTGGGCACGGGCCAGGACGACATCGACCGCCAGCTCGCGCAGCTCTCGAGCTCGACGCAGGTCGACGACGAGCTGGCCAAGATGAAGGCCGAGCTGGGGCCCGGCTCGGGCGGCGGGGAGTCCAAGCAGATCGAGGAAGGCCAGGGCTCGTGATCGTCCGCATCTCCAACGAAGGCCAGTTCCGCCTCGACGACGGCCTGCACACGCGGCTCAACGAGCTCGATGATGCGGCCGTGCGCGCCGTCGAGAGCGGCGACGAGGACGCCTTCCATGCCGCCTTCGAGGAGCTGCTGCAGGTCGTGCGCACCGAGGGCACCGAGCTCGAGGACGAGGACCTCGACGCGTCCGACGTCATCCTGCCCCCCTCGGACCTCAGCTTCGTCGAGGCCGGCGAGGAGTTCACGGGCGACGGGCTGATCCCCGAGCCCGCCTGATCGCCGGCTCGATCGGGCGCCGCGCTCAGCTCACCGGCAGCTGCGCGCGGACGGCCGTGCCCTCGCCCACCGGGCTCGTGACCACGAGCCGGCCGCCGAGCGCCTCGACGCGGTCGGCCAGGCCGCGCAGTCCCGACCCGACGCGTTCGTCGGCCCCGCCGACGCCGTCGTCGACGACCTCGACCAGGGCGTGGCCGTCGTTGCGCTCGACGCGCACCCGCGCCTCCGAGGCGCGCGCGTACTTGGCCACGTTGGTCAACGCCTCGCAGACGACGAAGTAGGCCGCGGCCTCCACCGTCTCGGGCAGGCGCTCGTCGAGCGGCACGTCGACCGTGACGGGAAGCGGCGCGCGCTCGGCCACCGCCTCGACCGCTGCGCACAGCCCGTGATCGCTGAGGACGGCGGGGTGCAGCCCGCGGGCCAGCTCGCGCAGCTCCTCCAGCGCGAGCAGGAGCTCGTCGCCCGCGCTGTCGAGGATCGCCCGCAGGGCCGGGTCGTCGGCCGCGCGGCGCGCCGCCATGCGCACGGTCAGCGACGTCGCCACGAGCCGCTGCTGGGCGCCGTCGTGGAGGTTGCGCTCCAGCCGCCGGCGCTCGGCGTCGCTGGCCTCGACGATGCGCATGCGCGAGGCCGCGAGCTCGTCGCGCGCGTGCGCGTTGGCGATGGCCTGGGCGGCCAGGTCGGCGAAGTCGCCCACCCGGAACTCCGCCTCGGGCGGGAACGGGGTGTCGTCGCTGGAGATGATCACGGCGCCCCAGAGCTCGCCGGCCACGAACACGGGGGCGCCGACGGCCGCCTTGATCCCGGTCGAGCGCAGCGTCGCGACGAGGCTGCCGGTCCTCCCCTCGAGGCTGTCGTAGCGCGCCGGGCGACGCGTGCGCCAGATCGTCGAGGCGATCGTGTTCCCGTCGAGGATGATCGACGTGCCCACCGGGATCGGCTCGGCTCCGACGCTCCACCCGCCCATGACCAGCGCCGTCCCGTCGCCCTCGTAGCGCAGGATGTTGCCGATCCGGGCGTCGAGGGCGCGCCCGACCTCCTCGGCGATGAGCGCGAACAGCCGCTCGGGCTCGACCTCGGTGGCCACCGCGGTGGCCACCCGGCGCAGGGCCGCCTGCTCCTCGGCCATGCCCTGCAGGGCGAGCTCCGCCCGGCGGCGCTCGGTGACGTCGCGCAGGTAGCCGCAGAAGAGCGCGGGGCCCGGGAGGTCGGGGCGGGTCACGGCCAGCTCGACGGGGAAGGTGGTGCCGTCCGCGCGCATCGCCGTGAGCTCGACGGGGTGGCCGACGATCCGCGAGGCGCCGGTGTCCATGTAGTGCCGCAGGCCGCGGCGATGGTCCTCGCGCAGCCGCCCGGGTGGGATCATCAGCTCGGCGAGCTCGCGGCCGACCATCTGCTCGGCGCGGTAGCCGAATGTCGTCTCGGTGGCGGCGTTGACCTCGACGATGTTCCCGTCGCCGTCCATCGTGACGATGCAGTCGAAGGCGGCGTTGAGGATCGCGGTCTTGCGCGCCTCGCTCTCGCGCACGCTGCGCTCCGCGCGGCAGCGCTCGACGAACTGGCCGATCTGCGAGCCCAGGCTGGCCATGGTGGCCAGCAGCTCCTCGTCGGGCGCGACGCTTGCAGCGGCGAAGAACTCCACGACGCCCAGCACCATCCCGGCGCGCGGGATCGGGAAGGCGAAGGCGGAGCGCAGGCCGGCGGCGTCCGCCACCTGCGAGCGCGGCAGGGGGCGGGGGTGCGCGCCGGCGTCGGCGATCCAGGCCGGCCTGCCGGTCTGCCACACCTCGCCCGGCATGCCCTGGCCGGCGGCGAGGGTGATCGAGCGGCTGGCCTGCGCGAAGGCCGCGATGTCCGGGGAGCCCTCCCAGGTGTGCTCGCAGCGCAGGCACGAGCCCTCGTCGTCTCCCGGCATCCAGAGGGCGCCGAAGTCCCACCCCAAGGCCGCGCCGATGGCGGACAGCAGTCGCGGGTACGCGTCGTCCTCGCCGGCCGCCGAGGCCAGCACCCGCGCCACCGCGTGCTCGGTGCGCAGGAGCGTTGCGACGTCAGATCGCTCAGTACGCGAGGACATGTCCGAAGGCTCCAGGGCGACGAGCCTGCCACATCCGATGGGGTCCCGCATCTGCGCGGGTCGCGGACCGGACCCTCAGCGCGCGTAGGGCGCGCCGACGACGTCGAGGCGCCGCCCGGCGCCGGTCAGCCGCAGCACCTTGCCCGCCCGGCCGTTGCCGGTCACGGTGACGAAGCGCGCGCCGGTGAGCCGCACCCTCGCGTCGGCGCGCAGCAGCCAGGAGACGGTGAAGGCGTCCGCGTTGGTCACGCGGTCGAGGTCGGCCACGACGGTCATCACCAGCCCGGGCTCGAGCGCCATGTCCAGCGCGGCGTCGAGCATCTCGCGGGCGGCCAGGTCGAGCTCGCCCCGCAGCTCGATCACCGAGGTGACGCCCATCCGGTGCACGGTGCATCCGAACAGCGCCCCGGCCGGCCGGGGGACCTGGTGACCGTCGATGCCCATGGCTAGCGCAGAAGTATGTCCAGCGAACCGGTGATCCATGCCGCATTGGCTCCATGGCTGGTTTTCGACCGCCGCGCGCGCACGCCGGCCGCGAAATCAACCATCTAGGGTCCCCCGGATGGACCAGCGCCTGTTCGACGACCTACTCGACTGGCTGCGCATACCGTCGATCTCGACCGGTGGCGGCGATCCCGCCGACCTCGAGCGCGCGGCGGCGTGGGTGGTGCAGCGCGTGAGCGGCGCGGGCGGCGAGGCGCGCGTGGTCGCCACGGACGGCAACCCGCTGGCGGTGGGCGAGCTGCGGGCGGCGCGCGAGGGCGCGCCCACCGTGCTCATCTACGGCCACTACGACGTGCAGTCGGTCGGCGACCTCGAGGCCTGGACGACGCCGCCCTTCGCGCCGGACGTGCGCGGCGGGCGGATCTACGCGCGCGGCGCCTCGGACGACAAGGGCAACTTCCTGCCGCTGCTGCACGTCGCGTGCGCGCAGGCGCAGCAGGGCACGCTGCCGGTCAACGTCCGCGTGCTCGTCGAGGGCGAGGAGGAGACCGGCGGCGACGCCGTTGCCCAGTGGGTCCGCGCCGACGAGCGTGGAGCGGACTGCGCGATCGTCTTCGACTCCGGGATGCTCGACGAGCGCACACCGGCGATCACCGTCGGGCTGCGCGGGCTCGTCATGACGCACCTGCAGGTGCGCACGGCCGAGCGCGACCTGCACTCGGGCGTCTACGGCGGCAGCGCGCTCAACGCCCTGCACGCCCTGCACGCGATGCTGGCGGCCGTGGTCCCCGCCCCCGACGGGACGCTGCGCGACGAGCTGCGCGCGGGCATCCTCCCGCCGTCCCCGGCCGAGCTCGAGTCGTGGGGGCGCCTGCCGCCCGGCGACGAGCTGCTGCGCGCCGCCGGCGCGCGGCCGGCGTATCCCGGCGCGGGTGCCGAGTACTACGAGCGAAACGGCGCCGACACCTCGCTCGAGATCAACGCCATCCACGCCGGCGAGCCCCGCACCGTGGTGCCGGCGTTGGCGCAGGCGAGCGTCTCGCAGCGCCTGGCGCCCGGGCAGAACGGGCGCGACGCCCTGGCCACCCTCGAGCGCCTGCTGCGCGCGGCGCTGCCCGACGGAGCCGAGCTCGAGCTGACGGCGCAGATCGGCGAGCCCTCGCTCTTCCCGCCCGACCATCCCGCCATCGCGGCGTCCGCGCACGCCCTCGAGCGGGCCGTGGGCACGCCGACGGCGTTCGTGCGCAGCGGCGGATCGATCCCCGTCGTGGCCGAGTTCGCCGCCCGCGACATCCCGACGGTGGTGACCGGCTTCGGCCTGGAGGACGACGCCTACCACGCGCCCGACGAGTCCTTCCGGCTCGCGGCCCTCGACCAGGGCGCGGCCGCGGCCGGCGAGCTCTACCAGGCGCTCGCCGCGCTCTGATCAGCCGACGTCACCGCGTCCAATGGCGCGCCCGGCGAGGTCATCGAGCTCGAGGCCGGCTCTGGCGCTGCTCGGGCCATTGGCCTGTGGCGGGCGGGTCCTGTCGCCGGACACGGCCTCAGACTCCGTAGGCTCCGTCTGAGGGGCGTGTCCCGCGCCACCCGCCCGGGGACCGTCTTTGCCCGGCCGGGCGCCGTCGCTTGCGTCGCAGTCCGCAGGCGTCTACTGCCTTCGCGGCCGAAGCTCCTGCGCCGATGCGGCGCGCGAGTGCTCTCCGCGGGCGTATCGCGCGACCGTGGTCTGCCTCCGCATTGGCGAGCCAACGGTGCGCCAGCTATCCCTGTCGGCGCTGGCCTGGATGGTCTTGACGGCCGCCGGGACTGCTGCTTCCACGCTTGCTGTTGTGATTTGGCTGGTCGGGTGACGTCCGACGCTGTGGAGAGGGTCCCGACCGGCGGCGAGCTGACTCGCTTTTCACGCTGTCGGCCGTGCTTGGCCTGACTGGCTTTCGCTGTGTCGCTCGTCGCCGATCGGGATGCCCTGGCGTGACTTGATAGGAGCGCGGCACCGCCCCCAAGCAAGCGTTGTCCGCCGGGCGTCCGCTTTCAGTCGAGGTGAAAGGGGACCACGTGATGATCGTGCTCGGTGCGGACGCGCACAAGAGCTCGCACACGATCGCCGCCGTCGGTGCGAGCACCGCTGAGTTGCTGAGCGACACGACGATCCGCGTCGGCGAGCGCGGCTTTGACCAAGCGCTGGCGTGGGCTCGCGGCCTGGGCGCCGAGCGGGTGTGGGCGCTGGAGGACTGCCGGCATGTCTCGGGCAGCTTCGAGCGGTTCCTGGTGGCCGGGGCGAGCGTGTGGTCAGGGTCGCCACCAGGTTGATGGCCGGCGAGCGCCGCGGTGGCCGTGAGCGCGGCAAGTCCGACCGCATCGACGCGCTCGCCGTGGCCCGCGCGGCACTGCGCGAGGGCGTCGATCGGTTGCCGGTCGCGCAACTGGCGGGCGTCGAGCTCGAGATCCGGCTGCTGGTCGATCACCGCGAACGCCTCGTCCGGATGCGGGTCGCGCTCTATAACGACCCGCTCTGGCATCTGCACGACCTGTGGCCCGAGCAGTCCTTCCCGGGCTGCGCGTTGCTGTCGAAGAAGTGGAGCACGCGGATCGCGCGGCGCCTGGCACGCGCTGAGCAGACCGCCAGGGTCAGGATCGCCCGCGACGAGCTTGGCCACCTGCGCGAGCTCTCCCAGACCATCGACGCGCTCGAGACCGAGATCGCTGACCTCATCGCCCAGGTCGCACCGCAACTGCTGGCCGAGCCCGGCTTCGGGCCGCTGACCGCGGGCAAGCTGATCGGAGAGATCGCCGGCGCCCAGCGCTTCACCAGCGACGCCAAGCTCGCAATAGCCGGCGGCATCGCCCCGATCCCCGTCAGCTCGGGCAACACCAACCGCCACCGCCTGGACCGCGGCGGCAACCGCCAGATCAACACCGCCATCCACCGCGTCGCCATCACCCGCGCCCGCTGCCACCCCGAAACCAAGGCCTACCTCGCCCGCAAACGCGAAGAAGGCAAGACCAACCGCGAAGCCATCTGCTGCCTCAAAGGCCACCTCACCCGCCGCATCGGGCACCTCCTGCAGCCGCCCCCGCCCGTCCTGACCAACTCCCCCAACATCAATCTCTTGACATAGATGGCATGTGCCAGCCGGGGTCTGTCCTGGCGCACGGGTAGGGACCTCCTCAGCTCAAGCGCGGAGCTGGTCCGCGCAGGCGTTTTGACCGTGGAGCTTGAGGAGGCCCCCTGTGACGATCGTAATGGGACTCGATCAACACCGAGCGCAGATCACCGCGGAGTGGATCGACACGTCGACCGGCGAGGTCTCACGCCAGCGCGTGGCTCCCGCGCATCGCGCCGGCGTGCGGCGGTTCGCCGAGCGCTTCCGCGGCCTGGAGCTCGAGGTGGCGCTGGAGGCGACGACGGGTTGGCGGTTCGTCGTCGAGGAGTTCACGGCGGTCGGTGCGCGGGTGCATCTGGCCGAGCCGGCCGAGACCGCCGCGCGTCGCGGGACCAAGAAGCGCGCCAAGAGCGATCGCGCCGATGCGCGCCACCTGCGTGAGCTGTTGATGGTCGGCCGGCTGCCCGAGTCGTGGATCCCGCCCGAGCATCTGCTCGACCTGCGAGCCCGCGTCCGGCTGCGCCACACCCTGGTCGATGCGCGCCGCGAGTGGCAGCAGCGCATCCAGGCGGTGCTCTATCACCACGGCGTGCCTCCGCGCAGCTGGCTGCTTGGCGCCGAAGCACGCGCGTGGCTCACGGGCTTGGAACTGCCGCCGGCGGCGCGCGAGCAGATCGCTATCGCGCTTGCCCTGATCGACGCCCACGACGCCCAGCTCGTGCCGCTGGACCAGGAGCTGCGCGAGTTCGCCAAGCGCCAGCCCGGCTGCCGGGCGCTGATGCGCCACTACGGGATCGGGCCGCTGACGTCGATCACGATCCTCGCCGAGCTCGGTGACGCGCGCCGCTTCTCCTCCTCGCGCGAGGCGGTGCGCTACGCCGGCCTGGACATCACCGTCCACCAATCCGACGCGCGTCGCGCCCCGGGCCGCCTGTCTCGCCAAGGACCCGCTGCGCTGCGCTGGGCGCTCTTCGAAGCCGCCCAATGCGCCCGCCGGCCCGGCTCGCCCGACCATCACTACTACTTGCAGACGGCCGAGCGGCTTGGCGGCAACCGCGCCTGCCTGGCCGTCACGCGCAAGCTCCTGAAGCGCAGCTACCACACCCTGCGCGAACTCGGCGAGGAGGCCCTGGCGCCCGCATGACCCTTCGGTTGCGCGCGCTGCCCTTCATCACGCCGATGCACCGCGGCCGGCTCCCGGCATGCTCCTGCCGCCACGACCGCGTGGACGGCCTTCATAGACAGAGCGGCCGCACCGCGTCACCCCAGCGGATCACCCCATCAACCATCATGTCGCCGACCCGGAGCCACCCCGGATCGCGGACCGAGATAAGGCTGGGCGTCCGCGCGCACCCGACCGCCACCGCCAACCACGCCCACGCGCCACCACCACAGCGAGTTGACGCTGAGGACGCGCACAGATAAGGAGCAGCTTGAGGAGGAGTGCGTGATACGCGGTTAGGACGCGGGACGCACGCGAAAGACCGGGTAATGCGGTGCGATCGCCTCGAACTCGCTGAGCGGTGCTCGCCAGTCGACGGGGAAGTGTGCGCGTGCGCCGCTGGCCACCTCGAGGTATCGCTGCAGAATCGGCGCCCGCTCGCCAGGCTTGACTTCCTCGAGGAGAACAGGCTCGCGCCCTCCGTGCCTCAGCACGGCCCGTCCGCCGGCGGCCCGCACGTTCGCGACCCAATCCGCGTGTTCGCCGAGCATCGCGACGAGATACCGCTCGCCATCGATGTCTGCGATGACAACGGGGAGCGACCTCAGGCGACCGCTGCGGCGTCCGCGGACCTTGAGCGTCGCGAGCCGCTTCGGCCAAATGCCCGCCGAGTGGAGAGCCGCCTGTCCGCGGTTGAGCAGACGTGCGAACCGGTCGGGGCGACCACCGGCGTACAGCCGGCGTCGCGTAGCAGAGCTCATCGGGCTCATGTCGCAAGCCTTCACCACGTGCAGCGCATGGACATCCGGGGAGCTCCGCAGAGGTGGGTGGCGCACTACGAAACGCCGATCGGGCGTCGCGGCGGCGACATGCCGTCGCACGCGCCGCCCCGGCTTTCGTGTCGAGGCATAAAGAGCGGCGCAGTCTGGTCGGGGCAGCGCGCCTGCTACATCGCTTCGGTCGCCTTTGCGACGCCGGACTGCATCTCCTGCGCGTTCATCACAGGCGAGAGCGTGATTTTCGCGCCCAGGCCCATGAAGAACGGCTCCGCCGCCGGTGGGATGTCGCTCGAATCCTTCATCTCGAAGAAGATCAGCGCTGTTCGCATCCCGTCCTCGGCCGTGAAGTAGGCCGCCTCCGCCTTCAGCGCTTCGATCGACGAGCCCATGATCTGCGGCAGGCTTCCGTCCTTTATCGCATCGTTGCCCGATTCGGTCGGCAGCTGCACCTTCATCATCATCCGCATGCTGGCGCTCCTCATGTTTGGGGCCACCGACCGGCGTGAGGCGGACGCGAGCGCCAAGGCGCGGCGCACCGACTCGCCGACGAAACGCGACCCGGACTGCCAGCGAGCGCCACAAGGCACCCGCCCACGCGAACCTACGCCCGCCGCGCAACACGCGTCAAGCAGACCAGCATCGCCCCAAGGTGATCGGCACTTGGGCCCGACCCGGAGTGGCCCGTCCTGCCTCATCGCGACAGCGACTGCGCTCGAGCTCAAGTGTAGGTGTGGAGTAGTAGCGAAGCTGCGGCGTGATTTGCCGCTCATCCCTCCTACTCGGGGTCGAGATCGCGCAGGCGCGCCTCGACGTGCTCGGCGCGGGCGCGCCAGTGCGCCGCGCGGTCGGCTTCGTCGCGCTGGATCGCGATCGTCGGCACGGCGACGACGTGGCCGGCGCGGAGCGTCGCCTCCACGCCGCTCACTTCCAGGAGCCGTGGTCAAGCGCCGCGTAGGCCCGATCCCCGTCATCGATCCCCTCCGCGGCGGTGAAGCGATAGAAGAGCGAGCTCGGAGCGGAGCCCCAGGAGGCGCGGGCAGGAAACGATGAGCACCGAAAGGAACCGAGATGGCTGACGATGTTCAGGTGGCGAACCGCCGGCTCGACGCGAGTGAGAACGAGGCGCTGATCGGCATCGCGCGGATGGGCGCGGATGCGTTCGGGTACACGGCGGACCTGCGGATCGACCGCGGCCTCGCCCAGCTCCTGCGCCTGCGAGTGTCGCAGCTCAACAACTGCACCTACTGCCTGAACCTGCATTACCAGGCGGCGCGCGAGGCGGGCATCCCTCGGGCCAAGATCGACACGCTGACCGCGTGGTGGGAGACTGAGCTTCACTCCGAGGCCGAGCGGGCGGCGCTCCGCTACACAGAGGCGCTCACCCGCGCCGCCGACACCGATCGGGACGCGGGGTTCCAGCGCTTCCACGACGCGCTCGTCGAGCACTTCGGCCCGGAGGAGACGCTCGAGATCGTCGGCGTCGTCGTCAACATGAACGTCTGGACCCGGATCAAGCTTGCCGAGGGCGCGATGCCGGGCCTGACGGGTTGAGCAGCTTCCGCGGTCCTTTCTCGCACGCGCTTTCGCAATCGCCTGGGAGGAGCGGCCAGCGCAGGGAGCCTCATGCTGCTCCTCGTGCCTCAACGCGAGAGCGAGGTGCGGGTTGGTCGCGGCGCCCGCCTGGGGCGGCGTGCAGTGGTGTTCCCGGAAGGCTGGCTCCTGCGAGTCGCCCGGGTGTAGGTTCCGCAGCCTGTGGTCTGCGATCGTGTTGGGTTCGAGCCGTGTCCGATGTGAATCGCCGTTTCGTGCTTCGCGAGCGCCCGACCGGGCGGATCGACGACCGGACGTTTGAGCTCGTGGAGGAGCCGGTTCCGGAGATCGGCGAGGGTGAGGCGCTGGTGCGCACCCGCTGGATCTCGCTGGATCCCGCGAACCGCGCCTGGATCGGGGAGACGCCGACGTACCTGCCGCCCGTCGCGATCGGCGAGGTCATGCGGGCAGGCGGCCTGGGCGAGGTCGTTGCGTCGAATTCGCCGGACTACCGGGTCGGCCAGCTGGTCCAGGGCCGCACGGGCTGGCAGGACTACGTGGTCGCCTCGGCGTCCGCACCGCTGACGGCGATGCCGGAGATTCCCGGGGTGTCACCGAGCTACCTCCTGGGCGCCCTCGGGATGACCGGGCTGACCGCTTACGTCGGGATGCTCGAGATCGGCCGGCCCAAGCCCGGCGAGACCGTCGTGGTGTCGGCGGCAGCGGGCGCTGTCGGCTCGGTCGCCGGCCAGCTCGCCAAGATCCACGGCGCCCGCGTCGTCGGCATCGCCGGCGGGCCGCAGAAGTGCGCATTGCTGACGGGCGATCTCGGCTTCGACGCGGCGGTCGACTACAAGGCGCCGGACTGGCGCGGCCGGTTGCAGGCGGCGACACCCAGCGGGATCGACGTCGACTTCGAGAACGTCGGCGGCGAGATCATGGAGGCCGTCTTCGGGCGCCTGAACATCCGCGCGCGTGTGGCGCTGTGCGGGCTGATCTCTGGCTATAACGACGCCGCGCCGGCCGTTGCGGCCGGCCCGCGCAACTTCGGGAATCTGCTGATCCAGCGCGTCCACCTCGAGGGGTTCATCGTGCTCGACCACTTCGGCCGAGCGCGCGAGATCGTCCCGCAGCTGGCCGGTTGGATGGCCGAGGGCAAGCTCAAGGCGCAGGAGACCGTCGTCGAAGGGTTCGAGCAGCTGCCGGTGGCGATCAACATGCTGTTCGACGGGGAGAACACCGGCAAGCTCGTGGTCAAGCTCTGACGCTCGCTTGCGGATGTCGCGACGGCTGCCGCGCCGCATCCACGACCTCTCGCTCCGCGTGAACTGGGCTATCCCGCTCGAGCAGCCGTTCGACTCCTCCCTGTCGTCCTGGCCGGGCGTCGACCAGGGACGTCCGAGTAGCTCGCTCGGTGCCTGAAGCGAGAGCCACTCGGCTCGTGGGCATGGCGACTTTCGCCGACTGGGCGGCGATCTGACTCAGCCACGACGGCGAGCCGCGTCGGTTCGACCCGAAGACTGCCTAGAGCCGTTGACGCGCTGTGCGCCAGGCCGCTACGGTCGCGCTGTTTGGGCGGCAGCGCAGGAGAGGAGCGCGGCATGGCCGGCAAGTCGGACGCTTTGAGAGAGCGTTACGCGCGTTTCAGCCAGGGGGATCTCGAGGGGGCGCTCGATCTGTGGAGCGACGACTTCGTCTGGGAGGGCTCGGGGTCAGAACTTCCCGGCTCGGGGCGGCATGAGGGAAAGCAGGCGGCGATCGAGGTCCTCCAGCAGGCGGTTGGGGCGTGGGACACGTTCGAGCTGAGCGCGGACGAGTTCATCGAGCAGGGTGACGTCGTCGTCGTGCTTGGGCACACCGACTTGGCGAAGGGCGAGCGGTCCGAGCGGGTGCCCGTCGTGCACATCTGGCGCTATCGCGGCGACGAGGAGATCTGCCGCCTGCAGATTCTCACCGACACCCTCCAGAGCGCACGGCTACTCGGCATCGCCTGACGTCACGCAAAGCGAGCAAACCGGACTCCCCGCCCTCGACACATGCAACAACGTCGGGCGCGTCGCGCCGGCCGGTACTTCTTGTGACCTGGACGAAGTGTGAGCCTCCTCGGCGCCGTTCAGCCGCTACCGCAATGCGCGCGACGAGCGGGCGTCTCAGACGACCGTCGGCAGACGCCTGCTTGGGCCGAAGGGGGGAGCCGAACGGCCGCTCGAGCGGGACCGCCCAGTTCACGCGAATGCAACAGCCCCGCAGGGCCCGCGCATCCGGCCACAGCGCTGTCCAGACGCATGTAGACAACCGACAGCTCCGCCGCGACCGACGGCGCTCGGCCACCAGACGCCTTAGCATTCCGGGCACAACGACCGAGGGGTGGCCAATGCACGCCGGAGTATCTCGTACGCCGCAGGAGGTCTTTCAGCATCATGCCGAGGTGCTGATCGCCGGAGACCTGGAGGGCATCGTCAGCGACTACTCGGACGACGCGGTGTTCATCACGCCCGCGGGAGCGCTTCGCGGCAAGGACGGCGTCCGGGCGGGATTCACGAAGCTGCTCGAGGACGTGCCCTCCGCCGACTGGGACGTGCCCACACAGATCTTCGAGGGCGACGTACTGTTCATCGAATGGAGCGCCCACTCGGCGAAGACACGCGTCGAGGACGGGATCGACACCTTCGTGTTCCGCGACGGGCTGATCCGCGTGCAGACCGTCCGCTACACCGTGCTCCACAAGTAGCGCCGTCGCGGGAGCCTGCCCGGCACCCCAGCCCGCCCCGGCGCGCCGGGGCGATCATCTGGTCGTTGCACCGGGCCCCGACGAGCGGCGCGTTGCGGTCAGCGCGGGTCGAAGCGCGCTGACCCTATGCGCGAGGAAGAGGAGCGAGAGGCTCGCGCGGCGGCGACTGCCGGCGCTCGTCCGACGCGCAAGTGGAGGGGCGGGCGCCGAGGCTTCCGCGTGTGCCTTCGATGCGATAGTGAGCGGCAGGATCGCCGCCGTGTCGCTTGCGGAAGAGAAGCGCGGCTTTCACTGATCCGGGAGAGCGCGGAGACGAGCTGGGGAGCCGCCGTAAGGTTCTCTCGATGGCCGCGACTCGGACCCGCGTTCGCTGTCCCGCGTGCGGCGCTAAGCGCCCGCCTGAAATCGCGTCGATGGGGGATCGCCCGCCGTGCCCGGAGTGCGGCGCATCAGGGATCGCCATAGAACTCGGAATCGCGGAGGAGGTGAACATCGCCCATGCGATGACCGTCGGCATCCGTCCGCTCATGCCAGCGAACAAGCGGGCCGGACCTCCGTCACTCCTCCTTTGCGCGTGAAGGGAGTCTCCGAGGTGACGCCACGCCGCGCGCACGTCAGTCAGTCAGCGGTTCGAAGAAGCACCGGCCCACCGTTGGCTCGCTAACCCGGAGGCAGACCACGGTGGCGCGATACGGCGGCGGAGAGCGCTGGCGCAACGGCTCGGCGCAGGAGCTGTGGCCGCCAACGCACTGCAGGCGAGCGCTACCAAGTCCTCGTCGCCTTCCCGGCAGTCGCGGTCGTCAACGCAGCCTCCGAGCAGTGGCCGCTCCGCCCGTGCCGTTCGACGCGTCGTCGCCGCGACGTCGTTTCACTGGCTCGACCCCGAGGTCCGGCTCGGCAACGTCGCCGACGCGCTGCGACCGAGCGGCGCTCTGGCGCTCATCTCCACCCACCACGTGGCCGGCGGCGACGGCCCGTTCTTCGCCGAGGTACAGCGCTGCTACGAGACGTGGATGCCGGGCACGCCGACGGGCCTTCGACTCCCGGACGCCGGCGACATGCCCCGCCACGCCGGCGACGACTTCGAAGCCAGCGGCCGCTTCACGCAGCCCGATTTCCGCCGCTACGAGCGCGAGTTGACCTACACCACGCGCGAGTATCGCGAAACCTGCTGTCGACCTACTCAGGCCGCCGCGCGGCTCGCACCCGACGCCCGCGAGGGGCTGCTGGGCTGCATCGGCGGGCTCATCGACACGCGGTTCGGTGGGCGAATCGCCAAGCGCCACATGACCGAGCTCGCCGTCGCCTACCGGCATCCGGCGGCCTGAGCTGGCAGCGTCACGAAGCGGTGGCCGCGCACGTGGCGGACCTCGGTCGCATCCCAGCGCTCGACCGGCAGGGGCGGGTAGGTGTGGCCGTGCAGCAGCATCGCCGGGTGCTCGCGCTCGATGTACTCGCGCAGGCCGGCGAGGCCGATGTGGGCGCGATCGTCGGGGTCGTCGTTGATGCCCAGCGGTGGGCTGTGGGCCAGCATCACGTCCACGTGCCCGAGCTTGCGCAGGAGCTTGGAGGCCTTCTTCTGCGTCCAGGTGAAGCGCCGGTCCTCGTGGTACTCGTGGCTGCCCGAGAAGCCGCCGAAGCACAGCCCGGCGACCTCGATGCGGCGCAGGTGGACGTCCTCGATGCCGATCCCGTCGAACTCGTCGCCCTCGTCGTGGTTGCCATAGACGCCGAGCTTGGGCAGGCGGGCGTCGGCCAGCGCCTCGAGGTCCACGCTCGAGAGGTCGCCGAGGCACAGGACGAGGTCGACGTCGCGCTCGAGCAGGCGCGCGAGTGGGACATACGGCCGCTCGTCGGCCAGGACGAGGGCGCGCAGGCTCAGATGGGGATCCCCCACAGGGGGAACCAGCGCTCGAGCTCGGGCTCGAAGGGCAGCTCCGAGCCGGTGGCCGCCTTGATCTGCAGCTCGCGCTCGGTGTTGCGCTGCTTGTCGCCGGCGGCGGGCACGAACGGGTACCAGGCGCCGCGCTTGTAGTTGTAGATGAGGTACATCGGCTTGCCGTCGGCGTCCTCGAAGGCGAAGACGGCGGCCAGCACGCGGTCGTTGTAGCCGCCCACGGCCAGCGCGTCGCTGACCGCGTTGACGCCGACCGCGAGGTCCTCGATGTCGGGATCGCGAACGATCATCCAGCGGTAGCCGAACTCGTCGTCCCTGGTCTCGACCGTGGAGCCCATCTCCGAGCCCGTCCCGGAGAGGATCTCGGTCATGTCGTCGACGATCTGGCGGAAGTCGCCGGTGGCCAGCGGCTGGAAGACGATGCCGGCCACGCCGCGCGTGTGAATGCCCTGCTGCGCGTCGAGCCCAACGTACGCGGTCGAGATCGCGAAGAGCCGGTCGGGCGCCGGCCCCTTGACCTTGCGCTTGCCCAGCAGCGCGTCGAGGAAGCCCATGCCCCCCAGGTTACGCGGGCGCGCCCTGCAGCTGCGCCTCCAGGCGCGAGAGGGCCTCGATGCGCTTCTCCATCGGCGGGTGGGTGGAGAAGAGGTTGTAGACCGACTGCTTCACACCGGCGGGGACGATGTAGAACGCGTTCATCTCCGCGTGGGCGCGCAGGTCGGTCTGCGGGATGCGCTCCATCGTCCCGCTGATCTTCAGCAGCGCGGAGGACAGCGCGCTGGGGCGGCCGGTGATGACGGCCGCGCCGCGGTCGGCGGCGAACTCGCGGTAGCGCGACAGCGCCTGCATGAGGAAAAACGAGATCACGTAGACGGCCAGCGAGACGAGGATGATCGCGAAGATCCCCGGGCCGTCGTCGTCATCGTCGCCGCCGCCGAAGAAGAACCCGAACTGCACGATCATCGAGGCCAGCGAGGCGAAGAAGGCGGCGAGCGTCATGACCATCACGTCGCGGTTGGCGATGTGGGTCAGCTCGTGGGCCATCACGCCCTCGAGCTCGGCGGGCGAGAGCAGCTCGAGGATGCCCGTCGTGGCGCACACGGCCGCGGCCTTCTTCGAGCGTCCCACGGCGAAGGCGTTGGGCATCGTCGAGTTGACCACGTAGATGCGCGGCTTGGGCAGATCGGCCTGGATGCACAGGCGCTCGATCATCGCGTGCAGCTGGGGCGCCTCCTGCGGCGAGACCTCCTGGGCGCCCATCGAGCGCAGGGCGAGCTTGTCGGAGGTGAAGAACTGCAGCGACAGCAGGCCGCCGGCCACGATGAGGATCGTGATCCCGCTGGCGCCGGCGGCGAAGAGGACGCCGAGGAGCACCACGTAGACCACGCCGAGCAGGAAGATCGTGATCAGCATCCGGATCTGCAATCCGGTGTCGCGGCCGAATGAGGAGGGTCGAGCCATGCATCAGATCTTGCCACAGCGGCCGGTCCGGCACCTACAGTTCGTCGGAGGCGGGGACGGCTGGTAGGCTCGCCACGCCGAATCCCCTGCATCGCGCGGGGGAGCGGGGGACCCAAGAGACCCACGGGGCGAATCCGGGCCGAGAGCGCCCGGTAGCGGCGCGTTCGCGAGCCCGACAGCTAACTCCGCAGGCACGGGAACATAACTGTGTACCTCAGGTTGACCCTTGTCCGACAACGCTCGTAGGATGCGGCGCCGAATGCGTCTTCGCGTCGTGCTCGCGGGGGCGGTCCTCCCGCTCGTGCTCTGGGCTGCCCTGCCGGTCTTCTCGCAGGGCGCGGCCTCGCCGACCGGCCGGCTGAGCGACATCCAGAAGAAGATCAGGGTCACGCAGGGCAAGATCGGCAGGCGCAAGGGCACCGAGCGCCTGCTCACCACGCAGATCAGCGCCTACTCGCAGCGCATCGGGCGCCTGCAGAGCCGCATCGGCACCCTGCAGAGCCAGCAGAGCACCGCGCAGGCCGACCTCGACGCCAAGCGCAACGAGCTCTTCAAGACGCAGCGCGACCTGCGCGCCGAGCGCCGGCGCCTCGTGCGCCTGCGCGCCCGCTTGGCGCAGGCCCGCACGGCGCTCGCCCAGCGCCTCGTCGAGCTCTACCAGGCCGACGCGCCCGACATCGTCACGGTGATCATGTCCTCCAAGGGCTTCGCCGAGCTGCTCGAGCGCGGCGAGTTCATGCAGCGCGTGTCCGAGCAGGATCAGAACATCATCAGGATCGTGCGCAGCGCCAAGGCCGACGCGACCTCGACCGCCCAGCGCCTGGACGTCCTCGAGCGCCGCCAGCAGAAGCTCACCGCGATCGTCCAGCAGCGCCGCGACGAGATCGCCCGCGCCAAGCAGGGCCTCATCGACACGAAGGTGGGGCTGGCCGGCACGCGCGCCGACAAGGCGCGGGCCCTGGGCACGGTGCGCGCCGAGCGCAAGCAGCTCGAGGGCAACCTCTCCGGGCTGAAGGCCGAGCAGTCCAAGATCCAGGCCACGCTGCAGCAGTCGCAGGGCACCCTCCCCGCAGGCCCGATCAAGCAGGGCAACGGCAGCCTCATCTGGCCGGTCAACGGGCCGATCACCTCGCAGTTCTGCGAGCGCCGGGCGTGGGAGGCCTGCCACCCGGGCATCGACATCGGCGTGCCCAGCGGGACGCCGATCCGCGCGGCCGCCGCGGGCAGGGTCGCGCTCATGCAGTCGGTCGGGGCGTCGGGCGGCTACGGCAACTTCACCTGCATCCAGCACACCGGCGCGATGTCGACGTGCTACGCGCACCAGTCGCGCTTCGCCACGTCGCTGGGGGCGAGCGTCAGCCAGGGCCAGGTCATCGGCTACAGCGGCTGCACCGGGCTGTGCTTCGGTGCGCACCTGCACTTCGAGGTGCGCATCAACGGCGCGGTCACCAACCCGCTGAACTACCTCTGAGACATCCGTCCAGCCGGTCGCAGCGAGCCCGGTCGAGACCGCGGGCGCGGCGGTCACCGGGGCGCTCACGCAGGCCGATGGCGGCGCCGCTGCTACCTTGAGCGCCCTGGGTCGTTAACCGCGTTTCAGCATCTCGGCGCGGGGCAAGGCCCATAGTGGGCAAGGCACGTATCCGTGCGCTGTGCGCTCGACCGGTGGTCCAGCGCTCGCGCCGCGAGTCCGTGCACGCTGCCCATGGCCGTCGGCAGGGCAGCGCGCCACCCTGGACGCCCGATACGAGAACGAGGAGTACCGACACCCGTGCCCGTCACCGAACGTCCGATCCTGCTCACCGGAGCCACCGGCTTCGTCGGCATGGCCGTGCTCGCGCGCCTGCTGGCCGCCGATCACGAGGTCCATTGCCTGATCCGCGCCTCCGACGACGCGGAGGCCGACTCGCGCCTGCGCGCCGTGCTGCACCGCGTGCAGGCCCCCGCGACCGGCCGCGCGGTCGCCATCGCCGGCGACCTGACCGCCCCGCGCCTGGGGTTGGGCGAGCGCCACGACGCGATCGCCGCCGGCGTCGGCAGCGTGATCCACAGCGCCGCCTCCGTCGCCTTCGACCTGCCGATCGACGAGGCGCGCGCGATCAACGTCGAGGGCACGCGCCGCGTGCTCGACTTCGCGCAGGCCGTACCGGACCTGCAGCGCGTCGCCTACGTGTCGACCGCCTACGTCGCGGGGGATCGCCGCGGAACGGTCTACGAGGACGACCGCGAGACCGGGGCCTTCCGCAACTCCTACGAGCGCTCCAAGCACGAGGCCGAGGGCGTCGTGCGCTCCAGCACGCTGCCGTGGACGATCGTGCGCCCCAGCATCATCGTCGGCGAGAGCACCACGGGGTGGACGGCGTCCTTCAACGTCCTCTACGCGCCGCTGCGGGCCTTCGCCGCCGGCGCCTACCCGGTGCTGCCCGCCCGTCGGCGCTCGCCGGTCGACGTCGTGCCGGTCGACTACGTGGCCGACGCCGTGGCCGCGCTCGCGCGCCATCCCGAAGCGGCCGGCGGGACCTACCACCTGACCGCCGGCTCGCGCGCCTCCAGCGTGGGGGAGATCATGTCGCTGACCACGGACCGCTTCGAGCGCCCCGCGCCGCGGCTCGTCCCGCCGAGGGCCTACCGCCGCTTCCTGCACCCGTTCGTCCTGCGCCGCGCGGCGCCGTCGACGCGCCGGGTCCTCGAGCGCAGCGAGGTCTACTTCCCGTACTTCTCGATGCGCATGCGCTACGACGACGCCCGCGCCCGTGCGCTGCTCGAGCCGATGGGGATCGCCGCCCCGCGGCTGGAGGACTACTACGAGCGCATCATCGAGTTCGCGCGTGCGGCTCGCTGGGGCAAGCAGCCGCTCGACCGCGGCGCCGCCGCCGAGCTGGCGGGCACGTCCTCCGACGTGCGCACCCCCGTGCTCAGCCCGTCGCTGGGTGCGGCCGCAATGCCCGCGTGAGAAAGCGCACGGCCACGGCCGTCAGCTCGGGGTCGTGTTGGATCGATCGGTGATGGCCGCCGGGGACCGCGACCAGGCGGCTGCCGGGAGCGCCGGCGTGCAGCTCGCGCGAGACGCTGATCGGGACTGACTCGTCGCCCTCGGCGTGCATGAGCAGCAGGCTCTCACCGAGCGCGCGCGCCGCCGCCTGCTCGTCGGACTGCGCGAGCAGCCGATGCAGGGCGTCGTGGTCGGCACGGAAGGAGAAGCGCCCGTCGCGCAGGCCGCGCGCCAGGAGCTCGCCGGACGCCGGGCAGACCGCGACCACCGCTGCAAGCTCCATGCGGGTGCTGGCCATGAGCGCCATGAACCCGCCCATGCTCGAGCCGCGCAGCGCCACCGGGCCCGGCGGGAGCAGGGTGGCCATGGCGGCGATGTCCTCGAGCGCGTCGGCGCCGAGGACGCCCTCGCTCTGGCCGTGGCCACGCTGGTCGAAGCACAGGGCGGCGACGCCCGCGGCGCGCACGGCGCGGGCCATGTCGAACTGGTTCTCCTTCTGCGAGCCCGCGCCGTGGACCATGACCACGCCGCCCGCCGACTCGCCCGCGGGCAGGAAGAGGGCGTAGGCCAGCCCGTCGCGGGTGCCCAGCTCGGACGGCGGCTCGACGTGGACGGCGCGCACGGCGCCGGACTCTACGTGCCGAGCGCGTCGAGGCGCCGGCGGCGGGCGTCGAGCGCCTCGAGCACCGCCGCGACGACGGGCGGCAGCGTCGCGCGGCGGGCCTCGAGCGCGCGCTCGGTGTCCCGCGACGTGGCGCCCGCGACGTGGCGCAGCATGCCGGTCGAGCGCAGCAGCAGGGCGAGGGCCACGGCGCTGGCGTCCGCGACCTCCGGGCGCGCGACCGCGTCGCGCGTGCGCGTCGCCGCCGCCTCGCGTGCGGCCACGTCCAGGATCTCGAAGGCCTTGTAGCGCAGCGCCTTGCGCAGCCATCCGGTCTCGCGGTACTCGACCAGGCCGAGCTCGACGAGCTCTTCGCTGACCGCGTCGGGGGCGAAGACCGCGGCGCGCTCGCACCAACCGTAGGGCGTCTCGGGCGTCGCGCGGCCGACGCGCGCCGCCAGATCCTCGACGAGCCGGGCCCCGGCGCCGCTGCGCCCGGGCACGACGTGCCGGCGGTCGCGTCGCAGGCGGCGCGCGCCCTCGAGCGCCACGGCGCCGTCGAAGCCCGCGTCGATGAGCAGGCCGGCGGCCGGGAGCAGGTCGTCCTCGGCGCTGCCGCGCCAGCCGTCGCTGAGCAGGGTCGCCTCCCAGCGGACGGGAAGCGTGGCGGTCGCGGCGTGGAGGGCGAGCAGCGGGGTCATGCGCGGTCTGGTGGAGAGACGTGCGAGTGGCCCGATTGCTTCCGCAACGAACGGCTAGCCTTCCGCGCGCCATGGCGGCCCAGCTCAGCCACGTGTATCCACTCGGCAGCCGGGTCACCGAAGCCGGGCACCTCGAGCTGGGCGGGTGCGACGCGCTCGAGCTGGCGCGCGAGTTCGGCACGCCGGCCTACGTGGTCGTCGAGGACGACATCCGCGAGCGCGCGCGAGCCTTCGTCGCCGCCTACGCCGCGCGCTGCGAGGACTTCGAGGTCCACTTCGCCTCGAAGGCCTTCCCGTGCACGGCGGTGCTGCGCATCCTCAGCGAGGAGGGGCTGGCCTGCGACGTCGCCTCGGGCGGCGAGCTGGCCATCGCGCTGAAGGCCGGCTTCGACCCGGCGCGGATCCACCTGCACGGCAACGCGAAGTCCGCGCGCGAGATCGCCGAGGCGGTGCAGGCGGGCGTCGGGCACGTCGTGGTCGACAACCACACCGACATCGACCTCCTCGAGGAGGCGGTGCCGGCGGGCGCGGTGCAGCGCGTGCAGCTGCGCGTGGCGCCCGGCATCAGCCCCGACACGCATCCGTCGATCTCGACCGGCGGCCCGAACACGAAGTTCGGCTTCGGCCTGCAGTCGGCGCCGGCCGCCATCGAGCGCCTGGACGCGTCGGAGCGCCTGGAGCTCGAGGGCCTGCACCTGCACATCGGCTCGCAGATCTACGACGTGGGCAGCTTTCGCACTGCGCTCGAGGCCATGGCGGGGCTGGCCTCGCACGGCATGGTCAACCTGGGCGGCGGCCTCGGCGTCGCCTACGTGAGCGCCGAGCACCCGCCGACGATCGAGGAGTACGTGGCGGCCAAGGTGTCCGCCGTGCAGGACGTCATGGGCCCCGGCGTCCGCATCCTCGACGAGCCGGGGCGCGCGCTGGTCGCCAACTCGACCGTCACCCTGTACACGGTGCAGTCCATGAAGCGCAACGTCGACCTCTACGTCGCCGTCGACGGCGGCATGTCCGACAACCTGCGCCCGATGCTCTATGGCGCGCGCTACGAGGCGCAGGTCGCCTCCCGCTTTGGCGGCGGGACGTACTGCCACCTCGTGGGCAAGCACTGCGAGTCCGGCGACCTCATCGTGCGCGACGCCGAGCTGGCCGACCCGCGCGTGGGCGACGTCGTCGTCACCCCGGCCACGGGCGCCTACGGCTTCTCCATGTCGAACACCTACAACGGCGTGCCGCGGGCGCCGGTCGTGATGGTCAAGGACGGCGAGGCGCGGGTCGTCGTGCGCCGCGAGACCTACGAGGACCTGCTGGCGCGGGACGTCGAGCATGCCTGAGCGCTTCGGCGTGGGGCTGCTCGGGTTCGGCACCGTCGGCTCGGCCTTCGCCGAGCTCCTGGAGGAGCGCGCCGACGAGGTCGAAGCGCTCACCGGTCTGCGACCGGAGCTGACCGGCGTCCTGACGCGCTCGCGCGGGTCCTTCGACGACATCCTCGCCGCCTCGGACCTCGTGGTCGAGGTCATGGGCGGCCTCGATCCCGCGCGCGACTACGTCCTGCGCGCGATGGCGGCCGGCAAGCACGTCGTGACGGCGAACAAGCAGCTGCTCTCCCAGCACGGCGAGGAGCTGTGGGCCACAGCGCGCTCGCACGGGGTCCAGCTGCGCTTCGAGGCCGCGGTGGCGGGCGTGGTGCCGGTCATCCGCGTCCTGCAGGAGTCGCTGGCCGCGGCGCACGTGGACCGCCTGCACGGGATCGTCAACGGGACGACCAACTTCATCCTCAGCCGCATGGCCGATACCGGCGCGTCGTACGCCGACGCGCTGGCCGAGGCCCAGGAGCTCGGCTACGCCGAGGCCGATCCCGCCGAGGACGTCAACGGCAAGGATGCGGCGGCGAAGATGGCCATCCTCGCGCGCCTGGCCTTCAACACGCCGGTGCACCTCGACCAGGTGCCCTACGAGGGCATCGAGGCCATCACGGCCGACGACATGGAGTACGCGCGCGACCTCGGGCTGGGGCTCAAGCTCATCGGGACCGCCGAGCGCGTCGACGGCGGCCTGAGCGTCCGCGTGCACCCGGTCTTCCTCTACGGCGAGCATCCGCTGGCCAGCGTCAACGGGCCCTTCAACGCCGTGACGATCGAGTCGCAGGCGATCACCGAGATCACCCTGAGCGGGCCGGGCGCCGGCGGGCCGCAGACGGCGAGCGCGGTGCTCGGGGACGTCATCAGCGCCATGATCCCACCGGCCTCGACGCCCGAGACCACCGATCGCCTGGAGATCGTCACCGACGTCGAGTCGGCCTTCTACCTGCACCTGGAGGTGGCGGACCGCCCGGGGGTGCTGGCCCAGGTCGCGCAGCTGCTGGGGCTGCAGGGCGCCTCGATCCGCTCCTTCGTCCAGAAAGGCCTGGGCGAGAACGCGCGCCTGGTGATGGTCACCCACCCGCTGCTCGAGTCGAAGTTCTACGCCGCCCTGGAGCTCATCGGCGGCCTGGACTTCATGCGCTCGCGGCCGCGCGCGATCAGGGTGATCGACGAGGAGTTCCTCCAGGCGCCATGACCGGCCTCATCGAGCGCTACCGCGACCGGCTCCCGTTCGCCGCGGACGATCCGGTGATCAGCCTGCAGGAGGGTTCGACCCCGCTCGTCCTCGCGCCGCGCATCAGCGAGCGCGCCGGGGTGGAGGTGTGGCTGAAGCTCGAGGGGACGAACCCCACCGGCTCGTTCAAGGACCGCGGGATGACGTGCGCGGTGAGCGACGCGGTGCGCTCGGGGGCCGAGATGGTCATCTGCGCCTCCACGGGCAACACCGCGGCCTCGCTGGCCGCCTACGCCGCGCGCGCGGGCATCGGCGGGGCCGTGATCGTGCCCGAGGGCAAGATCGCGGCGGGCAAGCTGGCGCAGGCGCTCATGCACGGCGCGCGCGTCGTCGCCCTGCGCGGCAACTTCGACGAGGCCCTGAAGCTCGTGCGCGAGCTCACCCAGCGCCACCCGATCGCCCTGGTCAACAGCGTCAACCCGTTTCGCCTGGAGGGCCAGAAGACCGCGGCCTTCGAGCTGCTGGAGGAGCTCGGCCCGGAGCGCCCGCTCGATGCGCTGTGCATCCCCGTCGGCAACGCCGGCAACATCACGGCCTACTGGAAGGGCTTTCGCGAGGGCGGCGAAGCGCCGCGCATGCTCGGCTTCCAGGCCGCCGGCGCCGCGCCCCTGGTCCATGGCGCGCCGGTCGAGAAGCCCGAGACCGTCGCCAGCGCCATCCGCATCGGCAACCCGGCGCGCTGGGAGGAGGCGATGTCGGCGGTGACCGACTCGCGCGGCGCGATCGAGGCCGTGACCGACGAGGAGATCCTCACCGCCTATCGCCTGCTGGCCTCCTCGGAGGGGGTGTTCTGCGAGCCCGCGAGCGCGGCGTCGGTCGCCGGGCTGCTCAAGCACGGCGCCGAGGGCGCCTCACGCGTGGTCTGCGTCCTCACCGGCCACGGGCTGAAGGACCCGCAGACCGCGCTCGAGCAGTCCGGCTCGGTCGTCCCGTGCGAGCCCGAGCTCGCGGCGGTCGAGCGCGCGGTGCTCGCCTGACGCGGATCTGACGGGCTCGTGACGGCGACCTGACGGCGCCGGCGCCACCATGCCGGGCCACCGATCGCATCCGAACCCGGACAGAGGCCGATGACCGAACTCACTCCCCGCGCCCTGGCGCAGACACGGCGCTGGGCGACGTTGCTCGCCACCGACGAGAGCGCCCCGGCGTGGCATCCATTCGTGGGCTACAGCACGCCCAACGCCCTGCGCGCGGCCGCCCAGTGGCTCATCGACGAGGGCCATGCTCCAGGGCTGACCCACGAGATGGTCTGCATCCTGCTGGCGATCTACGTCATCGACGTCGCGTCCGAGGCGCAGGGCGGGTTCGGCGGCGCGTTCCTCCCGAGAGACGCGGCCTGACCTACGCGGCCCGCCGGGCCGGGCCGAGGTCCTCGTCGGCCCTCATCGGCAGGCCGGCGGTATAGGCGCGGGCCAGCCGCGCCGTGACGGCTCGCAGGTCGCGACCCTCGGCGTGCGCGAGCTGGAGCGCTGCGCCGTTGGCCGCTCCCAGCCGGCGGACCGCCTCCAGCTCGCGCGCGCAGCCGAGCGCGCCGGCCCACGGCCGGCAGGCGGCGACGACGTCGTCGAGCTGGTCGGCGGCGGCGATGCGCCGGCCCGAAGCGCCGTCGATCAGGAGGGCCTGCATCCCGTCGCGCGCCGCCAGGAAGCGGTTCTCCTCGATCAGCTCGTTGGCCGGCGGGTCGTCGTGCGGGTCGGCGGGGCGCTCGAGCTCGCGCAGCGCGAGTGACTGGACGAGCGCAGCGACGGAGCCCACGTCCGCGACCGTGGTCTGCGCGTCCATGATGCGGACCTCTACCGTGCCGTAGCGCGGCTGCAGCCTGGCGTCCCACCACAGCAGCGATGGGTCCGCGATGGCCCCCGAGCGCATCAGCGCGTCGACCCGCTCGACCCAGTCGGCGTAGTCGCGGAAGGCGCGCGCCACGCCCGTGCGCGGGAAGGCGTCGAAGACCGTGGTGCGAGTCGACGCGAACCCCGTCGCCCGGCCCTGCCAGAACGGGGAGTTCGCCGATAGGGCGAGCAGGAGCGGGAGGTGCAGGCGCAGGCGGTTGAGCAGCCTGACGGCGGCGCGCGGGTCGGCGATCCCGACGTGCACGTGCGTCGCCAGGGTGGGCTCGCGCCGCGCGAGCACGCGCATCGAGGCGCCGATGGCGCGGTAGCGCGCGTGCGACGAGACGACGCCGTCGCTCCCCACGGCGGTCGGGTGCATGCCGGCCACGGCGGCGCACAGGCCCTGTCCGGCCAGCGCGCGCGACAGCTTGCCGCGCAGCTCGGCCAGCTCGGCCACCGCATCGGCGACCCGGCGATGCACCCCGGTGGTCACCTCCATCACGACCGCGTGGGTCTCGGGCGTCACGCGATCGCGCAACTCGGGCTCCAGGCCGGCGATCACCTCGTCCGAGCGCGGGGCCAGCGACCAGTCGCGCGGGTCGAGGAGCATGAACTCCTCCTCGATGCCGATCGTGAACGCGCTGAAGGCCGAGTCCGACTGCCATGCCGACCAGGCGGGGAGGCTCGTCATCGTCCGAGCGTGGCGGCTGGGCGATCCCGCGTAAATCGGGTCGCGCCCCTGAACTTTGCGCCGGGCCCCCGAGCTTGGCAATGTCGTGGGACATGAGCCCGTATGAGCGCGTGGAGGTCGAGGCGCCCGGCGCCGCCGTCGTGGCGGCCCTGCGCGAAGGGCTGCGGACGCGGGGCCTGACGGAGTACGCGGTGGTCGATCACGGCCACGACATGGCCGCCGCGGGCGCCACGGCGCACCCGGCCTGGACGCTCGTCTTCGGCAACCCGGCGGCCGGTGCGGCTCTCCTCGAGCACGAGCTGTCCGCGGCGGTGGACATCCCGCTGCGGCTCGCCGTCATCGGCCGCGGCGGCGAACGCAGCGCGATCGTGATCCGCCCCATGCGCACGCTCCTGGGCGAGCAGCATGCCGCTCTCGCCGATCGTTTCACCAGCGTGCTGCGGGCCCTCGCGGAGGAGGCGCGGGCGAGCGCTGCGGGGCCCGGACCGGCGAGCCCGCCATAGTGATGGGCGTGGAAGTGCGAACGGGCCGCCGTGACATCGAGAGTCGCGCCGATTGCGAGCGGCTCGTCCGCGCCTTCTACGGCCGCGCGCTCGAGGACCCGATCATCGGCTTCATCTTCGTCGAGGTCGCAAAGCTCGACCTCGAGGCGCACGTCCCGCGGATCACCTCGTTCTGGGAGACCATCCTGCTTGGCGCCCGCTCCTACGGCGGCGGCGCCTTTCGCCCGCACGCTGAGCTCCACGCGAAGGTGCGGCTGCGCCGGGGGCACTTCGAGCGCTGGCTGGCGTTGTGGCGGGACACCGTCGACGAGCTGTTCGCCGGCGAGCGCGCCGAGCTGGCCAAGAGTCACGCGCTGCGGGTGGCGGCGGCCTTTCACCAGCGCCTGGATCAGATGTCGTCGGCGGCCGACGCGGCTGCGCCGTCAGCCGGCCTGACCGTGACGCACCACGGCTGACTCGGGCGTCGCAGGCCAACGCGGAAGCGACGTTTGCCAGCATCCGCCCATGAGCGAGATCTCGTTCGTCGTCGCCCCGGATGAGTTCGGAATCGGCTCTTGCGATGCGCTTGAGCCCGGCGAGATCGAGACGCCGGTCGCACCGACGTAGACCGAGGCTTGGAGGACCTGAGCGACGTCCCGACATACCTCGCCAGCGTGGCAAGCCCGGTACGGGCTGAACGACCGATTCGGGAGATCGCGGACGTCGCGCAGCTTGCCTCACAATGACGATGGCCTTCGGCCGCGATTTCATCACGCCGCTCGATCCGGCACGCCCGCACCAGATCGCCCGTCGCGGTCTTCGGGCCTTCGCTGAGGCAGGCGCGCCGCTGACGGAAGACGCCTTCCGCGACTGGGCACGTCACCGACGAGGCGATCGAGCAATACGTGATCTGGTTCCACGAGCTCAGTGATCGAGCACTCGAGAGCTAGGGGCGTGGCCGTCGCTTCCAACTTCGGTGCAGCGAAGGCGCCGCGCCGCGTGAGGCTGCAAGCCTGAACTGGTCCCGCGCTTTCGCCGTGACACACATGGTGACGGGCGACCGGCACGCCGCCCCCGTTCCTAATGCGACGCACCTTCCAGGGTCGCTCTCCCGGTCCTCGTCTCTATGAAGGAGGACGGGTTGTCAACGGGGTTGGCGGCTCGTGGTTAGGGGCCGCGGGCGGGTTGGTGGGTGTCGAGCGGTGCTCATGTCTCTATCGCCCCGTCGGGTCGCGGGGACTTGGCGAAATCGGAGCGGCTCGTCCGGCGGTGCATGTCCAAAATGAGCCGTCAGGCGGCTAGACGAAAAGGGGCACCTGCCGGAGCGAAGGGCTGGTTGCGGGTGAGCATGTGCCAGATCGCTTCGGTCAGCTTGCGTGAGAGGTCGATCTGGGCGACCTTGGGTCCGCGCTGGCGGCCGAGGCGGCGCTTGGTGTGCTGGTAGCGCTCGGCGTAGTAGGGGTGCTTGCAGGCGTTCAGCGCGGCCTCGAACAGCGCCCAACGCAGGTACTTGGGGCCGTGCTTGGAGATCGGTCCGCGGCGGTCGCTGGCGCCGGACTGGATGACTCTTGGGCACAGGCCGGTGTAGCCGCAGAGCTTGGCCGGCGACGCGAAGCGAGCGATGTCGCCGATCTCCGAGGCGACGGTGAACGCGTTGATCCACCCCAGGCCCGGAGCGGTCACGAGCAGCGGGATGTAGCGGTGATCGGCGCCCCGTTGCTTGAGCTGCACGGTCAGCTGGGAGATCTGCAGCTCGAGGTCATCGATCAGTCGCAGGCTGACGTCGATGTTGGCGCGCCACGGGTCGGGGATCTGCAGGCGATCCAGCAGCTCGCGGCCGGCGTGGCCGAACAGATCCGAGACCGGGCACGGATGCCCGAAAGCGATCAGCGCAGCGTGGATGCGGTTCTTCAACGTCGTGCGATGACGCACGAAGTGCAGGCGAAAGCGCGCCAGCTCGCGCTCGGAGGGTGTCCGAGCTTCTGTGTGTGAGGCCGCGGTGGCTGGTTGATGGTGGTTAGCCGGGGAAGCGGTCTCCGAAGTGGATCTTGAGGCCTGCGCGTGCTGCGGTCCAGGCGCGGTTGGAGCGCCACTTGCCTTCGGCCTTCTCGATGGCGAGGTAGATGAGCTTGGTGGCGGACTGCTCGTCGGGGAAGTGTCCGCGGGTCTTGATCGCCTTTCGGATCTGGCGGTGCAGCGCTTCGATGGTGTTGGTATCCGGTATGAAAGGGCGTAGGCGTCGCGTGATCCCAGCGACCGTGTCGGGCGCCGATTGCGTCCGTGGCGGTGAGTACGGTGCGACCGTCCGGGACAGGGGCGCTTTGAGGCAGACGTGGACGGGCAGGCCGGTCTCGTTCGGTGGGCTTCGAGCCCGCGTTAGTACTTGGCCGCCCCTGCGACTTGCCCGGATGCGCCTCGAGCGCGGATCCGTAGGTGTCGTCTTGCCCGCCCGCTGCTTCACCCGTCGACTTCGAGATGGAGGTGAGTGCAGTGACGAAACGGTGCATCGGGCTCGATGTGCACCGCGACTTCGCGCAGGTGGCGATCTGGCAGGACGGGCTGGTGCGCCAGGCCGGTCAGATCGCGATGACCGTCGAGGCGCTGGGCGTGTTCGCCGATAGCCTGGCGCCGAGCGACGAGGTTGCGCTGGAGGCGACGGGCAACACGAACGCGATCGTGCGTGCCCTTCGGGGTCGTGTGGCGCGGGTCGTCGTCGCCAACCCGCAGAAGACCAGGGCGATCGCCGAGGCCAAGGTCAAGACCGACAAGGTCGACGCCGAGATCCTCGCGCAGCTGCTGGCCGCGGACTACCTGCCGGCGGTATGGGTAGCCGACGAGCAAACCCAGGCACGCCGGCGCCAGGTGGCACGGCGGGCGCACATCGTCAGGCAGCGCACCCGGCTTAAGAACCAGGTGCAGGCGGTGCTGCATCGCAACCTGATCCCGCGCTGCCCGGCCGCGGACCTGTTCGGCAACAAGGGCCGCGCGTGGCTGGCCGAGCAGCGGATGCCCGCCGATGAGCGTCAGGCCGTCGTGGCGCTGCTGCGGCAGTTGGACTTCCACGGCCAGGAGCTGGCGCTGATCGATCGCGAGCTCGCCAAGGTCGCGCTTGGCTGCCAGAACACCAAGCGGCTGATGACGATCCCCGGCGTCGACGTCACCGTCGCGATGGCGATCACCTCGGCGGTCGGGGACTTCTCGCGCTTCAGCTCGCCCGACAAGCTCGTGCGCTATCTCGGCCTGAACCCCCGGATCAAGCAGTCCGGCGGCCAACCCGCAAGCCACGGCCGGATCACCAAGCAAGGCCGCGCGCATGCGCGCGGGATGCTCGTCGAGGCCGCCTGGGTCGCCGTCAAGACCCCGGGGCCGTTGCGCGCGTTCTATGAGCGCGTGCGCGCCCGCCGCGGCATGCAGATCGCCGTTGTCGCCACCGCCCGCAAGCTGTGCGTGCTGTGCTGGCACATGATCACCCGCGGCGAGGACTATGCCTTCGCCCGCCCGTCGCTGACCGCCAAGAAGCTGCGCGCACTGGAACTCAAGGCCGGCCATCGCCCCCGCCGCGGCCAGAAGGGCAGCGCCGCCGGCTACTCGCTCAAGGACGTCCGCGCCCGCGAGAAGCAGATGGCCGAGCAGGCCGAACGCGCCTATCGCCAGCTCGTCGCCGACTGGCAAGCCAAGGCCCCCCGCCAGCAGGTGGGCGTGGCCGCCGCCAACGGGACGCGACTCTCAAGGCCCTCTGCGGGGCAAGCTGCGCGGCAGGCATCAGTCCCAGAACCTGCGCTTCGCTCCGGGGTCGACCACGCCCAGGACTCACGCTAACGAGACCCAGCGAAGCTGTCGATGCCACGCGGCCCTTGAATCTTTCATCCGTGGTGTAGACGGCGCGGCGCAGCTCTGAGGGCAGCGAGAGGAACGGGATGATGTGCTCCCAGTGCTCGCGCCAAGCGGTCGCGATCATCGGGTAGCGCTCGCCCCATTGCTCTTCGAAGCGCTCGAGTTCTGTGAGGGCGTCGTCGGCGTTGGCGGCGGTGTAGATCGGCCGCAGGTCCTTGGCCACGGTCCGGCGGTCGCGGTAGTTGACGTAGCGCAGGCTCGCTCGGATCTGGTGGACGATGCAGGTTTGCACCCAGGCTTGGGGGAAGACGGCCTCGATCGCCTCGGGGAACCCGCTCAGTCCGTCGACGCAGGCGATCAGGACATCGTCCGTGCCGCGGCGCTTGAGGTCGTTCAGCACGGCCAGCCAGAACTTCGAGCCCTCGGTCTCCTGCCACCAGATCCCCAGGACCTCGCGGTCGCCGTCGCAGGTCACCCCCATCGCGAGGTAGCAGGCGCGGGCCCGGACGGAGCGGTCCTCGCGGACCTTCACGAACATCGCGTCGAAGTAGACGATCGGGTAGACGCGCTCCAGCGGCCGCGAGCGCCATGCCGCGACGTCCTCCAAGACGGCGTCGGTGATCCGGCTGACGGTGTCGCGGCCGATCTCGGTGGCGTAGAGCTCGGTCAGGTGCGCCGAGATGTCACGCACCGACATGCCGCCGGCGTAGAGGGCGAGGATCTTGTCGTCCAGCCCGGCCAGCCGAGTCTGGCGTTTCTTGACCAGCTGAGGCTCAAAGCTGCCGTCGCGGTCGCGCGGGGTGCGGACCTCGACGGGCCCCAGATCGGTGCTCACCGTCTTGGCGGTCGAACCGTTGCGGACATTCGCGCTGCCCGGGACACCGCCCGGCGGGTGACCGAGGTGTCCGGTCAGCTCGGACTCCAACGCCGTCTGGATCACGCGGCCGGCCAGCTGCGACAGCAGCCCGCCAGGCCCGGTGATCTCCTCGCCCTCAAGGCCCTTCAGGGCGTCCTGCAGGGCCTCCTCGGGCAGCAGGCCGGCCAGACGGTCGACGACCGCCTCAGCGACCCGCTGATCAGGCTGCTCGGCGCCAGTGCCCCGGCGCCGCTTGGACTGCATATTGGTCATGGTGATGAGTGGTCCCTTCTCGGGCCGCCCGCCGGGCCGGCCACGACGCTCGCCCCTCCGGGGCTCCCGTCGCGGCCGGCCCAGCAGCCAGCACCGGATCGATCACCACGACCACACACACTTCATCGGACAGACCCATCTTGTCGGTCTTGCACGCCAACGGCGCCAAGCCCTTGACCTTGGTCGCGTCGGCGATCAGCACCTCCCAGCCGTGCTCCTCCAGGCGGTCGTGCACGAACCGCGCGCCGTTCATCGACTCGATCACGCCCCGGACCACCGGCCCCCACATCGCCGCGCGGGCGGCCAACCCGCGCAGCCCGTCGGCATCCGGCGGCGACGCCCACTCGTCGACGATCTCGCCCCCCGACGAAAGCAGACACACGTCGATCTTGCGGCGACTCAGATCCAGCCCAGCGTGCAACATGAAGACGGGCCTCCTTGGACTCGCTTCTCGGTGACACGACCAGCGTCCCACCGAGGAGGCCCTCCTTCATCGCAGTCCAATGCCGCAGTGCTCGGCGGGTGCCCGATCCGACGACCTTAACCGTCCGCCGGGTCTGGCGGAGGATTGAAGTCGGGACCGTCACCGACCAGAGGAGCCGGCGCCCCGGTCGGATTGGACATCACCGGATCGGTGCCACGCGGCCGCCGCGATCTTCCGAAGATCGCACGAGCGGCAACGCCGCAGAGGAGCAGCGCCACGACGGCCGATGCGACAGCCTCGCCTGCTCCCAGCGCCAAGATCATGTGCTCAAGGTCCTACCCGATTTTGCGCAGCGCTGGCCGCTTGTGCGCTCCATCCGAAGCGCGGCACTGGACAAGACTGCCGCCCTTCGTCCCATTGCGGCGGTCCGCCCCTTGCGCCTCTTGCTTCCGGGGTATCCATGCGGAGATGGTCAGTAAGACCACCAAGCAAGTGAGCGCGAAGAGTTCCTTCGCAACCACGCGCTGAGTCGACACTCCGCCCCCGCGAGCACCGACCGGTCAAGGGCCCCCGACCGTGGGGACTCAGAGGCGCGCGCGGCGGCGCTGCTTCAACCGTTGCCGCCTAGGTCCTCAACGTAGTTCTCGGCAAAGTAGTTGAGGAGCTGCGCGTCGGCCGCGCGCAGCGCGTCCGCGGCGCGCCGCTTAGCCCCCTCGTCCTCGCCCACCGAGACTCCGACGAGGTAATGGCCGGCCCGAAGATGCTCTGCATACCTGCGGACATGGTCGGCGTCGTCGCTCAACGCGCCCTGCAGCTTCCGGATCATGGTGCCTGCGAGGCCGTGCCCTTCGCCCCTGACGTCGATCCGCTCGACGTCACGCTCGCCCTGCAGCACGTCATAGCGGTCGGGCCCGAAACCCGCCTGCTCCAAGCGCTCGCGGGCACCGTCGAGGGCCTCGGCGTCAAGAAGCACGGCGAGCACGTTGCCACCCGGATAGGGGAAGCGGTCGCGCGGCATCAGATCGTCGGCCACAGCGGCATGCTATCGCCACGGTGACCGGCCGCCCCAGCGCCGAGGCGCCCCGGGCCTCGACCACGGGCCGGGTCCAAGCCGGGCGTCACCAGCCTCCAGGCATTGCGACCGGGCATTCGGCCGTCGAGTAACGGCCCGGGGCGCGCTCCTGCTTACGTGGCGGGCCCTGGCCCGCGAGCAGAGGCCCGAACTTCCGTCAGAGGGCTACGAGCTGCTCGCGAGTCGAAGGATGATCATCGCCATGCCGCCCACTCACACCACGACCGACGGGACGTAGCGCAAGTGGTCGATGCACGGATGGGGGGCCGTGACTTCCGGTATCGGTTGGGTTCAGGCGGAGGGCTGCCGGCGCCGGTATGCGGCGCGCCAGCCTTGGCGGAGGCGCACCTCGCGTATCGCGGCGGTGGCGACGATGGAGCTGGGGCTGACACGCCCCCAGCGGCCGACGCGGCGACGAACCCGCGCTTGTTGGATGCCAATGAGCAAGAACCGACACGCGGACTGACCCACAAAAAGCACCATCGATACTGGTCGCGGCGCGGTCGCAGCCGTGAGTCCCAGTGCACGCCCGCGCCGAGCCCCTGCGCGTTCGCTCGCCCGCTGGGCGTACGCGCACACCGCGAAGTACACAGCGATCAGCCCGAGCTTCTGCCACCTGGGCCGCGGGACGCGAATCAAGTTCTGGGCGAGACCCTCGAGGATGAGCAACGGGACGGCGTAAACGAGCGATGCCGGTGCCTGCAGGTCCTCCGGGCCGGCGAGTCCCAACGCCTACACGCTGCGTTCGTCCGCGGACAGCTCCATCATCTCGCGCCAGTGCTGCTCGCCACGGGCGGGGCCCGACGCACGGGCGGCTTGGCCTCGCGCGAACGCGCGCGCGAGTTCCGTTCGCTGCGAGATGGGCGGAGCCGGCCGGTAGAACGAGCCGACGGGCACGAGAAGGAGATTCACACCGAGCCGCGGCGGTGGAGAACCCGCGTGGCTGCGCCACACACCGCTGCGCGCGTAGCGTCGAACGGCTGACACGGACGCGTACTACCCGCCGAACAGCAGATGGTTCAGGCCCTCGATCTCTGACCGCCAGCACTGTTCCGCGCAGGCGTAAGACCGCGACCGCATCCCATCCCGAGGAGAGACTGGGCACAAGCCGTGCGCCCCTCGCCGACGGGGGTATGGCACCGGGGATGCGGGAGCCGACCAACGCCGCCCTTCGCGCTGATCGCCGCCCTCATGCCGGGCGGCGCACCGGGTACGCGCGCGGATGGTCAACCGAGGGTCGATAATCCGTTCTCGACCATCGCGACCGCATCGGGGTAGCCGACTAGATGAAGTTACGCCCGCTCACGCGCGAAGACCGTCGACTCTACGAGCGCATCTACACCGATCCGCGGATGTGGGCTGAGCTGGGTGGCGTCCTCGACCAGGAGATGGCGGCCAAGCTCGAGCGCGACGTCGCCTCGGTGGGGGCCGGTCGGCATTGGGTGCTCGTCATCGTCACTGTGGAGGGCGTCGCTGCGGGCACGGTGTCCCTCTGGGATCACGAGTGGGATGGCGAGACGATCGACGAGATCGGCTGGATGGTGCTCCCCGAGCACCAGGGACGCGGCCTGGCGAGCGCTGGGGTCGCCGAGGCGCTGAGGCGGGCGGACGAGGCGGGGCGCTGGCGGGTGCTCCACGCCTTCCCGGCGACGACCAATGCCCCGTCCAACGCGCTGTGCCGCAAGCACGGCTTTGCCTTGCGCGGGCCGATCGACTACCCCTATCGGGAGCGGAGCCTGCGCGTGAACCACTGGGTGCGCGATACGTCGGCAGCAGCGCCGGGCTCGGCAACCAGGGGCCGTTTGCGTCCGACCTGACCGGTACATGCTCGCGGCGACGGGGGGCCGACCTGGGAACGTTCGGAGTGGCGTTCCGGCCGCAAGCCTCCGACTGACGGCTGGCGCTTCCATGCGACCCAAACGCCGCCCGAAGGCCATCGGGCCGCCAGCCGAGCCGGGCCCGCCTACGCGTCGTCTTGGAGGCTGGCGAACTCGCGCTTGACGTGCCGATACCACCCGAGGCCGCTGATCGGGTGCTTCCATCGGCCGCGCATCGCCTCGTGGGCCTCGCGGTGCGTCTCGTCGCCGGCCGCGACCTGCGCTTTGAGGTGGCGGTCCTGGGCCTTGATGACCTCGTTGTGGTCGTTGCCGTGGTGCTCGACGTTGCAGGGGCCGCCGAGTTGCTTGCAGGTCATGGTCCTCATGGCGGCAAGGTACGGCTGCCCGGGCGTCGGGGCTTCTCGAATCCTGATCGATCAGCCGAGGACTGTTCGGAGCCCGCCGACTCCGAGCATGCTCGCGCCGATGGGAGGACGTATCGGCCGGTGGCCCACGTCGTCTCGCTTGACGAGGGTGGAGGTGACTCCGAGCGCATACGCACCCTCCGGACTAGTGGCTTCCATGCGAGGCGGGCGTCTGACGGACCGCTGCTCCTCGTCCGAGGCGCTAGCGCGGTGGGTAGATGTCATGGGGCTCAGACGGTTGGTACGACGCGTGCTCTCGGTGTTCCCGCGACGTCCGCAACGGCGATACGACCTCATCACTGAGGCAATGACGAAGCCATTTGGCGGAGGCGGTGGGAGCGGCCCGGACCGTGAAGGAGCCGTCGCGAGCGAAACGACGGAGCCGCACGAGCCCTGAGATCCCGGCGCGCGTTGGCTCCATGCGAGGCGAGCATCTGCACGCCGCTCCTCGTCCATTTGCGACAGTGCGCTGCGCGGAGCTGTAGTCGCAAGGTTCAGGCGGTAGACCGCCGAACTGCCATGAGGATCACCGCCTGTAGCGCAATCATCGTTCGTGACGACGACGACAAGGTCTTCATCGCACGACGCGCGACCAGCAAGCAGAGCTTGCCCGGGCACTGGGAGACGATAGGCGGTGGGGTCGAGCCGGGAGAGACACCCGAGGAGTGCATAGTTCGCGAGCTCCGTGAAGAGCTTCGGATCACGCCCAACGCGGTACGGCAGTTCGGGGATTACGTGCTGGATGGGAACGTCTGTCGGGTCTTCATCGTCGCGCTCGAGAACGAGCCAAGGCCGACGGCGGCTGACTTCGACGACGCCGGCTGGTTCACACGCGATGAGGTCGCGAGCCTCGCACCGATGACGTTGAACTGTGACGAGCGCCTCGCTGACTACTTCGCGGCGATCTCCAACTGCCGTCCATAGAGCGGGCTCGCGACGTGCGCGAGTGACCTTCGTGGCTGACGCTGGCGCTGCCCGTTTCCATGGAGGTGTGTCAACGGTCATCGGTTTCTCCCCGGGGACGGCCATCGGTTCTCCCCAGTGGCGGACATGTTTTCTCCCCGCTGGTGGCCAGCGGTTCTCCCCAGCGCGCTGTCGTCGCGGAGCCCTGAGGCCGTAGGCCGATGGGCGGAGCGGCGATAGCGCGCTGCGCGGTCATGCGAGGGGCCTCACCCCCTTGCCCGCTGTGGCCTGAGCGAGCCGGTAGCTGTCGGTGCCGTCGGTGAGCAGGACGTGGGCGTGGTGCAGCAGCCGGTCGACGGTTGCGGCGGCGAGGGTCTTGGGCATCAGCTCGTCAAAGCCAGCGGGGTGGATGTTGCTGGTGAGCGCGATCGAGCGTTTCTCGTAGGCGGCGTCGACGACGCGGAACAGGGCTTCGGCGGCGTCAGCGGCGACGGGGAGCATGCCGATGTCGTCGATGACGATCAGGTCGGCGCGGATCAGCCGGCCGATCGCTTTGCTGACCGAGTCATCAGCGCGGTGGCGGCGCATCAGCGTGGCCAGCGACTCGAGCGTGTGCCAGGCGACGGTCTTGCCCTCGTCGATCGCGGCGTGACCTAACGCTTCGGCTAGGTGGCTCTTGCCGGTCCCCGATGGTCCGCAGATGCAGAGGTTCTCCGCGCGACCGATCCACTCCAACGTCTTGAGCGACTGCTGAGTGGCCGTCGGGATCGGCGAGGCGTTCTGGTTCCAAGCATCGAAGGTCTTGCCGGCAGGCAACCCGGAGGCGCGGCGACGCATCCGGATCGTCGCGCGATCGCGGCCCGCGGCCTCCTCGGCAAGGAGGACGCGCAGCACTTCGGCGGGGTCCCAGCGCTGGCTCTTGGCCGTGGCCAGGACCTCCGGCGCGGCGTGGCGAACGTAGGGCATCCGCAACCTGCGCAGCAGCCGGTCGACCTCGTCCGGGAGCGGCGGCGCGGGCGGGGTCTTGACGGTCATCCGCCAAAGCCCTCCCAGGAGCGCGTGGAGCGCTGCAGTGACTGCTCCTCGCCCGCGCGCGTGGGAAAGGGGATGACCTCGCCGCCTTGGTGGGCGAGGATCGCGGCGAGATCACCGTCGGCGAAGCGGCCTGCATCGGCGGCGGCGCGCAATGCCTCATCGACTTGGCCGCTGCCGTGGAGTTTGGCGAGGTCGACGGCCTCGGCGAGCTTGCGCCGGACGCGTGTTGCGCCGGCTGCCGCGGCGGCGATCAGCCATGCCTCGGCGCCCGGACCGATCGTCAGGAACGCTTCCTCATCGCTGGAGCCGGCTCGTGGCTTGCGCTCGATCGCGCCGGCCGGCCTGGGCGGGTAGTGGCTCTGGTCGATGCTCGGCCGGCCCGGCGTGGTCAGCGCGTGACGGGCGACCTCGCGTGGCCCATCGCTGCTGTCGGCGTGAACGACGACGAGCTCGGCGCCGTCGGCTCGCGCCCAGACGCGCTCGTCGACGAGCGTGCTCGGGACGGAGTAGAGCGCGCCGCCAACGCTGATCGTCGACTGCCAGGACACCTTCCGGGTCTCGCCGAAGCAGACGGTGTGCGCCACCTCGGGCAGCCGATGCAGCCGCTGGCGTTCCTCGGCGAGCATCACCGCCGGCGCGCGACGGGTGATCCGATGCTCACGCGTGTTGACGCGCTCACAGAACTCCATGCACGCCCGCTCGAGCGCAGCGAAGTCCTCATAGCCGTCGCGGAGGTTGTGGTCGGTCGGGACCAGATCGGCCTTCGCGATCCGGACCGTCGCCTCGCTACCGCCCTTGCTCTGCGGGTCGGCCGGCACGCACGTCGCAACGGTCAGGCCGTAGTGGCGGCCGACCGACACGATCGTCGGGTTGCGGACCGCGATCCCGCAGACGTGATCGACCGAGACGGTCTTCTCGTTGTCCGTCAGCGCATAGGTCGGCGCCCCACCGAACACCCGCAGCGCCCGGTCCAACGCCATCACCACCGACGGCGTCGTCTTGTCCCACAACGCCAGCACCACCCGGAACCGGCTCCACGCCAGCCAGGCGCAGAACAACACCGTCGACCTGCCCGCGACGACCGGCCCGTCACCGTAGTCCCACTGCATCCACAAGCCCGGCTCGACGACCCACGGCCGTGTGCGGCGACCGTGCTCGGCACGCCAGCCGCGCTTCGCGTCGGCGACCGCGCGGCGCGTCGTGCGCTCCGAACCGAGATAGCCCATCGCGACCAGCCGCTGATGCGCGACATCGGCGCGGATCTTGCCGCGCGAGCGATCAACCCACTCCTCGACCTTCTCCGCGAACCCATCGACACGCGGCCGCGGCCGCACCGAAACCGGCAGTCCGCCGCCGGCCTCATCACGAGCACGCACCCAGTGCGCGACCGTCTTGTGATCACAACCCGCCAGCTCCGCCGCCCCGCGCAGCGTGCCGGCCAAGTCAAACGCCTCCAGGATCTCCATCACTTCCTCCGAACTCTTCAAGCCGGGCCTCCCCACGCGTCAACAACAAGACGCGCCGGTCACTACCGGCCGATCAGGACACGATCGTGGGGAGAACCGATGGCCACGAGCGGGGAGATCCGACGACCGCCAGTGGGGAGCTTCGATGGCCGCCTACGGGGAGATTCCCATGGCCGCCGTCAGAGGTGCGCGTGAGAGCGCGCCTCGGCGTTTCGTCCAACGCGGCGGCGGCATGGGATTGCTCGCCTTAGCCTCTTCGGCGTGCGTGATCTGTGGAAAGACCCGCGCTACAAGTCCATCCGGCGGCGAACAGCAGCAGAGGCCGAGAAGATGCGCGCGCTCGGCGAGCAGGCGCTTCCAGTCCTGCGCGACTTGGCGGACGACGTCGTCGCAGGACGCGGGGCGCCTTACGAACTGGGAACCGCCCTGCATCGCACGGCGATTGGGCGGCGTAGGGCCGGTCGGTCTGGACTGCGCGCAATGCCACAGGCTGTGGCTGCTCTGGGGCGGGCTCACGGACTGGGTGGAGACGCGCCCAGCGGAACGCTAGGCGGCCGAGGAGGCCATGCGCCGCGCCGCGCGTGAGTGGCTAGAGGTCGTCGATGATGAATCCGCCTGGCGGCCTTACTTCGACCGACGGCTTGACACGGAGCTGAACTCCGAGCGAAGACACGCCCGCGGCGACGAAACATGAACCAGGCTCAGGCTCTGCTCCCGCTTGCGGCGCGACGGCGGGAGTGGCGGGCGGCTCGTTCCTCAGGGCTCAGCTGGTAGCCGCCGACCGGGTCGGCCGCGAGGCGGCCAGCAGATCGTCGACATTCCAGGTATCTCGGCGAGGCTCGGGCGCCTCTATGACGGCGATGTCGGATTTCGTCAGCGGTCAATGGTCTCGCCGCAAGAAGTTGATCGCAGCGGCGGCAGCGGCAGTCGCCACGGCGGCGCTGGGCTTTGTCGTGCCGCAGGTGCTTGGGGCGATCAAGACCAAGGTGGCACCGGGCCCTGCGTTGCACGCTCAGGTCATCGCGGATGTCGCGCGGTTTCGGAGCAGCGCCCCGCACGTGCCGGAGTTCGTCATCCCACGGCCGTTGGCGCGGATCGGACCACCGCCGGACGCGAGCGACATCGATCCGCAGTTCCCCCGGCAACTGGCGATGCGCGCCGCACCGCTCCGCTACGCGTGGGCGCACCAGCAGGGTGGCGTCGACGCGACAGAAACCCTCCTGCGGATCAGCATCAGCGGATCCTCAGCCGCCGCCACGGACCTTCAGCAGTTGCGGGTCCGGCTTGTGCATTGCCAGCCTCCCTTGAAGGGCCAGCTCGTCACCTATCTAGGCCTCGGGTCGGGTATCGGCGCGCGGTACTTCTCGATCGATCTTGACAGCGCCGGGCCGGTGGCCGAGTACGTGGACGCCAAGGGCAGGATCAAGCGAGAACAGCCCTTCCCGCTCAGGGTCACCGACAGCGATCAAGAGATCTTCGACGTCTCAGCGGGGATCACCCGTCACGACTGTCAATGGACGCTGCTCCTGGATTGGACAGCCGGAGCGCGGCACGGCACCACCGTCATCGACGACCACGGGCAGCCGTTTCGGACCACCAGCGGCGGCACGGCCGACGGACCCATTGACGGTGTCACGACGGTGACTTGGGACCCCGCGAGCAGGCGATGGGTCACTTGACCCAATCGCCAGCGTGCGAGCTGTACTTCGTTCGCGCGCTCGGAGCCGCATGTCGGGGACGTCAGTGGCTAGCGTCCGGGGTGTGGAGTTCAGCCGCGAGTTGCGCGATGACGTCCTGGCCGGCGATATCACGCTGTCGGTCCGGCTGTGGAAGCGGCCACAGGTCAAGCAGGGCGGCCGCTATCGGGTCGGCCCCGGTCTGATCGAGGTCGACGCCATCGAGCTCGTCCCGTTCGCGGCCATCACCAAGGCGGACGTCCGCCGAGCCGGCGAGCCCGACCGCGAGACCCTGCGCGATCGCGCCGCGCACGCAGGGCCGATCGACGAGGACACCCTCGTCTACCGGATCGAGCTCCATGCGGTGAGCTCCGACGACTGAACTTGGCGTCTTGTCGGATGACAGCCGGGATGTAGTCCGGCCGACTCGAGCGCGGCTTCACAGGGAAGCTCGGCCAGGGCGCGGTCGCGGTGGTACGGGCACGGACGACGGCTCGTCGGACTCTCGTCCGGCAGCGACCAGGCGCCCACGACGTGCCCGCCACCGAGTGCCGGCCCACTGGACGCCTGCGAGGCTCAGGAGCCGGCGTCCGGCCACGGCGTGTCGGACCGCAGGCCGTCGCCCCCCTCGGGCTTCGGCCCGCCGACGGCGATCAGCTCGAGCCCGTCGGGCCCCGACTCGAAGGTGCGGATGACGTGGGGCGCGACGCGGATGACGTCCCACTGCGCGATGTCGCGGACCTCGTCGTCGAGGCGCATACGTCCCGAGCCGGCGACGACCACGTAGGCCTCCTCCTGCTCGCGATGGCTGTGGCCGCCCGGGTTGCGGGTGTTCGGGGCGTAGCGCCAGTGGCTGACGCCCAGGTCGCGCGAGTCGAGGTACTTGCGGCTGAAGCGCCCTTCGAGGCCGGGGACGCGGCCCTCGACGGAGTCATCGATCTCGAGCAGGTTGACGATCGCGTAGTCGGTCATGGGTGGGAATCATCGCGGTCCGCGACCGCGCGCACCCGCACCCGCGGCCTGGCGTTGTTCACGTAGCCCTTCGGATTCCACAGCGCGGCCTCCGTCTCGGGCTGGGTGGCCGCCGAGGAGTCCCAGGCGCGCACGACGATCTCGTGCTCGCCGGGCGCGAGGTCGACCGTCGCGCGCCAGTGCCGCCAGGCCCAGCGGCCGAGGTCGTCGAGCATCTCGGCCTGCACCCAGGTCTCGCCGGCGTCGAGCGAGACGTCGACGCGCGCGACGTAGCGCTCCCCGCCGGCGAAGGCGTAGCCGCGCACCTCGACGGGACCGGCGGGGACGGTCTGGCCGTCGGTCGGCGACAGCACGTCCGAGTTGAGCGCGACGATCCCGAGCGGCATCCCCGCGCCCGGGCCCGGCGTGCCGTCCTCGGGCAGGAGGCGGTAGGCGACGTGCTGGAAGTAGCCGGGCCAGGGGGTCGCGCGGACCTCGATCCGCTCGAGCCACTTGACGCTGCGGGCCCCGATGTAGCCCGGGACGACGACGCGCAGCGGCGCGCCGTGGACCGGCGGGAGCGGCTCGCCGTTCATGGCCCAGGCGAGCAGGACCTCGGGGCGGCAGGCCTTGTCCAGGCGGATCGAGCCGCCGAAGCGCTGGGCGGGCTGGGCCTCCGGGCAGAGGTCGGCTCCCTCGAAGCCGACGTGCGCGGCCTCGGGGAGCGCTCCGGCGAGCGCGAGCACGTCGGCGAGCGCGACGCCGGTCCACGTGGCGGTGCCGGTCGCCCCGGGGCCCCATGGCGCCTCGCCCGGGATGTCGCGGATGGCCATCAGCCCCGCGCGGCGGTTGCCCGCGCACTGCAGGGTGGCGGTCTCGGTGCGCTCGACGAAGGCCTCGCGCAGGGTCCCGAAGGAGAGGCTCAGCTCGCGCTCGACGGCGCCGTCGACGCGCAGACGCCACGCGGCCGGGTCGATCTCCGGCACCGCCCCGTGGTCGCGCACGTAGAAGGCGTCGGTCGCGGTCAGCGGACCCTCGTCCAGCGCGGCGAGCCCCGTCTCGGCATTGAACGGCTCGCGTTCGTGCACGATCAGATCGGCGCGCTTTCCATAGCCGTTCATGCGCCAAGCGTATGAGTCCGAGGCTCTCGAGGTGCGGAAGACCCGAAAGCGAGGGTCGGGGCACCACTGATGTTCCGCCACCGCCGGATCGGCACAGTGGGCGAATTCGCAGGCACCCGGTTCCCAAGGACAGCACGATGCAGCCGCCCAGCGCCGAACAGCTCATCACCCTCGTGACGCAGTGCGAGGAGAGCTCCGAGGAGGAGCGCGATGAGCTGCTCCGAGACTTCCTCGTCCAGGCCTACCCGACCCGCCAGACGCAGGACGGCTAGTCCAGCGCCCCGCGGCCGGGAGCCTCGTCAGCTGTCGAGGCGGACCTCGCGCTGCTCGGCGGCTGAGAGGTAGCAGGCGTCGACGACGCGGGCGAGGGCGGCCGCGCCAGAGCCGTCGTGCCGGCGCCAGTCGCCGCCACGGATCTTGTCCACGAAGTGCTCGACGACCCCGACGTGCGCCCGGCCGCGCTTCACGGGCACGCGAGTGGCCACGGGCTGGCCGCCGTCGTCGGTGAACACCTGCAGATCGCCCTTGGGCGCGTAGTTGTCGACGATGATCTCGGCGCCTCCCTCCGTGCCGTACAGCGTGACGCCGAACTGGTCTCCGTCGCGGCGGTGGGCGGCCCACGAGGCTTCGACGAGCAGGGTGCCACCGCCCTCCAGGCGCATGAAGACCGAGGCGAGGTCCTCGACGTCGAAGGTCGGCGCCTCGCCTTCGCCGGCTCCGGACTTGCCCTGGTAGGCCCCGCCGGCACCGGCCCCGAAGCCGTTGGTGGCCAGGAGGTCGTAGGTCGAGGCGCTGACCGCCACGACCTTCGGGTCGCCGAGGAGGAAGAGCGACCAGTCGAGCACGTGGACGCCGATGTCGACCAGCGGACCGCCGCCCGCGAGCTCGCGGCGCGTGAACCAGCTGCCCACCGTGGGGATCCCGGTGCGGCGCAGCCACCACGCCTTCGAGTAGTAGGGCCGCCCGAGCCGGCCTTCGTCGATGAGCGCCTTGAGCTTCTGGATGTCGCCGCGCTCGCGGTGGTTGAAGGCGACGTCGAGCACGCGGTCGGCCTTGCGGGCGGCTCGCACCATCCGGTCGGCCTCGCGGGCGTCGAGCGCCACCGGCTTCTCGGAGAGGACGTGGCTGCCGCGCTTGAGGGCGGCGATCGCGATCGGCGCGTGCAGGAAGGTCGGCACGCAGACGCTGACGGCGTCGAGGCCGTCGACCTTCAGCAGGTCCTTCCAGTCCGCGGCGGCCTGCTCGATCCCGTACTTGCGGGCCAGCTTGGCGCGCGGCCCGTCCTCGAGGCCGGCCAGCGCGACGATCTCGGTGTCCGGGTGGGCGTGATAGGCGGCGAGATGCTGCTGGCCGGCCCAGCCGAGGCCGACGACGCCGACGCGCAACGGGGCGCTCATGCGAACCAGCCGCGGGGCGCCATCGGGCTGTCGGGAACGGCGCGCGGGACGTCGGGGCGCGGCGCGGCCCACTCGACGGCGTTGGCGAGGACGCGCTGCACGCCGGGGTGGTGATAGATCGGGTAGTCCTGGTCGCCCGGGCTGAAGTAGAAGATCCGCCCGGCGCCGCGCCGGAAGCAGCAGCCACCGCGGAACACCTCGCCGCCCGCGAACGAGCTGACGAAGACCAGCTCGTCGGGCGCCGGGATGTCGAAGTGCTCGCCGTACATCTCGTGCGCGTCGATGACGATCGGGTGCGCCACGCCGGCGGCGATCGGGTGCGCGGGGTCGACGGTCCAGACCAGCTCGCGCTCGCCCTCGTTGCGCCAGCGCAGGCTGCAGGAGGTCCCGAGCAGGCGCTGGAAGATCTTCGAGTAGTGCGCGGAGTGCAGGGCCAGCAGGCCCACGCCGCCGAGCACCGCGGCCTGGACGCGGTCCACGATGGCGTCCTCGACGCGGTCGTGCGCGATGTGGCCCCACCAGGTCAGCACGTCGGTCTGCTCGAGCACGGCATCGGTGAGGCCGTGCTCGGGCTCGTCGAGCGTCGCGGTGCGCATCGCGACGCGATCGCCCAGCAGCCCGGTCAGGCCCGCGGCGATGGCCGCATGGATCCCGTCGGGATACAGCGCGCGCACGTGCTCCTCCTCGCGCTCGTGCACGTTCTCGCCCCACACCGTCACTCGTATCGGCTCGCTCACCACCTGATCAGTAGCAGAGGCGTGTTCAGAACAGGCTGCCGATGCCCTTGATCGCCGCCTTGCCCAGCACGATCTCCAGGAACACGCCGGCGACGCCGACGGCGACGCCCAGGACGACCAGGAGGAAGTCCTCGAGCAGCACTCCGAGCGACAGCAGGACGACGCCGAGCGCGGGCAGCGTGTCCAGTCCGGTGAACGGGGGAGCGAGGAAGGCGCCCGCGCACCCGGCGATGACCAGGGCCCCGAAGACGATGTTGCTCAGCCGGTGATCGAAGAGGAAGGTCAGGCGCGGTCGCGAGAAGCGCTCGAGGAAGCCGATGAACCTCATGAGGCCCGCGATGAAGCGCTGCTGGCGCGGGCCCGCCAGCTCCAACCCGCACCAGCGCTCGGGCAGCCAGATGTGCGCGCGCCCGGCGATGAGCTGCAGGGCGAGCAGCACCGCGATGATCTCGAAGACATGGGTGGCGCCCCCGGTCGGCAGGGGCAGGGCGGGGACGCCGAGCAGGACGACGAAGAGGATCGCGAAGCTCTTCTGCTCGAAGAGCTCGACGAGGTTGCCCAGCGTCTTCTCCGCGTCGCTCTGAAGCCAGCGCTCGAGCTCGCGGCTGACGCTGTGGGCCTCGGGCGTGGGCGACCGCGCCATGGCGCCCGACGATAGCCGCCACGTCTGGTTTCAAGGTCCCTGCGCCAGGGGAAGCACGCCTTCAGTCTCTGTCGTTTGCTTTCGAAGGCTTTCGTTCTGCGGGAGGAGAGGGTCATGAGGGGTCGCGGCCGGTCGGTGCTGTCGTTGGTCTTCGCCTGCGCGCTGGTCGGGGCTCTCGCCCCGGCGGCCGGCGCGCACCACGGCTCCTTCCACGGGGCGATCCCCCGCAGCAGCGACTTCGACCGCGGCTGGAAGTTCGCGCTCGTCAACCCCACGGACATCACGGACTCCACCGGCGCCTACGCCAACGCGGCCGATCCGAGCTACGACGACGGCCCGTGGCGCACGGTGGACCTCCCGCACGACTGGAGCATCGAGCTCGACCCGACGCCCACCGGGACCACGAGCGACACCGGCTACTTCCAGGGCGGCCTGGGTTGGTATCGCAAGACCTTCACGCTGCCGCGCTCGGCCGCGGGCAAGAGCGTCTCGCTCGAGTTCGACGGCGTCTACATGGACTCCGTCGTCTACCTCAACGGCAAGCAGGTGGCCAGCCATCCCTACGGCTACACCGGCTTCGCGGTCGACCTGAAGGATGCCCACGCCGACGGGCACACCCGCAATGTCGTCGCCGTCGAGGTCCGCAACAAGCTGCCCAGCAGCCGCTGGTACTCCGGCAGCGGCATCTACCGCAACGTGCACCTCGTCGTCACCCACCCGGTCCACGTCGCGCGCCACGGCACGTTCGTGACCACGCCCGACGTCGAGAGCACCATCAGGCAGGGCTTCGCCAACGTCCACGTGCGCACCGACGTCGTGGAGGCCACGGCGGGCACGAGGGTCGTCGCCAGCGTTCAGGACGCCCGCGGGCGGACGGTCGCCGGCGGGCGCCCGGCGACGCCTCAGGACGGCACCGCGACCAACGACGTGCGCCTGGCCCACCCGCATCTGTGGTCGACCGACGATCCCTACCTCTACACCCTCACCACCGAGGTCCGCCAGGGCCGGCGCACGGTCGACCGCACGACGACGACCTTCGGCGTGCGCTGGTTTCACTTCGATCCCGCACAGGGCTTCTCGCTCAACGGGCAGTGGATGAAGGTGCAGGGGGTCGACCTGCACCACGACGAGGGCGCCCTGGGCGCGGCGGTCAACAGGGACGCGCTCATGCGCCAGATGCGCACCATGAAGAGCATGGGCGTCAACGCCCTGCGCACCTCGCACAACCCGCCCTCGCCGGAGATGATCGAGGTCTGCCAGGAGCTCGGCATCGTGATGATGGTCGAGGCCTTCGACACCTGGCGCACGCCCAAGCGCAAGTACGACTACGGGCGCTTCTTCGACGCCAACAGCGACAGCGACATCGCCGAGATGGTCAATGCCGCGAAGAACTCGCCCGCGGTGGTGCTGTGGTCGATCGGCAACGAGATCCCGGACTCGACCTCGGCCACCGTCGGCCTGCCGATCGCCAAGCGCCTGGTGGCGGACATCAAGGCGATCGACACCACGCGCCCGATCGTCATCGGCTCGGACAAGTACCGCAGCGTCCCGCCCACCGGCTCGGGGGCCGACCTCATCCTCGGCCAGCTCGACGGGCTCGGGCTGAACTACAACACCGCCGCCTCGGTCGACGCGCTGCACGCCAACTACCCCGACACGTTCCTCTTCGAGTCCGAGTCGTCCTCGGAGACCTCGACGCGCGGCGTCTACCAGGATCCCGACCAGCTCAACACCGGCGAGAACTACACGCCCGGCAAGCGCGCGACCTCGTCGTACGACAACAACCTCGCCTCCTGGACGATGAGCGGCGAGTACGGCCTGAAGAAGGACCGCGACCGCAAGTACTTCCAGGGTCAGTTCCTGTGGTCGGGCACCGACTACATCGGCGAGCCGACGCCCTACGACGTCTTCCCGGTCAAGTCGTCGTTCTTCGGCGCGGTCGACACGGCGGGCTTCCCGAAGGACGCCTACTGGCTCTACCGCAGCCAGTGGACGAAGGACCCGATGGTCCACCTGCTCCCGATGGACTGGACCGATCACGAGCCCGGCGAGCCGGTGCAGGTGTGGGCCTACGCCAACGTCGACACGGTCGAGCTGTTCCTCAACGGCCACTCGCTCGGGGTGCGCAGGTTCGACCACAAGACCACGGTCGACGGCCGGCCCTACCTCGAGACGACCGAGGCGACGGGGGACGACAAGACGGTCACCTCGGGCCCGTATCTGGGGAGCTACACGAGCCCCAACGGCAGCGCCGGCAAGCTGCACCTGACCTGGAACGTGCCCTTCGCGCCCGGCAGGCTCGTCGCGGTCGCCAGCCGCGACGGCCACCAGGTCGCCCGCGACGAGGTCGACACGGCCGGGCCGCCCGCCGCGGTCAGGCTCACGCCCGACAAGCGGACCATCGCCGCCGACGGGCGCTCGCTGTCGTACTTCACCGTCGACGTGGTCGACACCCATGGCGTGCTCGTCCCGAACGCCGACAACGCGATCTCCTTCGACGTCCGCGGCGCGGGGCGCCTCGTGGGCCTCGACAACGGTCGCCAGGAGGACGCGGAGAACTACAAGGCCTCCACGCGCCAGGCGTTCAACGGCAAGGCGCTGGCCATCGTCGCCTCGGGCGACGAGCCGGGGCCGATCACGGTGACCGCGACCGCCGACGGGCTGGCCCCGGCCCGCTCAAGGATCTTCGCCGCGCGCGTGCACGGCGCGACCGACCGCCATCGCGGCCCAGCCCGCGCGTATGTGGGCGACGGCCACGCGAGCGGTCCGCCGCCACCGCCGTCCGGCCCGGCCGCGGACGCGAGCTACTCGGGCAAGCCCGACACGCTGCCCGCGGCCATGATCGACGGCGATCCCGCCACGGCGTGGTCGAACTACTACCTCAAGGACCCGACCGCGCTGCTGCCCGCCTTCAGCCTCGCGCACGCGCGGGAGTGGGTCTCGGTGGCCTGGCCGGGCGCCCAGTCGGTCTCGAGCGTTCGCGCGGCCTTCACGATCGATGCCACCCACGCGCTGCCGGCCGACATCGGCGTGCGCTACTGGAACGGCACGGGCTGGGCCGCGGTGAGCAACCCCCACGTCACGTACGCGACGTCGTCCGGGCAGCCCACGGTCGTCAGCTTCGATCCGGTCAGCACCACGCGCCTGCGCCTCGACCTGGCCAGCGCGCATCCGAAGGCCGGCGACGGCTTCCTGGCCATCAGCGAGCTGGAGGTGCCGGGCGTCGCACTCCACTAACGTGCCGCCCGTGGCCGGGAACGCTGCGGGGCCGGAGCCCGCCGAGGTGCGCCAGGAGCGCATCAGCGCCCTCGTAGAGGAGCAGGGCTTCGTGCGCGTCAGCGACCTGTCGGCCCGCTTCGGCGTCTCGACCGTCACCGTCCGCACGGACCTGCAGTCGCTCGAGTCCCACGGGCGCGTGCGCCGGATCCGCGGCGGCGCCATGCCGCCCGGCATCCAGCGCTCCGAGCAGCCCTTCGAGGTCGCCGAGCAGGACCTGGCCAGCGAGAAGGCGGCCATCGGCGCGTGCGCCGCCGGCCTGGTGGCCGACGGCGACACCGTCCTGCTCGACGTCGGCACCACCACGACGGCCATCGCGCGCGCGCTCGTGGCGCGCCCCGGCCTGCGCGACGTCACCGTGGTCACCAACGGCCTGACCGTCGCTCTCGTGCTCGAGCGGGCGTGGCCGCGGATCTCGGTCGTCGTCACCGGCGGCACGCTGCGCCCGCTGCAGCATTCGCTCGTCAACCCGCTGGGCACCGTGCTGCTCGACGGCCTCAACGCGTCGCTCGCCTTCCTCGGCTGCAACGGGGTCGACGCCGCCGGCGGGGTGACCAACGTCAACCTCCCCGAGGCGGAGGTCAAGCGCGCGATGCTGTTCTCGGCCCGCCGACCGGTCGTGGTGGCCGACGGCTCGAAGCTCGGCGAGGTCGAGGTGGCGAAGATCTGCGACCTGTCCGAGGTCAGCCTCGTCGTCACCGACGCCAGCGCGGATCCCTCGGTCCTAGCCGACCTGGCCGCGGCCGGCTGCGATGTGCAGGTGGCCGAGCCCACGCGATGACCGTGTCTGCACAACTGGCGGTGCGCCGCGGCCGCGAGGCCGTCGCGTTCTACAAGGCCGCCTTCGGCGCGGTCGAGGTCCACCGGGTCGGCGGCACCGACGAGCACGAGTCGGTCGTGGCCCAGCTGAGGGTCGGCGACTCGTCGTTCTGGGTCGCCGACGAGTCCCCCGAGCACGGGGCCTTCAGCCCCGAGACCCTGGGCGGCGCCACGGTCAAGCTGCTGCTCGTCGTCGACGAGCCGCAGGCGGTCATCGACCGCGCCGTCGGCCTGGGCGCGCGGCAGGTCTACGCCGCCGAGGCCCAGCACGGCTGGCTGCTGGGCCACATCGAGGACCCGTTCGGCCATCACTGGGAGATCGGCAAGCCCCTCGGGGACTGGCCGCCGCCCTCGACGGAGTAGCGCGGACCGCATGGACTACGGCCTGGAGGGGAAGGTGGCGCTCGTCACGGGCGCGGCGTCCGGGATCGGGAGGGCGACGGCGGAGCTCTTCGCCCGCGGGGGCGCGCGCGTGGTGGCCTGCGACGTCAACGCTGAGGCCGGGGCCGCGGTGGTCGCCGCGCTGAGCGAGGGTGGGGCGCAGGCGCGCTTCCTCGCCGCCGACGTCACCGACGGCGACGCGCTGGCGGCGGTCGTGCACGAGGCCATCGACGCCTTCGGGCGCCTGGACTGCGCGGCGAACGGCGCAGGCATCGGCGGCGGGCACGCGGCGACGCATGAGTACCCCGAGGCGGAGTTCGACCGGATCGTCGAGGTCAACCTGCGCGGGACATGGCTCGCGATGCGCGCGGAGATCGAGGCGATGCTGACGAGCGGGGGAGGGGCGATCGTCAACGTCTCCTCGACGCTCGGCCTGCGCGGATCGCCGTTCGCATCGCCCTACAGCGCCAGCAAGCACGCCGTGCTGGGCCTGACGCGCACGGCAGCGCTCGAGTACGCGGCGCAGGGCATCCGCGTGAACGCCGTCTGTCCGGGCGCGATCGACACCCCGATGATGGACGCGACCTTCGAGCGCTTCCCGGGCTTTCGGGAGACGCTCACGGCGTACGTGCCCATGGGCCGCATGGGCGGCCCCGAGGAGGTCGCCGGCGCCATCGCCTGGCTGAGCTGCGACGCGGCGTCGTTCGTCACGGGTGAGGCGTTGACGGTTGAGGGTGGTCTGCTGTCGCGCTGAGGGGTCCTTACGCAGCGGGGTAAGGACCCCGGGCGCCGATATGAGGGCTCTGGCCGCGAACGCGACGCGGCCCGCGGATGTGCGGCCATGGCCCTCAGGCCCAGACTCGGCAGCCATGAAGATCGCTCGCCGCTATCCCCGCTTCCGCCGCCTTCTGGCCAGCCTGGCCGTCTCGCAGGCCGGCGACTGGCTCTACAACCTCGCGCTGCTGGCCTTCGTCTACGAGCGCACGCACTCGTCGGCATGGCTCGGCCTCACGACCGCCGCGCGCGTCCTGCCGATCGTCGTCTGCGGCCCGCTCGGCGGCGTCCTCGCCGACCGCCACAACCGCCGGCGGATCATGATCGCCTCCGACGCGATCCGCCTGGGCCTCATGCTCGCGCTGGCCGCCGTGGCGGCGACCGGCCTGCCCATCGTCCTCGCGCCGATCATCGCCGCGCTCTCGACCGCCGCCTCGAGCGCCTACATGCCGTGCGTGGCGGCCAGCACGCCGCGCCTGGTCGACGACGCCGACCTCCCCGCCGCCAACGCCGCGCGCTCGGCCATCGGGCAGGTCTGCATCGTCGCCGGGCCGGGCTTCGGCGCCCTGCTGCTGCTGGTCGGCTCGCCGAGCCTGGCCTTCGCGCTCAACGGCGCGACCTTCGCGCTGTCCGCGCTCGTCGTCGCCTCGCTGCCGGCCGGCCCCGTCTTCGCCCCCGGCGGGGAGCCCGAGCAGGCGCGGAACGTCCTGCGCGAGCTGGGCGACGGCGCCCGCGCCCTGCTGCGCCAGCCCGTCGCGCTGCGCCTCGTCGGCGCCGACGTGATGTGCAGCGCCGTGTATGGCGCCGAGACCGTCCTGCTGCTGCTCCTCAGCCGCAGGCTCGGCCTCGGCGACCACGGCTACGGCTACCTGCTGGCGAGCTTCGGGCTCGGCGGCGTCCTCGGCGCCGGCGTGGCCGGCCGCGCCGCGGCGAGCGGGCGCACCCGCGCCGCCCTCATCGGCTCGCTCGCCGTGCTCGGCGCCTGCACCGTGCTCCTCGGCGGCCCGCTCGGCATCGGCGTGGCCCTCGTCCTCGGCCTCGTCTCGGGCGTCTGCGCGATCGTCGTCGAGGTCATGGCCGACACGGGGCTTCAGCGCGTGCTGCCCGAGGACGTCTTCGCCCGCGCCTACGGCTTCGCCTACCCCGCCGCGCTCGCCGGCATCGTCGCGGGCTCCCTGGTCGCCGCCCCGCTCGCCTCCCTCTTCGGCCTGCCCGGCGCCTTCGCGGCCCTCGGCGCCGTCACCGCCCTCTACGCGCTGACCCTGCTGCGGCGCCCCGAGCCCGTCGTCGCCGCGCCGGCGACGGTGCCCGCCGCGGCCTAGGCGCCCGGCTCGGCCGCCGCCTCGGCCTCCTCGTCCAGGAGGCCGAGGCGCAGGGCCAGGCCCGCGGCCTCGACCCGTCCGCGCGCGTCGAGCTTGGCCAGGATGCGCGAGATGTGCACGCTGACGGTCTTCTCGCTGATGTAGAGGGCCCGGCCGATCGAGCGGTTGGTCTCGCCCTTGGCCACGAGCCGCAGGACCTCGAGCTCGCGCGCGGTGAGCCCGACGCGCTCCGCGGCGCCGTCGCCGTCCGCGGCGGCGGCCGGCGCCTCGCCGGTCTGCAGCGACAGCCGCGCCCGCCGGGCGAGGGCCTCGAGCTCCGCGGCGAGCGGGCGGGCGCGCAGGCGCAGCGCGACGGCGTGGGCGGCGGCCAGGGCGGTCTGGGCGTCGGTGCGGGCGCCGCCCTCGGCCAGCAACGCCTCCGCCAGCCGCCACCGCGCGTAGGCGGCGGCATAGGGCATGCCGAACGCGTCCCAGCCCTCGACGAGCTCGCTCCACGCGGCGGCCGCGCCGCTGCCGCGGGCGCGCGCCCACTCGGCCTCGACGACCCCCGCGTTGAGCAACGCCTCGGGCGGGGACTCCCCGGCCGGGAAGGCCTCAGGACGCAGGATGTGGCGCGCACGCTCGACGAACGCATCGGCCAGCGCGCAGGCGGTGCGCTCGGCCTCCGCGTCGCCGGTCGCCCGCGCGGCGACCGCGAGGTCCGCCGCGGCGCGCGCGCCGACCGCGTAGACGGGGGTCAGGTAGAACGGATCCGTGTCGGCCGGATCGACGCCGGCGAGCATGGCCTCGACCTCGGCGCGGGCACCGACGGGGTCTCCCCGCCACAGGGCCAGCTCGGTGGCCACGATGGCCGCGGGACCCGTCCACATCGACCCGAGCGCGTTGACCTGCGCGCGCTGCGCCTCCTCCACGGCGTCGGCGACGTCGTCGAAGCGGCCGCGCAGGACGTCGAGCAGCCCGCGCCCGGTCAGCGCCGCGGCGGCATGCACCCCGCCCACCGCCACGTCGAGGGCCCGCGTGATGGCGAGATCCGCTTCGTCCCAGCGTCCCAGGCGCAGCAGGCGCACCGCTGCGTCGCTGGCCAGCAGGGCGGCGATCGCGCTGATGCCCTGCTCGATGGCGACCAGCTCGCCGTCGACCGCGAGCTGCGCCGCCTCTTCGATGTGCCCGGCCCGGTCGAGCGTCTCGCCGAGGTTCACGTAGGCCCGGGCCAGCTCCTCGGCGTCGCGGCGCTCCTCGGCGATGCGCATGGCCTCCCGGCCGTACTCGATGCCGCCGTCGAGCGCTCCCGCGGCGCTCGTGGCCGCGCACATGGTGGCGAGGATGCTGCCCTCCTCGCGGCGGGCGCCGGCGCTGCGCGCGATGGCCAGCGCCGCCTCGCAGACCGGGAGGGCCTCGATGCCGCGCCCGAGAAGCATGAGCAGCTGCCCCTCCGATGCGAGGACGCGGGCGCGGGCGGCCGGGTCGCCCTCGTCGGGCAGCAGCGCCACCGCGGCGCGGCAGGTCTCGAGGCCCTCGAGCGAGTTGCCGCTGATCCATAGGTAGCGGGCGAGGCGCTCGGTCACCAGCGCGGCCGTCATCGGGTCGGCGGTCGCGTCGACGAGCGCCAGGGCGCGGCGCGTCAGCGCCGCCGCCCGCTCGTCCTCGCCCGCCAGGTGCGCGGTCTCGGCGGCGTTGCGGATGAGCTCGACGAGATCCGGTCCGGCGCCGCGCACCTCCTCGGGGACGCCGTCCCACAGCTCGATCGCGCGCTCGTAGTGGGCGTTGGCCTCGGCGAACGCGGCGAGCCGCGTGGCCTCGGCGCCCGCCAGGGCCGAGGCCGAGAAGGCGGCGGGCAGGTTGTGGGCCGCGAACCAGTGGAAGGCGAGCTCGGCCGTGGCGCCGCTGGGGGAGACGGAGAGCTGGGGATCGGCCTCCAGGGCGCGGGCCAGGGCCGCGTGCAGCGGCCCGCGCTCGCCGGGCAGCAGGTCGTCGGCCAGCGCCTCGCGCATGAGCGCGTGGCGGAAGCCATAGGCGCCGGTCTCCGGCTCGATGACGATGACGTTGTGGGCGACCGCCTCGCGCAGGCCGGCCACCAGCTCGTCGGAACCGATTCCGGCGGCGCGCTCGAGCAGCCCGTGGCTGACCCGCGGGCCGGCCACGGCCGCCAGGCGCAGCACGGCCTGTGCGGGCGCGCTCAGCGCCTCGACGCGCAGCATGAGCGCGTCGGCCAGGTTGGCCGGCAGGCGCTCGCCGGCGGCGGCGGCCGCCAGCTCCTCGGTGAAGAACGGGTTGCCCTCGGCGCGCGCGAAGAGCTCGTCGACGAGGCGCGCATCGGGCCGGCGGCCGAGGATCCCGGTCAGCTGCGCCACCATCTCGTCGCGCGTGAAGCGCTCGAGCGCCGCGCGCTCGACGATCGGGGCGCGCTCGGCCTCGGCCACGAGCGCGCGCAGGGGATGCCGGCGGTGCAGCTCGTCGGTGCGATAGGTGGCGACGAGCAGGACCCGCTGCTGGCGGGCGTTGCGCACGAAGAAGGACAGGAAGTCGCGCGAGGAGCGGTCGGCCCAGTGGACGTCCTCGAAGACGAGCACGAGCGGCTGCGCCTCGGCCAGGCGCCCCAGCAGCGCGAGCAGCAGCTCGAACACGCGCCCCTGCGAGGGCGGCGTCTCGGCGGCGGGCGCGTCGAGCTGGGGGAGCAGCGGCGCGAGCCCGGCCGCGCCAGCGCCCAGCTCGTCGGCGCTCAGGCCGCGCAGGGCGCTGACGATCGGGGCGAAGGCGAGCTCGCCGTCGCCGAGGTCGACGCAGTCGCCGGTGAGCACGCGGGCGCCCTGGGCGCGGGCGCGGGCGCCGAGCTCGGCGACCAGCCGCGTCTTGCCGACGCCCGACTCGCCGGCGACGAGGACGACCGCCGGCCGGCGGTCGGCGGCGCGCTCGAACGCGGCGATGAGGCCCGCGAGCTCGCGCTCGCGCCCCACGAACTCCGGACTGGTGACCCGCTCGGTCAGCTCCCGCGCCCCTCCACGGCGCGAGTCTACGCCGCCGTGGCCCAGGAGCTCATCGGGCGCCGTTAGGGTGCCGCGTCGATGCGCCGTCGCCGTCTCGTCAGGGTGCCCGCCTCGAGCGCGAACCTCGGCCCGGGGTTCGACAGCTTCGCCTGCGCGCTCGCGCTGCACATGGAGCTCGAGGTCGAGGAGACCGGGCGCTTCGCCGTTCACACCGACCTCAAGATCGCGCGCGATCGGCGCAACCTGGCCGTCCGCGGCTTCGCCCGGCTGGCCGAGCCCGACGCCTTCGCCTTCCGCATCCGCTCCCAGATCCCCCTCAGCGGCGGCCTGGGGTCCAGCGCCGCGGCCTACGTCGCGGGGCTCATGGCCGCCGACCACCTCTTCGAGCTCGACGCCGACGTGCTCGCTCTCGCCACCGAGCTCGAGGGACACCCGGACAACGTCGCGGCCGCCCTGCGCGGCGGCTTCGCCATCTGCGCCGACGGCGAGGCGACCCGCTTCGATCCCCCCGCCGGCCTCGAGGCGGTCGTCGTCGTGCCGCGCTCGGCGGTGCGCACGAAGACCGCGCGCGCCGCCCTGCCCGCCGAGGTGCCGATGGCCGACGCGGTGTTCAACACGGCGCATGGCGCCCTGCTCGTCCTCGGGCTCGCGCGCGGGGACTGGGACCTCGTGGCCCGCGGCCTCGGCGACCGCCTGCACCAGCCGCGCCGCGAGCATCTCTACCCGCGCTCGATGGAGCTCGTCCGCCGCGCCCGCTCGTTCGGCGCGCTGGGAGCGACGATCTCGGGCGCCGGCCCGACCGTCCTCGTCTGGTGCCACTACGAGACGACGGCCGGGGTCGTCGAGGCCCTGCGCCGCGAGGCCGAGGGCTGGGCGGAGGTCTTGCGCGTGCCGTTCGAGCCCCAGGGCGCCGACGTGCGCGAGCTCTAGGCCGCGCTGACGCGGGCGTCGCGGGCGCCGCGGGCGCCGCGGGCGTCGCGGGCGTCGCGGGCGTCGCGGGCGTCGCGGGCGCGTCGAACGTCGGTCCTCCCACCTCAGGAGGGGGTAGGACCGACGTTCGACCTCCCGAGGCGCCGCGGGCGCTCGCGCCCGCTCCCTCGGCGCTGCCGTTCGGGGCGGCGAGCTCTAGCGCGAGCCGTTGAGCTGCGCGCGCACGCGCTCGCGCGCCGCCGTCAGCCCCAGGCGCCCGAGGATCTCGTCTGCCAGGCGCACGTAGTCTTCGCCGAGGTCGGGGCGGTGCTCGAGGATCGAGATCGCGCGCTCGGAGGACTCCGCGTACGCGATCGACTGGCGCACGACCGTGTCGAGCAGCTTGTCGCCCACGTGCTCCTTGAGGGACTCGTAGGCCTCGCGCGAGTGGACGGTGCGCATGTCGGCGATGTTGAAGACCACGCCCAGCCACTGCAGGTCGGGGTTCAGCCCGTCGCGGGCGAGCTCGATGACCTGCAGCGCCTGCTCGACGCCCTGCAGCGCGAAGTACTGCGCCTCGGCGCTGAGCAGCGCCCAGTCGGCGGCCACGAGCGCGTTGACGGTCAGCAGCCCGAGCGCCGGCGGGCAGTCGATGAGGATGATGTCGTGCTCGGCGTCGACGTCCTTGAGCGCCTTGCGCAGGATCAGCTCGCGGCCCATCTTCCCCGCCATCGCCAGCTCGGCCTCGGCCAGCGCGAGATTGGCGGGGATGATCCCGTCGTGCGAGGCCGCCGCGGCCTTCGCCCGCCCCGCGAGGACGTCGCCGACGGTCGGGCTGGCCTCCGGATCCACGTCGAAGTAGTCCGACAGGTTTCCCTGCGGGTCGAGGTCGACGACGAGGACGTCGAGCCCGGCCGCGCGGAAGACGTCGGTCAGCGTGCGGACCGCCGTCGTCTTGCCGGTGCCGCCCTTCTGGGAGAGGACCGCGATCTTCTGGGCCACTCACGCGACTCTAGCGAGGGCCGCGTGAAAGCGATGCGGCGGGCGGAGAGGGCTCGGATCCCGCATGCCCGAGCCCCTCCGTCCTCTCCTCCGCGGGCCTGCCTGGCCCGAAGTCTCCTGCCTCAGCCGGTGGACTCCAGCGGGGTGAGGCCGGCCGGCTCCATGTCCGCCGCGGCCTCCAGGAAGTTCAGCCGGTAACGCCCGACGACGATCTCGTCGCCGTCGGTCAGCACCCTCCACTCGACGCGCTCGCCGTTGACGAACACGCCGTTGAGGCTGCGGTCGTCGAGGACGCGTACGCCGTCGGCCTGACGGACGATCAGCGCGTGGCGCCGGGAGACCGTCGGGTCGTCGAAGCGGACGTCAGCCGCCAGGCTGCGTCCGACACGGGTCCACTCGCGATCGAGGGCGACGATCCGCACCTCGTCGCCGTCGGCCCAGGCCAGGTACTGGCCCGGGTTCTCGAGGCGCTCGCGCGCCTCGGCCAGCAGCGCTTCGCGCTCCTGGATCGTGGGGGCATCGCCCGCCTTGCGCTGGAAGCGCGACCCCGCGAAGAGCGAGGCACGCGTGAAGCGCGCCCCCCCGCAGCCAGGGCAGGCAGGCAGTTCATCGGCGGCGGCCAAGTTGACCACGTAGCCGCACTCCTCACAGCGGAACGACCCCGTTCCGGCCAGGGTGCCCGACATCATTGACTCCATCTCCGCTCCCTCTTCCGCCGGCAGGACGGCCGGGTCTCGGCCGCCTGCTTGTGACGATCATAACGACGGTGTCAATCGGCCCGACCGCGGAATTTGGCTTGTTTATCGGGCCTTTGCCCCCCGCTGGACCGGATCAGCCCCGTCGTCGCCGTACCCGAGATACCGAACGAGAAAACCAGCGTCAACGCGTCTGCGACGAGCGGCCGGCGGCAGGAGGCGGGCGGCCGGCGGCGAACAAATGCGCCATGTTGCGGCCTCTTCTCGGCATCTCCGAGCCCGATCTCGAGCGCGAGCTGCTGCGCAAGAGCGTCGGTGCGCAGGCCGCCGACCGGGCCTCCTGCGACGACTGCGGGCGCACTCCGCTCGTCGGCGAGCGGGTGCATCGCTATCGCGGCGGCGCGCTCATCTGCGAGCTGTGCCGGTCGCGGCGCGAGGACCTGCCCGAGCGCACCTACCTCGTGCATCACTCCGAGCGCGGGCTGACCGTCCGGCGCCGGGCCGCCTGACCGGCCGCGGGTACACTCCCGCGCCGTGGATCCCGTCAACGTCGAGATCACGATCGCCCGGCCGCGCGAGGAGGTCTTCGAGTACCTCGCCGACCTCTCCAACCACGCGGAGTTCAACGACCACTTCATGGTCGACTGGCACCTCACGCGCGAGGACGCCTACGGCTACGGCGCCGGCGCGCGCTTCCGGCTGAAGATGCCGTTCAACCGCTTCCCCTGGGGCGACACGACGGTGATCGAGTTCGAGCGCCCGCGGCGCATCGCCGAGGCCGGGCGCGGCGGGAAGTACAACCGCATCCGCTCGCTGGGCGTCTACGACCTCGAGCAGGGGTCGGCGGGCACCACGCGAGTGAGCTTCACCCTGCTCACCGAGCCCAAGACGCCCACCGACAAGCTGCTCGAGTCCTTCGGCGTGCGCGGCTGGATGAAGCGCAAGCTGCGCAAGTCCATGCGCCGCCTGCGCGACATCCTCGAGGGCGAGGAGCGCGCGAGGGGCGAGCGGCCGTCGATCGCCGGCGGCCCGCGCAAGCCGTTCACCGGATCGCCGTTTCACCGATAGGATCCGCGTCGCTCGTGTCCAGCCGCCTCGTCACGCTGATGCTCGTCGCCCTCGCCGCCGTCGCCCTCGGCGCGTGCGGCAACAAGGAGAAGGTCACCCTCCACGGGGACACCGAGGGCATCTACGTCGACGTGGGCGGCCTGAAGTACCAGGTGCAGATCTCGCGCCTGCTCAACCCGACCGACCGCGAAGACAGCGGCTACCTCGTCGACCTGCCCGCCGGCCAGCAGCTGGGAGCCGACGAGAACTGGTTCGCCGTCTTCATGCGCGTGGAGAACGACTCCGACAAGCCCGCCCCGGCGACCAACGGCTACTCGATCAGGGACACCCAGGGCCACGTCTACAAGCCGATCGCGATGGGCCCGAAGAACGTCTTCGCCTACCGTGCGGCGGTGCTGCAGCCCAAGGACGTCCTGCCGCTGCCGAGCAGCCCGGCGGCCGAGAGCACCATCCAGGGCTCGATGCTGTTGTTCAAGATCCCCGTGGCCAACTTCCAGAACCGGCCGCTCGTGCTCCGGATCCCGCCGGCCGAGGGCGGCGGGCCCACGGGCACCGTCGACCTCGACGTCTGAGTCCGCCCGGCTCCCGCGTCAGCGGGTCGCCTTGAGACCCGCGAGCAGGACGTCGCGCGCCGCGGGCGCCGCGGTGTCGCCGCCGGCCCCCGAGGCGACCAGGAGCACGCCGACCGCGACGTGCGGGTGGCCCGTGCCGGCCGGGGCATAGGCCGCGAACCACGCGTCGGTGTCGGTCGGGTCGTTGGCCTGATCCTCGGGTGGGCAGCTCTCGGGCTGCTCGGGGTCGGGCACGCACTTCTTGGTCGTGCGCAGCTCGGCGGTGCCGGTCTTGCCCGCCACGGCCACGCCCGGGATCGCCGCGCGGGTGCCGGTGCCGCCGCGGACGACCGCGAGCATGAGGCGCTCCATCGTGCGCGCGACCTTGGGGCTCGTGGCGCGCTCGGTGCTCGCCTCCCGGCCGTGCGCGGCGTCGTAGTCGAGCGTCAGGTGCGGCCGCCGCCCGCGCAGGCCGATGGCCGCAGCCACGGTGGCCATCTGCAGCGCCGTCGCCTGCACACGGCCCTGCCCGATGGCCGAGGAGCCGACGGCCAGGTCGTCGCCGATCTGGCCGGCGGGCGGGATCGTGCTCTCGGCCGCGCCGGGGATGTCGGGCGGCGCGTTGAAGCCGTAGCGCTCGGCGGCCGCAACGAGGCGCTTGGCCCCGAGCTGCACGCCGAGCGGGGCGAAGACCGAGTTGCACGACTTGGCGAAGGAGGACACGAGCGAGCCGCCGCAGTACTCGCCGTTGGCGTTCTCGAGGTCGACGCCCTCGAGCACGGCCTTCTGCTGGACGGGGTAGACCTTCTGCGGGTTGGTGATCCCGGCCTCGAGCGCCCCCGTCGTCGTGATCATCTTGAACGTCGACCCCGGCGGCTGCAGGCCCGAGAAGGCGATCCCGGCGAAGGCGAGCACCTCGCCGGTGCGCGGCTGCAGCGCGACGACGCCCCCGAGGCGCGTCCCGAGCGCGGTGACCGCGGCCTGCTCGACGGGCAGCGAGATCGTCGTGCGCACGGCCGGCGCCTGGCGCGGGCGGGTGCGCTTGATCACGCGCACGCCGGCGACGAGCTCGCCGCCGGGCGTTCCCAGCAGGCGATCGTCGAAGATCCGCTCGAGGCCCGACACGCCGACCTCCGCGTCGGGCGGCACCCCGAGCGCGGCGAGCTCCTCGCGGCGCTCGGGCGGGATCGGGCCCAGCTGGCCGACGACCTGCGGCGCCAGCAGCGACGGCGAGGAGCGGTCGTCGCCCTTGGCCAGCACCGTGCGGTCGCGCGCCAGCAGCGTGGCGCGCGCGGGCATCCTGGTCACGCGGCGCAGCCGCTCGCCGGCCGCCAGGCCGGGGAAGACGAGCGCGCGCGACCAGTCGATGCCGTCGCCGGAAGCGGGCAGGACGACCTCGCCGGCGACGGTCCCGAACGCCCGGGTGGGGATGCGGACGGGCAGGCGGTAGGCGCTGCCGTCCCTGCGCGGCTTGGCCGTGTCGACCTTGCCCGCCGTCGCCGTCCGCAGCGCGTCCTGGTAGGCGGCGGTGAAGCGCGCTCGCGTCACGCGCCGGCGGTCGCCCGCGGTCAGCTCGGAGTACATCGCCGCGTAGTCGCCGCGCTCCCACGCCGCGGCGAAGCGCTCGACGTGGTCCTGGCCGGCGGGCTTGTGGCGAGCCCCGACGACGAGGCCGACGACGAAGGCCAGGCCGCAGACCGCCAGCACCGCGATGAGCCGCTGCTGCGAGCGCGTGGGCGCACGCCGCGCCGGCGGGCGGCGCGGAGGGCCCTCCGGGCCCGTTCGCGGCGGAGGTCGTTCGCCCCGTCCGGGCCCCCCGGCTGGCCTCTGCTGCGTTCCCAAGTCGTGCCGGAGGGTAGCCTGCGCGACCCTCGGTGACCGCTCTCGACTGGATCATTGTCGCGCTGACGCTCACGACCGCGGCCGCCGGCTACTTCCAGGGGTTCGTCGTCGGCGCGGCGACCCTCGCCGGGTTCGCGGTCGGCCTCTTCCTCGGCGCGCGCCTGGGGCAGGCGGTGGTGGCGCACGGGTCGCAGTCGCCCTACGCCCCGCTCTTCGGGCTGGGCGGGGCGCTCATCGGCGGCATGCTCTTCGGCTCGGCGCTCGAGGCGTTCGGGTACGGCCTGCGACGGCGCATCACCGGCCCGTCGCTGGGGATCGTCGACGGGCTCGCCGGGGCGGTGCTGAGCACCGGCGTGGCCCTCGGGCTCGTGTGGCTCGCCGGATCGGTCGTCCTGCAGGCGCCCCAGGCGCACGGTCTGCGCGACGACATCCAGCGCTCGAGCATCCTGCGCGCGCTCAACGACCTGCTGCCGCCGTCGGGCCCCATCCTCAACGCGCTCGCGCGCTTCGACCCCTTCCCGCGCATCGACGGGCCCCCCGTCGACCTGCCCGCGCCGCGGGCGGCGATCGCGCGCGATCCCGACGTCCGCCTCGCCTCGCGTGGCGTGGTCAAGATCCAGGGGACCGCCTGCGGCCTGGGGGTGGAGGGCTCGGGCTGGGTGGCCCGCGACGGGATCGTGGTGACCAACGCGCACGTCGTCGCCGGCCAGCAGGACACCACGGTCCAGCTCGGCGGCGAGGGGCCGAGCCTCGCGGCGCACGCGGTCGTCTTCGACCCCCACGACGACATCGCCATCCTGCGCGTCGAGGGCCTCAGCGGCCGCGTGCTGCCGATCGCCGCTGATGCGCGCAGCGGCGCCTCGGGGGCGATCCTCGGCTTCCCGCAGAACGGCCCGTACGACGTGCGCGCGGGCCGGCTCGGCGCCACGCGCTCGGTCATCACCCAGGACGCCTACGGGCGCGGGCCCGTCCAGCGGAGGATCGTGACCCTGCGCGGGACCGTGCGCCCGGGCAACTCCGGAGGGCCGATCGTCGACGCGCGCGGGCGCGTGGTGGCCACGGTGTTCGCCGCCACGCGCAGCGGGACTCCGGGCGGCTACGGGGTCCCGAACTCGGTCGTCGCGGACGACCTCGACCAGGTCACGGCCAGCTCGGTGTCCACCGGGCCGTGCGCCGGCTGAGCTACCCTGCGCCGTCAATGCCCAAGACCCTCGTCATCGCCGAGAAGCCGTCCGTGGGCCAGGACCTCGCCCGCGTGCTGCCCGGCCCATTCGAGAAGCACACCGGCGTGGGGGACAAGACCGCCCGCTGGCTGGAGGGCCCGGACCACGTCATCACCTGGGCCGTCGGCCATCTCGTCCAGCTCGCCGAGCCCGACGAGTACGACGACAAGTTCAAGAAGTGGCGCATGGCCGACCTGCCGATCGTGCCGCGCACCTTCAAGCTCGTGGTGCGCGACGAGCGCTCCGAGAAGCAGATGAAGGTCGTGCGCGACCAGCTGCGCCGCGAGGACATCGACACCGTCGTCAACGCGTGCGACGCGGGGCGCGAGGGCGAGCTGATCTTCACCTACATCTACGAGTACGTGAAGGCCAAGAAGCCCGTCCAGCGCCTGTGGCTGAACTCGATGACCAGTCAGGCGATGCGCGACGCCTTCGGTCAGCTGCGCGACGAGGCGGACCTCGGCCAGCTGCGCGATGCGGCCAAGTCGCGCTCGGAGGCCGACTGGATCGTGGGCATGAACGCCACGCGCGCGGCCACCATCCGCCTGCGCTCCTCGTTCGACGGCGCCGTGTCGCTCGGGCGCGTGCAGACCCCGACGCTGGCCATCATCGCGCGCCGCGAGGAGGAGATCCGCGCCTTCAAGCCCGAGAAGTACTGGCTGGTCGACGCCGCCTTCGAGGCCGAGGGCGCCCGCCGCTACGAGGGCCGCTTCCATGCCGGCGCCCAGCCGCGCCTGAAGAGCGCCGCGGAGGCGGACGCGATCGTCGCCGCGGTGCGCGGCGTGCCCGGCGAGATCACCAAGCTCGACAAGACCAAGCGCAAGGAGCGCCCACCGCTCCTGTACGACCTCACGTCGCTGCAGCGCGAGGCCAACACGCGCTACGGCTTCAGCGCGCGCCGCACGCTGGGCGCCGCGCAGCGCTGCTACGAGGAGCACAAGGCGCTGACCTATCCGCGCACCAGCTCGCGCTACCTGACGAGCGACATGGTCCCGGAGTTCAAGGAGATCGCCGGTCGCGTCGGGCGCCGCCCGGAGTACCGCGAGGCCGCGTCCTACGTGCAGTCCCTCGACCTGCTGCCCCTCGCCCGCGTGGTCGACGACGCCAAGGTCGGCGACCACCACGCGATCATCCCCACCAACTCAGAGCATGCGCTGGAGAAGATGAACGACGACGACCGCCGGGTCTACGACCTGGTGGCGCGGCGCTTTCTCGCCGTCTTCCACCCCGAGGCCGAGTTCGAGAACACCCGCGTGGAGACCACGGTCGCCTCGCACATCTTCCGCACGCGCGGCAAGGTCCTGCTCGTCCCCGGCTGGCGCGGCGTCTACGGCGAGCTGTCGGAGGGCGACGGCGCCGGCGACGACGACGAGGGGCGCGATCAGCAGCTCCCGCGCCTGGAGCGCGGCGAGGCCGTGCAGACGCGCAAGGCCGAGGCGCTCGAGAAGGAGACCAAGCCGCCGCGGCGCTACAGCGACGCCTCGCTGCTGGCCGCGATGGAGACGGCCGGCAAGCTCGTCGACGACGAGGAGATGCGCGAGGCGATGAAGGAGTCGGGCATCGGCACGCCGGCGACGCGCGCCGCCATCATCGAGCGCCTCATCGACGTCGGCTACGTCGAGCGCGATGCCCGCGCGCTCGTCGCCACGGAGAAGGGCATCAACGTCGTGCGCCTGCTCGGCGAGCACCCGCTGACCTCCCCGGCGCTGACCGGCGACTGGGAGCACCGGCTCGCCGCCATCGAGGAGGGCGCGGAGAAGCGCGAGAAGTTCATGGAGGACATCGCCAAGTTCGCCGGCGAGACCGTGGGCGTGCTCGACACGACGCTCAAGGACGTCCGCATCCCGCGCGCCAACCTCGGGCCCTGCCCGGTGTGCGGCAACGACATCGTCGAGAACCGCAAGGGGTACTCGTGCTGGTCGCGCGAGGACCCGGGCTGCGGCTTCGTGATCTGGAAGAGCAAGGCGGGCAAGCAGCTGCCGGGAGCGGTCGCGCGCGAGCTCATCGCCCACGGCTTCACCGCCCGGCCCGTGACCGGCTTCAAGGGACGCTCCGGACGCTCGTTCCGGGCCAAGCTCGCGCTCGAGCAGAGCGGCGACGAGGATGCGCGCTGGCGGGTCGAGTTCGACGAGCCGTGGGCCAAGGAGGGCGCCAAGCCGCCCGAGACGGCCGAGGCGGCCGAGACGGTGGCGGCGGGGGCCGATGAGGGCGCGGCGGCCGCGTAAGGCGCTGCTCGCGGGCGGCTGGCTGGCGCTCGCGTCGGCGCTGGCCCTGCTGGGCCCGGCGGCCGCGTCGGCCGACAAGGCCGGGAGCGTCACCGCCGCCGGCGGCGCCGTGCAGGCGACGCTGAGCTGGCAGGCGGCCGACTTCGGCGTCAAGGACCCGCGGCTGACCATCGTGCGCGCGGGCGCTGCGCTGTTCGACGGCGCGCCGCTCGCCGATGCCGACGTCTGCTCGGTCGGCTGCGTCTACGCCCCGAGCAAGGACTACACGCCGCTGCACGTCGCCGACCTGGGCGGGGACATCGAGCCCGAGGTCGTCGTGGACTCCTACACCGGCGGCGCGCACTGCTGCATCGTCTCCGACGTCCTGTACTTCACGGGGGCGGCCTACGCTCGGGCCGAGCACAACTGGGGCAGCTACGGCTACGCGCTGAAGGACCTCAACGGCGACACGCATCCCGAGCTCGACGGCTACGACGCCGCCTTCGAGGACGCGTTCACCTCGCACGCGGCCTCCTTCGAGCCGCCGCTGGTCCTCGCCTACGATCCGACCGTCGCCGGCTCGCTGCGCGACGTGACCCGAGCCTTCCCGGGGGCCATCCGCAAGAACGTCAAGGAGGCGCTGCACATCGTGGCCGTGGCGCGCCGCCAGCACGCCGAGACGCTCGGGGGGGTGGCGAGCTACGTCGCCGATCTGTACCTGCTCGGGCGCGGGCGCGAGGCGCGGCCGTACCTGGCACGGGCGCGCAAGCGCGGCGACCTGCGCGCCGCGTTCGGCAGGGCCCCGCGCAGCTTCGAGCGCAGGCTGCTGGCCTTCCTGCACAAGCAGGGCTACCGCTAGGCGGCGCCCGACGCCTCGATGCGCAGCGCGTCGTCGCCCACCGCGACGACGTCGCCATGGCGCAACTGGCGCCCGCGCCGCGTCTCGGCCTCGGCGTTGACCGTGACCAGGCCGTCCTCGATGAGGGCGCGCGCGTCGCCGCCCGACTCGGCCAGGCCCGACAGCTTCAGGGCCTGACCGAGGCGGATGGTCTCGCCGCGGATGGGAAGGTCGCGCACCCCGTCAGGGTGCCACGATCAGCGCGTGGCGCTCTGGTCCACCTCGCCGCGCCAGGCGCCCGTCTCCGTGCCGCGGGCCTCGACGAGCTCCTTGAAGCGCTCGAGGTCGCCCTTGACGCGGCGCTTGAGCACGCCGGCGGCGTCCCCGACCTTCTCGACCACGCCCTCGGGCTGCGCGTCGAGCTGCAGCATGATCTTGGTGCGCTCGTCGTCGACACGGTGGAAGGTCACCACGCCGGCCTGCTCGGCACCCTGCTTGGCGCTCCACGCGATGCGCTCGTCCGGGCGCTGCTCGGTGATCTCCGCGTCGAACTCCTGCTCGCGGCCGCCGACCTTGGTGCGCCAGCGCAGGCGGGTGTCATCGACCTGACGAACCTCCTCGACGCCCTCCATGAAGCGGGGGAACTCCTCGAACTGGGTCCACTGGTTGTAGGCGGTGCGTACGGGCACGGCCACTTCGATGCTCTGCTCGATCGTTGACATACCGGTGGCGCTACCCGGCTGGTGACGGGGAAAACGAGCAATCCGCGCCAGGTCAGTGCGCGGGGGCCGTGACCGCCGCGACGGTCGCGCGGGCGCTTCCTCATCCCTGGCCTGGGGGTGCGAGCCCCGAGACGCAGGACCTCGGGAGGGCGCTCATCGCCATGGACCTGCGCGCTCGGCGACACCGTCGAGGCCTGGCTGTGTCGTGGACGGCCGACCCACCGACCCCGGCCCAGGCGGCGCGGGCGGCCGGCCTCTCGCTGACGCCCGAGGTGGTCCGCGTCGAGTCCCATGGGCCGGCGTCGCTGCCTGAACCGCCGGTCGATGAGCAACCCTGTGGGACTCGATGCCGCTCACCCTCGTCACCGGTCCTGCCAACGCCGAGAAGGCCGGCTTCGTGCTCGGTGCCTACCGGGCCGCGCTCGACGACGAGCCGATCCTCGTGGTGCCCACGTTCGCCGACGTCGACCACTACCGCCGCGAGCTGGCGGGCGCCGGCGCCGTCTTCGGGGTGCGCGTCGTCGCCTTCTCGGGCCTCATGCGGGAGATCGCGCGCCGGGGCGGGGTGGGGGGCAGGGCGCTCTCGCGGCTGGCGCGCGAGCGCGTGGCCGGCGCCGCCATCGAGCGGGTCCGCCTGGAGGCGCTGGCGGCGGCGGCCGCCACGCCGGGCTTCGTCCAGGCGCTGCTGCGCCTCGTCACCGAGCTCGAGGAGCAGCGCATCGAGCCCGGGCGCTGGTGGGCGGCGATGCGGTCGTGGGGCGAACGCGAGCCCGCCCGCGCCGCGTACGCCGAGGAGCTCGCGCGGCTGTACGGCGCCTATCGCGACGGCCTGCGGGCGATCGGGCGCCGCGACCGCGTCCTGCACGACCAGGCCGCGCTGGACGCACTGCGCCTGGAGCCTGCGCGCTGGGGCGGGACCCCGGTCTTCCTGTATGGCTTCGACGACCTGCAGGCGCTGCAGCGCGACGCCATCGAGACCCTGGCCGTCCACGCCGGCGTGCCCGTGACCGTGTCGCTGGCCTACGAGCCGGGGCGCGCGGCGTTCGCCGGGCGCGGCGAGACCTTCCAGGAGCTCATGGCCCTGGGGCCCGAGCACGTCGAGCTGCCGCCGCGAGCCGAGCACTACGAGCGCCCCGCTCTGCATGCGCTCGAGCGCACGCTCTTCGAGCCGGCGGCGCCAGGGCGTCCCGATCCGGGCGACGCGCTGATGCTGCTCGAGGGCGGGGGGGAGCGCGCGGAGATCGAGCTCGTGGCCGCCCATGTCGCGCGCCTGGTCGGCGAACGCGGCTTCGCGCCCGAGGACGTCGCGGTCGTCCTGCGCGAGCCGCGCGAGCACGCCGCGCTGCTCCAGCAGGTCTTCGGCGAGCTCGAGATCCCCTACGCGCTCGATCGCACCATCGCCGCCGGGCACACCGCGCTGGGCCGCGGCCTGGTCGCGCTGCTGCGCTGCGCGCTGACCTCCGGCAGCGCCGACGACCTCCTGGCGTGGCTGCGGACCCCGGGCAAGCTCGCGCGCACCGACCTGGCCGATCGCCTCGAGCAGCGCGCGCGCATCTCGGGTGCGGCCACCGCGGCGCAGGCGCGTGCGCTGTGGGAGGCCGACCACCCCGGCTTCGTCCTGCACGAGATCGATCGCGTGGCGGGCGCCGCGGGCGACCCGGCGGCCCTCTGCCGGCGCCTGGCCGCCGAATGCGGCGCGCTCTTCGCCGCTTCGCATCGCGGAGAGGCGCGGGTGCTGGCCGGTCCCGAGGCCCTCGACGCGCGCGTCGCCGGCGCGCTGCGCTCGGCGCTGGGCGAGCTCGAGCGCCTGGCGGGCGCCGATCGCGCGCTCGTGCCGGAGCCCGCCGAGCTCGCGCGCGTGCTGCACGACATCGAGGTGCGCGCGCACCACGACCGCCATCCCGGGCTGGTGGCCATCACGAGCCCCCGGGAGCTGCGCGCGCGCCGCGTGCGCGCGGTCTTCCTGTGCGGCCTGCGCGAGGACGCCTTCCCCCGCCCGGCCACGCCCGAGCCCTTCCTGGGCGACGACGAGCGCCGTGCGCTCAACGCCGCCTCGGGGCTGCGCCTGCGCCTGCGCGGGGACCGCCTGGACGCCGAGCGCTACCTGCTCTACGCCGTCGCCAGCCGCCCGACCGAGCTGCTCGCGCTCAGCTGGCACGCGGCCGACGACGAGGGCGAGCCGTGCGTGCGCTCGTTGTTCGTCGACGACGTCCTCGACAGCTTCGATCCGCGTGCCGCCGACCGCGTGGAGCGCCGGGTGCTGGGGGCGGCCGGCTTTGCGCCGGAGCTGGCGCCGACCGCGAACGAGGCGATGCGGCACGAGCTCGCGGCGGGCCCGGGCTCGCCCGAGCCCGCCACCGCGTGGCTGCGCGACGCCCGCGTGCTGCGCAACCTCAACGAGCGCTCGACGTGGTCGGCGTCGGCGCTCGAGTCCTATGCCTCCTGCCCGGTCAAGTGGTTCGTCGAGCGCCTGCTGCGCCCGGCCGCCCTGGAGCCCGATCCCGAGCCGATGCTGCGCGGCGACCTGGCCCACCGCGTCCTGGAGGACACGCTGCGCGCGCTGTCCGACGGCGGCCCGCTGACGCCCGCGCGCCTCGACGAGGCGCGTGCGCTGCTGCGCGCCGCCCTCGACGCGCGCGCCGACGACGCGCGCATCTCGCCCAACCCCGAGCGCCGGCGCTCGGCCCTGCGCCGGCTGGAGGCCGACCTGCTGCGCTACGTCGAGCAGGCCGCCCATGGCCACTCGGCGTTCGCGCCGCGCGAGTTCGAGCTGCGCTTCGGCGGGCCCGATGACCCGCTGGGGCCGGTGGCGCTGGCCGACGGCGAGCTGCGGCTGCAGGGGCGCATCGATCGCATCGACGTCAGCGCCGACGGCAGCCAGGCGATCGTCTACGACTACAAGGGCAAGGCGGCGCCGCCCCAGGCCAAGTGGGTCGAGGACGCCAATCTGCAGGTCGGCCTGTACCTGCTCGCGCTGCCGCAGCTGCTGGGCCTCGAGGCCGTCGGCGGCCTCTACCAGCCGCTGGGGCGCGACGACGACGGGCGCCCTCGCGGCCTGCTCCTCGACGGCGCCGACCCCGGCCTGACGAGCGTGTCCAAGGACCGCGTGTCGCCCGAGGCGTTCCAGGCGCTCCTGCAGGAGGTCCTCGACGCGGCCCTGCAGGCCGTGCGCGGCATCCGCTCGGGGGCGCTGGTCCCCGACCCCGCCTCGTGCGCGTATCGCGGCGGCTGCGCGCACCCGACGATCTGCCGCTGCGAGGCGGCCTCGGCATGACCCGCGCCTTCACCGCCGAGCAGCGCGAGGCCATCGCGCGCCGCGAGGGCGACCTCATGCTGTCGGCCAACGCCGGCTCGGGCAAGACGTCCGTGCTGGTCGAGCGCTTCGTCGCCTCGGTGGTGGAGGACGGCCTGCGCGCCGACCAGGTCCTGGCCATCACCTTCACCGAGAAGGCGGCGGGCGAGCTGCGGGCCCGCGTGCGCGCCCGCCTGCTCGAGCTCGGCCATCGCGAGGCGGCGCGCGAGGCCGAGGCCGCGTGGATCACGACCTTCCATGGCTTCTGCGCGCGGATCCTGCGCGCGCATGCGGTGGCCGCCGGCCTGGATCCGGGCTTCGCGGTCATCGATCCCGCCGACGGGCGCGCGGCCCAGCGCCAGGCCTTCGAGGCCGCGCTGGCCGACTTCCTGGCCGCGCCGCGGGCCGACGCGCTGGACCTCGCGGCCGGCTACACGGTCGACCGCCTGCAGCGGATGGTCGTCGCGGCGCACGACGAGCTGCGCTCGCGGGGGCAGACGCGCCCGTCCCTGCCGCCGGGGCGAGCGGCCGACCTCGATGCCGCCCGGGCCGAGCTCGAGCGCGCCTGCTCGGCCTTCGCGGCCGAGCTCGCCGGCGCGGGCGCCGGCGCGGCGGTGGACGCGGCGCGCGAGGCGCTGAGCCTCTGCCGCGCGGCGCTCGACTGCGGCGCGAGCGCGCATCCCAAGGGCGCGAAGGTCGCGCGCAACGCCAACGCGCTCAAGACGCCCGCAGCCGACGCGTACCGCGCCGCCTGCGACGCGTACGCGGGGGCGCTCGCCGATCGCCGCGCCGTGCCCGCCCTGGCGCTCATCGACGAGCTGCTGGGACGCTACGCCGACGCCTACGCGGCGGCCAAGCGCGCCCGCGGCGGCGTCGACTTCGACGACCTGGAGCTGCTGGCGCGCGACCTGCTGGTGCGCGAGCCCGGCATCGCCGCCGGCTATCGCGAGCGCTTCGAGCACATCATGGTCGACGAGTTCCAGGACACCAACGCGCTGCAGCTCGAGCTGCTCGAGCTCGTGGGGCGGGCGAACGCCTGCACGGTGGGCGACGAGCTGCAGGCCATCTACGCCTTCCGCCATGCCGACGTGGAGGTCTTCCGCGCCCGGCGGGCCCGTCTGGAGGCGGCGGGCCGGACCGCCACCCTGGCCACCAACTTCCGCTCGCGGCCCGAGATCCTGCGGGCGCTCAACGGCGCCTTCGGCTCGCTGCACGACCACTGGGTCGACCTGCGCCCGGGACGCGACGATGCCCCTGCGCCCGACCCGGTGGTCGAGCTGCTGATCACCGACGCCGACGCGTGGAACGGCGACGCGCCCGCCGCGCTGGGGCTGGGGCTGCCGGCCGCCAGCCCGCTCAAGCAGGCCGAGGCGCGGCTGGTGGCGCAGCGCGTCGCCGCGCTCGTGCACGACGAGGGCGTCGCGCCCCGCGACGTCGTCGTGCTCCTGCGGGCCTCGGCGGAGATGGGGCTCTACGAACGCGCGCTGGAGCTGGCCGGCCTGCCCACGCTGGCGGCCGGCGGAAGCGGCTGGTGGGGGCGCCAGCAGATCCGCGACCTGTGCCATCTGCTCGCCGCCCTGGCCAACCCCCGCGACGAGGAGGCGCTGCTCGGCCTGCTCGCCTCGCCGATGGCCGGCCTGTCCTCCGACGCCCTGGCGCTGCTCGCCCTCGGGGCGCGCGAGGGCGCCATGACGCTCTGGGAGGCCGTGCACGACGACGCACTGACCCTGGCGCCGGAGGACGCGCGGCGGCTGGTCGCCTTCCGCGCGTGGTTCGCGGGCGAGCGCGAGCGCGCGCCGCGCCTGGGGCTCGACGAGGTGCTCCAGCGCGCCGTGCGGCGCACCCGCTACGACCTGCACATGCTCGCGCTGCCACGCGGCGCGCGGCGGCTGGCCAACGTCCACAAGCTGCTGCGCATGGCGGCCGCCTACGAGGCCCGCCACGGGCGTGACGTGCGCGGCTTCATCGACATGGCCACCGCCGAGCTCGAGGCCGAGGCGCGCGAGCCCGACGCCCCTGTCGACCTCGGCGGCCTCGACGCCGTGCGGCTCATGACGATCCACGCCGCCAAGGGCCTCGAATTCGCAGTCGTCGTGGTGGCCGAGCTGGGGCGCAGGGGCAACCTCAGCCCCCCGGACCTCCACGTCAGCGGCGACCGCGTCGGCCTGCGGCTCGTGGGCCTCGACGGCTCCCGCGCCACCGCCCTGGACTTCGACGCGATCGAGGCCGAGCGCCGCACAGCGGACGAGGCCGAGGAACGGCGCGTCATGCACGTGGCCATGACGCGCGCCGAGGAGCGCCTGATCCTCAGCGGCGCGGTGCGCCTGGGCGACAGCTGGCCCCAGCCGGGCCCCGGCGCGGCGCCCATCAGCTGGATCGCGCCGGCGCTCGTGCCGGGCGTCGCCGCGCTGGATCCGGGCGAGCCGATCGCAGACCACGGGCTCGTGCGGACCGTGCTCAACAGCCCGGCGAGCGACGTGCTGCGCCTCGAGGCGCCGGTCCCGGTGGCGCCGGGCGAGCAGCTGGCGCTGGCCTTCAACGGCGGAGCGCCCGCGATGGCGTCCCCGGCGGCGCCACCGCCCGAGGAGCTGGTGCTCCGGGCTCCGGCCCCGCCCGCGACGCTCAGCTACTCGTCGCTCACGCGCTACGCGCAGTGCCCGTATCGCTTCCACCTCGAGCGCGGCCTCGGGCTGCCCGAGCAGGAGGCGCCGGAGCATCTGCGCGACGGCGACGGCGACAGCGCCGGCGCCGGCGCCGAGCGCGCCGACGGCGCGCCTTCCACGCTCGACCTGCGCGTGCGCGGGACGCTCGTCCACGAGCTGCTGGAGGGCTTCGAGCTCGGCCCGGCCGCGCCCGCGCCGGTCGACGGCGACGTCGTCCGCGCGCTGGGCAGCGCGCACGAGGTCGAGCTCTCCGACGCCGACGTGGCCGATCTGCAGTCGCTGGTCGACGCCTTCGCCGCCAGCGCCCTGCGCCGGCGCCTCGCCGCGGCGCGCGCGGTGCACCGAGAGCACGCCTTCGCGTTCTCGCTGGGCCACGGGCCGATGCTCACCGGCTTCGTCGACGTCATCGCGTTCGAGGCCGACGGCACGGCGCTCATCGTCGACTACAAGTCAGACCGCGTGGGCGACGCCGACCTCGACGAGCTCGTGGAGGCCGGCTATGGCGTCCAGCGGCGCATCTACGCCCTCGCCGCGCTGCGGGCCGGCGCACCTTCCGTCGAGGTCGCCCACCTGTTTCTCGAGCGCCCGGCCGAGCCGGCGGTCATCCGCTACGAGCCGGCCGACGCGGAGACGCTCGACGCCGAGCTGCGGGCCGCCGCGGCGCCGCTGCTGGCGGGCGACTACCCGGTGGCCGCCGTGCCCCACCGCGGGCTGTGCGCCACGTGCCCGGGGCGGGCGGGGCTGTGCTCCTATCCGCCGGAGCTGACCGACCGCGAGCTGGCGCCCGAGCTGGCCTGATCGCCTTCGACGCTGCGCTCGAGCTCGGCGTTGAGCTCGGCGCCGAAGAGGAAGGCGTTGGCCGACAGGTAGAGCCACAGCAGGAGGACGATCGCCGCGCCGAAGGCCCCGTAGGCGGCGCCGTAGCTCGAGAAGTTGCGGATGTACACGGAGAACCCGAGCGACAGCACGATCCACAGCACGACGCCGACGACGGCACCGGGCGTGAGCCAGCGCACCTTGCGCGGCTCGATGTCGGGCGCCATGCCGTAGACGATCCCGTAGGCCACGGTCGCGGCCACGAGCGCCACGGGCCAGCGCGCGTAGGACCAGATCGACGCCGCCGTCGAGCCGAGCCCGATCTTGCCGAACAGATCGTGCGCGATCTGGCCGCCGAGGAAGACGGCGGCCAGGACGACCGCGAAGAGGACGATGACCGCCAGCGTCGCCGCGACGTCGACGAGCTTGCGGCGGACCATGCCGCGGCTCTCCTCCGCGCCGTAGACGACGTTCAGGGCGCGCCCGGAGGCGCCGAACGCGCCCGACGCGCCGATGAGAGCCAGGGCGATCGAGATCACGAGCGTCGCGCCGAGCGCGCCACCCGAGGTGTTCACCATGTTCTGCAGGACATGGCGCACGACGGCGGCGGTACTCGGGTCCACGCCGTGGTCGAGCAGGTAGTTGGTGGCGTCGGTCACGAGGCCCTGCTGGCCGACGAGGCCGAGCAGCGTGACGCCCACCAGGAGGGCCGGGAACAGCGACATCATCGCGTAGTACGTGAGCGTCGCCGCCCGGTCGGTCAGCTGGTGCGCGAGGAAGTTCCTGCCCGCGCGCACCAGGACCTGGCGCAACTGCGCGCGCCCGGCGCGTGGGCGCTCGGGCGCGCGGTCCTCTACCGACGGGCTACCAGCGCCTGCCGGCACGCATTCCGTAGCCGCCCGAACCCACGCCGCCGAGCAGGACGAGGATCGCGGCGATGATGCCGACAATGGACGGAAGTCCGAGGACGAGGCACAGCCAGTAGACCAGGGCCGCGACGAGGACCGCGATGACGATGCCGATCACTGAGTTGCTCCTTTGTGCAGGGAAACGAGCCACGCCGAACCCCGGTTCGGCTGGCCAAGGGTTCCCCAGGCGGGCAGCGGCCTAATCGACCTAATCGTGCGCCTTGGGCAGCAGCGCGTGACCTTCGGCGACCGCTGCTGCGACGTCGACCACCGTCCGATTGGTGCTGCGAGCATGCTCGCGCACCCGCTGGAAGGCGGCCCGGTCGTCGACATTGTGGCGTTCCATGAGGATGCCCTTGGCGCGCTCGATGACCGCCCGGCGCTCGAGCGCGTTCTCCAGGCGCGCGACCTGCTCGGTGAGCTCGCGCTGCTCGCGCCAGCGCCGCGTCGCGATCTCGATGGCGCTCTGGATCGACTCCGCCGTCTGCTGGCGGGCGTAGGCGAAGATCCCCCGCTCGGCGGCCTGCGCCACGAACTGCGAGTCCTCCCTGTCGAGCAGCGCGATCACCGGCCCTGAGGAGAACGCGTCGATCTCTTCGATGAGGTCGAGTGCGGGGGCGTCATCGCCGTAGATCACGACGATGCTGAGGTCCGGATCGTCGCGGGCGATCGACTCGGCCGCTTCGCTCAGGCTGACCGCGATCTCGGTTGGCGTGTGACCCAGCTCGCGCAGCTGCCGCGCGGTGATCTTCAACGCTCCGGGGTCCTGATCGGCCAGGAGGATCCTCAGCGCCCGCTGTCCGTTCTCGTCACCCACCAACCTTCCCCCACTTGGTTGCGTCTCACCCTACACCGGCCGAGTACAATGCTGTTGCTGGTTGCGGCCCATCTCCCGCCGCGACCAGATCGCGCCCCACCACCCCGGCGCTCGTATCAGGTCCGAGCGCTATGTCCTTCCGAGTCACATCCGTCTCGCTTCCCGCGCGTCCGCGATGGCTGTCGACGTGACCGTGGCTGCAGAGGGGGAGCATGAGGCCGGGCGGGTAGCCAACCGGGCCGAGCAGGATCGCGCGCTCTTCGCGCGCTATCTGGACAAGCGCGACCCGGTCGACCGCGAGATGCTCGTGGAGCGCTTCCTGCCGCTGGCCCGCCAGCTCGCGCGGCGCTATCAGCGCCCCGAGGAGCCCTTCGACGACCTCTTCCAGGTGGCGTGCCTGGGCCTCGTCAAGGCCATCGACCGCTTCGACCTCGAGCGCGAGGTCGCGTTCTCGAGCTACGCGGTGCCGACGATCCTGGGCGAGATCAAGCGCTACTTCCGCGACCGCACGTGGTCGGTCCGCGTGCCGCGCGATCTGCAGGAGCTCGCATTGAAGGTCGATCGCGCGGTCTCCGAGCTCTCGCTGGACCTCCATCGCCAGCCGACCGTGGAGGAGATCGGCGAGAAGGTCGGCGCCGACGAGGAGGCCGTGCTCGAGGCGCTCGAGGCGTCCGGCGCCTACAAGGCGACCTCGCTGGAGTCCCCGCGAGGCAGCGAGGACGAGAGTGGCGACACGCTGGGCGACACGCTGGGGACCGAAGAGCACGGCTTCGCGCTGGCCGAGGACCGCGCGACGATCGAGCACCTCATGCGCTCGATCACGCCGCGCGAGCGCGAGGTCCTGCACCTGCGCTTCGCCGAGGACCTCACGCAGGCCGAGATCGGCGAGCGCATCGGCGTGTCGCAGATGCAGGTCTCGCGCATCATCCGCCAGTCGGTCGCGCGCCTGCGCGCCTACGCCACCGCGCGCCAGAGGCCGCCATCGGATTAGCCCGCTTCGCCGGGCACATGGCTTGGGGGGTCAAGACGCCGACGGAGGTGGGCGGGTGGTAACGCAACTGCGCACGACCGCCCACCTCCAAGGTGTCCTATCCCGGCGCCCCGGCCGCGTCGCGCAGCTCCTGGGCCAGGCGGTCGCGCAGCAGCGCGAAGCCCATGGCGGCCGAGACGGCCGTCAGCAGGCGGCCGTTGTCCTCGTCGTGAGGCTCGACGTCGGCGAAGACGAAGACCAGCAGGCCCAGCGTCTCGCCCGCCACCACGATGGGGATCGCGGAGGCATGCAGGTCGGCGGGCACGCCGATGGCCGACGAGGCGGCGGCGTCGAGCCAGGTCGGCTCGGCATCGCGCAGGCAGCGCGCCAGCTCCGGGTGCGCGGAGACCGTGACCGGGTTGGACTCGAGCAGGCCGCGGCGCGACGACGGCATCACGAGCTGGCCCGAGACGTAGAAGGCCACCGCCCCGTCCAGCGCCTTGGTGTGGCGCAGGACCACGTCGAGCCCGTTGTCCACGGCCACGCGCCCCGGTTCGCGGCGGAACTCCTCGGCCACCAGGGCCAGGGCGTCGAGCCAGCGCGTGTGGCGCTCGTCGCGCCGGCGCAGGTCCTCGACCTCGCGCTGCAGCTTGGCCAGCGCCTCGCGGGCGACGCGCTCGCCCTCGCCCTCGAGCCCGACCATGGCCACCAGCGGGCGGGCGTCGGGCTCGGAGGGCAGGCGGAACAGCGCCGAGCGCGCGAGCCGGCGCGCGTCGCCGCCCCAGGCGGGGTGCTCGGTCTCCGTCGGGCCGCCCGCGGTGGCGAAGAGCTGTTGCAGCGCCAGCACGCAGGGGGAGTCGTAGAAGGCCGGCAGCGCCGTTGTCAGCTCCTCGCCGGGGCGCGGGGCTCCGGGGAGGGTGCGCAGGGCGCCGTTGACGAACTCGACCCGCAGCGGTGCGGGACCGGAGAGCGCGGCCACCGGCACCGGCGCGTGCTCGACGAGCGCGGCGAAGATGTGCGAGGCGAGGTGCGTCGACCCCTGGTCATAGCGCGTGCGTTCGATCGCGCGCGGGATCGGCACGCCGGCCTCCGCCGCCCGGCGCACCGCCACGACTCGCTGCACGTCGTCCATGGCGTAGCGCCGAGGCCCCGAGTCGGTGCGATGGGGCTCCGGGAAGCCGTAGCGGCGCTCCCAGGTGCGCAGGCGCTCGCGCGAGACCCCGGTCAGCGCGGCGAAGCGCGTCGCGGTGACCGTCTGTTCACCTTTGCCCACCCTCTGCATCCCCGTGTCATGGTGGCATGTTGCGCCGTGACCGGGCGTGTCCACCTTGTCAAATCGGCGAGGTCGGCAAGCATGCGCGCAGGCAGGCAGGACCGGCAGGTGGAGTCCGTCCCGGGGAGGGATCGTGGATCTAGCCGCAGAGACCCGTGCGCTCTTGCGCCGGTGGCACGACCAGGAGGACCACCAGGCGCGCGAGGAGCTCGTGACCCGGATGCTCCCCCTGGCCCGCAGCCTGGCGCGGCGATATGCCAACAAGGGCGAGCCGCTGGACGATCTCGAGCAGGTCGCCTCGGTGGGGCTCCTGAAGGCCATCGACCGCTTCGATCTCGACCGCGAGGTGAAGTTCGCGACCTTCGCGGTCCCGACGATCGCCGGCGAGATCAAGCGCCACTTCCGCGATCGCGGATGGATGCTGCGCGTGCCGCGCGACGTCAAGGAGCTCAACGCGCGGCTCACGCGCACGCGCGAGGCGCTGACCCGCGATCTCGGGCGCTCGCCGACGGTCGAGGAGCTCGCCGCCGGCTCGCGGGCGACCGTCGACCAGGTCGTCGAGGCGATCAGCGCGGGCGACGCCTACCGCATGATGTCGCTCGACGAGCCGCTGGCCGACGGGATCGGCGCCCTCGAGGCGATCGGCGAGACCGACGAGGGCTTCGAGCGCACCGAGCAGCGCCTGATGCTGCGCCGCGGCTTCGACGAGCTGCCGCCGCGCGAGCGCGAGATCCTGCGCCTGCGCTTCTTCGAAGGGCTCACCCAGCGCGAGATCGCCGACGAGGTCGGGATCTCGCAGATGCACGTCTCGCGGCTCATCCGCCGCTCGGTCGACGCGCTGCGCGACACGATCGTGGCGCCGATGGCGACTGCCGCGTGATCGGAGGGCGCGCGGGGAAGGACATCCCGCGTGCCGGACGAGCCCGCCGAGGAAGCCGATCGCAGCGACGAGGAGCAGCAGCGCCTCAACCGGCAGATGACGGAGCTGCTCAACGAGCTGCGCGTCGCCATGCCGGGCGTGCAGGTGCTCTTCGCCTTCCTGCTCGCCGTGCCCTTCCAGCAGCGCTTTCAGACCGTCAACGCCTTCCAGCGCGACGTCTACCTGGCGACGCTGCTGGCGGCCGCGACGGCGACCGCCTTCCTCGTCGCGCCGAGCGCCTACCACCGGATCAACTTCCAGGCGCACGAGAAGCGGCGCATCATCCGGATGGGCACCCGGCAGTTCGTGTGCGGGATCATCGCCCTCGCGCTGGCGATGACCGGAGCGGTCCTGCTCGTCACCGATGTGCTCTTCCAGGCCGCGACGACGATCGTCGTCGTGGGGTGCGTGGCGGCGCTCTTCGCCTGGCTCTGGTTCGGAATCGGCCTATGGAGGCGATGGCAACGATGAGTGGCCCCGCGGCGATCCTCGACATCGACGGCACGCTCGTCGACTCGAACTACCAGCACACCCTCGCGTGGCATCGCGCGCTGCGTCAGCACGACCAGCACATCGCGATCTGGCGCATCCACCGGCACATCGGGATGGGAGGCGATCAGCTCGTGGCCTCCCTGTGCGGAGACGAGGTGGAGGAGGAGCTGGGCGAGGACATCCGCGCCGCCGAGAAGGCGCTCTACATGGCGCTCATCGACGAAGTGGAGCCGCTGCACGGCGCCCGCGACCTGATCGTGGACCTCAAGCGCCTGGACCGGCCCGTGGTCCTGGCCAGCTCGGCCAAGCCCGACGAGATCGAGCACTACCTCGACCTGCTCGACGCGCGCGGCCTGGCCGACGCGTGGACCAGCGCGGGCGACGTCGAGGAGACCAAGCCCGCGCCGGACCTGGTGGAGGCGGCGCTCGAGCGCGTCGGCGGTGGCCCCGCGGTCATGATCGGCGACTCGACCTGGGACTGCCGCGCGGCCGCCAACGCCGGCGTCGAGACGATCGCGGTCCTGACCGGCGGTTTCTCCGAGCAGGAGCTCGAGGAGGCCGGCGCCGTGGCCGTGTTCAAGTCGATCGACGAGCTACGCCGGCGGCTAAGCGACACCCCGCTGGGGTAGGCCCGAACGCATGAGCATTCTCGACAAGATCAGCGGTCGCTTCAAGAAGGCGGCCGGGGACCTGGCCGACGACCCCTCGCTACGCCGGCAGGGCGCGCGCGAAGAGCGCAAGGGCGAGGCCAAGGAGGAGCTCGCCGACGCCCACGCGCGTGCCGACGCCAAGGCCGAGGAAGTGTCGGACCTGGAGCGCAAGACCTGATGCCCGTCCCGGTCCTCGAGGTCCCGCAGCCGGTCGAGCCGGCGACGCCGGTGGTGCCTGAGCCCTCCGTCGTTCCCGACCCCGAGCCGGCGACGCCTCCGGGGCCGCCCGGGAGCCCCGATCCGGGCCCGGTCTTCCCGGACCCCGAGCCGCCCGACGCCCCCGAGCCCGTCGAGCCTCCGCCGCCGGAGCCCGACGCTCCGCGCGAGGACCCGATCGACCCGCCCGCCTCGCCAGAGACCGTGTGAGGACAAGCGCGCCCGCCGAAGGGCGGGCGCGCGACGTCCGGTCTCGCCGCGAGCGCTTGGGCGGTGCGCGGCGTTTACCGCATCACCGAGGAGAGAGAGCCTGCGGCGGTCGGGGCGAGGGCCGCCGTCCCTGGCGCGTTGCCGCTTGCCGAGGCGACGCTTGTCGGGTTTGTGAGCTATAGGGCGCTTAACCCGACAAGCGTCGGTTTCCGTGGCGCGTTCGCGTTCGTCTGGGCGCGCGGCTGAGCGACTTGCCGGAGACATCCCGCCGAACGACCGGCGCCCGGACGGAGCCGCCCGCGCCTCGACCGCCGCCACTCCCTTTCCCTCGATGCGGCAGTAAACGCCGCGCACAACCCGAGCGGCGGCGGCGAGACCGCCGGCGCCGCCCCGGTCTAACGCTTCTTGTTGTCGACCGCCCGCTGCAACTGCGCCTTGTTCATCTTCGAGCGCCCGTCGACGCCGAGGTTCCTGGCCTCGTTGTAGAGCTGCTCGCGCGTTCGACCCCGAGGGCCGCTCGATCCCGAGCGCTGGCCGCCGCGGCGGCCCGAGGAGATGTCCTGGGTCGACGTGCGCGACGCGGTGCGCGACTCGCCGGCGCGCGCCCGCTCCTTGTTGACCGTGCGCGCCGCGATCTCCTCTGCGCGCGACTCCGAGGCGCCGCGCTCCTTCACGGAGTCCTTGACGGCCTCGTACTGGCGGTCGCGCTTGGTGCCCTTCTTCACGCCGCGCGGAGGCATCAGGCGAGCCCCTCGGCCTCGTACTCGCGCAGGTAGCCCTCGAACAGGCGCCGGTGGCCCTCCTCGTCGCGCAGGATGGCGACGACCATGTCCTGGGTGACCGGGTCGATCTCCTCCGTCTCGCGGATGATCGTGTTGTAGTGCTCGATGGCGCCGGTCTCGGCCTCGATGACGCCCTTGATCACGTGCACGATGTCGGTCTGGTGCTCGGGCGGCTGCAGGTAGGACTGCTCGGCGGTGAAGTCCAGCGAGCCCGGGACCACGCCGTAGAGCTCCTTGATGCGCGACGCGAACTGCTGGGCGTGAGCGAGCTCCTCCTGGATGTCCCCGGTCAGCGACTCGATGATCTCCTGAGCGCGCACGCCGTCGGGATTGATCGAGTTGGCGATGTAGCTCATCACCGTCTCGATCTCCATCCAATAGGCCTTGGTCAGCAGCTGGATGATCTTCTCGCGGTCTTCGGTGTTGACGTCGGCGAGGATGCCCTGCGCCGCGTTTCGGGTGGTAGCCATGCGGGCGCACTACCCCTCAGGCGGGGGCGATACGCGAGCGGCGCCTGTTTGGGAGCGGTCCACCTCCGGTAGCCCAGCCGAAGAAAGGCAAGCAATCGAAGGAGGACCGACATGGGCGCGCTCGATGGCAAGCGGATCGCCTTCCTCGCCACCGACGGCGTGGAGCAGGTGGAGTTGACCGAGCCGATGAAGGCCGTACGTGAGGCCGGCGCGGAGGTCGACCTGATCTCGCTCGAGAAGGGCGAGTTCCAGGGCTTCAACCACCTCGACAAGGGCGACACCTTCACGGCCGACAAGGCGGTGGCCGACGCCAACGCCGACGACTACGACGGGATCGTGCAGCCCGGTGGCGTCGCGAACCCGGACTTCCTGCGCATGGACCCCGACGCGGTGGCCTTCTTCCGCGCCTTCTTCGAGGCCAAGAAGCCGGCCGGCGTCATCTGCCACGGCCCCTGGATGCTGATCGAGGCCGACGTGGTCAAGGGCCGGACGGTCACCTCGTGGCCGTCGCTGAAGGCCGACCTGCGCAACGCGGGCGCGACCTGGGTCGACGAGGAGGTCGTCGTCGACGAGGGCCTCGTCACCAGCCGCAATCCCGACGATCTCCCGGCCTTCTGCGCCAAGATCGTCGAGGAGTTCGCCGAGGGCCGTCACGAGGACGCGCCGCAGCCGGCGGGGAGCGCGGCGTCCTAGCCATTAGGCGCAATCCCCCATGCGTCCGGAGGATTTGCCGGGCGCATGGGGGATACTTGGGCTCATGGCGCGTTCCATTTGGACCGGGGCGATCTCGTTCGGACTGGTCACCGTCCCGGTCAGGCTCTACAGCGCGGTCAACCGCAAGACCGTGCGCTTCCATCAGCTCAGCGGCAAGTCCGGCGTGCGCATCTCCCAGAAGCGCGTCGACCCGTCGACCGGTGAAGAGGTCGCCTACGACGACATCGTCAAGGGCTTCGAGCTCACGCCCGATCGCTACGTGATCGTGGAGCCGGGCGAGCTCGAGACGCTCCAGCCCAAGAAGACCAAGACGATCGAGATCGAGGACTTCGTCGAGCTCTCGGACATCGACCCGATCTACTACGACCACCCCTATTACCTCGCGCCCGGCACCGGCGGGGCCAAGCCCTACCGCCTGCTCGTGGAGGCCATGCGCGAGACCGACCGCGTGGCCATCGCGCGGGTCGTCATCCGCTCCAAGGAGGCGCTCGTCGCCCTGCGCCCGATGGACGACCACGTCCTGGGCATGTCGACCATGCTCTTCCCCGACGAGGTCGTCGACCCCGACAGCATCGACGAGATCTCGGCCACCGGCGAGGTGGAGGTGACCAAGCGCGAGCTCGACATCGCCAAGCAGCTCGTCGAGTCGCTCGCCGGGCCCTTCGACTCCTCGAAGTACCACGACACCTACCGCCAGGAGGTCCTCGACCTCATCGAGCGCAAGGCGGCCGGCGAGGAGATCGCCGTGCAGCCGGCCGCCGACGAGGAGGAGGAGCCGGTGCCCGACCTGATGGCGGCCCTGAAGGCCAGCCTCGACGCGGTGCGCGACAAGGACGCCGACGGCAACGGCGCGGCCAAGCCCAAGAAGGCGCCCGCGAAGCCGAAGGCCAAGAGCTCGAACTCCTCGGGCTCGGGCTCCGGGTCGCGCAAGAAGGCCTCAACCAAGAGCTAGCGCCGGCGAGGGGACGGGTACGCCCCTCGCCATGGCCGGCGCTCCGATCGTCACTCGCACCCCGCGGCTGCGGCGAGCCGACTGCACCGGCCCGGGCATCCGGCGCCGGCGTCACGGGCGCGGCTTTCGCTTCCTGGACCGCGACGGAGAGCCGATCGACGACCCCGAGGTCCTGCAGCGCATCCACGAGCTGGCGATCCCGCCGGCGTGGGAGGACGTGTGGATCTGCCCGTACCCCGGCGGCCACATCCAGGCCACCGGCATGGACGCCGCAGGGCGCAAGCAGTACCTCTACCACCCGCGCTGGCGCGAGCGCCGCGACATGGAGAAGTTCGAGGACATGGTCGTCTTCGCGCGCACGCTGCCGCGGCTGCGCAAGCGCGTGGAGGCTGAGCTCACCGACGGCGACGCGCTGACCTACGACCGCGTCTGCGCCTGCGCGGTGCGCCTGCTGGACCGCGGGTTCTTCCGCGTCGGCGGCGAGGACTACGCCGTGCGCAACGAGAGCTACGGCTTGGCGACGATGAAGAAGAGCCACGTGAGCATGCGCGACGGCGTGCTCGTCTTCGACTACCCCGCCAAGTCCGGCAAGCGCCGCGTCCAGGCGGTCGTCGATCCGGTCGTCGCGGACGTCGTGCGCGAGCTCAAGCGCCGCCGCGGGGGAGGCGACGAGCTGCTGGCCTACAAGCGCGGCGGGCGCTGGGTCGATCTGCGCTCGGTGGACATCAACGCGTGGCTGAAGCAGGCCACCGGCAAGGACGTGTCCGCCAAGGACTTCCGCACCTGGGCGGCGACCGTGATCGCCGCGGTCGCGCTGGCCGTCTCCGAGGAGGCGGCGGCGACGAAGACCGGGCGCAAGCGCGCGATCACCCGGGCGATCAAGGAGGTCGCCCACTACCTGGGCAACACGCCGGCCGTGGCGCGAGCCTCGTACATCGACCCGCGCGTCTTCGATCGCTACCGCGACGGCGAGACCATCGACTACCGGCTCGTGGCGGCCGGGGGCGAGGCGCGCAACGGCGACGCCACCGCCATCCAGGGCCCGCTCGAGAAGGCGGTGCTCAAGCTGCTGGAGGGTTAGGCGGCGCCCGCCGGCTCAGGCGGTCGCTTCGTCGGTGTCGAGGGCCTCGACGGCCTCGTCACGCGTCGGCCGGATCGTGAAGATCTGATCCAGGCCGGTGATCTCGAATGTCTTGGCGATGTTCGCGTCCGTGTTGACGATCGTCAGGACTCCGTCGCGCGAGCGCAGGCGCTTCACCGCGCCGATCAGCACGCCCAGGGCGGTCGAGTCCAGGAAGGTCGTCTCGGTGAGGTCGACGACGATCCGGATCCGCCCGGACTCGAGCGCCTCGCCCAGAGCCGCCTTCAGCTCGGGCGCAGTGAACAGATCGATCTCGCCGGCGACGGCCACGACCTGGCGCGTGTCGTCGAGGGGATCGCTGGTGAGGGTGAACTCGGGTGGCATCGGCCTCGTTAGGTTGACGGATCGGACGGCGGAGCGTCGTGCTCCAAGCTCAGGTGCGGAAGTTCAGGCGGAGGATCAGCTCGCCGCCGTCACCGTTGGCCATCGTCCCGGCGTGGACGTCGTCGGCGACGCGGTCGAACACGTTGCCCACCCCGGGCAGGTCGCCGTCGGCCAGCAGCTGCTGCGCCCCGTCCGGTCGCAGGTTGGAGACGCGCAGCTCGAGGCGCTCGTCGTCGGCCGCGACCACGACGCACACGTGGCCGTTGCGGGCGTGCACCGGGGCGTGAGCGGCGACGGCGTCGGTGAGCAGGATGGCATCGTCGAGGCGGTCGATCGGGCACTGGGCGCGCGCGGCGAGCATGCCGACGACGCGACCGAGCACCGCGGCCACGAGCGGGCCGCTGCGGATGCGGACGACGGCCTCGTTGGCGGTCGCGCCGGAGGTCACGCCAGCACCCCGCCGTCGCTGATCGGGGCGCCCAGGTCGAAGGTCATGCGCACCTCGGTCTCCTCGGAGCGCCCCGTGCCGAGCTCGAGCGACTCGGCCAGCGTGGCGATGAGCGGCAGGCCGAGCCCGAGACCCGGGCTGTCGGGACGCGGCACGATGCCGCGTCCGCGGTCGGTGACCACGAGCGCGAGGATGCGCCCATCGACCGACGCGCGCAGGCCCATCGGGCCCTCGGCGTCGGGATAGGCGTGCACGACGACGTTGGTGCACGCCTCGGTGACGGCGAGCTTGATGTCCGAGAGCGTCTGGTCGTCGACCTCGAGGACCTCGCCGAGACCGCCCACGGCGTGGCGCACGACGGCGACGTTCTCCGCGCGCGCGGGGAGCGTGATCTCGAGGTCGGGAAGCTGGGTCTGCACGCGCTGCGTGTCGGCCGTCTCGGTCATGCCGAGCGGGGCCGCCAGGGTGTGGCCCGCCTCTTGGAGTTGTCGCTCATCATCGCCCCCAAATGCACTACAGACGCCTTTCCTCCCACGGTCGGCCCGGGAGAGGATACGCGCAGACGATCTCTGATACCCCGCCGGGCGGTCCACGTAACGACGTCGGGACGCCCGAGGGCGTCCCGACGTTCATGTGGGGGAGGTCATCGCATCGCGCCGGGGCAGGGTCCGGCGACTGTCCGTGATGCGGGTATGAGGCGGGAAGTCCGTCCCGCACGCAAAGCCCATGCCCGAGCCCCCCGCATGTGAACCCGGCCGTGTTGGCAACGAACAGGGCCGGCGGCGGGCTTTCAGGGACCGTCCCTCGCCGGGCGCCTGTCCCAATGACCAGGACATCGCGCTCCGGGGTCGGCCTGCCTATCATGTCCGGTCCATTCTCGGGTTCGCCCGCCGGCCCACGGGGACTCTCAGATGAACGATCGCATGCCGCCACAGGCCGACGGCCTGTACGACCCTAGGTACGAGCACGACGCCTGCGGCGTCGCCATGGTCGCTCGACTCGACAACGTCCCGGGCCATGACGTCGTGGTCAAGGCGCTCGAGGCGCTCGACAACCTCGAGCACCGCGGAGCCGAGGGTGCCGACATCCGCACCGGCGACGGGGCCGGCCTGCTGATGCAGCTGCCGCACCGCTTCTTCCGCGCGAACGTCGACTTCGAGCTGCCCGACCCCGGCCGCTACGGCGTGTGCGTGTGCTTCCTGCCGCGCGACGAGCGCCACCGCCGCCAGATCGAGGAGCTGCTCGAGCTCAACGTCCGCGTCGAGGGGCAGCGCGTCCTGGGCTGGCGCGACGTGCCGATCGACGAGGACCACGTCGGCGACACCGCCAATGCGTCGCGCCCGCACATCCGCCAGCTCTTCGTCGAGGCGGGCCCCGGCTTCGAGCACGACCAGGACGCCTTCGAGCGCAAGCTCTACGTCATCCGGCGGATCGTCGAGCTGGCCATCGGCCCGGAGTTCTACGCGCCGTCGTGCTCGAGCCGGACCATCGTCTACAAGGGCATGCTCAAGGCGCCCCAGCTGCGCAGCTTCTACCCCGACCTGCAGGACGAGCGCTTCGCCAGCGCGCTGGCCCTCGTGCACAGCCGCTTCTCGACGAACACCTTCCCGAGCTGGGAGCTCGCCCATCCCTATCGCGTGATCTGCCACAACGGCGAGATCAACACGCTCATGGGCAACGTCAACTGGATGCGGGCGCGCGAGTCCTCGCTCGCCTCAGAGCTCTTCGGCATCGACCTGCAGAAGGTCCTGCCCGTGGTGCGCCCCGGCGGCTCTGACTCCGCGACCTTCGACAACGTCCTCGAGCTGCTCATGCTCGCCGGGCGGTCGCTGCCGCACGCGGTGATGATGATGATCCCGGAGGCCTACCAGGATCGCGATGACCTCTCCGACGAGCTGAAGGGCTTCTACGCCTTCCACTCGTGCCTGATGGAGCCGTGGGACGGCCCCGCCGCGGTGGCCTTCACCAACGGCCGCGTCGTCGGCGCGACGCTCGACCGCAACGGCCTGCGCCCGGGCCGCTGGGTGGAGACCAAGGACGGCTACGTCGTGCTGGGCTCGGAGACCGGGATGCTCAGCGTGCGCCCGGAGAACGTCAAGCGCCTCGGGCGCCTGCAGCCGGGCAAGATCTTCCTCGTCGACCTCGTCGAGGGACGGATCGTCGAGGACGAGGAGGTCAAGCACGCGATCTCGACCCAGAAGCCCTACAGCTCCTGGTTCCGCGAGCACGTCGTGCAGTTCAACGACCTCGAGCGGGTGCCGGCGACCGCGGCGTCCGAGCTCCCGCTGCGCCAGGGTCAGCTCGCCTTCGGCTACACGCAGGAGGACCTGCGCGTGCTGCACGCGCCGATGGCGCGCGCGGGCGAGGAGCCCATCGGCTCGATGGGCAACGACGCCGCGCTGGCGGTCCTCTCCGATCAGCGCCCGCCGCTGTTCAGCTACTTCAAGCAGCTCTTCGCGCAGGTCACCAACCCGCCGATCGACTCCACGCGCGAGTCGATCGTCATGTCGCTGGGCACTGGCGTCGGCGCCGAGGGCAACCTGCTCACCGAGACGCCGCAGCACGCCCACCAGCTCGTGATGGACCAGCCGATCCTGCGCAACGCGGAGCTCGAGACCCTGCGCTCGGTGTCCACCGACGTCTTCCGCGCGCACACGATCGACATCACCTGGCCCGTCGACGAGGGCCCCGCCGGGATGCGGAAGCGCCTGGCCGACGTGTGCGACGAGGCCACCGACCACATCGCGGCCGGCATCAACATCCTCATCCTCTCCGACCGCGCCACCGGTCCCGAGCGCGCGCCGATTCCCTCGCTGCTGGCCGTCAGCGCGGTGCACCACCATCTCGTGCGCGAGGGCACGCGCCTGCGCGCGGGGCTCGTGCTCGAGTCCGGCGAGCCGCGCGAGGTCCACCACTTCGCGGTGCTCATCGGTTATGGGGCCAGCGCGATCAACCCCTACCTCATGCTCGACACGGTCGACGAGCTGGCCCGCGACGGGCGCATCGCCGGCGTCGAGGATCCCGAGGAGGCCGAGCGGCGGACCGTCAAGGGCCTGGGCAAGTCGCTGCTCAAGACCATCTCCAAGATGGGCATCTCGACCATCCAGAGCTACTGCGGCGCGCAGATCTTCGAGGCGGTCGGCCTGGAGAAGACCCTCATCGACCGCCACTTCACGGGCACGGCGTCGCGCATCGGCGGCATCGGGCTCGGCGTCCTGGCCCGCGAGGCGCTGGACCGTCACGCCCGCGCCTGGCCGGGCTCGCACGAGGACCTGCTCCCCGTCGGCGGGGTCTACGCCTGGCGGCGCGATGGCGAACACCACATGTGGAACCCCGAGACGATCGCGCTGCTGCAGCACGCCGTCCGGGGCCTCAACGGCTCGGCCCAGGAGAAGTACGACGAGTACGCCGAGCTCGTCAACTCCGACGCCGCGCGCCGGGCGACGCTGCGCGGCCTGCTCACCTTCCGCACCGATCGCGAGCCCGTGGCGCTCGAGGAGGTGCAGCCGGCCAAGGAGATCGTCAAGCGCTTCGCCACCGGCGCCATGTCGCTCGGGTCGATCTCGACCGAGGCCCACGAGACGCTGGCCATCGCGATGAACCGCCTCGGCGGGCGCTCGAACACCGGCGAGGGCGGGGAGGACCCGCGCCGCTTCACCCCCGACGCCAACGGCGACCTGCGGCGCTCGGCCATCAAGCAGGTGGCCTCCGGGCGCTTCGGCGTGACCATCCACTACCTGGTCAACTCCGACCAGCTGCAGATCAAGATGGCCCAGGGCGCCAAGCCCGGCGAGGGCGGCCAGCTGCCGGGCCACAAGGTCGACGAGTACATCGGCTGGGTGCGCCACACGACGCCCGGGGTGGGCCTCATCTCGCCGCCGCCGCACCACGACATCTACTCGATCGAGGACCTCAAGCAGCTCATCTACGACCTGCGCTGCGCGAACCCCGAGGGCTCGGTCTCGGTCAAGCTCGTCAGCGAGGTGGGCGTGGGGACGGTCGCCGCGGGCGTGGCCAAGGCCAACGCCGACCACGTGCTCATCTCCGGCCACGACGGCGGCACGGGCGCCTCGCCCCTCAGCTCGATCCAGGCCGCCGGTGTGCCGTGGGAGATCGGCCTGGCCGAGACCCAGCAGACGCTGCTCAAGAACGACCTGCGCTCGCGCATCACCGTCCAGACCGACGGCCAGCTCAAGACCGGGCGCGACGTGGCCATCGCCGCGTGCCTGGGGGCCGACGAGTTCGGCTTCTCGACGGCGCCGCTCATCGCGACGGGCTGCATCATGATGCGCGCCTGCCACCTCAACACGTGCCCGGTCGGCATCGCCACCCAGGACCCCGAGCTGCGCAAGCGCTTCAAGGGCACCCCGGAGCACATCATCAACTTCTTCTTCTTCGTGGCCGAGGAGCTGCGAGGGATCATGGCCTCGCTGGGCGTGCGCACCCTCGAGGAGCTCACCGGCCGCACCGACATGCTCGAGGTCGACCGCGCGGTCGACCACTGGAAGGCGCGCGGGGTTGACCTGACCCACGTCCTGCACTTCCCCGAGTTGCCCGAGGGAGCGGTGCGCCGGCGCGTCAAGCTGCCGCCGCCGGTGCTCGAGGACCATCTCGACTGGGAGCTCCTGCGCGAGGCGCGCCTGGCCGTCGAGGCCAAGCAGCCGGTGCAGATCGACACCACCGTGCGCAACGTCAACCGCTGCGTCGGCGGCGTGCTGAGCTCGCGCATCGCCCAGGCCCACGGGGCCGAGGGCTTGCCGCCCGACACGATCAGGGTCAACCTGACCGGCTCGGCGGGCCAGTCCTTCGGGGGCTGGTTGGCGCCCGGCGTGACCTTCACCCTGCGCGGCGACGCCAACGACTACACGGGCAAGGGCCTGTCGGGCGGGACGCTCGCGGTCATGCCGCCCGAAGGGGTGACCTTCGCCGCCGAGGAGAACGTCGTCATCGGCAACACGGTGCTCTACGGCGCCACCAGCGGGCGCGCCTTCTTCCGCGGCCTGGCCGGCGAGCGCTTCGCCGTGCGCAACTCCGGCGCGTACGCGGTCGTCGAGGGCGTCGGCGACCACGGCTGCGAGTACATGACCGGCGGGCGCGTCGTCGTCCTGGGCCCGACGGGGCGCAACTTCGCGGCCGGCATGAGCGGCGGCCTGGCCTTCGTGCTCGACGAGGACGGCGCCTTCCGCGGCAAGGTCAACGGGGCGATGCTCGACCAGCTCGAAGAGCTGACCGACGAGGACGCCGACGAGGCGCGCGCGCTCATCGAGGAGCACCTGCGCCGCACCGGCTCCCCGGTGGCCAAGCGCGTGCTCGACGCCTGGCAGGAGCTGCTGCCGCGCTTCGTCAAGGTCTTCCCGACCGACTACAAGCGCGTGCTGGCCGAGCAGGCCGCCGCCTCCGCGCAGGAGATCGCCGCCTGATGGGCGAGCTGGGCGGGTTCCTGAGGGTCGAGCGGGTCGGGATCCCCTACGAGGATCCGACCGAGCGCATCCGCGGCGAGCGCACCTACAAGGAGTTCGTCGTGCAGCGCTCCGACGAGGAGCTGGCCGCGCAGGGCGGGCGCTGCATGGAGTGCGGCGTGCCCTTCTGCCACAACGGCTGCCCGCTCGGGAACCTCATCCCCGACTGGAACGACCTCGTCTATCGCGACCGCTGGCAGGACGCGATCCGCCAGCTGCACGCCACCAACAACTTCCCCGAGTTCACCGGCCGCCTGTGCCCGGCGCCCTGCGAGGCCGCGTGCGTGCTCGAGATCCGCGAGGGCGACGCGGTGACCATCAAGCAGATCGAGAACTCGATCATCAACCACGCCTGGGACGCCGGCTGGGTCGTGCCCGTCCCGCCGCGGCGCGAGACCGGGTGCAGCGTCGCCGTCGTGGGCGCCGGCCCGGCGGGCATGGCCGCGGCCCAGCAGCTGCGTCGCGCCGGGCACCGCGTGGTCCTCTACGAGCGCGACGAGGCGGCGGGCGGCCTCGTGCGCTTCGGCGTGCCCGACTTCAAGATCGAGAAGACCGTCGTCGAGCGCCGCGTGCAGCAGCTCGTGGCCGAGGGCGTGGAGCTGCGCCTGGGCGTCGACGTCGGCGTCGACGTGAGCGCCGAGGAGCTGCGCGACGAGTACGACGCCGTCGTGCTCGCGCTGGGCTCGCGCGTGCCGCGTGACCTGCCGGTCCCGGGGCGCGAGCTCGACGGCGTGCACTTCGCGATGGAGTACCTCTACGTGCGCAACCGGTGGGTATCCGATCCCACCCGCCCCAACGAGACGCCGATCACGGCCAAGGACAAGAACGTCATCGTCATCGGCGGCGGCGACACGGGCGCCGACTGCGTGGGCAACTCGATCCGCGAGGGGGCGGCCTCGGTCGTGCAGCTCGAGCTGCTGCCCGAGCCGCCCGCGTCGCGCCCCGACGACCGCACGCCATGGCCCCTCTGGCCGCTGAAGTTCCGCCTCAGCTACGCGATGGAGGAGGCCAGGGCGGACGGGCGCGGCGAGCAGGACTTCTCGGTCGTCACCACCGAGCTCACGGGCGACGGGAAGGTGCAGAGGCTGCACTACGCCCAGGCGCAGCCGGCCCCGCCCTTCGGGCCGGTCGAGGGCACCGAGGGCGTGCTCGACGCCGACCTGGTCCTGCTGGCCATGGGCTTCCTGCATCCCGAGCACGAGGGCGCGGTCGACCAGCTGCAGGTCGAGAAGGACCCGCGCGGCAACGTCAGGGCCCCGACCTACGCCACGAGCGTCGAGGGCGTCTTCGCCGCGGGCGACGCGCGGCGCGGGCAATCGCTCATCGTGTGGGCGATCAACGAGGGGCGCCAGTGCGCGCGCATGGTCGACCGCTACCTCGAGGGGATCGACCGCGAGCCCGTGTTCGTCGGCGGGGGCGACGCGGACGAGGGTCCCGAGGGCCCGCCGCAGGTCGCCTCGCCGGGCCTTTAGCAATCAGGGCTTCGGAGCTAGCATGCCGCGGCATGCGGGCGGGGAGAGCGGTCGTGTTGGCCGCGCTGATGGTCGGTCTGGCGGCACAGCCGGCTCGGGCCACGCCGCATTTCATCGTGGGCACGGGCCAGAACCCGGGCGTCGCGGTCGACGCGGTGGGCACGGCGTACATCGGCTGGAAGGTCAACGTCTACGGCGGCCAGGGCGACGCCGTGCAGCTCTGCGTGCTGCCGGCCGGCGCCCGCGCGTGCTCCAGCCTGGCCACGATCCCCTTCCCCGGCGCGGGCTACAACCTCGGCCGGGTGAGCGTGCTGCTGCCCGGGGCGCCGGGCGTCGTCCAGGTCACGGTCGGGCGCGACGTCGGGCCCAACTACAGGCAGTACGTCGCCACGTCGGCCGACGGCGGCGTGACCTTCGGCGCGCCCGTGGCCTTCGGCTCGGGCTTCGGCATCGAGAACGACGTCCTGCCCGACGGGCGCATCGTCTCCGACGGCAACGGCGCGGGGACCCTCTCGGGCGCCGCCTACGCGCCGAACGGCGCCCAGGCCGGTATCGACCGCACGTCGCTCGACGACCGCGGCCAGTTCCCGGACATCGCCGTGCAGGGCGCCGACGCCTACATCGCGGGCTCGGCCGCCGGGCCGTCGGCCGTCGTGCGCCTGCCGGCCGGGGCCAACTGGGTCGACCCCGCGGCGTGGCAGCACCTGCCCGACGTCAACGGCGAGCAGCCCGAGCTCGCGCCGGGCCCGCTCGGCCCGGTGGCGCTGCTCGAGCCCCCGCCGCTGGCCAGGCGCGAGGAGCTCTTCACCCAGCGCTGGACCGGCCTGCGCTGGACGGCGCCCGTCGACGTGGGCGGGGTGAGCTACGACAGCTCGTTCGCGCTGGCGGGCTCGGGCTCGCGCCTGACGGGCATCTGGGCCGTGAATCCCCCGGGCTTCCCCTATCTGCTCGACATGGTGACCTCGACCGACGGCGGCACGCTGTGGTCCTCGGAGGCGACGCTCGCCGTCAGCCCGACCGCGCTCTACACGCTCGAGCTGGCCACGAACCCCGCGGGCCACGGGGTCGCCGTGGACGGCGGCGACACCAGCGCGCGCCCGATCTGGGTCTACGTCATCGATCCGCGCAAGGCCAACGTCGCCCGCGCGCGCTTCGGCGACACCACCGTGCAACTGCGCACCGACCTGGGCGACTGCGTCAGCGAGCAGCGCGTGCGCCTGCGCGTGCAGGCCGCCCGCGGAGGCGATCTCGTCAGCCCGAGCGCCGTCCTGCGCAGCGCGCGGGTGTCGGTGTCGCGCTCGCGCATCCTGCACCGGTCGCGATGGTCGACGCTGGTCGACCTGCGCCGGACGCGCGCGAAGCGCACGGCCCGGGTGCGCCTGGTCCCGCGCCACGGGCGCGCACGGACGCTGCGCCTCGCCGTCCGCGGCTGCGGGCGCATCGCGTAGGGCCCCGCGGCTTGACACGGTGTCGATGGGGCCGCGGGCCGTGGTAGCGTGCCGCGCCATCGCCGGCCCGCCCCCGGTCGGCATGTCCTGAGGAGGAGACATCTTGCGACGCGCGCTCCCGCTCGCTCTGGTCGTGCTCGGCGTCATGGCGCCGACCGCCACGGCGGCGACCACCCTGAACGTGATCCCGCACGGCCAGTGGGAGCCGGGCGTGTCCTGGGGCACGAGCCCCGGCATGCTGCCGGCCGAGACGCAGGCGCAGATGTACGACCGCCTCACGCCGCTCTTCCGCGACGTCACCGACGCCCAGCTCATCCCCAGCGCCGACGGCACCGGCTTCTACAAGTCCGCCGCGCTGGTCGACGAGAACGACCCGTCGCTCATCACGACCGAGACCATCGCCGGCACCGCTCCCGGCGCCGGCGCCGTCAGCGCGCGCATCAGGCGCGACGCCTACGGGGTCCCGCACATCTACAGCGACACCGACGCAGGGGTCATCTTCGCGGCCGGCTACGTCGAGGCGACCGACCGCAACCTGCTGCTCGACCAGGCGCGCGCCAACGGCGTGGCCGGGCTCATCGACATCCCCGGCGTGCCGGCCATCCAGCTGGTGCTCGGGCTCTACACCTACAAGCCGACCAAGAAGGTCCTCGAGCAGGCCACGGCGCTGCAGACGAAGTCGATCGAGGCGCAGGGCGCACCGGGCCGCCAGCTCCTGAGCGACATCGACGTGTACCTGGCGGGCCTGAACCTGTGGTACTCGCAGAACCGGCCGACGTCGCCGCCCTTCACGCGCACCGACATCTACGCGCTCAACGCGATCAAGTCGCAGTTCCTCGGCCAGGGCGGGGGCGAGGAGGTCGCCAACGCCTCCTTCCTCGACGCGGCGCGCTCCAAGCTCGGCGCCACGCGCGGCAACGAGGCCTACGAGGATCTGCGCGGGCGCTACGACCCCGAGACGGCGACGACGACCACGCGCAGGTTCCCCTTCGAGACCAAGGTCAGCGTGACCAAGCCGCGCGGCATGGTGCGCATCGTCAACGGCAGCTTCCGCTCGACCGCCCCCAAGCTCCCGGCCGCGACGCGCGCCGCGGCAGCGCGGGCGGCCACGGTCGACCATCCCTACGGCCCGCCGCAGCTGGCGAGCAACATCCTCATCGCCTCCGGGCGCGCCTCGGCCACCGGCTCGCCCCTCTTCGTGGGCGGTCCGCAGATCGGCTTCAACTACCCCGGCCTGACGCTGGAGATGGACCTCCACGGGCCCGACATCCACGTGCGCGGCGCGACCTCGGCGCCGTTCCCCGGCTACATGCTCATCGGCCGCGGGCCGGACTACGCGTGGACGCTGACCTCGGCCGACGGCGACATCATCGACACGTACGCCGAGACGCTGTGCGGCGGGTCGCGCACGCACTACCTCTACAAGGGCAGGTGCCGCGCGATGGAGTCCGTCGACGCCGGCACGATCTCCAAGGGCGCCAAGAGCGTGCACGTCAGGTTCCGCCGCACGGTCCACGGGCCGGTCTACGGGTACGCCCGGGCCCGCGGCACGGGCAAGGAGGTCGCGCTCTCCACGCGGCGCTCGAGCTACGGCCAGGAGACGGTCGACCAGCTCTTCTTCCAGCAGATGACCTACGGCCGCGTGCACTCGGCCAGGGACTTCATCCATGCGGCGTACAAGACGCCGCAGACCTTCAACTCGTTCTACGCGAGCACCAACGAAGCGGCCTTCGTCACCTCGGGGCGTCTGCCGCTGCGCCCCAAGGGCGTCAACCCCGACCTGCCCGTCAACGGCGACGGCAGGTACGAGTGGACCGGCTACCTGGCCAACCGCGCCCACCCGCAGGTCGTCAACCCCTCGAGCGGCTACATCGTCAACTGGAACAACAAGCCGGCCAAGGGCTTCCCGGCCTCCGACAGCCGATGGAACGAGCAGTCGCTGCAGCGCCAGCAGCTGCTCACCGGCGAGCTCGGGCTGCGCCCGCAGCAGACCCTCTCCACCGTGCTGGCCGCGGCCAACGCCGCGGCGACCGAGGACGTCCGCATCGTCGAGCTGTGGCCCACGCTCAAGAAGATGCTCGACCGCGGCCGGGCACCGAACGCGGCCGACGCCCAGGTCGTCGCCACGCTGCAGGCCTGGCACGACGCCGGCGGCAGCCGGCGCGATGCCGATCACGACGGCAGGATCGACAGTCCCGGGGCGGCCATCCTGGACGCCGCCTGGAAGGGCCTCACCGACGCGGCCCTGTGCGATCGCCTCGGCACGGCGCTGTGCACGCAGCTCGAGGGCCGCAACTCGCGCTTCGACGCGCCCCCGGGCGGCCAGTACGGCGGCTGGCATCAGTACATGTGGAAGGACCTGCGCGCGATGCTTGGCCAGAAGGTGGCCGGCGCCTACCACCTGCACTACTGCGGCGACGGCAGCGTGAAGACCTGCTCGCGCCAGCTGTGGGCGGCGCTCGACACCGCGCGCAGGCGCCTCGCCGCCCAGCAGGGCCCCGATCCGGCCGCGTGGCGCGCCCCGGAGGCCAAGGAGCAGATCACCTTCGCCCCGCTGCCGCTCATCACCATGCAGTACACGAACAAGCCGACCGGCATCCACCAGGTGATGCAGTTCGGGCCGTAGTCGCGGCCCCCGCAGGGGTCGAACGTCGGTCCTACCCCCTCCTGAGGGGGCAGGACCGACGTTCGACGCGGCGCGGCTAGCGCGACGCGTCCATGGCGTCCTGCACGAGCAGGGCGATCTGGACGCGGTTCTCGGCGCCGAGCTTCACGAGCAGGCGCGACACGTGAGCCTTCACGGTCGCCACGCTCATGTGGAGCTCGGCGGCGATGTCTGCGTTGGGCAGGCCGCGGCCGACGGCCAGCGCGACCTCGCGCTCGCGGGCGCTGAGGGCCTCGAGCCGTTCACGGGCGCCGTCGTGGCGTGCGGGCGCGCCGTCCTCGCCGGCCACCAGCGCGATGAGCTGGCGCGTCACGGCGGGGGAGAGCATGCCGTCGCCCGCGTGGACGAGCTCGATGGCGCGGACGATCTCTGCCGGCGGCGTGTCCTTGAGCAGGAAGCCGGCGGCTCCGGCGCGCAGCGCGCGCAGCACCAGCTCGTCGGTGTCGAAGGTCGTGAGGACGACGACCGCCGGCGCGGAAGGCTGCGAACGCAGAAGGCGGGTGGCGGCGATGCCGTCGACCTGGGGCATGCGGATGTCCATGAGCACGACGTCGGGACGATGCAGGTCGACCGCGCTCAGGACACCGCGCCCGTCGTCCGCCTCGCCGACCACCTCGATGCTCTCCGCGCCGGCCAGCATCATCCGCAGCCCCGAGCGCACGAGCGCGTCGTCGTCGACGAGCAGGACGCGGACCTTGTCGCTCACGCCGGCCAGGGCAGCGTCGCGCGCAGGACGAAGTCACCCGTGGCGCCGGGGCCGTGCTCGAGCTCGCCGCCGGCCAGCTCGACGCGCTCCGCCAGCCCGACCAGGCCGGTGCCGGCGCCCGGCAGCGCGAACGGCCCGCGCGCGGCAGCGCCGACGGCGGGGCGGCTGACGACCTCGACCGCGAGCACCCCACCGGGCCGCGCGGAGATCGTCACCTCGACGGCGGCGCCGGGAGCGTGCTTGCGCGCGTTGGTCAGCCCCTCCTGGACGATGCGGTAGGCGGCACGCCCGAGGGCGGTGGGGAGCGCCGCGTCGGCCGGCACGTCGAGCCCGCAGCGCACGCGCATCCCCGCGGCCTGGCACTCCTCGACCAGCGCCGGGATGTCGGCCAGCGTCGGCTGCGGCGGCTCGGGCGCGCTGGCCGGCGGGCCCTCGCGCAGCACGCCGATGACGTCGCGCAGCTCCTCGAGCGCCGCGTGCGCGCTGGCGCGGATGACGCCCGCCGCCGCGGCGACCTCCTCGGCGGAGGCATCGGGATGGAACTCAAGGGCGCCGGCGTGCAGGCTCAGCAGCGAGACGCGGTGGGCGAGGACGTCGTGCATCTCGCGCGCGATGCGCAGGCGCTCGGCCTCGCGCGCCTGATCGACGCGCAGGCGCTGCTCGGCCTCGAGCGTCGCCGCGCGCTCGCGGAGGGAGAGGACGAGCTCGCGCTGGATGCGGACGAACAGGCCCCACCCGACGACCACGCCGGTGATGAGCACCCCGAGGACGATCTGCAAGCCGTAGGGCTCGCTGCCGCCGTAGAAGAGCGGGAAGATCGCCGTCGAGGCGAACGCGAGCGCGACGACGACGAGGATCCCCCGTCGCGAGCCGCGAACGGCGACGTTGAAGAGCGCGACCAGCGCCGGGCCGCCGGCCAGGCCCGACGCGAGCGAGCACGCGCCGGCGATGACGCCCACGGCCAACGGGCGCGAGCGGCGAAACCACACCGCCACGAAGGCCACGACGCCCAGGACGACGTCGACGACGGACTCGAGCGGACTGTGGTCCCCGGCGGTGGCGCCGAGAGCGGCCGCGCTGAGACCGGCCGCGATGGCGTACATGGCGAGGTCGACGACCCAGTCGCGCGCCGAGCGCCGGCCGCGCGCGCCGTCGCGCAGCTCGCCCGGAAGGAGCATGCGATGCCAGCGCGGCAGCGCGACGTGCTCGTGGGCGACGGTGATCATGGCCCGACAGCGTACGCACGAGGTGGGATGCCGACCCCCGACCAAAGTCGACGCGTCCATCGACCACCGGACGTGGCGGGGGGTGGCCCGCGACACCGATGCTTGCGGCCATGATCGACTCTGACGCGCTGACCAAGCGCTACGACGGACGCAGCGTCATCGAGGGCGTGTCCTTCCGCTGCGAGCCGGGCACGGTGACCGGGTTCCTGGGACCCAACGGCGCCGGCAAGACGACGACCCTGCGCCTGCTCTGTGGCCTCTCGGAGCCCGACGCGGGCCGGGCCACCGTGCTCGGCGGCCCCTATCGCGACATGCCCAATCCGGCCCACCACGTGGGCGTGCTGCTCGACGCCTCCGCGCAGCATCCCGGGCGCCGCGGGCGCGAGGTGCTCGCCGTGTCGGCCCAGACCATCGGCGTGCCCGAGCGGCGCGTCGACGCCCTGCTCGAGCTCGTCGGGCTCGACCGCGTCGCCGCGCGCAAGCGCGTGCGCCAGTACTCGCTGGGCATGCGCCAGCGCCTCGGTCTCGCGCACGCGCTCCTCGGCGAACCGGAGGTCCTGATCCTCGACGAGCCGGCCAACGGCCTCGATCCCGAGGGGATGCGCTGGATGCGCGGGCTGCTGCGCGACTTCGCCGACCGCGGCGGCACGGTGCTGCTGTCCTCGCACCTGCTCGGGGAGGTGCAGGCGATCGCCGACCGTATCGTGATCATCGGCGCCGGGCGGATCGTGGCCCAGGGCGCCAGTGACGAGCTGCTGGCCGGCGCCGGCACGCTCGTATCGGCGACCGACCACGCGCGGCTCGCCCTTGCGCTGCGCGGCGCCGGCCTCGACGCCCGTCCGACGGGTGACGGCGGCCTCGTCGTGGACGCGAGCCCCGAGGCCGTCGGGCGTGCCGCGCTGCAGGGCGGCGTCGCCCTCACCCACCTCGGGCCCGCCGAGGGGGCGGGCCTCGAGTCCCTGTACTTCGAGCTCACCGCCGAGGAGGCCGCATGAGCGCCGCGACCATCGCCCACCCCGCCGCCCTTGCCCCACGCTCGCTCGAGCGCCCCGGGCTGGCGCGCCTGACCGCCGTCGAGCTGCGCAAGATGACCGACACCCGCGCGGGCTTCTGGCTGCAGCTGGCGGTCGCCCTGCTCACGGTCGCCGCCGTCGCGGCCGACTGCATATGGGGCCACACGCCGGACCACACGCTGCGCGAGATGCTCGCCGTCGCCGTGGCGCCGGCGAGCGTCCTGCTGCCCGTCGTGGGCATTCTGCTCGTCACCTCCGAGTGGTCGCAGCGGACGGGGATGGTCACCTTCGCCCTGGTGCCGCGGCGCGGGCGCGTGATCGCCGCCAAGCTGCTGGCCAGCGTCGTGCTGTCGCTGGTCGCGCTGGTGCTGTGCGTGGTCGTCGCGCTCGTGGGCACGGCGCTGGTCGCGCCGGGGCTCGACCACACCTGGGCGCTGCCGGTGGGCCTCCTGGGCCAGCACGTCGTCTCGCTGGGCACCGGCATGATCTCGGGCGTGGCGCTCGGGGCCGCGCTGCTGGCCTCCGCGCCGGCCATCGTCTGCCAGTTCGCGCTACCGCTGGCCTGGGCCATCGCCGGCCGCGTGGCGGGGCTCGACACCGTCGTGCACTGGCTGGATCCCACGTCCTCGCTGGCGCCGATGACCGAGGAGATCATGGACGGGACCCAGTGGGCGCGCGCCGGGACCACGCTGGCGCTGTGGATGGTGCTGCCGCTGGTCATCGGGCTGTGGCGCATCCAGCGCGGCGAGATCCGCTGAGGGCGCCGGGCGTCAGGCCGGGAGGCGCGCGCCCGCGCGCACCACGGCGTCGGCCGGCACGGTCGCCTCGAGCCCTACGAGCGCGATCTCGCCGTCGGGCGCGCCGACGCTCGCGCCGGCGCCCACCTCGACGCCGTCGTCGAGCACGACCCGGACGACCTGGGCGCCGGCGCGCACGACGGCTCCGGGGAGCAGCACCGACTCGCGGACGACCGCACCCTGCTCGACGACCGCCGCGCGCCCGACGACCGAGCGCTCCACCGCGCCCGCGACGCGCGCGCCGGGTGCGAGCACGCTCTCGCGCACGTCGGCCCCCCGCAGCACGCGGGCCGGCGCCCGGTGCCCCACGGAGCGGGTGAGGACGGGCCAGTCCGGATCGCCGAGGTCCAGGGGCGGGGATCGGCGAGCAGCTCCTGATGGGAGGACCAGTACGCCTCGACGGTGCCCACGTCGCGCCAGTAGCCCTCCAAGCGCGCCTCCCGCGCCCCGCCGCGACCGACCAGGAGCGGGAGCACCTCGTGGCCGAGATCGTCGAGGCCGTCGTCGCCCGCGTCCTGGGCCAGGCGCTCGAGCGCGGCGAGCAGCGGCTCCGGCGTGAAGACGAAGACCTAGACCGCGTCGGCGCTGACCACGACGAGGGCCTCGGGGGCGAAGTCCCGGATCAGCGGCGCGTTGCGCCACAGGGCGTCCGCCGTGCCCTGCTGGAAGCCCTCGCGCTCGTCGTCGCCGAGCCGTGGGTGCAGGAGCAGCAGCCCGCCGGTGGTGCGATCGAGGTCCCACGGCCGCCCGCTGGACAGGTGGCCGCTGAGCGAGACCGGGTTGAACTGCTGCGAGACCCACACGTCCGAGAGCCCGGCGTTGTGGCAGTTGCTCAACGGGAAGTCGATGAGGCGGTGGGTGCCGGCGTAGGGCACCGCGGGCTTGGCGCGCCGCTCGGTCAGGAGCTCCAGGCGACCGCCGGCGCCGCCGGCGAGCACGATGACGAGAGTGCGGGTACGGGGCATCGTGCGGTCGTTCCCGACGGGACGGCGATCAAACTTGACGCATGCGTCATCTTCTGTGACGCTGGCGCGATGCCGAGCCTCCCGACCGCCGCGGTCATCGGCGCCGGCTCCTCCGGGATCGCCGCCGCCAAGGCGCTGCACGAGCGCGGCGTCCCGTTCACCTGCTTCGAGGCCTCAGACCGCGTGGGCGGCAACTGGGTCTTCGCCAACAAGAACGGGATGTCGGCCGCGTACCGCCAGCTGTTCATCAACACGTCGCGCGACCGGATGCAGTACTCGGACTACCCGATGCCGAAGGCCTATCCGGACTTCCCCCACCATACGCAGATCGCGGCCTACTTCGACGCCTACGTCGATCACTTCGGCTTCCGCGACCGCATCCGCTTCGAGACCAAGGTCGCGCGTGCCCGGCGGCTGGCCGGCGGCGGCTGGGAGCTGACGCTCGACGACGGCTCGATCGAGCGCTTCGACGCGCTGCTCGTGGCCAACGGCCACCACTGGGACCCGCGCTGGCCCGAGCCGGCCTTCCCCGGCCACGAGAGCTTCGCCGGCCGCCAGCTGCACGCCCACGCCTACGTCGACAACGACCTCTTCGCCGGCAAGGACGTCGTCGTCCTCGGCATGGGCAACTCGGCCATGGACATCGCCGTCGAGTCCTCCTACGTGGCCCGCAGCACCTACCTGGCCGCCCGGCGCGGCGCGTGGATCATCCCCAAGTACATGTTCGGGCGCCCGGTCGATCAGCTGCCGCAGGACCCGCGCATCCCGTTCAAGGTGCGCCAGCGGATGATCCACACGCTGATCAGGCTGCACGTCGGCGACCCCGAGCGCTACGGCCTCCCCCGGCCCGACCACAAGTTCGGCGAGGCCCACCCGACCGTCTCGGGGCGCATCCTGGACCGCATCGCCCACGGGACCATCGCGCCCAAGCCCAACATCCGCCGCCTCGACGGCGACGAGGTCGAGTTCGAGGACGGCTCGCGGGCGCACGCCGACGTGGTCGTCTACTGCACGGGCTACAAGATCAGCTTCCCGTTCTTCGATCCCGACCTCATCTCGGCCCCCGCGAACCACATCGAGCTCTTCCGGCGCGTCTTCCACTCCGAGTTCGACGACGTCTTCTTCGTCGCCCTGCTCCAGCCGCTGGGGGCGACGATGCCGCTGGCCGAGGCCCAGGGGCAGTGGATCGCCGACTACCTCAAGGGCGAGTACGCGCTGCCCCCGCGGCCCGCCCTGCTGCAGGACATCGAGGACGAGACGGCGGCGATGCGCAAGCGCTACGTGGCCTCCAAGCGCCACACGATCCAGGTGGACTTCGACGACTACCTGCACGCGCTGGGCAAGGAGCGCCGGGAGGGCGCCGAGCGCGCCCGCCGCCAGGGCTTCGCGCTCCCGGTCGCGCCCGGGTCGGCACGGGCGCAGGTCGCGGCATGACCGCCGGGGCCGGCGTCGGCAAGCGCGAGCGCACGAAGGCGGCCAACCGCGAGGCGATCCTCGTCGCCGCGCGGCGCGTGTTCAGCGACATCGGCTACGGCGCCGCCTCGGTGCGCGACGTCGTGCGCGAGACCGACCTGGCCACAGGCACCTTCTACAACTACTTCCCCGACAAGGAGTCGGTGCTGCGGGCGCTGGTGGGCGAGATCACCGTGGAGGCCCGCGCCCGGGTGCGCACGGCGCGGACGGCTGCCACGACCCTCGAGGAGTTCGTGTCGCGCGGCTTTCGGGCCTACTTCGAGTTCCTGGCCGAGGATCCCGACACCGTCGCGCTCATGCGCCGCAACGCGGGCACGATCCGGGCGATGTTCGACGAGCCCGCCCTGGGCGCGGGGATCGACGAGCTGCGCGCCGACCTGGAGACCGCGGTCACCCAGGGCCGGATCCCGCCGCACGACGCGGATCTGATGGCCGTGGCGATGGTCGGCGCGGGGGTGGAGATCGGCCTGCACATGGTCGAGCGCGACCCGCCCGACGTGGAGCGCGCGGTCAGCTTCGTCACCGACGTGTTCCTCGGTGCGTTTGAACGGATCGGGTAGTCATGCCAGTCGCGGCGCGTGCGCAACTTGGGCGTGGCTAGCCTGTTGCCAGCCCTTAATGCCGACGAAAGCCAACTTCCCCTCCATGCGACGACTCGTCATCTCAACGACAGCGCTGATCGCGCTGCTCGCCATCCCCGCGAGCGCCGGCGCCTACACGCTGGGCGTCTCCGACCAGCAGGCGCAGACCTTCACCAACCCGCTCTTCGCGCCGCTGAAGTTCAAGGCCGCGCGCTACATCGCGCCCTACGACCTGATGGAGAGCTCCTCCGACAAGGCCCAGTGGGACGCCTGGTACAGCGCCGCGACCGCCGTGCACCAGAAGGTCCTCATCTCCTTCGAGCACTCCCATCGCAGCAACTCGCGCGCCCTCAAGGCGCCGAGCGTCGCGGCCTACACGAAGGAGATCAAGAAGTTCAAGGCGGCCTATCCGAGGGTCAGGGAGATCTCGCCCTGGAATGAGGTCAACCGCTGCCACCGCACGATCGCCGGGAGCGTCCAGGGCCAGCCGAGCAAGCTCTGCAGCCTGAGCACGGGTCCCAAGGCCACGGCGCAGTACTACATGGCCGCGCGCAAGGTCTTCCGCGGATCGAAGTACACGATCGTCGGCGTCGACGTCCTCGACGAGCAGAACGTCAACAAGACGGTCAAGTACCTGCGGTCGTTCCTGCGCCACGCCTCGCCCGATCCGAAGGTCATCGGCTTTCACAACTACTCCGACACGAACCGCTTCTCGACCACCCGCACCAAGCGCGTGCTGGCCGCCTTCCGCGGCAAGGTGTGGCTGACCGAGACCGGCGGCATCGTCAAGCTGGGGGCCTCGTTCCCGGCCAGCACGAGCCGCGCGTCGAAGGCGCTGGGCTGCATGTTCACGCTGGCCAAGACGAACTCCCGCATCCAGCGGCTGTACGTCTACCAGTTCAACCCGCCGGCCGATCCGGCCACCGCCGACTTCGACGCCGGGCTGATCAATCCCGACCAGTCGCCGCGCCCGGGCTACAACGTCGTCAAGACCCGCAAGGCGCGCAGCTGCCACAAGTAGGACACTGAAGCGGCAGTGCCCACCTTCTGCCGCCACGGTCGACTCGAAGCCACCTGCCCCATCTGCTCGCGCAAGGCGCAGCAGGGGCAGGCGGCCGAGCCGCGCCGGGCCACTCCTCGCCCGGCGCGCACACCCTCATCGGGGCGCGGTCCGTCCAACCGCGGAGGCCAGTTGCGCGTCCGCCGCATGGCCCGCGCCGCCGACGACGGCTATGAGCACGAGCTGCTGCCGGGCCTGCGCAGCTCGCTCGACGCCGCGCGCCTGGCCGACGAGATCGCCTTCGCGGCGGCCCGGCTCGACGAGCTGGCCGGCGACCCGCCCGGGCTGTACGCCGAGGTGGGCCGGGCCAGCGACGTCGAGGAGGCCACGTGGCTGGCCTTCCTGATCGCCTATCTCTCGCCGCTCGAGGCCGAGGACCCATGGGCGTCGATCGCCATGGCCCGCACGAGCTGGGCGTCGGGAGAGCTGCCGATGCTCGAGGACATCGCGCTCGGCCCGCGCACCGCGCACGACCCGGCGCGCGGGGCCTCGACCCTGCTGGCCTACCGCGCCTGGGCCCGGCGCGCCGGCTCTCAGGCGCAGGCCTTCATCGGCGACCCCGCGTGGCCCGACCAGCGCCGCTTCGACCGCGCCTTCGAGCGCATGTCGCTGCCGGGCTTCGGGCGCGCGCCGCGCTACGAGCTGCTGGTCATCCTCGGGCGCCTGGGCGTCTACGACGTGCGGCCGTGGTCCCTGCACCTCTCCACGGACCCGCTCGACCCCACGGTGGTCGCCTCCAAGCGCGTGCTCGGGATCGGCGACCCGCTCCTCCTGCAGCGCCGGGCGGCCGAGCTCGTCGAGGCCATCGACGTCCCCATCGAGGCGCTCGACCTCGGGCTGACCAACTGGTCGCGCCCCGAGGGCGAGCGCATCCGCGCGGGGGCGACCGTCGGCGTCCAGGGCCCGCGGCGCGACGCCATCGGCGCCGCCCTGCGCGTCTGAAACCGGCGCGCGGTATCGACCCGGCGCCGGCGGGCCTCCTCTCGGTCATCACCGAGGCCGGGGAGTCACTCAGCCGGCCAGCGCCGCCAGCGCGGCCATGCCCGGCACGAACAGGTAGGCGCCGCCGCGGGTGGTGACGAACGGGCCCTGGGGACCGAGGAAGAAGGGCGGGTCGCCCTCGACGGTCATCTTGCCCGTCCCGCTCGGGTCGCCCATCAGGAAGTCGCTGTCGTGGCCGAGGCCGAACACGTTGCCGTCGTTGATCCACTGCGCCTGGATGCCCTCGAACTGGCGCGAGATGCTCGCGTTGAAGCAGACGAAGACCAGGCCGCGGTCGACGTGGTCGTCCTCGGTCGCCTCGGCGGCCAGCGGGCGCCCGTAGGGCATCCCGCGGCGGATGATGCGATGACGGAAGCTGAGCAGCCCGTCGAAGCCCAGCGCGTCGCGCGGGTTGGTGCGGCGGATGTGCGCGCCGAGCGGGCAGCGGCGCCCGTCGGGGTCGTGCGCGGCGTAGCGGAAGGCGTTGGCGCTGGGCGCCTTGGCGTCGAAGTTCTCGATCGGGGCGTCGGGGGAGAGGACCAGCGGCGTGCCGTTGGGCCAGCGCCCGACCACCTTGGCCGCGAGCTTCTCGTGATCGCCACCGTGGTAGAGCGCGGCGGCCTCGCGCAGGACGTGGCGGAAGAGCGCGACGTCCTGGTAGAGCTTGCGCCACACCATGTAGGTGCCCGAGCGCCCGAAAGGGTCGGCCGGGGCGCTCGGCAGCGTCCGCTGGGGATCGACGCGCGTGTCCTCGTCCTCGTAGCCGAGGACGAACTCGCCCGGGGCGAGTGCGCGCCATGCGCTCCCGGCCTCGGGGACCCCGCCGCCGATGCGCCGGTCGGCGCCGTCGTCTCCGGCCCCGGCGAGCGCCGGCTGCGCGAAGCCGTCGGCGTAGCCGAAGTGCTCCCGCGACCCCGGCAGCAGCTCGGTGCGCTGCTCGTAGGCCAGGGCGACGCCGCCCGCGCTGGCGGCGTCGCTGTGCAGGCGGGTGATCTCGTGCCCGAGGGCGCCGTCGTCGAGCGCGTTGATCGTGGCCAGCACGTGCAGGCCGTCGCCGCGCAGCTCGGGCTCCCAGTTGGCCGGGTCGCTCGGGCCGGCGTCGCCCAGCGTCTCGGCGCGGGCGGACATCCCGGCGCGGAACTCGTGCGAGAAGGTGGCGAGCACGGCGTCGGCCACGCCGAGCGCCTTCAGGCCGCCGGCGGTGACCGCGAGGTTCAGCGTGGTCGCCGGCTTGCCCGCGCGCCACGGCTCCGCGGTCGTGACGCGCGCCAGCAGGGCCCGCAGCCAGGCGCGCCCGGCGCCGGCGTCGTCGACGCGGAAGAACAGGTAGGCGGTGTGAGCGTAGTCGTTGCCGTACGCGCGCAGGATGTCGCCCTGGACGTCGGCGAGGTCGATCGACACTCCGGCCACGATCAGCCGCCGAGCCGTTCGAGGAAGGCCGCCTGCAGCTCCGCGGGGTCCATGCCCTGGGCGTCGCGCGCGAAGGCGATGGCCTTGTCGCGCTGATCGAGCGCCGCCCGCACCCGCCCGACGGTGGCCTGCGGGTAGGCCGCCACGAAGAAGCCGGTCCTGTGGTGGTGGGCGCGCAGGTAGGCCTTCAGCGCCGGTCCGGCGGCCGGCCGCGGGGCGCCGGTGCAGCGGCCCCAGATCTCCTGTGCCTCGGCGGCGAGCGCGCTGGACAGCGCGTCGAGGTAGGCGTCCATCGACCCGTCGAAGCTCGCGGTGAACAGCAGGTGCGAGCCGGCCAGGTGGTCCGGGTCGCGCTCGTCCTCCGCCACGAGGTCCGAGACGATCACCCAGCGCCCGAAGTGCGTGCCCGGCACGCGTGCCAGCGGGCTCGGGCCCGGTCGCAGTCCCGCGAGGTACGCGCGCAGCTCAGGCTCGGCGCCCGGCGCGATCGGCGTGAGGACGGTGAGGGCGCCGGCCTGGCCCGAGCGGTCCGGGTCGCGGTTCACAGGCACCTCTGCGCATCGGTGAGGAAGGCCCGCCAGGCGCGCGCGAAGGCCTCGGGGTCCATGCCCTTCGTGCGTGCGCGGAAGTCGCGCAGCTTGTCGTCGAGCTCGAGGGAGGACAGGACGATCGTCGTCGTCGCGTCGGGGTAGGCGCTGTAGAAGTGGCTGGCCACGATCTCGTGGCGGCGGATGTAGTCCTTGAAGCGCCCGGTCGGCAGCGGGTTGGGGAAGCCGTACGAGCTGCCCCAGAAGAGCTTCATCCCGCGGGTCAGGATGTGGGAGAAGGCGTCGATGTACTCCTCCCAGCCGCCGTTGAAGTTGCTCTCGAAGAACAGCTGGGGGTGGCGCAGGCGCTGCCCGGGCAGCTCCCTGACGAGCGTCCAGCGCGCGAAGTGGATGAACGAGAGGCGCGCGAGGGTGCCGTGCGCGCTGGGCACGAGCCGCGCGTAGAGGAAGACGAGCGCGAGCCATGCGCGGCCCCAGCCCTTCACCGCGCTGAACACCGTGATGCAGATGGCCTGCCCGTCGACGTTGCGCGGATCGGTGCCCGTGGCCGTCGGCGGGCCTGCGGATGGCCTCTCGGCAAGCGCCACGCGCCGAACCTACGTGGGCGGCCGGGCGCGCGTCAACGCGCGGGTGGCGCCGTACAGGTTTTGTGCAGCGTTCGCTAGTGCAGCTCGCGGGCGTCCCCGCCGCAATGGAGCATGTACTGCACGAGCGCGGTGATACGCGCCGCGTCGGCGCGCCGTGTGCGCTCGACCTCCCGGGCGCGGGCCGTCGCTGCCTCAGCACTCACCGCGGCTGCGGGCGGGACCTCGATCTTGGCGGACACGGCGACTTCGTCGTTCATGACGCAAGGGGCTCCCTGATCGCGGTACGCGGCGTGCCCGATAATGGCAGTCTCCTGGCGCGCCGCCCCTTTCGGGAGCTTCTGCAGCGCTTCTGGCCGTCAAGCGAACGCTGGTGCCCTGGCCGATCGAACAGTCGAAGCGCAGAAGGTGCCGGCGTCGGCTTCCGCAGCGCGGGCAAACCTCCATACATCGCGCAGCCCAGCACCGCGAAGGGCGGGCGAGGCTGTAATTCGCCGATGGGACGGCGCGATGAGGCGGTGAGGCGGCTCCGGTCGGCCGGCACCTCGCCTCGGGACGTGGGGCCCATTGCGCTGCCGCCGGCGCCGCCGCCCTCGCCGCGGCGCCCGGCGCGCCGAAGGCCCGCCGCGCAGCACCGGCCGTCAGGTCCCGCCTGACGGCCGGGCGCGCGACGGCGCCTCGGCCATGTCCACGAACGGCCCCTTTCCACCGGCGTCGCTGCGTGCCGGTTCCGGCGGACCGCCGGAGCGGCCCTGAGCGGTGGGTCAGGGCGCGGCGGGCACGACGACGAGGGGCGCGTCGCCGCCGGGCAGCGCGTCGAGGTCGAACGCGCTCGACTCCAGGCGCTCGACGCGCTGCGCCAGGGCAGCGAAGGCGTCGACCGGCTCGAGGAAGTCGATGCGCTCGGTGCGGTAGTGCATCGGCACGACGACGCGGGCGCGGAGGCGGGCCGCGATCACCGCGGCCTGCTCGGCGCCGATCGTCAGGCCGCCTCCGATCGGCACGAAGAGAAGGTCGACGTCTCCCAGCGCCCGGGCCTGCTGCTCGCGCAGGTGGGCTTGGCCGAGGTCGCCGAGGTGGGCCACGCGCCGGCCGCCGAGCGTGAAGGCGAACAGCGTGTTGGGCCCGCGCTCGATGCCGGCGACGTCGTCGTGCTCGGAGGCGACGGCGAGGACCTCGCCGATCGGCGACTGCAGGCGCCCTGCCGTCGAGCGCAGCGTCGGCGGGTCGCCGTCGATGGCGCCGACGCCGTTGTGGTCGCGATGCTCGTGCGTGACGAGCAGCAGGTCGGCGCGCACGCCCTCGATCGGCGGGTAGTCCCAGCGCAGGCCGCGCTCGGCCAGCGCCCCCACGTCGTCGAACGGGTCGATGAACACCGTCATGGTGCCGTCGCTGAGCGCGAACGCGGACTGCCCGTACCACTCAACGTGCATGTTGCTCCTCGAGCTCGGCCGCGCGCAGGCGGCGGGGGGTCGGTGCGGCGGCGGGCTCGGCCGGCTCGTCGTCGTGGACCATGCGCCCGCCGCGCAGCAGCGAGGCGCCGGCCGCGATCAGGCACGCGACGATGGCGAACAGGAAGGCGGCGTGCAGCCCGTGCTGGAAGGGCCCGGAGATGAGGTTGGGGAAGAACGAGCTCCCCGTCAGCGCCGCCTGGTCGTGCCCTGAGAGCCCGGCGAGCACGTGCGGGCCGAGCAGGTGCTGGATCGGGTTGTAGCCCAGGAAGGCGGCGAAGAGGATCGACACCGGCGGCAGCGTGGCCACGTGGTCAGCGGTGGCGGGCGGGACGCCGTGGGCCTGCAGCCCGGCGCTCATCGTCTCGGGCAGCGTCGCGGCCAGCCCGACGATCATGAGCGTGAAGAAGATGCCGATCGACAGCACCTGAGCGGAGTTCTGGAAGGTCTGGTTCATGGCCCCCCCAGCGCCGCGGTCGCCCTTGGGCAGGCTGTTCATCACGGCGGCGCGATTGGGGGAGGCGAACATCCCCATCGCCGCCCCGATGAGCAGCAGGATGGCGCCGAAGAGCGGATAGGAGAAGTCGGTCGGCAGCGCCATCAGCAGCGCGAAGCCGATCGCGGTGAGGACCATGCCGGTGGTCGCGAACGGGCGCGCGCCGAAGCGGTCTGACAGGTAGCCGGAGGTAGGCCCTGCGGCCAGCATCCCGACGGTCAGCGGCAGCATGTAGATGCCGGCCCACAGCGGCGTCTCGGTGAAGTCGTAGCCGTGCTGGGGCAGCCAGATGCCCTGCAGCCAGATGATGAGCATGAACATCAGCCCGCCGCGCGCCACGGCGGACAGGAAGGTCGACAGCGTGCCGAAGGTGAAGGCGCGGATGCGGAAGAGCGGCAGGCGGAACATGGGGTCCTCCACGCGGCGCTCGACGAGCACGAAGGCCACGAGGCTGATCGCGGCGCCGGCGAGCAGGGCCAGGACGCGGGGGCTGCCCCAGCCGATCGGGTGGCCGGCGGCCGGGCGGATCCCGTAGGTCACCGCCACCATGATGAGCACGAGCCCGAGGGCGAAGGTCAGGTTGCCCGCCCAGTCGACGCGCGCGCGGCGCGGGGTGCTCAGCTCGCGCAGCGCGACGTAGGCCCAGACGGTGCCGAAGAGCCCGACGGGCACCGAGATGAGGAAGACCAGGCGCCAGTCGATCGGGGCGAGGATGCCGCCGAGGACGAGGCCGATGAACATGCCGCTGACCCCGACGATGTTGTTGATGCCCAGCGCCATGCCGCGCTGGCGGGCGGGGAAGGCGTCGGTGATGATCGCGGCCGCGTTGGCCAGCAGGCAGGCGCCTCCGATGCCCTGCACGACGCGGAAGACGATGAGGAACGTGGCCCCGGCGCGGCCCTGCATCCAGTCGATGGCCAGCAGCAGCGAGGCCACCGTGTAGATGACGAAGCCGAGGTTGTAGATCTTGACCCGGCCGACCATGTCGCCCAGCCGGCCGAGGCTGACGATGAGCACGCTCGTCACCACCAGGTAGCCCAGGATCATCCACAGCAGGTAGAACGAGTTGGCGGGGACGAGCGGATCGAGGTGGATGCCCCGGAAGATGTCGGGCATCGCGATGATCGTGATCGACGCGTCGAGCGTCGCCAGCAGCACGGCCAGCGTCGCGTTGGAGAGGGCCACCCACTTGTAGCGATCGGGATGGATCGACGGCACGCGGTGAAAATATACAGGCTACCTGCACAGTGCGCCTGTAGATAGGAGCTACAGTGGCGCGCATGCAGGGCACTCACGCGACCACGGCGCAGCTCGCGCACGAGCTGCGCGAGACCCTCGGCCGGCTCCTGCGCAGGCTGCGCGCGGAGCCGGGGCCGCCCATCCCTCAGCTCGCCGTCCTCAGCCGCCTGGACCGCGAGGGGCCCGCGAGCATCAGCGATCTCGCGGCTGCCGACCGCATGCGCCCGCAGTCGATGGCCCAGACGGTCCGCGACCTCGAGGAGGCGGGTCACGTCTCGCGCCGCCCGGACCCGCAGGACGGCCGGCGCTCATTCGTCGAGCTCACGCCGGCGGGCCTGGAGGCGCTGCACGCGAGCCGCGCGCGCCGCGAGGACTGGCTGACCCAGACGCTCGACCGCGAGCTCGACGCCGAAGAGCGCGAGGCCGTGCGCCGGGCGCTCAGCCTGCTCGGCCGCGTGGCCGACGCCTGACGGCGCCGCTCAGTCCGACGGCTCGTCCGCGGCGAAGGAGCGGAAGGCCTCGGTCATCGCGCTGTCCTCCTCGGACGGCCCGTCGCCGGGGTCGTCCTGGTCTTCGGGCGCGAAGTCCGCGTTGGCCTGCTGGACGGCGCCGTCCAGCAGATGGCGCAGGTCCTCCTCCGAACCGGCGCCGATTGCCTCCACGGTCACCTTCCCGTCGGTCACCTTCGTCCTGCCCCAGGCGCTGCCGGGCCGGTCGAGGCGCTCGACGACGTCCTGCACGCGCTCGGCCCATTGCCTGTTGGCCTCGCCGACGAGGGCGACGGTGAGCTGGCCGCCCCTGACCTCGGCCGAGGCCCAGTCGATCGACGCCTGCGGATGCTCGCTCTTGGCCACGGGCGGCAGGATACGTCGCGGGCCCTACGCGACGTCCTGCTCGGCCAGGCGGTTCCACTCGGCCTTGAACGCGCGCCATTCCTCGTCGGTGCGCGTGCGCTTCCAGTACCCGGAGACCGACAGCGCCTCGCGCGGGACCCCGCGCTCGGCCAGCAGGTGGCGGCGGACGGCGCGAACGGACGACGCCTCGCCGTGGACGAAGGCGTGCACGGGCCCGGCGGGGAAGGTCAGCGCACGGACGGCCTCGGCCAGCACGGTGTCGCCGCCGTCGGCACGCAGCCACGTGACGTGCAGGTCGCCGGGGCTGGTCAGCTCCTGGCGGTCGGCCTCGTCGTCGAGCTCGACGAGCACGTGGACCGGCACCCCCTCCGGCACGCGCTGCAGCGAGGCGCCGATCGCCGGGAGCACGCTGAGATCGCCGACCATCAGGTGCCAGGCGGCGCCGGGATCCGGGGCGTAGGCGCCTCCCGGGCCCGTGAGCTGCAGGACGTCGCCGGGCTTGGCCGCCCTGGCCCACGGCCCGGCGACCCCCTCGTCGCCGTGGACGACGAAGTCCAGCGTGAGCAGCCTGCGCTCGGCATCCCAGTCGCGCACCGTGTAGCTGCGGGTGCGCGGCCAGCGCTCGCGCGGCAGGCGCTCCCTGAGCTCGTCGGCGTCGAACGGGGCCGCGTAGCCGGCGCCGGGCGGCGGGAGCTGGACCTTGACGTAGTGGTCGGTGAAGGGGCCGGCGCCGAAGCCGTCGAGGTCGTCGCCGCTGACGACGACGCGGATCATCTGCGGGGTCAGGCGCTCGACGCTCGTCACGGTGGTGTGCAGCGTGCGGCGCTTGGGGCGTGTCGTGGTCTCGGTCATGGCTTAGGGGGCCCTAACGTAGCAACGCCCCAAGCCGCCCGAACATCCGTCTGGTCGGCGCGCCCTGCGGTTCACGGGCGCCCGTCGTCAGCCGACATCCGCGGGCAACGATGCGCGTGCGCCTCTCACATCTCCTTGCCCTGAGCCTGGTGGCGCTCGTCGCCCTGCCCGCGGCCGCGGGCGCGGTGACCTTCGGCGCCGACCTCAGCCAGCCGGTGTCGACCGCGCACACGTGCGCCAACAGCTTCGGCGCGTCGTCGTGCCTGGGCTACGCGGTCACCCCGACGAGCTACGCGCCGATGAGCGGGATCGTCAGCGCGGTGCGGGTCAAGACGGGCAACGCCCCGCAGGGGCCCATGCAGGTCGTCGTGCTGCGCTCCTACTACCAGAACAACCTGCAGGACCCAGGTCACCCGAACTTCTTCTGCTGCTTCCTGCAGGAGTACGGCCCGACCTTCACGCCGGCGGCGAACGCGGTGACGACCGTGCCGGTCACCCTCGGCATGGTCGAGGACCCGACGCCCGCCGGCGAAGACGGCAACACGGTGGCCAAGGGCGACTTCCTCGGCCTGGCCGTCCTCGGCGGCGCGACGCCGATCCCCGTCGCCGACACGAGCGCCGGCTACACCGGCTTCTACGCCCCCGCGCCGCAGGGCCCCGCCAATCCGCCGGCGCCGAGCCCGAACCCGCTGGCCGGCGGCGTCGGCGCCTACCCGGGCTACATGCTCATGCTGAGCGCCGACATCGATCCGCTCGACGGCGGCGGGCCGACCCCCGCCCCCGTGCCTCCTGGCGGCACCGTGGTCCCCGCGCCGGGTCCGCTCGCGCAGGCGCAGCCGCTGACCATCGCGGCCAACGGCGGCCGGTTGCGGGGCGACACGGCGTCCGTCCCGCTCGTCTGCCGGCTGACGACGCCGTGCCAGGGCACGCTCGTGCTGCAGGACCGCAGGGCGGCGGGCGCCGCGGCGGCCGGCACCCCGCGCAGGCCGCGGCGGTTGGGAGCGACGCACTTCTCGGTCGCGGCCGGTAAGAGGAGCACGGTGAAGATCAAGCTCAACGGGGCCGGCCGGCGCCTGGCCAGGCACAAGCGCCGGTTGACGGCCTACGCGCTCGCCACGGTCGGCGGGCAGACGGTGACCACGAAGGTCACGCTGCAGGCGCCGAGGCACTAGCGCCGTGGCCGGCGATCTGGCCGCCGTCGCGACCGACTTCCGGCGCGATGGCGCGTGCGTCGTGCGCGGCCTGCTCGACGCGGAGCAGGTCGCCCGGCTGGCCGAGGGCGTCGAGGAGAACCTGGCCGCGCCGAGCGAGCGGGCCATCGAGGGCGGCGGCGAGCCCGGCGCTGGGCGCTTCTTCGAGGACTTCCGCAACTGGACCCGGATCGCGGCCTACGAGGAGGTCATCCGCAGCTCGCGGATCGGCGAGGCGGCCGCCCGGCTCATGGCCTCCGGGACCGCGCGCCTGCATCACGACCATCTTCTGGTCAAGGAGCCCGGGACGACGCTGCGCACGCCGTGGCACCAGGACCAGCCCTTCTACAACGTCGACGGCTTCGACACCGTCTCGTTCTGGATCCCCCTGGATCCTGTGCCGCGCGAGAGCACCCTCGAGTTCGTCGCGGGCTCGCACGCTGCGGGCACGTGGTACATGCCGCGCAGCTTCTTCGACGATCGCGCGCTGGTCTTCGACGACGGCGCCTTCGAGGAGGTGCCCGACGTGGAGGCCGACCGTTCGGCGTACAGCATCCTCGGCTGGGCGCTTGAGCCGGGCGACGCCGTGGCCTTCAACATGCTCACGCTGCACGCGGCGGCCGGCTCGCGCCGGCGCCGGCGGGCGTTCTCGGTGCGCCTGGTCGGCGACGACGTGCGCTTCGCGGCGCGCCCGCACGCGACGAGCCCGGCCTTCCCGGAGCTCGAGGGCGTGCTGGCGCACGGCGACGAGCTCGACCACCCGCTCTTCCCGCGCCTGTTCCCGCGCTGACGCGAGCGCGACGAAATCCGCGCAATTTGCGTGAATCGCCACCGGGGCCCGGGATGAGTTCCGGCCCTATAGGCGCTAGGAAGGTTCGACCATGGCGTCCGGCGGCCCTCAAGCGGCGGAGGTCGATCCGCCCGAGCGGGCGGGAGACGTGGATCGCGAGCGCGGGGAGGCGCTGGTCCTCGAGCTCCTCGGCGCGCACGCCGACTCGCTGCTGCGCGTCGCGCGGCGCTACTCGATGTGCGCCGACGACGCCCACGACGCCTACCAGCGCGGCCTCGAGATCCTCATGCGCCACGCCGCGCGCCTGGATCCCGAGCGCGCCGCCGGGTGGCTGCACACGGTGGTCAAGCACGAGGCGCTGGCCATCAACCGCTCGCGCCGGCGGATCGTGGGCTTCGCCGACGTCGATCTCGACGCGCTCGAGTCGCGGACCTCGGCCTCGCCCGAGGAGCGCGTGCTGGGCGCCGATCGCGTCGCGCGGTCGGCCGAGGCGCTGCACGGCCTCAAGCCCCAGGAGGTCCGCGCGCTGTGGCTCAAGGCGCTCGGGCACTCCTACGAGCAGATCTGCGAAGTGACCGGATGGACGTACACGAAGGTCAATCGGTGTCTGGCCGAGGGGCGCAAGAGCTTCCTGGAGCGCTACGCGGGCATCGAGTCCGGGCAGGAGTGCGAGCGCCTGGCACCGGCGCTCTCGGCCTTCGTCGACGGCGAGGCCGACGCGGCGCAGACCGTCGCCCTGCGCGCGCACCTGCGCCAGTGCCTCGCGTGCCGGGCCACGGTGCGGGGGTTGCACGACGCCTCGCAGCCGCTCACGGTGGTCTTCCCCGCGAGCGCGCTCGCTGCGGCCAACGGCGGCGTCGAGCACACGGGCAGCTTCTTCGTTCGCGTGTACGAGACCGTCTCGCTGCACCTGCACGAGCGCGCGGCGAACTCGTTCCTGCGCGCGCAGGCGGTCTTCGACACCGTGACGGCCGGGAAGATGGCCGCCGCCGCGGCGTCCGCCGCCGCGCTGGCGGGCGGCGGCTTCGCGGTCGAGGGCGTCGTCGCGCCGCCGGCGCCCGACCGCCCGGCGGCGCTCCTGCGCGGAGCGGTGGGCGGGGGCGGGGGCCCGGCGTTCAAGACGGCCTCGGGCTCGCAGGCGCGAGCGAAGCCGCGGGCGCACGCCACCCGCAGGGCGCGGGCCAGGCACCACGGGCAGAGCCGTCCGCGCACGAGCGCGCCCTCGGGCCAGGGATCGAAGCCCGCGGCGAGCGCTGCCGTCGCGAGCCGGACGACCACGACCAGCACCCCGCCGCCCGCCGTGGCGCAGCCGCGCGCCGTCGCCGCCTCCGCCTCCGCCGGCGCCTCGCGCTCGACCGGCTCCGCGGCCGGCGAGTTCGGCTTCGAGGGTCCGTGACCTAGCTCACTGAACGGATCGCGTCCCGCGCGCGTCCTCTCCCGGTAACGACCCCGAGAAGGAGCCACGAGATGCGAAAGTCCGAGATGCGCGAGCTGGTCGAGCAGAAGGTCATCCTCACGGGCCCGATCCGCCCCCGCGGCATGGCCGATCGCGCCCGGATCGCGGCGATCCTGCGCGATCGCCGCCAGGCCCGCTCCGAGCAGCGCTGAGGGACGCGCGGCGGCGCCCCGGCCGGGCCGTCGCCGCAACTTGCGGGAATCCGCTTGCCAAGCGGGCTTTGCCGTCCGATGGGGTGCCTACCGTGCCCGTTCGAGTGATGTCCTCGAGCGCCAGGGAGCAGTAGATGCCGCTCTGCTTCATCGAACCGCAGGACGCGATCCGCGTGATCGCGGAGTCCGTGGGTCGCGAGGCTCGCCGACAGCTGCTCGGCGAGCTCGTGCGGGCATGGGTGGACGAGATCCCCGAGTCCGAGCTCGAAGCCCACTACGCCAAGGCGGTGGCCGACCTCGACGAGCACGACCTGTCGATGCTCGCCGCCTGGCACGCCTCGCTGGAGGTGGGCCACCCGATCGCCAACCGCGAGTTCCTGGTCAACGTCTTCTCCTCGCTGGGCGACAACCGCCGCGAGGCGCTGAAGATCGCGGCCGGCTTCCGCGGCGAGGAGGCGTTCGACGCGGGCGTGGCGGAGGAGCAGGCGCTCGACACGGTGCTGCCCTTCCTGTCGCGCGAGCGGTCGGTGGAGCTGGCGAGCGAGTGCCTCGAGCTCTACCTCTGGGACCGCCTGGGCTCCGACAACTGAGCTCGCGGCTGATTTGGAGCGCGCGGCCTCGCCCGCACGGCGCCGCGGCGCCGCGGCGCGCTGAACAGCATCATCGAGGCGAAGGGCGATCGACGCGGCTTGCGGCGCGGGCCAGCGTCCGCGATCGCGTGCGCCTTTGAGACCGAACTGCGCGTCTTTCGCAACACCCGTGGGAGCGCCGCGCCGTCGAACGTCGGTCCTCCCCCCTCCAGAGGTGGGAAGACCGACGTTCGACGGCGCGGGCCGCCGCGAGGCGTTGCGCACGACGCGCGAACCGCGCAGGAAGTCCGCGCCGTGCACCGCCCACGCGAGGGCGACGGCAGGCGCCCGCTCACCGCCACCCTGTTCTCCCTCGATGCGGCTGTAACGCCGCGCCGCAGGCGACCGAGGAACGCCGCTACGCCCGGCGCAGCACGTCGTAGCGCCCGAAGCCCTCGCGACCCTCCATGCGCCAGCGGAAGAAGGCGCAGTCCAGTCGCAGGCGCCCGAGGTCCAGCGAGGTGCCGCAGGTGATCTCGCCGGCGGCGCGGCGGGGCCAGCCGTCCTCGTCGACCCACAGCTCGAGGCCGGCGCGCCGCTGGCGCCCGTCGCTGTCGTAGGTCGTCGACAGGCGCGGGTCGAGGACGTCCACCGCCCGCGCCTCGCCGTCCTCGCTGCGCTCGATGATGGAGGCGGCCACCGCCTCGCCGGCGTGGTCGCGCTTGCCGGCAGGCCGGATGGCGGTCAGGGAGACGTTCAGGTCGTCGTCCAGCCAGGCCGAGACCGTGCGCGCCAGCTCGATGCGCTCCCAGTCGGGTGCGCCCCAGGAGCGACCGCGCTGCCCGACGCCGTCGATCGCGCTGCGCTCGCCGCCCACGGTGGCCGTGCCGCGCACGCGAACGGGCTGCTCGTAGCCCGCCATGCCGCCGGCTCGCGCCACGGCGTGGCCGGGGTCGAGCTCGGAGACGGCGCCGGTGGCCTCGAGCTCGAGGTCGAAGGCGGCCTGCTCGCCTGCGAAGCGCAGCCGCCACGCCCGCAGCGGCTCGACCGTCCTCAGCTCCAGGCCCGCGGCCGCGACCTCGTCCCACGACGACGGCGGGGAGGCCAGCTCGACGCCACCCTCGGCGCTCACGGCCACGGGCTCGCCGCGGCGGAAGAGGATGGCGAGGCCGCTGGCGGCGCCGTCGGACAGCCCCAGCCGGGCCACGCCGTAGAGCTCCGCGGCGCCGTCGGCGAAGGCCACGGTGACCGCGTCGCTGAAGCCGTCGCCCTGCGCCGGGCGCGGCGCGTCCTGCTCGACCCCGATGCTCACGGCAGCGAGCGCGGGTCGACTTCGGTCGCGGTGCTGTCGACGTCGGCGCCCGGGCCGCGCGGCGGGCGCCGGCCCGCGCTGCCCGGCGTGGCCACGATCAGCCGCCCCGTGAAGCGGCGCACGAGCAGCCTGCGGATGACCGCGCGCGTCGGCGGCAGCAGGAAGGTCGCGCCGAAGATGTCGGTGACGAAGCCGGGCGTGAGCAGCAGCGCCCCTCCGAAGATCACGAGTGCGCCATCGACCACCTCGCGGGCCGGGATGCGCCCCGCGGCGATCGCCTCGTTGAAGCGCCGCCAGGCCGCGCGCCCCTGCGAGCGCATGAACATCGACCCGACGATGGAGTCGGCCACGAGCAGCGCGATCGTCCACAGGGCGCCGATGGCCTGGCCGACCTGGATGATCACGTAGATCTCGACGATCGGGACGACGATGAAGAGCAGGACGAGCGGGAGGAGCACGTCCTACAGGCTACGGGTCAGCAGCGGCGCGTCGCCCACATGCCCAGCGCGGTGCCGGCCAGCGGGACCAGCGCGAGGATGACGACGCAGGGCTGTGCCGAGAGCACCGGCAGCGCCAGCGTCGTCTGCAGCACCGCGTGGCGCCCCAGCTGCCAGATCAGCAGCGCGATTGCGCTCGCGCCGATCAGGCTGAGCGCCGTGACGCCGACCGGGAGGCACCAGTCCGGCGTGAGCCCGGACAGGTGGTCGACGCGTTCGGGCGCGATCCCGTTCGCGTCGAAGGCCAACATCGCGGCAGCGAGGGGCGCCCGGTCGCCGTCCAGGGCGGCCACTGCGTGGTCGTCGGCCGCCAGCTCGGCCAGCGTGCAGTAGCGCCGGGTCAGCCCGCGCAGGACCGGGAAGAAGAACAGCGCCTCGCCCAGCACGCGCGCGCTGACGATCCGCAACGGGTCCCGGCGCGCGCGGTGCAGGTGCTCGTGCGCGATGACGGCGGCGAGCTGATGCGCGGAGAGGCGCCGCAGAGCGCCGGCGGTGACGTAGACGGCCGGGCGCAGCAGGCCGGCGCAGCACGCGTGCGGGCGCTCGCCGTGCAGGACCCACACGTGCTCGTGCCCGGCCAGCGGGCCGGCGACGGGCAGGGCGCGCCGCAGCCGGCGCTGTGCGAGGAACGCCCTCAGCGCGGCGCGCCCGCCGGCCAGCACGACCGCGATCCCGAGCGTCGCGAGGCTCAGCAGGATGATCGCCTGGAGATTGGCGGCCGGCAGCGCCAGCTGCTGGCCGAGGACGCCCACCCGATGGGCGGGTGTGGGCCGGATGGACAGCGTCGCCAGCGCCGCGCCGAGCACCCCGGCGGTCAGCGCCAGGCCGGTGAGCGCCAGGCCGGCGCCGAGCCGGTAGGTGCGCCTGGCACCGCGCAGCGGGCTACTGGCCGCGAGCATGGCGGCGCAGCGCGCGGGCGCGCGCGGGGTCCAGTCCGTCCATGGTGCGGGCGAAATGCACCAGCGCGACGTCGCCGAACTGCTCGACGAGCTGCTCGACCTCGGCGGCGGCGCGCCGCTCCTCATAGGTCGCGCGGTCCAGGCGGGGCCAGTAGGTGTCCGTCTTGCCGTCGCGCTTGCGCTTGAGCAGCCCCTTGGTGTCGAGCCGGGTCATGATCGTCATGTAGGTCGTGTAGGCGCGTGGCTTGGGGGCGCGCGCGTTGCAGGCCTCCATCACCTCGCGCACGGTGGCGCGCTCGAGCCGCCACATGGCGTCCATGACCTCGGCTTCGAGCTCGTGCAGGGCGGGGGGTACGCGCTTCCGGCTCATCTACGACGCAGGGTAGTACCCCGCCTCGCGGCGGCGCAAGGTCAGCGGGACGGGAGCTTCGAGGTCGTGAAGCGCGGGGGGTAGAGGATCGGGCCGATCCCGTCCAGTGGCTCGCCGGGATCGCGGGGCGAGAAGCGCTCGAGGTGGCTGTTGACGCTATAGCGAGGGCCGATCTCGACCCTGCCGCGACGCACGCGGGTGAGGAAGCGGTCCAGCGGGCGCGGCGGCGGGCCACCCACGCGGATGCCGCGGAAGTCATAGACCCCGCCGTGGCACGGGCACACGAACGAGCGCGCCGCGTCGTAGTAGGCCACCGGGCAGCCGACGTGCGCGCAGAGCGAGCTGTTCGCGATGAACGCGCCCCAGCGATCCAGGGGCTCGGTGTCGACGGCCGGATCGCGGCGGCGCACGTAGACCGTCGACTCGTTGGCCAAGCCGATGTTGTCGGGGGTCAGGCGGATCACGGCCGGCACATAGGTGCTGTCGGTGAAGGCCTCCACCGGCCCGACCGCCTGCCACATGACGGGCAGGCGCCGGAACACCGGGCCCAGGGCGATGCCCAGCCAGCGACAGGTTGAGCGCCGCGAACGTCCACGCGTCGGCCTCGAGTCCGCGGTGGTGGGCCAGCGCCGCGGTCTGGGCGATCTCGTTCCAGTAGTTCTGGATCGGCGCTGCCCAGAAGCGCGCCATCTGCGTCTGATCCTCCGTGCGCGTGGCCGAGTCGTTCTTCCCCAGCGACTGGACCTCGTTGATCGCCCTGGCGTAGGCGCGGCTGGTCAGCGCAGGGGGCGCGGGCGGGCGGAACTGCGCGGGGCGGTCGAGCACCCAGGGGGCGACGGCTCCCCAGTGGGTGAAGACCGCTGACGCCGGCGCCGGATCGAAGGCACCGGGCGCGCCGGTGCTCATGTAGACCGGCGGCGTCACCCCCGCGCCGTCGTTCGCGCGCCGGGCGAGCACCGCCGCGGCGGCCTTCTGGCCGACGGCGACGCCGCGATCCCTGCGTCGTCCGGCCGGGAGGCTCGCGAGCTCACCGGTCTCCTGTGCGTCGAGCGCTTCCTTCATCGCCGGGTAGAGCGTCACGAGCACGTCGTGCGCGGCGGCCTCGGCCGCGGCCGTCTCCGACGCGGGCCGGCGGAAGCGCAGGCGCAGCGCGTACGTGGCGCGGTGCCCTTCGATCGCTTCGATGGCGTCGTACATCGCCACGTGCAGCGCCGCGAAGCTGCGCGTCGAGTGGATCGTCGCCGGTTGCGCGCCGGGGGTGCGGATGATCTGCAGCAGCGTCCGGTTCCAGCGGACCACGGCGTCGGCGCCCGGGCGGGCCGGCCCCTCGGCGGCGGCATGGCCCGCGGGCAGCACGACTGCGAGGGTCATCGCGACACCGGCGCCCAGCAGGCGGGGATGAAGCTTCATGGCGTCTCCTTCTCTGTCCGTCGTCTACTACAGGGCATAGTAGGTAGACGCCGCATTCCGCGCATCCTTCCCGCCGCGTCGTCATTTTCTACGATGGCATGTAGTAGGAGCGCGGTCAGCCGCGCCTCGGCCGTCGCCGCGCGTGGCTAACAATGCTGCGGATTGGCCGCGCCGCGTCCTAGGCGAGCGCCGGGGCCGGGTCCTCGACGACGACGCCGGGGAGCCGGTGCAGGCCGACGATCTCGATGACGCGCCAGACCTGGGGCTGCGGGCTGCAGATGCGGATCAGGCGCCCGGCCCGGCGCAGGCGCCGCGCGACGATCGCCAGGTCGAGGAGGAACGAGCTGTCAGCGAACGTCAGCTCGCGCAGGTCCACGACCAGATCGCTCTCGGTCGCGAGCGCGCGAGAGAGGGCCCTGCGGCGCCGCCCCCGCGTCGCGATGTCCTCGTCTCCCGAGCAGCGCAGTAAGGCCGGCTGTGCGGAGAACTCGACGATGGAGCGCAACCTATACGACGGCCGGGGCTACACTCAACCCATGCCTACGCTCGAAGAGGTCGAGGACGCCCTCTCGAATGTCATCGACCCCGAGCTCGGCCTCGACTTCGTCGAGCTCGGGCTCATCTACGGGGTCGAGATCGACGGCGGAAACGTCCACGTGACCTTCACCCTGACCACGCCCGCGTGCCCGATCGGACCGCAGGTCACCGAGCAGATCGACGAGTTCGTCTCGGAGCTCGACGGGGTCGACGAGGTGTCCTCCTCGATGGTGTTCACGCCGCCGTGGACGCCGGAGAAGATGAGCGAGGACGCGAAGTTCGCGCTCGGCTACTGAGCCTGGCCACGGCCGGGCTCGTCCTCGCGCCGGCGGCGCACGCCCAGGCGCCGCAGACCGGCCGCCTGCTCGTCACCGTCGCACCGGGCACGGCGCCCCGCGCGCGCGTGACCGCGGCGGCGCTCGCGGCGACGGCCGGCGCGCGACCCGCCGGCTTCAGCGTCCCGCAGCTGCGCCTCGTCACCCTGCGACCGCGCACGGGCACCGGGCTGCACGCCCTCGCCGTGCGCCTGCGCGCAGACCCGCGCGTGGCGCGCGTGCAGGTCGAGCATCGCGCCCGCCTGCGCCTCGAGCCCGACGACCCGGCGCTCGTCACGCCCGAGACGGCGATCGGCACCGCGCCGAACACGCCGGTCGAGTGGTGGGCGGTGCGCAGCGGCTTCCCGGCCGCATGGGATATCTCGACCGGCGCCGGCGCGACCGTCGCGGTCATCGACACCGGCGCCGAGACGAGCCACCCCGAGCTGGCCGACCGCGTCATCGACGCCGTCAGCTTCGACCCCGACGGAACGCCGGCGACGACGGACTCCGTCGGGCACGGCACCCACGTCGCCTCGCTGGCCTGCGGGGCGGGCAACAACGGCGTCGGCCTCGCCGGAGCCGGCCTGCGCTGCCGCATGCTGATCCTCAAGTCCGACTTCAGCGACTCGAGCGTGGCCAAGGCGATCGTCTACGCCGTCGACCACGGGGCGGACGCCATCAACATGAGCTTCGGCACCGACCCCGGCGTCGAGCCCAGCCAGGCCATGCGCGACGCGGTCGACTACGCCTTCGCGCACAACGTCGTGATGGCGGCGGCGGCCGCCGACGCGCCGATCGCCGATCAGGGCTACCCCGCCGATCTGCTGCAGCCCACGGGCACCGGGAACGACCTCACGGTCGACAGGGGCCTGTCGGTCACCGCGGCCGACGCCTCCGACGCCCGCGCCTCCTTCGCCGGGCTGGGCAGCCAGATCTCGCTGGCCGCCTATGGCTCCTATGACTCGAGCGCGGCGGCTGCCGGCCCGCCGGGGATCTTCGGCGCCTTCACCGCGGCGCCCAACGACCTCGAGACCGGCTCGCTCGGGTTCTCGCCCCGCCCGCCGTGCGCGTGCCGCACCACGTTCGCCGGCGACTCGCGCTACGCCTACGTGCAGGGCACGTCGATGGCGACACCGATGGTCTCGGCCACGGGCGCGCTCATCCGCCACCTCAACCCCGACCTCACGGCGGCGGACATCGTGCGGCTCATCAAGGAGACCGCGCGCCGTCCCGCGGGCGTGTGGACGAGCGAGCTGGGCTGGGGGATCCTCGATGCCGGCGCCGCCCTCAGGCGCGCTGCGAGCCTCGATCGCCGCGCGCCGGCATCGCGGGTCAAGCGCCTGGCCGCTTTCACGCGCAGGCCGTCGGTGACCGTGCGGTGGTCGGGGACCGACACGGCGGCGGCCGGCGTCCGGGCGTCGGGCGTCGCGCGCTTCGAGTTGTGGCGGGCGACCGACGGCGGGCGCTTCAAGCGCCTGTTCTCGACCACGCGCACGTCGCGCCAGGTGGCCCTGCGCCGCGGCGGGAGCTACCGCTTCTACACCGTCGCGATCGACCACGCCGGCAACCGCGAGCCGGCCCCCAGGCAGGCCGACGCGCGCATCCAGCGGCGCCGCTAGGCGTTGGCCGGCTGGCGCTCGGCCTCGCGACGCTCCTGGCGCGCGAGGGCCAGCAGCTCGGCCAGCGAGGCCTCGATGCCCTCGGCGATGGCGTCGATGTCGGGCAGCGCGTCATAGTCGCCGAGCAGGCCGAAGTTGATGCGCCCGTTGTAGGACATGATCGCGATGGCCAGCGCGTGGTCCTTGGGCAGGAAGGCGACCGGGAAGACGTCGAGCAGCTCGCGCCCGCGCACGTAGAGGGGGAACTGCGGGCCGGGGACGTTCGTGACGATCAGGTTGAACAGGCGGGTGGAGAAGTTCAGGCGCGAGGCCTGGGCGAGGATCGTGGGCGGCGCGAAGTTCTGCACGCTGGCCAGCACCTCGGCGCCGATGGCCTGCTTTGACTCCTTCAGGCCGTCCATCCCGGCCTTGACGGTGCGCAGGCGCAGGACCGGGTCCTCGACGTAGACGGGCAGCGGGCCGCGCATGGCGGCGATGCGATTGCCCGTGGTGCCGCGCTCGTGGTGGTTGCGGATGGAGACCGGCACGAGGGCGCGCAGCTCGAGGCCCTCGGTGCGCACGCCGCGCGAGTGCAGCCACGAGCGCAGCGCGCCGCTCACGACGGTCAGCACCACGTCGTTGACCGTGCCGCCGAAGACGTCCTTGACCGCCTTGAAGTCGGCCAGCTCGTTGCGCACGACGCGGAAGCGCCGGTGTGGCCCGATCTCGACGTTCAGCGGCGTCGGCGGCGCCGGGTTCAGCCCCGCCCACGCGACCTCGCCGAGGCCCTCGACCGCCACGCGCGCGGAGCGCAGCGCCTCCCCCGGGCGGGTGGCGAGCGCCGCCGCGGCGGCCGCCGTGCGCACGCCGGTGCGCAGCAGATCGAGCGTGCCGGACGCGAGCACCTGGGCCGCGGTCGGCGTGCGCGCCGGCTCCCACGCCTCGTCGGGGTGCGGCACCTCGGCCGGCACCGGCCCGAGGTCGAAGATGACCTGGGCGATGTCGACGCCCGCGATCCCGTCGATGAGCGCGTGATGGGTCTTGGTGATGAGCGCGAAGCCCCCGCCGTCGAGGCCCTCGACCATCCACACCTCCCACAGCGGCTTGGAGCGGTCGAGCTGCTGGGAGAAGATCCGCCCCGCCAGCAGCAGCAGCTGCTCCTCGGAGCCCGGCTCGGGCAGCGCCGTATGGCGCACGTGGTACTCGAGGCTGAAGCTCTCGTCGTCGACCCACAGCGGCCGGCCGGTGCCGGCGGGCGGCACCGCGAGCCTCTGGCGGTAGCGCGGGACGAGGTGCAGCCGTCCCCGCAGCGTGTCCACCACCTCGGTGTAGGGCGGCGGGGGCCCCTCGAACATCGCCAGCGCGCCGACGTGCATGTGCGACGTCGGTCCCTCCTGATGCAGGAACGACGCGTCGATCGCGGTGAGCCGGTCGAGATGCTCCTGGGACATGGCGTGCAAGCTATCGCGGGGAGGCCGGGCGCACACCACGTTCCGAGCGCCGTGACGGCGGCGAGGGCCGCATCCCGGCCACCGAACGCAGACTACGATGTCGGCCGACCGCGATCGCGACCCCTGAGGATGGCGAACCATGGCGTGGGACTTCTCGACCGAGCCCGAGTTCGAAGAGCAGCTGGAGTGGATGCGCGCCTTCGTGCGCGAGGAGATCTGGCCGATCGAGCCGGTCGCCGAGGAGCTCGACCAGGCGGCGCTGGACCGCATCTACGCGCCGTTGCAGGAGGAGGTCAAGCGCCGCGGGCTGTGGGCCGCGCACCTTCCGCCCGAGCTCGGCGGGCAGGGCTTCGGGCAGGTCAAGCTCGGGCTCATGCACGAGATCCTGGGCTCGTCGCCGTTCGCGCCCAACGCCTTCGGCAACCAGGCGCCCGACTCGGGCAACTCGGAGGTCCTGGCCCTGGCCGGCACCGAAGAGCAGAAGCAGCGCTGGCTGCACCCGCTGCTGGCGGGCGACCTCAAGTCGGCCTTCTCGATGACCGAGCCCGAGACCGCGGGCTCGGATCCCACCGAGCTGCGCACGCGCGCCGAGCGCGATGGCGACGGCTGGGTCCTCAACGGCCACAAGTGGTTCTCCACGAACGCGTCGATCGCCGACTTCCTCATCGTCATGGCCGTCACCGAGCCCGACGCGCGCCCCCACCAGCGCGCCTCGATGTTCATCGTGCCGGTGGACACCCCCGGGGTGACCATCGTGCGTGACGTGGCGACCATGGAGCACCCGGCCGAGTCCCACGGCAAGCTCGGCAACCACGCCGAGATCCTCTACGAGGACGTGCACGTCGGCCCCGAGGCCCTGCTGGGGGAGGCCGGCGCGGGCTTCCTCATCGCCCAGCATCGCCTCGGCCCCGGGCGGATCCATCACTGCATGCGCTGGCTGGGCGTGTCGCGGCGGGCCTTCGACATGCTCTGCGAGCGCGCGACGTACCGCCGTGCACAGGGCAGCGTGCTGGGCGACAAGCAGACGGTGCAGAACTGGATCGCCGACTCGGCCGCGCAGATGCAGGCGGCGCGGCTCATGACGCTGCACGCCGCGTGGGTGATGGACACCCAGGGCGCCTCGGCCGCGCGCAAGGAGATCTCCCTGATCAAGTTCTACGGCGCCGGCGTGCTGCACGACGTCGTCGATCGCGCGCTGCAGATCCATGGCGCGCTGGGCTACTCGACCGACATGCCGCTGGAGGCGATGTACCGCTACGCGCGGGCGGCGCGCTTCTACGACGGGCCCGACGAGGTCCACCGCCAGTCGGTCGCGCGGCAGATCCTCCGCGGCTACGAGGCGCCCGCCGACGAGGTGCCCAGCGAGCACGTGCCCACCCGCCGCGAGGCGTCGCGGCGCAAGTTCGCCGATCTGCTCGAGGCGGTGACGGCCAACGACTGAGTCCGAGCGCCACGGCGGGCTGTCGGTCCGCGTGCTGGTGGTCGCGCTCGTCGTCCAGCTCGTCCTCGGGGCCGGGCTGATCTTCGCCGCGGTCAACGGCTTCCCGCTCATCGGCGGAGGCGGAGGCGGAGGCGGCGAAGGCAAGGGCGACCGCGCCCCCGTCGTGGCGCCGCCCGTGCCGCGGTCGAGCGCCGAGCGGTTCGATGCGCCGCGGGCCTTCGCCCTCATCCGCCGCGAGCTGAGCTATGGCCAGCGACCGGCCGGGTCGGTGGCGCTGCGCCGGCTGGCCGAGGTCCTGCGCCGCGAGCTGCCCGACGGGCGCTTCGAGCCGGTCAGGGAATCCGATCCCACCCACCCCCTGCGCAACGTCGTCGGCACGATCCCGGGCCGTGCACCGGCCATCGTGGTCGGCGCGCACTACGACAGCGAGTACCACCCGAAGGGCTTCGTCGGCGCCAACGACAGCGCGGGGGGCACGGCGGCGGTGGTGGAGCTCGCGCGCGACCTCGCGCACGCCACGCCTCCGAACGCCCGCGAGGTGCGCTTCGTCCTCTTCGACGGCGAGGAGGAGGGTCCCGGCTGCTCGAACGCGCGCTTCGCGACCTGCGCGCTGCGCGGCTCGCGCGCCTACATCGCCGCGCACCGGCGCGAGATCGGGCAGATGGTGCTCCTCGACTACATCGCCAACAAGGGCCTGCGCCTGCCGCGCGAGGGCAGCTCGGACCCCGCGCTGTGGGCGCGGGTGCGCGCCGCCGCGAGCGAGGTTGGCGTCGGGGCCGTCTTCCCGCCCACCGATCAGGTGACGATCTACGACGACCACACGCCGTTCCTGCGCGCGGGCATCCCCGCGGTGGACCTGATCGACTTCTCCTACCGCTACGCCGACGGCCTGCAGGACACCATCGACAAGCTGTCGGTTGCGAGCCTGGACGCGGTGGGGGAGACGGTCTTCGCGCTGGTGAACGAGCTGCGGGCCGCCTGACCTACCATGAGGGCATGCCCGCCTGCCCCGAGAAGCTGCTGCTCGCTGCCCCGCGCGGCTATTGCGCGGGCGTCGACCGGGCGGTGCAGACGGTCGAGCACGCCCTCGAGCTGCACGGCGCGCCGGTGTACGTGCGCAAGGAGATCGTGCACAACAAGCACGTCGTCGAGCAGCTGCGCGGGCGCGGGGCGATCTTCGTCGAGGAGCTCGACGACTCGATCCCGGAGGGCGCCGTGACCGTCTTCAGCGCCCATGGCGTCTCGCCGGCGGTCCACGCCGAGGCCGACCGCCGCGGGCTGAGCACGATCGACGCCACCTGCCCGCTCGTGACCAAGGTCCATCGCGAGGCGCTCAAGTTCGCCGCCGAGGGCTACACCATCGTCCTCATCGGCCATCACGGCCACGAGGAGGTCGAGGGCACGATGGGGGAGGCGCCCGAGCACATCGTCCTCGTCGAGACCGAGGCCGACGTCGACGCTCTCGAGGTCCCCGATCCGGAGAAGCTCGCCTACGTCTCGCAGACCACGCTGTCGGTCGACGAGACGCGCGCGATCATCAACCGCCTGCGCGAGCGCTTCCCGAGCATCATCGGTCCGCGCACCGACGACATCTGCTACGCCACCACCAACCGCCAGGCGGCGGTCAAGCAGATGGCGCCGCACTGCGACCTCGTGCTCGTCATCGGCTCGCGCAACTCCTCGAACTCCAACCGCCTCGTGGAGGTCGCGCGCGAGCACGGCGCCGACTCGCACCTCATCGACTCCGAGGAGCAGGTGCGCGAGGAGTGGCTGGAGGGGACCCGCGTCGTGGGCATCACCTCCGGGGCCAGCGCGCCCGAGGAGCTCGTCCAGCGCCTCGTCTCGTTCTTCCGCGCGCGGGGCACCGAGCAGGTCGAGGAGTTCGAGGTCGTCCAGGAGGACGTGCGCTTCATGCTCCCCAAGACGATCCGCCAGGCCCTGGCCGCGCAGTCGGCGTGAGCCTGAGCGACCACGCCCGCGCCAATCGCGAGGCCTGGGGCGTCCAGGCGAAGGACTACGAGGCGGCGGGACGGCGCCACTGGACCGACGACGTGATCACGTGGGGCACGTGGCAGATCCCGGAGGAGAGCCTGCGCTCCCTGCCGGAGGTCGACGGGCGCGACGTGATCGAGCTCGGCTGCGGGACGGCCTACGTCTCCGCCTGGCTGGCGCGCCGCGGAGCGCGCCCGGTCGGCATCGATCCGACCACCGGCTTCGCCGGCGGTGCCCGCCCCGAGCAGCTGGCCACGGCGCGCGCGCTGCAGGCCGAGCACGGCCTCGACTTCCCGCTGATCGAGGGCAGCGCCGAGGCGGTGCCGCTGCCCGACGACTCCTTCGACATGGCGATCTCCGAGTACGGCGCCAGCCTGTGGTGCGATCCCGAGGCATGGATCCCCGAGGCCGCCCGGCTCCTGCGTCCGGGCGCGTGGCTGTGGTTTCTCACCAACACGCCGCTGGTCATGCTCACGATGCACGACGAGGACCAGCCGTCGGGCGAGGCGCTCGCGCTGCCGCAGTTCGGCATGCGCCGCTTTCGGTGGCGCGACGGCTCGGTCGAGTTCCACCTGCCGCACGGCGAGCTCATCGGGCTGCTGGGCCGCTGCGGCTTCACCGTGCGGGCCCTGCACGAGCTCCAGGCGCCGGAGGGAGCCACCACGCACTCCGAGTGGGTGACGCCGGAGTGGGCGCACCGCTGGCCCTCCGAGGAGATCTGGGTGGCCCGCCTCGACGGCGTCCAGGAGCGGGCATCGGGCGTCGGCTGACCGCGGCCGTGGCGAGCGCCGCGCTGGCGGCGGCGCTCACGCCGGCCGGCTCCGCCTCTGCGGCGGACCCCGGCCGCTGGCGCCTCGCGCAGGCCGACAGCGTGCCGCTCTCCTACTTCCAGGGGCTGACGCATTCGGCCGCCGGTGCGTGGTTCTTCGACGGGATCACGGTCGGCCTCTTCCGCACCGACCGCTCCCTGGTCCAGCAGGCCCGGGCGCCGAGCGCGCTGACTGCGGACCTCGCGGCCCAGGGCTTCGACCACATCGGCGACCCGACCTGGGACCCGCGCGAGGGCGGCCGCCTGCTGCTCCCGCTCGAGTGCTACGTCCCCGGCCAGCCCAACGGCGGCAACACCTGCCGCCGCGGCGCCATCGCCGTGGCCGATCCCGCCACGCTGAGGCTCCGCTACGCGGTGGCGCTCGACCCGGGCGACATCGCGAAGGCCATGTGGGCGGAGGTCGGCCCGGGTGGCACGGAGCTGTGGACGTCGAGCGGCAGCGACCTGCTGGCCTACGACGCCTCCGCGGTGGCTCCCGGCGCGGCGCCGCTGACGCCCGTGCAAAGGCTGGCCGGCGCCGTGCCGCCGTCGGGCGTCACCGGCGCGGCCTTCTACCGCGGCCGGCTGTTCCTGGCCGGCCAGGACACCGGCGCGCTGCAGCTGTGGTCGGTCGACGTCACCGGGGCCACGCCCCCCGTGCTCGAGCTCGAGCTGCCGGGCGTAGCGGCCGAGTCCGAGGGCCTCGACGTCCTCGACGCGCGCGGCGGGCTGCTGCACTGGCTGCTCTCTCCGTTCGCACCGAACGGCGCCGAGCCGACCTACGGGATGGGGCACAGCGAGCTGCTGACCTTCGTCCCCTCCGGCGACGCGCGCCTGCGCGTGCGCGTGGCGCCCGCACGGCTCGTCGCGGGACGCACCACGCGCGTCGCCGTCACCGTGACCGAGCGCTACGCCGGCCGCGTGCACCGCGTGGCGGACGCGCGCGTGCGCGCCGGGGCGGTGCGCGCGCACACGGGAGCCGATGGCATGGCCCACGTGCGCCTGCGCCGCTCGGGGCCCGGGGCGCTGCGCGTCACGGCGGCCAAGCAGCGCCTGCTCGCCGGGCGGGCCTCGGTGGCCTTCGTGCGCGGCTAGCGGCGCCGGCGCGTCCCGCGTGCAAGGCGTCACACAACCTCGGGAGGCTTCACGAGCAGAGGGGTGCGGCTAACCCACTACACCTGGCCACGGCGAAAAGCCACATTCAGTGGACCATGAATGCGACCTCTCTTTTGTCTACGAAGCGCTGGACGCTCGCCGTGGTCTGCGCCGCCACGGCGATGCTCATGCTCGACATCGCCGTCGTCAACACCGCCCTCTCGCGGATCGCCGATGACCTCAACACGGGCCTCAGCGGGCTGCAGTGGGTGGTCGACGCCTACACGCTCGCGCTGGCCTCGGTCGTCCTGACCGCGGGCTCGCTGGCCGACCGCTTCGGCCGCCGGCGCCTGTTCACCATCGGCCTCGCCGTCTTCACCGCCGCCTCGGCGGCCTGCGCGGCCTCGACCGACATCGTCTTCCTCGATGCGGCGCGCGCCGTGCAGGGCCTCGGCGCGGCGGTCATGTTCGCCGTCTCGCTCGCCCTGCTCGCCAACGCCTACCCGGACATGAAGGAGCGCGCCGGGGCGCTCGCGGCCTACGGCGCCACCATCGGCGCCTCCTTCGCCGTGGGCCCGCTCGTGGGCGGCGCGCTGACCAGCGGCCTGGACTGGCAGTGGATCTTCCTGATCAACATCCCGATCGGCATCTTCTGCCTGTGGATCACGCGCACCAAGGTCCAGGAGTCGCGCGATCCCGCCACGCCGCCCGTCGACGTGCCCGGCCAGATCGCGCTCACCGCCGGCCTCTTCCTGCTCGTGCTCGCGCTGCTGCGCGGCAACGACGTGGGCTGGGGCAGCACGCAGATCGTCGCGGAGTTCGTCGGCGCTGCCATCGCGCTCGTCGCCTTCCTGGCCATCGAGGCGCGCTCGACGCACCCGATGCTCCCGCTGCGCCTCTTCCGCAACCCGTCGTTCACCGGCGCGCAGATCGCGGCCTTCGGGATCTCGGCCTCGTTCTTCGCGATCTTCCTGTACGCGACGCTCTACCTGCAGCAGGTGCTCGGGCTGTCGGCCATCGAGGCCGGCCTCGTCTACCTGCCCGGGACGATCCTGAACTTCGTCGTCGCCGGCGCCAGCAGCCAGGTCGGCGAGAAGGTCTCGCACCGGGTCATGATCTCGGTCGGGCTGGCCCTCGTGGCCATCGGGATGGTCCTCTTCACGCTGGCCGGCACCGGCTCGTCGTGGACCATCGTCCTGCCCGGCGAGCTCGTCGCGCTCTTCGGCGTCGGCCTGTTCAACCCGTCGGTCATCGCGGTCGCCCTCGGCTCGGCGCCGCAGCAGCAGAGCGGCCTCGCCGCCGGCGTCAACGACACCTTCCGCCAGGCGGGCATCGCGGTCGGGATCGCCGGTCTCGGCGCCCTGATCCCGTCGGCGGCGGGGATCGGCAGCGGCTCGCCGCAGGAGTTCGTCGACGGCCTGCACAACGCCTTCCTGGCCGGTGCCGGGCTGGCGGCGGCGGCGGCCGTGGCGTCGTTCTTCCTCATCCGCAAGAACAACGTCCACCACGAGGTCGTGGAGCTCCCGGTCGGCGGCGCCCAGCCTCTGGCCGAGGCGGCCTAGCGACCCTCCGGAAGCGTCGAACGTCGGTCCTACCCCCTCTGGAGGGGGGAAGACCGACGTTCGACCCCCGCGAGCCAGGAGCGGATCTCGTCGGAGTGCTCACCGAGGCGCGGCGGCCGCCGGCGCACCACCGCCGGCGTCGCGCCGAGGCGCAGCGGCGAGCGCACGGTGCGCACGCCGTCGGTCTCGTCGACGGGGTCCAGGCCCAGCTCGGCCGCGAAGGCGAAGGCCTGGGCGATGTCGTTGATCGGCCCGGCCGGGACGCCCGCCTCGCCCAGCCGGGCGACCCAGTCCGCGGCCGGCGCGGCGGCGAACGCGGCCTCCAGCTCCTCGGCCAGCTCGTCGCGATGCTCCATGCGCGCCGCGTTGGTGGCGAAGCGCTCGTCGCCGGCCAGCTCCGGGCGCCCGACGGCGCCGCACAGCCGGGCGAAGATCGCGTCGTTGCCGACGGCCACGGCGAAGTCGCCGTCGGCGGCCGCGAAGGTCTCGTACGGGGCGATCGACGGGTGGCGATTGCCCATCCGCCCCGGCACCGCGCCGGCGTTGAGGTGGGCCGAGGCCTGGTTGAGCAGGCCGGCCAGCGCCGCGTCCATGAGCGAGACCTCGATGCGCTGGCCGCGCCCGTCGCGTTCGCGAGCGTGCAGGGCGGCCAGGACGCCGTTGGTGGCGAAGAGGCCGCAGATCATGTCGATGAGCGCCGCGCCGACCTTCAGCGGGCGCCCATTGGGCTCGCCGGTGACCGACATGAGCCCGCTCATCGCCTGCAGCAGCAGGTCGTAGCCGGGCAGCGCCGCAGCCCGCTCGCCCGAGCCGAAGGCGCTGATCGAGCAGTACACGACGCCGGGGTTGGCGCGCGCGATCTCGTCGTAGCCCAGCTCGAGGCGGTCGCTGGTCCCCGGCCGGAACGACTCGACCACGACGTCGGCGCGGACGCACAGCTCGCGTGCGAGCGCCACATCGGCCGGGTCCTTGAGGTCGAGCGTGACCGAGCGCTTGTTGCGGTTGAGGCCCAGGTAGTACGTCGAGCCGTCGTCGACGAACGGCGGGCCCCAGGCGCGCGTGTCGTCCCCGCCGTCGGGGCGCTCGACCTTGATCACGTCGGCCCCCAGGTCGCCGAGGCTCATGGTGCACAGCGGCCCGGCCAGCACGCGTGAGAGGTCGGCGACGAGGATCCCATCGAGGGCGGTGGCGGCCACGGCCGCGCACAGTAGCCTGCACGCCCCGTGCGTACCCTCGTGATCTCAGATCTCCATCTCGGGGCCAGCAGCGAAGTCGACGTCCTGCGCCGTCCCGCCGCCCAGACCGCCCTGTGCGCCGCGCTCGACGGCGTCGACCGGCTCGTCGTCCTGGGCGACCTCCTCGAACTGCGCCACGGGCCGATGCACGTGGCGCTCGAGGCCGCGCGGCCGGTCCTGAAGGCCATCGGCGAGGCCCTCGGTCCCGACGGCGAGGTCGTCCTCGTCCCGGGCAACCACGACTTCCGGCTCGTCTCGCCGTGGCTGGAGTGGCGCTCGCGCAACGGCCCCGAGCCGCTCGGCCTCCAGGAGCGCGCGGGCCCGAAGGCCTCGACCGGCACGCGCGTCATCGCGCGGATGCTGCAGCCGGCGTCGCTGGACGTCGTGTACCCCGGCCTCTGGCTCGACGACGGCGTCTACGCCACACACGGTCACTACCTCGACCGCCACGTCACGGTCCCGAGCTTCGAGCGCCTCGGCGCCGGCGTCCTCGGGCGCCTGCTCGGCGCCCCGGCCGGCGACGCCACCTCGCCCGACGACTACGAGGTCGCGCTCGCGCCGATGTACGCGCTCCTCGACGCGATCGCCCAGCGCGTGGGCGACGGGCGCGCTGCGGCCCCGGGCAACGCCTCGGCCCGCGCCTGGCAGCGGCTGTCGTCCGACGGCAAGCGCGACGCCTGGCGCGGCCGCGTCGTCGCCGGCGCCTTCCCGGTGGCCATCGCCGCGCTGAACAAGGCGGGCATCGGGCCGCTGAAGGCCGACCTCTCCGGCGCGGAGCTGCGCCGCGCGAACCTGCGGGCGATGGGCGATGTCGTCGAGCGGCTGGGCATCGATGCGCGCCACGTGATCTTCGGTCACACGCATCGCTCAGGCCCGCACTCCGACGACGACGCGGCCGACTGGCGCGTCGCCGGCGGCGTGCAGCTCACCAACACCGGCTGCTGGGTCTACGAGTCGATGTATCTCGACCGCCACTGGGGCAGCCCGTACTGGCCGGGCGGCGCGGTCGAGCTCGAGAGCGGCGGCGACCCGCGCTTCACGCGCCTGCTCGACGGGATCGACGCCGGCGAGCTCAGGCCGCCGGCGGCGCTGCCAGCCCCGGCGTGAAGCACGTGGCGTAGCACGTGACGCCCTCGCCGACCTCGAGGTCCAGGACACCCTCGACGTGGTGGGGATGGGTCACGAGCTCGCGCGCGCCGGGCCAGTCGATCGCGATCGGCTTGCCGTTGACCTGCAGCTCGCCCGCGCCCCCGAGCACCGCCCACACCGCGCCGGCTGCGTACGGGCCGCTGTAGGCGCCGGGCTGGTCGGGCGTCTGGGCCACGATCAGCGCGCTGGGCTCGTCCTCGGGGTGCAGGGGCGCCATGGGCTCGCGCTCGAGGCCCAGCAGGGCCTGGATGGCCAGCTCGGTCTCCGGGTAGGCGCCCTCGCCGTAGTGGTACTCGGTGAGGTGCCCGTCGCCGTCCCACAGGTAGCGCGCCGGCCAGCCGGCGTTGTCATAGGCGCGCCAGAGCTCGAAGCCGAGATCGATGCAGACCGGGTGCTCGATCTCCAGGCGCGCCACCGCGGCGCGCACGGCGGCCTCGTCCTCGCCGGGCGGGAACCCGGGAGAGTGGACCGTCACGACGCGCAGGCCGTCTGGCGCGTAGCGCTCATGCCACGCCTTGACGTAGGGCAGCGTGCGCAGCGAGCTCGGCCGGCAGAAGTCCCAGAACTCGACGAGCACCGGGCGCCCGCGCTGCTTGTCCATCCGCAGGGGCGCGACGTTGACCCACGGGACCTTGGCCGGGAAGGGCGGCGCGGGGATGTCGTCGACCGGCGGGCGCACGACGCGGGCACGCTAGCGGACCGCAACGACCGCCTACCCGCCGCAACTCTCCGTCATATGTAGGTTTGCACCCCAGAGACTCACCGGATCATCTATCGCAGGAGGAAGTGCGGAATGCGGAAGTTGCTGTTCGGGGCCATCGTGGCCCTCGTCGGGGTGCTCGCTGTGGTCGGCGTAGCCTCCGCCGTCGATGCCCAGCAGGCCATCGACGTCAAGATCACCCACAACAAGGCCGGTACGAAGGCCAAGCCGAAGTCCATCGGCAAGCTCAACGTGCTGACGACCACCACGCCGGGCGCGGGCAGTCCCGCCGGCACCTTCGCCACCAAGAAGGCGACGATCTTCTTCGACAAGAACCTGGTCTTCAACGCCAAGGCGTTCAAGGAGTGCAAGCCCAGCAACCCGTCCGCGCCGGTCGGCTCTGAGGTCAAGAGCAAGTGCGCGCGCGACAAGATCGGCGCCGGCAAGGCCGCCGGCCAGGCGACGATCGGCGGCCAGGAGAACCTGACCGTGACCGCCTACAACGGCGCGGCGTCGAAGTCGAACTCGTCCAAGCGCTGGTTCTACCTGCACGTCGAGGGCTCCTCGCCGCTGGTCATCGACTCGGTGATCGCCGCGACGCTGCAGAAGGCGTCCGGGGCCTACGGCTACAAGCTCGTCGTGCCGATCCCGGCCAACCTCGTCTCGCCGCTGGCCGGCGTCACCGCGACCCTGCTGAACTTCTCGACCTCGGTCGGGGGCACCTCGAAGGGCCTGCCGTACATCGGCCTCAAGGGCTGCTCGGGCGGCAAGCTGAAGTTCAAGGGCACGTTCCTCTACACCGACGGCACGAGCAAGACGGCCACGCACACGGCCGCCTGCAAGAAGTAGGACTCGCACCGTCGAGCAGCACGACCGCGAGGTGGGGGGGCGGGCCATTCGGCCCGCCCCCTACTCTTTGCCATCGTGCTCGAGAGCGCGCCATGACCACGCTCCCGCTGGCCCACGCCGGCCACTGGTACCAGGCGATGCTCTACCTGGCGCCGGTGCTCATCGTCGTCGCCGTCCTCTGGATTCAGGAGCGCCGCGAGCGCGGGCGCGAGGACTCGGGCGAGGACGAAGCCGCCGTCGAGGGCACCGACCCCTAGGCGGGCTCGGCCTCGAGCTTGCGGATGTCGTGGGCCAGGTCGCGGTCGACGAGCTGCTCGACCGGGAAGCTGACGCGCTGGCGCCCGCGCTTGTCGATGAGCAGCACGTAGGCCGAGTGCTCGAAGCCGTTGCCCTGCGGCTGGATGCCGTAGTCGTGCCAGATGGGGGCGAGCTGGGCCCGCGTGCCCAGCAGGAAGTGCATGCGCCCGCCGCTCAGCCCGCGCTTGACCAGGAACGCCTCGGCCGAGTCGGGCGTGTCGTGGGCGGGATCGACGCTCACCGCCAGCGCCGGCACGTCGTGGCCGAGGTCGTCGAGCGCGCCGCGGATCGTCGTGGCGGTCACCGGACAGGTGTCCTGGCAGGTGGAGTACAGGAAGGTCAGCACGACGACGCGCCCGCGCAGCGCGCGCAGCGAGACCATGCGCCCGTCCTGGTCGCGCAGGGTGAAGTCCTTGGGCGGGATGGCGGGCCGCAGGCCGCCGGCGAAGCCGTTGGCGCCGAGCTTGGGCGGCGGGTCGGGGCGCGTGAGGAGGATCACGCCCGCGGCGGCCAGGATGGCCAGGGACGCGAAGACCATGAGCGCCATGCGCAGGCGCGCGGGCATCCCGGCAAGCGTAGACGACCGATTCCGCGACCCTCGCACTACCGATCGTCCAGCGGTTCACGTCGCTTTCAGGTTGATGGCTCACCATCTGGCGCCTATGCGCATCCTGGTCGTCGACGACGAGCCCGCCGTTCGCGAGGCCCTCGAGCGGATCCTGCACCTCGAGGGCTTCGAGGTGCAGATGGCGTGCGACGGGCGCGAGGCGGTCCGCAGCCAGGCCGCCGCGCCGGCCGACGCGGTCCTGCTCGACGTCCTCATGCCCCAGCTCGACGGCCTGGAGGTGTGCCGGCGCATGCGCGATACGGGCGACCGCACGCCCGTGCTCATGCTGACCGCGCGCGACGAGGTCGGCGATCGCGTGGCCGGGCTGGAGGCGGGTGCCGACGACTACCTGCCCAAGCCGTTCGCGCTCGAGGAGCTGCTGGCCCGGCTGCGCGCCCTGCTGCGCCGCTCGGGGTGGATGGACCAGCGTGACGTGCTGCGCTTCGAGGACCTCGAGCTCGATCCGCACTCCCACGAGGTCCGCCGCGGCTCGCGCCTCGTGGAGCTCACGCGAACCGAGTTCCTGCTCCTCGAGCTCTTCCTGCACCATCCACGCCAGGTGCTCACGCGCTCGCAGATCTTCGACCGCGTGTGGGGCTATGACTTCGGCCCGGCCTCCAACTCGCTCGAGGTCTACGTCGGCTACCTGCGCCGCAAGACCGAGGAGGCGGGCGAGGCGCGGCTGCTGCACACCGTCAGGGGCGTGGGCTACGTCCTGCGCGCGCCGCGGCCGTGACCTTCCGCCGGCGCATCGTCGTGCTCGCCGCGGGCGCCGTCGCCGCCGCCATCGCGCTGGCGTCGGTCATCACCTTCGTCGTCGTGCGCCACGAGCTGCGCGCCGACGTCGACGGGTCGTTGCGCGGCCTGCGGCCCAAGGTGCTCTTCGTGAACCGCACGGGCTCGGCGCCGGCCGGCCCCGGCCAGGAGGCGGGCAAGAGCACCGGCGTCGCCGGCCAGACGTTCCAGGCCCAGCTGCCCCAGACCGCCCTCGGGGGCAGCGCCGGGCTGGTGCAGGCCACGCTGCCCAACGGCGACGTCATCCGCTCGGCCACGGGCACGTCGCTGCCCACCTCGGGCGAGGTACGGGCGGTCGCCTCCGGCCGTCGCCACGAGTCCGTGTACGACCAGACCGTGCGCGGCGTGCACTGGCGGGTGCTGACGACGCGCGGACCCGACGGAACCACGCTGCAGATCGGTCAGCCGTTGACCCAGGTCGACAACACGCTCGCGCGGCTGCGCTGGATCCTGCTGGCCGTGACCGTCGGGGGGGTCGGCCTGGCCTCCGGCCTCGGCGTCGGCGTCTCACGGGCGGCGACGCGGCCGCTGGGACGGCTCACCGCGGCCGCCGAGCGGGTCACGGCCACGGGCGAGCTTCATCACCGCATCGATGGCGAAGGCGACGACGAGCCCGGCCGCCTGGCCGCGTCCTTCAACGCGATGCTCGGCGCCCTGGAGTCCTCGCGGGACGCGCAGCGCCAGCTCGTGGCCGACGCCTCGCACGAGCTGCGCACGCCGCTGACCTCCATCCGGGCCAACGTCGAGCTGCTCGAGCGGGCGCGGGACATGGCGCCCGCCGACCGCGCTCAGGTGCTGACCTCGGTGCGCGGCCAGCTCGAGGACCTCACGATCCTCGTCGGCGACCTCGTGGACCTCGCGCGCCCCGGCGGGCGGGCACACGAGCCACCCGAGGAGCTGCGCCTCGACGAGCTCGTCGAGGACGCCGTGGAGCGCGCGCGCCGTCACGCGCCCGCGACCGAATTCGCGCTCACGACCGAGCCGTGCGTGGTCAGCGGCTCGCGCGCGCGCCTGGCCCGGGCCGTGGGCAACCTGCTCGACAACGCGGTGAAGTGGAGCCCGCCCGGCGCGCCCGTCGAGGTCTCGGTGAGCGCGGGGGAGGCGACCGTCCGCGACCACGGCCCGGGAATAGCCGAGGACGACCTGCCACACGTCTTCGATCGCTTCTACCGTGCTCCCGCGGCCCGTGGCTTGCCCGGTTCAGGGCTGGGCCTGGCCATCGTCAAGCACGTCGCCGACGCGCATGGTGGCGCCGTGGTCGCCGAGCCCGCGCAGGGCGGGGGGACCCGTCTGCGCCTGACGCTTCCCCTCTTACCGACCTCCTAACCGGCTCTCAGCCGGCGGTCAGGTTGGCCAGGCCTCATGTCCGGCCATGACCAGAACACCACTCCTCCTCGCCGCGGCCGCCGCCGCCCTGGCGCTCGGGGCGTGCGGCGACACCAAGTCGCCGGACGCCGGCGGCGCGAAGGGCGCCAGCGGTCAGGACAAGGCCTTCGAAGGCGCCCTGAAGTTCTCCAAGTGCATGCGCGAGCACGGCATCGACATGCCCGACCCGCAGCGCGTCGGCACGGGCGGCATCAAGCTCACCGGCAGGGGGCTCAACTTCAACGACCCGAAGATGAAGTCCGCCCAGGACGCGTGCAAGAAGTACATGCAGATCGGCGGCGGCGAGACGGTCGATCCCGCCAAGCGGGCCCAGCTCCAGGAGGCCGCGCTCAACTACGCGCGCTGCATGCGCGGGCACGGCGTCGACATGCCCGACCCCAAGCTGGCCGGCAACGGCGGCCTGACCTTCCAGGCCGGCCCAGGCGGGCCCAAGAGCAACGGCAGCGGCCCCAAGGGCCTGGGGGTCAACCCGGACTCGCCGAAGTTCAAGTCCGCCGACAAGGCCTGCAATCACTTCCTGGGCGACCGCCCGGGAGTGGGCGCGAGCACGGAGCAGGAGAAGTGAGCGTCGTCGCGCGCCGCGGCGGGCACGGGCGGATCTCCCGCCGCGGCGGCCGCGCCGTGGTCGCGGCGTGCGCGCTCGCCGGCGTCGCGGCGGTGGCCTGGCTGCTGCTCGCCCCCGGCGCCGGGCACGGCCCCCGCCCGGCCAACGACGCGGTCCCGCTCGGCGCCGTTGCGGTCGAGCGCCGCGACCTCGTCGCCCGCCAGGACGTCGACGGGACGCTGGGCTTCCCCGACGCGACGAAGGCGACCGCCCCGGCCGCGGGCACGATCACGCGCCTGCGCGACGAGGGCGACACCGTCACCCGCGGCCGGTCGCTGATGTCGATCGACGCCAAGGCCACGGCCTGGGTGCTGTACGGCACGATCCCCATGTACCGCGATCTCGGCCCCGGCGTCAGCGACGGGCGCGACGTGCGCCAGCTGGAGCGCAACCTGAAGGCGCTCGGCTACGACCCGGGCACCGTCGACGACGAGTGGACGTCGGCCACGACCGATGCGGTCACCGACTTCCAGGACGATCGCGACCTCACGCAGAGCGGGACGCTCGCGCGCTCGCAGGTCGTCGTCAGCGACGGTCCGGCGCGGGTCGGCCGGCACAGCGCCGAGGTCGGCGACCCCGCCCGCGCCGGCGCGCCGGTGACCGAGCTGACCTCGAACCCCCCGGCAGTCACGGCCAAGCTCGACGCCGGCCTGGCGGCCGACGTGCACGCCGGCGACGCCGTCCGCGTCACCCTGGCCAACGGCAGCGAGGTCGCCGGCAGGGTGACCAGCGTGGGCACCGTCGCCACCGCGGGGGACAACGGAGCGTCGCCCACCGTCGATCTGCGCGTGGGCCTCAACCGCGGCCGCCACGGCCGCCTCGACGGGGCTCCGGTGAGCGTGTCGCTCGAGACCGGGCGCACCAAGGACGCGCTCGCGGTCCCCGTCACCGCGCTGGTGGCGACGGCACCCGGGCGCTACGCGGTCGAGCTGGCCGGTTCGCGGCGCCTGGTGGGCGTGAGCCTCGGCGCCTTCGCCGACGACTGGGTCCAGGTCACCGGCTCGGGCCTGGCGCCCGGGACGCGGGTGGTGGTGCCGCGATGAGTCTCGCGCTGCGCGACGTCGTCAAGGAGTACGCGGGCGGCGTGCGCGCCCTCGACGGGGTCAGCCTGGAGGTCCAGGACGGCGAGCTCGTCGGTGTCGTCGGCCCTTCGGGATCGGGCAAGTCCACGCTGCTGCACGTCATGGGCACCCTGGATCGCCCGTCGGGCGGGCGCGTGTCGGTGGCCGGCGTCGACATCGCCGACCTCGACGACCGCGAGCTCGCGGGGCTGCGCGCGACGGCGATCGGCTTCGTCTTCCAGCAGTTCTTCCTGATCGACGGGATGACGGCGCTGGAGAACGTCGCCCAGGGCCTGCTCTACAGCGGCACGCCCCTCGAGCGCCGGACCGCCGCGGCGCGAGCGGCCCTGGAGCGAGTGGGGCTCGGGGCGCGCCTGGACCATCGCCCCGAGCAGCTCTCGGGCGGCGAGCGCCAGCGCGTGGCCATCGCGCGCGCCGTGGTGGCCCGGCCGGCCATCGTCTTCGCCGACGAGCCGACGGGGAACCTCGACTCGCGCTCGGGGGCCGAGGTCATGGCACTGCTGCGCGAGCTCAACGCGGAGGGCACGACGGTCATGGTCATCACGCACGATCGCGACCTGGCGGCGGCCCTGCCGCGGCGCATCGCGCTGCGCGACGGACGGGTGGTGGCGCGATGACGTCGCGACTGCTGTTCGCCGATCTGCTGCGCGTCGGGGCCGTCGGCCTGCGCACGCGGCGCCTGCGGGCTGTGCTCTCGGCCCTCGGGATCGCCATCGGGATCGCGAGCATGGTCGCGGTGCTCGGGCTGTCGGAGTCCTCGCGGGCCGGGCTGCTGCACCAGCTCGATCGCCTGGGGACGAACCTGCTCACCGCGGCGCCGGGGCAGACGCTCGGCGGCGACGACGCGACGCTGCCCGAGAGCGCGGCGCAGACGCTGCGGCGCGTGGGCGGCGTGCAGCGCGTCGACTCGGTGCGCGCGCTGGACGCCACCGTCCGGCGCAGCGACCGGATCGACCCCGAGGAGACCGGCGGCATCGCGGTCGACGCAGCCGACCCGGGCCTGCTCGGCACGCTCGGCGGCTCGATGGTCCGCGGGCGCTTCCTCAACGCCGCGACGGTCGGCACGCGATCGGTCGTCCTCGGCGCGACGGCGGCGCGCCAGCTCGGCGTCGACCGACCGGGCGCGCTCGTCTACATCGCCGGGCGCTGGTGGACCGTGCTCGGCGTCATGGCCCCGGTCGAGCTCGCTCCCGAGCTCGATCGCGTGGTCTTCATGGGCTACGACGCGGCGGTGCGCGAGCTCGGCGCCGAGCGATCGGCGAGCACCGTGTACCTGCGCGCCGACCCCTCGGTCGTCGCGCGCGTGCACGACCTGGTCCCGGGCGCGGCCGACCCCGAGCACCCCGAGGAGGTCGACGTCAGCCGCCCTTCGGACGCGCTCGCCGCGCGCGCGCAGGCCAACGACGCCCTCACCGGCCTGTTCCTGGGCCTCGGCGCGGTGGCCCTGCTCGTCGGTGGCATCGGCATCGCCAACACCATGGTCATCTCGGTCCTCGAGCGGCGCTCGGAGATCGGCCTGCGCCGGGCGCTGGGCGCCACGCGCGGGCACGTGCGCTCGCAGTTCCTGGTCGAGTCGCTGCTGCTGGCGGCGGTCGGCGGGCTCGTGGGGATCGCGGTCGGCAGCCTGGTCACCGGCGTGTACGCGAGCACCCGCGGCTGGACCATGGTGGTGCCGCCCGAGGCGCTGGCGGGCGGCATCGGGGCGGCGCTGGCCATCGGCGCGGCGGCGGGGCTCTATCCGGCCGGCCGCGCGGCGCGGATGTCGCCGACGGAGGCGCTGCGGGGGGCTTGAGTCGGTTGTGGCCGGGGTCGTCCGTGGGGCGCTGCGCGGCGATTCGCGGTCGGGGCATCGAGGGAGGGTGGGCCGTGCCGCCGCGGCTGTGGGGCCCGAACCACTGCGGTTTGCCTCCGCTTTCCGCACACAAACCGAAGTGGTTCGCGACATTCGCGCGCCCACCCCGCCGTTCAACGCCCACCCTCCCTCACTGCCCCGGCCAGGCATCGCCGCCGACGCAGCGCGGAAGACGACCCCCGCCACGAGCCTAAGGCTCCACCAACCCCCGCCTGATCGCGTAGCGCACGAGCTCGACGCGGTCGCGCATCCCGAGCTTGCGCAGGATGTTGGCCCGGTGGGACTCGACGGTCTTGTCGGCGAGATGGAGGATCGCGCCGATCTCGCGGTTCGTGTGCGCCTCGGCGATGAGCTTGATGACCTCCTGCTCGCGCGGGGTCAGCGGCTCGCGCGGGCCGGGGCTGTCGTCCTGCATCCACGTGCGTACGAGCGCGCGCTGGGCGGCGTTGGTCAGGAACGAGTCGCCGGCGGCCACGGCGCGCACGGCGTCGACGAGGTAGTGGTCGGCCTCGTGCTTGAGGACGTAGCCCGACGCGCCGGCCTTGAGCGCCTCGAAGAGATAGCGCTCGTCGTCGTGCATCGAGAGGATGAGGACGTCGACCTCGGGCACGAGCGCCTTGATCTCGCGCGTGGCCTGCAGGCCCGTGAGGCGGGGCATGGCCACGTCGAGGATCGCGATGTCCGGGCGGTGCGCGAGGGTCTGCGCGACGGCCTCGGCACCGTCAGCGGCCTCCCCGACGACCCGCATGTCGGGCTGGCGGTCGAGCAGGAGCCTCAGGCCGCCGCGCACCACGCCGTGGTCGTCGGCGATCACCAGCCTCATGCCGCCGCCCCCAGCCGCAGCTCGATGGTCGTGCCGTGCCCGGGAGCGGAGTCGACGTAGAAGCGCCCGCCGGCGAGGACGGCGCGCTCGCGCATGCCCTTGATCCCCAGGCCGGGGACGGCGACGCTCGGGGTGAAGCCGGTCCCGTCGTCGGCGAGCCGCACGACCGTCCCGCCGGACAGCCGCTCGACGTCCACGCGCACGTTGCGCGCGCCGGAGTGGCGGGCCACGTTCGACAGGCCCTCCTGCACGATGCGATAGACCACGATCTGCTCGTCGGCGTCGAGGTCCTCGAGGCCGGCGGCGGGGATGCTCAGGCTCGTGCCCAGGCCGGCCCGGCGGCCGAAATCGTCGACCTGCGTGCGCAGGGCGGCGCCGAGGCCGAGGTCGTCGAGGACCACGGGGCGCAGCTCGCGGGCCAGGCGCACGAGCTCGCCCATGGCCTGCGTCGCGACGCCCTGCGTCTCGCGCAACTCGGCGCGCAGCGCGGGCGGCGCGTCCTGAGCGGTCGCTTCCAGGCGCAGCAGGACCCCGGTCAGGGCCTGGTTGGCCTCGTCGTGCAGGTCGCGCGCCAGGCGCGCGCGCTCGCGCTCCTGGGCCTTGAGCACCGCGGTGGCCGTGCGCTCGCGCTCGGCCTCCAGGCGCTCGAGCATGCGGTCGAAGGCGCGGTGCAGGCGCGCGACCTCCTCCACGTTGGCCGTCGGGATGGCCGCCCGCGGATCGCGCCCGCCGAAGTCGACGCGCTCCATGGCGTCGATGAGCTCCTCCAGCGGCGCGAAGCGCCGGCGCAGCAGCCAGCCGTTGACGAGGACCATCGCCATCAGCGCGGCGACCAGCACGAGGAAGCGCTTGCGCTCGATGATCGGATCGGAGTGCAGGCTGGCCGCCACCGACGCTGCGAACACCGTGGCGGTGATGAGCAGGGCGTTGACCGCGAGGACCTGCGTGAGGAGGGTGGGCCGCTTCATGGGGAATGGGGTGTAGACCCGATATCGGCCCCGCGGCCGCCTGCCGATACCTCTGGCACGTTCGATTGGACAGAGGTTCCCCTCCTAGGGCCCGGCACGTCACACCATGGGCGCCGCTCGGATCGATTCCGGCGGTGCCCATGGCTTTGAGGCCCCGGATCGGCTCGCTATACTTTTTGAAGTGAATCCCGACCGACTTCTAGGTGAATCGACCGTGAGCGTGTCCGGCAGCGAGTACGTGCGCCGCATCAAGGCGCAGATCGAGGAGATCGACCCGTCCGAGGTCCGCGAGCTCGCGGGCGAGGGCGTGGCCCTCATCGACGTCCGCGAGAGCGGCGAGTGGGACAGCGGGCACCTGCCCGGCGCCAGGCACGTGCCGCGCGGCTACCTCGAGTCGCGCATCGACGCGCAGGTCCCCGATCGCTCCCAGCACGTGATCCTCTACTGCGCCTCCGGGCAGCGCAGCGCGCTGGCCGCGAACACGCTGCAGGAGCTGGGCTTCGAGCACGTCGAGTCGATGACCGGCGGCATCACGCTGTGGAAGGACCGCGGCTACCCCGTCGAGGTCCCCCGGACCTTCACGGCCGAGCAGCGCGAGCGCTACTCCCGCCATTTCCTGCTCCCGGAGGTCGGCACCGAAGGCCAGCAGAAGCTGCTCGACGCCAAGGTGCTGCTCCTGGGCGCCGGCGGCCTGGGCTCGCCGACCGCGCTCTACCTCGCCGCCGCGGGCGTCGGGACGCTCGGCATCGTCGACGACGACGTGGTCGACGTCTCCAACCTGCAGCGCCAGGTCATCCACACGACCGATCGCGTGGGCGTGCCGAAGGTCGACTCCGCCGAGCAGCAGATCAAGGCGCTCAACCCCGACGTCGAGGTCGTCAAGTACCAGACGCGCCTGGACGCCTCGAACATCATGGAGATCATCGAGGGCTACGACATCGTCGTGGACGGCGTCGACAACTTCCCCACGCGCTACCTGCTCAACGACGCGTCGGTGCGCCTGCGCATCCCTGTCGTCAGCGCCGCGATCCTCGGCTTCGAGGGCCAGCTCAGCGTCTTCGCGCCCTACGAGGGGCCGTGCTACCGCTGCCTCTTCCGCCAGCCGCCGCCGGCCGAGCTCGCGCCCTCGTGCGGCGCCAACGGCGTCCTGGGCGTGCTTCCCGGCACGATGGGCCTGCTCCAGGCCACCGAGGTCGTCAAGCTCATCATCGGCGCCGGCGAGCCGCTGATCGGCCGCCTGCTGATGTACGACGCGCTGGCGGCCACGACGACCGAGCTCAAGGTCCGCCGCGATCCCGAGTGCCCGATCTGCTCGCGCGAGCCCGACGCCATCTCCGACGGCGAGATGGGCGTCTTCCCGGACTACGAGGCGTTCTGCGCCGCCGCAGGCTAGGCTCCGCGACCGCTCATGGCCACCATCCGCATCCCACCCGTCCTGCGCCCGTCCGTCGGCGGCGAGCGCGAGGTCTCCGCTGACGGCTCGAACGTCGGCGAGGTCCTGCGCTCGCTCGTCGACGCGCACTCGGAGACCCAGGACCAGATCTTCGGCGCCGACGGAGATCTCAACCGCTACGTCAACGTCTACCTCAACGACGAGGACGTGCGGGTGCTCGACGGCCTCGACACCGAGGTCGGCGAGGGCGACGTGCTCGTGATTCTCCCGGCCATGGCCGGCGGGTAACGCCTGGCGGGCGTCTCGCCGCGCCTGGCGGCGTCCTCGGGGTCGGGCAGTGCGAAGCACGGCACCGACCCCTGCGTCCTTGCCATGCACGACGATCCGCGCGCCATCCGTCACCCGCTTCGGGGCCGCTGACCCTCAGGGCAGCGCCAGCAGGTCGGGCTCGACGAAGACCGCCCGCGCCGCCTCGCTGAACAGCCGCTCGCGGCTGTAGTGCGCGCTGAGCAGGTCGCGCTCGAGCAGCCGCGGGTGCGCGGCCAGGAAGGCGTCGAAGTCCTCCTCGCGGGCGCGCAGCGCGTAGTGGCCGACGACCCGAGCCCATGCCGTGGTCAGCGTCTCGTGGTAGCGGCCGGGCTCGCCGTGGGCCGCGGCGAAGCGCCGCAGTCCATCGCGCGCAAGCGCCACGGCGTGGTCGAGGCCGCCGCGGCGAGCATAGGCGAAGGCGACGCGCAGGTGATCGCGGTGGTCGAAGCCCTCCAGGGCGGCCGCCTCGAAGCGAGCCAGGAACATCTCGTCGGTCATATGGCGCCCTTCGTGTGGCGCTCGAGCGCGTCGAGGACGCGGTGAAAGCCGTCGGCGGCCGCCGGTGGGAGGTCGGCGAGGACGCGCTCGTCGAAGGCGGCAAAGACCTCGTGGACGCGGGCGGCGGCGCGCTCGCCGGAGGCCGTGAGCGCGATCGTGAACGACCGCCGGTCGGCGGGGTTCACGCGCCGGCGCACCAGCCGCCGTCTCTCGAGGCGGTCCAGCACGCCGGTCAGGGTCGACGATCGCTGCCCGGTCGCCGCGGCCAGCTCGCCGACGGTTCGCGGGCGGCCGGGCTCGAGCTGGGCCAGCACGTTGACCTCGGCCTGGCGCAGGCCGAGATCCGCCAGCTGGCCGGCGAGGTGGTCGAGCACCCGGTGCACGGAGGCCTCGAGGGCAGAGACTACAGAGCGATCTGCCACGATCTCGGATGATACGACTTCGAACTAGATCCGTCCAGCGGTCGCTCCCCGCCGCCCCCGCCAGCGGCGTCGCAGCGGGCGGCGTCAGAGCGCGTTCGGCGCGAAGGTGTCGCACCGGGCCGAGTCCCCGGAGCGATAGCCGCCGTCGAACCACTTCTGGCGCTCCGCGGAGGAGCCGTGAGTCCAGCTCTCCTTGTCGACGCGGCCCGTCGCGCGCTGCTGGATGCGGTCGTCGCCGACCGCGGCCGCGGCGTCGAGCCCGTCGGCGATGTCCTGCGCCGTGAGGTCCTCGATGAAGCCGGTCTCGACCGCGTGCGCGGCCCAGACGCCGGCGTAGCAGTCGGCCTGGAGCTCGAGCCGGACCGAGCCGGACTTCTCGCCCTGGCGATCGCCGCCGACCCGCTGGTCGGCGCCGAGCAGGTGCTGGACGTGATGGCCGTACTCGTGGGCGATCACATAGGCCTCGGCGAACGCGCCGCCGTGCGCGCCGAAGCGCGAGCGCAGCTCGTCGTAGAAGGCGAGATCGATGTACACGGTCTGGTCGTTGGGGCAGTAGAACGGCCCGACGTCGGAGGTCGCGCCCCCGCAGCCGGTCGACGTCTGAGCCGTGAAGAAGCGCGTCGGCGCCTCGCGGTAGCCGCGCACCCGGTCGCCCCAATAGGCCTGCACGGAGTTCACCACGCCGACGATCCGGCAGTCCTCGCGCTGATTGGCATCGCTTCCGGTGCGACAGGCCGATGACAGCTGGCCGGCGGGGGCGGTCGAAGACCCGCCCGTCCCGAGCGACAGCGGGTCGGGACCGTCACCGCCCGTGACGTTCACGCCGAGGAGCGCCAGCACGATGACGACGAGGATCCCCCCGGCGCCGCCGCCCACCGCGATGCCGCGGCCGCGCGCGCCGCGCTGATCCTGCACCTGCCCCGCGTCGAGCCGGGCGCCCGGACGAAATCGCATGACGGTCGGCCTTCCCGCGCGGATGGCACGCCAGTCGGCGTCTTGCGGCCCGGCTAATCTCGCCCGATGGCCTACGACGAGGACCTCGCCCACCGGCTGCGCGACCTGCTGGCCGCCGAGGACGCGATCACCGAGAAGAAGATGTTCGGAGGGCTGGCCTTCCTGCTGTACGGCCACATGGCGGTCAGCGCCTCGGGCCGGGGCGGGCTGCTCGCGCGCATCGATCCGGCCGACACCGAGGCGGCGCTCGCGCGCCCGCACGCCGCCCGGATGCAGATGGGCAAGCGCTCGATGGACGGCTGGATCCGCGTCGCGCCCGAGGGCGTGAGGACCAAGCGCGAGCTGGCCGCCTGGGTCAAGCGCAGCGTGACCTACGTCAAGACGCTGCCGCCGAAGTAGGAGGCGGCGCCGGGCGTCAGGCGAAGTCTCCCGCGCGCTCGGCCGCCAGCAGGCGCCCCGAGGCGAGGTTCGCGCGCACGCCGATGCCGGCCCCGGCCACGCCCCCGATCGTCATCAGCAGCTGGGAGATGGCTGCGTGTGCGTCAACGCCCACGACGGCCATCGACGCGACCACGGCCATGACGCCGATCACGGCGCCGGCGGCGAGCCCCAGCACGACCAGAACACGACTTGTCAGATCCATGGCAGAGAGGATGGCGACGCCTGCCCGGACGGGCGAGGGGAGCATCGCTCCCGCGGGCGGGTGAACCTTCAGGCGCGCCTGGGGGAGCCCGGGCCGCCGCCGGGCAGGAACGTCACCCACCGCTATTCGCGGTCGGCCTCGCGGGCCGCCGCGCCGACGTCCTTGAGGTCGGGCTCCGCATCGGCCGGGACGTCGGGGCCGCCGTCGGTCACCGCGTCGGCGTTGTCGCCGGCGCTCAGGTCGATGCCGCTCTCCGTCGCGGGCTCGTCGGAGCCGGTCGTCTGCCCGAGCACCGAGCTGCCCAGCTCGGGATCCTCGGCCAGCATCTCGCGCGGAGCGTCGGAGCCACCCAACTCGGCGGGCACGACGCCCTCGCCCGCCTGGCCGGCCCACTCGCCCTTCTCGCGCGCCTCGGCCGCGTCGGGCGTGGTGCCGCCCCGCTGCTCGCTGGGCTTCTGCGCGTCCTCGTCTCGATCGCTCGCGGACATGGGCGGGCTCTACCCGTCAGCCGGTCGCCCTACCCGGACCCCTCGTGGACGACGCGGTAGGTCAGGTGCGTGACGAGGTCGGTGGCGTTGACGCTCACGCGCTCGAGGCTGAGGGGCCCCACGCCTTCGAACAGCCGCTCGCCGACGCCCAGCACGACCGGCGTGACGTGCAGGCGCAGCTCGTCGATGGCTCCGGCGGCCAGATACTGGTTGACGGTGCGGGCCCCGCCGGCGATGGCGACGTCGCCGCTGCCGGCCGCCTCGCGCGCCTGCTCCAGCGCAGACTCGATCCCGTCCGTCACGAAGGTGAACGTCGTGCCGCCCTGCATCTGCACGGGCTCGCGCGGATGGTGGGTGAGGACGAAGACGGGCGCGTGGTAGGGCGGATCGTCGCCCCACCAGCCCGTCCAGCTCTCGTCCCATTCCCCGCGGCCCGGGGCGAACATGTTGCGCCCCATGATGAACGCGCTCGCCGCGCAGATGGCCTCGATCTCCGCGGCGTTGGCCTCGGACTGCTCGAACATCCATCGGGTCAGGCGGTCCACGGGACCGTCGCCGAACGGCTTGTCGGCGCTCTGGTTGGGCCCGGCCGCGAAGCCGTCGACCGACACCGCCATGTCACAGGTGACCTTCGTCATCGCCATCGTCTCCGTCTCGAGGTTACGGCCGCCGCTCGGCGCCGCTCATCCGTGGGTCGATGCGGGCGCCGCGTTCTCGACATCGCCGATGAGTTTCGCCGCGGGCGAGGGTCACACAGGTGTGTCATCCGCCACCACCCAGGAGGAAGTCGTGAGCAAGACCGCGACGCGCATCGCCAAGGTCGGGACCATCTGCGTACCCGTCAGCGACCAGGAGCGCGCCATCAAGTTCTACGTCGAGACCCTCGGCCTCGAGAAGCGCACCGACGTCCCGTTCGGCGACGGCTACCGGTGGGTCGAGGTCGGCCCGGCGGGGGCCGAGACCACGATCGCCATCGTCCCGCCGCCGCCCGGCAACCCGACCGGCAACGTCCAGACCGGGATCTGCCTGAACACCGACGACGTCGATGCCGTCCACGCCGAGCTCGCGGGCCGCGGCGTCGACGTCGACGCCGAGGTCAGCCGCATGGGCGACCCCGTCCCGCCGATGTTCTGGTTGCGCGATCCCGACGGCAACACCCTGATGGTCGTCGAGGCCTGATCGCCCCCCGCCCGCCTCGGCTCGCCGGCAGGACCGGGCGAGCCGGGGCGCGGCGGCGATGCTCAGGCGCGCGCGGCCCGCCAGCCGCCCGGCGCGTAGGAGGTGCGCACGGCGCCGACGATCGGCACGGGGTTGACGATCGCCCGCATCTCGGTCTGCACGTGGCGCTCGACGGTCGGCTTGGCCGTTCCGCCGCCCTCCTCGCCCCAGACGAAGGTCACCTCGGTACCCGGCTCGGCGTATTCGGAGTCGAGGACGGCCAGGGTCATCAGCTTGCCCTCGTTGGCGCTGTAGCAGATCCACGTCGACACGCCGACCGTCTCACCGTCGACCTTGACCTCGTCGTACTGGTGCATCGAGTAGACCGCGTTGGGCCACTCGATGAACTTGGCCCGCTCGCCGACCGGGTTGAGCATGGAGCCGAGGGTCCGCGTGACGTCCTCGTCGTCGAGGACGAGCGTGACCTTGGTCCGGTGCTCGTCGTCGGCCTTGGCCTCGAGGGCCTCGCGCCCGACGAAGTCGTGGTCGAACTTCACCAGGTGGCCGTAGCCGATGTCCCAGGGGGTGAAGTAGTAGTCCTCGATGTCGCTCGAGAGGAAGCTGCCGCCCAGCGAGGCCGACGCCTCGTAGCCGACCGCGGGCAGCCACTGGCGGTAGTCCTCGAGCGAGTCGCCGGTGTAGACGGCGGGCAGCGGCGAGGGGATCCAGCCGGACTCGATCGCGTTGGAGCCATAGGCGCGGCCGCCGACGAGCTTCATGTCGAACTCCTCGCCCGCGGCGACGAGGGCCTCGTGCACGGCGTCGTAGTCCTCGAAGGGCCCGAACAGCTCCCACCCCGGCTGGCCGGCCATGCCGTGGCGCAGCGCCATGACCTCCTTGCCGGCGATCGTCTCGGTGCGCATGTTGAAGAACTTGAGGTCCGCCGGCTCGTGGCCGAGCGCCTTGTGGAGCACGGCCATCGCGTTGGGGCCCTGCACCTGGAAGCGGTAGTGGCGGCGGTTGAGGTCGTCGCGCAGCGCGGTGCGCTGATCGAAGGTCAGCTCGACGTCGTAGTCGCCGCGCTCGGCGTGGAAGGTGACCCAGTTGAGCGCCGGCGCGCGCCCGACCAGGTTGATCCTGTCCTGCGCCAGCCCGAAGAGGATCACGTCGCCGATGACGAAGCCCTCGGGCGAGCAGGGCACGAACTGCTTGGCCTTGCCGGGCTCGAAGGTCGCGAAGCTGTTGGTCGCCAGCGAGGACACGAGCTTGATGGCGTCCGGCCCCTCCACCATGAGCTCGGCCATGTGGAAGGTCTGGTTGTAGAGCACGCAGGTGTGCTGCCACGCGATCTGCTCGTCGCGCCAGTTGGTGTACTCGGCGGGAACGCCGGGGTAGACGTTCGGCCCCACCTGCGCGTTGCGCAGCAGGTCGACGGGGCTTGCGACCGAGTTGAGCAGCTCCTCCAGATTCTGATGGGCCACGGGTCTCCTCCTTGTCAGGTTCCCTGATCGTACCCGCGGCCACAGGTCGTCAGTAGGCCACGGGCGACACCAGCGGCGGTTCGCGGCGCCCCGGGGCGTCGAACGTCGGTCTTCCCACCTCCAGGGGTGGGAAGACCGACGTTCGACCAAACGACCTGTCTGCGACGCTTTCGGCCATGCGACTGGGACAGCTGGGGATCTGGCGGCGCCGGCACGACGGCGTCGACGGCGTGGCCGAGATCGAGGCTCTCGGCTACGGCACCGTGTGGGTCGGGGGGAGCCCGTCGGTGGCGCAGGCGCGGGCCTTCCTGGAGGAATCGATCACGCTGACGGTCGCCACCGGGATCCTCAACGTGTGGCAGCACGAGCCGGCCGACGTCGCCGCGCAGTACGCCGACGTGACGCGGGCCTTCCCCGGGCGCTTCCTGCTCGGCATCGGTGTCGGGCATCCCGAGGCGACCGCGGAGTACGTCAGCCCGCTGGCCAAGATGACCGCCTTCTTCGACGGCCTCGACGCGGCAGCGGAGCCGGTCCCGGAGGACCAGCGCGTCGCGGCCGCGCTCGGGCCGAAGATGCTCGACCTCGCCGCGCGGCGCTCGCTCGGGACCCACACGTACTTCATCACCCCCGAGCACACGCGCTTCGCGCGCGAGCGGGTCGGGCCGGACACGCTCGTCGCGCCGGAGCTCGCCGTCGTCCTCGAGCCCGACGACGGGACGGCCCGCGCCATCGCGCGCGAGTACGCGGCGCTCTACCTCGAGCGCTCCAACTACACCAACAACCTCCTGCGCTTCGGCTTCACCGAGCGCGACGTCGCCGACGGAGGCAGCGACCGCCTGATCGACGCGGTCGTGCCCCACGGCTCGGCGCAGGCGGTCGCCGAAGCCGTGCGCGCGCACCTCGATGCGGGCGCCGACCATGTCGCGCTGCAGCCCCTCGGCCACGGCATCGCGCCCCTGGCCGACTACGAGGCGCTGGCCAAGGCGCTGCTCTAGGCGCCCTGCCGCTCTGGCGTCCGCCGCGAGGCGCCCTTGTCCCCGGCGGCGAAAGCCTGTCCCTCCGGGCGGCGAGGCGACGTCCGCAACCCCTACTCTGGGGCCATGGCCACCGTTCACGAGACCATCGACCGCGCGCGACTGAGCGAGCTCATCGAGCGCGAGCGCGGCAAGCTCCTCGCCCGCACCGAGGGCTCACAGCGCTATTACGAGCGCGCGCTGGCCGTCATGCCGCGTGGCGTGCCGAGCTCGTTCCAGGCCGCCGACCCGCGGCCGATCTATCTCTCCCACGGCGAGGGCTCGCTCGTGTGGGACGTGGACGGCAACGAGTACGTCGACTTCCACAACGGCTTCGGCGTGATGTGCGTCGGCCACGCGAACCCCGCCATCGTCGCCGCCGTGAGCGAGCGCGCCGCGCACGGATCGCACTTCGCCGCGCCGACCGAGGGCTCGATCGTCGTGGCCGAGGAGCTCGAGCGCCGCTTCGGCCTGCCGCAGTGGCGCTTCACCAACTCCGGCACCGAGTCGACGATGGACGCCATCCACCTGGCTCGCGCCGCGACGGGGCGCGACGTCGTGCTCAAGATCGAGGGCTCCTACCACGGCCACCACGACGCCGTCATGGTCAGCGTGCGCCCGCCGCTCGACCAGCTCGGCGAGCGCGACGTGCCGGGCAGCGTGCCCTTCGGCGCCGGACACCCGCGCGCCGTGAGCGAGCTGACGAAGGCCATCCCCTTCAACGACGCCGACCTCCTCGAGCGCGTGCTCGACGACATCGGCGACCAGGTCGCCGCCCTCATCCTCGAGCCCGCGATGATGAACATCACCATCGTGGCCCCCAAGCCGGGCTACCTGGAGCGCGTGCGCGAGCTCACCGCCAAGCACGGCGTCGTGCTGGTCTTCGACGAGGTCAAGACCGGCGCCACCATCGCGGCCGGCGGCGCCGTGGAGCGCTTCGGCATCACGCCCGACGTCGTCTGCCTGGCCAAGGCCATCGCCGGCGGCTACCCCAGCGGCGCCGTGGGCATGACCGAAACGCTCGCCGACCTCATCACCAGCGGCAGCGTGCGCCAGGTCGGGACCTTCAACGGCAACCCGCTCTCGATGGCGGCCGCGCAGTCGGCGTTGACCGAGGTCCTCACCGCCGAGGCCTACGCGGGCTTCGAGCAGCGCGACGCGCGCCTGCGCGCCGGCCTGGACGACGTGATCGAGCGCTATGGGCTGCCGTGCCACACCGTCGGCCTGGGGGCCAAGGGCTGCGTCGTCTTCTCCGCCGAGCCGCTCTACGAGTACCGCGACTACGCGACGAAGGTGGACGAGGACCTCTCGACCCTGTCGTGGCTGTATCACATGAACCACGGCATCTTCATGACGCCGGGCGTCGACGAGCAGTGGACCCTCAGCGTCGCCCACAGCGACGATGAGCTGCAGCGCTACGTGGATGCCTATGAGGCGTTTGCGCGCGACGTGACGGCCTGAGACGATCGCGCCGTGGGGCGCGTGACCAAGCTGGGGTGGGTCCTCTTCGGGGCGGTGCTGGCCACCGTGGTGCTCGCAGTCGTCTGGCCGGGAGCGGCGCTCGTCACCGCCATCGTCCTCGCCCTGGCGGCGGCGACGGCGGTCGCCGACGGCATGGCCGCGCCGCTCAGCTGGTTCGACGTGGACGTGGCCAGCGAGCGCAAGCGCGACGCACTCTCCCGCCGCCTCAAGCGCGGTCGTCCCGAGTGGGAGACGACGCCTCCAGACCACGCCGACGAGTCGCCCGATGCCGCCTGGGCGCGCGAGCGCAAGCGGCGCGGCCTGGCCTGACCACCCCGCTACACTTTCTGAAGTGTCCCTGCCCCCGCTGGCCAACAAGCCCTGCGGCGGTCGCTACGGCGACATCGTCCAGGCCATCGGCAACACCCCGCTCGTGGAGCTGCGGCGCCTGACGCCCAAGCCCGATGTGCGCATCTGGGCCAAGCTCGAGTCCCAGAACCCGACGGGCTCGGTCAAGGACCGCGTCGCGCGATCGCTGATCGAGGACGCCGAGGAGAAGGGCTCCATCGGGCCCGGCATGACGATCCTCGAGCCGACCTCGGGGAACACCGGCATCTCGCTGGCCATGATCTGCGCGCGCAAGGGCTATGACCTCACGGTCGTCATGCCCGACAACGTGACGCCCGAGCGCACGCAGCTGCTGCAGATGTACGGCGCGCAGATCGTCTACTCGCCCGGCAACCAGGGGTCCAACGGCGCCGTGGCGCTGGCCCTCGAGATGGCCGCGAGCGATCCGGCGTACTACATGCCCTACCAGTACGGCAACCAGGCCAACCCGCTCGCGCACTACCACGGCACCGCGCCGGAAATCCTCGACGAGCTCGACGGCCAGGTCGACGCCTTCGTCGCCGGCCTGGGCACGGGCGGCACGCTCATGGGCAACGGCCGGCGCTTCAAGGAGGAGCTCGGCGACCGCGTGAAGATCGTCGCCGCCGAGCCTATGCAGGGCGAGCCGGTTCAGGGGCTGCGCTCCCTCGACGACGGCTTCATCCCGCCGATCATCGACCTGTCGCTCCTGGACCGCAAGATCTTCGTCACCAACCACGACGCCGTGGTGTGGACGCGCAGGCTGCTCGACGAGGAGGGCATCTTCGCGGGCGTCTCGAGCGGGGCGATCGCGTCGATCGCGGTGCGGATCGCCAACGAGATGGACGAGGGCAACGTCGTCTTCATCGTCTGCGACGACGGCTGGAAGTACCTCTCCAGCGGCATCTACACGCGCCCCGTCGACGAGATCGAGAACCTGGACTCCACCGTCTGGTGGTAGGCGCCGGCCTACGGCCCGTTGGTAACGAGCCGTCGTGCCGAGGCCGCGCGCACGGTACGCTGGCACCATGCCCAACGTAGGCCCGCTCGAGCTCGTCGTCATCCTCGCCATCGCCCTGATCGTTCTCGGCCCGAAGAAGCTGCCCGAGGTCGGGCGCTCGATCGGGAAGGGCATGCGCGAGTTCAAGGAGTCGCTGAACGGCGAGTCCGACCGCGAGGACGAGGACGAGCGCCCAGCTCTGAAGACCGAGTAGTGCGCATCGAGGCCGCGCTCCTCGAGCGCATCCTCGCGCACGCGCGGCGCGACTTCCCGAACGAGTGCTGCGGGGTGGTTGCCATGCGCGACGGACGCGCCGTCGCCGTCTACGAGGCGACCAACGTCCAGGCCAGCCCCCTGCGCTTCCAGGTCGACCCGCTCGAGGTGCTGCGCATCGACAACGCCATCGAGGCCGAGGGGAACACGCTGGGCGCGATCTACCACTCGCACACGCGCTCGGAGCCCTATCCCTCCCAGACGGACATCGGCTTCGCGGAGAGCTGGCCCGGGGTGGAGTGGCTCATCGTCGGCCTGCGCCGCGACGAGGAGCCGACCGTTCGCTCCTACCTCATCGACGAGGAGGGCGCGGTGCAGGAGGTCGAGGTCCAGGTCGAGGTGGCCCGTGACTGAGCCGCTCGTCTGTGCGAGCTGCGCCTCGACGCACTCGCTCGACGAGCGTTTCTGCCCCGCCTGCGGGATGCCGCTCGTCTACGCCGGGCGCACCGGCGCCGACCAGCCGGTGACCGAGGCCCACGAGCGCGCGCGCAAGATCAAGCCGCAGTTCAGCGAGGGCGACCTCGTGCGCGTGGTCAGCGCCCAGCACCAGGCCGAGGCGGAGATGGTGCAGGGCATCCTGCTGGAGGAGGGGATCCCGTCGATGACGCGCCGCTCGGCCGGCTTCGACGTCCCGGACATGCTCGCGGCCGGACGGCGGGACATCCTCGTTCCCACCTCCGGCCTGTCGGCCGCGCGCGACGTCCTGATGCAGGCCGACCTCCTGCCGGCGCAGGCCGGGCCCGCGGTCGAGCGCCCGGCGCGCCTGCTCGGCATCCTGCTGGCCGCGGTGGTCTTCGTCGGGCTCGTCGCCTGGCTCGGCACCGAGATCCTCGCGTAGGCCATGCACCAGCGCCGGCTCGGCGACTCGGACCTCGAGGTCTCGGCGATCGCGCTGGGCTCGTGGCTGACCTACTCCGGGGGCGTCGGGCGGGCCCGGACCGAGGCCTGCACCCGCGCCGCGTTCGAGGCCGGCATCACCTTCTTCGACACCGCCAACGTCTACGGCCGCGGCGCCGCCGAGCGCGCCTGGGGCGAGATCCTCGCCGACTACTCGCGGGATTCCTTCGCCATCGCCACCAAGCTCTACTACCCGATGTCCGCCAAGGATCGCGGGCTCTCGCGCGAGCAGGTCCACAAGCAGATCGACGGCTCGCTGGAGCGCCTGGGGATGGACCACGTCGACCTCTACCAGTGCCACCGCTACGACGAGCAGACGCCGCTAGAGGAGACGATGCAGGCCCTGACCGAGGTGGTGCAGGCCGGCAAGGCGCGCTGGATCGGCTTCAGCGAGTGGCCGGTGGCGCGCATCGAGGAGGCGCTCGCCCTGCCCGGGGTGGCGAAGTTCGTCTCCAGCCAGCCGCAGTACTCGGCGCTGTGGCGCGCGCCGGAGGCCGAGGTCATCCCGCTGTGCGCGCGCCATGGGATCGGGCAGATCGTGTGGTCGCCGCTCGCCCAGGGCGTGCTGACCGGCAAGTATCGCGCGGGCGAGGCGGTGCCCGCGGGCACGCGCGCGGCCTCGCGCGACATGAGCCGCTTCATCGGGCAGTGGCTCACCCGCCCGGTCCTCGACGCCGTCGAGCGGCTGCGGCCGGTCGCTGAGGAGGCGGGACTGACCATGGCGCAGCTGTGCCTGGCCTGGGTCCTGCGCCAGGAGAACGTCGCCGCCGCGATCGTCGGCGCCTCGCGCCCGGAGCAGGTCCACGAGAACGCCGCGGCCGCCGACGTGCGCCTGAGCGACGACACGCTGCGCGCGATCGACGAGGCGCTGCTCCTCATCGCCCTATAGACACGATCCGGCCTACGGCCGGGCGCGACCCGGCTCAGGCGGCGATCGTCGACGGCCTCGCCGACGCTCCGCCGTCGGCGCCCGTCACCCGAACAGCGGCGGCGTCGTCAGCAGCGGCTCGATGCGCCAGCCGCCGTCGGGGGCGGCAGTGGCGTGCCACAGCTCGTCGAAGCCCTCCTCGGGCGCCGGGCGCAGCAGACGCCGGCCGGTCCCGACGAGGGCTCCGGCGGGCACGCGCCGGCGCCCCTCGCGGGCCGCGTTGCGCGCGAGCGCCTGGGCGTCGGCGACCTCCACGAGGTAGGCGATGGTGCGAAAGCCGGCCGCGCGTGCGGGCTGCAGGTAGCGGCGCCGGTCGGCGGGCGTGGGGTTGGTCGCGTCGACGACGAAGCGCTGGCCCTGGGCGAGGCACAGGTTCACGAAGGCCTCCTCGCGCGGGCGGGTGCGCAGCAGGTCCAGCGCGACGCGGACGTGCGTCTCGAGGAAGCGGTCGCGATAGAGCGTCGTCTTCCCGGCGCCCTGGACCCCGCACAGGATCACCGCCTCCATGCCGAGGCCGCGCCTACGGCGCCGGCAGGGCGGCGAGCGCCTGGGCGATGGGCTCGTCGCCGCCGATGACATAGAAGGTGAGGCCCACCGCGCGGGGCTCGCGCAGCACCTCGGCCAGCGTCGCGGCGACGTCATCGCGGCTCACCGCGCCCCGTACGGCATCGGTCGTCAGCCTCACGTTCCCCGTCCCGGGCTCGTCGTTGAGGGAGCCCGGGCGGACGACGGTCCACGCGCGGTCGCTGGCCGTCAGGGCGGCGTCGGCCTGTGCCTTGGCCTGCAGGTAGACGCTGAACACGTCGTCGCCGTCGGGTGGAGCCTCGGCTCCGATCGAGCTGACCATCACGTAGCGCTGCACCCCGGCGGACTCGGCGGCCCTCAGGAGCTTGACCGCGCCGTCGCGATCGACGGTCAGCTTGCGTTGCGCACCGCTTCCGGGCCCGGCCCCCGCGGCGAAGACGACGGCGTCCGCGCCCGCGATCGCGCCCGCCACGTCCTCGACGCTCGCCTGCTCGAGGTCGAGCGCGACGGGCTCGCTGCCGTCGGCGCGCAGGTCGGCGGCATGGCCGGGGTTGCGGATGAGGCCACGCACGCGATCCCCGCGCGCGGCCAGCAGGGTTGCCAGGCGCCGGGCGATCTTCCCGTGGCCGCCTGCGATGACGATGTCCATGCGTCCAGGCTAGTGATCGCGTCCGGGGCGCAGGGTGGCCGCTCGCCGGGCGGCGCGGCGCGGCGCGGCGTGCTTGACTGCGGCCCATGACCGTGGTCGCCGTCGCCCGGGTGCATGGGATCGCCGCGGCCCATCGCGAGCTCGTCGCGCTGCTGCGCCGGACCGCCGTCGCGGCCCGCGCCGAGCCCGGCTGTCGCTCCTACGACGTCGCCGAGGCGCTCGACGGCGCCGACGAGTTCCTCGTCGTGCACGCGTGGGACGACGAGGCGGCGCTCGAGGCCCACTACCGCGCGCCCGCCCACCAGGCCTATAAGCGCGAGGTCTTCGGCCTCCTCGCGCGGCCCAGCGACCTCGTCATCCACCAGGTCTCGTCCACCGAGCGCCCGGTCGACCCAGGGCCGATGGACCCTCGCCAGGCCGACTAGACGCGCTAGCGCGGTGCGGTCCCCGGCACCTCGACCGCCTGCTGGTAGGTGGGCCGGTTGATCCACGGGATCAGGGGCTGGGTCACGCCGCCGAGGGGGCGGAAGCGCACCGAGTCCAGGCACGCCTGGTCGCCCGCCTTGCACACCGCGTCGGCCGGGTAGGTGTCGGTCGCCTTCTCGCCCAAGGCGCTCTTCAGCGCGGAGGCGAGGGCCCTGCGGCACGCGGCCAGCCGGCCGCGCCCGCAGAAGGCGACGGCGTACCTCTGCTTGACCGGGCGCTTGAGCACGCGCTCGAGGTCCTTGAGGACGTAGCCGTAGAAGCCCTCCTGGTAGGCCGAGCCGAGGTGGTCGCCCTCGTTGTTGGGCTCGTTGTCGACCTGGTAGGTCGTCTCGAGCTGGGCGAGCAGGCGCTTGCCCATGACCGGCTGGAACATGGCCTTGATGAGTCGCGGCCACCAGGCGTCCATGATCCGCACCGCCTCGGCGTCGTCATAGGCGCCGTCGCGGTTGCGGTCGATGCGGTGCGTGCCCCTGGCCGACCACGCCCTGAGCTTGGCCACCGCCGCCGCGAGGGCCGGGTCCTTCGGCGTGCCCAGGATGCGCAGGGCGAGCGGGAGCGAGGTCATGCCGCGCAGGTCCGTGGTGCCCGCCTGCTCCATCGCGTCGACCATCCCGGCCAGCGTGAGCTTGTGGGCGCCCCTGAGCCGCAGCGCGATCTGGCGATCGAGCATCTGCGAGCGGAAGACCGAGCTGAAGACGTTCGAGTCGGCGCCGGCGTAGCCGGGGGCCTGGCGGTTGTTCCAGCTGGTCAGCACCGGCTGGTCGACGACCTGTGGATGCGCAGCGAACGGCGTGTAGCGCGCGGTGTTGAGGTCGGGGTTGAAGCCGCGCCACTCCTTGGTCGAGGCCATCGGCAGCTGGCCGGTCGTCCCCTTGGCTCGCACCGGGTTGTTGCCCGAGTTGAAGTAGGCGATGTGCTTGGCGTCGATGTAGAACCAGTTGAACGTGTAGCCGATGTTGCTGGCCGCGCGCTGGAAGTCCTGGGGCGAGCGGATCGCCCCGGGCTCGTTGAACAGGCTGAAGCCGAGGGCCGAGTCGACCTCGTGCTGGTAGGTCGAGCGCAGCACGGTGTAGAGCACCTTGCGTCCCTTGTAGGTGCCGCGGCCGGCCACGAGGCCGAGCTTGGTCCGCTCGGCGTGCAGGGTCTCAGCACCGGCCGGCGTCTGGTCGGCCAGGTTGGGAGTCCAGGCGTTGTCGCGCTCCAGCACCTCGATGGGCAGGCAGCGGCCTCGGAAGCGGTAGTGCGTGGCGTCGCACAGGGGGACGGCGAAGGTGTCGATGATGTCCTGGCCGGCGGAGGTGGCGCTCCAGGCGTAGTCGCGACCGTGGCCGAGCTCGACGTAGAGGTTGACACCCGGGAAGGCGACACCCCTGGCGTCGATCCCCGGCCCGTGGAGGTCCTCCTCCATCAGGATCTGCGGGGCGAAGTAGCCCACCTGGGGCCCGAAGACCGCGAGCGGGTGCCCGCTGGCCGAGTTGGCGCCCGAGACGAGCAGCGCGTTGGACATCGCCTTGGGCAGCGGGCCGAGCTCGGGCAGGCCCAGGCCGCTGGGCAGCGCGGGCGTCGCCCGCAGCGGAAGGTTGCCGCCCGGGAGCAGGCCGCCCGTCGCGGGCGGTGCCGTCGACGAGCGCGAGACCGCGAGCGCCTTGAACGACCCCGGGTCGGGCGGCTCCTCGGCCCCCTTGGCCGGCTGCCTGGGCTTCGTCTGGTACGGAAAGCGCCTGCCCCTGACCGTGGTCGGCGCGTCGGGGTCGTCGAAGGCCGCGAACTGCTCCCACAGCGTCCGGCCCTGCTTCGCGCCGAAGCGGCGCACGAAGGCGTCCAGGAGCTGGGACTCGGCCAGCTCGCGCCCGCCGCCCTCGCCGAAGATCCCGCCCACCAGCGAGGCCGTCGAGAAGAGGTCGGTCACCTTCCAGTCGTCGGGGCCCTGCGGGCGCCCGATGGCGACGTACTCACCCGGCATCTTGGTCGGATCCAGGCGCGCCTCGGCGATGTACTGGTTGATGCCCGCGACGTAGCTGAGCGCGTCGTCCTGCAGGAGGCGGCCGCGGTCGCCGTAGAGATCGTCGGCGAGATCGAACTGGCGCTGGTAGTCGGCCTCGGTGTAGGGGGCGAGCGTCCACTGCTCGGCGTCCATCACGCGGTTGGCCGGGGCTCCTCCGATGAAGGAGGACAGCTGCGCCCGGCCCAGGTGGCGCAGCACGTCGATGAAGAAGAGGCGGTCCTGCGCCGCGGCGTAGCCGGCGCCGAACATCGTCCCGGCGCGCGTGGTCCCGTAGATGTGGGGGATCCCGAAGCCCCTGTCGCGGACGATGGTCACGTCGGCCCGCGGCGTGACGGTGGTCTCGACGTCCTCGGGCCGTACGCCGAAGGTGGAGTCCTTGAAGTAGCGCCCGAGGTCCTCGGGCTTCAGGCCCGGCGTGGCGTACATCAGGTCGCGGTACATCGCGAGCTGGTCGTCGCTGTGCGGCGGTCGCTGGCCCGTGGTCAGCAAGGCCGCGAGCTGGATCCCGTTGGCCAGGCCGTTGGCGCCCGGGGGCAGGACGTCGTGGAAGCCGCCGGCGTCGTTCGCGGCGTAGGGCTGGACGTCGCCCTGCGCCGCCGGCGCCAGCGCCATGAAGACGACCGCCCCGAGGGCGGCGATGAGACCCCGCATGTGACCTCCTGTCGGACCGCGCGGCAGCCTAGCGGCGCGGCGCCACGCGACGCGCCACACACCGGCGCGGCGAGATCAGGAGCGGCTGCGGTGCGCGGCTAGACCAGCGCGGGGACGCGCTCCACCACGCCCCCGTGGACGATCGCCTCGATCTCCTCCGACGCGCGATCGAACTCGTCGTCGGAGAGGACGGGCGTGCCCTCGAAGGGGAGGTCGCGCGTGATCTCGAGCCACGACTTGCAGCCGTGGAAGTCCTCGCGGACCTTGACGGTCACCGGTCGCGGGATGCGATAGGTGCGCAGCAGCAGCACGTGCAGCGGGTGCCGGCGCTTCCACTGCAGGCGCTTCTCGCAGTAGTCCGACGTCCACACGTAGTACGGCGAGAGCGCGTCCACGGTGCGTGGATCGGTCACCGTCCAGTGCGCCGAGACCTCGGCCCACGCCCGGATGCGGACGCGATCGGGCTGCGGGATGCCGCCGTCGCGCGTGAGCGCCTGGGCGGGCGGCTCGGCGTCCGGCCACACGCCCTCCTCGAGGGCGCGCCGCAGCTCGGGCTGGTGGGAGGCGCGAACGACGTCGTTGCGCTGGTGCTCGAAGGTCGGATAGAGGAAGAAGCGGTCGTGCTCGACCTCGAAGTGCTTGCGCTCTTCGCGGATGCCGCCCTTGCGCAGGGTGACGAGCTGTTCGCCCTCGGCGAGGGCACGGACGGTGACCGCCCATTCCTTGAAAGCAATTGGCATAAGAAAGGGAGAGAAGGGGGGACTGAACGTGAGACATCCCGAGCGGCGGACGAAACCCCGTCCAGGTGCTCGGGATACCGCCATTCTCGCAAAGGTCGGCCGAAAACCCAAATAGTCCTGCTAATTAAGCGTTTTGATGGAACTTGGCTGGCGCGTCGCCGCTAGGCGTGCGCCGAAAGGCGCCGCGCGAGCGCCAGCGCCGGGAGCTCGACCGGAACGCCGATGTCGAGCTGGGCGTACGTGCCGCCGGCCTGCAGGTGCTCGTGGAGCAGGTCCTCGAGCTGGAAGCGGCCGATGAGCGCGTCGCACTCGATGCACCCGTTGGCCAGGTACCCGCCGGCGACGCCGGGGCTCTCGCGGTGGGCGATGCGCCCGATGCGACGGCCGGCCAGCGCCCGCGGATCGAGGCGGTCGGCCAGCATCTCGGCGACGTCGTCGAAGGGCAGGAAGCCCGTGGAGTCGGGGGTTCGGGCCGGATCGACCAGCACCCCGACGATCCCGCGGACCTTCGTGCGGCACTGCCAGCAGCGGTCGGTGAGCGCGGCCAGGCGAGCCCGGACGACAGGCTCGCCGGCGTCCACCGGCACCGTGCCGCGCCCGCGCTGCGCGGCTGCGCCCGACCCTCCGACGAGCGTCAGACGCGGCCTTCCCTGGCCTGGCGTGTCTCCGGTGGAGGACATCCGCCCCCCTTGATACGGACTCCTCGCGCGGGCGTGATGCGAATGACGCGATTGCACACCTTTGCGCACCAAAGCTGCAAACGGCATGGAGACTTCGCTGGACGGTCGTATGAGCGCGCCTAAAGGCGGACGCCGGCGAGACCCTCGACGGTCTCCACGAGGGCGGCGAAGTCCGCATCGCCCAAGCCGCGGCCCATGCCGGCCGACAGGGCCTCGCGCACGGCGGCGGCGGCGGGGAAGGGCACGCCGGCGGCCTGCCCCTCCTCGAGGCACAGGCGCACGTCCTTGAGCATGTGCTCGAGCTTGAAGAGCGTCGTGTAGTCGTGCTCGCGCATGGGGCCGGCCTTGAGGGCGAGCATCGCCGAGCCCCCGCTGCCGGCGCCCATCACCTGCGCCAGCGCGTCGAGGTCGATGCCGGTGGCCCGCCCGACGACGAGCGCCTGGGCCAGGGTGTGGGCGTTGGCCGCTGCGACGGCGTTGTTGATGAGCTTGACCATCTCGCCCTGGCCCACCTCGTCGCCGACGTGCACGACGAGCTCGCCCATGACCTCGAACAGCGGGCGGGCGCGGGCGAAGTCGTCGGCGGCGCCGCTGGCCATGATGGTCAGGGTCCCGTCCTGCGCCTTGGGGCTCGAGCCGGTCACGGGCGCGTCCACGAAGCCGATCCCGCGCTGCGCCAGGGCGGCGGCGATGCGGCGGCTGTCGCCCGGGGCGATGGTCGACATGTCGACGCACAGCGAGCCCTCGGCGGCTCCCTCTGCGACGCCGTCCTCGCCGAGGACGACCTCCTGAACCTGGGCGCCGTCGACCACCATCGTGATGATCACGTCGCTGGCGGCCCCCACCTCCGCCGGCGTCGCCGCCACGGTGGCGCCGTGCTCGTCGGCCCACGCCTCGGCGCGCTCGCGGGTGCGGTTGTAGACCGTCAGCTCGTAGCCCGCGCGGCGCAGGTTGGCCGCCTGGCGCGAGCCCATGATCCCCAGCCCGACGAAGCCGATCCGCTCCACGGGCGGGGATCCTACGAGAGCGGCGTCAGGCAGGTCGCGCGGCGACCCCGTCGCCGTCGAGCCCGAGGCGGTGAGCCACCGCGGCGGCCTCGGTGCGGCTGCGCACGTCGAGCTTGGCCAGGATGCGCGACACGTGCACGCTGGCCGTCTTCTCGGCCATGAAGAGCGAGTCGCCGATCTCCCGGTTCGTGCGGCCCTCGGCCACGAGCGCGAGGACCTGGCGCTCGCGCGGCGTGAGGCCGAAGGGATCGCTCTGGGCGACCGCCTCGACCATGGGCTCCACTGCGCGGCCGTCGCCGCCCGAGAGCACGAGGCGGGCGCGGGCGGCCAGGCCCTCGATCTCGTCGCGCAGCCAGCCGGCGCCCAGCCTGGTCGTGATCTCGTGCGCGCCCTGCAGCGCGGCGGTGGCCGCGTCTCGCTCGCCCGCGGCCACGTGGGTCTCGCCGGCGCGCCAGCGCATCAGCGCGGCGGGGTAGGGGCGCTGGACCGCCTCCCACGCCTGCGCGGCGGTCTCGTGCAGGGCCGGGTCGGCACGGCCGTTGGCGCGCGCGTGCTCGGCCTCGGCGCTGCGCAGCCACGCCTCCTCGACGGGACCGCCGTCCTCGGCGGCCGCGCCCGTGCGGCCGAGGTGGAAGTCGGCCTCCATCAGCGCGCGGCGGCGCTCCTCGTCGTCGCCGAGGTCGCACGCGCGCTGGGCGGCGTCGGCCTCCACGACGACGCCCACGGCCGCGACGCGGGCGAGGCGCACGACGTCGTCGGTGCACGTCTCGATGCGATCCAGCGCGCGGCGGATGGCCGCGCGGGCCGCGTCGAGGTCGCCGGCGCGGCGCTCGAGCTCGGCGCGCAGGGCGCCCATGACGCCGAGGAACTGCGGTTCGTCGATGTTCACGGCCGCGGCGTCGATGTCGTCGAGCAGCGCGCGCGCCCGGGCCGAGTCGCCGTGGCCGAGGGCCAGCTCGGCATGGCGTAGCGCGAAGTTCACGAAGGTGGTGCCGGTGACGGGTCCGGGATCGGGCAGGTGGCGCTCTGCGAAGGCCCAGTCGCCGGTGTCCAGGGCGATCTCCGCCTCGACGCTGCTGACCCACGCGCTGGTGCCGCCGGTGCCGGCGGTGCGCTCGGCGCCCTCGTGGGCGACGGCCCGCCCCTCCTCCGAGCGCCCGCGCTGGTGCAGCAGGTCGGCGAGGTTGATGTAGGCCGCGCGCATCTCCGGCAGGCACCCGTTGGCCACCGCCAGCTCCAGCGCCTCGCGCAGCTTGCCCGCGCCCCGGTCGACCTCGCCCAGGGCCATCAGCGAGGTGCCCATCGCGTTCAGGGCCCGGCTGCGCGCCGCGGGCTCGTCGGCGGCCTCGGCCGCGTCCAGCGCGGCCCGCGCCGCCTCGACCGCGCTGCGGTGGCGCCCACGGAGCATCAGGAACTTGGCCCGCAGGCCGAGCAGCAGCGCTCGCTCGGCGCTGCCGTCGTCGGCCGGCAGCAGCGCCAGGCCGCGCTCGAGCGTGGCCAGGCTGCGCTCGGCGGCGCCCAGCCCCCAGCGCACGTTGGCGAGGCTCTCGAGCAGGTCGGCGGCGCGGTAGGGCTGCGCGGTCTCGTCGATCTCGCTCAGGGCGGCCTCGTAGAGCGCCTCGGCCCTGGGCTTGTCGCTGTGCGCCCCGGCGGCTCGGCACAGCAGCGTGGCGTGGTCGACGCCGGCCAGCGCCTCGGGGTCGGGGACGCGCGACCACAGCTGCAGGGCGCGCTCATACAGCGCGGCGGCCTCGCCGTGGGCGTGGACCTCGTCGGCCTTGTCGGCCGCGCGCACGGCGGCGGCGAAGGCCGCGGGCTGGTCGCCGGCCGACAGATAGTGGTGGGCGATGCCCGCGGCGAGCCGCGCGCTGCCCCCCTGCGCGCGCATGCGGTGCTCGAGCGCTCGTGCGAGCGCCAGGTGCAGCTCGGTGTGCTCGCCGGGGAGCAGGTCGTCGTGGACGACCTCGCGCAGCAGCGCGTGGCGGAAGCCGTAGTTGCCCTCGTCGTCGGCCGCGATGACGTGGCCGGCCGCCGCCTCGCGCAGGGCCTCGCGCAGGGCGCCCGATTCGAGGCCCGACGCCTCGGCCAGGAGCGCGTGGTCCAGGCTGCGGCCCGCGGAGATGACGCGCAGCACCTCCTGCGCGTCCTGGGACAGCGCCTCGATGCGGACCATGAGCGCGTCGCGCAGCGTCGGGGGCAGCTCGCCGCGGCCGTCGAGGCCGGCGGCCAGCAGCTCTTCGGTGAAGAGCGGGTTGCCCTCGCTGCGCGCGTACATGCGCGCGACGCGCCCGTCGTCCGGCGCGGCGCCCAGGATGTCCTCGAGCTGCTGGGCCAGCTCGGAGCGGGTGAGGGGCGCGAGCTCGATGCGCCGCGCGCGCGAGCCGCGCTCGAGCTCGGCCAGCAGGGGGCGCAGCGGGTGGCGGCGGTGCAGCTCGTCGGGCCGGTAGGAGGCGACGACCAGCACGCGCTCGGAGCGCAGGCTGCGCGCGAGGAAGGAGAGGAAGGCGCGCGTCGAGGCGTCGGCCCAGTGCAGGTCCTCGATGGCGAGCAGCACCGGCTCGTGGCGGCCGAGCAGGTCGAGCAGCGTCAGCAACGCCTCGAAGACGCGCGACTGCGCCGGCTGGTCGCGGTCCATGACCGGGGGCGCCGTGGCGGGCGCCAGCTCGGGCAGGAGGCTCGCGAGCCCGGCCCGCGTGGCCGGGCCGAGCTCGTCGAGCACAGGGTCGCCGTCACGCGTGAGGGATCGCAGCGCGGCGACGATGGGGGCGTAGGGGAGCTCGTCATCCCCGAGGGAGACGCACTCTCCGCTGACGACGCGGGCCTCAGCCGCGAGCGCTCCGCGCTCCAGCTCCTGCAGGAGCCGCGTCTTGCCTACGCCCGATTCACCCGCGATGAAGGCGAGCGACGGCCGGCCGGCGGAAGCGTCGGCCAGCGCCGCTTCCAGCTCCGCGAGCTCTCGGCTGCGGCCGATGAACCGGCTGCTCGTCACGCGCGTGGGCACGGTTCCAGTATCGCTCGACATCGTCGCTGAGGGCATGTGACAGGGGGGTCATGAGGCGGTCGTTGAACATGACGACATCCTGCGCTGCGACGGCCTGCGCCACATCGGGCGTATGGAGCCAGTTGCGCGCACCGACCCCTTAGCTGCCTCAGGGACCCCCTTAGTTGGCGTGCGCATCGCTTGACACACATATAACTGAGGCGAAATATAGGCTGCATGGCGACCACATTCGAGGTCCTGGCCGAACCGACGCGCCGCAACATCCTCGACCTCCTGCGCGAGCGCGAGCGATCGGTCGGCGAGCTCGTGGAGTCGCTCACGATCAGCCAGCCGGGGGTGTCCAAGCACCTGCGTGTCCTGCGCGAGGCGGGCCTGGTCCGCGTGCGAACCGAGGCCCAGCGCCGCGTCTACGGCCTGCGCGCGGAGCCGCTGTCGGAGATCGACGCCTGGCTCGAGCCCTACCGGCGCTTCTGGTCGGGGCGCCTCGACGCGCTCGAGCGCCACCTGGACGAGACGCCGTAGCCGCGGGCGGCCGGGCGGCGTCGAACCCCGGTCGCACCCCCGTGGTGGAGGGCAGGCCGACGTCGACGCGCTCGCCCGCTAAGCGGCCAGCGGCTCGGCCATCGTCTCGGCGACGACCAGCTCGATCTCCTCGGTCTCGGCCAGATGCTGATGCGACGGGCAGTAGCCGTTGTGGTGCAGCGGCATCCGCTGGCACGGCGTGCCGCGACGCGTCGTGGCGCGGCACTGCAGCGGCTGACCGTGGACGTCGAATCCGTTCTGGGGCATGCGGTCCAGGACGTCGAGCGCGCACTCCACGTAGCCCTGCACGACGCGCCACACCCGTGGCTGGGCGTGCATCGGGAAGTGGGGCTTGATCTCCTGGAACAGATAGCGCGCGGGGCGCGCGAAGTAGTGGCGATCGCCGACGAGGCGCTCGACGGTGGCCTCGCATGAGCGAAGCACCTGCTCGTGCGCGTCTCTACCGCCGTCGATGTCTGCCGACAGCTCCCGGTAGATCGCCCTGCTGACTTGGTACATGAGCTGCGACCATTTCCTCCTGTTAGGCCTTCCCCGTGCTCCTGGACCAAGCGCGAGTATGGCCTGGGCGTGTGAAGGCCAAAACGCGAGCAGTGTTGAGTTCGCGTTAAGGAACGCAGCCGTTCACCAGAACTGGCGGTGTTGCGGCTAGACCCAGCGCTCGAAGACGGGCTCGTCCGCGTCGCCGCGCGTGATCGAGTGGTGCAGATCGAGGCTGGGGTCGGTGTCCGGGCGGTCGGAGCGGCGGTGGGCGCCGCGGCTCTCGGCCCGCAGCAGCGCGTGGCGGGCGATGAGGCGCGCCAGCGGATGCGGATCGTCGGTCAGCGTGCGCAGCCCCTCGGCGTCGCGCACGAGGCCCGCGTGGCGCCACAGCGCGGCGCGGGTCTCGCGACTGGGCTGCTCGAGCGCCGGCGCCGCGGGCGGCGCACCGGCCTCGCTGCGCGGCTCCGACAGGGCGGCGCGCGCGGCGCGCGCGCCGAAGACGAAGCACTCGCTGAGCGAGTTGGAGGCCAGCCGATTGGCGCCGTGCAGGCCCGTGCACGCGCTCTCGCCGACCGCGTAGAGCCCGGGGACCGTCGTCGCACCGTCCAGGTCGGCCACGACGCCGCCCATCCCGTAGTGCGCGGCCGGGGCCACCGGGACGAGCTGGGTCGCGGGATCGAGGCCCGCCTCGCGCAGGGCGCCGACGACGTTGGGGAACAGCGCCGGGTCGACGGCGCGCATGTCGAGGTCGACGCTCGGGCGGCCGCGCTCGAGCATCTTCGACCAGATCGCCCGCGCGACCTCGTCGCGCGGCGCGAGCTCCTCGACGAAGCGCTCGCCGTCGGCGTCGAGCAGGGTGGCGCCCTCGCCGCGGATCGCCTCGGTGACCAGGAAGCCCTCGCGGCCCTTGACGCCCGTCACAGCGGTCGGGTGGAACTGCATGAGCTCGAGATCGGCGAGCGCGGCGCCGGCGCCGCGGGCCAGCAGCAGCCCGAAGCCCAGCGACCCGGGCGGGTTGGTCGTGCGCTGCCACAGGGCGGCCGAGCCGCCGGTGGCGAGGATGACCGCGCGAGCGTGGATGGCGTGCCCGTCCTCGCACGCGACGCCGACGCAACGGCCGTCACGCACCCACAGCGTGGCCGCGCGGGCGCCTTCGATGACCGTGAGGCCGGCGGTCTCGACGACGACGGCGGACAGCTGGCGCACGACGCGCCGGCCCGTGGCGCTGCCGCCGGCGTGGACCACGCGCCGGCGCGAATGGCCGCCCTCGAGGCCGAGGGCGAGGTTGCCGTGCCGGTCGGCATCGAAGTGCACGCCGAGGCGCTCGAGGTCGCCCACGGTGCGGGGCGCCTCGCGACACAGGACGGTGGCGGCGCTCGTGCGTACGAGGTTGCGCCCGGCGCGCTCGGTGTCCTCGCGGTGAAGGTCGGGCGAGTCGTCGGCCGCCAGCGCCGCGGCGAGGCCGCCCTGCGCCCAATAGCTCGCGGTGCGCGCGAGCGGCGTGGCGGACACGAGCGCGACCCGTGCGCCGGTGCCGGCCGCCGTCAGGGCGGCGTAGAGGCCCGCGGCGCCGGCGCCGACCACCACGAGGTCGGTCTCGGTGCGGGCGGGGCCGGCCATGCGCGAGTACGGTAACGAGATGCCCGCGCCGCTCCTGCTCCACCACCGTTCGTCGCTGGAGCACGACACGGGTCCGAACCCCGAGCGCGCGGCGCGGATCGCCGCCATCGAGCGCGCCCTCGGCGAGCGCGACTGGCTGGGGTGGGACGTGCGGCCGTCGCCCGCAGCCGAGCTCGGGACGGTCCACGCCGTGCACCCTCCCGGCTACGTGCAGAGCATCGAGGAGCTGTGCATGGCCGGCGGCGGGGCGCTGGACGCCGACACCGTCGTCTCGGAGCACTCCTACCGCGCCGCGCTGCACGCGGCCGGAGGCGCGGCGGGCATCGTGGACGCGCTGCTGGGGGACGAGGGCCCGCGCCTGGGCGCGTCGCTGCATCGTCCGCCGGGCCACCACGCGCTGCCGGCGCGGGCCATGGGGTTCTGCCTGTTCAACAACGTCGCGGTGGCCGCCCGGCGGGCGCTCGATCGCTGGGGCGCCGAGCGAGTGCTGATCCTGGACTGGGACGTCCATCACGGCAACGGGACCAACGACATCTTCCATCGCGACCCCGACGTGCTCTACGTGAGCATCCACGAGTCGCCGCTGTATCCCGGGACCGGCCCCGCCTCGGACACGGGCTCGGGCCCGGGCGAGGGCTACACCGTCAACCTCCCCGTGCCGGCCGGGTCCGGAGACACGGCGTGGTGCTCGCTGGTCGAGCACGTCGTCGTCTCGCTCGGACTCGAGTACCGGCCGGGTCTCGTCCTGCTCTCGGCCGGCTTCGACGCACACGTGCGCGACCCGCTGGCCGGCTGCCGCGTCACGCGCGACGGTTACGCGCAGATGGCGGCGAGCATGCGCTGGCTGGCCGACGAGGTCGACGTGCCCCTGGGGGTGGTGCTCGAAGGCGGGTACGACCTCGAGGCGCTGGCCGAGTCGACGGTGGTGACCCTGGAGGTGGTCGGCGCCGCCGAGGCCGAGCACAAGGACGTCTCGCTGCACCCGCTGGCGGCGCAGGCGGCGGGCCGGCTGGCCGAGCGCTGGCCGCTGGTCGGCTCCGTCGCGGGGTAGCCGGCGCCGACCGCGCCGCCGCCACGCGACGGCCGCGGGGCTAGCCGGGCGGCTTGGTGGTGGCGGTGGTGGCCTCGCCGGTGGTGGTCGCGCCCGTCGAGGTGCTCTGGCCGGTGGCGGTGGTGGCGGTGCCCGTGGTCGTCGCGGCGGTGCTCGCCGCGCCCGTGCCCGTGCCCGCGGTTCCCGGAGCCGCCGTGGTCGGGGCGGGCGCGGTCGCGGTCGGGGTGGGCTGCGCCGCGGCGGGCGGCTGAGTCGTGGCCGACGGAGGCGGCGCCTGCGAGTTGACCGGCGCTGCGGGCTCGTTGTCGTTGGTCAGCGCCACGAAGGCCACGGCCAGCGCGATGCCGGCCAGCAGGACGACGAGCGCGAGGACCGCCACGGGGGCGCGCCAGTTCGGGGTGGGGACGAGCCGCGTGCGGGCCGGCGCGCCGCATTCCAGGCACCACGACTGATCGGGGCCGATGCTCCGGCCGCACCGTGGGCAGGCGATGGTGCCCGGGGCCGGGGGAGCGCCGGGCGGCGCGACGCTCACGGCTCGCGCGGCTCGCCGGTCGGCTGCGCCACGGCCTCGGCGTCGCCGTTGGCGGTCGGGCGGGGCTGCTCGTCGCCGTCGCGGCGCATGACCTCGGTGGGCTGCTCGCCGTCGGCCGCCGGGGCGCCGGCCTGCCCGTCCTCGGCCGGCGTGGGTGCGGGCGCGGCGGGCTCGTCGGCGCGCGGCGGCTGCGTCGGGGCGGGCGCGGGCGCGGCGGGCTCGTCGGCGCGCGGCGGCGGCGCCGTGACGGGCGTGGATGCGGGCGCGGCTGGTTCGCCCGCGCGCGGCGGCGGCGCCGTGGCGGGCGCGATCGGCGCGGGGACGGGCGGCTCTGACGCCGGCGGCTGCGGGTGCAGGCGCACCGCGGAGAGCGGCTGGGCGGGGGGTGGCGGCGTGGCGGGAGCCTGCCGCGGCGCGACGTCGCCTGCCGGCAGCGTCACGGCCTCGCCCACCTCGGCGATCGCGCGCGGCCCGCTCACCGGCGTGCCGCACGACGGGCAGAAGCGGGCCTCGCTGCCGTGCAGCGCTCCGCAGCGCGAGCACACCGAGATGCCCGGCTCGCGCAACTCGGTGAGCGGCCGGCGGTCGGCCAGCGCGTGCTCCAGCGCGCGCAGTTCGGCGTCGACGGCGACCAGCGCGTGGAGCTTGCCGTCGACGAGCGTGGTGTTGACGCGCGAGAAGCGGTGCTGGTCGAAGATCAGGCCGCCGAGGTCGCGGAAGCCCAGCTCTCGCACCCGGCGCAGGTAGCGCAGGCGCCGGCGCAGACGCCCGCGCTGGCGGAAGCTCGGGCGGTCGGGGATCGGCTCCTGGCCGGCGGGGACCTCGGTGCCCGGCTGCTCGGCCGTCGGCTCGGCGCTCGACCCCGGCTCGGCGGTCGGCGGCGCCGGGTCGGAGGCAGCCTGAGGCGGAGGCGACGACAGGCCCGCGGTGGGTTGCGCCTCGGTCGGCGCCTCCGGCGCGGCCTGCGTGGTGTCGACCCCGTTGGCCGGACGCTCGGAGCGCCGGCGGCGGATGGCGTGCAGCGGGCCCTTCATGCGGAAACGGCACCGGAACTTGGCGCCTCGACGGGCAACCGTAGCACCTCGCCCCAGGCGTCGAGCACGCGTCGGGCCATCTGCCGAGCCGACCACTGCGCGGCGCGGTCGCGGCCGTGCACCCGCGGATCGGAGGCCCGAACGTGCTCCCCGGCGACGGCTCGCCACACCGCGGGATCGAACGGCGCGCACAGCGTCCCCGCCACCTCGTCGAGGGCCGCGGCGTGCACGCCGACCGGGGTCGCGAGGACGGGCACGTCGCAGGCGAGCGCCTCGAGCACGGCCAGGCCGAAGCCCTCGTGCGCGGAGGGCACGAGGACGGCGTTGGCGGCGTTGACGTGGAGCGGCACCTCGAAGGGATGAACGCGCCCGAGCGTCAGGAGTCGCGTCTCACCCGCCACCTGTTGGGCGCGGTCGAAGCGCTTGACCGCCCGCGCCGGGTCGGCCGGGAAGAGCAGGCAGGGCTCGTCGGGGTCCAGGTTCAGGCGCTCGCGCGCCTCGGCACGCGGGATCGGCTCGAAGCGGTCGAGGTCGACCCCGCAGGGCAGGACCGCGACCTGCCTGCGCGCTCCGGCGCCCGGCACTTCGCGCGCGAGCTCGGGGCTGACCGCGGCGACGAGGTCGACGAAGGGCAGGGCGGCGCGGGTGATCCGCCCGGAGCGCGGGTGGCGCACGTCGGTGCCGTGGAGCGTCACCACGTGCGGGGCGCCGCGCAGCGCCAGCGCGGGCCAGGCCGTGAGCCCGAAGTGGGCGTGGATGACGTCGAAGCGCTCGCCGCGGTACCGGCGGCGCAGGGCGCGCCCGGCCCGCAGGTAGCCGCCGGGCGGGAAGGCGAAGACCTCGACCTCGACGCCGTCGAGCTCGCGCAGGGCGTCGACCTGGTCGCGCACGAAGCTGCCGAGGGCGGGCTCGGACGCCGTGGGCCACATGTTCGTGACGATCAGGGCACGCATTCGGGGGTGATTCTCCACGGTTGCCGTCTTTCGCCGTGACAGGCTCGCGCGGAGACTCGGTCGCGTTGTCAGACACGACTCGAGGAGGCATCGATGGGCTATCGGATCATGGGCCGGGCGCATGCGGCGGCCCTGCGGGCGCGCGGCCGGCTGGCGGGCGAGGCGGGGCAGGGGACGGTCGAGTACGTCGCCCTCATCCTGCTCGTCGCCGGGCTGTTCGCGACCGTCGTGCTCGCGGCGGGCGGGGTGAAGGGCAAGGGCATCGCCGACGCGGTGACGGAGAAGATCCGGTCGACGATCGAGGGGGTGGCGGCCAAGAAGGGCTGATCGCGTGTCGAGGGTCGCGCGCGGCGCCGGGCGCCTACCATGGCGCCGTGGCCTCACGCCCCGCCGATCCGCGCGCGCGCCCGATCGCCGTCTTCGACTCCGGCGTGGGCGGGCTGACCGTGCTGCACGAGCTGCTCGTGCAACTGCCCCACGAGGACTTCCTGTACCTGGCCGACGCGGCCCGGTTGCCCTATGGGACGCGGACGCAGGCCGAGCTCGAGCGCTTCGCGCTGCAGTGCGCCGAGGAGCTGCTGGCGCGCGGCGCGAAGCTGCTCGTGGTGGCGTGCAACTCGGCCACGGCGGCGGCCCTGCCGGCGCTGCGCGAGCGGATGGCGCAGACGACGCTGGGCATCGACGTGCTCGGCGTCGTGCAGCCCGGGGCGGTCCAGGCCGTCGCGGCGACGACCAACGGGCGCGTCGGGCTGCTGGCGACGCCGGCCACGGTGGCCAGCGGCGCGTACGCGTCGGCCATCGCCCAGGCCGACCCGTTCGTGGAGCTGACGGCGGTGCAGTGCCCGGACCTGACGGCCATCATCGAAGGCGGCTTCCCGTTCGACGAGCGCGTCGTCGACACCGTGCGCGAGTACGTCGCGCCGCTGCGCGCCGCCGGCGTCGACACCGTGATCCTCGGATGCACGCACTACCCCCTGATCGCGCCGATGCTCCAGCGCATGCTCGGGCGCGGGGTGCGGATCGTCACCTCCGGCGCGCCCGTCGCCCATCAGGTCGAGCACGTGCTCGGCGCCCGGGGCCTCGCCAGCCCGCGCGTCGGCGAGGGCGACTACCGCTTCCTGACCACCGGCGACGTCGAAGGCTTCCGCTCCCTCGGATCGACCTTCCTGCAGCTGCCCCTCGGCGCGGTCGAGCACGTCACCCTGCACGCGGCGGAGGCGGCGGCATGAGCGAGCGCTCCTACGGGCGCGGGCCCGACGAGCTGCGACCGGTCGCCATCGAGCCGGGCTTCGTGGCCACGGCGACCGGTTCGGTGCTCATGAGCGCCGGCGAGACGCGCGTGATCTGCACGGCCTCGCACACCGACGGCGTGCCCAAGTGGCTGGCGGGCAGCGGCCGCGGCTGGGTGACCGCCGAGTACGGGATGCTCCCGGCGTCCACGGGCGATCGCAAGCAGCGCGACGTCACCAAGGGCCGCCCCGACGGGCGCACGGTGGAGATCCAGCGCCTCATCGGCCGCGCGCTGCGCGGCGTCATCGACTTCTCGGCGCTGGGCGAGAACACGATCTACCTCGACTGCGACGTGCTCACCGCCGACGGGGGGACGCGCTGCGCCTCGATCACCGGCGCCTACGTGGCGCTGTCCCTTGCCTGCGACGCGCTGCGCGAGCGCGGCGTCCTGGAGCGCTCGCCGCTGACGGGGTCGGTCGCCGCGGTCTCCGCCGGGATCGTGGACGGCGTGCCGCTGCTCGACCTCGACTACAAGGAGGACTCGACCGCGGAGGTCGACGCCAACGTCGTCATGACGGGCGATGGCGGTCTCATCGAGGTGCAGGCCACCGCCGAGCGCACGCCCCTCTCGCGAGCGAACCTCGATGCCCTGCTGGCGCTCGCCGGCAAGGGCGTCGCCGAGCTGCAGGCCGCGCAGGAGCGCGCGGTGGCCGCGCCGGGTTCGTGAAGCTCGTCCTCGCCACCCGCAACGCGCACAAGGTGCGCGAGCTGGGCGCGCTGCTCGACGGCTACGACGTCGTGGCGCTGCCCGACGACATCGAGCTGCCGCCCGAGAAGGGCGAGACGTTCGCCGCCAACGCGCTGCCCAAGGCGCGCGCTGCCGCGGCCGCCACCGGCGAGCTGGCCTTCGGCGACGACTCGGGGATCGAGTCCGCGGCGCTGGGCGGTGCGCCCGGCGTGCGCTCGGCGCGCTTCGCCGGCCCGGACGCGACCGACGCCGAGAACCTGGCCCTGCTCATCGAGTGCGCGCCCCCAGGCAGCGCGCTGGCCTACGTGTGCGTCATCGCGCTCGTCGATCCGCACACCGGCGAGGCCTCCGTGTTCGAGGGCCGCTGCACCGGGACCATGGCCGAGGCGCCGCGCGGCACCGGGGGCTTCGGCTACGACCCGATCTTCGTCCCCGATGATCGCGACGACGGCCGGACCATGGCCGAGCTGACGCCGCAGGAGAAGGACGCCATCAGCCATCGCGGCCGCGCAGCGCGGGCCCTGGTGCGCCATCTGCGCGCGGCGGGAGTCCCTGCGCGCCGATGAGCAGCGAGCCGTCCAAGGCCGGCGCCGCGGCGCTCTCGGTCGCCTCGAACTCGGCCCTGATCCTGCTCAAGGCCATCGCCGGCGCCATCACCGGCTCGGTCGCGCTGCTCACCGAGGCCCTGCACTCGGCCACGGACCTCGTGGCCTCCATCGTGGCGCTCTTCTCGGTCCGCGCGGCCGACCTCCCGGCCGACGAGTCGCACCCCTACGGCCACGAGAAGATCGAGGACATGGCCGCGGCCATCGAGGGCGTCCTGATCCTCGTGGGCAGCATCGTCATCGCCTTCGAGGCCGTGCGCCATCTGATCCAGGGCACGGGCGTGCAGCGCCTCGGCGTCGGCATCGCGGTCCTGGCCATCTCGATCGTCGTCAACCTGCTGGTCTCGCGCAGGCTCTCCCGGCGCGCCGAGGCGACCGGCTCGGTGGCGCTGGCCGCCGACGCCGCGCACCTGACCACCGACATGCTGAGCTCGGGCGGGGTCCTCGCGGCGCTGGCGATCGTCGCGGCCACCGGCTGGGATTGGCTCGACCCCGTGGTCGCGCTCGTCGTGGCCGCGGTGGTGGCCGTCACCGGCGTGCGCATCCTCACGCGCTCCTCGCGGGTCCTCGTCGACGAGACGCTGCCCGATCCCGAGCTCGCCGCGATCCGCGACGTCGTCTCCGCCAACGCCGAGCGCGGCATCGTGGGCTTCCACGAGCTGCGCGCCCGTCAGGCCGGCGCGCGGCGCCACGTCGACCTGCACGTGCAGTTCCGCTCGGGCACCTCGCTGGAGGAGGCCCACCGGACGGCCCACATGCTCCAGGACGCGATCCGCGAGCGCCTCGGCGAGACCGACGTCCTCATCCACCTCGAGCCCGAGGACCGCGTGCGGCCGGGCGAGGAGATCACCACGGGCGAGCGGCCGGGGGTCCGGCCGTAGCGGCGGACGTTCGGACGCGGATCACGCCGGGCTTTGCTCTCGGCGCTCGCGGGGCCGCGCGGCCGGGCACAGAGGGGAAGCGGACCCGGGTGGCGCGGCCGTGGGCGGTCGTCCTCCGGAGGGGGTGAGCTACCCCGGACGATGGTCGTTTGTAGGGCTCCTGGCCTTACAAACGACCACGGTGGCGCGAAGGATGCTGGCGAGCAGCACGCTGCACCCGGGGCGGGCCCGCCCGGTCGCCGCGGCCCCCATCTCCCTCGATGATGCCGTTGGCCGCGCGGCGCGGCCACCGCCCGCGGCGGGCCGCTGAAGCCGCGCCGGCCCTACAGCAGGTTGATCGCCGCGGACGCGCCGACCACGAGGAAGACCGCCGCGTAGCCCTGGTAGCCCGACAGCAGTAGGACGACGCAGGTGACAAGGCACGCGAAGACGGTCACGAGCCAGGCGATCCGGCCGATGCTCACGCGGCCTATCCTTCCAACTCGCCATGACGACGCGCGCCGCGCTCACGCCCGCCGGGGCGCTCGGATGGCTCGGATCGCTCTCGATCGACGTGCGCGCGGCGGCCGTCCTGGACGCCGAGGGGGCCGTGCTGGCCGGCGATCCTGCGCTCGCCGGCGCGCCGGAGGGCGGGGACGTCATGGTGGCCCGTTCCGCGGACCATGCGATCGTCGTGCGCACCGGCCCGCGCCCGCTCCGGCGCCTGCTCCAGGCCGATCTGCGCACGGCCCTCGAGGGCCTCGACCGCGCCTAGAAAGCGGCACATCCCGTGTTTGCGGCACACTACGCGCCCACGCCGTCGCCGGGCAAACACCGCAATGAGCGGCGTCGCAGCCCGACACAGCTAGGAAAACGGCGTAGGAATGCGGCATCTGGGCGAACGTTGTCCGTAGCCGCTGATAGCGTCGAAACACCACGACCTCACCAGGAGGGAGCAGCGTGACGAAGTCAGAGTTCGTCGATCAGGTCGCCAGTCGCGCAGACCTGGGCAAGTCCGAAGCCGGCAAGGCGGTTGATGCCGTGCTCGACACCATCCAGGAGACGCTGGCGCGCGGCAGCGACGTGACGTTCTCCGGGTTCGGCAAGTTCCACGTTGCCGAGCGTGGAGCGCGTCAGGGTGTCCATCCCCGCACGGGAGAGCCGATCCAGATCGCGGCGTCGAAGGTGCCGCGCTTCACGGCCGGCTCGGGTCTGAAGAAGTCCGTCAACCACTGAGCGCTGAAGGCCGGCGACACGCAACGCCGCCGGGCGCCGGCCGGTCTGCATTTCGCTGACCGGCTGGACGCCCTCGTCGAGGAGCGCGAGTCCCAGATCGTCTTGGGGCTCGATCCCGATCCCGCGCGTCTCTGGCCCCAGGCCGAGGCGGCGGCGCCCCCGGACGGGTCACCGGCCGAGCGCGCCGCCGTCGCGGTCGCGGCGCACTGCGCGGCGGCCATCGACGCGGCGGGTCCCGCGTGCGTCGCGGTCAAGCCGCAGCTCGCGTGCTTCGAGCGCCTGGGCGCTCCCGGCTGGCGCGCGCTCCGGCGCGTCGTCGAGCACGCCCAGGAGCAGGGGCTGCTGGTGCTGGCCGACGCCAAGCGCGGCGACATCGACGTCTCCGCCGCCGCCTACGCCCAGGCGCTGGCCGGCGAGACCCCGACGCCGTTCGGCGCGGTCCCCGGGCTCGGCGCCGACGCCTACACCGCGAGCCCCTACATGGGCATCGACTCCCTGCGCGCGGTGCGCGCCCCCGGCGCGGGCGTCTTCGTCCTCGTGCGCACCTCGAACCCCGGCGCGGTCGACGTCGAGGACCTGGTCACCGAGGGCGGCGAGCGCGTGTGGGAGCGCGTCGCGCGCCTCGTCGACGGCCTCGGCGAGCCCGGCCCCGCGAGCGGCCTCCACGACGTCGGAGCCGTGGTCGGCGCCACCGCGCCCGAGCACCTCGCGCGCGCGCGCGAGCTCATGCCGCGCACGCCGTTCCTGCTGCCCGGCATCGGGGCGCAGGGAGGTCGCGTGGAGGACCTGGCGCCCGCCTTCGCGGCGGGCCCCGCCGGCGGTCTGGTCACCGCTTCGCGGGGGATCGTGCGCGCCTACGAGCAGGATGGCGGCGAGCCGGGCGAGGCCGCGCGCCGCGAGGCCGAGCGACTCCGCGCGCTGGCCTGGTCGCTTGGGTGATCGGGCCCCCCGCGCCGCGCCCTATGCTCCGCTCACCTCATGGTCAATCGTCGACGTCGAAGGATCGGTCGCTGGCTGGCTCCGGTGGCGCTGATCACCTGCGCGGTGGCCGTGTACGCCGTGGTGGACAACACCCTGCTCAAGAACGACAGCGCGTCGAGCAGCAGCGGCAGCACCACGCAGACCACGACGACCAAGAGCACGTCGAAGAAGGGCGCCAAGCCGCGCAAGCGACGCCGCGTCTACGTCGTGAAGTCCGGCGACACCCTGTCGGCCATCTCGATCAAGACCGGCGTCTCGATGACCACCATCCAGCGGCTGAACCCCAAGCTCCAGGCGGACACGCTCCACGCCGGCCAGCGGGTCAGGCTCTCGCGGTGACGGTGCGCGCGGCGGCCGCGCTGCCGGCCGCGCTGGCCCTGCTCGCCGCCCTTGCGCTCGCCCGCCCCGCCGTCGCCCCCGCCGCGCCGCCGGCGATCCGCGCGCCCGCCGCGATCCTGGTCGAGCCGACGACCGGCGACGTCGTCTTCCAGCGCGACGCCCGCCGCGAGCGGCCGATCGCCTCGACGACCAAGCTGATGACCGCGCTGGTCACGCTCGAGCACGAGAAGCTCTCCAAGGTCCTCACCACCACCGCCTACCACCCGCTCCCGGTCGAGTCGGTCATCGGCCTGAGGGGCGGGGAGCGCATGACGGTGGCCGACCTCATGCGCGGGCTGCTGCTTGCGAGCGCCAACGACGCCGCGGCCACGCTCGCGCAGCGCGTCGGCGGTTCCAACCGCGCCTTCGTCGCGCTGATGAACCGCCGCGCGCGCCAGCTGGGGCTGACCCACACCCACTACGCCAACGCCATCGGCCTCGACGCGCCGGGCAACTACTCGACCCCGGAGGACCTGGTCAAGCTGACGCTCATCCTGCGTCGCAATGCGTTCTTCCGCGCGGTGACCAACCTGCCGCGCGCGACGCTGCGCACCGGGTCGCATCCACGCACGATCCTCAACCGCAACCTGCTCGTGCGCTCGGTGCCCGAGGTCAACGGCGTGAAGACCGGCCACACCTCGACAGCCGGCTACATCCTGGTGGCGTCGGCCAGCAAGAACGCCATCACCGTCATCTCCGTCGTCCTCGACGACCCCAGCGAGGCGGCGCGCGACCAGGACTCGCTGGCGCTCATCCGCTATGGCCTGGCTCGCTACCGGCGCGTGACGCCCGTGCGCAAGGGCGAGGCCTTCGCCAGCGTCAAGCTCGCCCATCGCACCCAGCGCACGCAGCTGGTGGCGGCCCGCACCGTGGTGCGCACCGCACGGCGCGGCGAGCGCCTGCCCATCCGGGTGCTCGACGTTCCCAGCGAGCTCGATGGGCCGTTGCCGGCGGGATCGCGGGTGGGGACGCTCGAGGTCCGCTGGCGCGGGCGAACGATCGCGAGGGTGCCGCTCGTGACCCGCAGGGCGATCTCCCAGGCCTCCGTGCTGCAGCGCGGCGACGACCTCCTCGGGCGGACGCTGGTGGTCGTGATCCTGAGCGCCGTCGCACTCGCTAGCCTGCAGTTGATCCTCCTTCGTCGCCGCGCGGTCCGGCGCCGGCGGGGGCGGGAGCGTTCCAGCGGGATCGCATGATCATCACCGTCACCCTCAACGCGGCGATCGACAAGTCCCTCTCGGTGCCCAACTTCCGACTTGGGCGTCGTCATCGCACGGTCGAGCAGACCACCATGCCGGGCGGCAAGGGGGTCAATGTCGCGCGCACGCTGAAGTCGCTCGGCCAGCCGGTCATCGCCACGGGCTTTGCCGGCGGCGCGACCGGCACGCGCATCGTCGAGCAGCTCACGGAGGAGTCGATCCTCAACGACTTCGTGCGCATCCGTGAGGAGTCGCGCACCAACACCGCGGTCCACGACCCCACCAACGGCGAGACGACCGAGATCAACGAGCGCGGCCCCGCCGTGAGCGGCAAGGAGATCGAGCTCTTCCGCGACAAGCTGCTCTACCTGTCGCGCGGCGCGGACGTGGTCGTCTTCGCCGGCTCGCTGCCGCGCGGCGTCGAATCCGACGTCTACGCGCAGCTCGTCAAGGAGGTGCGCAAGTCGGGCGTGCAGACGGTGGTCGACGCCGACGGCGATCCGATGCGGCTGGCCGTGCGCGCCGAGCCCGACGTCATCTCGCCCAACGTGATCGAGGCCGAGGAGCTCGTGGGCCACGAGTTCAACGACGACGAGGACCGCATCATCGCCGTGCGCGAGATGGTGGCTCTGGGCGCCCGCGAGGCGATCATGACGTTGCCCGACGGATGCGTCGCCTCGGTGATGATCGACGGCGCGCCGACGCTGCACCGCGTGTGGATCGAGCCGCGCGAGGCCGTGGCGGCCGTGGGCGCCGGCGACGCCTTCCTGGCCGGCTTCGTCGCCGCCCGCTACACCGGCTCGCCGGCGACGGAGTGCCTGCGCTTCGGCGTGGCCTGCGGCGCCGAGTCCACCCAGCGCCTCGGCGCCGGGCTCATCGAGCCGCGCGAGGTCGAGCGGCTGCTTGCGGAGATCGAGGTCCAGCGTCTCGAGACGCCGGCCGAGGTCCCGTAGGTGCTCGGCCTCCCCGACGACATCACCGCCTGCCTCTTCGACCTCGACGGCGTGCTGACCAAGACGGCCGAGGTCCACGCGCGCGCCTGGAAGGAGACCTTCGACCGCTTCCTGGCCATGCGCGACGAGCGGCCGTTCGACCTCCCGCGCGACTACGACGAGTACGTCGACGGCAAGCCGCGCCTGGACGGCGTGCGCGACTTCCTGGCCTCGCGCGGGATCGAGCTGCGGGAGGGCTCGGCCGAGGACCCCTCGGACGCCGGCACGGTCAACGGCGTGGCCAACGCCAAGAACGAGCTCGTCCTGCGCCTGATCCGCGAGAACGGCGTCGAGGCCTATGAAGGCTCGGTGCGCTACCTGAGGGCCGCGCGCGAGGCCGGCCTGCGGCGGGCGGTCGTGTCCTCGAGCCACAACTGCCATGACGTCCTCGCGGCGGCCGGCATCGAGGAGCTGCTCGAGATCCGCATCGACGGCGTCGTCGCCGAGGAGCGCCACCTGCGCGGCAAGCCGGCGCCCGACACCTTCCTCGAGGCGGCGCGCGTACTCGGCGTGGCGCCCGCCGGCGCGGCGGTCTTCGAGGACGCGCTCGCCGGCGTGCAGGCCGGGCACGACGGGGGCTTCGGCCACGTCGTCGGCGTCGATCGGGCGGGTCAGCGCGACGCGCTGCTGGCCCATGGCGCCTCGGCGGTGGTCGACGACCTCGCTGAGCTGCTGTGATCGCCCAGCCGCACTTCTCGGTCGCGCCGTGGTCGGTCACCGAGGAGGAGCTCGACCTGCGCCTGCTCGCCCAGGCCGAATCGGTCCTCGCGCTCTCCAACGGCCACATCGGGCTGCGCGCCAACCTCGACGAGGGCGAGCCGTACGGGATGCCCGGCACCTATCTCAACGCGTTCTACGAGGTGCGCCCGCTGCCCTACGCAGAGGCCGGCTACGGCTATCCGGAGGACGGGCAGACCATCGTGAACGTCACCAACGGCAAGCTCATCCGCCTGCTGGTCGACGACGAGCCCTTCGACGTGCGCTACGGCACGCTCGTCTCGCACCGCCGCACGCTCGACCTGCGCGCGGGGGTCCTGCGCCGCGAGGTGCATTGGCGCTCGCCCGCGGGACGCGAGATCGAGGTGCGCTCGGTGCGCCTGGTCTCCTTCGTGCACCGCTCGGTGGCCGCGATCCGCTACGAGGTCAAGCCGCTCGACGGCGAGACGCGGATCGTCGTGCAGTCGGAGATCGTCGCCAACGAGGACGTCCCCGCGCGCAGCCAGGACCCGCGCGCGGCGGCCATCCTGGCCTCGCCGCTCGTCTCGGAGTCGCACGGCATCCACGAGCTGCGCGCCGTGCTCGTGCACCGCACCCGCGAGAGCGCCCTGCGGATGGCGGCGGGAATGGACCACGAGGTCGACGGGCCGCAGGGGACGGTGACCGAGAACGAGAGCTTCGACGACCTCGCGCGGGTGACGGCCAGCGCGGAGGTCGGCCACGGCGAGACGCTGACGCTGACCAAGTACCTGGCCTACGGGTGGTCCAGTCAGCGCTCGATGGTCTCCATCCGCGATCAGGTCGACGCCGCGCTGGCCTCCGCGCGGCGCACGGGGTTCGACGGCCTGCTCGAGGACCAGCGCCGGTACCTGGACGACTACTGGGAGCGCGCGGATGTCGAGATCGACGGCGACGACGAGCTCCAGCAGGCCGTGCGCTTCGCGCTCTTCCACACGCTGCAGTCCGCCGCCCGCGCGGAGAAGCGCGCGATCGCCGCCAAGGGGCTGACGGGCGACGGCTACGACGGGCACGTCTTCTGGGACACCGAGAGCTTCGTGCTGCCGGTCCTCACCTACACCGCCCCCGAAGCCGTCCGCGACGCGCTGCTGTGGCGCCACTCGACGCTCGACCTCGCGACCGAGCGCGCGCGCCAGCTCGGGCTCGCGGGCGCCGCGTTCCCGTGGCGGACGATCCGCGGCCACGAGTGCTCGGCCTACTGGCCCGCGGGCACGGCGGCCTTCCACGTCAACGCCGACATCGCCGACGCCGTGCTGCGCTACCTCAGCGCGTGCGACGACGACGAGTTCGCGCGCGGGCCGGGGCTCGAGCTGCTGGTGGCGACCGCGCGGCTGTGGCGCTCGCTGGGCCACCACGACGCGCGCGGCGCGTTTCACATCGACGGGGTCACCGGGCCCGACGAGTACTCGGCCGTCAGCGACGACAACGTCTACACGAACCTCATGGCCGCGCGGAACCTGGCCGGTGCGGCGGAGTCGTGCAAGCGCCATCGCGCGCAGGCCGCGGCGCTTGGGGTCGGCGACGAGGAGATCGCCGCCTGGCGCGACGCGGCCGCCGCGATGGCCGTCCCCTACGACGACGAGTACGAGGTCCATCAGCAGTCGGCGGGCTACACGCGCCACCAGCGCTGGGACTTCGAGGCGACGGCGCCCGACCAGTACCCGCTGCTGCTGCACTTCCCCTACTTCGACCTCTATCGCAGGCAGGTGGTCAAGCAGGCCGACCTCGTGCTCGCGATGATCGCGGCCGGCGATCGCTTCACCGCGCGCGAGAAGGCGCGCGCCTTCGCGTACTACGAGCCGCTGACCGTGCGCGACTCGTCGCTGTCGGCCTGCGTGCAGGCCATCATGGCCGCCGAGGTCGGCCACCTCGAGCTCGCCTTCGACTACTTCGGCGAGGCCGCGCTGATGGACCTCGACGACCTCGAGCACAACACGCGCGACGGCCTGCACATGGCCTCGCTCGCGGGGTCGTGGCTGGCCGCCGTGGCCGGGTTCGGCGGCTTTCGCGACCACCAGGGCCAGTTCTCGTTCGACCCGCGCCTGCCGCCGCACCTCGAGGGCCTGGCCTTCGGGCTGATGCTGCGCGGTCGCCGGCTGCGGGTCGCGATCGTGCCCGGCGAGGCCCGCTACGAGCTGCTCGAGGGCGAGCCGATCGAGCTGCGCCACGAAGACACGCCTTTCACACTCGAGCGCGGCAGTCCCCAGGCGCATCCGTGGCGCGCGCCGCAGGCGTCAGACCCCCCGTCCCAACCCCCGCACCGCGCGCCCACTCGGCGGCGCCTGCGGGCCTCCGGCTGACCGCGGGCGCGGTGCTAAGGTGGCCCGAGCGTGGTCTGCCGCCGCCACAGGCCCGACGGAGACCCTCCATGGACCCCGCCTGCGCGGGGTCTTTCTCGTCCGCCCGCGACCCTAGGATGCGTTGATGGAGATTGAGATCGGCCGCGGGAAGAAGGCCCGCCGCGCATACGGATTCGACGATGTGGCGATCGTGCCCTCGCGACGCACGCGCGACCCCGACGACGTCGACATCTCCTGGAAGCTCGGCGACTACCGCTTCGAGCTGCCGCTGCTGGCCTCCGCCATGGACGGCGTGGTCTCGCCCGAGACGGCCAAGATCGTGGGCAAGTTGGGCGGCCTGGCCGTCCTCAACCTCGAGGGCATCTGGACGCGCTTCGAGGACGCCGACGCGCAGCTCGAGCGCATCGCGCAGCTCCCCAAGGACGCCGCCACGCGGGCGATGCAGGCGATCTACCAGGAGCCGATCAAGCCCGAGCTCATCTCGCGGCGCATCGAGGAGATCAAGGCCGAGCCGGGCGTCGTCGCCGCCGCCTCGCTCACGCCCCAGCGCGTCGCGCGCTACTACGAGCTCGCGCTCGAGGCCGGGCTGGACATCCTGGTCATCCAAGGCACGGTCGTGTCGGCCGAGCACGTCTCGCAGACCACCGAGCCGCTGAACCTCAAGGAGTTCATCCGCGAGGTCGGCGTTCCGGTCGTCGTCGGCGGCTGCGCCTCCTACCACACGGGTCTTCACCTCATGCGGACCGGCGCCGCCGGCGTGCTCGTCGGCGTGGGCCCGGGCGCGGCGTGCACCACGCGCGGCGTGCTGGGCCTGGGCGTCCCGCAGGCCACCGCCATCGCCGACGTCGCGGGCGCGCGCTCGACGCACATGCTCGAGACCGGCGAGTACGTCCAGGTCATCGCCGACGGCGGCATGCGGACCGGCGGCGACGTCTCCAAGGCCATCGCGTGCGGTGCCGATGCCGTGATGATCGGCTCGCCGCTGGCGCGCGCCTACGAGGCGCCCGGGCGCGGCTTTCACTGGGGCATGGCCACCTTCCACCCGACGCTCCCGCGCGGGGCGCGGGTGCAGACGGTCCAGAACGGCACCCTGCAGGAGATCCTCGTCGGCCCCGCGCACGAGAACGACGGCAGCTTCAACCTGATGGGCGCGCTGCGCACCTCGATGGCGACGTGCGGCTACAAGGACCTCGCGGAGTTCAACCGCGCGGAGCTGATGATCGCCCCGTCGCTGCAGACCGAGGGCAAGGCGCTGCAGACCTCGCAGGGCGTGGGCATGGGCTCGCGCGGCGCCGCGGCGTCCGCGCATCCCGACAAGCCGAACGGCAACGGCGCGCCCGCAGTGGAGGACAAGGCTCCCGCGCTGACGGGGGCTGAGTGACGATCCGGGGCAGCGAGGCCAAGCGGTGAGCGAAGAGCACGCCGTCGTCACCGCGGCCACGGCGGCGACCGAGCTCGTCGACGAGAGCGCGCCGATCGAGATCCCGCGCGCGGTCGACGAGGTCGTCGTCCTCGACTACGGCGGGCAGTACTCGCAGCTCATCGCGCGCCGCGTGCGCGAGTGCGGGGTGTTCAGCGAGCTGCTCCCCCACCACGTCGGCGCCGAGGAGGTCGCGCGCCGCAAGCCGAAGGGGCTCATCCTCTCGGGCGGGCCGGCCTCGGTCTACGCCGACGGCGCTCCGCGGCTCGATCCGCAGCTACTCGAGCTCGGGATCCCGGTCCTGGGCATCTGCTACGGCATGCAGCTGCTCGCCGTCAAGCTCGGCGGGCGCGTCGAGGGCGCCGAGGTCGGGGAGTTCGGCCGCTCCAAGCTCACCGTCCACGAGACCGGCCGGCTGCTGGCCGGGCTGCCGACCGAGCAGAGCTGCTGGATGTCGCACCGCGACACGGTCTTCGCCCCGCCGCCCGGCTTCACGGCGCTCGCCTCCTCCAGCGAGTCGCCGGTGGCGGCCTTCGAGTCCGAGGAGCAGGGCGTCTACGGCATCCAGTTCCACCCCGAGGTCGTGCACACGCCGTACGGACAGGACGTCCTCAACCGCTTCCTGAGCGACGTCTGCGGCTGCGACATGGCCTGGTCGGCGGCCTCGATCGTCGAGGACCAGATCGCCCGCATCCGCGATCAGGTCGGCGACGCCAAGGTCATCTGCGGGCTGAGCGGCGGCGTGGACTCGTCGGTGGCGGCGCTGCTCGTGCATCGCGCGATCGGCGATCAGCTGACCTGCGTCTTCGTCGACCACGGGCTGATGCGCAAGAACGAGGGCGAGCAGGTCATCTCCGCCTTCCGCGACACCTTCAAGGTCCCGCTCGTCGCCGTCGAGGCCGAGACGCGCTTCCTCGACAAGCTGCGTGGCGTCTCCGAGCCCGAGCGCAAGCGCAAGATCATCGGCGCCGAGTTCATCCGCGTCTTCGAGGAGGAGGCGGTGAAGATCGGCGACGCGCGCTTCCTGGTCCAGGGGACCCTGTACTCCGACGTCATCGAGTCCGGCGGCGGCACCGGCGCCGCCACGATCAAGTCCCACCACAACGTCGGCGGCCTGCCCGACGACCTGCAGTTCGAGCTCGTCGAGCCGCTGCGTGCGTTGTTCAAGGACGAGGTGCGCGCGGTCGGCGCCGAGCTCGGCCTGCCCGAGCGCCTCGTGTGGCGCCAGCCCTTTCCCGGGCCGGGCCTGGCCATCCGCATCGTGGGCGGCGAGGCGACGAAGGAGCGTCTCGACGTCCTGCGCGACGCGGACTTCATCCTGCAGGACGAGATCCGCAACGCCGGCCTCTACCGCGACCTGTGGCAGAGCTTCTGCGTGCTGCCCGACGTCCGCACCGTCGGCGTCCAGGGGGACGAGCGCACCTATGGCTACGTCGTCGTCATCCGCGCGGTCACCAGCGACGACGCGATGACGGCCGACTGGGCGCGCCTGCCCTATGACCTGCTCGAGCAGATCGCCGCGCGGATGATCGGCGAGCTGCGCGAGGTCAACCGGGTGGTGCTGGACATCACGTCCAAGCCTCCCGGCACCATCGAGTGGGAATAACCTGACGGTATGGGCTTCGTTCGCCATCGCCAGTCGCAGCGCGCGTGGGACGACGTCGCGCCTGAGGCCTACGCCGACCCCTCGCTGGAGGGGGTCGAGCGCCACGACCTGATCGGCGCGCTCGACGAGGTGCCCAACTACCACGTGCGCTACTTCCACGTGGAGCCGGGCAAGCAGACGCGCCGCGAGCAGCATCCCCACGACCACGGGGTCGTCATCCAGAACGGCCGCGCGCGGGTGACGCTGGGTGACGAGGTCCACGAGGTCGGCCCCGGCGACGTCGTCTACGTGGCGGGCGACGAGCTGCACTGCTTCGAGGCCATCGGCGACGAGCCGCTGGGCTTCATCTGCGTCATCCCGCCGCTGCAGCGCCCATAACGGCTACTCTCGGGTCCATGGACCCCGAGTTCGAGCCGGACGGCGCCCTCGACGTCACTCCCGAGAGCCGGGCGCAGCCGAAGTACGAGAAGCTCGTCATGCGAGGTGGCCGCTTCTACCTGCAGGGCACGCTCCCGACGGGCGCGTCCTTCTCCGTGCAGCTCGGGCCCTCGGACGCCAGCTCCGAGCCGCCGGTCCGCTAGCCGAGCACGAGCTCGGCGGCGTCGCGCAGCATCTCGGGCGATCCCGCGACGAGCAGCGTGGTGACGATCGACTCCCGCCAGGCCTCGAGGTCGTCGCGGATCTTCTCGCGCGGGCCGATGAGCGCCAGCTCCTCGACGAGCCGGGTGGGCAGCGCGGCGCCCGCCTCGTCCTTGCGTCCCTCCAGGTAGAGGTCCTGACAGCGCTTGGCCTCGGCCTCGTAGCCCAGGCGCACGGCGACGTCGTGGTGGAAGTTCGCGCCCCGCGCGCCCATGCCCCCGAAGTAGAGCGCGTACATGGGGCGCAGCATGTCGGCGGCCGCCTCCACGTCGTCGTGGACGATGATCGGCACGGTGGCGCACACCTCGAAGTCGTCGAACGACCGCCGGGCGCCGGCGCGTCCGAAGCCCTCGGCCAGCGCGTCGCGGTAGAAGCCCTCGTTGCGCGGCGAGAAGAAGAGCGCCAGCCAGCCGTCGCACAGCTCGGCGCACAGCGCCACGTTCTTGGGCCCCTCGGCGCCGAGGAAGATGGGGATGGTCTCGCGCAGGGGATGGAGCATCGACTTCAGCGGCTTGCCGAGGCCGGGGATGCCATCCCGACCCACCCAGGGGAGCGGGTAGTGCGGGCCCGGGGCGGTGACCGGCCCCTGGCGCGCGATGACGTCGCGCACGATGGCGATGTACTCGCGGGTGCGCGCGAGCGGCTTGGCGAACGGCTGTCCGTACCAGCCCTCGACCACCTGGGGGCCCGAGACGCCCAGGCCGAGGATGAAGCGCCCGCCGGAGAGGTGGTCCATGGTCATCGCCGCCATCGCGGTCGCCGTCGGCGTGCGGGCCGACATCTGCACGATGGCGGTGCCCAGCCGCATCCGCTCGGTCCTGGCGCCCCACCACGCCAGCGGCGTCAGCACGTCGGACCCGTAGGCCTCGGCCGTCCACATCGAGTCGAAGCCCAGCCGCTCGGCCTCGGCGATCGTGGCCTCGATCCCGGGGGGCGGTCCGGGTGGGCGGGAGGGCCAGTACCCGGTGTTGAGGCCCAGCTTCAGGTCGCGCGCCATGGCGCGAGCCTCTCACACGGCGCCGAGCAGCTCCCGCTCTCGCTGCGCCGCGAGGCCGCGTGGGCGCATCTCCGCGCGCCAGTCTCCGATCTCCTCGGCCCCGCCGTCGCGCAGCCAGGCCCACGTGTCGGCCACGGTCTCGGCCACCGGCCGGCAGCGCAGCCCGGCCCCTTGGGCGCGCGCCGTGCCCACCGCCCAGGTCCCCGCACCGGTCGCGGGCGGGATCCACAGCGGCAGCTCGTCCCAGGCCTGCACGTCGTGGGCCACGAGCACGTCGTCGGGCACCCATCGCAGGCGGGCGCCGGCGCCGGTGGCCCGCACCGCCGCCTCGAGCACCTCGCGCATGGTCGTGCGCCCGGGTGGAGCGGTGCCGTTGAAGGCGCCCGCGACGCGCTGCTCGGCGAGGTCGAGCATCCAGGCGGCGAGGTCGCGGGCGTCCACGAGCTGGACGGGACGGACCGGGTCACCCGGGGCCACCACCTCGCCGCCGGCCGCGATCCGCTGCACCCACCACGGCAGGCGGAAGATGTTGTCGTGTGGCCCGCAGATGAGCCCGGCGCGCACGCTGGCCACCCGCCCGGGCATGGCGGCCTCGGCCACCCGCTCGCACTCAGCCTTCAGCGGCCCGTAGTCGTCGCCCTCCGTCCATACGGGGCTGTCCTCGTCGACCGGCTCGGTGGGCCAGGCGGGGTAGACGTTGCACGTCGAGACGAACACGAGATGCCCGAGGTCCAGCGCGCTCGAGCGCGCGACGTCGGCGGGCTGGTAGCCGCTGGTGTCGATGGCGGCGTCCCAGGTGCGGCGGCGCAGGGGCGCGAGGTCGCCGGCGCGGTCGCCGAGGACGTGCTCGGCCTCCGCGAAGAGGTCGGCGCCGTGGCGGCCGCGGTGAAAGACGGTGACCTCGTGGCCGCGGCGCAGGGCCTCGGCGGTCACATGGCGACCGAGGAAGACGGTGCCGCCGAGGACGAGCAGGCGCATGATGCGCAACCTATCAGTTGCACGTGCTCGCGCGCGGGGCGGCGTGGGAGTACCCTCGGCAGACGATGTGGCGACGTCGCCGGCCCGATCTCATCCGGCCCGACCGCGGCCTGCAGGCCCGGATGGTCCTCGCCGCCGTGAGCACGCCGCTGATCGTGCTCGGTTGCGCCGCCGCGATCGTCGCCCTGGCTCCGTTGAAGATCGTCGCGGCCTTCGCCATCGCTGCCGCGATCGGCATCGGCGGGACGATCACGGAGCGCCGCCAGCGGCCGCCGGTCCGGCCGGCCTCGCCGGCGCAGGAGCCCGAGCTGCACGCGATCGTCGACCGCCTCTGCGTCCTGGCCGACGTGCCGAAGCCCGAGATCGTCGTCGAGCCCGAGGCCCAGCCCAACTCGTGGCTCGTCGGGCTCTCGCGCCAGCGCGCCCGCCTGCACGTGACGCGCGGGCTGCTCGACCTGCTCACGCCCACCGAGCTCGAGGCCGTCGTCGGGCACGAGCTCGCGCACCTCGTCAACCGCGACGCGGCGGTCATGACCGCGGTCGGCGGCCCCGGCGCGGTGCTGCTGGCGGGCGGCAAGCGCATGATGCGCGGCGGCGGCTTCTGGTTCGTGGGCCTGGGCGGCATCGTGGCCACGGGCGTCGGGCGCCTGTCGCTGTTCGGCACCCAGGTCCTGTCGCGCGATCGCGAGCTGGCCGCCGACGCCGGCTCCGCCGCGCTGACCGGCCGCCCCGCCGCGCTGGCCTCCGCCCTGCGGCGCATCTCGGGCCAGCTGCGGCTGATCCCGCAGGAGGATCTGCGCGTCGCTGCCTACCGCGACGTCTTCCACCTGCTGGCGGTCGATGACGAGGGCTCGGGCTGGGCCGGGCGCCTGGGGGCGACCCATCCGCCGCTGGAGCGCCGCATCGAGCGCCTGGAGCGGATGGAGCGCGCGCTGCAGTCGGCGCGGCTGGCGCGCCCCGCCTGATCAGGCCGCGCCGGCGTCCCGCCTACGCGGCCACGTCCCAGGACTTCAGGCTCGCCAGCGGGTCGACCGGGCTGCCGCCCGTGTACCACCCCGGCGCCGGCCAGATCTCGAAGTGCAGGTGGCAGGCGGTGGCGTCGCCGGTGCGCCCGACGAAGCCGATCTGCTGACCGGTGACGACCGGGTCGCCCTTCTTGACCAGCGCGGGGTCGCGCAGGTGCATGTAGACGTAATCGGCTGAGCCATCGGCGGCGCTCAGGACGACGTAGTTGCCCGCGAGGGCCTGGCTGCCCGCGAACTTCACCTTCCCGGACTGCGTCGCCAGCAGGGGGAGGCCGCAGTCGGCCATGACGTCCTGGCCCTGGTGCGTGTGGCCGGCGCGCTGCACGCCGAAGCCCTGCCCGTAGGTGTGCGGCCCGGCGATGGGGAACACGTCGTGGACGAGCCAGAAGCTCTCGCGGCGCGGGGCGGGGGCGCTCACCTGCGCCGCGCGGACGCCGGCGCCGCCCGCGATCGCGGCGGCGACCTGGAAGACGTAGCGCCCGTCGGGCTGTGCCACGCCGGCGATCGTGCCGTCCCAATCGACGCTCTGCACGGTGCCGGGAGGGACGCCCGGCACGGCGAAGTGGGCGACGGCGGTGCGGTCGCTCGCGCGCACCACGTCGACGGCGACGTCGACCGGCGCGGCGCCGCGCACATAGAACGACACGGTCGCCTTGCGGCCGTCGTCGAAGAGCAGCTTGCGCGTCTGCACCTTGGCCTCGACCACCGGGCCGCCGGGATCCCGCGACCCGGTGGGGCGGACGACGAGCCGCATCCTGGACTGCAGCGATCGCCGCCCGGCGGCCGTGATGGCGCGGACGGGACCGCCGCGGGCGTTGGCCGGCAGGGTGATCTCCACGGCGGTGGGCGTCACGGGCGCGGCGGTGACCGTGACGTCGTCGCGGTAGCCGCGGCGCCCCAGCAGGACGACGCTCGCCACGCTCGCCATCCCTTCGCCGCTGACGCGCACGACGCTGCCGGGCGTCGCCCGCGAGATGCCCAGGCATCCGGTGCGGCACGTGACGGCGTCGACGACGGGACGCGGGGCGGCGGCCGAGACGGCGACGGCGGGCGCCGGCGCCTGGGTGGGCGCGGCCCCGCCGCTGCCGGCCGGCGTCTGCGCGAGCGCCGCGGTCGGGATCAGGGCCGCGAGCGCGAACGCGGCGAGGGCGACCAGCCGCAGGGCAGCGGCCGGGCGTAGGGGGGAGCACGCAGGCTGGTCCACGATCGGTTGGCCGCCTACGGGGTGAGCTGACGGGCTCGCGCGGCCGATCCGCGCTACCGGGCATCCGTCCCGGATTCGCCCCAGAGACGCACGCACGCGTCCCAGTGGGTCCCCCGCTCCGCGACGATCGGGTGGGCGATCGCAGCAGACTCGGCGTATCTGCTGAAGTTGGCGCGGGATCCTATACCCGCCGGCGGATGTCAGGAAGCGAACTTGGCAGCGGACGGCGGAACCCGTCGCGATTGCCCTATCATGCGCCCTCGCGCCGCGCGGATGTACCGCCGTGCGGCTTTCTCACGCCGTCATGAAGACCTACGTCGCCACCCCCGCCACCCGCGAGCGCAACTGGCTCGTCGTCGACGCCAACGGGCAAACGCTCGGCCGGCTCTCGACCCAGATCGCCGACGCCCTGCGCGGCAAGCGCAAGCCCGAGTACACGCCGCACTGCGACACCGGCGACTTCGTCGTCGTGGTCAACGCCGAGAAGATCTCGGTCACCGGCAACAAGCGCGCGGACAAGAAGTACTACCGCCACTCCGGCTATCCGGGCGGGATCAAGGAGCGCACGCTCGAGGAGATGCTGGCGCGCCGGCCCGAAGAGGTCATCCGCCACGCGGTCAAGGGCATGCTGCCCCGCAATCGCCTCGCGCGCAAGCAGCTCACCAAGCTGAAGGTCTACGCGGGCCCCGAGCACCCGCACGTGGCGCAGAAGCCCACCCCGATGGAGATCGAGTCCTGATGGCCGACGACCGCACGCCCGCCGACGAGGAGACCCCGCAGGAGCCCGCCGCGGGGGAGGAGCAGGAGCCCGCCGCGGCCGAGCAGCCCGCCGGCGAGGAGCAGCCCGCCGGCGAGGAGCAGCCCGCCGCGCAGGAGCCCGTCGCCGAGGAGCCCGCGCCGGCCGAGCCCGTCGCCGAGCAGCCCGCCGAGGCCCCCGCAGCGCCGGAGCCCGCGGAGCCCGCCGCCGAGCCGGTGGCCGAGGCGCCCGCCGCCGACGCGCCCACCGCCCCCTCCGAGGCGCCCGCCGCTGACGCGCCCGCCGCCGCCGAGCCGGTGGCCGAGGCGCCCGCCGCCGACGCGCCCGCCGCCCCCTCCGGGCCGACCGCCGACGCGGACGACGAGGACGACGAGGAGCAGCCCGCCCCGCGCCAGAAGCCGGAGATCCCGGGCGCCGACCTCGAGGTCGACCTCGTCATGGAGGGCTCCGAGCGCGGCGACAGCCCGTACGACGAGGACGAAGACGGCGAGCCCACGGGCGACGACGCCGAGGACGTCGCCGACGACCAGCCCATCGCGGCGGTCACCATCGACCTCGCCGCCGGCGCGCGCTACAGCGCGACCGGCAAGCGCAAGACGGCCGTCGCGCGCGTCATCCTCAAGCCCGGCACCGGTGCGTACACCATCAACGGCCGGACCCTCGACGAGTTCTTCCCGCGCACGCCGCTGCAGCGCAACATCCGCCAGCCGCTCGAGGCGGTGGGCTACGAGACGCGCATGGACGTCATCGCCCGCATGCACGGCGGCGGCGTGTCCTCGCAGGCGGGCGCCCTGCGCCACGGCATCAGCCGCGCCCTTCTGGAGGCCGACCCCAACCTGCGCGGCGAGCTCAAGCGCCGCGGCTTCCTCACGCGCGACCCGCGCGTCAAGGAGCGCAAGAAGGCCGGCCTCAAGAAGGCGCGCAAGCGTCCGCAGTTCAGCAAGCGCTAGACCCCGCGCCTTGGCCCGCCAGCTCTTCGGGACCGACGGCGTCCGCGGCGTCGCGGGCGAGTTGCTGACCGCCGAGCTGGCCCTCGCCCTGGGGCGCGCCGCCACCCTGCTGTCCGAGGCCCAAGCGCCGCGCGTGCTCGTCATCCGCGACACGCGCGAGTCCGGCGAGATGCTGGAAGCCGCCCTGGCCGCCGGGATCTCCGCGGCGGGCGGCGACGTCCTGCTCGGGGGCGTGCTGCCCACGCCCGGGGCACCGCTCCTGCTGCACCGCTACGGCTTCGACCTCGCGGCCGTGATCTCGGCCTCGCACAACCCCTACCGCGACAACGGCATCAAGTTCTTCGCCGCCGACGGCTTCAAGCTCTCCGACGAGATCGAGGCCAGGATCGAGGCGCGCCTGGAGGAGCCCGTGGCCGCCAGCGCGTCGATCGGGCGCATCCGCGCCCTGCACGGCACCCAGGAGGACTACCTGCGCGCGCTGCACGAGCGCTTCGCCGATCTCGACCTGACCGGCGTCGACGTCGCTCTGGACTGCGCGCACGGCGCCACCTACCGCGTCGCCCCCGAGATCTTCCGCCGCCTGGGCGCCACCGTGACCGCCCTCAACGACGCCCCCGACGGGCGCAACATCAACGAGGGCTGCGGCTCGACCCATGTCGACGCGCTGGCGCAGGCCGTCGTCGACGGCGGCCACGACATCGGCTTCGCGCTGGACGGCGACGGCGACCGCGTGCTGGCCGTCGACCGCACCGGGACCGTGGTCGACGGCGACGAGCTCATCGCCCTGGCCGCCCTGCATCTGCGCGGAGCGGGGAAGCTGCCCGGCGACGGCGTCGCGGTGACGGTCATGACCAACTACGGCTTCCATGTCGCCATGCGCGATGCGGGCGTCGCGGTGGCCACGACGCAGGTCGGGGACCGCTACGTCCTCGAGACGCTGCGCGAGCGCGGCTGGACGCTGGGCGGCGAGCAGTCCGGCCACATCATCGACATGGGCTTCAACGCCACCGGCGACGGGACCGCCGCGGCGCTGCTCACCCTCGAGGCGCTGGAGGGCTCGGACCTGGCCGATCGCCACGCCATGCAGAAGCTGCCCCAGCGGCTCGTCAACGTGCGCGTCGACGATCGCGACGCGGCGATGGCCAGCCACGAGCTGGCCGAGGCCAGCGAGCGCGAGGCCCAGGCCCTCGAGGGCCGCGGCCGCGTGCTCGTGCGTCCCAGCGGCACCGAGCAGCTGGTGCGCGTAATGGTCGAGGCGCCCAGCGACGACGAGGCGCAGGCGGCCTGCGAGCGCCTCGTCGCGGTCGTCAGCGCGTCCTCGTAGCACCGAACGCCTCAGCCGGCGGCCGAGGGATGCATCAGCGGCACCGCGCCCTCCCAGCCCGCGCGCAGCACCGCCACCAGCGACGGCGGCGTGATGAGCACCGCGCGCTCGCCCGCCGGCCGCGCCATGCGCTCCGTGTAGCCCGCCGGCGTCCACGCCAGCAGCTGCGCTCCGCGCACCAGCCACGGCGCACCGCCGCGCAGGACGAAGGCCGCGTCGGGCAGGTCGTCCAGCGCGGCCTCGTGGTGGCGCTGTGCGCGCGTGCCCTCGGCGACGCGCTCGCCGTGCAGCTGGGCGTCCATGGCGTCGGCACCGGCCTGCCCGGGGTGCAGCTCGCGCCACACGGAGACGAGGCGGTCGTAGTCCTCGCGCCGGCACAGCGCGCAGGCGCGGTGCCCGGCGGCCATGGCCGTGGCCTCGTCGAGGAAGAAGAGCTCCGTGAAGCGCCCGGGCTGCAGCAGTGGCGTGCGGTGCCAGCCGCGAAAGCGCAGCCGGCAGGCGATCCAGCGCCGGCCCGCGTAGCGACGGCGAATCTGCCCGTCGTCGTCGTGCAGGCAGCCGCGGTTGCCGTAGACCAGGCCGCGCGCCGGGTCGGCGACCAGCTCGCTCAGCGGCGTGACCCGGTTGCGCCGCGCCACGATCAGTCGACGGCGACCTCGGTCAGGTAGCGCGAGCGCCGGGCGAGCACGGCGGCCTCGCCCGTGAGCTCGACGTCGGCCTGACAGGGCAGGTCGGCCGACGAGGTGCCGACCATCACCCGCACGCGCCCGGGCTCGAGCACGAGCTGACCGTCGAGCCCGGTGAAGGCCAGCTGCTCGGCGGCCAGGCGGAAGGTCACGCGCCTGCGCTCGCCCGCCGCCAGCTGCACGCGCCGGAACCCGCGCAGCTCCTTGACGGGCCGCGTGACGCTGGCCTCCTCGTCGCGCACGTAGAGCTGGACGACCTCGTCGCCCGCGCGCTCGCCGATGTTCTCGACCTCGACGGCGATCGCCACCTCGTCGCCGAGCGCGAGCGTCGTGCGGTCGAGGTCCGGGCCATGGAGGGCGAAGCGCGTGTAGGAGAGCCCGTGGCCGAAGGGCCACAGCGGCAGGTGCGAGCCGTCCACGTAGTCGCCGTGCCAGTGCGAGCGCCCGCCCGACGGTTTGTGCGCGTAGTAGATGGGGACCTGGCCGACGTGCCGCGGCACCGTGACCGGCAGCTTGCCACCCGGATCGGCGTCGCCGAAGAGGACGTCCGCGATCGCCGCGGGCCCCTCGTCGCCCGGCACCCAGGCGTTGAGCACGGCCGCCGCGGACTCGGCGGCCTGCGGGATGGCCAGCGGCCGTCCGGCGACGAGCACGAGGACGACCGGGGTGCCGGTGGCGGCCACCGCCGCGACGAGCTCCTCCTGGCGGCCCGGGAGCCCGAGCTCCATGCGGTCGCGCATCTCGCCGCACGTGCACTGAAGCGTCAGTCCCGAGCGCTCGCCGACGACGACGATCGCGACGTCCGCTCCGCGCGCGGCGTCCGCCGCCTCCGCGATCTCGGCGTCGCTCGCGTCGAGGATGGCGCCGCCCGCCGCGAAGCGGACCTCGGCGCCGCCCGCGCAGCGCTCGCGGATGACGTCGAGGATCGTCGAGCGGCCGTCGAGCTCGTCGGACAGGTCGAGGTCCTCGGGCACCGGGAACCCGATCGGGTTCTCGCGCATCTCGAGCAGCGTCTCGATGTGCGCGATGTGGGCGTAGTCGCCCAGCAGGTTGCGGGCGCTGTCGGCGTTGGGGCCGATGACGGCGATCGTGGCGAGGCTGTCGCGCAGCGGCAGGGTCCCGTCGTTCTCGAGCAGGACGATCGAGGCCCGCGCGGCGTCGCGTGCCAGGGCGCGGTCGGCCTCCAGGGGCGGGCGTGCGGCGGCCGCGTCGACGTAGGGCGCCTCGAACAGGCCGAGCTCGAACTTGACCGCCAGGATCCGGGCGACGGCGCGGTCGACGAGCGCCGGGTCGACGTCGCCGGCGGCGAGCGCCTGCGCCAGCGGGGCCCCATAGGCCGCCGTGGAGGGCAGCTCCACGTCGATGCCCGCCTCGAGGGCGAGCGCGGCGGCGGCCGCCATGTCGCCGACGGTCGCGTGCGACTCCACCAGCTCGTCGATCCCGGCGTAGTCGGACACGACGATGCCGTCGAAGCCCCACTCGTCGCGCAGCGTGGTGGTGAAGAGCTCGCGCGAGGCCACGCACGGCACGCCGTCCACGTCCTCGTAGGCGTGCATCATCGAGCGCATCCCCGCCTCGCGCACGGCGGCCTCGAACGGCCACAGATACACGTCGCGCAGCTCGCGGGGACCGATGTGCGCCGGCGCGCGGTTCATGCCGCCCTCCGGCAGGCCGTGGCCCACCATGTGCTTGCCGGTGGCCAGCACCGGTCCGCCGTCGCCCTCCTGCAGGCCGCGGACGTAGGCCACGCCGAGGGCGGCGATGAGATAGGGGTCCTCGCCGTAGGTCTCTTCGATGCGCCCCCAGCGCGGATCGCGTGCGACGTCGAAGATCGGCGCGAGCCCCTGATGGGCGCCCATGGCGCGCAGCTGGCGCGCGAAGCTCGAGGCCAGGGCCTCGAGCAGCTCGGGGTCCCACGCGGCGGCCAGGCCGATCGACTGCGGGAAGCACACCGCATCGCGCGCGACGAGCCCGTGCAGGCACTCCTCGTGGACGATGGCCGGGATGCCCAGGCGCGTGCGCTCCACGAGGAAGCGCTGAATCTCGTTGGCCAGCCCGGCGACGACGGGCATCGCGAAGCTCGTGGCGCCGGCCACGCGCGTGATCTGCCCGATGCCGGCCCCCAGGCGCTCCTGCGCCTTGCCGGGCTCGACGCGCTCGCCGTCGAGCACCTCGAAGACCCAGATCGAGCCGAGCTGGGCGAGCTTCTCCTCGAGCGTCATGCGACCCAGGAGGTCGGCGACGCGATCGCCCACCGCCAGCGCCGGATCGAGATAGGGCTGCTCGGCGACGCTCACCCCTTGACCGCCCCGGTGGTCAGGCCCTTGATGAGCTGGCGCTCGGCGAACGCGTAGAAGATCAGCGCGGGCACCATCGACAGCGTCGTGAAGGCCAGGACCTTGGCCGTGTCGGTCGTGTACTGCTGGGAGAAGTTGGTGACGCCCAGGGGCAGCGTCCAGCCGCCGGAGTCGGTGAGCACGACCAGCGGCAGCAGGAAGGCGTTCCAGCTGCCGACGATCGCGAGCACCGACACCGTCGCGAGCACCGGGCGCGAGAGCGGGAGCAGGATGCGCACGAAGAAGCGGAAGGGACCGCAGCCGTCGATCGCCGCTGCGTCCTGCAGGTCGGACGGGATGCTGTGGAAGAACGGCCGCAGGATGATGATCGTCACCGGCAGGCCGAAGGCCGCCTGGGGCAGCGCGACCCCCAAGGGGCTGTCGAGCAGCCCCAGGTTGCGGACCATGATGAAGATCGGAAGGATCGCGATCGCCACCGGGAAGAGCAGCCCGAGGGTGAAGATCGTGTAGAAGACCTCGCGCCCCCGGAACGCGAAGCGCGCGAAGACGAAGGCCGCCATCGCCGCGATGGGCACGGTGAGCGCCGTCGAGATGAGCGCGATGAGCACGCTGTTCCACACCTCGTGCCAGAACGTGCCCGACCTCAGGATGCTCGAGTAGTTGGAGAACACCCAGGGATGCGGCAGCGCGACGGGGTTGCTGGACAGCTGCCCCGTGTCGCGGAAGCCGCCGAGGACCGCGTAGAGGATCGGCACGAGCGTCGCGATGGCGGCGATCCACGCGACGACGTAGAGCAGGGTCCGGGCGCCGATGCGGCGCACGCGGCGCCCGGTGGCGCCGGGGCGCCGATGGGCGATCGTGGTGTCAGCGGTGGCCATCTCTCACCGTCCCATCGTGGTCATGGCGCCCTGGACGTCGCGGCGCAGGACGAAGCGCTGATAGGTGAGCGCGATCGCGAGCGAGATCATGAGCATGATCACCGCCACCGCGCTGGCGTAGCCGAACTCGAAGCGCTTGAAGCCGTGGTTGATCATGTAGACGGCCATGGTGTTCGACGCGTCGACGGGGCCGCCGCCCGTCATCACCCACACCAGGTCGAAGAGCTGGATCGCCCCGATGATCGACAGGAAGACCGAGATGCGAATCGTCGGGCCCAGGAGCGGCAGGGTCACGTAGCGGAAGATCTGGCGCGTGGTCGCGCCATCGATCGCGGCCGCCTCCTCGAGCTCCTTGGGGATCTGCTGCAGCCCGGCGAGGTAGAGGACCATGTGGAAGCCGAAGTACTTCCACGAGATCACGATGAAGACCGAGTACAGGACGATGCTCGGGTCGGCCAGCCAGTCGTGGATGACCGAGTGCAGCCCGGCCGCGTTCAGCGCATGGTCGGTGAGGCCCTGCGGCTGGAGGATCAGCGACCACACGACCGCGGCCACGACCTCGGAGAGCACGAAGGGCGCGAAGAACAGCACCCGCAGCAGCGCGCGCCCCTTCAGGCGCTGGTTGAGGATCCAGGCGATCCCGAGCGCGAACGGCAGCTGCACCGCGAGCGAGAGCACGATGATGATGGCGTTGTGCTTCAGGGCGCCCCGGAACACGTCGTCCTGGAAGGCGCGCTTGAAGTTGTCCAGGCCGACGAAGTTCGTCGGCGAGGAGAGCCCGTTCCACTTGTAGCCGCTGTAGTGGAAGGCCTGGAAGATCGGCGCCACCACGAGCAGGCAGTACAGCGCCAGGGCGGGGAGGAGGAAGAGCGCGATCGCCACCCACTTGCGCACCACGCGCGAGCGTCGCGCGCGCTGGCGGTTGCGCGGGCTGCGCCCGCCGCGGCGTTTGTCGACGTGGACCGAGACCGGCTCGGCCAGGCGGCTGGGGGGAGCCGCCTGGCCGGCCGGTACGGACGCCGTCGGCCTAACCGGCCTTAGCGGCATCCGAGATCTTCTTTGAGACCTGCTCGGGCGACGCCTTGCCGGCGAACAGCTGCTGGACCGCGTCGTTGACCGCCTGCCCGACCGCCGGCGCGTAGGCCTGGTCGAGGTAGAGCTGGACGAACGACGCCTTGCTGCGGGCGTCGAGCACGGCCTTCATGTTCGGATCGGTGACCGAGCCCTCGGTCCCCTTCGCGACGGGCAGGATCGCACCGCTGGCACCGCCCTTGTTGGCGACCGCGGGGCTCACGAGGAAGTGGGCGAAGTCCACCGTCTCGGGGGGCGCGTCGCGGCCGATGGCGAACCCGTCGCCGCCCCCGAACTGCTCGCCCTCCTGGCCGGCGCCGCCGTTGACCGCCGGGAACGGGAACCAGCCGACGTTCTTGCCCAGGCCCTTCTTGTCCTTGGTGTTGGCCGCGAAGGTCGACGGGGCCCACTGCCCCATGAGGTCCATCGCCGCCCGGCCGTTGCCGATCGTGGCCGCCTCACCGCCGGCGCCGTCCCACGGCGACGCCAGGTAGCCCTGCTGGAAGGGCTTCAGCGCGATCAGCTTCTGCAGCTGCTTGCCGGCCTCGACGAAGCCGGGCTGGGTGAACTCGCCGCCGTCGGTGGCGGCCTTGGCCATCGCGTCCTTGCCGGCGACGCGCAGCGACAGGTTCGCCCACCAGAACATGCCCGGCCACTTGTCCTTCTCGCCGACCGCGATCGGCGTGATGCCCGCGCTCTTGAGCTTCTGGATGTCGCTCAGGAAGTCGTCCCAGGTGGCCGGCGGGGTGGAGATCCCGGCCTTCTTGAAGAGCTTCTTGTTGTACCAGACCCCCACCAGGCCGAGGTTGTAGGGGATCCCGTACTGCTTGCCGTCGACCTTGTAGAGACCCACGCCGGCGGGGTTGAGGGTGTCGATCCAGGACTTGGTGGGCCCGGTGATGTCCTTGATGAGGCCCGCGTCGGCCTGCTCCTTGAGCGTGCCTCCGCCCCACGACTGGAAGAGGTCCGGCGGCTTGCCGGCCTGCATGTTCGTCGTGAGCTTGGCCTTGAACGCCTCGTTCTCGAGGACCGTGATCTTGATCTTGACGTTGGGATGGGCCGCCATGTACTGGTCGGCCGCGTTCTTCCAGATCGTCTTCAACGGATCGTTGTTGGCGATATGCCACCAGTTGATCGTGACGGGCTTGTTCGAGCTCGTCTTGGCGGCACCTGAACCGGTGCTGGTGTTGCTGTTGTCGCTGCCTCCACAGGCGGCGACCACCAATGCTGCGACCGCGAGTAGCGCGGCCACTGCGCGACTGGTCTTTCTCATCGCGCGACCCTCCTCCTGGCTGGAATTGATGCCCGTCTCGGCGCCGGACCCTGCGGCGTCTGTGGCGGGCTCGTGACTGTGGGTTGAAGCTCTGGGTGGAAGCTGGGGCGTTGCGTGCGCTGTCTCCTCCTTCTCGCTCTCAGGCCGTCGCCACGGCGGGACGTGTCCAAAGGGACGGATCGGCGAGCAACGGCTCGAAGGCCAGCTCGGCCGCTCCGATGAGCGGGGCGTCGTCGCCGAGCGCAGCCGGGAGCAGCCGGACCGCCTCGCGCGCCTGCGGGAGCGCCAGCCGATCGAGCTCGCTCTGCACCCTCGCGTCCACGAAGGGATGGATGCGGCCGAAGAGCCCGCCGAGGACCACCACCTGCGGGTTGAAGACGTTGACCAGGCCCGCCAGCCCGAAGCCCAGCCAGCGCCCGACGGCGTCGAGCGCCTCGAGCACGTCGGGCGAGCCGGCGGCGGCCTCGCTGAGGACGGCCTCGACCTCATCGCGGCCGGCGTCCGGGGGATGGCCGGCGCGGCGCAGCAGCGCGCCCTCGCCGACCTCGGTCTCCCAGCACCCGACCGAGCCGCAGCGGCAGCGGCGACCCTCGGGGTTGACGGGCATGTGCCCGACCTCGCCGGCGAACCCGCGGGCGCCGGTGAGCGGCCGGCCGTCGATGATCAGCCCCCCGCCGACGCCGACCTCGCCGGAGAGGAAGAGGACGTGCTGCGCGCCCGTGGCGGCGCCGCGGCGCAGCTCGGCGAGGGCGCCGAGGTCGGCCTCGTTGGCCACGGCGATCGGCAGCGCGGTGCCCAGCGCGTCGGCCAGGCGCTGAGCCAGCGGCACGTCGCGCCAGCCGAGGTTCGGCGCCATCGTCACCACGCCGGCGTCGCGGCGCACGATCCCGACGACGCCCACGCCGATGCCGATCATGCCGTCGGTGTCGGGCAGCCGGCGCAGCACGGCCCGCGCGAGGGCGGCCAGGTCGGCGACGGTCTCGTCGACCGAGCCGCGGTCGCGGGGCCGATCGAGGCGCACGATGTCGAGCACCTCGCCGCCGATGGCCACGGCGGCCACGGCCAGCGAGTCGACGGTGATCTCGAGGGCCAGGACGATGCCGCAGCGCGGGCTGGGGCGGACGAGCGGGGACGGGCGCCCGGGGGTGCCCTGTGGGGTGCCTCGCTCCTCGGAGACGAGGCCCGCGACGGCGAGCTCGCCGATGAGGCCGCGGACTGCGCTGCGGGTCAGGCCCGTGAGCGCTCCGAGCTCTGAACGCGAGATTGGGCCACGATTGTGCAGCTCTCTCAGGATTGCGGAGAGATTTGCGCGTCTGACGGTCTCGCTGCGCTGTCCGGGCAGGCTGTAGGCCATAAGAGTTTTGTACTACTTTCCTACAAACTCGCTGGAAAACCCTCGCAGATCCCAGATGGCGTTGTCAAGAATCGATAACGCCTACTGTCTCCGAAACTTTCGAAGCGCAACTGAGATGGCAGGAGAAGGGAGCCGCGGCGGCTCGCGGAACCCCGCAAAGGTCCGGCACCCTCGGACCGCCGGGTGCTACGGTGATTCACCTCGTCCCGGGGCCGCTGCCAGCGGTCCCGTCGTGTCTTCAGACGGAGAAGGGAACGGGCCCATGTGCGGCATCGTCGGCTACGTAGGCAAGCGTCCCGTCCAGGGCCTGCTGCTCGAGGGCCTCACGCGCCTGGAGTACCGCGGGTACGACTCGGCCGGGATCTCGATGATCGCCGGCGATGCGATCGACTCCGTCCGCGCGGTCGGCAACCTCGAGCATCTGCGCAACGCCTTCTCCGCGCGCGAGGACGACGAGGCGGGCGGGGTGGCCACCGCGACCCGCCCGGCCACCACCGGCATCGGCCACACGCGCTGGGCCACCCACGGGCGCGTCAACGAGGAGAACGCCCACCCGCACTTCGACACCGCCGACCGCGTCCACATCGTGGTCAACGGCATCGTCGAGAACTACCTGTCCATGCGCGAGCGCCTGACCGACATGGGCGCGGTCTTCACCAGCGAGACCGACGCCGAGGTCATCGCCCACCTGATCGCCCACCACCTCGCGACGGGCTCGCTGCTCGAGGCCGTGCGCGCCGCCTACGCGGAGCTCGAGGGCCACTACGCGTTCGTCGCGATGTCGCTCGACGAGCCGGAGACGCTCGTGGGCGCGCGCAAGGAGTGCCCGCTCATCGTCGGTCGCGGCGAGGGTGAGACCTTCTTCGCCAGCGCCATCCCGGCCTTCCTGCGCGAGACGCGCCAGGTCCAGTACATCGAGAACGGCGAGATCGTCGAGATCACGCCGGAGGGCACTCGTTTCGTGCTGCCCGACGGCACCGAGCTCGAGCGCGAGGTCGTCGAGATCGACTGGGACGAGGAGACCGCCGAGAAGGGCGGCTTCGAGACCTTCATGCTCAAGGAGATCCACGAGCAGGCCGACGCGGTGGCCGAGACGATCGCCGACCGCACCGTGCGCTCCGACGGCGTCGACCTCGACGACGTGGGCGCGCTCGACGAGGACCTGCTGCGCGACGTCAAGCGGATCATCGTCGTGGCCTGCGGCACGAGCTACCACGCCGGCCTCATCGGGCGCTACGCGATCGAGGAGTGGGCGCGCATCCCGGTGGAGATGGACATCGCCTCCGAGTACCGCTACCGCAACCCGGTCGTCGGCCCCGGCGACCTGGTCATCGGGATCACCCAGTCGGGCGAGACGGCCGACACGCTGGCCGCGATGCGCATCGCCCGGGAGCGCGGCGCCGCGGTGCTGGCGCTGACCAACATCGTGGGCTCGCAGGCCACCCGCGACGCCGACGGCGTGCTGTACACGCGCGCCGGCCTGGAGGTCGGCGTGGCCGCGACCAAGACCTTCACCTGCCAGGTGGCGGTCATGATCATGCTCGCGCTGAAGCTGGGCGAGCTGCGCGGCACGCTGCCCGCCGAGCGCCGCGCCGAGATCATCGCCGACCTCAAGCGCATCCCGCACTGCATCGAGGAGCTGCTGGGCACGATCGACGCCCAGGTGCAGGAGATCGCCGACGCGCACTGGGACAAGGACTTCTTCCTGTACCTCGGCCGTCACGTCGGCCTGCCGGTGGCGCTCGAGGGCGCGCTCAAGCTCAAGGAGATCTCCTACATCTCGACCGACGCCTACGCGGCCGGCGAGATGAAGCACGGCCCGATCGCCCTGCTCGACGAGTCCACGCCGGTGGTCACCGTCGCCACCGACTCGCCCGTGCTCGACAAGGTGGTCTCCAACATGCAGGAGGTGCGCGCCCGCGGCGCGCACGTCATCGCCATGGCCAGCGAGGGCAACCAGGACATCGGCGAGCACGCCGAGTCGGTCGTGCGCATCCCGCGCACCGATTGGATGCTGCAGCCGCTGCTGGCGGTCATCCCGCTGCAGCTGCTGGCCTACCGCATCGCGCGCCGGCGCGGGCTGAACGTCGATCAGCCGCGCAACCTGGCCAAGACGGTCACGGTCGAGTAGCGAGCGCCAGGAGGTGGGGGCTCGCGCCGAGCAGGCTCGGCTCGGCCTCCACGCGCCGTATCGCGCGCAGGAGGATCTCCCGCCTGCCGGGATCGTCGAGCCAGGCGTCCAGCGAGCGGGCCTCGGCCGCGGCGCCGACGGCGCCCTCGACGGCCACCAGCGCGGTGACGTCGAAGCCCGCGGCCTCGACCTCGCGCTCGAGCTCCTCGGGCCGATGGAAGTAGGCGGTGGTGAACCAGCCCGGGTGAGCGCCGGGGTTGCGGTGCTGGCCCTCGGCGAGGTCGCGCTCGACGATCGCCTCGAAGGCGGGCTCGAGCAGGAAGCCCTGCGCGACGCCGTCGAGGGTCGAGGCGAAGCGCGTGATGGCCGCGGCGGCCAGCAGGCCGCCCGGGCGCAGCGCGCGCCGCGCCTCGCGCAGGGCGCGGGCGCGGTCGGCCGCGTCGATGAGGTGGTACAGCGGCCCGAGCAGCAGGACGACGTCGGCGCTGTGGTCCTCGACCGCCAGCTCGCGCGCGTCGCCGACGACGGCCGAGGCCAGCGGTGCGCCGGGCTGTGCCGCCGAGGCCGCCCGGGCCTGCTCGACGTGCAGCGCCATCGGGGTCCACGAGGTGCACCTCGTAGCCCTCGGCGGCCAGCGGCAGCGCGTAGGCGCCGGCCGCGCCGCCCACGTCGAGCACGGTGGCGGGCGGCGCGGGCAGGAAGCGCGCCAGCAGCTCGCGCGTGCGCAGGTACTCGAGGCGCCCCCAGTCACCCAGGCGCCCCTCCTCGTGCCCGCGCGCGTAATAGGCGGCGATGTCGCGGTCATCGGCGACGCTCGGCAGCCTAGCCCTGGTTGAATGGCGGCCGTGATCGGTCTGGACCTCCTGGAGATCGACCGGCTCGAGGCCGCGCTCGCGCGCCGGCCGGCCCTGGCCGAGCGGCTCTTCACCGACGCCGAGCGCTCGTACGCAGCGACCCAGGGGCGCCCGGCGCGCCACCTGGCGGCCCGCTTCTGCGCCAAGGAGGCCGTGAGCAAGGCGCTCGAGATGGACGTGCTGCACCCTCGCGACATCGAGGTCGTGGGCGGCGGCGAGGGGCCGCCGCGCGTGGCCCTGCACGGCGCGGTGGCCGCGCGCGCCGCGGAGCTCGGCGTCGCGGTCCACATCTCGCTCACGCACACGAAGTCGACCGCGGGCGCGGTGGCGGTGCTGCGATGACGCGTCCGGTTTGGCTGGAACCGCTGCTCGACCCCGAGCGGATGCGCGCGACCGATCGCTGGGCGATCGAGGAGCGGGGGATCCCCGGCCTCGAGCTCATGGAGCGCGCGGGACGGGGACTGGCCGACGTCGTGGCCGATTTGGCGGCGGCCGTGGCCCTCGAAGGTCCGATCGCGGTCGTCTGCGGCAAGGGCAACAACGGTGGCGACGGCTACGTCGCGGCGCGAGTGCTGCGGGAGGCCGGGCGCGAGGTGCGGGTGCTGGCGGTCGCCCCCGTGGAGGAGCTCAGCGGCGACGCGCGCGCCAACGCCGAGCGCGTCGACGGCGTCGAGCCGTTCGACGCGGCGCGCCTGGCCGGCTGCTCGGTTGCGGTCGACGCGCTTCTGGGCACCGGGTTCTCGGGCACGCCGCACGGCGCGATCGCCGAGGCCATCGAAGCGCTCAACGATGCCGGCCTGCCGATCGTCGCCGCCGACGTGCCCAGTGGCGTCGATGCGGCCACGGGCGTGGTCGAGGGCCCGGCCATCCGGGCTCGCGCCACCGCGACCTTCGCCGCCGCGAAGCCGGGGCTGTGGATCAACCCGGGCAAGTCGCACAGCGGCGCGGTCCGAGTGATCGACATCGGCATCCCGGCGGGCGCGCCCATCGACGAGCCCGACGTCGCGCTCATCGCCGATGCGCAGCTGCTCGCGCTGCTTCCCTCGCGCGCGGCCGGATGGACGAAGTTCACGAGTGGCCACGTGCTCGTCGCGGGCGGGTCGCGCGGGCTGACGGGCGCCCCGACGCTGGCCTCCGAGGCCGCCCAGCGGGCTGGCGCGGGCTACGTCACCGCCTGCGTTCCCGCCTCCGCCCAGCCGATCCTCGCCGGGCGGCTGCTCGAAGCGATGACGCGCGCGCTCCCCGAGGACGACGGCGCCCACACGGCGGCCGGGGTGGAGGCGGTGCTCGACCTCGCCCAGCGGGGCGGCGCGCTCGTGGTGGGGCCGGGCCTCGGGCGCAGCGACGGCGCCTTCGCCTTCGCCCGCGACCTCGTCGCCCACGCCGAGGTGGCCGTCGTCCTCGACGCCGACGGCCTCAACGCACACGCCGGCGACCTGAGGGCGTCTGGCCGGGCGCAGGGCGCCGACCATCCTCACCCCGCACGAGGGCGAGCTGGGGCGCCTGCTCGGGATCGAGTCGTCCGCCGTCGCGGCCCGTCGCCTCGAGCACGCGCGCGCCGCCGCGGCCCAGGCGCAGGCGATCGTCGTCCTCAAGGGCGACGACACGCTCGTGGCCGACCCCGGCGGCCTGGTCGCCGTCAGCCCCGGGGCGACCGCGGCGCTGGCCACGGCGGGCACGGGCGACGTCCTCAGCGGCGTCCTGGCCGCCGTGCTCTCGCGCGGCGTCGAGCCCTTCCTGGCGGCCTGCGCCGGCGTGCGCCTGCACGCGCGCGCGGGCATCCACGCCGCCCACGTCAAGGGCGTCGACGGCGTCCTCGCCCGCGACGTCGTCGAGGCCCTGCCCTTCGCCCGCTAGCGTCTGAGATGGACGCGTGTGTCAAGTGAGCGTTGGCGGTTGTTGTTCATGGTGGCGGCGGGTGGTGGGGTCGGGCGGCGGGTGCGAGGGCAACGACGACTGTCACTCTGAGATGCGCGGGTCGGGACCGCAGGACAGTGTCCGGTCGTGAGCTGCCTCGAACTAGATTCGCGAGTCGGTATCGCATAGACGCATCGAGGGTCCTCCGGGCGGCTCGCACCGGCCGCCCGACCCCACCATGGGTTGGCGTGTGGCTAGCGGGCGGCCTCCTGGGGCTGCTTGTCGCTGGTGGTGATCGGCTGGTCGGTGAGCGCGGCCCAGAGGAACGCTGCGAGCTCGCGGGCGATCGCGACGTTGACGACGGTCGGGCGCTTGCCGTGCTCGGTGAGGTGGCGGTAGCGGTGGTGCAGGCGGACCTGGGCTTGCCAGGCGCGCTGATCGGGCTGCACGCCGCCGGCGGGGCGGCGGGGTGCGTGGCGGTAGTGCCAGGCGGCTTCGACGAGCAGGCGGCGGGCGTGGCGGTTGCCGGCGCGGGTGATGTGGCCGCGGTGTTGCTGATCGCCGCTTGAGTACTCGCTTGGCGTGATGCCCAGCCAGCAGGCGAGCTCGCGTGGGTGGCTGAAGCGTGCGAAGTCGCCGATCTCGGCGATCAGCCCGAGTGCGGTCAGCGTGCTGATGCCGCGAAAGCGCGTGAGGATCTGCACGTGGCCGGCCCAGCGCTCGCCGCGCGCGATCTCCTCAAGCCGCGCGTCGAGCGTGGCGAGCTGGCGCTCGAGCCCGTCGAGGTGGATCAGCATCTGCGTCAGCGCCTCGTGCGCGAGCGGATCGTCCAGGCGCTGCGCGTTGACCCAGCGGCGGTGCATCTGCGTCCAGTGGCTCTTGCCCTCACGGTAGATGCGGCCGTGCCTGAGCAGCTGCTTGGCGACGCGATGACGGGCCGCGGTGCGCGCGCAGCGCAGGTCGTCGCGGCAGCGCAGCAGATCGCGCAGGCCCTCAGTCTCGGCGGTCGGCGGCGACACGAACCGCAGAAGGCCGGCGCGCTGCAGCGTCACGAGCTTCTTCGCATCACGGCGGTCGGTCTTGACGTGGTCACCGGCGCGCACCGGAACCAGCGACGGCGCCACGACGTCACACGCCACGCCGATCTTCGTCAGCAGCCGCCACAACGCGAACCCGCCCGGGCCCGCTTCGTAGCAGACGGCAAGCCCGTCGGGCCCGCCGAGCCGGTCGATAAAACGACGGATCGCGCGCTCGGTCGTCTCGATCCGCGACACCTCCGGCTTACCGCCCTCGGGCGGCAGCGTCGCGGCGACGATCGAGAACTTGTGCACATCCAGGCTGACCCACAGACGCACGCCCGCGGGCGCGATCAAAGCGGTAACGTCAGGCACGGCTGGTCCTCCAAGCAGGTCGTATGCGGTAGCCGTTGCGGCTCTCAACACCCGCGATTGTCAACCCGCGAAAGATGCGACGCACGAGGACCAGCCTCATGCGTCCATCCTGACTAGGGCAGAGAGCCATGGACATCGAGATCTGGTCTGACATCGCCTGCCCCTGGTGCTACGTCGGAAAGCGCCGCTTCGAGGCCGCGCTGGCCGCCTTCGAGCACCGCGACGAGGTCTCCGTGACCTGGCGCAGCTTCGAGCTCGATCCGGCGGCCCCGGCGCAGCGCACGGTCGACAGCGCCACCCATCTGGCCGAGAAATACGGGATGAGCCGCGACGAGGCGCTCGCTCGCCAGCGCAGCCTCGCGGAGGTGGCGGCCGGCGACGGCCTGGACATGCGCTCGGACCTCGCGCGCGGCGGCAACACCTTCGACGCCCACCGGCTCGTGCACCTCGGCAGGGCCCAGGGCGTCCAGGACGCGATGAAGGAGCGGCTGATGCGCGCCTATCACACGGAGGGCGAGCGGATCGCCGACCGCGAGACGCTGGTGCGCCTCGCGCTCGAGGTCGGCCTCCCCGAGGACGAGGTCCGCGAGGTGCTGGCCGGCGACCGCTACGCGGCCGAGGTCCGCGAGGACGAGCGCACGGCCGCGAGCCTCGGGATCAGCGCGGTGCCCTTCTTCGTCGTCGACCGCCGGATGGGCGCCGCGGGCGCGCACCCGTCGCACGCCCTCGGCGAGCTGCTGCGCCGCGGCTGGGATGCGCAGGTGGCGGCATGAAGCAGATCGGCTTCATCACGCAGGGCCAGGCCGAGTACGACGAGCGGCTGCGAGCGCTCCTGGACGCGTCGGGCATCGATCCCGAGGAGTTCCTCGGCCTCGAGTACTTCTCGCTGACGCCCTTCTTCGTCCTCGCGGGGGCGACCGTCAGCCCCGACGCGCACACGCACGGCAACGACCTCCACGTGAGCGCGGTTCGCATCACCGTCCCCGAGGAGCTCGAGGAGGCGTTCCTCGCGACGCTGCCCGAGCTGCTCGAGGACGCCTACAGCGACGAGGAATGACCGGCGCCGGCGAAGCGCGGGTCTGCCCGCACTGCGGCGAGCCGCCGGGCGACGGCGTGTTCTGCGCAGCCTGCGGACGCAACCTCGCCTCCGTCGATCGGCTGCCCACGCGAGCGGAGTGGGAGATCGCGGGCGCCCAGGACGATCGCCCGCTGGCCGAGCGCTGCGAAGAGGCGACCGCGGCCTTCCTGACCGCGATGCACGCCGCCGGCGATCCGGGGATGACGAAGACGAAGGTCGCCGGGGGGTCGGGCTTCCGCCGGGCCAAGCAGGTCGAGGGCTGGACGGTCCGCCCCGTGGAGCGCGACGACCACCTGCCGCCGCTGCGTTACGAGTCCGGCCTGGTCCTGAGCGTCGAGGGCAGCTTCCACCAGCTCGACAACGAGGCCCGCGGTTACGGCACGCGGGACTTCCCCGTCTGGGAGCACTCGCTGGCGCCCGAGCCCGTGCCGATGCCGGTCGAGGCGCGTCTGATCGCCGAGCTCGGAGCGCTGCTCGTCGCCCACGGCCTCGACCCCGGCGAGCAGGCGTTACCTTCCCGTCCGTGACGGGCCTGATGCTCGAGTGCAGCGCGCGCAGCGACGTCGGGCGGCGACCCAACAACGAGGACGCCGTCTTCGCCAGCCCGCGGCTCGCGGCGGTCGCGGACGGCGTCGGTGGGGCGGCGGCGGGCGAGGTCGCGAGCCGGACGCTGATCAATGCGCTCGTGCACGTCGACAAGTGCCGACTGCGGGGACCCCTGGAGGACGCCCTCGCCGAGGCCATCGCGCGCGGCAACGAGACGATCGGCTTCATCGCCCGGTGCCGTCCCGCCATGGCCGGGATGAGCACGACGGTCACGGCCGTCGCGCTCGGCGACGAGGGCTGCGTGGTGGCCAACGTCGGCGACTCGCGGACCTACCTGCTGCGCGACGGCGTGCTGACCCAGCTCACCCACGACGACTCATGGGTGCAGCTGATGCTCGACAGCGGCGAGCTCACCCCCGAGCAGGCGCGCGACCATCCCCAGCGCTCGCTGGTCCTCGCCGCCCTCGACGGCGAGCCGGGCCACGACCCGGCCCTGACGAGGCTCGACGCGCGGTCCGGCGACCGGCTGCTGCTGTGCTCGGACGGCCTGTCCGACGTGGTCGACGACGCGACGATCGCCGCGACGCTGGGCATCCCCGACCGCGCCGCCTGCGCGGCGCGGCTGATCGAGCTCGCGCTCGCCGCCGGCGGGCGCGACAACGTCTCCGCCGTGGTGGCCGACGTGGCGCCGCGGCGCGACGCGGCGACGGCCTGGTAGCGGCGCGCGCGCCCGGGTCGCGCGCGGGCACGGTCTAGACTCCGGCCCGGCAGATGGCCCTGACCGCGCGCGACATCCTCATCCGCGATCAGCAGTGAGCCCGCTGCGGGCGCTGGCCCGGGTCAACGTCGCAGCGATCGAGCGCAACGTCGCCCGCCTGCGTCGCGAGCTGCGTGGCGAGGCCGCGCTGTGCGCGGTGGTCAAGGCCGATGGCTACGGACATGGGGCGATCCCTGCGGCGCGCGCCGCGCTGGCCGGCGGCGCCGCCTGGCTGGCGGTGGCCACGGCCGACGAGGCCACGCAGCTGCGGGCGCACGGGATCGATGGCCCGCTGCTCGTCCTCGGCGCGCTGAGCCCCGAGGAGCTCGATGCCGCGCTGGCCGCGCGCGCCGACGTGGTCGCGTGGCGCGAGGCGTTCGTGGCCGCGGTGGCCGCGCGCGGCGGCGGGCGCGTGCACGTCAAGCTCGACACCGGGCTGGGGCGGCTGGGCACCCGCGACCCCGCGGAGGCCACGCGGGTGGCGCAGGCGGCGGCCGCCGCGCCGAGCGTCGAGCTGGTGGCCGCGATGACGCACTTCGCCACCGCCGACGAGCGCGGCGACGACTTCTTCGGCGAGCAGCTGGAGCGCTTCGCCGCGTGGGCCCCGGCGCTGCGCGAGCGCCATCCCGGTCTCATCCTGCATGCCGCGAACTCCGCCGCGCTGCTGCGCGATGCCGGCAGCCACTTCGACCTCGTCCGCGCCGGCGTCGCGATCTACGGCCTCGACCCGTTTCAGGAGGATGCCGCCGCGCGCGCCCTGGAGCCCGCCCTGGAGCTCGTCAGCTACCTCGCCGAGGTCAAGTCCTGCGCGCCCGGCGAGAGCGCGGGCTACGGGCGGCGCTTCGTGGCTCGGGAGGAGACCGTGCTCGCCACCGTGCCGATCGGCTACGGCGACGGCGTCAGCCGCGCGCTGACCAACAACGCGGACCTGCTCGTCGCCGGCCGGCGCTTCCCGCTCGTGGGCACCGTGTCGATGGACAATGTCACCCTCGATCTCGGCGCCGACGGCGGCGGCGTCGGGCGCGGCGACGAGGCGCTGCTCATCGGTGCCGGGCTGCCCGCGGAGGAGATGGCGCGGCGCCGGGGCACGATCAACTACGAGGTGACGTGCGGGCTGACCGCGCGCGTGCCGCGCCGGCACCACCGCGACGGAGTGACGCTGTGATCGAGACGCTGCGCGAGGCGCTGGCCGGCGAGCGCGCATGGCTCGTGGGCGGCGCGCTGCGCGATCGCCTGCTGGGGCGCCCGACCCCCGATCTCGACGTCGTCGTCGACGGCGACGTGCGCCGCGCCGCGCGCAGCCTGGGCCGGGGCGCCGGCGGCGCGTCCTTCGAGCTCTCCGACCAGTTCGGCGCCTGGCGCGTGGTCGCCCGCGACCGCAGCTGGCAGGTCGACATCACGCCGCTGCAGGGCGGCTCGCTGGAGGCCGACCTCGGCGCGCGCGACCTCACGGTCAACGCAATGGCCGAGCCGCTGGGGGGCGGCGAGCTCGTGGATCCGCACGGCGGCGCGCGCGACCTCGAGCACAAGCGCCTGCGCATGGTCAGCGCCGACGCGTTCGTCGCCGACCCCCTGCGCACGCTGCGCGTGGCGCGCCTGGCCACCGAGCTGGGCTTCGAGGTCGACCCCGACACCGCCGCCGCGGTGCGCCGTCACGCGCCGGGGCTGGCCGGCACCGCCCAGGAACGAGTGTTCACCGAGCTGCGGCGCATCGTCGCCGCCGACGCCGCGGTCCGCGGCCTGGCGCTCATGGACGAGCTCGATCTGGTGGCCGCCGTCCTGCCCGAGCTGACGACGCTGCGCGGCGTCGAGCAGAACCCCTACCACCACCGCGACGTGCACGGGCACACGCTCGAGGTCCTCCAGGCCAGCATCGACCTCGAGCGCGATCCCGGCGCCGCGCTCGGCGACGAGTCGCTGGCCGCGCCGGTCCACGCGCTCCTGGCCGAGCCGCTGGCCGACGAGCTGACCCGCGGCGGGGGCCTGCGCTTCGGGGCGCTGCTGCACGACATCGCCAAGCCGCAGACCCGCATCGAGCTGCCCGACGGTCGCGTCGGCTTCCCGCGCCACGACGAGGAGGGCGCCGAGCTGGCCCGCGCGGTGCTGGAGCGCCTGCGCGCGAGCGAACGGCTGCGCGCGCACGTGGCCGCCCTCACGCGCCATCACCTGCGCCTGGGCTTCCTGGTCCACGAGATGCCCCTCGATCGCCATGAGCTCTATCGCTACCTCCTGAAGACCGAGCCGGTCGAGGCCGACGTCACGCTGCTCAGCGTGGCCGACCGGTTGGCCACGCGCGGGCGCAAGGCCGACGAGGCCATCGCCAAGCACCTCGAGCTGGCGCGGCTCGTGCTGGCCGAGGCGCTCGCGCGCCGTGCCGCCGGGCCACAGCCGCCGCTCGTGCGCGGCGACGAGCTGGCCGCGGCGCTGGGCATCGCCCGCGGCCCGGAGCTGGGCGAGCTCATGTCGCAGATCGCCGAGGCGCGCTTCGCCGGCGAGGTCTCGACGCGCGACGAGGCGCTGGCCCTCGCTAGGGCAGCGCGGGACGCGCGCTGACCCAGGCCAGCGCATCGTCCTCGGAGCGAAACGAGGCGGCGCGCACGACGCGACCGTCGCGGAACTCCGCGACGCACGCGATGTCGCTGTCGAGGACCTGATCGCCACCGTGATCGAGGGCCGAGATGCGCCCGGAGGCGACGACGCAGCCGTCGATCTCTCGCAGCGACCGCAGGACGACGGTCACGCTCTTCCAGGCCCGGCGCGAGGCACGGGCCCATGCGCGCACGCCGTCGTGGCCGTGGTAGCGCGCGGGACCCTCCAGCGCAGGGCGCCATTCGACCTCGGGGTCGAGGTGCTCGAGGACCTCGGGGTCGCGCCCGGCGGCGTAGAGCTCCCAGACGTGCTGGAAGACGTCGCTGTTGGTTCGCATGTGCACATCCAGCTATTCGGCCTGCGGGCGGGCTTCTGCAGCCCCGGCGAGTGCTTCGGCGCCCCAGGCTCGGAACGCGCCGGGCGTCCGCCGAGCGTGGGGCGGAACGCGCCGGGCCTCCGCCGAGCGTCGAACGTCGGTCCTCCCCCCTCAGGAGGTGGTAGGACCGACGTTCGACCGCAGGGCGTCCCGCCGCTGGGCGCGCGCGACCGGGGCGCGGCCCAATAGGCTCACCGGCCATGGCCGATCGCGATCCCGACTGCCTGTTCTGCAAGATCGTCGCCGGGGAGCTGCCCGCGACGATCGTGGCCGAGGACGACCGCATCGTCTCGTTCATGGACATCAACCCGGCGACGCGGGGGCACGCGCTCGTGGTCCCGCGCCGGCACGCGACCGACCTGCTGAGCGTCGGCGAGGAGGACCTGTCGGCCTGCGCCGCTGCCGCCAAGCGCCTGGCCGCGCGCGCCAAGGACGCGCTGGGCGCCGAGGGCGTGAACCTCCTCAACTCGTGCGGGTCCGCCGCGTGGCAGACCGTCTTTCACTTCCACCTCCACGTGATCCCGCGCTACCGCGACGACCCGCTGCGCCTGCCGTGGGTCCCGGGGCCGGGCGACGCCGACGAGATCGCCGCCGCCGGCGCGGCGCTGCGCGCGTGACGGGTCAGCCGGTCATCCTGGAGCGCGACGGCCCGCTCGCGGTCCTGACCTTCGACGCGCCGCCGCTGAACCTGTTCGACGCAACGATGATCGCCGGGTTGCAGTCGGCCGTCGCCGACGTCGCAGCCGACCCGCCGCGGGGCCTGCTCGTGCGCGCCGAGGGGCGCGTGGTCAGCGGCGGCGTCGACGTGCACCTGTTCGACGGGCTCGACCCGCAGGCCGCCGGCGCGCTGTGGACCGAGCTGCTGCAGATGATCCACACGATCGAGGCGCTGGCGCTGCCGACGGTGTTCGCGGCCCACGCCCTGTGCCTCACGGCGGCCTTCGAGCTCGCGCTGGCCTGCGATCTGCTGCTGGCGGCCGAGTCGGCGCGCTTCGGGCTGGTGGAGACCGTCGTCGGCCTCACGCCGGCCATGGGCGGCACGCAGCGGCTGGCCGAGCGGGCGGGCCCGGCACGCGCCCGCGAGCTGGTCATGACCGGCGCGCTCTACGACGCGGCCACGCTCGAGCGCTGGAACGTCGTCAACCGCGTCCTGCCCGACGACGGCTTCGACGCGGCCGCGCGCGCCTTCGCCCGCCGCCTCGCCGAGGGCCCCACGCGCGCCCACGCGGCGACCAAGGCGATCGTCCGTGCCCAGCTCGAGGGGGGCGTGCGGCACGCCGACGAAAGGGTGCCCGAGCTGGCGGGCGACCTGTTCGCCACCGAGGACCTCAAGAGCGCCGTGCGCAGCTTCCTGGAGCACGGCCCCGGCCACGCCACCTACGAGGGCCGCTGAGAGGGCTCTTGCATCACCGGATTCCGGCGGCGCCAGCCGTCATGATCCCGGCCATGCCGGCCTCACGGGCATCGCGCCGTGCCCGCCGCAGCCTCCTCGCGGGCTGCGCCGCCGTGCTCGTGCTGTCCGCGTCGGCGCCGGCCGCCGGCACGCCCAGGCCCGTGGTGGTCAAGGACCCCAAGGACGCGGTGGCGAGCGCGCCGGACCTGACCCGCGCCCAGATCGGGCTGGCCTCCGATCGCCGCGTGCGCTTCGCCCTGACGCTCGCCGCGTCCTGGCAGCCCAAGGACCTGATCGCCTCCTCCGGCCCTCCGGGCTCGTTGTGCGTGCGCCTGTGGACGGTGACCAAGCCCGGCACCACGCCGCCGGACTACCTGGTGTGCGCGACCGCGCGCGCGGACGGCGAGACCATGCGCGGCACCGTGTTCAAGACGCAGCCCGGCGAGCAGCTGTCGAAGGCCGGGGTCGCGATCGTCGGGCGCACGAGCGACCGCACGATGACCCTGCGCTTCTCGCAGACCGTGGTCGGGCGCCCGAAGACGATCGACTTCATCGCCGAGGCCACCAAGCCCGGTTGCGCCCGCGTCTCGTGCGTCGACACGGCGCCCGAGGCGCCCAAGACCGCCACCTTCAAGCTCCGACGGAGCTCCTAGGCAGGCCCGGCAAGGGCGAAACCCCTGCGTCCCGAGCGTGTTGCATGCCCCTGATGTCACGACTTCCCCTCTCCGCGGTCGCCGGCGCTGCCTGCGCGGCGCTCGCGCTTCCCACTGTCGCCTCGGCCGAGATCATCGAGGTCGGCAAGATCGACCCCGCCCCGGTCGCCAGCTGCCCGAGCCGCCCGTGCCTGGCGGTGAGCCGCACCACGGGCTACCAGGCCAAGATCGGCCCGCAGCGCAACGTCATGGTGATCCCCAAGGACGGCAGCATCGTCGCCTGGTCGATCGGCCTCGGCAAGCCCGGAAAGAAGCAGACGGCGTTCTTCAACGACAAGCTCGGCGGCGAGGCCCAGGCCCAGCTGACGATCCTCAATCCGCGCCGCAAGCTGCGCTCGCGGGCGGTCGGCCAGGGCGACCCCCAGAAGCTCGCGCCGTACTTCGGCACCACCGTGCAGTTCCCGCTGGCCAAGTCGATCCCGGTCAAGAAGGGCTGGGTCATCGCGCTTACGGTGCCGACCTGGGCACCCGCGCTGGCCGTGGGTCTGGGCGCCGACACGTCCTGGCGGGCCAGCCGCGGCAAGGGCACGTGCGAGGACACCTCGACCAACACGGTGCAGACCCAGCCCAACCAGCTCGCGCAGTACTACTGCCTCTACAAGACCGCGCGCCTGGCCTACTCGGCCACGCTGGTCACCGCGCCGACCCCCGCCGCGGCGCCCAAGACCTAGCTATAGCTAGGGAGCGAGGCGCTCGATGCGCCAGCCGTCGGCGGCGCGGGTGTAGCGCAGCCGATCGTGCAGGCGCCCCGAGCGCCCCTGCCACAGCTCGATCTGCTCGGGGTGGACGACGAACCCACCCCAGTGCGGCGGGCGCGGGACCTCGGCCCCCGCGAAGCGCTGCTCGACCGCGGCCGCCGCGCGCTCGAGCTCCTCGCGCGAGGAGACGGCCTCGCTCTGCGGTGAGGCCCACGCGCTGATGCGCGCGGCGCGCGGGCGCCCGGCGAAGTAGGCGTCGCTCTCGGCCTCGGGCAGGCGCTGCGCGGTGCCCTCCACGCGCACCGAGCGGTGGACCTGCAGCCAGCCGAAGGTCAGCGCAGCCTGCGGGTTGGCCTCCAGCTCGCGGGCCTTGGCGGACCGGTAGTTCGTGAAGAACTGAAAGCCGCGCTCGTCGAGCCCGCGCAGCAGGACGTAGCGCGCCCGCGGGCGGCCGCCGGCGTCGACCGTCGCCAGTGTCATCGCCTCGGGCTCGTAGATGCCCGCCTCGCGCGCGGCGGCGAGCCAGAGGCGGACCTGCTCGACCGGGTCGGGCCCGACGTCGGGGCGACCCAGGCGCAGACCCTCGTAGTCGACCCGCTCGCCGCCGACGCCCACTAACAGGCGCCCGGGTTGTCCTTGCAGAACTGGCTGAACTCGCCCGGCGACACGCCACCGGTGCCACCGCTGCCGGTGCCCGTTCCCGTCCCGCCCGACGAGGTGCCGCCGGACTGCGTCCCGCCCGTGGTGCCCGTGCCGCCCGTGCCGCCGCTCCCGGTCGCCGCGGGCGCCTGGGGCTGGGCCTGCGTGGTGGTGGCGTTCGGCGACGACGTGCTCGGTGTCTGGCTCTGACCGGTGGACGTCGTGGCGTTCTGGTCGGTCGACGTGGTGTCGGTCGAGGTGCTCGACGCGCCCGTGGAGGTCGAGGCGAGGGCCGCCGCGCCGGGCGGCGGCGTGAGCGCGGGCACGGACGAGGGCACGGCGTCATGGCTTGAGCTGTCGCTGCCGCAGGCGCTCAGGCCGAGGCACGCGACGGCGAAGAGGACGGCGACGTACGTACGCATGTGAAAGGAGGGTAGAGGCGGCTCAGGACGCGAGCGGCGCCATGCGCCGCCCGCAGGTGGGGCAGTCGTTGAGATCGCGCTGGGCGAGCTGGTCGCACCACGTGCAGAAGCGCAGGTTCTCGACGGCCCACGGCAGGCGCGACTGGGAGGGCGGCAGCGGCAGGACGGTGCCGACCACCTCGAGCTCCTCACCGGTCTCGCGGTCGGTGTAGACCCTGCCGGGCTCGGCTTCGATCACGATCTCGCGGCCCGTGGAGGGAGTGCGCAGGCGGTACCTCGGGCGGCCGGGCATGGGCCTCAGCCTACTAAGGTCGGCCGATGCGAGTGCTCGTCTTCCACGGCTATCTCCTGCGCGGGACGGGTTCGAACGTCTACAACGCGCGCCTGTGCGCGGCTTTGGGGCGGGCCGGGCACACGGTCGAGCTGCTCTGCCAGGAGCCCCGGCCCGAGGAGCTCGGCTTCGTCGACGCGGTGGGGACGTGGGAGGGGGGCGCGGCGCGCGTCACGACGCTGCGCGAGCCGGTCCGCGTGACGGCGTGGCGCCCGGACATCGGCCGCCTGCTCCCCGTCTACGTCGCCGACCGCTACGAGGGCTTCGAGGCGCGCACGCTGCTCGAGTGCACGGACGCCGAGATCGAGGCCTACGTGCAGGCCAACGTCGAGGCCGTGCGCGACGTCTGCGCGCGGGCGCTGCCCGACGTGGCGCTGGCCAACCACCTCGTGATGGGGCCGGCGATCGTGGCCCGCGGGCTGGAAGGCCGGGTGCCCTACGCGGTGAAGGTCCACGGCAGCGCCCTGGAGTACGTCGTCAAGCGCGACCCGCAGCGCTTCCTGCCCTGGGCGCGGGAGGGCCTGGCGGACGCCCGCACGGTCCTCGTCGGCTCGCGCCACACGGGCGAGTCGCTGTGGGCGGCGATGCAGGACGACGATCTGCCCGGCCGCACGCGGTTGGGGCCGCCGGGCGTCGACGTGGAGGAGTTCCGCCCGCGCGACGGGGACGCCGCCGCGGGCATCGCGTCGCTCATCGAGCGCCTGGACGCCAGCGAGGACGCCGGCGGGGAGGGCGCCTTCGCCCGCGACGCCGCCGCCGCTGCGGACGCCCTGCGCGGGCTCGACGTCACCCGCGAGCGCCACGTCATCTTCATCGGCAAGCTCATCGTCTCCAAGGGCGTCGACCTGCTGCTCGCGGCATGGCCGCTCGTGCCGCAGGCCCGGCTCGTGGTCGTCGGCTTCGGCGGCTTTCGCGACGGGCTGCTCGAGCTGGTCGGCGCGCTGGCCGACGGCGACCGCGACGCCGTCCGCGCCATCGCGCTGGCCGGGCGCGAGCGCGAGGGCGGACCCCGCGCGCCCCTGCGCCACCTGCTGGCCTTCCTCGAGACCGCCGACGACGACTACTGGGCGGCGGCCCGCGACCTGGGCGAGCGCGTCGTGCTCACCGGCCGCCTCGAGCACGACGAGCTCGCGCCCCTGCTGGCCGCCTGCGAGGCGCTGGTCTTCCCCAGCACCTTCCCCGAGGCCTACGGGATGGTGGCCGCCGAAGCCGCGGCCTGCGGCGTGCTGCCGGTCTCCGCCGGGCACTCGGGCGCGAAGGAGGTCAGCGCCATGCTCGCCGAGGCCGTGCCGGCGCAGGCGCGCGAGTGGCTGTCCTTCCCGATCGACGACGACGCGGTGCGAGCGATCGCCGCGCGGGTGCGCGCGTGGCTGCAGGCCCCCGACGACGTGCGGGCGGCCACCCGGGCCGCGCTCATCGCCACGGCGCGCGAGCGGTTCTCGTGGGAGGGGGTGGCCGGCGGAGTCCTCGCGGCGGCGCAGGGGCGGCTGGCGGAGCTGCCGCCCGTGGCCTGAGATAGAGTGCCGCGCGGATGGGTCCCGTGCTCTCCAGACCCGGCCTGCGAGCCGGATTCGCAGGCCTCCTGACAGCGGGTGTCGCGCTCGCGCTGAGCGCCTGCTCGACGCACCCACAGGGCGAGAACGCGAACCTCATCGCCGGCAAGCAGTTGTTCGTCCAGAAGTGCGGCTCCTGCCACGTGCTCGCGCGCGCCGGGACCAAGGGGACCACCGGGCCGAACCTCGACGAGGCCTTCCAGCAGGGCCTCAAGGACGGGATGGGGCGCTCGGGCATCACCGGCGCGGTCCACGGCCAGATCCTGCACCCCAACCGCAACGGGGTCATGCCGGCCAAGCTCGTCACCGGCGACAAGGCCTACGACGTCGCCGCCTACGTCGCGCAGTCGGTCGCGGCCGGCGGCAAGGACACGGGCCTGCTGGCCACCGCCGTCAAGCAGGCCGGCGGCGGCAAGCCCGCCGTGGAGAAGGGCGGCACGATCCAGGTCGACGCCGACCCGACCGGCCAGCTCGCCTTCGTGACCAACGCGGCCACCGGCTCGCCCGGGAAGATCACGATCAAGATGGCCAACAAGTCCGGCACGCCGCACGACATCGTCATCGACGGCAAGGGCAAGGGCGAGATCGTCAAGGACGGCGGCGTGTCGCAGTTCCAGGCCGACTTCACCCCCGGGAGCTACACGTTCTACTGCTCGGTGCCCGGACACCGGCAGGCGGGGATGGAGGGCAAGCTCACGGTCAAGTAGCCCGGGCGCACCGGACATCCGGCACCTTCCGGCCGGCGCGCTCAAGCTACCGCTCGTCCCGTCCGAATAGGACAGGGCATGAGCGCGTCGGCTGCAGCCCGAGGACTGCCTGCATCTGCGCGGGAGACGGCTGCCACGCGAGTCTCCGCGCGCCCCTGGATCGAGCATTGGCTCGAGACCTGCCGCGACCTCTCCGAGCTCAAGGCCTCGCACCCGATGATGGACGCCGTCATCGACGAGGTCGACGGGCGCATGATCCGCATCGGCGACCACTGGCTGGCCGACTTCGCCTCCTGCAACTACCTCGGCTTCGACCTCGATCGCGAGATCATCGACGCGGTCCCGGCCTACCTCGACGCGTGGGGCACCCATCCGAGCTGGTCGCGCCTGCTCGGCAGCCCCGTCCTGTACGAGGAGATCGAGGAGCGGCTGACCGGGCTGCTCGGCGCCGAGGACACCCTCGTCCTGCCGACCATCACCCACATCCACATGTCGGTGATCCCCTTGCTGGCCGCCTCGGGCACCATCTTCCTCGACGCCCGGGCCCACAAGACGATCTACGACGGCTGCCAGGTCGCGCGGGCGCGAGGCGCCGCCGTGAAGCGCTTTCGCTTCGAGGATCCCGACCACCTCGACGAGCTGCTGCGCGCCGAGCGCGACCGCACACGGCTGGTCTGCATGGACGGCGTCAACAGCATGACCGGCAACGCGCCGGACATCCGGGCGTTCGCCGCCGTCGCCCGCGAGCACGGGGCGCTGCTCTACGTCGACGACGCCCACGGCTTCGGCGTCATCGGCGAGCGCGGTCCCGACGAATCCTGTCTGTACGGGCGCCGCGGCAACAGCGTCGTGCGCCACTGCGACGAGAGCTATGACCACATCGTCCTCGTCGGCGGCTTCTCGAAGGCCTACTCGTCGCTACTGGCCTTCATCGCCTGCCCGACGGACGTCAAGGACCTGCTCAAGGTCGCCGCGCCGCCCTATCTGTACTCCGGGCCCTCGCCCGTCGCCTCGCTGGCCACCGTGCTCGCGGGCTTCGACGTCAATGAGCGCCGTGGCGACGACCTGCGGCGGACGCTGTGCCGGCGCACCGAGCGCGTCCTCGACTGCCTGGCCCGCCTGCGCGTCCACACGCCCAACCGCTCGGGCTTCCCGATCGTCGAGATCCCGCTGCGCGACTACCAGCGCATCGGCGCCGTCGGGCAGATGCTCTTCGACCGCGGCGTCTACGCGACGCTCGCGGCCTACCCGCTCGTCCCCAAGGACGAGGTCGGCTTCCGCATCCAGGTCACGGCGGCCAACACCGACGCCGAGATCGACATGCTCATCGCGGCCCTCGAGGAGCTGGCCCACCGCGGCGAGCTCCAGCCCGCCCGCGGCGCCGGGCCGCGGCTCGAGGCGGCGGCGTAGGCCATGTCCCGCGTGCCCGCCCTCCGTCGCCTCGCGCTGTGGCAGATCTATCTGGGGGCCGGCGCGCTGCTGACGGCGCTCTACGTCTGGGTACCGCCCTTCGCGGCCAGCGGCCCGGTGTTCAACCTCCTCGGCCTCTCCCCGGTGGTGGCGATCATCGTCGGCGTGCGCCGCTACAAGCCCGCCTCGCGCGGGCCGTGGCGCTGGTTCGCCATCGGGATGCTGCTCTTCTGGCTCGGAGACCTCTACACCTACAGCTACCCGCGGCTCTTCAACGCCGACGTCCCCTTCCCGTCGCTGGGCGACGGCGCCTACGTCGCCGTCTACCCGGCGCTGATGGCGGGGCTGCTCATGCTCATCCGCCGGCGCAACCCGGAGACCGACCGCGCGGGCGTCATCGACTCGCTGATCATGACCCTGGGCCTCGCCCTGCTCTCGTGGGTCGCCCTCATCGCCCCGTACCTGCACGACGAGACGATGACGGTCACCGGCAAGCTCGTGTCGGTCGCCTACCCCCTCGGCGACATCTTCCTGCTCGCCGCGGCCATCCGCCTCGCCGTCGACACCGGCAAGCGCCTGCCGGCCTTCTACCTGCTGGCCTCGGCCATCGTGGCGCTGCTCGTCACCGACTTCGCCTACGGCGTGGTCACCCTGCACGGCGCCTACCACGGCCAGGTCGTCCTGGACATCGGCTGGATCAGCTTCTACCTGCTGTGGGGCGCAGCGGCCCTGCACCCGTCGATGCGCCAGCTCGAGCAGCCTGCGCCCGACCGCGTCCCGCGCCTGACCTCGCTGCGCCTCACCCTGCTCACGGTCGCCTCGCTCATCGCGCCCATCGTGGAGGCGACGCAGGAGCTGCGCCGGGGCAACCTCGACCTGCTCGTCATCATCGCCGCCTCGGTGGTGCTCTTCGGGCTCGTCGTGCTGCGCATGGCCGGCCTCGTGCGCCAGCAGGAGCGCTCCGTGGCCCGTGAGCGCACGCTCAGCGCGGCCGGCGCCTCGCTGGTGGCCGCCACCGGCCGCGAGGAGATCTATCGCGCCGCCCTGATGGCCGTACGCGGGCTCTTCGACGAGGCGGCCGCCGCGCGGCTGTGCCTGGTCGAGGAGGGCAGGCTCACCGTCGTGGCCGCCGACGGGGGTCTCGAGCTCACCGGCGACCGCTGGCTGATCGGGCCGGCGACGGCGATCGAGCTGCTGGCCACGCCTCCCGCCGGGGTCACCCTCGTGGACACCAACCGCGAGGACCTGCGTCTCGGCCCCGCGCACGATCACGCCCACGTCCTCGGCCTCAGCCTGCGCGGCGACGCGAGCGGCCTGCTCGTCGTCAGCGGCGCGTCGGCCACCTCGCGGGCGCTGCGCAGCGCCCAGCACGGCGCGCTGCGCGCCCTGGCCACGCAGATCTCGCTGGCCCTCGAGAGCGCGGCGCTGACCGAGGAGGTCCATCGCCGCGAGAGCGAGGCGCGCTTCGGCTCGCTCGTCCAGCACGCGAGCGACCTCATCACCGTGCTCGACGCCGATGCCACCATCGTCTACCAGAGCCCCTCGATCGAGCGCGTCCTCGGCTATGCGGCCGCCGAGGTCACCGGAACGCGCTTCGACCGCCTGCTGGCTCCCGACGAGAACAGCCGCCTGCTGCGGCTGCTGGCCGACGGCTCGGCCTACGCGGGGAGCGAGACCGAGGTGCTCGAGTGCTCGCTGCGCCACACCGACGGCACGCTGCGCCAGTTCGAGGTCCTGCACACCAACCTGCTCGAGGACGACGCCGTCCGCGGGATCGTGCTCAACAGCCGCGACGTCAGCGAGCGCAAGGCCTTCGAGGAGCAGCTCGCCCACCAGGCTTTCCACGATCCGGTGACCAATCTCGCGAACCGCGCGCTGTTCGTCGAGCGCGTGCGCCACGCCGTCGCGCGCAACCGCCGCGAGCAGCACGGCATCGCGGTCATCTTCCTCGACCTCGACGACTTCAAGACGATCAACGACAGCCTCGGCCACGCCGCGGGCGACGAGGTCCTGCGCGAGGTGGCCGAGCGCCTGGCCACGAGCATCCGCGCCACCGACACCGCCGCGCGCTTCGGCGGCGACGAGTTCGCCATCCTGCTCGAGGACGTCCTCAGCGCGCAGGAGGCGGCCGACACGGCCGAGCGCGTCCTCGAGTCGCTCCTGGAGCCCCTGCGCCTGGCCCAGAAGGAGATCATCGTCCGCTCGAGCCTGGGCATCTCGGTGGTCGAGGGCGAGTCGCCGGCCGACGCCGACGAGCTCATCCGCAACGCCGACGCCGCGATGTACATCGCCAAGCGCGACGGCAAGGGCGGCTACCGCCTCTTCGAGCCGGCGATGCACGAGGGCGTGCTGGCGCGCCTTGAGCTGCGCGCCGACCTCCAGCGCGCGATGGTCTCAGACCAGCTCGAGCTGCACTACCAGCCGCTCGTCCGTCTCGAGGACGGCGCGGTCTCCGGCCTCGAGGCGCTGCTGCGCTGGCGCCATCCCGAGCGCGGCCTCGTCGGTCCCGACGAGTTCGTGCCGCTGGCGGAGGAGATGGGGCTCATCGTGCCGATCGGGCGCTGGGTCCTGCGCGAGGGCTGCCGCCAGGCCAAGGCGATCCAGGAGGAGGTCCCGCGCGAGCGGCCGCTGACCATGAGCGTCAACCTCTCGGTCAAGCAGCTGCAGCACTCCGACATCGTCGGCGACGTCCGCGAGGCGCTCGAGGACTCGGGCCTGGCCCCCGAGCTGCTCACCCTCGAGATCACCGAGACGGTGATGATGACCGACACCGACCTCGCCGTGCAGCGCCTGCAGGAGCTGCGCACCCTCGGCGTGCGCCTGGCCATGGACGACTTCGGCACCGGGTACTCGTCGCTGAGCTACCTCAGCCGCTTCCCGGTCGACATCCTCAAGATGGACCGCTCCTTCCTCGCCGCCGGCGCCTCCCCGGAGGCCTCCGGACTGGCCACCGCGGTGGTGTCGCTCGGGCAGACGCTGAACCTCGATGTCGTCGCCGAGGGCATCGAGTTCCCCGAGCAGTGGACGACGCTGCGCGACCTCGGCTGCGGGCTCGGCCAGGGCTTCTACTTCGCCCGGCCCATGGACCCCGACACGACCATCGAGTTCCTGCGCGCCGAGCACCCCGCGGCGGCCGATGCACCTTAGCTACGAGGGCGGCTCCCACGGCGGCGGCCTGAGCCGCGTTCGGCTGCTGGCGCCTCTGCGCCATCGAGACTTCCGCCTGCTGTGGAGCGGCATGTGCGTGTCGCTGCTGGGCGACGGCATCTTCGTCGTGGCCATGGCGTGGCAGGTCTACGCGCTGTCCAACGCCCCGACCGCGCTGGCGCTCGTGGGGATCGCGATGACGGTCCCCACCATCGCGCTGCTCCTGCTGGGGGGCGTGCTCAGCGATCGCTTCGATCGCCGGCGGATCATGGTCGCCGCGGACGTCGTGCGCGGGCTCGCGGTCGGGCTGCTGGCCGTGCTCTCCCTCACGGGCGCGCTCGAGCTGTGGCACATCGCCGTGCTCGCGGCGTTCTACGGCGGTGGCACGGCCTTCTTCAGCCCCTCCTTCGACGCGCTCGTGCCCGAGGTGCTGCCCGCCGGCGACCTGGCGCAGGCCAACGCGCTGGACCAGTTCGTGCGGCCCATCGCGCTGCGCCTGGCCGGGCCGGCCCTGGGCGGCGTGCTCATCGAGGTGCTCGGCGCCGGCACCGCCTTCGCGGTCGACGCGGCGTCGTTCGTCGTCTCGGCCGCCGCCCTGCTGGCGATGGCGCCCGGCGTGCGCGCGGCGGCGACCGAGGCGGGGGGGACGGTCACGGGCGACATCGCGGTGGGCCTGCGCTACATCCGCAGCCACGTGTGGCTCTGGGCGACGTTCGCCAGCGCCGCGATCGCCTACCTGCTCTTCATGGGGCCGGCCGAGGTGCTGCTGCCCTTCGTCGTCAAGAACGACCTGCACGGGTCGGCCGCGGACCTCGGGATCGTCTTCGCCGCGGGCGGGGTCGGCTCGGTGGGCTGCGCCGTGCTGCTGGGCCAGCGGGGCCTGCCGCGTCGGGACATCACCTTCATGTACGTCACCTGGACGCTGGCCACGCTGGCCGTCGCGGGCTACGGGCTCTCGACCGCCATGTGGCAGCTCATGCTCGCCAGCCTGGCCTTCAACGCCCTGGAGACGGCCGGCACCATCGTGTGGGCGACGGCCAAGCAGCGCCACGTCCCGAGCGCTCTGCTGGGCCGGGTGTCGAGCCTCGACTGGCTCATCTCCATCGGCCTGCTGCCGCTGTCGTTCGCGCTCACCGGGCCGGTGAGCGGCGCCATCGGAGCGCGCACGACGCTGATCGCCGCCGGCGCGCTGGGCGCCGCGGTCACCTTCGCGGCGCTCCTGCTGCCGGGGATGCGCGACGTCGAGGGAGCCCGGACCGAGTCCGCCGCTCGCCCTGGGCCGCTCGTGGCCGGCGTATCACACACCCCCTAGCGCGCTCCTTCCCCATGCGATGTCACCCCGACAGGTCCTCCCGGTCCTCGTCGTCGCGGCGCTCGCCCTCGGCGCCTGCGGCGGCGGCAGCGGCTCGAGCACGCGCCACGACGCCCCCACCGGCACCCAGCAGCGCGGCGGCCACCTGACGGTCCTCGCAGCCGACGACGTCGACTTCGTCGATCCGGCCGAGACGTACTACGCCTTCGGCTACACGGTGCACTACGCGGTCAATCGCCCGCTGTACTCCTACGGGCCCGGCAACGTCGGCGCCCCGCGCCCCGACCTCGCCGCCGGGCCGCCGCGCGTGTCGCGCGACGCCAGGACGGTCACCGTGCGCATCAGGCCGCATGTCCGCTACGCCCCGCCCGTGGATCGCGAGGTCAGCGCCAGGGACGTCAAGTACGCCTTCGAGCGCGCCTTCAGCGCGCACGTGGCCTCGCCGTACGCGCGCCTGTACTTCGGGGACATCGTCGGCGTCCCCGCCAGGCCGGGCGCGATCGCCGACATCCCGGGGATCGAGACGCCCGACGACCACACGATCGTCTTCAGGCTCGCAAAGCCGTCGGCGCTGCAGCTCACCGAGGCGCTGGCGATGCCGATCTCGACTCCTGTGCCCGAGGAGTACGCGCGGCGCTTCGACGCGAGAACCCCTTCGACCTACGACCAGCACGTCGCCTTCACGGGCCCGTACATGTACCGCAACGATCGCACCGGCAAGCTCGTGGGGCATTCGCCCGGCAAGGCCATCGAGCTGGTGCGCAACCCCAACTGGGATCGGCGCACCGACTACCGCTCCGCCTACCTGGACTCGATCACGATCCGCGAGGGCAATCGCGACGCGATCTCCGCCGCGCGCCGCGTCCTGGCCGGCCGGGGCCTCGTCCTGGGTGACACGAGCGCCCCGGGACCCGTGGTCAAGGAGGCGCTCGCCCGCCGCCGCGCCCAGATCGCGTTCGTGCCCGGCGGCTCCTACCGCTACGTCGCCATCAACACCACGATCGAGCCGTTCGACAACCTCGACGTCCGCCGGGCGGTGGTGGCCGCTGCCGACCGCCGCGCGCTGCAGCTCTCGCGCGGCGGCGACGCCGCCGGGCGGCTGGCGACCCACTTCCTTCCGCTCGACTTCCCCGGGTACGCCGAGGGCGGCGGGGCCCGGGGGCCCGGCGCGGACTTCCTGGCCAACCCCCGCGGGGACATGGCCGTGGCCAGGCGGTACATGCTCGCGGCCAAGCGCGAGGACCCGAGCCTGCCCATCGACTCGGCAGGCCGCTGGACGGGCCGCCAGTCGCTGCTCATGGTGGCCGCGGACTCCGACCCCGGGCGCAGGACCGGCGAGGTCGCGCAGGCGCAGTTTCAGAAGCTCGGGTTCAGGATCCGCCTGCGCACCGCCTCGGACGCTGCGCTGGGGACCAGGTTCTGCGGCCTGCCGGCGGCGAAGGTGGCGATCTGCCCGAACTTCAGCTTCACCCGCGACTACAACGACCCGCAGGGGCTGCTGGACCCCGTGTTCAACGGCCGCAACATCGCGCCGGCCAACAACCCCAACTGGTCCCAGCTCGACGACCCGGCCCTCAACCGCGCGATGGACGCCGCGGCCCGGCTCCCCGCGGGCGCGGCGCGCAACCGCGCATGGGGCGCGGTCGACCGGATGGCGACCGAGCAGGCGCCGGGCATCCCCTTCCTGTGGGACACGGTCCCCACCGTCGAGTCGGCCGACGTGCGCGGCGTCGTCAACGACTACTCGACGAGCTGGGACCTCAGCTTCACATCGCTGAAGTAGGGCTCAGAGGACCGCGCGGCCGACGAGCACGAGCACGACGATCGCCGCGACCACGGCGACGACCCACACCAGCGCGCGAAAGGCCTCCTGCTCGGAGCGCAGAGGGTTGAGCACTACAGCACGTAGACCGTCGAGTACACGACGACCCACATGACGTCGACGAAGTGCCAGTAGATGCCCGGCACCTCGACCCCGCGGTGCTCCTCGGGCGAGTAGTGCCCGCGGAAGGAGCGCACCACCACCATGGCCAGGAGCGTCAGGCCGACGAAGACGTGGGCCCCGTGCAGGCCGGTGAGGCCGTAGAAGACCGAGGCCTGCGCGAAGTCGTGCGGGGCGAAGCCGATGTGGACGTACTCGTTGATCTGCACGAAGAGGAAGGTGCAGCCGAGCAGGAAGGTCGAGAGGATGCCCGCCTTCAGGCCGAAGCGGTTGCCGTTCTTGATCGAGGTCTCCGCCCAGTGCATCGTGACCGAGGACGAGAGCAGGATCGCGGTGTTCACGCCCGCCACCGCGACGGGGAGCTTGTGGCCCTCGAACGGGAACCAGTGGTCGCCCGCCACCACCCGGATGAAGAAGTAGGCGGTGAAGAACGCCCCGAAGACCATGACCTCCGAGACGATGAACAGCAGCATCCCGAGCAGCTGCGTCTCGACGCGCGAGGACCGGTTCGCCGGCGGCGGGCCGTGGTGCTCGTGGTCGGCGTGGGCGATGGAGGCGGCTTCCATGACGCTCCTTACGCCGCGGCCTCGGCCTCGGTGGACTCGACGTGCTCGACGGGCTTGTTGGAGGCGCGGCGCACGCGCTCGACGAGATCGGCGCGCATCCAGCCCGAGCGGGTCGCCGGCAACGTGGAGATCACGATGTCGTCCACGCGGAAGAACTGCAGCGCGTTCACGACCGCGTTGTAGGGATCGGGGTCGGCGATCATGCCCGCGCAGATGAGGTCGGCGGCGCGAGCGCGGTCGATCATCTGCGTCAGGCGGGCCCGGGCCTGGCGCGCGGCGACCCCGTGGCCGCCCTCCTGGGGCACGACGAAGATGAAGACGTGGCGTTCGAGCTCCTCGGTGCGCGCCTTCAGCGCCTCGAGCAATGCGGGGGAGGAGGCGGTGCGGTTGGCCACCGCCAGGGTCACGCCGAAGGGCAGCCCCTCCTGGTCGAGGTCGACGACCACGTGCTCCACGGGCACCCGGGTCGCCTCGGCGATGCGCTCGATGAGGTCGCGCCGCAGCCAGCCCGACGACGCCGCCGGGTAGGTCGAGATGACGATCTCGTGAGGGTGGTACTCGGCGATCGCGTCCATCGTCGCGGTGTAGGGGTCGGGGTCGCCGACCTCGCCGATGGCGTCGATGCCCTCCTCGCGCATGATCTTGCGGGCGAGGTCGATGCGCACCTGCGCGGCGTCGAAGACGGCCTCGTCATAGATGATGTTGCCCTGGCGCGGGTTGGTGCGCGGGACGCAGACGACGACGCGCCCGCCCTCCTCGGCCATCTTCTCCTTGATGCGGGCCAGCAGCGGAGCCCCGCCGAGGGTCTCGTTGGCCACCACGAGGACGGTCTTCACGGCGTTCGCTCCCTACTCCGCCGTGGTCGTCGCGTGTGTGCCCGCCGGAGCGGGGACCTCCGCGCCCTTGAAGACGCCGTGCACCGCGCCCGGCACGCCGTACTCGTAGGGGCCGCCGACGACCGTCGGGATGGCGTCGAAGTTGAAGATCGGCGGCGGCGAGGAGACCTGCCACTCGAGCGTGAGCGCCCGCCACGGGTTGGCCACCGCCCGCGGGCCGCCGCGCCATGAGGCGACCATGTTGTAGGCGAAGATCAGCGTGCTCAGGCCGAGGATGAAGGCGGCGATCGAGATGATCAGGTTCCAGGTGGCGAACTTGTCGGCGTAGTCGTAGACCCGCCGCGGCATCCCCTGCACGCCGATGATGTGCATCGGCGCGAAGGTCAGGTTGAAGAAGATGAAGGTCATCCAGAAGTGCAGGCGGCCCAGGCGCTCGTCGTACATCCGGCCCGTCATCTTCGGGAACCAGTAGTAGACGCCGGCGAAGATCGTGAACAGCGATCCGCCGAAGAGCACGTAGTGGATGTGGGCGACGATGAAGTAGGTGTCGCTGACGTGGATGGTCAGCGGGATCATCGCCAGCATCACGCCGGAGATGCCGCCGCAGGTGAACATGGTCAGGAAGCCGAGGGCGAAGAGCATCGGCGTGTCGAGGTGCAGCACTCCTCGCCACAGCGTGGCCAGCCACGAGAAGATCTTGATCCCGGTGGGGATGGCGATGATCGCCGTGGTGACCATCATCGGCACGCGGATCCACGGCTGCATGCCCGACACGAACATGTGGTGCGCCCACACCGTGAAGCCGAGGACGACGATGGCCAGCAGCGAGAAGGCCATCATGCGGTAGCCGAAGATCGGCTTGCGCGCCTTGACCGCGAGGATCTCGCTGATGATCCCGAAGCCGGGCAGCATCATGATGTAGACGGCCGGGTGCGAGTAGAACCAGAAGACGTGCTGGTACATGAGCACGTCGCCGCCCTGCGTCGGGTCGAAGAAGTTGAAGCCCAGGCCGCGGTCGAGCAGGACGAAGAACTGCGAGGCGGCGATGAACGGCGTGGCGATGACGACCAGCAGCGAGGTCGAGAAGTTCGCCCACACCAGCAGCGGCATGCGGAAGAACGACATGCCCGGCGCGCGCATGGTGATGATGGTGACCAGGAAGTTCAGCGCGGTGGCGATCGACGACGCGCCCGCGAACTGCACGGCGATGGTGAAGAACTCCTGTCCGATGGGCGCCGAGGTGCTGAGCGGCGCGTAGGCCGTCCAGCCGCTGGCGAACGAGCCGCCGGGCGCCAGGAAGGAGAGCAGCATCATCGTGCCGGCGACCGGCAGCAGCCAGTAGGAGAGCGCGTTCAGCCGCGGGAAGGCCATGTCCGGCGCGCCGATCATGAGCGGCAGCACGAAGTTCGCCAGCCCCGCGAAGACCGGGATGACGAAGAGGAAGATGAGCAGCGAGGCGTGGACGCTGAAGAGCCCGTTGAAGGTGTTGGCGTCGACGAACTGGCGTCCCGGCGCGGCCAGCTCGGCGCGCATGAGCATCGCCAGCAACCCGCCCACGAAGAGGAAGAAGAACGAGGTGACGACGTACTGGATGCCGATGACCTTGTGGTCGGTGTTCGGGCGGAAGTAGTCCTTCCACGAGTACGCGCCATGGCCGGAGTGGTCCTCGGGGCGCGTGGGGCGCCCTGCGGCCCAGTAGAACCAGTAGTCGAAGCAGCCCAGGCCGACGAGGAAGAACATCGGCACCGCGAGCAGCGAGACGCGCAGCACGGCCTCGCCGTCGAGCAGCGGGTCGTAGCCGAACAGCGCCCGCAGCCCGATCGTGATGCCGTACGAGAAGGCGACGCCCAGGATCGTGTACTCCAGGGCGCGCCACCATCCGGGTGCGCGCAACGCGATGGGCATCAGCGGCGAGACCTCACTTGTTCGTCACCTGAGAGAGGTACTTGACCAGGGCATCCACCTGCTCAGCCGACAGCGTATCGCCGAAGTTCGGGGGCATGACGCCGGGCTGGTAACCGGGCGCGATGACCTTGTCGGGATTGATGATCGACTCCTTGATGAAGGCCGCGTCCTTGCCCTTGAGGACCTTGTCGAGGTCGGGCCCGACCTGGCCCGTGGCGCCCGCGTCGGCCAGCGTGTGGCAGGTGGCGCAGGCCGTCGCGCCGGTCGCCGCGTTGCCGGAGGTGAACAGCTGCTTGGCGTTGACCGCCGCGCCGCCGCCCGCGCCCCCTCCTCCGCCGCCGCCCGCGGGCTTGGCGGTCATCCTCTGCACCCACCTGTCGAAGGCGGCGGGGGCGAGGATGTGCGCGGTCTGGCGCATGAAGGCGTGCCCCAGGCCGCAGAGCTCTGCGCAGACGATCGCGTGATCGCCGATCGCGGCGGGGTTCTTCGGGGTCACGCGGTAGTGCGTCGTGATCCCCGGCACCGCGTCGATCTTCATCCTGAAGTCCGGGACCCAGAAGTCGTGGATGACGTCCTTGGACTTGACGTCGAACTTCACGGACTTGCCGGCCGGCAGGTACAGCTCGCCGGTCGTGAACCGCTTGCCGCCCTCGTTGTAGGCGAAGCTCCAGGCGAACTGCTGGCCGGTGACGGTGACCACGCGCTCGTTGCCGGCCGCCGGCGCCTGCTCGATGTCGCGCATGACCACGTAGGCGTAGGTCACGAGACCGACGATGAGGATCGCCGGGATGGCGGTCCAGACGACCTCGAGGCGCGTGTTGCCGTGGATCGGCGGGCCGTCGAGGTTCTCCTCGCCCGGACGCATGCGGAACTCGATCACCGCGAAGCCGACGATGACCGCGACGAGCACGAAGACCGGCACCGTGGCGATGATGAGGACGTCCCAGAGGGTGTCGATCTTGTTGGCCTGCGTGGAGTCGGCAGGCGGGAACCAATGGATCGTCAGGCCGATCGCAATGCCGATCGCGGTGGCGATGACCCCCACCACGACCATCTGCTGGACCGTGCGTTTGCGCTCCCGGCGCGGCGTGCTCTCCTCCGGCATGCCCGCGGCATCCTATGGGTCGTCCGCGACAGAGCGCAACGCGGTAGGTACCGACGCGGCGACGGAGCAGCGGTGGAGGCCTCAGGCGGGCTGCGCCGCGATCCGCGAGCCGTCGCCGAAGCCCTCGAGGGGGCTGCGCGAGCGGTAGGCCGAGGGCGAAGCGCCGTGGTGGCGGCGGAAGGCCTTGGCGAACTGGGCGGGCTGGCGGTAGCCCACGCGGTGAGCGACCTCGCGCACGGTCGTGCCGCGGCTTCTGAGCATGTCGGCGGCGCGCTCCATCCGCACGGCGGTCAGGTGCTCGCGGAAGGTGGTGTTGCCGATCTCGGCGTAGGCGCGCTGCAGCTGGCGCCGGCTCGAGGCCACGCGCCGCGCGATGTCGTCCAGGCTCAGATCGGAGGCGAATTCGCTCTCGACGATCGAGGTGGCCTCCTCGAAGAGGCTCGTGCGGTGTCTGACTGTGGCGGCGCGTTGCATGCGGTGAAGAACTTGTTGGTACGTGCCGTACCCGCCGCGGGATGAGGTGACCCGGTTGGCCGCACCCAATTTGGCGCATGGGCGCTGGACAGCGTGTCAGAGACTGGTAGATTGAGCCAATCGTTGCAAGCGACGGCGCGGAGGAGGCGGCGGGCTAGCATGCAGGTACGTGACGGCATGAGCAAGGTGGTGCTCACCGTGGGCCCGGGCCATACCCTGCGCGAAGCGGCGCGTCTGATGGCCGAGCGCCGTGTCGGCGCCGCCGTCGTGCTCGATCCCGACAGTCCCGGGCCCGGCATCCTCACCGAGCGCGACCTCATGGACTCGGTGGGCAACGGCCAGGATCCCGACGACGAGCGCGTCGCGGACCACCTCACCTCCGACATCGTCTTCGCGGCGCCCGACTGGTCGCTGGAGGAGGCCGCGGTCGCCATGGTCCGCGGCGGCTTCCGCCACCTCGTGGTCACCACCGGCGGCGAGGTCTCCGGCCTGCTCTCGATGCGCGACATCGTGCGCTGCTGGACCGACGACGGGGCGATCTGCGACGTCCCCGACAGCGCGTCGTTCGGCGCCGCCGCGTAGGCGGGTCGTCCGCGCAGCACGGAGGCGCTGCGCGGACGACCCGCCTAGTGCTCGGCGTGCTCGAGCGGGAGCTCGTCGATGTCGCGGCGCGTGTCGCGGATCCAGGCGATGACCACGGCGACCGACAGGATCACGCCCGCGACGACGAGGACGACGTTGAAGGTCACGCCGACGAGCGCCACGGTGATGCCGAGGGTGAGCAGCACGGGCTGGATGCTGCCGCCCGGGAGGTGGATGTCCTCGCCGGGAGGCGGGACCTCGGGGTCGAGCGGGCTCACGAGATGTAGATGGCCGCCGCGACGAACGTCATCCCGAACATGAAGAAGCACACGGCGGTGACGATGAGGCCGGAGCGGACGTTCTTGCGGGCGAGGTTGCGGTCCATGGTGAGCCTTCGGTGGGGATCCTAGAGCTTGACGTCGGCGACCATCGCGCCGAAGAGCAGGGCCAGGTAGAGGAGCGAGAACAGGTACAGGCGCAGCGCCGAGCGCCGGTCCGCGCGGCGGCTGAGCAGCCACGCGCCGCCGATGAACAGCACGCCGAGCACGAACGAGGCGACGAGGTAGATCGTCCCCAGCCCGCCGGCGCAGAAGGGCAGCTGGGTCACGGCGTAGAGCAGCACGCTGTAGAGCAGGATCTGCCGGCGGGTCTCGGCCTCGCCGCGCACGACCGGGAGCATCGGCACGCCGACGCGTTCGTACTCGCCCTTCATGAGCAGCGAGAGCGCCCAGAAGTGCGGCGGCGTCCAGAAGAAGACGATCGCGAAGAGGTAGACGGCCATGCCGTCCAGGCCGCCGGTCACCGCCGCCCAGCCGACGAGCGGGGGCACGGCCCCGGCGGCGCCGCCGATGACGATGTTCTGCGGCGTGCGGCGCTTGAGCCACACGGTGTAGACGAACACGTAGCCGAAGAAGCCGCACAGCGAGAGCGCGGCGGCGAGCGGGTTGACCCAGACCGAGAGCTCGATGACCGACAGCGCCGCCAGCACGCAGCCGAAGATCGTCGCCGCCCGCGCCGAGACCCGCCCCGCCGGGACGGGCCGGTCGGCGGTGCGCGCCATGCCGGCGTCGATGTCGCGGTCGAAGGCGTGGTTGACGGCGCCGGCGCCGCCCGCCGACAGGTAGCCGCCCAGGCAGGTCAGCACGATCAGCCCCAGCGAGGGCGTGCCGGCCACCAGCATCGTCGTCACCGTCGTGAAGAGCAGCAGCGACTGCACGCGCGGCTTGGTCAGGGTGACGTAGTCGGCCGCCACCTGGCGCGCGCCCGCCAGCGGTGAGAGCGCGACGGCGGCGGCGCGCGGCGCTGACATCAGGTGCGCACCGCGGACTCGGGCACCGGCTGGGCCAGCTCGTCGGTCGGGCCCATCTGGCGCTCGACCTGGCGGCGGATGTCCTTCATCGGCTCGACCGAGCGCACGCGCGGGATGACGTCGAAGTTGTTGACCGGCGGCGGCGAGGTGGTGAACCACTCGAGCGTGTTGGCCTTCCACGGGTCCGGCCCGGCGATCGGCCCGTGCTTGACGCTGCGGACGACGTTGACCGCCGTCACCAGCACGCCGAGGGCGAGGATGAACGAGCCCACCGTGGAGATCAGGTTGTAGAGCTCGAGGTGGCCGACGTCGGGGTACTCGTAGATGCGCCGCGGCATCCCGTCGAGGCCCAGCGAGTGCTGGATCAGGAAGGTCACGTGGAACCCGATCAGCATGAGCCAGAAGCTCAGCTTCCCGAGCCCCTCGCTCAGCAGCCGCCCGGTGATCTTCGGGAACCAGTAGTAGATCCCCGCGAAGACGCCGAAGACCGCGCCGCCCATGAGCACGTAGTGCAGGTGGGCGACGACGAAGTAGGTGTCCGTGAGCTGCCAGTCGACCGGGAAGACGGCGAGGAAGACGCCGGTGATGCCGCCGATGAGGAACGTCCCGATGAAGCCCACGCAGAACAACAGCGCGGTCTTGAACTCGATCGTCCCGCGCCACAGCGTGGCCACCCAGTTGAAGATCTTCACGCCCGTGGGCACGGCGATCAGGAACGACCCGAGCATGAAGAAGATCAGCACGTAGGTCGGGCTGGGCGTGGAGAACATGTGGTGCGCCCACACGAGCAGGCCGAGGAAGGCGATCAGGACCGTGGCCGCGGCGATCGCCTTGTAGCCGAAGATCGGCTTGCGGGCGAAGACGGGCAGGACCTCGGAGATGATCCCGAAGCCCGGCAGCACCATGATGTAGACCTCGGGGTGCCCGAAGAACCAGAACAGGTGCTGCCAGAGCAGGGGCGAGCCGCCGTTGGAGGCATCGAAGAAGTGCGTGCCGAAGTGCCGGTCGGTGAGCAGCATCGTCACCGCGCCCGCCACCACCGGCAGGGCCAGGATGAGCAGGATCGCGTAGGTCAGGATCGTCCACACGAAGAGCGGCAGGCGGCCCCAGCCCATGCCCGGCGCGCGCATGTTGGCGATCGTGGCGTAGAAGTTGATCGCGCCGACCAGCGAGCTCAGGCCCGTGAGATGGATGAGGTAGATCCACGCGTCGACCCCGCCGTTGGGCAGGTAGTTGTGCGACGACAGCGGCGGATAGCACGTCCACCCGCACTCGGGCGGGTTGAAGAAGACCGACCCGTAGAAGACCAGCCCGCCCGCCACCAGCAGCCAGAAGGACAGGGCGTTGAGCTTCGGGTACGCCATGTCGCGGGCGCCGATCATGAGCGGCACGAAGTAGTTGCCGAAGCCGGCCATGATCGGCACGACGAACAGGAAGATCATCGTCGTCCCGTGCATCGTGAACAGCTCGTTGTACGTCTTGGGGTCCAGGAGCGTGTTGTTGGCCTGGCTGAGCTGCAGGCGCATGAGCAGCGCCTCGGTCCCGCCCAGGATGAAGAAGACGAACGTGAGGACCAGGTACATGATCCCGATCCGCTTGTGATCGGTCGTCGTGACCCAGGAGGTCCAGCCGGTGCGCTCGGGCTCGACGCGCCGAGCGACGATCTGCGGGACGGGGGAGAGGGCGTGCTCGGTGGTGGCGGCCATGAAGAGGGCTACGGAAGCTGCTTCTGGATCTGGGCGCGCTGCTTGGCGGCGGCGTCGTCGGCGGCCTTGATGTCGGCCTTGCGCTGATCGAGCCACTTCTCGAACTCGGGCGGGGTCACGGCGCGGACCTGGGCGGTCATGTTCGCGTGGTTGCGGCCGCACATCTCGGCGCACTGGCCCGTGAAGATCTTCCCGGCGAGCTTGCCGGGGACCTTGAACCAGGTGTGGTTCGTGTAGCCGGGGATGGCGTCGAACTTGCCGCCCAGCTTGGGGATCCACCACGAGTGGGCGACGTCCTGGGCGTTGATGTCGAGCGTCACCGTCGTGTCCACCGGGACGACCATCTCCTGGTAGGAGAAGACCGAGTTCAGCGGCGCGTTGGAGCAGTCGTCGGCGTAGGTGTAGCGCCAGATGTACTGCTGGCCGTTGACGCAGACGTTGAGCGATCGGCCGTTGGGCGGCAGCTTCTTGGTCGGCCCGGAGGCGAAGAGCGTGCCGCTGTCGGCCAGCTGCAGGCCGTTCGGGCCGGAGTTGGGCGGGTTGCGGATGTTGTCGAGCTTCAAGAAGGTGAAGGCGGCCAGGACCACGAGGATGAGCGCGGCGCCGACCGTCCAGCCGACCTCGAGCCGCGTGTTGCCTCGGATCTGCGCGGCCACCTGCCCCTTGCGCGCTCGGAACTTGAACAGCGAGTAGAACAGGGCTCCCTCGACGCCGAGGAAGATGATCGTCGCGACCGCGAGGATCAGCTTGTAGAGCGAGTCGATCTCGTCGGCGTTGGGCGATCCCCCGCTCTCGGGCGTGAGCGCATCGGCGAAGGCGGCGCCGGCGAAGACCAGCAGCGCGGCTAGGGCAACGAGTACGGCGAGGGTGAGGCGACGCGAACGACTGGTGGCAGGGGTCCGGGTCCGGGCCAAGGCGCGAGGATTGTATTCACAGCTCGGCGGACGACGGTGCATAGGTGGCGCCACTACCGCCCCTCGAAGGCGGGCGGGCGCTTCTGGATGAAGGCCGTGACCCCCTCCGCGAAGTCGGGCGAGCCCGCCATCTCCTGCTGGATGTCCGCCTCGAGCTCGAGCTGCTCCTCCATGCGCGCGTAGAGCCAGTGGTTGAGCTGGCGCTTGGCCCCCGCATACGACCGCGTCGGCCCCGCGGCCAGCCGGTCGCGCAGCGCGACCACCTCGCTCGCGAAGGCGTCGTCGGGCACGACGCGGTTGACGAGGCCCCAGTCGAGGGCCTGCGGGGCGGGGATGCGCTCGCCGAGCATGGCCATCTCGGTGGCGCGCGCGAACCCCACGCGGGTGGGGACGAAGAGCGACGAGCCGCCATCGGGGACCAGGCCGATGTTGACGAAGGCGAGCAGCAGGTAGGCCGACTCGGCGGCGATGACGAGGTCCGAGGCGAGCGCCAGCGAGAGCCCGATGCCCACCGCCGGGCCGTTGACGGCGGCCAGCACGGGCTTGGGCATGGTCCGGATCGTCGTGATGATCGGGTGGTAGCGCTCGGTCAGGACCCGGCGCACGTCGGGAACGCCCTCGGGCGTGCGCTCCTCGCGCCCGGACAGGTCGCGCAGGTCGGCTCCGGCCGAGAAGGCGCGCCCGGCCCCGGTGATGACCACGGCGCGGACGCCCTCGTCCTCGGCGACGCCGCTGACGGCGGCCAGGAGGTCGTGCCCGAGCTGCGCGTTCCACGCGTTGAGCGTCTCGGGGCGGTTGAGCTCGATGGTCGCCGCAGCGCCGTCGCGATGGACGTTCACGGTCTCGTACTCGGACATGGCGGCAACCTATCCGGTGCCCGGCGCGTCAACATGGGTTGACAGATCCGCATCGTCAACGTATGTTGACGGCATGGCCGCACAGCAGACCCGCGATCTCGCCGGCGCCGTCGACAGCACCGATCCGCAGGTGGGGCTGGCCGCCGTCGCCTCGCTGCGCAACCTGGTCGAGCGCCTCGAGGAGCTGCACGTCGCCAACGCCCGCGAGCGCGGCTGGTCGTGGCAGGAGATCGGCGCGGCGCTGGGGGTCTCCAAGCAGGCGGTGCACCGTAAGCACGGACGACGCAGGAGGTTGCGGGGCTGATGTTCGAGCGCTTCACGAAGGATGCCCGCGAGGCCGTCGTGCTGGCCCAGGAGGAGGCCGTGGCCCTGCACCACGGCTGGATCGGCACCGAGCACCTCCTGCTGGGCATGCTGCGCGCCGACGGCGACGGGGCTCGGCTGCTGGCCGGCTTCGGCGTCGACGCCGACAGCGTGCGCGGCGACGTCGTCCGCATCGTCGGCCGCGGGGAGGACGACCTCGACCGCGAGGCCCTGGCCACCCTGGGGATCGACCTCGAGGCCGTGCGCGAGCGCGTCGAGCGGGCCTTCGGGCCCGGCGCGCTGAGCCGCCGGGGCCGTTGCCGGCGCGGGGGCCTCGGCTCGGCCGTGCCCTTCTCGGCACGGGCCAAGAAGGTCCTCGAGCTGACGCTGCGCGAGGCCATCAGCCTCGGGGAGCGCGACCTGCGCGGCGAGCACCTCGTCCTCGGGCTGCTGCGTGAGGGCGACGGCGTCGCCGCGCGGATCCTCGCCGAGCGCGGCGTCACCCACGCCGCCGCGCGCGAGCGCGTCGCCGGCCGCGACGCGGCCTGAGCCGGCGCCGCTGCGGGCCTCGAACGCCGGTTTGACCCCCCGCACAGGGGGATCTCCGAGGTTCGGCTAAGTTGGGACGCGATGTCCCGTCCCGTCATCGGCATCTGCACGGCCCTCGAGCGCGCCCGCTGGAGCGTGTGGGACCAGCAGGCCTTCCTGCTGCCGCGCTCCTACGTCGACGCCGTGCAGCGCGCGGGCGGGATCGCGCTCATGCTGCCGCCCGACGAGACGGTTCAGGAGGATCCCGACGCGATCCTCGACCTCCTCGACGGGCTCGTCCTGGCCGGCGGCGCCGACATCGATCCGGACGCCTACGGGGCGCAGCCGCACGCCGAGACGCGCGGCACCGTCCCCGAACGCGACGACTTCGAGATCGCGCTCGCCCGCCGGGCGCTCGAGCGCGACCTCCCGCTGCTGGGCATCTGTCGCGGGATGCAGCTCATGAACGTCGCTGCGGGCGGCACGCTGCTGCAGCACCTGCCCGAGAGCCACGGCCACCACGAGCACCGGCGCAACCCCGGCTCGTTCGACGGGGCCGACCACGACGTGCGTCTGGACGACGGCTCGCTGGCCGCGCGCGCCGCAGGCGAGGTCGTCCACGCGACGAAGTCCCATCACCACCAGGCGGTCGACCGCGTGGGGGAGGGCTTCGAGGTCACGGGCTGGTCGTCGATCGACGAGCTGCCCGAGGCCTTCGAGGCGCCCGGCCGCCGCTTCGCGCTCGGCGTCCAGTGGCATCCCGAGGCCGACGAGAGCAGCCGCCTCATCAGCGCTCTCGTGGCGGAGGCGGCCGCCGCGCGCAACGGTCAGCGCTGATGGCCCGCGGCGGCGCGCCGCCACCCGCCGCGCGGCGGACCGTGCTCCTCGCGCTGGCCGCCAACGCCTCGATCGCGGTGGCCAAGCTCGTCGCCGGCCTGGTCTCGGGCTCGTCGGCCATGCTCGCCGAGACCGCGCACTCGGTGGCCGACACGATGAACCAGGTCTTCCTGCTCTACTCGCTGTCCATGGGCGAGCGCGAGCCGGATGCCGCGCACCCGTTCGGCTACGGCAAGGAGCGCTTCTTCTGGTCCTTCCTGGCCGCGGTGGGGATCTTCGTCGCCGGCGCCGGGTTCTCGCTCTACGAGGGACTGAGCCGGATCTTCGGTCCCGAGACCGAGAGCGGCTCCTACACCATCGCCTACGCGGTGCTGGCCTTCGCCGCGCTGGCCGAGGGCGCGTCGCTCGTGCGGGCCTGGCGCCAGACCCGCGCCGAGGCCGGGGCGCAGCGCAGATCCCACGCGAGCTACGTCCGCGCCAGCCGTGACCCCACGACCAAGACCGTCCTCTTCGAGGACTCCGCGGCCGTCGTCGGCGTCGTGATGGCCTTCGCCGGCGTCGCGCTGCACGAGATGACCGGCAACCAGGTCTACGACGGCGTGGCGTCGGTGCTCATCGCGCTGCTGCTGGCGACGGTCGCCGTGGCCCTCGGTCGCGACACCAGGGCCCTGCTCATCGGCGAGGCGGCGTCGCCCGAGGAGCGCCAGGCGATCACCGAGATCCTCGAGGCCCATCCCGCGGTCGACCGCGTGCTCGAGCTGCTCACCATGGCCCTGGCGCCCGATCGCCTGCTGGTCGCCGCGCGCATCGACCTGGCCGACGGGCTCAGCGCCGACGAGATCGAGCGCGCATCGAGCGACCTCGACCGCGAGCTGCACGAGCGCATTGCGACGGTATGGCAGGTGTTCCTCGATGCGACTCCGCGCAGCGAGGTGGCGTCGGCGCGGGCAGACAGGCCGCAAGCGACCGGCGCCTGAGCGGGCGCCTCATCGCTTGGCCTGCCAGAAGGCGATCTCGCCGCCGGCGGGGGTCGCGACCACGCTACGCCAGCCGCGTGGGCCCTCGCGAGGGTCGAGCAGCACCGCGGCGCCGAGGTCGCGCGCGCGCTCGGTGGCCGTCGCGATCTCGGACACCTCGACGTAGGGCAGCCACAGCGGGCGGGTGGTGGCGCACTCGACGATGCCGCCGCCGAGGCCCCCTCCCAGCTCGAGCGTGTGGTACGAGCCGTGGCGGGTGTCGACGCGGTCGGGGTGCCAGTCGCACAGCTGCGAGTAGAAGGCCTGCGCGCGCGGCAGGTCGCCGGTGTGCAGCTCGAGATGCACCACTGGTGTCGAAGGGGCGCGCATGGCGTCTGGCTCTGAGACCGCGCGAAGGCCGAGAACTCATCGGTCCGATGAGTTCGGGTCGCGTCGGCGGTCATACAAAGAGCGATGGCCACCTCCACGACAGTCGCCGGCGCGCTGGAGCGCCATCTCCTCGCCGCCGCCCGCGGCGGGGACCAGGACGCCTACCGGCGCCTCGTCGAGCCCCACCGGGGCGCGCTGCACGCCCACTGCTACCGCATGCTGGGCTCGGTCCACGACGCCGAGGACGCCCTCCAGGACGCCCTGCTGCGCGCCTGGCGCGGGCTGCCCCGCTTCGAGGGGCGAAGCTCGCTGCGCTCCTGGCTGTACCGGATCGCGACCAACGCCTCGCTCAACGCCATCGAGCGCCGGCCCAGGCGCATGCTGCCGATCGACCACGGGCCGCCCGCCGATCCCCATGACCCGCCCGGAGGCCCGCTGGTCGAGTCGACCTGGGTCGAGCCCTATCCCGACGAGCAGCTCGGGCTGGTCGACGGGCGCGCGGCCCCCGAGGCGCGCTACGAGCGCCGCGAGGCCGTCGAGCTGGCCTTCGTGGCGGCCCTGCAGCACCTGCCCCCCAACCAGCGCGCCGCGCTCATCCTGCGCGAGGTGCTGGGCTTCTCGGGGCAGGAGATCGCCGCGGCCCTCGAGACGACGGTCGCGGCGGTCAACAGCGCCCTGCAGCGCGCCCGCAGGACCGTCGACGAGCGCCTGCCCGACCGCACGCAGCAGGCGACCCTGCGCGACCTGGGCGACCGGCGCCTGCGCGAGGTCGTCGAGAGCTACATGGACGCCATGGGACGCGGCGACATCGATGCCGTGGTGAGCCTGCTGGCCGCCGACGCCGTGTGGTCGATGCCTCCGCTGGGCGCCTGGTACGGCGGCGCCGCCGAGATCGCGGCCTTCCTGGCCACGGCGCCGCTCAACGGCCGCTGGCACTGGCGCCACCTGCCGGCGCGCGCCAGCGGCCAGGCCGCGGTGGCCTCCTACATCTCCGACGCGAAGGACGGCACCCATCGCGCGTTCGCCCTGGACGTGCTGACGCTGCGCGGCGACCGCGTCGCCGCCATCACGTCCTTCATCAACCGCACGACGCAGCTGCGCGCCGGCGACGACTTCCTGAGCTGGCCGTACTACCCGGAGGACCCGGCGCGCGCGGCCGCGTACTTCGAGGCCTTCGGGCTCCCCGACCGCCTGGGCTGAGCCCGGCGGCTGTTTCAGGCGGCCGCCGTCACGCGGCCGAGGCCCGAGCGCGCCCGGCACACGAGCGCCTTGGAGCCGCCGACGGACACGTTCAGGCGCCGGGCGATCGTCTCGTGCGAGTCGCCCCCGAGCTCATGGGCGACCAGCGCGATCCGCTGGCGCTCGGGCAGGCGCTGCAGCTCGCCGACGAGGTCGCGCATCTCGTCGGCGCGCATGACCTGCTCGTGCGGATCGGCGCCGGCGTCGCGCAGCATCGGCGCGTGGACCTCGAGGTCGGTCGTGCGCACGGGCCGGCGCAGGACGTCGAGCGTGCGGTTGCGCACGATGGTGAACAGCCATGGCTTGAGCGCCATCTCGCGGCTGTCGGCGCGCAGCGCGGCCAGGGCGCGGACGAAGGCGTCCTGGACGATCTCCTCGGCGTCGTGGTGGCCGCCGCCCAGCATCTGGCGTGCGTAGCCGATGAGCCGCTGCTCGTACCGCGCGTGGATCGCGTCGAAGGCGCGGTCGTCGCCCGCACGCACCATGTCGACGAGCTGCTCGTCGCCGGCGGCCCGATAGGCGGTGGGGTGAAGGAGGATCGTCATGCCTCCAGCTTGCGCGCGGGCCGACGTTCCTCCCAGCCACCCGAGGGTCACACCTGGCCCCCCGAGGTGGGGCATCCATCACCCTGGGTAGCCTTGACAGTCCAGATGCCGTCCCCACTGCAGGCCCATTCCGCCACCCCCGCCGAGCTGCGCGAGCGCATCGAGGCCGAGCGCCGCGGGCGCCCGTTCCTCGTCTTCCGCGACGGCGAGGGCGACCAGCGCCTGCTCGACCTCGCCGCGCTGGAGCGCGTGAGCATCGGGCGTGGCAGCGGGAACGAGCTCAGCCTGCCCTGGGACACGGAGGTCTCGCGCCTGCACGCCGAGCTCGAGGCCATCGCGGGCGAGTGGACGGTCACCGACGACGGCCTGTCGCGCAACGGCACCTACGTCAACGGCGTGCGCATCTCCGGGCGCACGCGGCTGCGCGACGGCGACGTCCTGCGCGTGGGGCAGACCTCGCTGGCCTACCGCCGCCCCGAGTCCGAGGACTCGATGCCCACCCAGATCGCCGGCCAGCGCCTCACGCTCGGCGACCTGCCGCCGACCCAGCGCCAGGTCCTCGTCGCGCTCTCGCGGCCCTACAAGCACGACGAGTTCGCGGTGCCCGCCACCAACCAGGAGATCGCCGACGAGCTGCATCTGAGCGTCGACGCGGTCAAATCGCACCTGCGCACGCTCTTCCAGCGCTTCGGCATCGAGCACCTGCCCCAGAACCAGAAGCGCTCGCGACTGGTGGCCGAAGCGCTGCACGCCGGCGTGGTCTCGACGCGCGACCTCTAGCGGCCGGCCCTACCGCTGGGGCGTCAGCCGCTGGACCTTGCCGTCGCCGGGGCTCGTGATCCAGACGTCGCTGCCGTTGGTGTCGACGCCGTAGGGGTTCGTCGCGACCCTGATCGGCTGCTGGTCGGGCTGGTTGGTCTCGGGATCGATGCGCGTCACCGTCGAGGCGATCGAGTCGGCCACCCAGACCGCACCGGCCCCGACCGCGACGCCCTTGGGCCCGCGCCCGACGGGGAGGATCCTGGTGTTCAGCGAACCGCTGTCGATGCGCGTGACGGTGTCGTCGCCGTTGTTGGTCACCCACAGCGCGCCCCGGCCGTAGGCGATGCCGAACGGCTTCTCGCCGACGAAGATCGGGCGCTGCGTCCCGCTCGCGATGTCCAGGCGCGTCACGGTGTTGCGCCGCCGCGCGATGACCCACACGGCGCCGCCGCCCACGGCGAGGTTCTGCAGGCCGTCGGGCAGCTCGATGGTCTTGGCGGGCTGGGCGCGGTTCTTGGGATCGATCCGCAGGAGCAGCCCCGGGTTGCCGCGGATGCCGACCCACATGGCGTTGCTGCCCGCGGCGACGGCCACCGCGACGCCCTGCGCCGGCAGCGGGACGGCCTGGCCCTCCTGGCGGTGGGACTTCAGGCCGATCGGCACGAGCGACGGCGCCGCCTGGTTGATGACCCAGAGCTTGCCGAAGCCGGCGGCCTCACCGCTGGGGACGCCGACGTGCGGGCTGTAGGGCTGGCGCTTGGCCGTCTTGGCGTCGATGACCACGAGCCGCGCCTTGCCGCTGCGCACGACCCACGCCTTGCCGCTGGCCAGCACGATGTTGTTGGGACGCCCGCCGACGGTGATGTCCTTGATCGCGGTCTTCTGGGGCGCCGTCGTGGTGCCCGTGCTGGCCGAGGTGCCCGCGGTCGTGCCGGGCTTGCCACCGCCATCGCCGCCGCCGAGGGCGAGAGCCGCGATGAGCGCGAGTCCCGCGATCGGCACCAGCGCGAGCGCCCACGGCCACCACCGGCGCGCCGGGGACTGGCCCGCGGCGAGCACCGTGGGCGCCTGGTCGGGGGAGACCACGGTCTCCTGGCTGTCGCCCGGGGCCGCCTCCCCGACGGCGACCACGCGCTCGGGCCCCGGCGCCACGGGCTGGCCCGCGGCGGCAAGCGCCGCGCGGCCGAGGTCGCCGGCGGAGGGGAAGCGGTCGTCGGGGTCCTTGGCCATGGCCCGCTCGAGCACGGCGTCGAAGCTCGTCGGCACGTTCGGAGCGCGGTCGTGCAGCGAGGGCGGGTCGTCGTGCAGGTGCGCCCACAGCGTCGCCTCGTCGCTCTCGCGCTGGTAGGGCGGCACGCCCGCCAGCGAGTGGTAGAGCACGCAGCCCAGGGCGTAGACGTCGGCGCGCGCATCGAGGCGCTCGCCGCGGATCTGCTCGGGTGCGACGTAGCCCAGCGTGCCCACCCAGCCGCCGTCGCGCGTGGAGCCCGTGTGCGAGGTCACGCGCTTGGTCAGCCCGAAGTCGGTCAGGTAGGCGTGGTCGTTGGCGCCGAGCAGCACGTTGGCGGGCTTGACGTCGCGGTGCACGATGCCGCGCGCGTGCGCGGCGTCGAGGGCCCGTGCCACCTGGGAGACGATGTAGGCGGCGCGCGCGGGGTCCAGGCGCTGCTCGGCGCGCACGAGCGTGCGCAGATCGGAGCCCTCGACGTAGCGCATCGCGATGTACAGGGCGCCGTCGTCGCTCTCTCCCGTGTAGTAGATCGGGACGACGTTGGGATGGTCGATCGAGGCGGCGGCGCGCGACTCGCGCACGAAGCGCTCGCGGAAGTCGGGGTCCTCGGCCAGCTGCGGGGCGATGAGCTTCAGCGCGACGGGGCGGTCGAGGTCGAGCTGGAGCGCCCGGTAGACCACGCCCATGCCGCCGCGGCCCGCGATTCCCAGGATGCGATGGCCGGCGAACTCGTCTCCCTCGTGCAGGGCGGGCACCGGGCCTTTGTACAGCAAGCCCGCCACGCTCCGGCGCGTCCCCCTGCGGTCCGCTCGCGCCGATATCCTCGCCCCGTCGATGCGCGGTCCGAGCGCCATTCGTGCGGCCGCGTGGGGGGCAGTGGTGCTCGGGACGGCCGCGCCGTTGATCCGCCGTAGCCTTCGCCTCCCGCCGCCCGTGGTCATCGCCGCCGCCGGCGCGGCGCCGCTCGCGCTGTCCGTGGCCATGCGCCGCTCGAAGCTGCGCGACGTCGCGGTCGTCAGCCTGCAGATGCACGCCTACGTGGCGGCCTACCAGATGCCCAACGACGATCCCGAGCGGCTGCGCGCGCGCGTGCGCGTCCGCTATCCCGTGGTCGCCGACCGGGTCATCGGCCTGGGCGAGCTGCCGGGGCTGCGCCTGCAGCGCGCCTTCGCCCGCGGCGCGGGCCAGCCCCTGCGGATCGCCGAGCAGGCGCTGGTCTGGTGCCACTGGCTGTGGTTCTTCGTTCCGCACGGCACCGTCGCCTATCTGCTCGCGCGCCGCGGCGACCAGCTGGGCAGTGGCGCGGCGCAGATCTACGCCGTCTTCGACCTCGGTCTGATCGGCTACTGGGCGGTGCCGACGGCGCCCCCGTGGTTCGCGGCCGAGCAGGGCGTGCTGGGACAGCGCCAGCCGAGCGTTCGCCGCCTGATGCGCGAACACGGACAGGCGGTCTGGAAGGGCGCCTGGGACCCTCTCTACGATGTCCTGGGAGGCAACCCTCTCGCCGCCATGCCCTCCCTGCACTTCGCGACATCCGTGATGGCCGCTCACGTCCTCGGCGACGCCGGGCCGCTGCAGGGCGCCCTGGGCTGGGCCTACGCCGGCACGCTGGGCTTCGCCCTGGTCTACCTCGGCGAGCACTACGTCGTCGACCTCCTCGTGGGCCTGGCGCTGGCCGAGGGCGTGCGGCGCCAGGGGCCGCGCGCCGCGCCCGCCCTGCGCGCAGTCGCCGCGGCGCTCCAGCGGCTCGAGGCGCGGGCGCACGCATGACGTCCGCGCCCGTCGACGAGCGCGACGTCGAACGGCCACCGGACGGCGATGACGAGGAGATGCCGCGCGTGGTCATCACGCGCCAACGGGCCCTGGGCTTCGGGCTCTTCGTGGCCGGGTCGATCGCCTTCCTCTACTTCGTGCTGCCGACGATCTCGGGGGGCACCTCGGCCTCGATCCACAACCTCGGCGACGGCAAGCCCGGCTGGCTCGTCATGGCCCTCGTCTTCGAGTGCCTCTCCTTCGCCGGCTACGTGGTGCTCTTCCGCACCGTCTTCATCCGGGGCCGGACGCGCATCGGGTGGCGCGCGAGCTACGAGATCACCATGGCCGGGCTGGCCGCCACGCGGCTGTTCGCGGCGGCCGGCGCCGGCGGCATCGCGCTCACGGCGTGGGCGCTGCGGCGCTCGGGCATGGAGGCCCGCCTGGTCGGTTGCCGGATGGTCGCCTTCCTCTCCCTGCTCTACGCCGTCTACATGGGCTCGATCATCGTCTTCGGGCTCGGGCTCTACTTCGGCCTGTTCAACGGTCCGGGCCCCTTCGCCATCACCGTGGTCCCGGCGATCTTCGCCCTGCTGCTGATCGGGATCTTCCTGGCCATGTCACTGCTGCCCGGTGACGCCGAGCGGCGCATCGCCCAGTGGTCGGGAGGGTCGGGTCGCGGCGCGCGGATCATGGCCAGGATCGTCACCATCCCGGCGTCGGCCGCCACCGGCGTGCGCATGGCGATCGGCCTCGTGCGCGACCGCGAGTGGGGCACCCTCGGGGCGGTCGCCTGGTGGGGCTTCGACATCGCCACGTTGTGGGCGTGCTTTCACGCCTATGGGCCCGATCCGCCGCCCTTCGCGGTCATCGTGCTCGCGTACTTCGTCGGCATGCTGGGCAACACGCTGCCGCTCCCGGGCGGCATCGGCGGGGTGGACGGGGGCATGATCGGCGCCTTTGCGGCGCTGGGCGTCTCCTCGGACTACGCGATCAGCGCCGTCCTCACCTATCGCGCCTTCGCCTTCTGGCTGCCCACCCTCCCCGGCGCGATCGCCTACTTCCAGCTGCGACGCCGCGTGGCGACGTGGCGCGAGGAGAACCAGGCGGCCAGGTCGGCGGCCGTGGCACAGGCGTAACGGAAGCGGGCGGCGAGCTACTATACAAAGTAAAGTGAGCACCGAAAGCGAGCGTGATCCTGTGGCGGACATCGAGAACGTGATCATCGTGGGCAGCGGCCCGGCCGGATACACGGCCGCCCTGTACACGGCGCGCGCGAACCTCCGCCCGCTGCTCATCGAGGGCTTCCTGTGGGGCGGACTGCTCCAGCAGACGACCGAGGTCGAGAACTACCCCGGCTTCCCGGCCGGCGGCATCCAGGGCCCCGAGCTGATGCAGAAGATGCGCGACCAGGCCGAGGACTTCGGCACGCGCTTCATCACCGACGTGGCCACCAAGGTGCAGCTGGCCCGCGAGCCCGGCGGCATCCACCGGGTGTGGGTCGGTGAAGACGAGTATCAGGCGCGCACGGTGGTGCTGGCCATGGGCGCCGAGCACAAGAAGCTCGGGGTCCCGGGCGAGGAGGAGCTCGGCGGCGCCGGCGTGTCGTACTGCGCCACGTGCGACGCGGCCTTCTTCAAGGAGCGCGACACGATGATCGTCGGCGGCGGCGACTCCGCCATGGAGGAGGCCATCTTCCTGGCCAAGTTCGCCTCGAAGGTCCACATCGTCCACCGTCGCGACGAGTTTCGTGCCTCGAAGATCATGCTCGAACGCGCGCGCGCGATGGAGAACATCGAGTTCCTCACGCCGTACGTGGTCGAGGAGTTCCATGAGGGCGACGGGCCCTTCGAGCGGATCGCGCGCCTGCGCAACACCGAGACCGGCGAGGAGCGCGAGCTGGCCTTCGGCGGCGCCTTCATCGCCATCGGCCATGAGCCGCAGTCGGCGCTGGTCGAGGGCCAGGTGCAGACCGACGACGAGGACTACGTCGTCACCGAGGGCAAGTCGACGCGCACCGGCGTGCCGGGCGTGTTCGCCGCGGGCGACCTCGTCGACCACACCTACCGTCAGGCCGTGACGGCGGCGGGGTCGGGCTGCCAGGCGGCGCTCGACGCCGAGTGGTACCTGCGCGATACGCCGCAGGTGCCGACGCCGGAGGAGCTTCCCGCGGGCGATCTCGCGGAGGCCCAGTGGGCTCCGACGAAGGGCTGAGCGCGGGCTAGGACTTCTTGGCCGCGCTCTTCTTGGCGGCGGCCTTCTTGGCGGCGGCCTTCTTGGCGGCGGCCTTCTTGGCGGCGGCCTTCTTGGCGGCGGCCTTCTTGGCGGCGGCCTTCTTGGCGGCGGCCTTCTTGGCGGCGGCCTTCTTGGCGCGGGCGGTGCTGGGCGAGCGGCCCTTGCTCCTCGTGCCGCGGGTCGCGGCCCTGCGCTTGGCCGCGGTGGCCTTGGTCTTCTTCTTGGCCTTGGCCTTGCTCGCGGCCGGCGCCACGGCGGGGGCCTGGGCCGTGGTGGCCGGTGCCGGCACGGCCGAGGCGTCACCCGTCGCGCACTCGGGCGTCGGGTAGACGTAGTAGGGCGACATCACGTCGTGCGGGTTGTCGACGTGGTCGTGGCCGGCGAGGTGGCCGAGCTCGTGCTCGATGACCGTGCACAGCTTCGGCCAGTCCCAGTCGACGTCGAGGTTGTAGCTGATCGCGCACTGCGAGAACGTCGCCGGGTCGTGGGCGTCGTAGCTCATCCACGTGGAGCGGGCGTTGATGCCCGAGCCCATGTGCGCCCAGGTCACGGTGACCTGCCCGCCGCAGGGGTCGACGCCCCAGCGGGCGACGGCCAGGGCGTGCGCCGTCGTGGTCAGCGCGTCGGAGGCGGGCACCGGCACCTGGGGCAGGCCGGAGTCGGCCTGGGCGACGGCCGGGAGGATCGCGATGGCGACCAGGAAGGAGAGGAGAAGGCGGGGAATGGAGGGGGTCACTGGCGTCTTTGCGACGCTCGGTGCGCCACACCCCTCTCGTCGGCGCTATCAGACGCCCTGCGAACGATCGCTGGACGTATGTCCGAGGCCGTTGATCAGACCTTGATCAACGCGGGCCGAAGAGCTCGCGCGCACGCCGGGCCACGAGATCGGGCTGCTCCTCGGGCACGAAGTGCCCGCACTCGGGCACAATCTCGACGCGAACGTCGTCGGCGTCGTCGGCTGCACCGTCGAGCAGCACGGCCGGGATGGCCGGGTCGCGGGCGCCGAGCATGAGCCGCGTGGGCACCCGTAGGCGTCCGCGCGGGGCGCGCGCGACCTCGCGGGTCAGGAACGTCCGGTAGAGGCTCACGCTGGCCTGGGCGCGAGCCGGTTCGGCCAGCACCGCGGTGAACGCCCTCAGGTCATCGGGCGTCCACGCTCGACGCTGCACGGCGCCTCCCATGATCACGCGCTCGACGAAGCGCCCGTCGGCGACCAGACGCCGCCCGACCACCGGCGAGGCGATCGCCACCTGGTAGGCGAAGCGCCAGGTCTCGCACAGCTGGCGTGCGGTGGGCCGGCCGCCGGGGCGCGGGGAGCCGAGGGCGAGGAAGGCCGCGAAGCGCTCCGGTGCCGCCAGGCAGGCCAGGAAGCCACTCCACGCACCCCAATCGTGGCCCATCAGGCCGACGCGCTCGAGACCGAGCGCGTCGAGCACGGCGAGCAGGTCGTCAGCCAGCGCCTGCTTGTCGTAGGCACCGGGCGGCGCGTCGCTCCAGCCGAAGCCGCGCAGGTCGAGCATCACCAGGCGCGCGTGGGGCGCGAGCAGGGGCACGACGTGGCGCCAGATCCACCAGTGCTGCGGCCACCCGTGCACGAGCACGATGGGGTCGCCGCCCCCCGCCTCGGCGACGTGGAAGCGCAGCCCGCGGGCCACGACCTCGCGGTGCGTGACCCCGTCGAGCGCGGGGGGGTCCACTCAGGGCTCCAGGACGATCTTCAGCGCCTCGCGGCGGTCGTAGAGCTCATACGCCGCCGGCGCGTCCGACAGGCTCATGTGGTGGGTGACGAGCGGTCCAGGGTCGAGCACGCCGGCGCCCATGAGCGCGAGCACGCGATCGAGGTGGGCGATAACGTTGGCCTGGCCGGTGTGGAGCGTCAGGGCCTTGATCCACGCGAGGCCCATGTGCACCTCGCAGCGCTCGGCATAGACCCCGACGACGCTCACCGTCGCGCAGCTGGCGGCGACGCGGATGGCGAGGTCGAGCGCGCGCGGATCGCCCACCGCGTCGATGGCCACGTCGACGCCGCGCCCTGCGGTGGCCGCCTTCACCGCGGCGCGCGGATCCTCTTCCGTGAGGTGGACGGGCGCCGCGCCGAACCCGCGGGCCACCTCGAGGCGCGCCGGCACGCCGTCGATCGCGATGACCTGGGCGGCGCCGGCGGCGCGCGCGGCCTGGACGGCGCACAGCCCGACCGGCCCGAGGCCGAGCACCGCGACGCTGTCGCCCGGGCGCACCGGGAGCGCGGCGTGGAAGCCGGTGCCCATGACGTCGCCGGCGAAGAGCGCGACGTCGCTGGCCATCCCCTCGGGGACGCGGCGCAGGGTGAGGTTGGCGTGGGGCACGAGGGCCTGCTCGGCCTGCGTGCCCTGCAGGTCGCCCAGCGCGGCGCCGTGACCGAAGGTGCGCGAGCGCTCGCACTTGTGGTACTGGCCGGCCCGGCACGCGCGACAGATCGCGCACGCCACCTGAAAGCAGCCCAGCACGCGGTCGCCGACCGCGACCGAGCTGACCGCGTCGCCGGTCGCGACGACGGTGCCGACGTACTCGTGGCCGATGGTGAAGCCCGGCTCGATGGCCACGCGGCCGTGGTAGATGTGCAGGTCGCTGCCGCACACGCCGGTGGCCTCGACGCGGACGATTGCGTCGTCGGATGCCTGCAGCTCAGGGTCGGGGCGCTCGTCGACGCGCACCTCGCCGGGCGCCTGGAAGGTGACCGCGTGCATCGGCTGCACGCTAACCATGACCCCGCCACGGCGCCGCGCGCCCCGTGGTGCGAGCGGTCGGGCCAGTACGTAGCCTGACGCCGTTGACCGCTCCGGTGCCGGACACCCCCGAGACCGCGTCGCGGTGGCGGCGCGCCGTGGGAGCGGTGGCCGTCGACCTCGGCCTGCTGCGCCGCCGGCGTGAGTTCGGTCTGCTCGTCCTGGGCCAGACGGTCTCCGAGCTGGGCTCGATGGCGACCTTCGTCGCCATCCCGTTCCAGGCCTACGACCTGACCGGGTCCTCCCTGGCGGTCGGCCTGCTGGGCGTGGCGGAGTTCGCTCCGATCCTCGTCCTCGCGCTCGTGGGCGGCGCGCTGGCCGACGCCTTCGATCGCCGCCGGCTCGTGCAGATCGCCGAGGTCGGGGCGGCCATCGTGGCCGCGGCCCTGCTCGTCAACGCGACGTTGCCCGACCCGCACCTCTGGGTGCTCTACGTGTGCTCGGCGCTGCTGGCCGCCTTCACGGCGATGCGCCGTCCGCCCCTCGATGCGCTCATCCCGCGCCTGGTGGAGCGCGACGAGCTCAAGGCCGCCTCGGCGCTGCAGTTCGGCCTGCACAACATGGCCTCGCTCGCCGGTCCCGCCCTGGCCGGCGTGCTCATCGCGGCCGCCGGCCTGACCGCCACCTACGGCGTCGACGTGGTGAGCTTCGCGGCGTCGCTCGTCGTCCTCAACGCGATGCGCACGCCTCCCCCGCCGCCGGAGGCCGAGCCGCCGTCGTGGCGCACGATCCGCGAGGGCCTGCGCTACGCCACGTCGCGTCAGGACCTCGTCGGGACCTACCTGGTCGACATCAACGCGATGTTCTTCGGCATGCCCATGGCGCTCTTCCCGGCCATCGCCAAGGACTACGGCGGCCCCGAGGTCCTCGGGCTGCTCTACGCGGCGCCTTCGGCGGGCTCCGTCGTCGTCACCCTGACCAGCGGCTGGTCGGCGCGCGTGCACCGCCACGGGCGGGCGGTCGCCTTCGGCGCGGCGCTGTGGGGCGTGGCGATCATCGGCTTCGGCTTCGCCAACGCGCTGTGGCTGGCCGTCGCGTGCCTGGTCGCGGCCGGCGCGATGGACACGGTCAGCGGCATCTTCCGCTCGGCGATCTGGAACGAGACGATCCCCGATCACCTGCGCGGGCGCCTGGCCGGGGTGGAGATGATCTCCTGGTCGTCGGGGCCCCTGCTCGGCGACGCGGAGGCCGGCCTGCTGGCCGCGCTGGCGGGGGTGCGCGCCTCCGTGGTGACGGGCGGCGTCGCCTGCGTGGCGGGGACCGTGGCGCTCGCCTTCGCCCTCCCGCGCTTCTGGCGCTATGACAGCCGTGTCCCGGCGGCAGGTGACGGTGCCGCGGCGGCGAACGTCACCGACGTGCCGGCGTAAGGAACGAGCGCGCCGAAACGTCCTTGTATCGAAACGGCCCTTCGCGGGTCTGAACACAGAGCACGATGCCAAGCCACCAGTACATGTATCCGAAGGTCACGCCGGTCGTGGCGGCGCCGCAGGTGGCGCGCCCGGCCGCGCCGCCGGCCTCGGGGCGCCCCGCGCAGTCGCGCTAGGCGGCGACCTCGACGCCCTTCTCGCGCAGCTCGCCGAGCGCGGCGGGTGTCTTGCCCAGGCCGGGCAGGCCCATCGCGCGCAGGACCTCGGGAGTCTTCGTGAACTGGACGTCGGCGTACTCGACGACCTGGACCAGGTTGCCCCACGGGTCGCGGAAGTCGAGGCCGCGGCTGGGGACGATGTCCGCGCCGGCGGCTTCGAGCGCCGCGCGGACGGCCGCCTTGTCGTCGACCACCAGCCCGAAGTGGCGATCGGGGTCGGGCTCCTGGCCGCGCCCCTCGGACAGCGCGATGAACTGGTCGCCCGCGTCGATGAAGGCCATGCCGGGGATGCGGCCGCGCAGGCGCAGCTCGAAGACCTGCCCGTAGAAGGCCAGCGCCGCGTCGAGGTCGCCGACCTCGAGCGCGACGTGGTTGATGCCGACCAGCCGCGCAGTCATGCCCGCGCCTCGGTGCACGTCGCCTTGGGGTCGAACGTCGGTCGTCCCATGCCCCGGCGGGGCAGGACCGACGTTCGGCGCGTGGAGCGGGGCGGTAGGGCCTCGCTCGCGCGGCGGGCGCGAGCCGCCGCGTGCGCGGCGTCGTGGTGACGCGCGAGCATGAGCTGCTGGGTGAGTGAAGGGTGCAGTTGCATGCGACGAGCTTCCCGCCGCCGGCCGCGAAGGCGGAGAGATTTAGACTGAGCTGAATGATCACGCTGCGCTTCGGTCCCGCCGCGCTCGCGCACGTGCGCTTCGCCATCTCCCCGCTGGTCGAGGTGCGGCGCAGCCGGCGGCTGCTCGACGACCCCGGCGCGGGCGCCCTGCACCTGCCGTGGGTCGTCGAGGCGCGCCGGCTGACCGCCGACCTCGACCTCTCGCTCCTGCGCGCCCTGGATCCCACCGGCGTCTACACCCCCGACTTCGTCTCGCCGCCGCCCGACACCCCGCTGGCCGAGCTGGAGGACGAGCTCGCGGTCGTGGCGGCGACGGCGCCCGAGCAGGCCCGCGCCGAGGTGCTGCGCAGCTACCGCCGCAAGCCCGCCCTGCCGGCCGTCCTCGAGTCCTTCGTCGCCGATCCGGCCGCGGACCTGGCCGAGGTCGTCGCGCTGCTGCGCGTCTACTGGGAGCGGACGCTGGCACCGCACTGGCCGCGCGTGCGGGCGCTGCTCGAGGGCGACGTGCTGCATCGCGCGCGCCAGATGGCCGACGGCGGCGCCGACCGGCTCTTCGCCGACGTCGACCCCACCGTGAGCTGGGCCGACGGCGTGCTGAGCATCGACAAGGGCAGCGTGGAGCAGGACGTCGATCTGCGCGACCGCGGCCTGCTCTTCGTCCCCAGCGCGTTCGCGTGGCCCGACGTCCTGCTCGTGACCGACCCGCGCTGGCAGCCGACCCTCGTCTATCCCGCTCGGGGGGTGGGCACGCTGTGGCAGGCCGACCGCCCGGCGGCGCCCGATGCCCTCGGCGCGCTGCTCGGCAAGGTGCGCGCGGCGGTGCTCATGGCCCTGGACCATCCGCGCTCGACGACCGACCTGGCGCGCGCGCTGGGCGTCTCGGCCGGCGGGGTCTCCCAGCATCTGGGCATCCTGCGCGCGGCCGGGCTCGTCCACGGCCATCGCGTGGGGCGGGTGGTGCTCTACCTGCGCTCGCCCGCCGGGGACGGCCTGGTGGCGGCCGCCTAGCCTCGGCCGGCCAGCAGCGTGCGCTCGAAGCCGTCGAGCAGCGCCTCGAGCCCGGCCTCGAACGCCCCTTCGCCGGGCCCGAGGACGGCGCGCGCGCTCGCGCCCGCGAGGTGGGGGAACTCGGCCGGGTCGACGGCCCGGAGGACCTGCTCCACCCCTTGGGCGAAGGCGGCCTCGTCGGGGATGAGCAGGACGCGCATCGCGTGACCCAGGGTGTACTCGTCGACGACCCGCAGGACCATCGCGGCCTGCTCGGGCTGGAGGCCGCTGCGCGCCGCGACGGCCATCGACTGCTCGACGTGGCGCAGCGTGTTGGGCCCGAAGCGCGGGCGCTGGCCGACGGCCTCCAGGGTCCAGGTGTGCGCCACGAAGGCGGCGTGCGAGCGATGGGCGAGCTGGCGCAGCGCCTCGCGCCAGTCGTCGGGCAGCGGCTCGGGGACGAGGGCCTCGGCGATGACCTCGTCGAGCATGAGCGTCGTAGCCGTCCCGGCGCTGCTCGGCCCCGTCCTGGGGCCGGTCATCGGCGGCCTCATCGTCGACGCCATCTCGTGGCGGTGGATCTTCTACGTGAACCTGCCCATGGGGGCGCTGGCCCTCCTCGCCGCCTGGCGCTGGCTCGAGCCCGACGACCAGCGCCGACCCGATGCGCCCATCGACGCCGTCGGGGTCGCGCTGCTGTCGCCCGGCGTCGCGGCCTTCGTCTACGGCGTCTCGGAGGCGGCCAGCGTCGGTCTCGGCGGCACGCGCGCGGTCGCCGGGATGGCGGTGGGCGCCGCCCTGATCGCGGGCTTCGTCGTCCATGCGCTGCGCGCGCGACACCCGCTCCTGGACGTGCGGCTCTTCGCCGACCGCGTGTTCGCCGCGTCGAGCATGGCCATGGCCCTGTTCGCGGGGACGATGTTCGCGGTCATGCTCCTGTTCCCGCTCTACGAGCAGGCGGCGCGCGGCTTGAGCGCCCTGGACGCCGGGCTGCTGATGGCGCCGCAGGGGCTGGCGGCGATGGTGGCCATGCCGGTGGCCGGCAAGCTGAGCGACCTGCGCGGCCCACGGGCGCTCGTGCTCGTCGGCGTGGCGGTGACGGCGCTCGGGACGATCGCCTTCACGCAGGTCTCGGCCGACTCGAGCCAGGCGCTGCTGGCGCTGTCGCTCGCCGCGCGCGGGGTCGGGATGGGCTTCATCATGGCGCCGCTGATGGCCGCCGCCTACCGCACGCTCGCGGTCGACGCCGTCGCGCGCGCGACCACCACGATGAACATCGTCATGCGCATCAGCGGCGCCGTCGGCACCGCCGTGTTCGCGGTCGTCCTGCAGCACGAGCACGGCGGAGCGGCGTCCTCGGCGGGCGCCGCGCACGCCTTCGCCACCACGTTCTGGTGGGTCCTCGGGGCTCGGCGATCGTGGCGCTGTCCGCGCTCGGCCTACCGCGCGACGCCGCCGTGGGGCCCGGCCTCGTCGGGGAGGACCACGCCCTCGATCTCGAGCAGCGCGACCTTGCGGTGCAGGCCGCCGGTGTAGCCGGTGAGCCGGCCGCTCGCGCCGATGACACGGTGGCAGGGCACCACGATCGGGATCGGATTGGCGCCCAGCGCGCGGCCCGCGGCGCGTGAGGCCTTCGGGTTGCCGGCCTGGGTGGCCATCTCGCCGTAGGTCCTGACCCGGCCGAAGGGGATCGCCGCCGTGGCCTGCAGCACGCGGCGCCCGAACGGGCTCACGAGGGCCCAGTCGATCGCCAGGTCGAAGTCGCGCCGGCGCCCCTCGAAGTACTCGTCGAGCTCGCGGCGCACGTCGTCCAGGCGCGCAGGCGCCTCGAGCATCCGCGGCGAGAGCCGGGCGGCGACCCAGTCCAGGGCGCCGTCGGTCCCGCCGAAGCGGTCCGCGTAGGAGAGCGTGGCCAGGCCGCGCGGCGTGCCGGCCGCCACGAGCGTGCCGACGGGCGAGTCGACGAGCGCGTAGTGGACGTCGGCCGGGGCTTCGGCGGCGAAGCGCGCGGCCGCGGCGGCGGCGTCGGCCGGGTCGAAGGCGGGCGGGGCGAGGCGGTCCTCGGTCATGTCATCTCCTGTCGCAGCTTGCGCAGTCCCTCGAAGGCGTTGCGGCGGGCCGCCTCCTCCGAGAGGCCCATTGCCGCCGCGACCTCGCGGTGGCTGAGGTCGCCGGCGAAGCGCAGCAGCACGGCGCCGCGCTGCTTGGGGGGCAGCGCATGGACGCGCGCCCAGACGCCATCGTCGCGAGGGCCGGGGTCGGGCGGCGCCGCGACGTCCGGCAGGTCGTCGCCCACCGGCACCGCGCGGCGCTTGCGGGCGCGGAAGTGGTCGAGCGCCTTGCGGTGCGCGATGGTCAGCACCCAGGCCCGCGGGTTGTCCGGACGCATCCTCGGATAGGCGCGCATGGCGGCCAGGAAGGTCTCCTGAAAGCAGTCGTCGGCCGCGTCGCGGCCCACGGAGGCGACCAGGAAGCGCCACACGTCCTCGCGGTGGGCGTCCAGGAAGCGCTGAAACGGCGGTTGGGACACGGCCACTGGAACGCCTCAGCCACCCGGTTCGTGAGACACGGCGCCGGTCCGCGCGCTCACGTGGCCAGGCGGCGCAGCAGCGGCGCCGCGCGATAGCGCTCCTCGCCCAGCTCGATGCGCAGGGCGTCGAGCAGCGCGAGGACGTGCTCGGCGCCGATCGCCTCGCACCAGGCGAAGGGCCCGCGCGGATGGCTGAGGCCGAGCACCATCCCCGCGTCGACGTCCTCCCGCGACCCGACGCCCTCGGCGACGGCGAAGCACGCCTCGTTGATGAGCTGGGCCACGATGCGCCCCAGCACGAGGCCCGGCGCGTCGGCGACCCACACCGTGCGCAGGCCGAGGGCCGCGAAGAGCTCCTCGACGCGCTCGGCGGCCGCCGCCACGGTGCCCAGCCCGCGCGTGAGCTCGACGAGCGGCGCGCCCTCGAGCGGGGGCAGCACGTGGAAGCCGACCGCGCCGCCGCCGCCGTCGAGCGCGTGCAGCGAGCCGTCCGCGCACAACATCGCCACCGGGCCGCCCTGGAGCGGGGGTCCCTCGGGATCGGCGCCGGCGTCGATGAGCAGCCAGGGGACCTCGCCCTCCGCCTCGTCCTGGGCGCGCGCGTCGAAGCCGCCCCGCGCGGCCAGCGCCCGCAGCTCGTGGGCGAGGCGGATGTCGCCCGCGACGACGACCAGACGATCGTCCCCGCCGGCGGCCGCCGGCGGCTCGGGATCCTCGGCGCGATCGCGCGGGTACTCGTACCAGCCGCGCCCCGTCTTGCGCCCTAGGCGCCCGGCGGCCACCATCCGCGCGCTCAGCGGCGAGGGACGCCAGCGCGGCTCGCCGAAGCTGAGCTCGTGGAAGGAGAGCGACACCTCGTAGCCCACGTCGATCCCCACGAGGTCCTGCAGCTCGAACGGGCCCATGCGAAAGCCCGCGGCGCGCACGATGGCGTCGATGGTCTCGACGTCGGCCACGCGCTCCTGCAGGAGCTTGAGCGCCTCGAGGCCGAAGGGCCGGTTGCAGCGGTTGACCAGGAAGCCGGGGCCGTCGGTGGCGTCGATGACCTCCTTGCCCATCGCCCGCCCGGTCGCGCGGGCGACCTCGAGCGCGTCGGGGGAGGAGGCGAGGCCGGCGATGACCTCGACCAGGCGCATGACCGGCGCCGGATTGAAGAAGTGCATGCCGACCACGCGGCCGGGGTCGGCCGCCGCGGCGGCGATCGCGGTGATCGGGATGGACGACGTGTTCGACGCCAGCACGGCGCCCAGGGCGATCTCGCTGAGGGCGGTGAAGAGCTCGCGCTTGAGCTCGAGGCGCTCGGGCGCCGCCTCGATGACGAGCCCGGCCGGCGCCAGGTCGGCCAGCTGCGCCACGGCCACGACCTCGCCCGGCTCGCGCGCCAGGCGGCCCTTCTGCCGCCAGAGCTCGAGGCCGTCGGCGGCCTGCCGCAGGCCGCGCTCGCGCGCCTCGGGCACGGCGTCGTGGAGCAGCGTGCGCGCGCCCGCGGCCGCCGCGAGCTGGGCGATGCCGGCGCCCATGGTCCCGGCGCCGACGACGCCGATGACCTCGGGCACGCCGCTCACGCTGAAGGAAGCTAACTAACCGTCGGGCTCCAAGTGCACGTCGCCGGTCTGCGTGCGCGCCCGCAGCCTGCGCGGCGAGGCATCGTCGCGGCGCACGTCGACGCTGGCGTCGCCCGTCTGGGTGTGAGTGTCGACGGCGTAGGTCAGGTCGGGCACGCTGATGTGGATGTCACCGGTGTCGGCCTGGGCTTGGACCGTCCTCGGCCGGCTGGCTTCGACGCGGATGTCGCCCGTGCTCGTGCGCGCGACGATGTCGGGCGACGGCCCCTCGACGTGCACGTCGCCGGTCTGCGAGCTGAGCCGCAGCGTCCCGGTCACGCCGATGGCGCGCAGGTCGCCGGTGCCCGCCCTCAGGTCGGCGCTGCCCTGCAGGTTCTCGGCCCGGAGATCGCCCGTACCGGTGACCACCCGCACGCTGGTGGCGCGCGGCACCTCGAGGACCGAGTCCACGCCGCACGCGGCGTCGACGACCCGGACCCCGTCGCAGCGGTCGTTGAGGCGCAGGTCCGCGGCGTCGCCGCTGACCCTGACGACGCCGCCACCCCAGATCGAGCGCTGCTCCTTCGTGGTCAGGCGCACGTCGGTGCGGTCCGCCGCGACGACGCGGACGTCGCCCGTGCCCGTGTGGACCACGATCATCGGCGCGGCCGCCAGCGTGCGCGTCTGGGTATCGGTGCGCTCGGTGAGCAGGCCGACGGCCTTGGTGGCGCCGTAGGCGAAGAGCAGCACCGCCGCGACGATGAGCACGACCAGCGCGGGCCGCGAGATCCCGGGGACGTCCATGGCAGTGACGGTAGGCGCGCGGATGTCGGCGCGCCAGCCCGCCACCCGGCGGCTGCCGGGTGGGGCTGTCCCCACCGCCGCCTAGGACGGGACCAGCGCGTTGATGCCCGTCGCCGCCCGGCCGATGATGAGCTTCTGGATCTGCGACGTGCCCTCGTAGAGCGTGGTCACCCGCGCGTCGCGGTAGAAGCGCTCGACCGGGTGGTCGTCGACGTAGCCCGCGCCGCCGTGGACCTGGATGGCGCGATCGGCGCACCAGCACGCGGCCTCGGTGGCGAAGTACTTCGCGATCGAGGTCTCGGTCGTGGAGGGCTTGCCCGCGTCCTTCAGCGCGCCGGCGCGGTAGACGAGCATCCGCGCCGCGTCGGTGCGCACGACCATGTCGGCGATCATCTCCTGCACGAGCTGGAAGGATGCGATCGGCCGCTGGAAGGCGTGGCGCTCCGTCGCGTACTTGACCGACTCCTCGACCGAGCCCTGGCAGATGCCGACGCAGCCCGCGGCCACCGAGTAGCGCCCGGAGTCCAGGGCGCTCATGGCGACCTTGAAGCCGTCGCCGACCTGGCCCAGCATCGAGTCGGGCGCCGCCACGATGTCGTCGAGCGCGATCTGGGCGGTGTCCGACGCCCACAGGCCCATCTTGCCCTTGATCTCGGAGGGGTGGTAGCCGGGCTGGTCGGTCTCGACCAGGAAGCACGCGAGGCCCTTGTGCCTGAGCTCCGGATCGGTCTGGGCGAAGACGAGCGCGAGCTTGGCGTGGTTGCCCAGCGAGATCCACATCTTCGAGCCGTTGAGCTTCCAGGAGCCGTCCTCCTGTTGGACGGCGCGCGTCTTCTGGTTGGCGGCGTCCGAGCCGGTGTCCGGCTCGGTGAGGCCGAAGCAGGCCAGCCACTCGCCCGAGCACAGCTGGGGCAGATAGCGCTGCTTCTGCTCCTCGGTGCCCCACTTGAGGATCGTCGAGCACACGAGCGAGGTCTGGACGGAGATCACCGTGCGCATGGCCGAGCACCCGCGCCCGATCTCCTCGCAGACGATCGCGTAGGTCAGGTAATCGAGGCCCGCCCCGCCGTACTCACGCGGCACGATCGCCCCCAGGTAGCCCTGGTCGGCGATCTTGCGAACGAGCTCGAGGTCGAAGTGGTGATTGCGCGAGTTCTCCCCCGCCCGGGGGACGACTTCCTTGTCGGTGAACTCGCGTGCCGTCTGCTTGATGAGGGCCTGTTCGTCGCTGAGGTCGAAATCCACGGACCGCAGGCTAGTGGGTGCGCAATCTGGCGGGCACCGTGGACCCCCGGGCCTCGGCCTGCGAGAGTCAGGCCATGGCTGTCAGCATCGATGACCTTCGCGAGGTCAACATCCTCCGCGGGCTCAAGGAAGCAGACCTCGTGAGCCTCGCCGCCGATCTCGCCGAGCGCCGCGTCGCGGCCGGCGAGCCGATCGTGGGCGAGGGGACCGGTGGCGTCGCCTTCTTCTTCATCCTCGAGGGCGAGACGAGCGTGTCGGTCGCCGGCGAGGAGGTCGCGACGCTCAAGCGCGGCGACTACGTCGGCGAGCTGGCCCTGCTCGATCCCGAGGGCCCGCGCAGCGCCACCGTCACGGCCAAGACCGACGTGGTCCTCGCCGCGATGTCGGCGTGGCAGTTCCGCCCGTTCGTCCTGGCCCACTCCGAGGTGGCGTGGGCGCTGCTGCAGCGCCTGGCCCGGCGCCTGCGCGAGGCGCAGGCCCCCGTCAGCGCCTGAGCGCGGCGGGCCGTGGATCCCTTCGCCGCGATCATGCTGGGCGGGGTGCTGTTGCTGCTCGTCGCCCTGCTCCTGCTCGGGCGCTTCTATCCGGGCTCGGGCGCCCAGCAGCTCGACTGGCGCCCCACCCGCTCGCCCGAGCTCGAGGTCCAGAACGAGATCGACGACATGGACCAGATGCGCGAGGCGGTCAACCGCCGCCGGCGCGCCCGCGGCGAGGCCGAGCTGACCGAGCACGACCTGCGCGAGCGGGTCGCGGAGGACCATGCCGAGAGGCTGCGCCTGCGCGAGCCGCCGGCGTGAGGGCGCTCATGGTCGGCGGCGGCTGCCGCGGCCTGGCGCTGGCGCGCACGCTGGTGGCCGAAGGCCATGCCGTGCGCGCCGTGACGCGGTCGAGCGCACGCCGGGCCGCGATCGAGGCGGCCGGCTGTGAGTGCTGGATCGGCGACCCCGACAGGATCGGGTCGCTGCGCTACGCGCTGGACAACGTCACCGTGCTGCTGTGGCTGCTCGGGACCGCGACCGGACCCAACGTGGAGGCCCTGCACGGCTCGCGGCTGCGGATGATGCTCGACAAGACGACCGACACGACCGTGCGGGCCGTGCTCTACGAGGCCGCGGGCACGGCGCCCGCGGCGGTGCTCGAGGCCGGCGCCGCCGAGCTCGCCCTGGCCCAGACGCTCAACGAGATCCCGGGCGCGGTCCTGGAGGCCGATCCGCGCGACGTCGAGGCGTGGGTGGCGGGCGCCCGCGACGCCATCGCGCACCTGCTGAGCGTCGACCGCGGGCCGGGGCGCCCCGCCCCGTGACTCAGGCCAGGTCGCCCGGGAGGCGCTCGAGCAGGTCGCTGACCATGCGGGCCGTCGCGCCCCAGATGACGTCCTCGCCGACGACGTAGACGTCGGTGCGGAAGGGGACGCCGCGGCGCAGCAGCCGCCGGCGCTCGTACCCGTCGCGCAGCGTGCGCAGCGGCACCTCCATCACCTCGGCGACCTCGGTCGCCGAGAGCAGCCATTCGCGGCCGGGCTCGATGAGCCCGACGAAGGGGTAGACGGCGTAGTTGGTGGCGATGGTCGGCGTCGGCTGCAGGGCCCCGACGAGCTCGACCGCGCGCGCGGGCAGCCCGATCTCCTCCTCGGCCTCGCGCAGGGCCGTGAGCCGCAGATCGGTCTCGTCGTCGTCCTGGCGCCCGCCGGGGAACGAGATCTCACCCGGGTGGCGGCGCAGGTCCTCGCGCCGGCGGGTGAAGACGGCGTGCAGCTCGCCATCGGAGACGAAGAGCGGCACGAGCACGGCGGCGTCGATGCGTCCGTGCACGTCCAGCGCGGCGGCCTCCCCGGCGTCGAGGAGGACCGAGCGCAGCGCCTGCGCCAGCTCAGTGCGCGAGCGAGACGCGCTCGACACGCTCGTCGAACATGACCTCGCCGTCGAGCGTGCGATGCACCGGGCACTTCGCGGCGATGACGCGCAGGCGCTCGACCTGCTCGTCGGACAGCGAGTCGGGGAGGCGCACGACGATCCCGAACCGAGTCGGGCAGCCCCGCTCGGCGGGCGTGTACTCACAGGCGACCTCGACGCCGCCGATGTCCCAGCCCTTGCGCGTCGCGTACATCTCCATCGTGACCGCGGTGCACGAGGCGAGGCTCGCGGCCAGCAGCTCCTGGGGGCTCGGACCGGCATCGCTGCCGCCCGTGTCCGCTGGCTCGTCGATGCTCAGGTCGTGACTGCGGACCCGCACCACGTGCCGGTAGCCGCTGTCTCGAGTGGCGGTGGCCTTCATCCTGTCAAACCTCCTACTCCTCGTTATAGCAGCGGATTGAAGAGCAGCCCCGTCGGCACCTTGGGGAAGAAATAGGTCGACTTGGGGGGCATATTCACGCCGGCCGCCGCGATGGCGCGGACCTGCTCGATGGGCGTGGAGCGCAGGAAGAAGGCGGCGTCGTACGCGCCGGAGAGCACCAGCTGCAGCGCCTCGTCGTCGGTGCGGCTGTAGCCGAGGCCCTCGAGGTGGGAGATGTCGTCCTCGCTGAGCCCGAGCGGCCCCTCGAGGACGAGGGCCTCGAGCACGGCGGTGTCCAGACGGCGGTAGGGCTCGGGCATGTCGGCCAGCGCCTGGTCCGCGCTGGCCTGGTCCGTGAGCGTCAAACGGAAGGCGCGCTTGAAGTGGCTGTCGATGTAGCCCATGGCCAAGGGGCCGTCGCCGTCGGGGGGGCGCAGCTGCGCCTGGCCGATCTCCTCGACGGTGAAGAGCTCGCGCAGCGTCGCCCCCAGCGCCTCCTGCGTCTGCGGCGTGGTGTCGCGGATGAGGCGGTGGGTGGGGAAGACGGTGAGCCCCTTGTCCTGCAGCGCGACGAGGCACATGAGCACGTAGCGGTGCTCGCCCTCGCCGCCGATCTCGTCGGCGTAGACGCGCGCGGTCTCGTAGCGGTGGTGGCCGTCGGCGATGAGCAGCTCGGCCGGCTCGAGCGCGCCCTGGAAGGCCTCGATCGCGGCGCGGTCCGTGACGCGGCCCAGACGGTTGACCGTTCCGTCGTCGTCGGTCTGCTCGCCGAACGGCCCGGCGGCGCGCAGGACGGCGGTGGTGGCATCCGTGGGGTCGTCGTAGAGGCTGAAGATGGGGGACAGGTTGGCCTTCGTCGCCCGGGTGAGCCTGAGCCGGTCCTCCTTGGGGCCCGGGTGCGTGCGCTCGTGCGGGCGGATGCGCCCGGGGCCGTATTCCTCGACCCGCACGCGCGCGAAGACGCCGTGGCGCGTGAGCGCCCGGCCGTCGGGCCCGGTGTAGTCCTGGGTGAGGGTCCACAGCGCCGGCTCCTGGTCCCGCACGACGGCGCCCTCGTCCTGCCAGCGCTCGAAGATCCTCGCCGCCTCGGCATAGGGGTCCACGTCGTCCTCGGGCAGGTCGACGCGCACGACGTTGTAGGGCGAGCGCTCGGCCAGCCGCCGGCGCTGCTCGGGGTCGATGACGTCGTAGGGCGGCGCGGCCACGGCGTCCAGCGAGCCGACCGCGGCCAGGTCGTAGTGCAGTGCGCGCAAGGGCTGGACGTCGGCCATGGGCGGTCCGCGACCCTAGCAGCGCCCCCGCGCGATCAGCCCTTGAGCCGGCGCCCGAAGTCGGTCACGTAGGTGCCGCCGAGCTCACCGGGCTCCAGCGCGACCGGCGCGCCCGCCGCCACTCCGATGCCCACGTCGGCGAAGTGGCGGTCCAGCAGGTTGGCGCGGTGCTCGGCCGACTGCATCCACGCGCGGACCATCGCGCGCGGCGTGGCCAGCGTGCCCGTGCCCCAGGCGAGGTTCTCGCCCACCGACCACGAGGTCACGTCGCGCAGGTAGGTCGTCGCCTTGATGCGCGCGAGCATCGTCGACCCGGCGGGCGAGGTGTGGTCGAAGAACTGCCCGCGCACCATCTGGCGCGCGTAGCCGGCCGCCACGTGAGCCAGGAGCGGCTCGGACTGCAGGCGCCCGGCACCGCGCGCCGTGCGCTCGGCGTTCATCAGGCACAGCGTCGCCGTGCGCAGGTCGTCGACGGCGGCCTGTCCGGGCATCGCGTCGGCGCCGGCGCAGCGCTCGCCCGCCGCCCGCGCCCGCGCGGCCGCCCCGCCGTCGGCCCGCGCCGTGGCGGGTGCCCACAGGGCCACGAAGGCGAGCGCAACGAGGACGCCGTGACGAGAGCGAGCGAACATGGACCCCATGGCCCCCCTCGGTCGCCAACCCCCGCCGACTTGAGTCCCGCAACCCCATTCCCAACGCTTGTTCGATGTGGCCGCCTGCCCCCCGCGCCATACTTCGGTCGGTCGGGGCGTGGCGCAGCCTGGTAGCGCGTTCGGTTTGGGGCCGAAAGGTCGCCGGTTCGAATCCGGCCGCCCC
>CAVWSH010000005.1:0-156846 GCA_963757775.1 Paraconexibacteraceae bacterium | reverse complement strand
GCGGGTTTCGAACCTGCGACCTCTCGCGTGTGAAGCGAGCGCTCTCCCACTGAGCTACGCGCCCCAGGGGAACGGTGATTGTAAAGGCCGCGGGGCCGCCGGCGGCGCTCGCATCGTCGCCCGCGAGAAGGCCGCTGCGGAGGGCCGTACTCGACGTTCGGCGCCGCCGGGACTTGAGCGCCGGCGCCCTGGGTGGACGGATAGGGAACCGTTCAACTCTGTACTTCTGCCGCTTGACTGTACATTCGACCGACGAGCTCGGGCATGGATGTCTCGAGTAGGGGTGTAGCGCTCCGGCGGTGGGGTCCGCCGGAGTCATCGGTTGGGGGTGGCGTCTTCATGACCATTCGCGCACCGCGCGAGGCACGGCTGACGGTGGCCGTGCTCGTTGGTCCAATTCTCATCGCGTAGCTCTTCGGATTCCCGGCCACGCATGCGTGGCCGGGTATCGCGCACGGCCGGCGCACCGCTCTCGGTCCGGTCGGCGCCGATGCGCATCGGCTTCGCTCCGTCGTGGGGGCGATCGCCGGCAGCAGGTTCTCGTCAGGGGCATCCGGCCCGAAGGATCGGGCGGATGGCCCGTGCCGCACAACGGAACGACAAGGAAGTCAATTCATGTCCCGAATTCGCAGGCTACGCATCGGACGGGTCTTGCCCGTCCTGGTTCTCGTGGCGCTGTTCAGCGCTGTGATCGCGACCAACGCCTTTTCAGCGACGAACCTCGTCAAGCACGCCACCTCGTCGACGTCGGCGAGCAAGAAGAAGGCCAAGAAGGCGAAGAAGGCCAAGAAGCAGGTCGCGCAGCGCAATACCGCTGGCCCGCAGGGACGGCTGGTGCTCAGGGCACCGCCGGGCTCACCGGGCCGAACGGCCCGCAGGGCGCCGGCGGAGCCGTCGGTCCCACGGGGCTCAAGGGCGACCAGGGCGTTCAGGGCATCCCGGGCGTCGAGAACGTCGCCCCGCTCGCGAGCGGGGATCAGCGCTGCTCGAAGGCCGGCGGGTGGATCGTCACGTTCAGCAGCGGCGACCCCGTGCTGATCTGCAACGGCAAGGAGGGCGCTCAGGGCCTCCAGGGAGACCACGGCGCGAAGGGCGACACCGGCGCCAACGGCCTCGACGGCAAGTCCGCGTACGAGCTGGCTCGCGACAACGGCTTCACCGGCACGTTCGCCGAGTGGATGCAGGCGCTGCACGGCCAGGTCGGCAGCAAGGGCGACACCGGCGCCAAGGGCGACCATGGCGACAAGGGCGACGGCGCCCAGGGCAACCAGGGCCAGCAGGGCTCCAACGGCTCTGACGGCAAGGACGGCTACAACGGCCTCAACGCCTACGAGCTGGCTCAGGAGGCCGGCTTCACCGGGTCGTTCACGGATTGGATCCACTCGCTGAAGGGCGAGAAGGGCGACATCGGAGCCGACGGCGGCAAGGGCGCGAATGGCGTCGACGGACAGACCGGAGCTCCGGGCCAGGACGGCGCGGCGGGCGAGAAGGGCCTGTCCGCCTACCGGCTGTGGCTCGATCAGGGCCACACGGGCACCGTGGGCGACTTCATGTCCTCACTGCACGGCGTCAAGGGTGACAAGGGCGACGCCGGTGTCCAGGGAGTCAAGGGCGATACCGGTGCCCAGGGCGCCAAGGGCGACAACGGCGCCCAGGGCGCCAAGGGCGACAACGGTGCCCAGGGCGCCAAGGGCGACAACGGCGCTCAGGGCGACAAGGGCGACGCGGGCGCGCAGGGCGCCGCCGGCCTCAACGGGGTCGCCGCGGTGACGGTCGTCACGGCCACCGCAAGCGGCAGCAACTCGGCGGACGTCTCGTGCCCGACGGCGGCCCCGGTCGCCACGGGCGGCGGCGGCAACGCCACCGCGATGTCCCAGAACCAGCCCAAGCTGGTCAACGGCAAGGCGACGGGCTGGCACGTCGACGGGTCCAACGGCGCGAAGACGGTCTGGGCGCTCTGCGTCCCGGCCAGCTAGGGCCAGGCGACATCCGGAGGACCGAGGGCCTCGCGCGAGCGGGGCCCTCGGCCTTTCGAAGCCCAACCGCGGCGCGGCGCCGATCAGCTCAGGAGGCCGGTGGCGCCGGCCGCGCGGCGAAGCGCACGCTGAAGCGCGCGCCGCCCAGGGGCGAGTCGCCGACGTCGATGCGCGCGCCGTGGTGGCGAACCTGCTGCTCGACGAGGGCGAGGCCCAGGCCCGAGCCCTCGCCGTTGGTCGACTCCAGACGGGCGAAGGGCGCGAAGATCCGCTCGCGATCGGCGTCGGCGACCCCGGGCCCGTCGTCCTCCACGGTGAGCAGGGCGCCCTGGTCACGGCCGGGGCGCGCGGCGGCGAGGGTCACGCGGACGTGGCCGTGGGGACGGCCGTGGCGGACGGCGTTCTCGACCAGGTTGTCGGCCAGCAGCCGCAGCCCGGGCTCCCAGCCCTCGATCGCGACGGGCGTGTCGGGGAGCTGCGCGCTGAGGTCCAGGCCGGGGTGGCGCTCGATCGCCGCCGCCGTCGCGGCGTCGACCACGTCGGCGAGATCGACCTCGGTGAACTCGAGCGGCCCGGCGTCTCCGCGGGCCAGGGCCTGCAGCCCGTCGAGGAGCTCGACCAGGCGCCGCTGCTCGGAGAGCGCGTCGCGGATCATCGCGGCGCGGCGCTCGGGCGGGAGGTCGAGATGGCGCTCGAGCGTGGAGAGCGTGGCCTGCACGCTCGTCAGCGGCGTGCGCAGCTCGTGGCCCGCGTCGGCGGCGAAGCGTCGCGTCGCGGCCAGGGCGCGCGTGCGGTCGGCGGCCGAGCGCCCCAGGCGCGCCAGCATGGCGTTGAAGCTCGCGGCCAGCGAGCGCAGCTCGGTCGGTCCGCCCGGCGGCACGCGCCGGTCGAGGTCCTCGTCCTCGGCGACGCTCGACGCCACCGTCCGCAGCCGCCGCAGCGGGCGCAGCACGAGGTCAGCCGCGAGCCAGGCGCCGGCGGCCGCGGCGACCAGGGCGACGAGACCCAGGGCGAGCAGCCGGCGGTCGAGCGCGGCCTGGCGATCCTCCAGGGAGGCAAGCGAGGTCACGATCTCCAGGCGCGCGAGCCCGCCCAGGCCCTTGTCGTGCAGCGTGGTCACATAGGCGCGATAGCGCTGGCCGCCCGAGGTGAAGGTCTGCAGCCCGCGCTTCAGCCGCGGATGCGGTGGGGTCGGCGCGCCCGTGTCGAGGAGGACGGTGCCGCCCAGTAAGAGGCGCAGGGACGTGGTCGTGGCGGCCAGCACGGCGTCGAGGCGCCTGTCCCTCGGCGGGCGCTCGTCGTTGATGGCCGCCAGGGCCGTCGGGCGCGACAGCTCCGCCGAGCGCTCCAGGCGGTCGTCGAGGGCCGAGCGCTCCGAGGAGTCGACATAGTGCGAGGCGACCGCCCCCGCCGCCAGCAGGACCGCGGCGACGACGAGCGCGACGCCGAGCGTGAGGCGACCACGAAGGCTGCGCACGGCCGTTCAGCTTCGCAGGACGAAGCCGATGCCGCGCACGGTGTGCAGCACGCGCGGCTCGCCGCCCGCCTCGAGCTTGCGCCGCAGGTAGCCGACGAAGACGTCGGCGATGTTGGTACCGGGATCGAAGGTGTAGCCCCACACCTCCTCGTGCAGGCGCTTGCGCTCGACGACCTCGCCGGGATGGCGCATGAGGAACTCGAGCAGCTCGAACTCGCGGCGGGTGAGGTCGAGCGGCCGCTCGCCGCGGCGCGCGCTGCGCGCCCGTGGGTCGAGGCGCAGGTCGCCGGTCTCGAGCGCCTCGCCCTCGCCGGCCGGCCGCCGGCGCAGCAGCGCCTGCAGCCGCGCGACCACCTCCTGCATGGCGAACGGCTTGACGATGTAGTCGTCGGCGCCCGCCTGCAGGCCCCGCACGCGGTCATCGACCTCGTCGCGCGCCGAGAGGATGCAGACCGGGACCTGATCGCCGCTCTCGCGCAGGCGGCGCAGGACCTCGAGGCCGTCGAGGTCCGGCATGCTCAGGTCGAGCAGCACGACCGCGGGGTGCACCCGCTCGGCCGCCTCCAGTCCCGCCCGGCCACCGGAGGCCGGCACGACCGAGAACCCTTCCAGCTCGAGGCCCGCCGCGACCGTGCGGCGGATGGCGTCGTGATCGTCGACGAGGAGGACGACCGGCCCGGCGGGGCCGTCATCCACGCTGGACGACCTCGCAGTCGCGCGCCACGTCGTCCTGCGGATCGGCGATCACCCGATCGCGCCCGGGGCCGCAGGTCACGTGGTCCACGACGCCGTCGCGTGCGCGCACGAGGTCGTTGCCCAGGCCGGCCGCGATCGTGTCCGAGCCCGGCCCGCCGCTGATGCGGTCGTTGCCCGCGCCGCCCAGCAGCGTGTCGTTGCCCGCGCCGCCTGCGATCACGTCGCGCCCCGGGTCGCCGAAGATCGTGTCGTTGCCACGGCCGCCGTTGAGGCGGTCGTTGCCGGCGCGCCCGGTGATCCGGTCGTTGCCGCCACGGCCGCTGATCCGGTCAGCGCCGCTGGTGCCGGTGAGGTCGTCACCACGCGGCGTCCCGGTGATGCCCTGGGCGACGACCGCCCCGGGGAAGGCGAGCAGGGCGATAACGATGACGGCGGCGGCACGGTGGAGCATGTCCCGGAAGGATGCCCTAGCGCGAGGCGCCGCCAACCCCACACGCGGAGCTCTCACGCTCTTCTCACGGTGTGTGAGGACTTCTTGAGAGCCCCGTGGCGAACGGTCCCACGCGGGTGATCCTCCTCTCCGCACTGCAATAAGCGACAGGAGGACCAGCAAGCATGCACGTCCGCAAGTCATTCATCGGCGCCGCCGCGGCGTTCGCCCTCATTCCGGGAACGGCTCTCGCCGCGACCATCCAGGGCGGTCCGGGCAACGAGAACCTGCGCGGGACCAACGCGCCCGACCGCATCGACGGCAACGCGGGCAACGACCGCATCCACGGCTTCGCGGGCAACGACGAGCTCATCGGTGGTCTGGGCAACGACCGCATCTTCGGCGGCCGCGGCAACGACACCATCCGCGGCGTCGAGGGCAACGACTGGCTCAACGGCGGCCCGGGCGACGACCTCGTGAGCGGCGACGCCAACGCCACCGGCGACCTGACCTCCTTCGACCGCATCTTCGGCGGGTCGGGCAACGACACGCTCAACGGCGGCGACTCGCGCGACCGCATCTCCGGTGGCCCCGGCAACGACACCTCCAACGGCGAGAACGGCAACGACCGCATGAACGGCGGGACCGGCGACGACGTCCAGAACGGCGGCGACGGCAACGACACCATCTTCGCCAACGTCGGCAACGACACGTCGTACGGCGGCAACGGCAACGACACCCTGTGGGCCCTGGCCCGCAGCGACGTCCACCCGGGCCCCAACGGCGAGGTCGACCAGAGCGGCGATGTCCTCGACGGCGGCCCCGGCGACGACACCTTCCGCACCCGCGACGGCGAGGTCGACAGGATCACCTGCGGCGACGGCAACGACACCGCGCTGCTCGACACGGTCGACGTCATCACCGACGCCACGCCGGCCAACCCCAACGGCTCGTGCGAGCGCGTCGTGCGCCAGGCGCCCAAGCCGAAGGACTCCAAGACCGAGGACGCCCAGCAGTCCCCGAAGGACGCCCGGGTCCAGAACTAGGTCCAGCAGACAGGCAGGGCCGAAGCGAAACGGGGCCCCACCCACCCTCGGGGCCCCGCTTTCGCGTTCCTCGTCGCGACCGCTGGGTATTGCCTGCCCATGGCGCTTCAAGGCAAGGTCGTGGCCATCACCGGCGCGTCGGCGGGAATCGGGCGCGCCACGGCGCGCGAGATGGCCCGCCGCGGGGCGCACGTCGGGCTCATAGCTCGCGGCGCCGAGCGGCTCGAGGCCGCGCGCCGCGAGGTCGAGGAGCACGGCGTTCGCGCGTGCGTCGCTCCCGCCGACGTGGCCGATCCCGAGCAGGTCGAGCGCGCCGCCGCGCAGATCGAGTCAGAGCTCGGGCCGATCGACGTGTGGGTCAACAACGCGATGGCGGCCAAGCTCGCGCCGGTGGCCGACACGCAGCCCGAGGAGTTCCGCCGCGTCACCGAGGTCACCTACCTCGGCAGCGTCTACGGCGCCCAGGCCGCCCTGCGTCGCATGCGCGCGCGCAACAGCGGAGTGATCGTGCAGGTCGGCTCGGCGCTATCGCGGCGCGGCATCCCGCTGCAGGCCACCTACTGCGGCGCCAAGCACGCGCTCAAGGGCTTCCTGGACTCGCTGCGCGTCGAGCTGCTGCACGACAAGTCCAACGTCCGCGTCGCGCTCGTCCAGCTGCCCGGCCTGAACACCCCGCAGTTCGGGTGGGTCCGCACCGATCTGCATCGCCACCCCCAGCCCGTGCCGCCGATCTACCAGCCCGAGGTCGCCGCGCGCGCCATCGCGTGGGCGGCCGAGCACCCCAAGCGCGAGCTGTGGGTCGGCCTGCCCACCGTCTACACGATCCTCGGCGAGAAGTTCGCCTCGGGCCTCATGGACCGCTTCCTGGCCCGCACGAACATCAAGGCCCAGCAGACCGAGACGCCGATCGTCCCCTCCCACCGCGACGACAACCTGCAGTCGCCGCCGCCGGGCGACCCGGGCGCGCACGGGCGCTTCGACGACAAGGCCAAGGCGCGCAGCCCGCAGCTGTGGCTGACCACGCACAAGCGCGCCGTGGCGGGCGTGGCGGCCGGGGCGGCCGCCCTGGGCACCACCGCGCTCGTCGGCGCCCGGCGCTGAAGACGTCGACAGCGATGCGCACCGGGCCGACCAGCGACCTGTGGTGGAAGAACGCCATCGTCTACTGCCTCGACGTCGAGACCTACCGCGACGCCGACGGCGACGGCTGCGGGGACATGGCCGGGCTCATCGAGCGCCTCGACCACGCGGCGCGCCTGGGCGCCACGTGCCTGTGGTTGATGCCGTTCTATCCCACGCCCAACCGCGACGACGGCTACGACGTCGCCGACTACCTCGCGGTCGATCCGCGGCTGGGCGACCTCGGCGACGTCCCCGACGTCATCCGCCACGCCCGCGACCGGGGGCTTCGGGTGATCGTCGACCTCGTGGTCAACCACACCTCCGACCAGCACCCGTGGTTCCGCGCCGCGCGCGCGGATCGCTCCTCGCCCTTCCGCGCGTACTACGTCTGGAGCGACGACCCCGAGTCCGAGCCCGGGACGACGCCCGACAAGTGGACGTGGGACGAGGAGGCCGGGCAGTACTACAACCACAGCTTCGCGCCCTTCCAGCCCGATCTGAACATCGCCAACCCCGCGGTCCGCGACGAGATCGCGAAGATCGTCGGCTTCTGGCTGGCGCTCGGGACCTCCGGCTTTCGCATGGACGCCGTGCCCTTCCTCGTGCAGGAGGTCAACGCGCGCGGCATCGACCCCGACGACGGCAAGCGCTGGCTGCACGACCTGCGCGAGTACGCGATGCGCCGGTCCGGCGAGGCGATGCTGATGGGTGAGGCGAACGTCGCCATGGCCGACATCGAGTCCTTCTTCGAGGACCACGGCGACGCCCTGCACCTGCAGCTCGGCTTCCTCATCAACCAGCGCCTGTGGCTGGCGCTCGCCCGCGGGGACGCGAGCCCGCTCGAGGACCTCGTCCGGCGGCTGCCCGTGCCGCCCCGCGACGCCGGGTGGGGGACCTTCCTGCGCAACCACGACGAGCTCACGCTCGACAAGCTCGAGCCGGCCGAGCGCGACGAGGTCTTCGCGGCCTTCGCCCCGCAGGAGGACATGCGCATCTACGGCCACGGGATCCGTCGCCGGGCCGCCTCCATGCTCGGCGGCGACGGCCCGCGCCTGCGCATGGCCTGGTCGCTGCTCTTCTCACTCCCGGGCACGCCGGTGTTGCTCTACGGCGACGAGATCGGGATGGTCGAGGACCTCGCGCGCGAGGGCCGGATGAGCGTGCGCACGCCGATGCGCTGGGACGTCGTGGCCGAGCAGGAGCGCACGTCGGACTCGCTGCTGCGCTTCGTGCGCCGCCTCGCCCACCAGCGCCGCGAGGCGCCCGAGCTCGGCTGGGGCACGAGCACGCTCATCGAGAACGAGCCCGAGGCGCTCTTCGCGCGCCGCTCGGACTGGCAGGGGTCGGCCGTCTTCGTCGTGCACAACCTGTCCGCCGACCCGGTGACCGCCGAGCTCGACCTCGGCGAGCACGTGCACGGGGTCGACGACCTGCTCGAGCTGCGCGACCACCATGTCGATGGCGGCCGGCTGCGCGTGGAGCTTGGCGCCTACGGCTACCTGTGGCTGCGGGCCTTGCGGTAGAGCCGGGGCGAGGTTCGTCCGCTCGGCGCTTGCGGCGCTGCTCAGCGCCCACAGCATCACCGAGGGGAGGCGGAGTGGCGGTGGTCGTCGCGCGGTCGAACGTCGGTCTTGCCCCCTCTGGAGGGGGTAGGACCGACGTTCGACGCCCGGGGATCCAGAAGGTGTTGCGAAACACGCGCGGTTGCACCCGGACCACACACGCGCCCGCGGACGACAGCGCGCGCCCCGAACCGCCAGCCGCCCCGCTTGCCCTCGGTGATGCTGTTCAGAGCGCCGCACAGCACCACCCACGCCGAGCGGAGGACACAGACCACGCCGACGACGGGGCGGCCGTCACCGGCCGCCCCGTCGTGGTGCTCTCTCTACCGCTGAACCAGGGAGGTCGTCAGACCGGCAGCAGCGGGCCGGTGAAGGCCTCGGTGCCCTGCGCCAGCGTCACGCCGAAGCCGCCGGTGCTGTTGGCGTAGGCGAGCTCCTTGGCCACGTCGCCGACGCCGTTGCTGGCGGCCAGCGGCGCGATGGCCACGGTGCTGAGGATGCCGAGCGCGTGGCCGCTGGCGTCGAGGAAGGCCGACCCGGAGTCGCCGGGGATCCCGGGCGTGACCGTGTAGACGGTGTGGCTCCAGCCGTTGCCGTCGTCGCCGACGCTCTTGCCCTGCTTCGGGCTGAGCTGGGTGACGCCGCCGCGCAGCTCGGAGTTGCCGTAGCTGAGGACGGTGTCGCCGGTGGCGGTGCCGCCGCTGTGCACGCCGGTCGGGCCGCCCCAGAACGGGACCGAGGGGTTGACGCTGCCGACGTCGGCCGGATCGACCTTGACCAGGGCGAGGTCGTTGTAGGCGCAGGTGTCGGGGTCGGTCTCGCCCTTGGACTGCATGGTCAGCCACGAGTTGTAGACGAGGGTGCCGGGCTTGCTGCCGCCGATGTCCACCGGGGTGCCGAGCGGCAGCGACCCGCTGGTGCACCCGTTCGTGTCGGTCGAGGTGCCCGTGCCCGAGCAGTGCGCGGCCTGACCGAGGTAGACGTTCGATGCGTCGTAGAACACGAAGTTGGCCGTGCACTGCGCACCGGCCGTGAAGGTCTGCACGCCGGGGTGGATCGTGGCGCTCGACGCGGGCGCCCAGCTGGGCGCCGCCGAAGCCGGGCCGGCCGCGATCGCGCAGGCGAGGACTGCGAGCGCGAGGGCCTTCGAGAAGCGGTACTGCATCGTCGGCTCTACCTCCTGGAGTGTCGGGGAACCCCCTGGTCCTCCGTAACGAAGGGTTCAGACCGAACTTGCGGTGGGCATGCCAAGGGTCAGCAAGCGACAGAGGAGGACCACCCCAAGATGTCCACCACCGCTGCTGCCCGCGTCATGGCCCGTGGCCGGCACATCGAGCTGCGCCTGTGGGAGCGCGATCCGGCCGGCCAGCGGGCACTCGAACCCGACGATGCCCACGAGCGCGTCAGCTACGTGCAGGCCGGGGCGCTGATCGTCCTGATCGGCGACGATCCCCCGCTGGAGGTCCATGCGGGCGACTCCTATGTCGTCCCGCCGGGCCTGGGCTGCACGTTCGAGGTGCTCGAGCCGGCGATCCTCGTCGAGGCGGTGAGCCCAGCAAACCAGTTGAACTGAATTCCGGTCTGTCTACCTACGTACCCCGGTTGAGTCGGCGTTCGGTTGGGGTAGTAGGCCGAACGTGCCAGAACCGACCCTCACCGCCGCCGCCGCGCTCGACGCCATCGACGAGGGAGTGCTCGTCCAGGACGCCGCGACCCAGGTGGTCTACGCCAACCGCGCCGCCGGCGAGCTGCTGGGCGTGGATCGCGAGCAGCTGCGCGGGCGCTCGGAGCTGCCCACGCCGACCGAGTGCCTCTCCGAGTCGGGCGAGGCGCTTCCCGAGCTCTGGCCCGGCCCCGAGGCCCTTCGCACCGGCCGCCCGCAGCGTCCGCGCCTCATGGCGCTCCAGCGCCCCGACGGCGGCATGCGCTGGGTGCGCGTCTCCGCGCGGCCGATCGGCCACTCGGTGCTGACCTCGCTGCTCGACATCACCGCCCTGCGCAACGCCGAGGAGGACGCCGCGACCCTCGCCTCGCGCCTCAACGGCGACCCCGGGCCGAAGGGCGCGAACGGCAACGGGCACCCGGCGGGCAAGGCCAAGGGCAACGGCGTCCTCTCGCCCCGCGAGCATCAGGTCGTCGAGCTGCTCGCCGGCGGCCACACCGGCGAGGAGGTCGCCGAGCGCCTGGGCATCTCCCCCGCCACGGTGCGCGTGCACGTCCGCAACGCCACGGGAAAGCTCGGGGCGAGCACGCGGACGCAGGCCGTCGCCATCGCGGTGGCCCGCGGCGAAGTCGCAGCGCCGTAAAGACGCCATCAACAGCGATTCAACTTGGCGCGTGGGCGCGCCGACTACACGGCCGTGGCCTCCTACGGACCGGCGAAGACGTTGACGCACGGGCGCTCCCGCGCCCTCGTCGCGCTGTCGGCGTTCGGAGGGGTCGCGCTCGCCGTCAGCCTCGCGCACTCGACGTTGGGCCTCGGCGGCCCCGGGCTCGCGGGGCAGGTCATCTTCGTGAGCGTCTACGCCGCCGCGGCGGGCCTGTGCCTGGCCCGCGCCGCCTGGGTGCCGGCCGAGCGCGCCACGTGGCTGTGCCTCGGGCTGGGGATCGTGCTGCACGGCAGCGGCTGGGTCGTCGACTACATCGGCTACGACGGCCTGGTCCCCATCCCCTCCTGGAGCGATCCGTTGTGGCTGGGTGCCTATCTCGGCTTCTACCCGGGGATGGTCCTGCTCGGCCGCGAGCGCTTCGCGCGCCGCGGCGTGGGGATGTGGCTCGACGGCCTGCTCGGCGGCCTCGCCCTCGGCGCCGTGACCGCCGCCACCGCGCTGCAGGCCTCGCTGTCGAGCCTGGACGCCGCCGGGAGCGCCGCCGTCACCGGCGCCGCGTACCCGCTGGCCGACATCGCGCTGCTGACCTTCATGGCCACGATGTTCGCCGGCGCCAGCTGGCGCCCGAGCTACTCGGGGCTGGCGCTCGTCGCCGGCCTGCTGGTCCTCGTCGGCGTCGACACCACCTACGCGATCGACAGCGCCCACGGCGGCTGGTTCGCGGGTGGCACCTACGACCCCGCGTGGTGCCTGGCCATGCTCGTCCTGGGAGCGGCGGCCTGGCTGCCCTCGCGCCGCGCCCCGGTCATGGCCAGTCCGCGGCGCGGGCTGATGTTCCCGTCCGCCTTCGCGGCGATCGCCGTGGCCGTCCTCGTCTACGGCCAGACCGTGCGCCTGAACCCGGTCGCCGTCGGGCTCGCCGTGCTCGCGCTGCTGACCGTCATGGTGCGCATGGCGCTGCTGCTGCGCGAGACGGCCACCCTCGCGGTCTCCCGCCGGCTGTCGCTCACCGACGACCTCACGGGGCTGGCCAACCGGCGGGCGTTCTCCGCCGAAGCCGAGGGCACCGTCGCCGACGGGCGGCCGTGCGCGCTGCTCATGATCGACCTCGATCAGTTCAAGGAGCTCAACGACACGCTCGGGCACCACGTGGGCGACGAGCTGCTGCGCAGCGTCGGCCCGCGGCTGAGCGCGACCATGCGGCCCGGCGACGTCGTGGCCCGCCTGGGCGGCGACGAGTTCGGCGTGCTCATCAAGGACGCCGACACCGAGTCGGCCGCCGTCGCCGCGGCCCGCCTGCGCGTCGCCCTGGGACGCGCCTATGCGCTGGCCGGGATCTCGCTGCACGTCGGGGCGAGCATCGGCATCGCCACCTTCCCCGAGCACGCGCAGGACGCGGGCACGCTGCTGCGCCACGCCGACGTCGCCATGTACGAGGCCAAGCGCGGGCGCCTGGGCCACTGCGTCTACGCCTCCGAGGGCGACCACCACAGCCGCGACCGGCTCGAGCTGGCCGGCGAGATGCGCCACGCCCTGGCCCACGACGAGCTCACCCTGCACTACCAGCCCGTGGCCGACCTGGCGACGGGGAAGCTGCTCGGCGTGGAGGCGCTCGTGCGCTGGCGCCACCCCGAGCGCGGGCTGCTCGCACCCGGGGCGTTCCTGCCGGCCATCGAGCACACCGACCTCATGCGCGAGCTCAGCCGCCGCGTGCTGGCGATGGCGATCTGCCAGGCCGGCGCGTGGTTTCGCCTCGAGCGCCCCTGGCGGGTGGCGGCCAACCTCTCGGCCACCGATCTGCTGGACCGCTCGCTGGTCGACGACGTCTCGGCGCTGCTGCGCCGCTACGGCACGCCGGCGGGCCGGGTAACGCTCGAGGTCACCGAGAGCGTCCTCATGACCGATCCCGCCCGCGCCATGAAGGTGCTCACCGAGCTGCGCGGCCTGGGCGTGCAGCTCGCGCTCGACGACTTCGGCACCGGGTGGTCGTCGCTGACCCACCTGCAGCGCATGCCCGTTCACGAGATCAAGATCGACCGCTCGTTCGTCGCCGCCATGGCCACCGAGGCCAACTCGGCCGCGATCGTCTCCTCGACGGTGGACCTCGCCCACGCCCTGGGCCTGCGCGTCGTCGCCGAGGGGATCGAGGACGAGGCGACGTGGCGGCGGCTGCGCGCCGTGGGCTGCGATGCCGCCCAGGGCTACCACCTCTCACGACCGCTCCCGGCCGCCGAGTTCGAGACCTCGGCGGACGAGATCGCCGAGCGCTCGCGCGCGGCTGCGGGCGTCCCGCTGTCAGCCGCCTGACCGGCATCGCCTGCCGCTCATCGCTATTTTGGCGCCGTTCATATCGAACGGTCGTCCACCCGCGTCTGAACTGGCCTTACCATGGTCCTCGATCGGAGTCCGCACAGGGCAAACTCGCCGCGAGGCGGGGACGCAAAGCCAGAGGTCTCACGCAGACGGCTCGGCTACCGGCTCTCCAGGGGCCCGCACCACGGACGGTGTGTGACCTGGCAACAAGGAGGCCAACCAATGCATGCACCAAAGGACTTCGCCCATGCCGCGGCGGTCGAGCGCATCCTGCGGGCGCACGGGGCTGCCTCCCAGCAGTGTGGGGGTGGGGATCGATCCCGCTTCGGCGACGTCCCGCTGTGGGGGCACGGGACGGCGCCGGCGATGGGACCGCAGAGTCTGCGGGCGATGCGCCCGCAGCCCGGGGGGTGCTGAGGGGCAACGCCCTTCAGCAACGCAGCGACGGGCCGGACGGGAGACCGCCGGCCCGTCGCTCTTTAAGGCCTCAGGAAGCGGGTGGGCGAGAAGGGCGCCGGATCGACGATCGGCGCCTCGCCCGCGTAGAGCTGCGCGACCATCCGCCCGGTGACGGGCCCGAGGGCCACGCCCGCGCCCTCGTGCCCGGTGGCCAGCCACAGGCCCGCCACGGCTCCCGAGGGCCCGATGGCGGGCAGGTGATCGGGCAGCCACGGCCGCAGCCCGGCCCACGCGGCGTCCACGGCGAGCTCGCGCAGGCCGGGCATGAGCGCGAAGGCCCGCTCGAGCATGGCGGCGCTGACGGCCTCGTCGACCGAGAGGTCGAAGCCGCGCCGCTCGCGGCTCGAGCCCACGAGCACGTCGCCCTCCCACGTCGTCTCGAGCACCGTGGTGATCTGCAGTCCGGCGTCGACGCTCATCACCGAGCCCAGGTACCCCGCCTCGACCACCTTGTGGCGGATGAGGCGCTCCTCCCGGGCGCCGGCGGCCAGGCGGACGAGCTGGCCCTTGCGCGGCTCGAGCGGGAGCGCGAGGCCGGCCGCCTCGGCCAGCGCGCGGCTCCACGGCCCGGCCGCGATGACGGCCGCGCCGCAGGCCAGGGTGCCGTCGCCCGTCTGCAGAGCGGTGACCCTGCCGTGCTCGACGCAGACGGCCTGCACCTCCAGGCCGGTATGGACGCGCGGCAGGGCCGCCGCGAGCGCGCGAGCGATCGCCCGCGGCGCGCACTGCAGGTCGGCCGCGAAGAACGACGCGCCGGCGAACTCGCCCGTGAGCTCGGGCTCCATCGCGCGCACGTCGCCGACGTCGACGAGGTAGCCGTGCGCGCCGGCCGAGCGCAGGCGCTCGACGCGCGCCGCTTCGCGGGCCCAGGTCTCGTGCGTGCGGTGGACGACGAGCGCGCCCTTGCGGCGGATGCGTGCCTCCTCGCCGAGGCGCTCCTCGAGCTCGTCGTAGAGCTGCAGGCCGGCGAGGGTGAGAGCGAGCTCGGGACCGGCCTCCTTGTCGCAGCACAGGACGTTGCCCTCCCCCAGCCCGGTCGTGGCCCCCGACACCTCCCCGCGGTCGAGCAGGGCGACGTCGACGCCGCGAGCGTGCAGCTCCCACGCGGTGGCGGCGCCGACGATGCCGGCGCCGACGACCGCCACCTCGCACGGCTTCACAGGGCGAAGCCGGCCGGGAAGGGATCGCGCTCGTCGAGCAGGTACTGGCCCATGCCGGTGATCCAGGCGCGCCCGGTGACCTCGGGCACGACGGCCGGCGCGCCGCCGACCTCGACCTCCTCCACGAGCCGGCCCGTGAAGCGCGTGCCGATGATCGACTCGTTGACGAAGGCCTCGCCGAGGGCGAGCTCGCCGCGCGCGTGGAGGGCCGCCATGCGCGCGCTGGTGCCGGTGCCACAGGGCGAGCGGTCCAGCCAACCGGGATGGATGGCGGTCGCGTTGCGCGCGTGCGCGCCGTCGCGGCCGGGCGCGTGGAAGACGACGTGCTGGCACCCGGCGATGCGCGCGTCCTCGGGGTGCACGGGCTCGGGCACCGCCGCGCGGATGCGCGCGCCCATCTCGATCAGGTCGCCGGCGCGCGCCGGGTCGACCTCGATCCCCACGGCCGCGGCCTCGACGAGGGCGTAGAAGTTGCCCCCGAAGGCCATGTCGTAGGGCACCTCGCCCACCCCCTCGACGACCGCGACCTGGTCGGCCGCGTGCACGAAGGCCGGGACGTTGCGAATGGTCACGGCCTCGGCGCGCCCCCCGGAGACGGCCACGCGGGCCTCGACCAGACCGGCCGGCGTGTCGAGGCGCACCACGGTCTCCGGCTCGCGCACCTCGACCATCCCGGTCTCGACGAGGACGGTGGCCACGCCGATCGTCCCGTGGCCGCACATCGGCAGGCAGCCGGAGACCTCGATGTAGAGGACGCCCCAGTCGGCGTCCTCGCGCGTCGGGGGCTGCAGGATCGCGCCGGACATCGCCGCGTGCCCCCGCGGCTCGCGCATGAGCAGCAGGCGCAGGTCGTCGCGCTCGGCCTCGAAGCGCAGCTTGCGCTCGAGCATGGTCGCCCCGGGCAGGGGCTCGACCCCGCCGGTGATGACGCGGGTCGGCATCCCCTCGGTGTGGGAGTCGACGGCGGCCAGGTAGCGCGCAGCCCTCAAGCGTGGTACCTCCAGACCCAGCGTTGCGAGCGCCTCGCGCAGCGCAGCGCGCTCCACGTCGTTGAGGGGCAGGCGCGGCGCGCGCGTGGGGCCGCCGACGTAGCCGGCCTCGTCCATCGCCGCCTTGAAGTACTGCACGAGTTTGGGCGTCATGTCGAAGCGCCCAAGCGGCAGCAGCCGGCGGTAGACCTCGCGGGCGGGGTCGAGCTCGCCGGCGCGGCAGTGCTCGTAGAGCGCGACGCACTGCTCGGGGGCGACGTCGGCCACGCCCGTGACCCAGCCGCTGGCGCCGGCGCAGAAACCCTCGAGCGCCCAGTCGTCGCCGCCGACGAGGACCTCCAGGTCGGTGGCGTGCAGCAGGGCCGGGATGCGGCGCACGTCGCCCGAGCACTCCTTGACGGCGACGACCTGCTCGTTGGCCTCGGCGATGCGGGCGATGAGCGCCGCCGGCATGTCGACGCCCGAGGCCTCGGGGTTGTTGTAGAGCATGAGGGGCAGGCCGGTGTCCGCGCCGACCGCTCCGTAGAACGCGGCCAGCTCGGCCTCGTCGGCGCGGTAGCCCAGCGGGGGCAGGCACATGAGCGCGACGGCGCCCGCCTCGGCGGCGTGCGCCGCGTAGGCGCCGGCCTGCTCGGCGGTGCCGGCCGAGACGCCTGCGATGACCGGGACGCGGCCCTCGACCGCCTCGGCGATCGCGGCGATGACGTCGCGGCGCTCGCGCGTGCTCAGGCTGCCGGCCTCGCCCATCGTGCCGGTGCCGACGATGCCGTGCACGCCGGCGTCGAGCAGGCCGCGCACGTTGGCCTGCAGCGCAGCGGTGTCGACCTCCCCCGAGGGGGCGAACGGGGTGGTGACGGCGGGGATGATGCCGGGGAAGCGCACGGGTCTCTCCTAGATGAGGGTCATGTAGCGCCTGACGCGCTGGATGTGCTGGGTGGCGAAGAAGGCCGCGGCCTCGGGGTCGGTGCCCACGATGGCCTCGTAGATCATCCGGTGCTCGGCCGCGTGCACGCGCGCGCGGCCCGTGACGGCAACCGACTCGTCGCGCAGGCGCTGCCACAGCGGCTGATCCATGACCGCGGCGACGTGGTCGGCGAGGGCGACGAGCACTGGGTTGTCGGTCATGACGGCGATCTGGCGGTGAAAGAGACGATCGCACTCGTTCCAGTCGGGGCCGTCCGCGTCGTCGCCGGCCCGGTCCATGCGCTCGAGCAGCTCCTCGGCGTACGGGTCGGGGCGCCCGTCGCGGGCGGCCAGCGCGGCAACCCGCGGCTCGAGCAGCTCGCGGGCGTCGAGCAGCGCGCTGGGGCTCGCGTCGTGCGCGAGCGCGATCGCCGCGCCGCCCGACGCGGGTGCCTGGACGCGCTCGACGGCGTCGGCCGCGACGAACGAGCCCGACCCGGGGCGCGTCTCGATCACGCCGTGGACCTGGAGCGCCGCGATGGCCTCGCGGACGGAGGAGCGGCCGACCGCGAGGCGCGAGGCGAGGTCGCGCTCGGAGGGCAGCCGCTCGCCGGGGCGCAGCAGGCCCACGCGGATCTCGCCCGCGATCCGTTCGGCGATCCGCTCGTAGAGCTGAGTCGCCTTGAGGGGGCCTAGATTGGTTTGGTCAGCGAACTGAATAGCTCAGAATTGGTTTGTGCCGCGGTCCTGGTACCGTAGCGCCCGTGTCAAGCACCTTCCATGCCGTTGATCCCAGCACGGGCGAGCCCGGAGCCGCCTTCGAAGAGGCCACCCGCGCCGACGTCCACGAGGCCGTCAGCGCGGCCCACGACGCGTTCAGATCGGGGGACCTGCGCGATCCGCAGCGCCGCTCGCGCTTCCTGCGCGCCGCCGCGGCGCGCCTGCGCGCGGCGGGCGACGAGATCGTCGCCGTCGCCGGAGCGGAGACCGGGCTGCCCGAGGGGCGCCTGCGCGGCGAGCTCGAGCGCACGGCCGGCCAGCTCGAGGCCTTCGCCGCCGTGGTCGACGCCGGCGACTACGTCGAGGCCATTATCGACACCGCCGACCCCGACGCCAAGCCCATCCCGCGGCCCGACGTGCGGCGGATGCTCGTGCCCATCGGCCCGGTCGCGGTCTTCGGCGCCAGCAACTTCCCGCTCGCCTTCTCCACCGCGGGCGGCGACACGGCCAGCGCGCTCGCGGCCGGATGCCCGGTCATCGTCAAGGGCCATCCCTCGCACCCCGGCACGAGCGCGGTGGTCGCGCGCGAGCTGGCCGCCGCGGCGGCCGAGAGCGGCCTGCCCGGCGCGACCTTCGCGCTGTTGCAGTCCAGCGGCTTCGAGGTCGGCGAGGCGCTCGTCGACGAGCCGGCCATCGCCGCCGTCGGCTTCACCGGCTCCTTCGCGGGCGGCAAGGCGCTGCACGACCGCGCCGCGGCGCGCGAGCGCCCGATTCCGGTCTTCGCCGAGATGGGCAGCGTGAACCCGATCGTCGTCACCGAGGCCGCGCTGGCCGCGCGCAGCGAGGCCATCGCCGAGGGCCTCGCCGCGTCGGTCGCCTCCTTCGGCGGGCAGCTGTGCACCAAGCCCGGCGTCGTCTTCGTGCCCGCCGGCGAGGAGGGTGAGGCCTTCGCGACCGACCTGGGCGCGCGCCTGGCCGCCAGCGAGCCGCAGGTCCTGCTCAACGAGCGCCTGCGCGACGCGCTGACCGAGCGCGTGGCCGAGCTCGACGGGCTGGCCGAGGCCGTCGACGGCGCGGCCGCGCCCGCCGAGCCGGGCTTCCGCTTTCGCCCGGCGGCCTACCGCGCGCCGGCGAGCGACGTGCGCGAGCACCCCGAGCTGCTCGATGAGCGTTTCGGGCCCGTCGTCCTGCTGCTGACCTACGGCTCGCGCGAGGAGCTCCTCGATGCGCTGCTGCTCATCGACGGCCAGCTCACGGGGTCGGTCCACGCGCAGGCCGAGGACGCGGACCTGGTGGCCCTGCTGGCCACCGCGCTCACCGAGCGCAGCGGGCGGCTGATCTTCGACGGCTTCCCGACCGGCGTCGCCGTCACCCACGGGATGCACCACGGCGGGCCCTATCCGGCCACCACGGCGCCGGCGCACACCTCGGTGGGCATGACGGCGATCCGTCGCTTCCTGCGGCCGGTCGCCTTCCAGGACGCCCCGGCGCACGTCCTGCCACCCGAGCTGCAGGACGCGAACCCGCTCGGCATCTGGCGGCGCGTCGACGGGGAGCTGACGCGCGAGCCGCTGGCTGCGCCTCAGTAGTGCACGACGCGCACCGCGACGTGCGCGGGGCGCGTCGGGTCGCCGAGCGACAGGAAGTCGCGCACCGTCGCGGTGTGCGCGCAGTAGGGGCAGCCGAGGGGATCGCGCGGCGCCGCCGGGCCGCCGGGGAGCGCGACGGGCGCGTCGCAGCGCGGGCAGGCGAGCGTTCCGCTGGCCAGGCGCCCGGTTCGGCCGACGAGGCTGTCGGCCCTGGCCCCCGCGAGCCGCGTCACGGGCTCTGGGCGGGTGGGCTCCGAGCCGTCGAAGTCGCGCTGGAAGGACACGCCACGAGTGTAGGGCGGCGCTTCATCCGGCCCCGATCGTCGGGATACTCGTCCTGCGCATGACGCCCGTCGTCCCGGCCCGGCCGCTTCTCGTCGCGATCGTCCTCGGCGCGCTCGCCGGAGGCGGGATCGTCGTCGCCGTCGAGCTGGCCAGCGACCACCAGACGGTCAGGGCCGTGTGGGCCATCTTCGCGCCCGCGGTGGGCTGGAGCTTCATCGGGACCGGGCTCTATGCCTGGCGGCGCCGGCGCGAGAGCCGGATCGGCGCGCTCATGATCCTGCTCGGCTTCGCGTGGTTCATCTACACGCTGCAGGCCGCGAATTCCCCTTTGGTCTACACCGTCGCGCTGGTCGTCGGCGGCCTGTGGGGCGCCATCTTCCTGCACCTCGGCCTGAGCTTCCCGACGGGGCGGCTGACCACCGGGCTGGACCGCACGCTCGCCATCGCGGGCTACTTCATCTTCCCGCTGGCCTTCGTCCCGGCGCTCTTCTTCGCCAGCCCCCACGACCTCGGTTGCGACGACTGCCCGAGCAACCTGCTGCTCATCCGTCCCGACCACGACCTGGCGACAGCCTTGACCGCCCTCGGCGCGCTGTGCTACCTCGTCCTCTTCGGGATCGTCCTCGCCTGGGCGCTGCGGCGCTGGCGGGCGACGGCGCCCATCGACCGCCTGCAGCTCACGCCGGTCTACACCTTCTCGCTGCTGACCTTCCTGCTCGTCACCGTGGCCCGGGCGGGCGTCGGCAACGCCGCGTGGTGGGCGGCGTTCATCGCGACGGGCCTCATGCCCTTCGCCTTCCTCGCCGGCCTGCTGCGCACCCACCTGTCGCTTCTCGACGCCGAGCTGCGCGCCAGCCTCGAGGAGCTGCGGGCGTCGCGCGCGCGGATCGTCGAGGCCGGCGACGCGGAGCGCCGTCGGCTGGAGCGCGACCTGCACGACGGCGCGCAGTCGCGGCTGGTGGCGCTCAAGCTCCTGCTCAGCTCGGCTCGCCTGCACGCCCGCCGCGGCGCGGACGACGTCGACGCCATGCTCGGCGAGGCGATCGCGGAGCTCGACACGAGCCTCTCGGAGCTGCGCGAGCTGGCGCGCGGCATCCACCCCGCCGTCCTCACCGACCACGGCCTCGAGCCGGCTCTGCAGGCCCTCGCCTCGCGCGCGCCGGTCCCGGTGACGGTGCGGGCCGATCCCGACGAGCGCCTGCCCGGCAACGTCGAGAGCGCCGCCTACTTCGTGGTCTCCGAGGCCCTGGCCAACGTCGCCAAGTACGCCCAGGCCAGCGAGGCCGCGGTCGCGGTCCACCGCACGAACGGCCGCGTCATCGTCGACGTCACCGACGACGGCGTCGGCGGCGCCGACGTCACGCGCGGGTCGGGCCTGCGCGGCCTGGCCGACCGCGTCGCGGCGCTGGACGGGTCGCTGTCGCTGGAGAGCCCGGTGGGCGGCGGGACGCACCTGCGCGCGGAGATCCCGTGCGGGTGAGGATTCGTGCGTCCGCGCGGCGTCCGCTGCGCCGCGCGACGCTTACTGCCGCACTGAGGGAAGGAAGTGGCGGCGACCGGAGCGCCCGCGGTCGGACTCTGGCGCGCCTGCCGCCCTGCCTAGAGATCGTCCCGCGGCGCGGCGCGCGGTCGAACGTCGGTCTTGCCCCCTCTGGAGGGGGTAGGACCGACGTTCGACGCGCGCCGCGGACCGCGCCCCACCTCCCTTCCCTCGATGCGGCAGCAAGCGCCGCGAAACTGCCACACGCGACCGCTAACGCCGGCGCAGGTCCCACTCCCACAACACCGGCCGCGACGACTCGCGTCCGCCGGCCCGCGCGTACGTCGCATGCGCCGCGCCGTTGTCGGCGTCGGCCAGCACCCACATGTCGTAGCAGCCCGCCTCCCGGGCGGCCCCCGCCAGCGCCTCCACCAGCGTGCGGCCCACGCCGCGCCCGCGCGCCGGCTCGTCGACCCCGAGCTCGTAGAGGAACATCTCGGTTCCCTTGTCGGGGTGGGTCAGCTCGACGCCGGAGACGAACCCCACGGGGGTGTCGGAGGCGTAGGCGACGAGCAGATGATTGGCGGGCTCGGCGAGGAAGCGCTGGGTCGCCTCGGGCTGCGGCGCGGCGTCGAACAGCCCGCGTGCGGCATGGACCGCGTCCTCGTCGCCGGGTCCCAGGGGGCGAACCTCGATGTCCATGCCCGCACGCTACTGGGCGGACTGCATGGCGCCGAAGATGTTGCCCTCGGTGTCCTTGAAGTAGGCGAAGGAGCCGACGTTCTCGAGCTCCTGGCGATCGACGACCTGCTCGCCCCCGGCCTCGGGGACGGCCGCCTCGACCGCGGCCAGGTCGTCGACGCTCACGGTGCACACGAACGCGGTCACCGCCTTGCCGTCGACGGGAAGGCGGCGCTCGACGATGGCCCCGTTGATCCCCGGCTCGCCGTCCGCGCCGGTGGTGATCAGCCGGTAGTCGACCGGAGCGCCCTCCCAGCGCCGGATCTCCCAGGCGAACACCCGCTTGTAGAAGCGCTCGGCCCGGTCGGGATCGGCGGCGTGGATCTCGAAGTGCACGACGCGCCCCATCGCGGCGAGCCTATACCGTCAACCCATGGCGTGGCTGCGACGACAGGTACGGGCGGCGGGGGGCGTCCTCGTGCGCGACGGACGGGTGGCGCTCGTGCACCGGCCCAAGTACGACGACTGGGCCCTGCCGAAGGGCAAGCTCGAAGAGGACGAGAGCTGGGAGGACGCCGCCGTGCGCGAGGTGCGCGAGGAGACGGGCTACCACGGCGCCCTGCGCGAGGAGCTCAGCTCGGTGCAGTACACCGACCCCAAGGGACGCCCGAAGACCGTGCGCTACTGGCGGATGGACGTCGTCGGCGGCGACTTCGAGGCCAACAGCGAGGTCGACGAGCTGCGCTGGCTGGCCCTCGACGAGGCCCTCGAGCGTCTGACGTACGACCACGACCGCGATCTGGTGCTCATGGCCCTGCGCCATGCTGCCGACAACGATTAGGTGCAGCATCGCCACGAACACGTCTACGTCGAGACCGATCGCCACCGCATCTCGGGCGTCCTGACCCTCCCCCACGACGGCTATCGCAGCCGCCTGTCGGACTTCCTCAACGCCTCCGAGCGCGACTTCATCTCGCTCACCAGCTGCGTCGTCGAGATCATCGGGCGCGACGGCCCGGGCACCGAGCACCCCTTCATCGCCGTCTCGCGCCGGCACATCGTCTTCGCCATCCCGCTCGGCGAGGCCGACGCGGCACTGGCCGCCTAAGCGCCACACTTGACGGGCGGTGACGCCCGACTTCGTCCTTCATGACGCCGTCCTGCTGGCGATCCAGGCCTCGCTCGTCGGGCTGACCGGCGCCGGTATCCCGCGCCGGCTGCAGCGCTACGCCACCGCGCGCTGGGCGCTGGTCCTGCCCCTGTCGATCGCGGTCGTCGTCGGGGCCATCGCGGCGCTGCCCAACGTCGCCGACGTCCTCACCTGGGTGGCCCTGATCCTGGTGCCGCCGGGTGCGGCCCTCGCGCTCGGGTGGGCCATGCGCGGCGCCCGGCCGGCCCTGGCCGTCCTCGCCGCCCCGCTGCTCGTCCTCGCCTGGGGGTCGCAGACCTCGGCCGCGGGCGAGCTCGCGGGCGCGGCGCTCGCGGCGCTGAGCTGCGTGACCCTCGGGCGCCTGCTGGCCGGCGCCGCGCCCGGCCCGTGGCTGAAGGCCGGGATCGTGGCGATGGCGATCGTCGACGCGGTCCTCGTCTTCTCCCAGAACCTCCAGCAGCCCAACGCCGTCCTCAATGCCGCGGTGCCGGCGCCCGGCCTCCCGCAGCTGCAGTACGCGAGCTTCGGCCCGGCCAACCTCGGCTACGGCGACCTCTTCGTCGCCGGCGTGCTGGGCGGCGTGCTGGCGGTCGAGCACGCGCGTGCGTGGCGCTGGGCACTCGTGACCTGGGCGCTGGCGGAGGCCTGGACGCTGCTCTTCTACGTCACCGACACCATCCCGGCCACGGTGCCGGTCGCCCTCGCGCTGCTCCTGCGCGAGCTTCTACGCGCCCGCCGGCCGCAGCCGGACGCGGTCGGGGGTGAGGTCGCCCACGGAGCTCACCCCTAGCAGCGCCAGCGTGCGCACGAGCTCGGCGCGCAGCAGGTCGTGGGCGTGCTGGACGCCGCGCTCGCCGGCGGCCATGAGCCCGTAGCAATAGGCGCGCCCGACCAGGCACGCGCGAGCGCCCATGGCGACGGCGGCGACGATGTCGGCGCCGGTGAGGACCCCCGAGTCGAGGAAGACCTCGGCACGGTCGCCGATCGCCTCCACGATCGCCGGCAGCACCTCCAAGGGCGTGGGCGAGAGGTCGAGCTGGCGCGAGCCGTGGCTGGAGACGACGACGCCGTCGGCGCCGAGGTCGATGACGCGGCGCGCGTCGTCGGCCGTGAGCACGCCCTTGACCACCAGCGGCCCGTCCCACTGCTCGCGCAGCCAGCCGATGTCGGCGTCCGTCAGCGCGGCGTCGAACAGGCTGGCCACGCGCGCGACGGTGGTCGGCGGCGCCTTCAGCGACGCGAAGCGCAGCGGCTCGGTGGTGAGCACGTTGGCCCACCACGACGGGTGCATCGCCATGTCACCCAGCGTGCGCAGCGTCGGGCGCGGCGGGAAGACGAGGCCGTTGTGCACGTCGCGCAGGCGCGAGCCGGCGACCGGCACGTCGACCGTGAGCGCGAGGACGTGGAAGCCGGCGGCCCGCGCGCGCCCGATGAGCTCGGCGCTCGCCTCGCGGTCGGGCCACATGTAGAGCTGAAACCACTTGGACGTGGCGGGCGCCTCCGCGGCCAGCGCCTCGGGCGTGACCGTGCCCACGGTCGACAGGCCGGTCGGGATGCCCACGCGCTCCGCCACCCGCGCCACCGCGCGCTCGCCCTCGTGGTGAAACAGGCGCGTGAAGCCGGTCGGCGCGAAGGCCAGCGGCATCGAGGCGGGCCGTCCGAAGATCGTCGTCGACGGGTCGACGGCCGAGACGTCGCGCAGGATGCTCGGGACGAGCTCGACGCGCGCGAAGGCGTCGCGCGCGCGGCGCAGGCCGATCTCGGTGTCCGCGGCGCCGTCGGCGTAGTCGAAGACGCCCCGCGGCGCGCGCCGGCGCGCGATGGCGCGCAGGTCGGCGATGCTCGCCGCCCGCGCCAGGCGCCGCGCGGTGGGGTCGAGCTCCGGCCGGCGCGGCGCGAGCAGGGGGCGCAGCTCCGACCAGCGTGGCAGGCGACGCTCGGTCACGGCCCGGAGCCTAGCCGAGCACCCGTCAGGCGCCCCGCGCGCTTGAAGTCCCCGCGATCGCCCGCTACGGTGCCTCTCATATCGACGATCTTCGATATGACAGGCCCACCGCTACCCACCCTCCCCGCCGGTCCCGCCGCCGACGGCTGCTGCGCGGCGGACGTGGGGCTCGACCGCGCGCTGGACGCCGCGCGCATCGCCGAGATCGCCGCCGCGCTGGCCGAGCCGGTGCGGGTGAACATCCTCGACGTGCTGCGGCGCAGCGCCGTCGCGGTGTGCCAGTGCGAGCTCGTCCCGCTGTTCGCGGTGCCGCAGTCGACGCTCTCGCACCACCTCAAGAAGCTCGTCGACGCCGGCCTCGTCGTGGTCGAGCGCCGTCACCGATGGGCCTACTACTCGCTGCCCCCCAATTCGCTCGAGGAGCTGACCGCATGGCTGAGCTGAGGACCCCCGACCCCGCCCGCGCGACCGACATCCGTGAGGTCGTGCGCGAGAAGTACGCCGCCGCGGCCCGCGCGGCCACCGATGCCGACGACGCCTCGTGCGGGTGCGGGCCGAGCGTGTTCGGCTCGGCGCTCTACGACGACGCCGAGGCGCAGGGCGCGACGCCGTCGGCCGTGTCGGCCTCGCTGGGGTGCGGCGTCCCCACCGCGGTGGCCGAACTGCACGAGGGCGAGACGGTCCTCGACCTCGGGTCCGGCGCCGGCGCGGACGTCCTCATCAGCGCCCGGCGGGTCGGCGCTTCGGGCCGGGCCATCGGCCTGGACATGACCGACGAGATGCTCGAGCTGGCGCGCAGCAACGCCGCCCAGGCCGACGTGGAGAACGTCGAGTTCGTCAAGGGCTACATCGAGGACATCCCGCTCCCCGACGCGTCGGTCGACGTCGTCATCTCCAACTGCGTGATCAACCTCGCCGGCGACAAGCCCAAGGTGCTGGCCGAGGCTGCGCGGGTCCTGCGGCCCGGAGGCCGCTTCGCGGTCTCCGACGTGATCGCCGACCCCGACATGGACGAGGCCACGCGCTCCGACATGGCCGCCTACACCGGCTGCATCGCGGGCGCCCTGACCGAGGAGCAGTTCCGCGCGGCGCTGGGCGCGGCCGGGCTGACGGACGTCGAGATCCGCGAGACCCACCGCGTCCACGAACGGGCCGCGTCGGCCATCGTGCGCGCCCGCAAGCCCCCGGCCTGAGGGCGCGGCGCGATGGCCACGGCGCTCTTCGTCTGCCGTCAGAACGCCGGGCGCTCCCAGATGTCCGCGGCGCTCTTCGAGCGGGAGACCGCGGGGCGCCACCGTGCGCTCTCGGCCGGCACGACGCCCGCCGATCGCGTGCATCCCGAGGTCGTGGAGGTCATGCGCGAGCTGGGCATCGACCTCGCCGACCGCGTCCCGCGCCGGCTGACGCGCGAGCTGGCCGAGCAGGCGGACGTCGTCGTGACCATGGGCTGCGGCGACGAGTGCCCCTACATCCCCGGCAAGCGCTACGTCGACTGGGAGCTCGAGGATCCCGCCGGGCGGCCTCTCGGGGAGGTTCGCGCCACCCGCGACGACATCGCGCGGCGCGTGCGCGAGCTGGCCGCCGAGCTCGACGCCGACGGCGCGCCCGCGCCCGTCCTGTCCGTGCAGCTGTACTCCGTGCGCACCCAGATGGCCGCGGACCTGCCGGGCACGCTGGCGCGGCTGGCCGGCGCCGGCGTGCGCTGCGTGGAGCCCTTCGACCTCATCGCGGATCCGCGCGCGCTGCGCGAGGCGCTGACCGCCGCCGGCCTGCGCGCGCCGAGCGCGCACGCCTCGCTGGGCGACGGCGCCGACCTCGACCGCGTCTTCGACGCCGCCGCGACGGTGGGCGTTCAGACCGTCATCCACCCGTTCAGCCCGCCCGAGCGGTGGAGCCCCACGGACGGGGCCGGCGCGATGGCCCGGGACCTCGGCAGAGCCCAGGCGGCCGCCGCGCGGCACGGCCTGCGCGTCGGCTACCACAACCACCACTGGGAGCTGGCCACGATGCCCGACGGCCGGACGGCGCTCGAGCACTTCGCCGACGAGGTCGGACCGGACGTCGTCCTCGAGCTCGACACCTACTGGGCGGCGGTCGGCGGCCAGGACGTCCCCGCCCTCCTCGGCCGCCTCGGCGATCGGGTGCGGATGCTGCATCTCAAGGACGGCCCGATCGACACGGACACCGCGACCCAGCTCCCTGTGGGCAGCGGCGCGATGCCCGTGCCGGAGATCCTGCGCGCCGCCACCGCGGCCGAGCTCGCGGTGCTCGAGTTCGACGACTACGCCGGAGACGTCTTCGAGGGCATCGCCACCGGATACGGCTACGTGACGGCGCTCGCCGACCGCTGAGCCGGCGCCTCGCCACTGGTGCCGGCCCTGCTCCAGCGATCAATCCTTGTGCGACGCGCGCGTCAGGCGGTCCCAGCCCCGACGCTCGCGCCGATGCGGCCGTTCGCGCCGTGCGCCCGTTCGCTGCCCTCGAGCACGACCTTGAGCGCATGGGTGGATGCGGCGTCTGCAAACGTGTCGTAGGCGCTCATCGTCTCGCCGAGCGCGAAGTGGTGCGTGGCGAAGATCGTCGGGTCGAGGCGCCCGCTGGAGACCAGCTTCATCAGCCGCGGAATCGTGTAGGTGTCGACCAGTCCGGTCGTCACCGTCACGTCGCGGATCCACAGCTTCTCGAGATGGAGTGTCACCGGTTGGCCGTGGACGCCGATGTTGGCCACGCGCCCGCAGGGGCGTATCAGCTCAGCCGCCAGCTCGAACGTCTGCGGTACGCCCACGGCCTCGAAGGCGACGTCTGCGCCGAGGCCATCGGTGAGCTCCATGACCGCCGCGAGGGCGTCCTCGCGACCGTTGTTGATCGTGATGTCGGCCCCGAATCGCGTTGCGCTCTCGAGCCGGCTGTCGGCCAGGTCGATCGCCACGATCCGCCCGGGGGTGTAGAGCCGCGCGGTGAGGATCGCCGCCAACCCGATCGGCCCGGCGCCGACGATCGCGACCACGTCTCCCGGGGTCACCATGCCGTTGAGCACACCGACCTCGTAGGAGGTGGGCAGGATGTCGGCCAGGAAGAGGACCTGCTCGTCGCTGAGCTCGTCGGGAACCTTGTAGACGGAGTTGTCCGCAAACGGCACGCGGGCGTACTCGGCTTGCAGCCCGTTGATCGTGTGCCCGAAGATCCAGCCGCCACCGCCGAGGCACTGGCCGTACCGGCCCTCCTTGCAGAAGCGACAGCGCCCGCACGCGCTCACGCACGACAGCAGCACCCGGTCGCCGACGGCCACCGTGCCGACGCCGGCTCCGATCTCCTGCACCGTCCCCACGGCCTCGTGGCCGAGCACCGTGCCGGGCGTGGTCTCGGGCACGTCTCCCTTGAGGATGTGCAGGTCGGTGCCGCAGATCGTCGAGGTGTCGATCCGAACGACGATGTCGGTCGGATCGACGATCGTCGGATCGTCCACGGTGTCCCAACCGCGCTGGCCAGGACCGTGGTAGACAAGCGCCTTCATGTGATCTCCTGCCTCTCGTCGAGCTTGGCTGCGATTGCAGCGCGATGTCGCTCGTGCGTCCCGACGCTAGGCCCCCCGGGCCTACCCGGCATCCGGAGCCCCCCTTAGGCCTGGTGCGGTCTTCTACGGACGCTCGACCGTCGCCCGGGCCCGGCCTGTCTGGGCCACCTTCGCCGCGATCGTGGCGAGACGTCCCGTGCTGTACCAGGCCGGAGTGAAGCCATGTGCCCTCGCGCCGTGCGAACACGTGCGCAAGACGACGTCGTCGCGGCTCGATGAGACCAACTCCACCTCGCAGCCCACCGGATGCGCATCGGCGCACCGCAGTCGAAACTCGTCTTGCGCCGGTTCTCGCGGGGCGAACCGTCCATGCGTGGCGGCGGGCCGCTCCCCGGGGGCAGTGTCCGCCGGCAGGCGGTCAGGCTGATTCGGCGTTACGGCGAGAGGCGACATGGCGGGCTCCGATAAGGGACCGTTTGGCGCGTGCCTCTTACGGTCATCGCGCCCTGGCCAGCCGAAGGTTGTGGCCGGGTACTGCCAGGCTCGCCGAGGGTCGGAGCGAAGCCACGACGGATCGTACACGAGCCGCGCCCGCGTACCCGGGACGAGTGGACACAACGAGGCGATCCGTCGTGGCGTTCCCCCGAGATTCCCCCGAACCACCGCCGTCCGCGCGGGCTTCGTCCCCCGAGCCGCGTGACCGTGGGCACCGCAGGCGGCGCATACCGGTTGACCGGACGCGGGATGGCGATCCCAAGATGAGGGCCATGCGGCTGTACCGCCAGGCAGCTACGAGCGCTGCCCGAGGTTGCCGGTAGCCCGTTGACCGACGCGTCCGCGGAAGGGCGGGCGTCGCTCATCCCACGATGGTCTTGTCCTCGACGATGACGAGACCGGTCTTCTCCATGTCGAGGAAGCTCTGTGAATCCTGGACTGCGCTATCCATCTCCGGGGAGGCGAGCGCCGCCTGCATCGCCTCGTCGTCGTTGAACGTCAACTCGCCGACTCCGTCGCACGCCGCCGGCTCGGATGGTGCGAAGACGACGTGATGCTGAACCCATCCGGTCAGTCCTGGAAGCTTGCGCACGATCGAGGTGTGCCTCTCACCACCCCAGTATTCAAGGCACGCCTGGCGCGAGGTGCCCGCCTTGCGTTGCAGTATGAAGATGACCTTCGCCACGATTCGCTCCTTCCAAGCCGAATAGCCGCGGCGATCGACCGCGGGTTACGTTCGGTCGTCGGCCAAGCGCTCCAGAGGTTCCTACATCGTGTATGGATCCGTGGCCGAGAACGTCCGCCCTCTGACCGGCGACTCGTCGGCGATCAGGCCACGCGGGCGCCGATGCGGCTGAGGACTGCCGCGGAGGTCGTGGCCGCGCCGCCGACGACGCGGTCAGCTACGACGGCTTGCGGCAGATCACTTGCACGGGATGCGTGCGCCGTTCCTCGATGTTGCGGGCCGAGTTGCGCATCTTCTCGGGCGCCGTCGGGCCGATCAGCACGTGCAGGCCGAGCGGCGGCAGCTCACCCCGGTCGGCGAGTTCGAGCGCGGCCCGGTACGCGGCCACGTACCTCGGCCCGGTGTCCTCGCTCTCGACGTCCACGAACCCGGCGGCGGCGAGGAGGTCGCCGGTCTCCGACGGCGTCACGAGGAACTCGCCCGTCCCGTCCTCCGACCAGGGCACGGGATGGTGCGGGCTTCCCGCGGGGCCGAGGCCGTGCTCGGTGAGCGCGAAGAACCCGCCGGGCTTCAGCACGCGCCAGGCCTCGCCGAAGAAGCGCGGGCGGCAGGCGACGTTCATCGTCACGTGCTGGGCATAGGCGCCGTCGAAGGCGCCGTCGTCGTAGGGCAGCCGCCCGCCGTCCCCCTGTTCAATGAAGACCCTGTCACCCATGTCGAGCAGCGCCGTCAGCTTGTTCGCCGCCTCGACGAACGGCGCGGTGATGTCGATCCCGCTGACCTTGCACCCGAAGCGCTGCGCGAAGTAGCGGGCCGGGCCGCCGACCCCGCAGCCGATGTCGAGCAGGTGGTCGCCGGGCTCGACGGGCAGCCGATCCGCGAGGTCGACGGTGGCGGGAAAGCCACGAGCGTGGAAGTGGTCGAGCGGCGCCAGGTCCTCCACGGTCAACGAGTCCAGCGACTTCGACGCCCGCTCCAGCGCGGAGACGATCAGGCCATAGACGTCGCGGTCGGCCCAGTGGTCGGCGATCGAGATGCGGGCGTTCGCGGCACGCGCTCGATGACTCATGGATTTCGCTCCTTGTTCGTCAGCGGATCGCGTAGAGACTCCGCGTGGTCGCCACATAGACGCGGCCGTGGGCGATCGCCGGCGAGCCAAGGGCGGGCGCGTCGAGCGCGACGCGCCAGGCCACGCGACCGTTGCTGCGATAGGCGACGAGGTAGCCGCCGTTCCCGTGTGGAGCTGTTGCGGCGACGAGGACGAGCTCGTCGCGGCTGTTCAGGCGCGCGACGACCGGCTCGCCGGGTTGCCCGCCGCTCGGGCTGTGCTTCCAGCGCACGTGCCCGCGATCGTCGAACGCGTACAGCGTGTGCCCGGCAACGACATACGCAGACTCGGGCCGGTGGTCGCGGACGATGGTCCTCTTGCCGTTGCGAACGCGTGTGCACGACGCGGTGGTCGACGCCCGCCCGCGTGGGGAGCGGCCGAGCGCAGGCGGGGAGACTGGGCCGTGTCCGAGCGGGCCTGTGCGCCATGCGGGTGTCGTCGAGAACTGGTCGTACGCCTCCATATACACCCGGCCGCGCTCGTCGAGGACGGGCGCGTACATGCGTCCCGCCTTGCCCAGCGCGGGCGTCGCCAGCGGAGTTGGCGGTTCCAGGTAGCCGAACGCCCTTGCCCCGCGGGCGACGGCGCGGGCGCGTGCGGACTGCGGGATGCCCCAGACGACGTCGTCGCAGGTCGCCGAGAAGGCCGGCGACGGCAGCCTCGGCGGCTGCGGCGGCTCTGAGCCGGGGCGTCGCGGCCCCGCCGGGGCCGATGGATCGAAGTCGATGCAGAAGGGCTGGCAGCCGAAGGGCACCGGCAGATGCGTCAAGAGGTCCGACCAGGAGAAATCGCTGGTGGCTCCGACCGCTGCCTTCAGGCTGTCCCGGAGCGCGAACGCCGAGTCGAGCCGCCACAGGCCGTGCGACGTGCGCACGTATGTCTCGCCGCGGGACTCGTCGATGGCCGGGGACATCCCGTACCAGCCCTCGGGCACCGACCGAATGGCCCGGGCGGCACCGGTGAAGGGGTCGATTAGGAACGCTCGCTCCGACAGCTTCCAGGAGGCGTCGTGCCTGCCCCTGCGATGGTCGACGAGCGGTACCGCCCGCTCGCCGACGACCACCGGAAACCCGTCACGGCGCACCGCTGGGGCGGCGCGCACGTCGTAGCCGTTGAGGGAGACGGCCCATTGGAGATTCCCGTTCGGGTAGAAGGCGAACAGCCGCGCTCCGGGCTTCACCGGGCTCTCTCCCGTCGCTCCCAGGTAGATCGCACCCGTATTCGGGTTCACGATCGGGGAGGCGTCGACCATCGTGTCGGGGCCAAGCTCCTTGCGCCAGTCGACGACCCCGACGGGCGCGTTCGTCCCGTTCCAGAGCACGGCCCCTGTCCTCGCCGCGTTCCCGCGGTACTGGTTCCAGCTCGCCGACGCGGTCGCCGCGAGCACGCCAGCCGCTGCGACCGCCGCGCAGACAACCGCGGCCCAGCGGTGGCGACCGCGCGCAGCGATCACTGTGATCCCCCGCTTCTCACCCGTCATGGGAGCTGGGTTCGATGTTCTGGTTGACGTGGAACAGGTTGTCGGGGTCATATCGCAGCTTGATCCCGGCGAGCCGGTCGTAGTTGTCGCGGTAGGTGGCGCGGACACGCTGGTGGCCCTCGTCCATCATGAAGTTGACGTACGCACCGCCCATCGTGTGCGGGTGCAGCGCCTGCCAATAAGCGGTCGCCCAATCGCGAAGCTCCTCCGCCCTGGCGGGGTCGGGGTCGATGCCTGCCATAACCATCGACCATGTGGCGTCGCGGAAGCTGAAGGCTGTCTCTCCCGCGCGGACCCCATGGGTGGCGCCGTCGATCGGGTACAGGTGCATTCCTGACTGCCAGGTGGGCATCGTCTCCGCGAACTCGAGGTGGCGCGCGACCGCCTCGTCAGAGATCTCGTCGACGAAGTCGCCACGCCAGTACCACTGCTGGCCTGGCGGATAGAGGTCGTCGAAGGCCGTCTGCAGCATCGCATAGGGCAGCTCGCGCACCCCGTGGAGGGCAGGCTGAGCGGGCTCACGGGCCGCGGCGAGCAACCAGCGCTCGGCCTCCTCGCTCGGGCCTGTGCAGCACCAGACGACGCCGCACATCTTCCGGAGGTGCAGGTGCTCGGGAAACGGCGGTGCGGGCGGCACGGTCATGAAGGCAAAGAAGCCGTAGACGTCCTCCGGCGCGGCCGGCAGAAAGTCGCGGTACCAGCGCATCACGTCGGGGGCGACCTCCAGGGGCCAGAGCGTGGGGCCACCGACAACGGTCGACACCGGATGAAGCCGGAACGTGAACGAGGTCACGACACCGAAGTTGCCGCCGCCCCCGCGCAGCGCCCACAACAGGTCGTCGTGCTCGCCCTCGCCGGCTCTGACAAAGGTTCCGTCGGCGAGCACGACATCCGCGCCGAGGAGGCTGTCGATCGTCAGGCCGTGCTTGCGCGTGAGGTACCCGTGTCCACCTCCCAGCGTCAGCCCACCGACGCCGGTGGTCGAGAGGATTCCCGTTGGTACGGCTAGTCCGAAGCCGCCCGTCGCATGGTCGAGGTCGCGGAGCAGGGCACCGCCATCCACCGTGGCCGTTCGGGCTTCCTGGTCGACGCGCACGCCGTTCATCGGCGAGAGGTCGATCACAATCCCCCCGTCGACGCTACCGAGACCCGCGCCGTGATGACCTCCACCGCGCACCGCGACCTCGAGCCCTTCGTTGCGTGCGAACGCGAGGGCGGCACGCACGTCAGCGGCGTCACGACAGCGGACGATCAGCGCAGGTCGCTTGTCGATCATCGCGTTGTGCAACTGCCGCGACGCGTCGTACTGCGGACTGGCCGCGTCGAGCACCGTGCCCCGAAGCGCTGCGCGCAGCGGCTCGACCGATCGCATCGTCGTTGCCATGGAACTCCTCCCTACGTCGTCTTCCAAGCTGGCACGGCGACGATTGTTCAGGCCGGCTCCGCCGCCCGCATCGGCGGGACGGGCTATCTTGCTTGCTGCGATCGCAATTGGCCCGATCGGGCCATGCCCGGCTCTACAGCAGGCCGCGCTGAGCGGCCGCGGATGCCGCAGCCGCCCGCGAGCGGGTTCCGAGCTTGGCCAGGATGTTCGACACGTGGCGATGGACCGTGTGCTCGCTGAGCACGAGCTGCGCAGCGATCTGAGCGTTCGTGAGCCCGGCGGCGACAAGCCGGACCACCTCGCGCTCGCGCTTGCTGAGCACGTCCCTCGGCTCCGGGCCGAAATCCGGTTCGATGAGCATCCGCTCGATCAGGCGCCGGGCCTCGTCCGGAGCGAGCTTCCGGCCGCGCGCGTGTGCGGTCTGCGCCGACCCGGCGCCGAGCTGCCTGCGCAGCCGCTCCTGTGCGCACCGGAATGGCCGGGCGTCGAGCGGGTCGAGCGCGACCCCGGCTGCCTCGAGCTCCGCGTCCGCGAGGCCGCATAGGGTCGCGGCTGCCCTGCCCGGCTCGTCCTCGACCGACGTCGCGACCAGACAGGCCAGTGCGATGGCCCGTTGGTGACGGTCGCCGAGGCTCGTGCTCGCTGCGATCGATTCGCGAAGCAGCTCTCTTGCCCGCTCGTATTCGCCCCGCCCGAGCGCGAGCTGCGCGAGGTTGTGCGCCGCTCGGGCGACCCCAGTCGCGTCGTGCAGCCCTCGCCAGAGGGCGAGCGCACGCTCGTACAGCGGCTCCGCTCGATCGAACGCGCCTGCGGTGCGAGCGAGCTCGCCGAGGTCGTTGCAGGCGCTGGCCGTACCTCCGTCCTCCCCCAGGCACAGGTAGAGGGCGAGGCTCTCGCGGTATCGAGCCTCCGCCTCGGGGTGGTCGGCGGTGGCGAGGGCCATCGCCTCGACGTACAACGCATTCGCCAGCGTCAACGAGCCGCTCTGCGAGCGAGCCGCCGCGATCGCCTCGCCGGCCATGTGCGCATGGCTCAAATGGTCGCCCTGGTAGTAGGCGAGGAGACCCGCGGTCAGGAGCCCTTGCGCGCGCACGCCCGGCGCCAGCACGTCGCCACCCGCGCGCAGTGCCCGCTCCAGCCATTCGCGGCCTTCGCGCACGTGACGGCCCTGCCAGAGGCCGAAGAGGTCGGTGGCGAGAGCGATGGCGCGCCCGGGATCCCGGCGAACGAAGAGGTCGAGAGCCGCGCGCAGGTTGTTGAGCTCACCGTCCAGCCGGTCGATCATCTCGCGAGACCGGCCTGCGCCGAGAACTTGACCGGCCTCGCGGGCGAGCGTGGCACACGTCGCTGCGAGGAGCTCGTCCAGCGCTTGTCGCTCGGCGCCTGAAAGGCGCTCGAGCAGGTACTCGCGGATCGTCTTCAGCATGAAGAAACGCGGCTCGATCGCCTGTTCCGGCTCCCGGTGGACGAGGCTGCGGTCGACGAGTCCGGCGAGCGCGGCGATCGGGTCGACCTCGAGCGGGACGAGTGTGTCTCCGTCGCCCGCGCAGGCGGCGGCGACCGCGTCGAGGCCGAAGCCGCCGGGGAAGCAGGCCAGCCGGCGCAGGAGCGCCTGCTCGGCCGGATCGACCAGCTCGTAGCTCCAGTCGAACGCTCTGCGGAGGGTGCGCTGCCGCGCCGGCAGGTCGCGCACGCCCTCCGTATCGAGGCCGAACGCCTCGTGCCATCGGGCGAGCAGCGCGGGCGCAGGCAGGGTTCCGACGCGCGCCGCCGCAAGCTCGATCGCAAGCGGCAGGCCGTCGAGGCGCCGGCAGATCTCGGCGACCGCGACGAGGACATCGGGCGTGAGCTGAAAACGCGAATCGCGAGCCCGCGCCCGCTCGACGAACAGCTGCACCGCAGGCGCCCGGACGGCCCGACCGGGCTCGGACTCGTCGGGACTCGGCGTCCGAAGCGGTGCAAGCGCAAACATCCGCTCGGCCGCCAGACCGAGCACGTGCCTGCTCGTGGCCAGCACCGTCACCCGCGGGCATGCCTCGAGGAGCCAGGCTACGTCGGCGGCCGCCGGCTCCACGTGCTCGAAGTTGTCGAGCAGGAGCAGCGCGCGTCTCTCGTGCAGCGTCGCTTCCACCGCGTCTCGGGCAGACGGGCCGGGCCGCAGCCCACCCTCGGCGGCGACGGCGATAGCGGCGAGGACCAGCCCCGGATCCTCCAGTGGGCTCAGGTCGACTGTGAACACGCCGTCCCGATAGGCGGCAGATCGAGCCGTCGCGGCGGCGTGGGCAATGCGCGTCTTCCCCACCCCGGGCGGCCCGATGATCGTAACGAGCCGCAGCTCGGGATTCGATAACAGGCCGCAGAGAAGCTCGAGCTCCTGCTCGCGGCCGATCAGCCTGAGCCCGGAAGCGGCCACGATTGGATTGTTCCAAACGACTCGAGACGTTCCTCAGCCGTGATCCAGATCGCAAGGCGAAGCCCCTCGCTGACCCTGACCGATGTTCGTGGCGCCGGCGCCGATCGTGGCGGCGTGGCGTGAGCGATGAGCTCGCCCCGTCGGCAGGCGCGGCCATCTCTCAGCGGAGAGGGAGGGATTCGAACCCTCGAACGAGGTTAACCCCCGTTACGCGATTTCCAGTCGCGCCCGTTCAACCGCTCCGGCACCTCTCCAGGCGCCAGGAAGCGTATCCGCTCGGGCCCCGGGCTCAGAGCTGCCAGGCGCCGCCGCGCAGGACCGGCACGTCCTCGCCCGCCGTCGTGACCCCGGTGACGGCCACGTCGTCGCCGCCGATCATGAAGTCGACGTGGATCGAGGAGTGGTTCAGGCGCGGGTGGTCCTGCTCGCCCGCGGTGAACCGGTAGCTCTCGCCCAGCGCGATGTGCGACGCGGCGTTCTCGTCGAGCAGCGTGTCGAAGAAGACGGTCTCGAGCTTGCCGATGCGGCCATCGCCGTCGACCAGCGCCACCTCGCCCAGGCGCGAGGCGCCCTCGTCGCGGGCGGCGTAGCCGCGCAGGACGTCGGCGCCCTCGTCGGCGTCGATGCGCACCGCGCGCCCGTCGCGGAACTCGACCTCGAGGCCCTTGATGATCGAGCCGCCGATGACCAGCGGCTTGGTCGCGCGCACGACGCCGTCGGTGCGCTGCGGGTCGGGGGCGCCGAAGACCTCCTCGGAGGGCAGGTTGGGCATGTGCACAATCCCGTCGACCGTCTCGAAGCGCGCCGCCATGAAGAGCGTGGTGGGCAGCAGCCCGACGGTGAGGTTGGTCCCCGGGCCCTCGAAGCGCAGCGCGTCGAAGCGGCGCTCGGTCACCCGCTCGGCCGCGGCGACGAGGAAGTCGGCGCGCTCCTTCCATGCCGCGACCGGGTCCTCCTCGTCGAGGCGGCAGACGTGCAGGATCTGCTCGGACAGGCGGGCGAGCGCCTCCTCGTCGGACAATCCGGGGTGAACCTGGCGGGCCCAGCCGGTGGTCGGATAGGGGACGATCGTCCAGTTCGTCGTGCGCTCGTTGACCACGACGCCGGCCTCGCGGACGAAGGGCAGCTGGTCGCGCCCGGCGCGGCGGGGGTCGAGGTCGTCGAGCAGGCCGGGCGTGGCGGGCCCCGAGAGCCCGATGCGCGCGCAGCGCAGGCGCCCGAGCTCGAGCAGCCGGTGCCCGTACCACGGCGGCACGTAGTCGAGCGTCTCGTCGTCGGCGTCGAGGATGCGCGCGCGCTTGACGTACATGTCGAAGTACTGCACGTCGACGAACTTCGCGCCGTGCTGGTAGGCCTTGGCCGCCAGCGCGCGGACCATCGCCTCCTTGCCGAGCTCGGCGCCGATCGCGACGACCTGGCCCTTCTGGACGTTGGCGGCGAACCCGATGGCGAGATCGGCGAAGCGCTCGAGGGTGGCCTGGTCGAAGGCGACGTCCGCGGTGGTCGACATCCCGGCACCGTAGCGCCCGAGGCCCCGCCGCCCGCCGCTCGTCAGACGTCGTCGACGAGGTCCAGCACCTGCTCGACGCCCGCTACCGCGAGGATGCGCTCGATCGAGGCGCCGGGAAGCGGGCGCACGATCACCAAGCGCTGCTCGGTGCCCTCGACGCGCGCGTGCGCCGAGATGAGCACGCGCAGCCCCGTGGAGTCCATGAAGTCGAGCTCGCGCAGGTCGACGACGATGTCCTGCCCGTCGTCGAGGCGCCCCTGGATCGCGGCCTCGAGTTCCGGCGCGGTGGCGAGATCGAGCTCGCCGCGGATGACGACGACCGCGCGTCCGTCGCGGGCGGAGATCGAGATCGAGAATCCGGTCGGGTCGAACGCCATGCGGCGAGAACTACTCTAATCGCCCGGCGGGTCGTAGCGCTCGAGACGCCCGAGCGCCGCCTCCAGCGCGTCGAGCTGCTCGCGGGCCTGCGCGATGTGCGCCTCGAGCTCGCCGGCGGCGGCGAGCAGACGTCCCGCGGCGCCCGCCTCGTGGATGGGCGGCTCGCGCGGGGCGAGCGGATATGGGGCGGCGGTCGCCTCGAGCGCCGGCTCCGCGACGGGCGCCTGCCCAGCCTCGGGCGCCGGCGCATTGCCGGGCGCGGGGTGCACCGCGCCGATGCGCGCGACGGGGCCGGGCGGCTGCACCATCGAGTCCGCTCGTATGACGGGCGCGACCGGATCCGGCGACGCGGGCGGCTCGGGCGCAGTGGCGGGCTCCGGCGGAGCGGCCGGCGGCGGCGGATCGGCCCGCTGCGGCGGAGCGGCCGGCTGCGGCGGAGCGGGCGGCGGCGGCGGAGCGGGCGGCGGCGGCGGAGCGGCCGGCGGCGGCGGAGCGGCCGGCGGCGGCTCGGACAGCGGCAGCGACGCGGCCTGGGCCGCCGCGGCGGCCGCCTGCGCGGCCGCGGCCGCGGCCGCGGCCTCGGCGGCGCGCAGCACGGCGTCGGCGCGCTGAGCGGGCGTGTGCGAGTCGGGGCTCACGGGCGCGATGCTAGCTTGGCCACATGTCGCCCTTCTGGATCTGGACGCAGGTGGCCATCTGCGTCTTCGTGCTCGCGGGCATCGTCATCGCCATCGTGAAGCTTGCCTAGACTGCGGCGCCATGTTCGCCTCGATCGTCGTGGGGACGGACGGATCGCAGACCGCCCGTGAGGCGGTCCGCCAGGCGGTGGAGCTGTCGCGCCGTCTCGGGGCGCGCCTGGACATCGTCAGCGCGTATGAGCCGGTGCCCGCCGGGCGCCTGCGCGAGGAGGCCCAGCAGGTCCCCGGGGACCTGCAATGGGTGGTCAACGCCCGCGAGGACGTCGATGCCACGCTGCGCGAGGCGGCGGCCGGCTCTGTGGCCGCCGGAGTGGCCACCGAAACCTACGCGCGTCAGGGCGATCCGGCCGACGCCATCCTCGACGTGGCCGAGGAGCGCGGCGCCGACCTCATCGTCGTCGGCAACAAGGGCATGACGGGCGCCAAGCGCTTCCTGCTCGGCTCGGTGCCCAACAAGATCAGCCACCACGCGCCCTGCAGCGTGCTGATCATCCGGACCAGCTAACCGCTCGGCGTCCTCGTGCCGCTCAGGGCGGCCGCGGCGTCGACGAGGCCCGCGGCGTAGTAGCGATCGCGCCCGGGCGCCCCGAGATCGCGTGCGGTCTCGGTCAGCCGCCGGGAGATCTGCTTCGTCGTCGGATGATCGCCGAGCACCTTGGACGCGAGGAGCAGCGCGATGACGCCGGTGACGTGCGGCGCCGCCATCGAGGTGCCCTTCAGCCCGATGCGCCCGCTGCGATCGCGCGGAATCGCGAAGTCGCCGTACCGGCCGTGCTTGAAGCTGACCTGCTGGACGTTGCGCCCCGCCTTGGCGTCCGGCGTGCAGTTGGGGTCGTTGGGCAGCGAGGCGTCGCTGCCGCCCCCCGGGGCGACGACGTCGACGCCGTGCCCGAAGTTCGAGTAGTCCGCCAGGCAGCCGTGCTCGGTCGTGGCCCCGACGTAGATGATCGAGTTGTCGAGCACGGTCGAGGGGATCTCGGCCTCGCCGGAGTTGCCCGCGGCGACCACGACCGGCACCCGGTGCTGGCCGGCGTAGCGGATCGCGTCGCGTACGTCGGGCGAGCTCGTGATCGTGTACGGACGCCCGCTGAGCAGGTCGAAGAACTCGACCGAGAGGTTGATGACCCGGGCGTGGTGGTCCACGGAGTAGCGAATGCCGCGGGCGATGGCCGACGACGTCCCCTCGTCGAGGGAGTCGAGGACCCGCACGGGCATGATGTCGGCCCGGTAGGCGACGCCGATCATGCCGAAGTGGTTGTCGGCCGCGGCGGCGATCGCGCTGGCCACGAAGGTCCCGTGCCCGCTGCGATCGTTGGGGTAGCCGTCGTTGGCCACGAAGTCCCAGCCCGGACGCATGCGCTTGGCCGGCAGATCCGGCGAGCGGCGATACGGGGGGCGGTTGGCGTAGGCCACCCCGGTGTCGACGACCGCGACCTTGATGCCTGCGCCGCCCCTCGCCCCGAGGCTCGCAAGCTGCGTCCAGGCGCCGGGGACGTCGATGCCGTAGGGCCCGACCAGGTCCCACTCGACCGCCTGCCAGCCGCCGGGCGTCCCCGCGGCCTGGGCCACGCCGGTGTCGTCGAAGTCGGCCGGGCGCGCGACGTAGCGCGGTCCAGCGGAGACGACCCCGGCCCGGCGGCGCAGCGCCGGAAGCGCGCGCCGGGCCGCGCCGGCGTCGGCGTAGTGCACGACGGCCAGGTGATGGCGGTAGCGCACGACGACCTGGCCGGTGTCGAGATCGGCGTGAGCGCTCGCGGTGACGGCGAGCGCGCCCAGCAGCGAGCTGAGCAGGATGACTGTGAAGCGGCGCATGCGCAGAGGAGCTGCCCCCATGCAAGGACAACAGCCCGGGAGGCCAACAGTCTCGCACCATGCCCGTCGCGCGGACGTAAGGTGAGGGCGTGCCTGCGCCAGAGCGCTTCTTTCCGCGCGACGAATGGTTCATGCGCCTGGCCCTGCGCGAGGCCGAGCGCGCCCTCGAGCACGAGGACGTGCCCATCGGCGCCGTCGTCGTGCACGAGGGCGAGGTCGCCGGCGCCGGCCACAACGAGCGCGAGCTGCGCCAGGACCCGACCGCGCACGCCGAGGTGCTGGCGCTGCGGCAGGCCGCGATCGCCCTCGGCTCGTGGCGCGTGCTCGATTCCGTGCTCTACGTGACGCTCGAGCCGTGCGCCATGTGCGCCGGGGCGATCGTGCTCGCGCGCGTCCCGCGCGTGGTCTACGGGACGACCGATCCGAAGGCCGGCGCCGCCGGCAGCGTGCTCGACGTCCTCTCACACCCCCGCCTGAACCACCGTCCCGAGGTGGCCGGCGGCCTGCTGGCGGCCGAGTGCGCAGCGCTGCTGACGGACTTCTTCGGCACCCGCCGCTGAGCGCGTGCCTAGGCGCCGCGGCGGGAGCGGACAAATGTCCTACACCTCTCGCGACTTTTGGCCGATGAGGGGACCATGCTGGATACCCCTTTCACGACCGAGCTCCAGGTCGAGTCTGCCCACACGAGTTGGGACCTCACGTCGGTGCCGCCGATCAGCGACGCCGACGCCGCCGACCAGCTCGCCGAGCTGGCCTCCGCCGTCGCCGCCATGGTCAGCGGCGTCCACCGCGCCGTCCTGGCCTTCAGCGGGGGCGGCGCCCGCACCGCGATGGGCACCGCCGCGGTGTCCTCGCGCGTGCATCACATCCGCACCGAGCTCGAGGGCGTGGCCGTCGCGCTCGAGGCGCTGCACAGCGGCGCTGAGGACGCGGCCCGCGCGGGCGAGCAGTCCGCGCGCATGTGCGGCGATCTCGCCGCCGAGGTCGAGCAGGGAGCCGCGGTCCTGGCCCGCGTCGTCGAGGCCGTCGAGGCCATGGGCGCCCAGCGCGAGCGCATCGAGCGCCTCGCCGAGCAGCTCACGGAGATCGCCACCTTCTCCGGCGTCATCAAGGAGGTCGCCGACAAGACCAAGCTGCTGGCGCTCAACGCGACGATCGAGGCCGCGCGCGCCGGCACCCACGGCGCCGCCTTCCGCGTCGTGGCCGACGAGATCGGCAAGCTCGCGGCCGACAGCGAGGCCCAGACGCGGCGGATCGCCAGCGTCGTGGCCGCCACCCACTCCGACCTCGACCCGTTGCGCGAGGCCATCGACGCGACCCGCGCCCACGGCGACGGCGTCGCCGACGCCCACGCCGCGCGCGAGACCGTGCGACGGATCGGCGAGCTCGCCGAGCAGCTCACCGAGCCCGCCGAGCGCGTCGCCGCGGCCGCCGAGGAGCAGCTTCAGGCTCTGGGCGAGATGTCCGGCCACATGCAGGGCAGCGTGCTCGCCGTCGCCGAGGTCGACGAGCACGCCACCCAGATGAGCGCCCAGGCCCTCGACCTGTCCTCCTCCGCCGAGCACGTCTACGAGCTGCTGCAGCCGTTCTGGACGGAGTCGTTCGTGGACCGCGCGGGCGACGTCGCCCGCCGCCTCGCCGGTGAGATCGGCGGCGTCCTGGAAGGCCTCGTCGACAGCGGGCGTGCCTCCCTCGCGCAGGTGCTCGACCCCCGCTACGACGAGATCACCGGCCCGCGCATCGCCGAGCTGCGCCGGCTCTTCGACGTCTCGCGCGTGCCGCTCAGCGGCTTCGAGCCGCCCAAGTTCTCCACCGGCTACGACCACCTGGTCGACGAGCCGCTCATGGCCCTGTACGACCGCACGCTGGCCGAGAACCCGTGGCTGATCCTGGCCGCGGGCTCCGACCTCAACGTCTACGCCCCCGTCCACGCGCGCGCGCTGTGCGCCGACTGGACCGGCGATCCGTCGAAGGACCTCGTCGGCAACCGGATCAAGCGCATCCTCACCGACAACCCGGCGCTGGTGCGCGCCAACCGCGTCGGGATCGGCCGCGAGCTGCCCCACCGGGTGCTCTCACGCGCCGAGATGCGCGCGGCCGGCTGCGAGCTGACCGAGCCCGCGGGCGGCGAGCACCGCCGGCTCGTGCAGACCTACGCCCGTGACACCGGCGCGATCTTCACCGTGCTGTCCGTTCCGGTGTACGTCCACGGCGAACGCTGGGGCGCCGCCGTCATCGGCTGGGATCCGGACACCATCACGACCTGAGCGCGGCGCCGCACCCGGCGCCGCTACCCTTCCTGCCTCCCGTGACGGTCCCGCGGAGGGGTGCCGGAGTGGTTGAACGGGGCGGTCTCGAAAACCGTTGTGCGTCATTGGCGCACCGAGGGTTCGAATCCCTCCCCCTCCGCCTAAGCAGAGTCGAAAGCCCGCTGGTTGCGGGGCTTTCGTGAGCGGCCGAAGCCGAGGCCACGCCGGCTGCCGCGGCCGGGCGCAGGTTGCAGTAATCCCGCGTTGTCTCGCCGCCGCGGCGGGCGTAGGTTTGCTCGCATGTCTCGAGAGCGCCTGCGCGGAATCATCCCCCTCGCGTTGGTCGGGGTGCTCCTGATCCTCTCGCTCTTCGTTCTTGACGGCGCGGCAGCCGGTGTGGCGGCGTTCGCGGCGTTCCTCGGGTTCATCGCGGCCTGCATCGACGTGCTGCGCCGCAAGGACGCCGACGCTCGTCGCGATGCAGACCGGTCCGGCCTCGCCGGCTGGTTCGGGGGCTGGTTCTAGACCGACGCGCACCCCCGGGCAGAGACAATGCCCGGATGGACAGCCACGAGCCGGACTTCATCGTCGTCGGCGAGAAGGTCGCGCTGGGACCCCTGCGGCGCGACCTCGCCGCCTCCTATGCCCGTTGGATGAACCAGCTCGAGGTCCGGCGCGGGCTCGACCAGATGGGCATCGCCACCCCGGAGAGCCAGGAGAAGTGGGTGCAGGAGAACATCGAGAAGGGCGCGATGCGTGCGCCCCAGGTCGTCGAGTTCACCGTCTACGACCGCGCCGACTGCGCCCCGGTCGGCACCGCCGGCCTGCTCGACATCGGCCACGCCAACGGCACAGCCGAGTTCGCCATCATCATCGGCGAGCGCCGCGGCCAGGGCCTGGGCACCGAGGCCACGCGGCTCGTGCTCGACTTCGCCTTCCACGTGCTGGAGCTGCGCAACGTGCTGCTCGAGACGCTGGCGTGGAACGTCGCGGGGCTCACGGCCTACGAGCGCGCGGGCTTTCGTCGCGTCGGCGTCCGCCGCGGCGCGGTCATGAGTCGGGGCCGGCCGACGGACCTCGTGATCATGGACGCCGTCCCCGAGGACTTCGGCGCGTCGGTCCTGGGCTGACCAGCCGAGTTGGACGACGAGCAGCAGTGCGAGACGACCGCCCTCGTCGTCACACGGTGATGACCACCTTCCCGCGTGCGCGGCCTTCTCTCATGTACCGGATCGCGTCGGCGACGTTGCTCAGCGGGTAGCTCCGGTCGACCACGGGCGTGACCTTCCCGGCTTCGACGAGCTCCTTCAGGACCAGCAGGTCGCCCTGGTTCTCGCGCGAGACGAACGTGCTCAGCTTCTGCCCGACGAAGCGCGACAGCACCAGCGCCCGGAGTTGGCGATCGGTGCCACCGAGCCAGCGTCCGTCGGTCTCGCCTCCGACGATGACCAGCGCTCCGTTGGGAGTGAGCGCGCGCCGCAGGCGCGACAATGAGGCGTTCCCGCCGACGTCGAGGATCACGTCGTAGCGGTGCTGCCGGTCGGCGAAGTCCTCACGCGTGTAGTCGATGACGTGGTCGGCGCCAAGGGAGCGGACCAGGTCCACCTTCGTGGTGCTGCACACGCCGGTCACGTGAGCCCCGAACACCCTGGCCAGCTGCACCGCGTACGTCCCCACGCCACCGGACGCACCAACGATCAGCACCTTCTGGTCCGGGCGCACGTTCGCGTGGTCGCGTACGCCCTGCAGGGCGGTCAAGCCGGAGATGGGGACAACCGCCGCCTGCTCGAACGTCAGGTTGGCGGGCTTGAGCGCCAATCTGTCCTCCGGCGCGCGGGCGTACTCGGCGAAGGAGCCCTTGGCGACGCCGAACACCTCGTCGCCAGGCCGAAACCCGCTCACGCCCGTGCCCACGGCCTCCACCACCCCTGCCACGTCGGCGCCCAGCACAGGGTTCTTCGGCGCTCGCAACCCGAAACCCGCCACGCGAATCGGGTACGGCAGCCCCGCCATGACGTGCCACACCCCCTGATCGACACCGGCGGCTCGCACCCGCACAACCACATCGTCATCCCCGGCCAGCGGCATCTCGACGTCCCTGAGCTCCAGGTCATCGGCCGAGCCGTACCTGTAGCGGACGATCGCCTTCATGGTCCCCGATCGAGTCACGCGGTCGAGTATCTCCGGTTCGCTGGGCCACCGCCGACACGCCCGGAGCCCGGCACGACGACGAGGGCGCGCTTCTGGACCTTGCCCTCCTCCGGACGGCCCACGAAGCGTCCGTTGGCGGACACCGAGGTGCCGTATCCAGCCGATAGGTTCGGCTCCCGGCCGGCGAGCGGCGGCGATCAATCCGGCAGCCGCCGTCGCCGGGGGGAGGGAAGTGGGTCTGAGGATGACGCTGGATCAGAAGCGAGCGCGAGCCTTCGGCGTGCTCTACCTCATCACGTTCATCACGTCGATCCCGGCGCTGGCGCTTTACCAGCCCGTCCTCGACCACCCCGTCGCCTACATCGCGGGCGCCGGGCATGACACGCAGATCCTGTTCGCAGCTCTGCTCGAGCTGCTGCTGATCATCGCCAACCTCGGCACCGCGGTCGTGATCTTTCCGGTCGTCCGACGACAGAACGAGGAGTTGGCGCTCGGCTACGTCACCGCGCGGGTGATCGAATGCACGTTCATCCTCGTCGGCATCCTCTCCGTGCTCGGCATCATCACGCTGCGCAACCAGGTCGCCGGCGCGGCTGAGGGCACGGTCGCCTACACGCTCGCGGCGATCAAGGACTGGACGTTCCTCCTCGGCCCGGGCTGGGTCGTCGGCTGGGGGAACGGGCTGATCCTCGGCTACCTGATGTACCGCTCCGAGCTCGTGCCGCGACGGGCCGCATGGCTCGGTCTCATCGGCGGCCCGCTGATCATCGTGTCGGGGACGGCCGTGATGTTCAGCGGCGACCATCCGAGCGACACCCTGCACTCGCTTCAGGGTCTCGCGACGGCCCCGGAGTTCCTGTGGGAGCTCTTCCTCGGCCTCTACTGCACCTTCAAGGGCTTCAGGCCGTCGGCACCGATCCTCAGGGCCGACGCTCGCGAAGACCGTCCAGGCTCAGCGCCCGCCGGCGCACCGGCCTAGGGACCGGCGAGCTGGCGCTCTGGAGGCTGATGCCGTGCGGAGACTGACCTTCGCCATGAATGTGAGCCTGGACGGCTACATCGCCGCGCCCGGCGACGACCTCGGCTGGAGCGTGCCGAGCGACGAACTGTTCCAGTGGTGGTCCGACCGGGTGGGGGCGACGGGCCTGGCGCTGTACGGGCGCAGGCTGTGGGAGACGATGAGCTCCCATTGGCCGACCGCCGACAAGCAGCCGGGCGCCACAGCGGCGCAGATCGAGTTCGCCCGCCGCTGGCGGGACATGCCGAAGGTGGTGTTCTCCTCGACGACCAGCACGGTCGACTGGAACACCCGTCTGGTCACCGGCGACGCGGTCACCGAGATCACCAGGCTCAAGGCCGCCGACGGCGGCCCCATGGACATCGGCGGTGCCACGCTGGCCGCGGCGGCCATGCGGGCCGGGCTGATCGACGAGTACGCGATGGTCACCCATCCGGTCCTGGTGGGCGGCGGCACGCCGTTCTTCACGGCCCTGGACAAGCAGGTCGAGCTGAGCCTGGTGGAGACCCGGGCGTTTCCCGACGGCGTGCTGCTGACCAGGTACGAGACCACGCGCTGAGCGCCCGACGATAGGGATCCGCTGGCCGTCTGAGCCAGCCCATCATCGACCGGCAGTTCCCGGTCAGGTCGGACGCAAACGGCCCCTGGTTGCCGAGCCCGGCCCTGCTGCCGACGTATCGCGCACCCAGTGATTCACGCGCAGGCTCCGCTCCCGATAGGGGTAGTCGATCGGCCCGCGCAAGGCAAAGCCGTGCTTGCGGCACAGCGCGTTGGACGGGGCATTGGTCGTCGCTGGGAAGGCGTGGAGCACCCGCCAGCGCCCCGCCTCGTCCGCCCGCCTCAGCGCCTCGGCGACCCCAGCGCTCGCCAGGCCGCGTCCCTGGTGCTCGGGGAGCACCATCCAGCCGATCTCGTCGATCGTCTCGCCATCCCACTCGTGATCCCAGAGGGACACCGTGCCCGCAGCGACGCCCTCCACAGTGACGATGACAAGCACCCAATGCCGACCGGCCCCCACCGAGGCGACGTCGCGCTCGAGCTTGGCCGCCATCTCCTGGTCGAGGACGCCACCCAGCTCAGCCCACATCCGCGGATCCGTGTAGATGCGCTCGTAGAGTCGACGGTCTTCGCGCGTGAGCGGGCGTAACTTCATGGAGTCGGCTCCCGATGCGGGCGGCGATGGTAGGGGCAGGACCGAGTATCGACCTTCAGGTCAACCACGAAGCGGCGGCTGAAGGCCGTCACGGGCCCCCAGGGTGCGGCCGCGACACACCGAGACGGTCTCCGCGACCGTGCCCGTTCGCCCGTCAACCCAGCTATCTGGCGGCTCTGACGGTCGACGGCGAGGCCGCGTCCGGGCGGGCGCCGCCATCCCACGGCGTCAGCCGCGGCCACCAGCCCGGGGCTGCGCACCTCGGCTCCCGGCCATCCGGCCCATGTCGAGAAACGCTGATTGGCTCCGCTCACCAGGTGACCCGCCACGACAGGCGCGGCCCACGACACAAGGAGACGCTCCCGGATATGACGCTTCAGCGGATGGACAACGTGCTCATCGTCGTCGAGGACATCGAAGCCGCCAAGGCCTTCTTCATGGAACTCGGCATGGAGCTGGAAGGCGAGACGACGGTCGAGGGGCCTTCGGTGGACAGTGTCGTCGGCCTCGAGGACGTCCGCGCCGACATCGCCATGCTGCGGGCTCCGGACGGCCACGGCCGCGTTGAGCTGACCAGGTTCCACAGGCCGCGTGCGGTCAGAGGCGAGCCGCAGAACGCGCCGTCGAACACGCTGGGCATACGTCGCATCATGTTCCTCGTCAGCGGCCTCGACGACGTCGTTGCCCGCCTCCGCGAGCACGGGGCCGAACTCGTCGGCGAGGTCACGCAGTACGAGGACAGCTACCGGCTCTGCTTCCTGCGCAGCGCTGAGGGCTTCATCGTCGGGCTGTCCGAGGAGCTCACCTGAAGCTCGCCGAGATCTCGTGGCGACCGGCGAACGTAATCCCAGGGATCCCATCGAAGGAGTCCCTGTATGCACCGCGAGATCGATCGTCACCGCCTCGGGGCGACCCTCTTCCTCGTCGCCGCCTGCGTGTCGTTCCTCCTGTCCATCGCCCTGTGGTTCACCGACAATCGCCAGGAAGGCGTCTTCGTCGGCTTGTGGGTGCCATCGATCCTCGCCGCCGGAGCGTTTTGGGTCGTGGCGATGGGCCGGGCTCGCTGATGTCGCTCGATGTGGCGATCGGCCTGGTCGGTGTCTTCGTGACGGTCCTCGTGGTCGTCGGCATGATCCTCATCACTCCGCGCGGAGTCGATGAGCCCCGGCCGGCGGCGGCGGCGGCGCCGTCCGCCCGCAACGACGTCGTCGCGTCGACGCCGACACCGACGCCGACGGCGAACCGGCCCGCGCTGCCCTGAGCTCGACGACCCACGCCGCGCTCGGGCTCGGCTGCCGCACAGCGGGCCCCGGACGTACGCAACGCGGGGGCCGAGCCGTCACGCTTCAGGGCATCGCAGCTCGGCCTTTGACCACAGAGCAGTTGGGAGCCACGCCGTGAGGACGTCGTTGACCGGCTCGATGCGCAGCGCGATCCTCGGAGCGGCCACCGGCCTGCGCTCCCAGGTCGGCGTGGCGAGCGTGGTCATGCGCTCGCACCCCGGCCTGCCCTCGATCCTCCGCCATCCGTGGGCCAGGGGACTCGTGCTGGCGGCCGCGGCCGGCGAGCTCGTCGTCGACAAGCTGCCCGGCACGACCAGCCGGCTCGCGCCGCAGGGAATCATCGCCCGGCTCGCCCTCGCGGCGCTGGCGGCCGGCCTGTCCGCGCAGACCCGGCAGGAGTCGTGGCTCCCGGCCGGCGCCATCGGAGCCGCGAGCGCCGCCGTCTCCGCCAGGATCGGGCATGACGTGCGGGCGCGCCTGGCCCGCCACGCGCCCGGCCTGCCCGTCGCCCTCGCCGAGGACGCCGTGGCGATCGCGGCGGCCGCCGGCGGCTCACGCTGACAGGCGCGCTCGGTCAACGAGCGCGAAGGACGAGCGGGCGAGGGTCGGCTCAGGCGTCGTCGAGCGCGGCCGCCAGCACGGCGCGGTGCACGGGGCGTGCCGCGGCGTAGCGCTCGCGACCGGCGTCGGTGAGGCACGCGAAGATGCCCCGGCGGTCCTCGGTGCACATGGTGCGCACGACGAGGCCGTCGCCCTCCAGGCGCGCGACGACGCGCGAGAGGGCGCTCTGACTCAGGTGCACGGCCTCGGCCAGGTCCTGCATGCGGCGCTCTTCCTTCTCGCCGGTGGCGAGGCGCTCGAGGACCTCGTAGTCGCTGACCCCCAGGCCGTGCTCGTGGAGCGAGCGCTCCAGCGCGGACGTCGTCCGGGCGTGGCGGTCGAGGAGATCGCGCCAGGCCTCGACGAGGCGGGTGTCGTCTTGCGTGTGCTCCAAGGTGCGGCGCATTATAGCGATCAGCGACAAGTTTTGCGTTCACATCTGATGCACGAGGAATTTATGCGCGTGCATGTATTCTGTCGGAATGCTTTCCCGCATCTCCCCCTCCAACCTCCTGCTCGTCGTCCTCTGCGGCGTGCTCTTCCTCGACGGGCTCGACGTCTCGATGGTCGGCGTCGCCCTGCCCTCCATCGACGCCGACCTGCATCTGACGACGTCCCAGCTGCAGTGGATCGTCTCCGGCTACGTCCTGGGCTACGGCGGGCTGCTGCTCCTGGGCGGCCGGACCGCTGACCTCCTCGGGCGGCGCAAGACGCTGCTCATCGCCCTGGGCGTCTTCACCGTCGCCTCCGCGCTCGGGGGACTCGTCGACGACGGCACGCTGCTCGTCGTCACGCGCTTCTTGAAGGGCGCCGCGGCGGCCTTCACCGCGCCGGCGGGGCTGTCGATCATCACCACGACGTTCGCCGAAGGGCCGGAGCGCAACCGCGCGCTGAGCATCTACACCGCGACGGGGGCCAGCGGCTTCTCGCTGGGCCTCGTGCTCGGTGGCGTGCTCACCGAGCTCGGCTGGCGCTGGACGTTCCTGCTCCCGGTGCCGATCGCGCTCGTCCTGCTGGCCGTCGGTCCGAGGGTGATCCCCCACGACCGCGGCGCGCCGCTGTCGCGCCGGCGCTTCGACGTGCCCGGCGCGGTGACCCTCACGGGCGGCATGCTCCTGCTCGTGCGGACGATCGTCGAGGCGCCCGACCAGGGCTGGGCCTCGGCGCAGACGATCGGGGCCTTCGCCCTGAGTGCGATCCTGCTGTCGCTCTTCGTCGCGATCGAGCGACGCTCCCCCGCGCCGCTGGTGCGGCTCGGCATCCTGCGCTCGAGCTCGCTCGTCCGCGCGAACCTCGGGATGATGACCATGTTCGGCGCCTACGTCGGCTTCCAGTTCGTGATGACGCTCTACCTGCAGACGCTCAACGGCTGGTCGGCGATCCAGACGGCGCTGGCCTTCCTGCCGGCGGGCCTGCTCGTCGCGCTGCTCTCGACGCGGATCGGCCCGATCGTCGACCGCATCGGCACGGCGCGTTTGGTCGCGCTGGGCGCTCTGTCCTTCGCGGTGGGCTACACCGCGATCGCGCTGCGCGGCATCGACGTGGCGCCGTCCTACGTCCTCGAGCTCCTGCCGACGATGCTCCTGCTGGGCTTCGGCTTCGCGCTGAGCTTCCCGACGCTCAACATCGCCGGGACCAGCGGCGTCGGCGACCACGAGCAGGGCCTCGCGTCCGGGCTCGTGCAGACGTCCTTCCAGGTCGGCGGCGCGATCGGGCTGGCCGTCGTCAGCGCGATCATCACCGGCCGCGCCGGCGGCTCGACCGACACCGGCGTGATCCTCGACGCCTACCGCACGGCGCTCGTCGTCGTCACCGGGGTGGCGATCGCCGGGCTGGCCATCGCGCTGTCGGGCCTGCTCCCTCAGCGCGAGGTCGCCGTGGCCACGGCCGACTAGCGGCTCTCGTGCCCTCGTCCGCGCGGCGCTTGGCGGCGCCGCGCGGCCCGGGCATCGGGCGGACCGGGCTTCGCTACGGCACGAGCACGACCTTCCCCACGTTCTCGCGCGCAGCGAGGATCCGGTGCGCCTCGCCGGCGCGGTCGAAGGGGATCGAGGCATGCACGACGGGCGCGATGGTGCCGTCGTCGAGGAACGCCTTCAACGGCTCGATCCAGGGGGTCAGCGTGCCGCGGTCGTCCCACAGGCGCTTCATGTTGATCCCGACGAACGACTTCGATTCGCCCATCTGCTTGAGCAGATCGAAGCCGCGCATCATCCGCAGGGCCTGAGGGAGCGCGCGGCGCAGGTTGCGCGTCTCGCCCTCCTGGACCGACGAGGCGCCGAGGCCGACCAGCCGGCCGCCGGGGCGCAGCAGGGCGTTGGAGCGCTTGAACGACGCGCCGCCGATGCCGTCGATGACGAGGTCGTAGCTGGGCAGGTCGCGCCACCAGCCGTCGCGGCGGTAGTCGATGGCACGAGCGAGGCCGAGCTCGCGCAGCCGCGCGTGCTTGGACGGCGAGGCGGTGCCGTGAACCTCGGCCCCGCCGCGCCTGGCCAGCTGCAGCGCGGCGATGCCGACACCGCCCGCGGCCGCGTGGACGAGGACGCGCTCCCCCGCGCGCAGCGAGCCGTAGCCGTAGAGGGCCGCCCATGCCGTGGCGTAGACGACCGGCACCGCGGCGCCCTCCTCGAAGGACAGGCGCGCCGGCAGCGCGATGGCGTCCGCCTCGGGGACCACGACCCGCGACGCGTAGCCGCCGAAGGCCGTCCCGGCCATGACCCGCTCGCCGATGCGCGCGGCGTCGACGCCGTCACCGACCGCCTCGATCGTGCCCGCCACCTCGTAGCCCACGACGCACGGCGGCTTCGGCGCGTCGGGATAGAGCCCGACGCGCGCGAGCGTGTCGGCGAAGTTGACGCCGGCGGCGCGAACGTCGATGCGGACCTGTCCCGGCGCGGGCGACGGCTCGGGACGCTCGTGCACCTCCAGGACGTCCAATCCGCCGTGCTTGGCGATGACCACGGCGCGCACGGCGGCGAACCCTAGCTGCGTGTGCGGCTGCCCGTACCTCCAAGATGCCGGGTGGCCCCGTCGTCGCGCGCGCCGCAGATCGAGAAGCTGCACGCATGCTCACACCGAAGGTCACTGAGCTCACGCGAGCGGGCAACACCCGGGTCCTCCTCCCCTACAAGGTGTCGCCCGCCTCCAAGCGCCCGGCCGCCGTCTCTCTCCCCGCCGGTCGCTGACCCCCGCGCGGCGCGCCCGCCGGATCGGCCTTCACCGATTCGGCGGGCGCAGCCGACACTCTCCGCCTCGCCCGGCATTGACCACCGGCGATGGTCAATCCGCCTGGATCGGTGTTTCCCGCCCGCGCCCGGCGCGCCTACGCTGCGGCGCCCGATGCCCCCAGCGATCTACACCTACACCGCGGCCGCCAACGGCCTGTTCGTCAACTCCTACCTGGTGGAGAGCGAGGAAGGGGTCGTCGCCATCGACGGCAGCCTGCTCGTCTCCGACGCACGCGCCTTCCGAGCGCGCCTCGACGCCCTGCGCAAGCCGCTGCTCGCCGTCCTCGTCACGCATGGCCACCCCGACCACTTCAACGGCGTGGTCGAGCTCGTGCGCGGGCAGCGCGACGTCCCGATCTACGCCACGCCCGAAGGCAAGGCGGTGATCGACGAGGTCGCCGAGCCCAAGCGCGCGCAGTGGTCCCCGACGTACGGCGACGAATGGCCGGCGCAGACCGCCTACCCCAACGCGACCGTCGCCGACGGCGAGACGCTCGCCGTCGGCGGCCTGCGCATCCGCGCCCACGAGCTCGGGCCGTGCGAGTCGGCCAGCGAGGCCCTCTACGTGGTCGAGAGCCCCGAGGACGACGCGCCCGTCGCCTTCACCGGCGACCTGTTCTACAACGGCCACCACAGCTACAACGCCGACGGCTTCACCGCGGCGTGGCTCGACGCCCTCGACCGCGCGCCCGCCCTGCTGGCGGGGATCGAGACGCTCTACCCCGGCCACGGAGGCCCGGCCGGCCCCGAGGCGCTCGGCGCCCAGCGCCGCTATCAGCTCATGCTGCGCGAGGCGGTCCGCAACCTGGCCGACGGGCAGGCCGCGCTGTCGGACGCCGCCAAGCAGGAGCTGACCGCGCGCATGTCGGCCTTCCTGCCCGACCCCGCGCTGGCGTGGCTCGTCGCCCTCAGCGCCGACGCCGTCGCCGCCGAGCTGGCGGCCGAGGCGCAGGCGGTGAGCACATGAAGCGGCCTCTTTACCCTCCGAAGGGTGCGCCCTGAGGTCCGTCACCTCGCCTACTTCGTCGCACTGGCCGAAGAGCTCAACTTCACCCGCGCCGCCGCGAGGGTCAACGTCGTCCAGCAGTCGCTGAGCGCAGGAGTGGCGCAGCTCGAGGCCACCCTCGGCGTCCGGCTCTTCGAGCGCACCACCCGCCGGGTGCAGATGACCGCCGCCGGGGAGGACTTCCTCCCGCGCGCGCGCGAGGCGCTCGCGGCCATGGACCTCGCGCTCGCCACCGCCCGCCGGCACGCCGACGGCGCCGCGGGCCAGCTCGTCGTCGGCCTCAGCTCCACCACCGGGCTGCCCGCCACGCCCGAGCTGCTGCGGGCCTTCGGCGAGCGCTATCCGGACGTCGCCCTCGACGTCCGCCACTTCACCTTCGCCGACCCGTACGCGGGCCTGCTCACCGGCGAGACCGACGTCGCCATCGTGCGCCCGCCCTTCGCCGCCGCGCTCGAGCTGCACGAGCTGGCGCGCGAGCCGCGCTACGTCACGCTGCCCTCAGACCACCCGCTGGCCGAGCGCGAGCAGGTCGCCTTCGCCGACATCGCCGACGAGCCGTGGATGAACCTCGAGACCGATCACGTGTGGTGTGCGTTCTGGATGTGCGCCGAGCACCGGACGCGCCCGGCCCGCATCGGCGCGATCTGCACGTCGCTCGACGAGCTGTTCGAGGCGGCGCGCGTCGGGCGCGCGCTCGGGCTCGTCCCGGAGTCGGTGGCCCGGTCGCGCGCGTGGCCAGGGCTCGCCTTCGCCCGCGTGGCCGACATCGAGCCGTCGGTGGCCGCGATCGCCTGTCGCCCGGGCGAGGCGCGCGCCACGGTGCGCAACTTCCTCGCCCTGGCGCCCCCGCCGGCTAGCTGACCGCGTCGCGCTCGGTGCGCTCGACCGCCAGGTCGCCCTCGGCCAGCCGCTGGCGCAGGACCTTCTTGTCGAACTTCCCGACGCTCGTCTTGGGCACCTCGTCGATGAAGGCGAAGGCGTCGGGCAGCTGCCACTTCGCCAGGCCGGAGGACAGGTGCTCGCGCAGATCGCCGGGCGAGACGCCCGCGCCCTCGGCCAGGGCCACGCAGGCCAGCGGCCGTTCGCCCCACTTCTCGTCGGGCATCGCGATGACGGCCGCCTCGACCACCCCGGGGTGGTCGATGAGCAGCGTCTCGACCTCCACCGACGAGATCCACTCGCCGCCGGACTTGATGAGGTCCTTGGAGCGGTCGGTGATGCGCACGAAGCCCTGCTCGTCGAGCTCGCCGATGTCGCCCGTGCGCAGCCAGCCGTCGTCGGTGAACTTGTCGTCGCCGCTCGGGTCCTCGTAGTAGCGCGCGGCGACCCACGGCCCGCGCGCCTCGATCTCGCCGGCGCCGTCGCTCAACCGGATCTCGGTCCACGGGACCATCCGGCCCTGGGTGGTGCGGTAGGCCCAGTGCTCCTCGCCCTCGTCCACGCCCGCCGGAGGCCGGGCCACGGTGACGATCGGGCTGGTCTCGGTCATCCCCCACGCCTGCAGGACGCGCACGCCGTGGCGCTCGAAGCCCTCCATGAGCTTGCGCGGCACCGCCGAGCCGCCGCAGATCCCGCCGCGCAGCGAGCTGAGGTCGCCCCCGTGCTCGTCGACGTGGGCCAGCAGCGCCCCGAGCACCGTCGGCACGCCGGCCAGCAGCGTGGCCCGCTCGGCCTCGACGAAGCGCGCCAGCGGCTCGCCCTGCAGGAACGGCCCGGGCAGGAGCAGCTCGGCCCCGGTGAGCGCCGCCCCGAAGGGCAGGCCCCACGCGTTGACGTGGAACATCGGCACGATGGACAGCACGCGATCGCGCGACGAGAGCCCGACGGCGTCGGCCGCGCAGATCACCGTGGAGTGCAGCGACACCGAGCGGTGCGAGTAGAGCACGCCCTTCGGGTTGCCGGTCGTCCCGCTCGTGTAGCAGAGCGCGGCGGCCGCGCGCTCGTCGACGTCGGGCCACGCGAACTCACCCTCGCCCGCCTCGTCGAGCAGCTGCTCGTAGGAGAGCGCGCCGGGCAGCGCGTCGAGGTCGCCGTCGCCCATGACGACGAAGTGGCGCACGCCCTCGAACTCGGACGCGAGCTCGGCCAGGGGCTCGACCAGCGAGCCGTCGACGAAGATGACGCCGTCACGCGCGTGGTTGACGATGTAGACGATCTGCTCGGGGAACAGGCGGATGTTCAGCGTGTGCAGGACCGCGCCGTAGGACGGCACCGCGAGATAGAGCTCGTAGTGGCGCTGCGTGTTCCAGCCGAAGGTCCCCACCCGGTCGCCGGCCTGCACCTCGAGGCGCTCGAGCACGCGGCCGAGGCGGTCGACGCGCTCGGCCACCTGCGCGTAGGAGGCGCGGACCGGCCCGTCGTCCTCGAGCGTCACCACCTCCTGGTCCGGATAGCAGCTGCGCAGGCGCCGGCGCATGGCCCCGACCGTCAGCTGGAAGTCGTTCTGCATCAGGCCTTCGAGCATGGCGCCAGCGTAGTTATTCCCGCAGCTTCTTGTTGATGTCCGCGATCGTCTGGTTGATCTGCGCCTGGACCTTGGTCACCGCGCTGACGAGATCGGCCTGCGCCTTGACGATCGCCTTCGGATCGTTGTCGGCGAACGCGCCCTTCGCCTTGTCGATCTGCGTGCCGTAGGCGGAGACCTCCGCGATGAGCCGGTCGTGCAGCGGCTTGACCTTGCTGGGCGCCTTGACCGCCCGGAAGTCGGCCACCGCCTTGTCGATGGCCTGGCGGAAGCCGTCGAGGGTCTGGCGATCCTGGGCGGCCGTGCTCGTCGAGGTGATCTGCCCCGAGAGCTGGTCGAACTTCGTGGCGAACTCGCTCTGGGCCCGGTTGACCGCGTCGACGTAGTCGTTCGCGGCCTTGGTGTCCGAGCCGCAGCCGGAGGCGACGAACGCGACAGCGACGACGATGAGACCCGGCCACAGGCGGCGCACCCCGCGAGGGTAGCGAGAGGACCCGCGGGAGGGTCCGACGAACGGCTAGCCGAAGAAGACCTCGGCGGTGTCGTAGAGATCGTCGTCGAGGAGCTTGGGCTCGGCGACCGCCTCGGCCAGTGCCACCAGGACGATGTCCTGCCCGCGCAGCGAGACCATCGTGCCCCACTCGCCGCGATCGGCGGCCGCCACGGCCTTGACGCCGAAGCGCGTGGCCAGCACGCGGTCATACGCGGTCGGCGTGCCGCCGCGCTGGACGTGGCCCAGGATCGTCATGCGCGTCTCGAACCCGGTGCGCGCTTCGATCTCGCGCTCGAGCGCCACGGCGATGCCACCCAGGCGCGCGTGGCCGAAGGCGTCGGTCTTCGTGCCCGCCGTCGTGATGCCGCTGCCGTCGCGCGGCGTGGCGCCCTCGGAGACGACGACGATGGAGAACGTCGACCCGCGGGCGTGGCGGCGCTTGATGCGCTCGCAGACCTCGTCGATGTCGAACGGGCGCTCGGGCACGAGGATCACGTCGGCCCCGCCGGCGATGCCGCTGTAGGCCGCGATCCAGCCGGCGTGACGCCCCATGACCTCGAGGATGATCACGCGGTTGTGCGACTCGGCCGTGGTGTGCAGGCGATCGATCGCGTCCGTCGCGATCTGGACCGCGGTGTGGAAGCCGAAGGTCACGTCGGTCCCGGCCAGGTCGTTGTCGATCGTCTTGGGGACGCCGACCACCGGCACGCCCTCGGCCGCCAGCCTGGCCGCGACGCCGAGCGTGTCCTCCCCGCCGATGGGGATGAGGGCATCGATCCCCTCCCGCTCGAGCGTCTCGCGGACGAGCGCGGTTCCGTCCCCGTCGCCCTTGTAGGGATTGGTCCGCGACGTCCCGAGGATCGTCCCACCGCGGTGCAGGATCCCCGCGGTGTTCTGGGGCGTGAGCTCGACCGTGTTGGACTCGAGGACGCCGGCCCAGCCGTAGCGGAAGCCGATGATCTGGTGACCGTGGCGGTTGACCCCGGCGCGCACGACGCCACGGATCACCGCGTTGAGACCGGGGCAGTCGCCGCCCCCGGTGAGGATGCCGAAGCGCGCCATAGGGCCGCTATCCTGCCAAACGCGCGCGGCGCGGCAAGCGAGGTTCGACACCCAGGCCGCGCGTTGACGGTTTTCAGGCTCGCGCGAGGCGCAGCACAACGCCCTCGCCGGGCGCCAGCAGCAGTGACCGCGCGACCGCCTCACCGTCGCGCTCGCGCCGTGTGCCGATCACGATCGTCGCCTCGACCGCGAGGCTGGCCGCGTCCGCGCCGAGGTTGAGGGCGACGAGGAAGCCGTCGCCGCGCCGGTAGGCCCACAGCCCGTCCGCGACGACGACCTGCTCGTAGCGGCCCGCGCGCAGGTCCTCCTCCGCGCGGCGCAGGGCGATGAGGTCGCGCGTGAGGTGCAGCACGGAATCGGGGTCGGCCTTCTGCTCGGCGACGTTGAGCCCGGCGAGCTCGCCGAGGGGCAGCCAGGGCTCGACGCCCGGGGCGCTGAAGCCCGCGCCCGGCTCGGCGCTCCACGGCATCGGCGAGCGGGCGCCGTCGCGGCCGGGATGCTCGGGGTCGTCGAGCAGCCCCACGGGATCGACCACGCGGTCGCGCGGGATCTCGGCGTCGGGCATCGCCAGCTCGTCGCCGTAGTAGACGACGGGCGTCCCGCGCAACGTCAGCAGCAGCATGAGCGCGCAGCGCGTCAGCGCGGGGTCCCCACGCGTCCAGCGCGTCGGGAAGCGCTCCATGTCGTGGTTGCCGAGCGTCCACGTCGGCCACGCATGCTCCGGCAGCAGCCTCTCGGTCTCGGCCACGATCGGGGCGAGCTGCTCGGCGCCGAAGTCGGCCAGCAGGAAGACGAAGTTGAAGGCCAGGTGCAGCTCGTCGAGGTCGTCGCCGTAGAAGCGCATCAGGCGCTCGAGGTCGAGCACCCACGTCTCCCCCAGCAGCACGCCGTCGTAGGGATCGGTGACCGAGCGCCAGCGGCGGAAGACGTCGTGGACCTCGTCGCGGTTCATCGAGTACTCGAGCTGCTGGCCCAGCCAGCGGTGGTGCTCGGTGTCGTCCGCGGTGGCCGGCGGGTTGTCGCGCAGCTCGCGGTCCTTGACGATCCCGTGCGCCACGTCGACGCGAAAGCCCGCGATCCCGCGGTCCATCCAGAAGCGCAGGATGTCGTCGAACGCCTCGCGTACGTCCTCGTTCCACCAGTCGAGGTCGGGCTGGTCGGGTGTGAAGTTGTGCAAGTACCACAGACCCCTGGCCTCGTCGAAGGTCCACGCCGGGCCGCCGAAGTTGCTCACCCAGTTGTTGGGCGGACCGCCGTCGCGGCCCTCGCGCCACACGTAGAAGTCTGGCCGCTCGCGGAACCACGGATGCTGGTCGCTCGTGTGGTTGGGGACGAGGTCGAGGAGCACCTTGATGGCGCGCTCGCCGGCCCGCAGCACGAGCTCGTCGAGGTCCTCGAGCGTCCCGAGATCGGGATGCACGCCGCAGTAGTCCGAGACGTCGAAGCCCCAGTCGGCGTTGGGCGAGGGGAACGTCGGGTTCAGCCAGAGGCCGTCGACGCCGAGCCACTCGAGGTGGTCGAGGTGCGCTGTGATCCCGCGCAGGTCGCCGATGCCGTCGCCGTCGGAGTCCGCGAACGAGCGCGGGTAGACCTGGTACAGGACGCCGTCACGCCACCACATGCGCCCCGCCGTCCCACTCGTTGCGCAGGGCCCACACCGCGCCGACCGTCCACGCCTGCACGAAATTCGACAGGGTCGCCACCTCCGGGTGGGTGGGGTCCGATCTCGTCACCGCGTAGAGCTCGGGGTAGTGGCCGATCCGCTCGACGCCCGCCAGGACGCCTCGGCGCACCCGCTCGGCGACCTCGGCGTGGCCGGCCGCGCGCAGCCCGCCCCAACCCAGCCAGGAGTCGAAGGGCCAGACCGAGCCGCGGTGATAGGACTGCGGATCGAACTGCGGGTGGCGGTCCGACAGCGTGCGCAGCCCGTAGTCGGTGAGCACGTCGGGCTCGGCGAGGCGCTCGGCGGCGCCGGGCACGGGCGCCCCGGCCCACAGCAGCCAGCCGAGCTGCGAGCCGGCCCCACGGACGGGCCGATCGTGGGCGTCGAGGGCCATCGTCTCGGGGTCCCACGCTGCGCCGATGCGCGCTGCCAAGGCCTGGGCGGCCTCTGCGTGGGCGCCCTCGCCCGACAGCTTCGCCAGACCGCGCAGCCCGGCCAGCGCCGCGGCCTGCGTGTCGGCGTCGGCCACCGGCGGCTCGGGCACCGAGCCGTCCTCGTGCAGGACGCCGCTGCCCTGCGACGGCGAGCCGACCGGGTCCGTCGAGTCGCGCCAGCCCTGCTGGACGAGCCCCCCGGGAGCGCGCCGGTGCCAGCGCAGCAGGCCGCCACCGCGTTCCAGCGCGCCCAGCAGCCAGCGGCCGGCGGCGCGCCAGTTGGGCTCGAGCTCGGCGGCGAGAGCGCCGTCCCCGGTCGTCGCCAGCACGTGCAGGAAGAGCGGGGTCGCGTCGGCCGAGCCGTAGTAGCGCAGCTCGCCCTCGGGCACCTCGAGGCCGAGGTAGCCCTGACGGGCGACGGAGATCCCGGGCCGCACCTCGTGGACGATCTTGCCCGGCTCCTCGTCCCAGGTGACGTCCTCGCGCGTGCCCTGGATCGCGGCCAGCGCGCGCAGGGTCGCGACCGCCACGTCGGGCCGCGCCGGGAGCACGGCCAGCGCCGTGATCAGCGAGTCGCGCCCGAACAGGCAGTTGTAGCGGCCCGGGTCGCCCTCGCCCTGCGACGCGCTGGAGGCATTCGGCCAGCCGTCGGGAGCCAGGACCTGCGAAAGGCCCGGCACGTCCTGCACTGTGGGCCCCTAGCCCTTGACGGCGCCCGCGGTCAGTCCGGCGACGATGCGCTTCTGGAAGAGCAGCACCATGACGATCAGGGGCACGGAGATGACCACCGATGCGGCCGAGATGCTGCCGTAGGGAACCTCGTGCTCGGTCGCGCCCGTGAAGAACGCGATGGCCGCCGGCACCGTCCTGGCCCTGGAGGAGGACGTCAGCGTGACGGCGAGCAGGAACTCGTTCCAGGCGGCGATGAACGCGAGGATGCCCGCGGTGGCCAGGCCGGGGGCCGCGAGCGGCACGACGACCTTGCGGAAGGCCTCGAAGTGGGTCGCCCCGTCGACGAGCGCCGCCTCTTCGAGGTCCCTCGGGATCTCTCTGAAGAAGGACACGAGGATGTAGACCGTGAGCGGGAGGGCGAAGGTGAGGTACGGGAGGATCAGGCCGATCCACGTGTTGAACAGCCCGATGTCGGACCACAGCTTGAACAGCGGCGCTGCGATGGCGATCTGCGGGAAGGTCGAGATCGTCAGCACGATGGCGAGGATCACGAACTTGCCGCGCAGCTTCAGCCGCGCGAGCGCGTAGGCGCAGAAGGACCCGACCACGAGCGCCAGCACGGTCGTGGTCAGCGCCACGATGGCGCTGTTGCGCAGCGCCTTCGTGAAGTCGGGGTTCTTGAAGATCTCCTGGTAGTTCTTGAGCGTCGGGTTGGGCGGGATCACGCTGGACGACTGCAGGTCGTTGCCCGTCTTCAGCGAGATGTTGATCAGCCAGTAGAACGGGAAGAGGCAGAAGACGACGATCGCGGCAACGGCGATCCACATCCACCACGGCATCTTCCCGCGGGTGCGCGGCTTCTTCCGGGTCTTGGCGCGCGCGCGCGTCGCGACCGGTGCGGTAGCGGCTCCAGCTTCCATCGCCTACTCCTCCGCCAGTCCTCGAAGGTTTCCGCCCACGAAGCGGATGTACGAGAAGGAGACGAGCATCACCACGATGAACGTCAACACCGCCATCGCCGACCCCAGGCCGTAGATGCGGTTCGTGGCGAACGTCTCCTGGGCGATCGTCGACAGCGTCGACGTCCCGTTCTGACCCTGGGTCAGCACATACGGGAGGTCGAAGATCCTCAGCGCGTCGAGCGTGCGGAAGATCAGCGCGACGAGGATCGCCGGGGTCAGCAGTGGCAGCGTGATGCGGGTGAAGCGCTGCCACGTCGACGCGCCGTCGACCTCGGCAGCCTCGTAGACTTCGCCGGGTATCACCTGCAGCCCCGCGAGTATCAACAGGGCCATGAATGGCGCCGTCTTCCAGACGTCGGCGATGATGATCACGATCAGCGCCTGGGGCTCGGAGCCCAACCACACCGTCTGCGTGCCCAGGATGGTGTTCACGAAGCCGTAGGGCGAGACGAACATCGTCCGCCACATGACCGCGGTGACAACCGTGAGCACCGCCCACGGCACGAGCACGGTGGTGCGCAGCAGCCCCTGCCCGCGGAAGGCCGAGTGCATCGCCAGGGCCATGCCCAGCCCGATCAGCAGCTCGAGCGTCACGGACGACGCCGTGAAGATCAGCGTGTGCCTGAACGCCGCCCACCACTCCGAGGACTGCAGGGCCTTCTGGTAATTGCGCAGGCCGACTGGCCCTGCCCAGCGCGAGAGGCCCGCGACGCGGACGCTGTACTCGTGCAAGGAGAGCCAGACGGCGTAGATGATCGGGTACGCGGCGACGACCGCGATGAGGATCATCGACGGCGCGACCATCAGCTTCGCCAGGCGGCGCTCCGGGATTCCCCGGGAGCGCCGCCGCTGCGTTGGCGCGCCGACTGTCTGGACAGAGGCGGCTTCCATGGTTCTAACTCACTTGGGTCAGAAGGTCGACAGTGCGCTGTTGATCTGCGAGTCCGCCTTCTTCAGGGCGTCCGCCGGGCTCGTGCGACCGGCGAGCGCGTCGTTGACGTTCTTGTAGATCGCCTGCGAGATCTGCGGGTAGACGGCCGAGACCGGGCGGGCCTTGGCCTGGCTGAGCGCCTGCAGGAGCTCCGCCGCGTACGGAATGGCCTTCTTCACGTCGGGCTCGCTGTAGACGGACGGGATGACCGCCGCCTGCGAGTACTTGAGCAGCGCGATCTTCTGGAACTCGGGAGAGGCATAGAAGTCGGCGAACTTCAGGGCCAGGCCGGGGTTCTTGGTGTACGCGCTGATGACGCTGTTGTGGCCGCCGAGGATGCCGGCCTTGCCGCCGCCCTCGAAGGACGGAAGCGGGGCCACCTTGTACTTGCCCTTGACCTTGCTCGGGCTCTTGTTGTCCGCGGCGTAGGCGTAGGTCCAGTTGCGCATGTACGCATAGCGACCGCTGGTCCACGCCTGATCGGTCTCGGGCTCCATGTAGGTCGTCACGGCCTTCGGTGCCGCGCCGCTCTTGATGCCGTCGACCATGAGCTGCAGCGCCTTGAGGTTCTGGGGCGAGTTGATCGTCGACTTGTCGCCGCCGTCGTTGAGGACCGTGCCGCCGGCCGCGAAGGCCAGCTCGAGGAAGTCGCAGGTCAGGCCCTCGTAGGGCGCGCCCTGATAGACGAGTCCACCCTCGGACTTGGCCTTGGAGTAGAGCTCCTGCCAGGTCGTCGGTGCGGAGAGGCCTTTGTCGGTCCGGTAGTAGATGAAGGCGGCGTCACTGGTCTCCGGGACGCCCCAGTACTTGTCGGCGTAGTGCACCGTCTCGAGCGGCGCGCCGATGTACTTCGACTTCTGGGCCTGGACGTACGGGGTGAGGTCGTACAGCCACTTCTGGCTGGCGAACTCCGCGGTCCAGATCACGTCCGAGCTGAAGACGTCGCAGTCGTCGGACTTGGCCTGCTGGCGCTGGATGAACTGGGCGCGCTGCTGGTCGGCCGACGCCGGGAACTCGGTCAGCGTGGCCTTGTAGCCCTGGGCGCCGTACTTCGTCGTGAAGTCCTTGACCACCTGCTTGCCGATGCCCGTCGTGTCCTTGCCCTGGCAGAACTTGACCGTGCCCTTCGGCGGGTTGTCCAGGGACTTCGCGTCGATGACCTTCGCGCCTTCGACCTTGACGCCTCCACCACTGCTGGTGCTGGTGCTGGCGCCACCACCGCCACCGCCACCGCCGCCACCGCCGCCGTTGCTGCTACCGCACGCGGCGAGGACGACGCAGCAGATGAACACTGCACCGAACCCGAACTTGACCTTCATCGCTCCTCCTCCTCCTGATGCGACGTGCCCCTCTCCAAAGGGCGCACCTGCTAGTGCGATGGGTGCCTTACCCGGCCACCGGACGCAGTGAATCACTCCGGCGCGAAACTCAGACAGCCACGAACGCGATCGCCGCGAAGTGCACGGCGGCGGCCGCGATCACGAGGGCGTGGAAGACCTCGTGATAGCCGAAGACCCGGGGCGCGGGATCGGGCCGGCGGCGCGCGTAGACCACCGCGCCGATGGTGTAGAGGACGCCGCCCGTGGCCAGCAGGGCGACGGCGAGGACGCCCGCCCGGTCCCACAGCTGGGGCATCATGACGATGGAGGCCCAGCCCAGCGCGACGTAGAGCACGGCCGTCAGCCAGCGCGGAGCATCGATCCACACGAGGCTGATGACGACGCCGGCGAGCGCCCCGCCCCAGACCACGCCGAGCACGGCCCACCCGAGGGCCGGCGCCAGCACGAGCAGCGCGAACGGCGTGTAGGTGCCCGCGACGAGCACGAAGATCATCGAGTGGTCCAGGCGCCGCAGCCACGCGTGCGGGCGCGGCGACCAGTCCACGCGGTGGTACAGGGCGCTGGCGCCGAACATGGCCGACAGCGAGAGGCCGTAGACCAGCGCGGCGACGCGCGCCTCGCCGCCGCGCGCGAGCACGACGAGCGCCGCTCCGGCCGCGAGGGCGACGTAGAAGGCGTACTGGTGGCTGACGCCGCGTAGGCGGGGCTTCACCCTGCCGAGGGTACGCGGTCGGCCGCGCCCGGGCGCAGCCGCTACGCGGCGGAGGCGGGCGCGCCGTTGGGTCCGACGCTGCCGCGCAGCAGATAGGCCGAGTGCAGCAGGTCGGGGTTCTCCCGCAGCTCGCTGGCCATGCCAGAGAACTGGATGCGCCCGCCCTCCATGATGTAGGCGCGCTCGGCCAGGCTGAGCGCCACGGTCGCGAACTGCTCGATCAGGAGCACTCCGACGCCGCTCTCGGCCACCTGGCGGACCGTGGGCAGCAGGCGCTGGACCACGACGGGAGCCAGGCCGAGCGAGAGCTCGTCGATGAAGACGAACTTCGGCCGGGACACGAGCGCCTGGGCCAGCACGAGCATCTGCTGCTCGCCGCCCGAGAGCAGGCGTCCGGGCACCTCGAGGCGCTTCTCGAGCTCGGGGAAGAGCTCCAGGGCCCGCTTGAGGCCGGCCTTCGCGTCGGACCGCGAGAGGGAGTACGTGGCGACGCCGAGGTTCTCGCGCACCGTGAGCAGGGGCAGCAGGCGGCGACCCTCGGGCACGATGGCCACGCCGGCCTGGCGAATGCGCTCAGGGCGCCGCGACGTGAGCTGCTCGGACCCGAGCGTCACCTTCCCGCCGGCGGCGCGCAGGACGCCGCCCACCGCGAGCACGAGGCTCGACTTGCCGGCGCCGTTCGGGCCCAGCAGGGCCGTGACCTCCCCAGGCGTGACGTCGAGCGACACGGAGTGGACAACCGGGCGCCCGCCGCGCTCCACGGTCACGTCCTCGAGCCGCAGGATGTCTGCGACCTTCTCGCCTGACAGCGCAGCTGCCGTGGCTCCGGCCTCGGTCACACCGCCACCGCCTCGACGCCCAGGTACGCCTTCTTGACCTCGTCGTCGCGCAGCACGTCGGCGGTCACCCCCGAGGCGATCAGCTTGCCGAAGTCGAGGACCGCGGTCTTGCTGCAGCAGGCGGACACCAGGCTCATGTCGTGGTCCACGAGGATGACGAGCGCGCCGAGCTCCTGGGGGATCTTCTGGATGACCTGACTCGTGCGCACGCTCTCCTCGTCGGGAAGACCGGCGGCCGGCTCGTCGAGCAGGATCACGCGGGGCTGGCCGACGACGGCGCGCGCGAGCTCGACCAGGCGTCGCTCGCCGGCGCCCAGGGTCCCGACCTTGGTCTGCGGCTTGGCCGTGAGGCCCACGAACTGGATCGCCGACAGGACCGCCTCGCGGCGATCGCCGATGCGCTCCTTGGAGGAGTGCTCGTGCACCATCGCCACGTTGTCGTAGATCGAGAGCTCCTCGATCGCCTGCTCGGTCTGGAACGTCCGGCGCACGCCCCAGCGCGCGCGGCGGAAGTGGGTCATCGTCAGCAGGTTCTCGCCGAACGCCGTCACGCTGCCCTCGGCAGGGCGCACGAAGCCGCTCAGCACGTTGAAGAAGGTCGTCTTGCCCGCGCCGTTGGGCCCGATGAGCCCGTTCGTGCCCTCTTCGAAGGTGATCGTCATGTGATCGAGCGGCGTGACGCCGCCGAAGCGCACGGTCAGGTCCTTGATCTCGATCAACCCGCGCCCTCCCGAGTCGGCGGCCTGGCCCGGCCGGCGGCCCCGCTGATCAGCCGCCCGAGCTTCGCCATGTCGCGCGGGAACTGGTAGACCAGACCCTGCGGCGCGGTGAGCAGGACCTGCAGCACCCCGGCTCCGAAGACGATGGTCAGCCAGTCCGCCGCGACCCCCCAGTTGTTCAGGAGGGCGGGCAGCAGCTGCATCAGCACTCCGGCGACCACCGCTCCCCACAGGCTGTAGATGCCGCCCATGAGAACCACGGCGAGCAGGGTGATCGAGTCGCTGGTGGGGAAGGTCGTGATGAACAGCTGCCCGGAGTTCGCGGCCAGCAGCCCTCCGGCGACGCCGGTCAGGAACGACGCGAGCGCGAAGGCCCACATCTTGTAGAGCGTGACGTTGACGCCGGCGGCCAGCGCAGCCGATTCGCTCTGGCGGATGGCCGCCCATGCACGGCCGGGTTTCGCGCGCACGTGGATGAGCGCGATCAGGAACATGACGGCGGCCACGATCACCGCGTAGCGCAGGTAGGCGGTGTCGCCGCTGGCGATGGCCGGCCGGCGGATGTTCGCGTTCCCGCGGTCGGTCTCCAGGTGGCCCAGGAACCCGTGGCCGCCGTTCGGGAAGTTCGTGGCCCTGAGCACGACGGTGATCGCACCGGCCAGCATCAGCGTGATCAGCGCCAGGTAGAGGCCGCTCAGCCGCAGGGCCGGCAGTCCGACGAGCGTGCCCAGGACCATCGTGATCAGGCCCGCCAGGAGCAGCACGATCGGGAAGGGCAGGCCCGTGGCGAAGAACAGCCGCGCGGCCACCCAGGCGGCGACGGCGAGCAGGGCGATCTGCCCGAGCGAGACGAGCCCGGTCCTGCCCATGAGGATGCCGAGCCCCAGCGCGACGATCGAGTAGATCGCGACGGACGTGCAGACGGTGACCCAGTAGCCGCTCAGCAGCTGCGGCAGGAGCAGCACGACGAAGAGCAGGAGGACGACGATGATGACGGCGCGCAGGCGTTCGCCCGCGTCGAGGTGCGGCATCCAGACACGGCGGGCGCTGCCTGCGCTGGTGGCTCCCGCGGCGCTCACGTCAACCTGCCCTCCCCGCCAGGGCGCTCCCGCGCCGGCCGGAGAGGACGAGGAGGGCGATCGTGGCCAGGACGAACGGGGTCATGTCGCGGTACTGCGAGATGGAGACGATGGGCGTGACCAGGGCGTTGACGAGGCCGATGACGATGCCCGCGACGAAGGTGACCGTGATCGAGCGCAGGCGGCCGATCAGCGTGGCCGCCAGCGACGAGATCACGAGGAAGGTGAGGGTGGCGGCGTCGAGACCCACGAGGTTGGAGAGCAGCAGGCCGCTCGCCCCCGACACGAGGCCGGAGCCCAGCCACGCCGCCGCCTCGACGCGCCGCACGGGGACGCCGAGGGTCGCCGTGATCTCGCGGTCGTTGGCCAGCGCGCGCATGGCCGTGCCGGTCTTGGTGAAGCGCAGGAAGAGCGCGGTCACGGTCATGACGGCGAGCGCGAAGCCCACCGCGATGACCTCGGTCCAGTTGACGAAGACATCGGAGACCTCGAACCCGTGGTTCGAGGTCGGCAGGATCATCGAGCGGGCCTTGTCGCTCCAGACGAGGTCCATGATCCCCAGCAGGATCAGCGCCAGGCCGAGCGTCGCCGTGGCTTTCACGAGCGGGTCGCGGCCCGAGAGCGGCGGCCCGAAGAGCACGCCGTAGAGCAGCGTGCTGGCCCCGCCGAAGAGCACGCAGACCAGGAACGCCGGTCCCTGCGCCCAGCTGTTGACGTTGATCAGCTGCCAGGCGAGCAGGGCGCCCATGGCTCCGACGGCGCCGAACGCGAGGTTCAGCACCCCTGTTGCCCTGTAGAGGACCACCATCCCGACCCCGGACAGCGCATACACGCCGCCCAGAGCCAGGCCGGTGACCACGAATGGCTTGAAGTCCTCGATGCTCGGCATTCGGAACCTTGGACGCCCTCTCCCTCTCCCTCTTGCGTTGCTTGCCTAGCCCACCGCCTAGGAGCCCGGAACCGGCGTCCCCGGGTTGGTCAGGTCAGGCTGGTCCTTCTCGATCTTGCGCACCTGTGCGATCGCCGGGTCCGCCTCGGAGATCGGGATGCACCCGTCCTTGATCACCATCTTGCCGTTCTTCGGGGTGGTGGTCCAGTCGACGTTGTTCGGGAGGTGCAACGGCGCGTCGCCGTAGTACCACGGCTTGCAGAGCATGTCGGTCTTGAACCCCTTGAGGTTCTTGATCGCCTTGTTGACGGTCTTCAGCGAGTAGTCCTCGCCCTTGATCGACTCGAGCGCCATGACGAGCTGCTGAGCCATGACGAAGCCCATCTGGCTGAACGAGCCGAGACCGCCGGTGACCTTGCTGCCGTACTTGGCGAACACCGCGCGGTAGAGGCGCGACTGCGGCCCATCGGCGTCCGTCACGTTCAGCTCGGCGTTGACGAGGAGCTTGCCGTCCCACTGCTGGCCGAGCGCCTTGGCGACGAAGTCCGTGTTGCACGGCGTCGAGCACGCCCACGCCTTCACGCGGTCCTGCAGGCCCTGCTGCTGCGCGGCCTGGAGGATCTTCAGCGCCTCGGGCGGCGTGAAGTTGAGCACCACTCCGCCGTCCGTGCCCGCCGCCTGCACCAGCTTGAGCGCGATCGAGTTCGCGTCCTGGATCGGCACGTTGTCCTTGAACTGGGTGACCGGCACGTTGAGGCTCTTGCCCACGGCCGCGGGGCCCGCGGCGATGTAGCCGGTGCCCGGCACGTTGGACTGGTCGAAGGCGATCTTCTTCGCGCCCGCCCGGACAACGCCCTGCAGGGCGCCATCGGAGCTGTAGCGCGGGCCCATGTTCGGAGCGGCGCTGTTGGACGTGCCCCAGCACTCCGGCGCGATGCCCGCGTCGAGCTCGTAGATCCCGAGCGACTCCCAGTACTTGTGGTCGACCGCGCACTCGATGATGCTGAAGCCGCCGACGACCGCGACGACCTTGTCGGTCTGGATCAGCTTGTGGGCGAAGCCCGCGATCTGCGACGGGTTCGTCTGCTCGGTGTAGACCTTGTAGGCGATCGGGTGGCCGTTGATGCCACCGTTGTCGTTGACGCAGTTGAAGTACGCCTGCGCCATCGATGCGCCGTCGGTGAAGTCCGTGCCCGGCTGCTTGGTGACGATGGCGCCGACCTTGATCGGCGATCCGGTGGCCTTCGTGCCCGGCTTCGTCCCGCACTTGGTCACGTCGCCGGCCTTCTTCGCGGTGGTGGTCGCGCCACCGCCGCCGCCGCTGCTCGACGTCGTCTTGTCGTTGTTGCTGCTGCCGCATGCGGCAACGAGCACCGACAGTCCGGCCACAAGCACCGCCAGCGCGAGCGCTGGCCGCCACCTGTCCCAGCCAAAGATCGTCTGCACCTGACCCTCCTCCTCCTCACGACTACGGTGCTGAGCCCTTGGTTCGCCAAGCGCACAGCTGTACGGAAAACGAACCTACTCGCTGGACTCGCGCGCCGTCAAGGCAGCCCTACCCCCTGTTGGGGGGACTTTGCACGGGCCTCCGCGGGCCATCGTGTTCACCTTGGACACACGCCTTGACGCATTCGGAACCCGAAGGCAGCCTCGCGCTGAGGTGCGCCCAGCGCATAGTTGTTCGCTGTGCGAACGCAGGCTGAGCACATGATCGTCCACGCGGGCGGCGGCCGCGCCCCGGGAGGCAGCGGCGCCCTACGCGGGCGCGCCCGCCCCGCTGCGCGCCGCCTCGATCGCCTGCCACACCCGCATCGGCGTCGCCGGCATGTCGATGTTCTCGACCCCGAGGTGCGAGAGGGCGTCGACGACCGCGTTCCACACGGCGGGCGTGGCGCCGATGGCGCCCGACTCGCCGATGCCCTTCGCCCCCAGCGGGTTCAGGGGCGATGGCGTCTCGGTCCGCGACGTCTCGAACATCGGCAGCTCGGACGCGGTGGGCAGCGCGTAGCTCGTGAGCGAGCCGGCGACGCAGTTGCCGTCCTCGTCGTAGGCGATCTCCTCGTAGAGCGCCTGCGCGACCCCCTGGGCGATGCCGCCATGGATCTGCCCCTCGGCCAGCAGCGGGTTGGCGATGTTGCCCGAGTCGTCGACCGTGACGTGGCGGATGAGCTTGGTCAGCCCGGTCTCCATGTCGACCTCGACGACGGCCACGTGGGCGCCGAAGGGATAGCTCGAGTCGGGGGTCTCGAAGTCGTTGATCGCGTCGAGGCCTGGCTCCATGCCCTCCGGCAGCTTGGCCGGGTCGGCGGCCGCCTTGGCCAGGTCGGCCCAGGAGACGGTGGCCGACGGCTGGCCCGCGACGCCGAGGCCCTGGCCGGGCACGACCTGCACGTCGTCGACCGCGGCCTCGAGCAGGTGGGCCGCGATCTCGCGGCCCTTGGACAGCACCTCACGCGTGGCGTTGATCATCGCGCTGCCGCCGACCTGCAGCGTGCGCGAGCCCATCGTCCCCATGCCGCGCGGGACCTTGCGCGTGTCGGAGTGCTCGATGCGCACGTCGGTCATGGGCACGCCGAGCGTCCACGACACGAGCTGCGCCCAGGTCGTCTCGTGGCCCTGGCCCTGGGGCGAGGTGCCGGTCTTGACCGTGACGATGCCCTCCTCGTCGACGGTGCAGGTGCCGACCTCGGCGCCGAGGCCGGTGAGCTCGACGTAGGTGCACAGCCCGATGCCCAGCTGCTTGACGTCGCCGCGCTCGCGCCGCGCGGCCTGCTGCTCGCGCAGCTCGTCGTAGCCGGCGGCCTCGAGCACGAGGTCCAGCGCGCGCGCGTACTCGCCCGAGTCGTAGGTGGCGCCGGCCACCGTCTTGTGCGGGAAGTCGTCGGGCGCGATGAAGTTGCGCCGGCGCAGCTCGGCGGGGTCCATGTCGAGCTTCTCGGCCAGCTGATCCATGGCGCGCTCGACCAAGGCGGTCGCCTCCGGGCGCCCCGCTCCGCGGTACGCGCCGATCGGCGTCGTGTTGGTGACCACGCAGCGGAAGCCGAAGTCCACGCGCGGGATGGCGTAGACGCCCGAGGACATCTGGCCGGTCAGGAAGGGCATGATCACCGCGTCGCCGGGATAGGCGCCGCAGTCGGCGATGACGTGGACGCGGATGCCGACGAGGGTCCCGTCGCTGCGCGCGCCGAGCTCGACGTCCTGGATCTGGGCGCGCCCGTGCTGCATCGCGATCATCGTCTCCCAGCGGCTCTCGACGTAGCGCACGGGCCTGCCCAGCCGCAGCGCCGCCGCCGCCACGGCGGCCTGCTCGGGGTAGGCGGCGATCCGCGCGCCGAAGCCGCCGCCGACGTTGGGCACCGTGACGTGGACGGCGTCCTTCTCGAGCCCGAGCGCGCCGGCGAAGACGTCGCGGGCGGTGTGGGGCGCCTGCAGCGGCGCCCAGATGCGCACGCCACCGGACTGCGGATCGGGCACGGCCACGGTCGCCGACGGCTCCATCGGGACGGCGGCCAGGCGCTGATTGACGAAGCGGCTGCGCACGACGACGTCCGCGCCCTCCAGCGCGCCCTCGTCCGCGTTGCCGCCCTCGAAGGCGAGGTTCGAGCCCTTGTCGGCGAACAGCTGCGGCGCGCCGTCCTCGAGCGCGCGCTCGGGGTCCACCACGATGTCGAGCGGCTCGAACTCGACCTCGACGAGCTCGGCGGCGTCGACCGCCGCCCCGCGGCTCTCGGCCACGACGACCGCGATCGCCTCGCCCTGGAAGCGCACGAGGTCGCGCGCCAGCGTCGGGCGCAGCATGTCGTCGGGCGCCATCGGGCCGGGCGGGAAGGGCTCGAGGTCGAGGTCGGCGCCGGTGTAGACGGCCGCCACACCCGGGGCCGCGGCGGCGGCCTCGGTGTCGATGCTCAGGATGCGCCCATGGGCGACCTCGGAGCGGACGAAGTGCGCGTGCAGCGCGCCGGGGGCGTCGACGTCATCGGTGTAGGTCCCGGTCCCCTGAATGAGGGGCGGGTCCTCCCGGCGGCGCACCGCCGTGCCGTACTGACCGTTGACAGATGCGTCCGAGGCGGGCATGCCGGGCAAGCTACAGCAGCGCCAGTTAGCGTAGAAGGGCCCCTGATACGTCCCGAGAGGAGTCGCCATGGCGGCCGACGCCACCATCGAGCTGCACCTGCCCCAGGACCTGCTGATCGGCGGCGGAGCCTCCGACGACCTCGCCGAGCACGTCGCGCGCATCGGCATCGAGCGTCCGCTGGTCGTCTCCGATCGCTTCCTGCTGGACGAGGGGCCGGCCGGGCCGCTGGTCGAGCGCCTGCAGGCGGGCGGCGCGGCGGTGGCGGTGTTCGGCGAGGTGCAGCCCGACCCGACGCTCGACAACGTCGAGGGCGCGCTCCGGGCCCTGCGCGACCACGAGGCCGATGGGGTCGTGGCCATCGGCGGCGGCAGCCCGATGGACACGGCCAAGGCGGCCGCCGTGGCCTTCGCCAACCCGGGCGACGTGCGCGACTACGCGGGCTACGACCAGGTCCCGGGGCCCGGGCTCCCGCTCGTCGCGGTGCCCACCACGGCCGGCACCGGCAGCGAGGTCACGCGCGTGGCGGTCATCACCGACACCGAGCGCGACGTGAAGATGATGATGCTCGACGGCCACCTGATGGCCCGGGTGGCGATCTCCGACTACAGGCTGACGATGAGCACGCCGGCGAAGCTGACCTCGTGGGTCGGCGTGGACTCGCTGACCCATGCCATCGAGGCCTACGTCTCCACGAAGGCCACCGTGCTGACCGACATGCTCGCGCTCAAGGCGGCGCGGCTGATCGGCGCGCACATGCGCCGGGTGGTCGAGAACCCCGATGACGAGGAGGGGCGCGAGGCGATGATGCTCGGCGCCACGCTCGCGGGCGCGGCCTTCTCGAACGCCAGCGTGGCGCTCGTGCACGGCATGAGCCGCCCCATCGGCGCCCACTTCCACCTGCCCCACGGCCTGAGCAACGCGCTGCTGCTGCCGACCGTGACCCGCTTCAGCGTCGCCGGCGCGCCTCAGCGCTACGCCACCGTCGCCCGCGAGATGGACCTCGCCGGCGCCGAGGACTCCGACGAGGTCGCCTGCCAGCGGCTGGTCGAGGAGCTCGACGCGCTCAACGCCGACCTCGGAATCCCCTCGCTGTCGGGCGCCGAGGTCGACCGCGAGCACTTCGACCGGGTCGTCGAGGACATGGCCCAGGCGGCCCTCGACAGCGGCAGCCCCGGGTTCAACCCCCGGCCGGCGGCCAAGCAGGAGATCGTCGAGCTCTACCGCCAGGCGTACTGAGCAGGCGCCCTGGGCGCCCGGTGTTCAATTCCCCTTGACATTCGCGGGTCCGGCAGAAAGCATCGCTTAGCGCCGCACGGCTGTGCGCATGGCGAACAGAGGGGTCAGATGAACGTCTTTGACGACATCCAGTTCTATCTCTTCAACCACCACCACTACATCGACGAGCCGGCGGACTCCGACCGCTACGAGTCGACGTGGGTCGACTACCCCAACGGCAACTTCGACGCCGAGGTGGCCCACGAGCTCTACCAGCGCTGGACCCGCGAGATGCTGCTCGCCGAGGATCTCGGCTTCGACGCGATCGCCGTCAACGAGCACCACCAGACGATCTACTCCATGCAGCCCGCGACGTCGGTGCGCGCGGCCTACCTCGCCGCGCTGACCAAGCGCGTGAAGATCCTCGTCGCCGGCGTGCCGATCAACCTGTCCTGGCCCTCGCGCGTCGCCGAGGAGTACGCGATGCTCGACGTGATGTCCAACGGGCGCATGGAGTACGGCTTCCCGCTGGGCACCGGCATGGAGTACTGGTCCAACGCCGGCCAGCTCAACCCGACGACGGCCCGCGCGCGCTTCCGCGAGAACCTGTCGATCATCCTCAAGACGTGGACCGAGGACGGCCCGGTCCGCCACGACGGCGAGTTCTACAACTACCGCTTCCTCAACGTGTGGCCGCGGCCGATGCAGAAGCCGTACCCGAAGATCTACATCGTCGGGTCGGGCAGCCAGGAGACGGTCGACGTCGCGACCGACTTCCGCGCCGGCTACTCGATCGTCTTCACCCCGATCGAGCAGCAGCTCAAGGCCATGGCCAACTTCCGCGAGGCGGCCGAGTCCAAGGGCTGGACGGTCCAGCCCGACGACACGATCTTCACGGTCATCGCCTACGTGGCGGACACCGACGAGGAGGCGGTGCGCGAGGCGCGCCCGCACATCGAGAAGTTCTTCTCGTGGATGCACCGCGTCCCGCCGCAGTTCCTCTCGCCGCCCGGCTACGTGTCGCGCAGCGAGTTCCTGCGCCGCGCCCAGTCGGCCGCGCTGGCCGACGGCACGCGCGCCACGTGGGACGACATGGTCTCCATCGGGCGGATCATCTGCGGCTCGCCCGACACGGTGGCCGACACGCTGTCGCACTGGGCGCAGGAGGCGCAGTGCAGCCGCATGCTCATGGTCCTCCAGCACGGCGACATGCCCGAGTGGAAGGCCGTCAAGAACATGCACATGTTCGCCAAGGAGGTCATCCCGCGCGTGCGGGCGCGGTCGAGCAGCGGCGAGGCGGCGAAGGTCCTGGCGGGGGTGAAGTAGCCATGGCGTCCTACAGCGAGGAGCGCTTCACCCTGCGCGGCATCGAGACCGTGGTGCAGATCGCCGGCGAGGGCGAAGCACTGGTCTTCCTGCACGGCGCGGGCACGGTGACCGGCTTCGACGCGCTCCTGCCCCTGGCCGAGCGCTTCAAGCTCATCATCCCCTTCCACCCGGGCTTCGGCCCGTCGGCCGACGACACCACCGTCGACGACATCCACGACTACCGCCGCCATTACCTCGACCTGTTCGACGAGCTCGGGCTCGAGAGGATCGCGCTGGCCGGGCACTCGATGGGCGGCTGGCTGGCGGCCAACTTCGCCGCCGACCACACCGAGCGCGTGACCCGGCTGGTGCTGGCCGCGCCGTTCGGGATGCGCGTCGAGGAGCATCCGACGACCGACTTCCTGGCCATCCCCGGCGATCAGCTGCCGGCCTATCTGACGGCCGACATGTCGGTCTTCGAGGGACACGTGCCGATGCCGCCGACCCCGGAGTTCCTGGCCGACCGCTATCGCGAGAGCACGTCGGCGGCGCGGCTCATGTGGGCGCGCCCGTACGACCTCAAGCTGCACCGCTGGCTGCACCGCCTGCGGATGCCCACGCTGATCCTCTGGGGCGACGCCGATCGGCTCATCCCCGTCGAGCAGGCCGCGGTGTGGGCCGACCTCATACCCGACGCCGAGGTCAGGACCCTGCCCGGCGTGGGCCATCTCATGTTCGACGAGACCCGCGAGGCCGTCGACGCGCTCGCCAGCTTCGTGGGCGAGGGGCTGACGGTCTGATCCGGCGAGCGCCGCGCTGTGCGCCTTGCGCACATTTGTGCGCATCGTGGCATGGTGAAGGTACAGTGAGCAAACCATGAGCTCGGGGCGCGATCGCCGGCCGTCGCTGCAGTCGCTCGAGCGCGGCATCGCCGTCATCCAGGTCTTCTCGCGCGAGCGCCCGGCGCTGACCCTGAGCGAGGTCGCCCGGCTGACCGGGATCACGCGCGCGACGGCGCGCCGGATCCTGCTCACGCTCGAGGAGGTCGGCCACGTGCGCTCCGATGGGCGGATGTTCTCGCTCACCCCGCGCGTGCTGTCGCTCGGCTGGGCCTACCTGTCATCGCTGAACCTGTGGGAGACGGCCCAGCCGCTGATGGAGGAGCTCAGCGAGCGCACCAACGAGTCGTGCTCCGCGGCGACGCTCGACCTGCCCGACGTGGTCTACGTGGCGCGCATGCCGACGCGGCGGATCATGACCATCTCGCTGGGCGTCGGCTCGCGGCTGCCGGCGCACTGCACCTCGATCGGGCGCGTCCTGCTCGCCGGCCTGCCCGACGACGAGCTCGACGCCTTCCTGGCCGGCGCCGAGCTCGAGGCCTTCACCGAGCGCACGATCACCGACCGCGCGCGCCTGCGCGCCGCCGTCGACACCGTCCGCGCCGAGGGGTGGGCGCTGGTCGACCAGGAGCTCGAGATCGGACTGCGCTCGATCGCGGCGCCGCTGCGCGTCGGGGGAGCGACGATCGCCGCCATCAACCTGGCCGCCGCCGCGCCGCGCGTGCCGGTCGACGAGCTGCGCGGCGTGATGCTGCCCGAGCTGCGCCGGACGGCCGAGCTGATCTCCGCCGCCCTGGAGCGCTCGCGCCGGCCGGTGGAGTCCGTGGCCGTTGCGACGGCGAGCTGATGGCCGCCGCCCCACGCGTTCGCCGGCGGCCAAAAAACGCCCAAGTTCCGGGCGGCGTTGCTAGAGTGCCGATCGCCGTACAAGTGTTCGCAGAGCGCACAGGAGGAGACGAGTCCTATGCCCAATAAGGGCACGATCCGCGGTACCCACCACCTGACCTTCTGCGTCGGAGGGGCGCAGGAGGACTACGACTTCCACGTCCGGCTGCTGGGACTCAGGAGCGTCAAGAAGACGGTGCTCTTCGACGGCGAGATCCCCATCTACCACCTCTACTACGGCAACCGGGAGGGCGACGCGAGCACGCTGCTGACCTCGTTCCCCTACCGCCAGGCCGGCTGGATGGGCAAGCGCGGCACCAACCAGCTGAAGACCCTCATGCTCTCGATCCCGGCCGACGCGACCGGCTTCTGGGTCGACCGCTTCAGCGAGAAGGGCGTCGACCACGAGGTCGTGACGCGCTTCGGCAAGGAGCGCGTCTGCTTCGCGCACCCGTGCGGGATCCCCTATGAGCTCGTCGGGGTCTCCGAGGACTCGCGCAAGCCCTACGAGGCCCACGGCGTGACCGCCGACGTCGCCATCCGCGGCGCGTACGGCACGACGTGCTCGGTCCGCGAGCCCGACCTGCAGGCCTTCTTCATCACCGAGGGCATGGGCGGCGCGCAGACCGGCTCGGAGGGCAAGCACCACGAGTTCACCATCGGCACCGACGAGGGCCACGGGCGAATCCTCGAGCTCGTCGAGGAGCCCGAGCTCCCGCAGGGCTCGTGGACCTTCGGCGAGGGCACCATCCATCACCAGGCCTTCGACGTCGTCGACGCCGACAACCAGCAGGTGGTCAAGGACTGGCTCGTCGGCCTTGGGTTCACCGACGTCTCCGAGTCCAAGGACCGCGGCTACTTCTTCTCCATGTACATGCGCAGCCCCGGCGGCGCGCTGTGCGAGCTCGCATGGTCCACCCCGGCCGGCTTCACCATCGACGAGAGCGTCGAGGAGTTCGGGACCCACATGTGCATCCCGCCGCACTGGGAGGACCGCCGCTCCGAGATCTCCCAGCTGGAGCCGATCGAGACCGACGAGGTCGTGGTCTCCGGCGCCTAGCCGAGGCGCTTTCAAAGCTCCGCACCGGCGGGCCGGGGGCGCAAGCGCCCGGCCCGCCACCTCTAACTTTCGAGCCGCCCGTGGGTCGCTCGCCCGTCCTGGACGACGCGTGCTGTCCTAGGGTCGACGTACGACCCTCAAGCAGCACGGGCCGCGCGCGAGCGCCCTAGCGGATCTGCACGCCCGAGATCGCCCGGGCGACGACGAGCCGCTGGATCTCCGACGTGCCCTCGAAGATCGTGTAGATCTTGGCGTCACGGTGCCAGCGCTCGACGGGGAACTCGCGCGTGTAGCCGTTGCCGCCGAGGATGTGCATCGCGCGCTCGGTGGCCCACAGCGCCACGTCGCCGGCCTTGAGCTTGCTCATCGAGCCCTCGGCGTTCTCGAATCCGATCGCGTTGCGGCCCATCCACGACGCGCGCCAGACGAGCAGGCGCGCGGCGTCGATCTCGAGCTTCATGTCGGCCAGGGCGAAGGCGATGGCCTGGTTCTCGATGATCTTGCGGCCGAACTGCTCGCGCTCGCGCGCGTAGTCCAGCGCGTACTCGTAGGCGGCGCGGGCGATGCCCAGCGCCTGGGCGCCGACGGTCGGTCGCGTGGCCTCGAAGGTCTGCAGCGCGGCCTGCCCGCGGCCGCCGCGTCCCTCGCGCGCGCGGGCCAGGCGCTCGTCGAGCTTCTCCCTGCCGCCGAGCAGGCACGATCCGGGGACGCGGCAGTCGTCGAGGTGGACGTCGGCGGTGTGCGACGCGCGCAGCCCGTGCTTCTTCACCTTCGTCCCCTGCTCGAGCCCCTTGGTGCCGGGCGGGACGACGAACGCGGCGTGGCCGCGCGACCCCAGCTCGCGATCGACCGAGGCGATGATCACGTGCACGCTCGCGATGCCCCCGTTGGTGGCCCACGCCTTCTGGCCGTTGAGGATCCACTCGTCGGCGGCCTCGTCGTAGCGCGCGGTGGTGCGGATGGCCGAGATGTCCGAGCCCGCGTCGGGCTCCGAGGCGCAGAAGGCGGCGACGGCCGGCTCGTCGACAGTGCCGAAGCACTGCGGAATCCATTCGCCGATCTGCTCGCCGGTGCCCTGCCCGAAGATCGCCGCGACGGCCAGCGACGTGCCCATGATGGCCATCCCGATGCCGGCGTCGCCCCAGAAGAGCTCCTCGTTGACGATCGGCAGCAGCAGCCCCGAAGGGTCGGCATAGAACTGGGCCAGCGCGTCGAGTCCGTACAGCCCGATCCTGGCCGCCTCGGCGATGATCGGCCACGGGGTCTCCTCGCGCTCGTCCCACTCGTGGGCGGCCGGGCGCACGACGCCCTCGGCGAAGCCGTGGACCCAGTCGCGGATGTCCTTCTGGTCCTGCGTGAGGGCCAGCGAGAAGACGGGCTCGGCGTGCTCGGGGGGCGTGGCCTCGTGGGCGGCAGTGGCGGACATAGACGGAACGTTAGCGTTCAGACGAGCGCGATGCGCCGTCCGGACCGGGACGCGGAATCCTCGCCCGCCGGCCCGGTGGATCAGGCGTCGACGGGCGCCGGCGTCTGCTGCTGCGCCGGCTGCTGCTGGGGATGGCGCACGCGCACGAGCCCGACCAGCGCGATGACCGCACCGACGAAGGCGAAGGCCGCGCCGACCACGAAGGCGCGCTGGTAGCCGCCCGTCAGCGCGCTGGCGTCGATGCCGCCGGCGCCCGCGAGGTCGCTGGTGCGCTGGGTGGCGATGGTGGCCAGGGCGGCCAGCCCGAGCGAGCCGCCGACCTGGCGCGAGGTGTTGACCAGGCCCGACGCCAGTCCGGCTTCGGAGCGCGCGACGCCCGCGACCGCCGCGATGGTCACGGGGACGAACGACAGCCCGAGGCCGGTGGTGGTGATGACGCCGGGCGCCAGGACGTCGCTGACGTAGGAGCCGTGCGGCGAGAGCCCCGTGAAGAGCAGCATCCCCGCGCCGAGGAGGGTCATCCCAAGGGCGAGGATCGGCCCGGGCCCCAGGCGCGCGGACAGGCGGGCGGCGAACGTCGAGGCGACGATGATCGCGCCGGTCATGGGCAGGAAGCACAGACCGGTCTCGATCGGCGTGTAGCCGAGGACCTGCTGCAGGTACAGCGAGACGAAGTACCACATCGCGAAGACCGAGCAGCCGAGCAGGAAGACGACGAGGTTGGCCGCCGTCAGCGTGCGCGAGCGGAAGATCCCCAGGGGGACGAGCGGACGCGGCGCGCGGCGCTCGATGAAGAGGAAGAGCGCGAGCAGCGCCAGGCCGGCGCCGGCGACCGCGAGCGTCGGCCCCGACGTCCAGCCGTTGACGTCGGTGCGCACGATGGCGAAGGTCAGCAGCACGAGGCCGGCGGTGACGGTCAGCGCCCCGGCGACGTCGAAGTGGCGCTCGCCCGCGGCCGTGCGCGTGCTCTCGGCGATGAAGCGCATCGCGCCCATCGCGCCCAGGATCCCGACCGGCACGTTGATGAAGAGGATCCACTGCCAGCCCAGCAGCTGGGTCAGCACGCCGCCGAGGAGCACCCCGGTCGATCCGCCCACGGCGCCCATGGCGCCCCAGTAGCCGAGCGCGCGGTTGCGCTCGTAGCCCTCGTCGAAGGTGGTGGTGATGATGGCCAGCGTGGCCGGCGCCACCACGGCGCCCCCGAGGCCCTGCACCGCGCGGGCGACGGTGAGCATGCCCTGGCTGGTCGACAGGCCGCCGGCCAGCGAGGCGGCCGCGAAGAGCAGCAGGCCGGCCACGAACACGCGCCGGCGGCCGAGCAGGTCGGCCGCGCGGCCCCCGAGGAGCAGGAAGCCGGCGAAGGTCAGCGTGTAGGCGTTGACCACCCACTGCAGGTCGACGGCCGAGAAGCCGAGGTCCTTGCGGATCGACGGCAATGCGACGTTCACGACCGAGATGTCGAGGATGACCATGAACTGCGCGAGGCAGGTCAGGGCCAGGATCCAGCGCTTGCGGGCGACGTCGTCGGGTGATTGCACCTACAACCGAAACTAGCAGGAGGGCGCTAGCGTCTCCGGGCCATGACCCCCGAGACGCATCGCTTCTCCGACGACGGCGCGATCCCCAACAGCCCGCTGCCGGTGCTGGTCTACCACGGCGTCGGGGCCGCGGCCGATCCTGGAAGCTGCGAAGCGCTCCTCGGCGCCAACGGGTGGGGCGGCCATTGGCGCAGCCAGATCCTGTACGAGCACCACTTCCACAGCACCGCGCACGAGGCCCTGGGCATCGTCGCGGGACGCGCGAGCGTGATGCTCGGCGGACCGGGCGGCGAGCGCTTCGACGTCAGCGCGCGCGACGTCCTCGTCCTGCCTGCCGGCACGGGACACCGCCGCGTGGAGTCCAGCGACGACCTGCTCGTCGTCGGCGCCTATCCGCCCGGCCAGAGCTGGGACATGCGATTCGGCGACCCTGGCGAGCACGAGGAGGTGCTCGCCAACATCGCCGCGGTCGCCCTGCCCGAGACCGATCCGGTCCTCGGTCGCGACGGTCCGCTCGTCGCGCTCTGGCGCACGCCTGAGGCCTGACGCAGAAGGGGGGCGCCCTAGCCGTTGCGGTCCACGGCACGCACGCCGACCTGCACGCGCGCGAGACGCCGTCGTTCTCGCCGCCGATCGACTGGCGCAGCGCGGCCTGCGCCGGCGTCTCGCTGATGGGTCCTCGGAGAACCCACCATGACCGGGCCGCGCGCGTCCGTCTGCGCTCGCGCGGCCGGACTGCTGTCCGGTCGGTGACTACTTGACCGTCAGGTCCGCGTACTGCCCGGCGGCGTAGTGGCCCGGCAGGTTGCAGATCAGGGCGTAGTGCCCGGCGGCCAACTTCAGCTTCAGCGCCTTGGTCTGGCCCGGCTTCACGCTGCCGATCTCACCGACGTTGCCGGCCTCGTCGGCCCGTCCGCCCTTCAGGAGATCCGAGGCGGGCTTCGAGGTCTTCAGGACGACGAACTCGTGCTCGACCTTCCCCGCGTTGCTGACGTTGAAGGTCACGCCGCCGCTGGCGACGGCCGCCGGCTTGGGTGCGACGTTGAACTCGCTGAGCGTGACCGCGCTGGCGTGCGCCGGCGCGGCGGCGGCGGCGGCCGGCGCGGTGGCGGCCGCGGGCGTCGCAACGGTGACGGTCTTCGACGCCGTGCCGTCGAGCTTCACGGCCACGGCGACGAGGTTGGCGAGCGCGATGATGAGCGCAAGCCCGGCGAAGAACGCGAAGGCGCGGTAGACGCGACCGGCCTCGGCGCGCTGCGCGCGGACCTCGTCGCGGATCTCGGCCAGGGCCTGCGCCTCGGCCGACCGGGCCGGCGCGGCGAACTCGGGCAGCGCCTCGTCCTCGTAGGTCTCCATGTCGACCGGCATTTGACGCTCCCTTCCAGGGAAACTGCGTTCCGCGGATTGAACGCCCTCGCGCTCGCCGCGCCATCCGTCACGGCCCGCCGTCCGCCAGCGGGAAACCCGCAAGCGCGACTGGCATGCTTCGCGGCGTGAACGGCCCGGCGACCGTCGTCCTCGGCGTCGACATCGGGACGACCAGCGCCAAGGCGGTCGCCTTCGACGCCGACGGTCGCGAGCTGGGCCGCGGCGAGACGGGCTACGCGCTGCTCGAGCCCGAGCACGGTCAGGCCGTGCAGGACGCGGCCGGCGTGGTCGAGGGCACGCTCGCGGCGATACGAGCCGCCGTGGCCGGCGCGCGCGACAAGGGAGCCTCGATCGCCGCGCTGTCCTTCAGCGGCGCCCTGCACTCCCTGGTGGGCCTCGACGCGCGCGGCAAGGCGCTCACGGCGCTGGTGACGTGGGCCGACATGAGGGCGACCGAGCAGGCCGAGCGCCTGCGCGCCGAGCACCCCGAGCTGCACGATCGGACCGGCACGCCGCTGCACCCGATGTCGCCGCTGCCCAAGCTGGTGTGGTTCGCCGAGCATGAGCCCGAGACGTTCGGGGCGGTCACGCGCTGGGCCGGGATCAAGGAGCTGGTGGTCGCCCGCCTGACCGGCACGTGGGCGGTCGACCACTCGATCGCCTCGGGGACGGGGCTCCTGAACCTGCGCACGCTGGAATGGGATCCCGAGGCGCTCGCCATTGCGGGCATCGGCGCCGACGCGCTCTCCCCGCTCGTGCCCGCCACCCACCGCCTGGAGCTGGCGGCCGCGCCCGCCGCCGACCTCGGCCTCGAGGAGGGACTGGCGCTCGTCGTGGGCGGCGCCGACGGTCCCCTGGCCAACCTGGGCGTCGGCGCGGTGCACCCCGGCGTGGCGGCCTGCTCGATCGGCACGAGCGGCGCGCTGCGGGTGATGGTCGAGGGCCCCGCGGTCGATCCCCAGCGGCGGGTCTTCTGCTACGCGCTGGTGCCCGGGCGCTGGATCGTCGGCGGCGCGATCAACAACGGCGGGGCGGTGCTGCACTGGACCGGCAAGGCGCTGGCACCCGACCTCGGCCCCCACCCCGAACCGGCGCTGCTGGACCTCGCGGCGAAGGTGCCCGCCGGCAGCGAGGGACTGCTCATGCTTCCCTACCTGCTCTCCGAGCGCGCCCCGCACTGGAGCTCGGCGGCCCGCGGCGCCTACGTCGGCCTGACCCGCCATCACGGCCGCGCGCACCTCGTGCGCGCGGCACTCGAGGGCGTCTGCCTGCAGCTCGCGCTCGTGCTCGCCTCCGTCCGCGAGGCGGGCAACGAGGTGCGCGAGATCCGCGCCACCGGCGGCTTCGCGCGCAGCGACCTGTGGCGCCAGATGCTGGCCGACGCGCTGGGCATGCCGATCGGCTTCCCCGCCGGTCACGAAGGGTCCGCCTTCGGCGCCGCCCTGCTGGCCATGGACGCGCTCGGGCTGGTGGACGGCATCGAGCGCGCCGCTGAGCTCGTGAAGATCGACGACGTCGTCGAGCCCGAGGAGGCTGCGGCCGGCGTCTACGCGGACGTGCTGCCCACCTTCGCCGCGCTGTACGACGCGCTGGGGCCCGCCTTCCGCGCCCTGGAGCGCCACCGCTGAGCCGTGCGCTCGGCGGCCCCGGCGCGTCCTGCCCCTGAGAGGTGCCTGCACGCCGGAGCCGCGATGGACGTCAGCCGGGGGGCTGGCCGGCGGACGTCCCGAGCGCGCCTGTGCACTGAGTAGGACGCCGCGTCCGCGGCCATCCTTCCCGTCCACCCACGCAAATCGGCGGTCCGCGGCCCCGTTGTACCAGCGTGTACGCCTCTGTCCGCAACGTGCCCGCCGAGGTCATCGCGGCCCCCGCCGCGCGCGCCGGCCGCCGCCGGATTGCGGTGTCGCGGACGGTCATCCTGCTCGGCCTCGTCAGCCTCTTCACCGACCTCTCGCAGGAGATGGTCACGGCGGTCCTGCCGCTGTACCTGACCTACCAGGTCCGGCTGAGCCCGCTGCAGTTCGGCTTCATCGACGGCATGTACCAGGGCGCGACCGCGCTGGTGCGCCTGCTCGGCGGCCTGGTGGCCGACCGCAAGGAGCGTCACAAGGAGGTCGCCGCCACCGGCTACGGCGCCTCGGCGCTGTGCAAGCTCGGCCTCATCGCGGTGGGCGGAGCGTGGCTGGGGACGACGGCCGTCCTGCTCGTCGACCGCCTGGGCAAGGGCATCCGCACGGCCCCGCGCGACGCGCTGATCTCGCTCGACAGCGAGCGCGCGGGCCTCGGCCGCTCCTTCGGGGTGCACCGGGCGCTCGACACGGTCGGCGCCATGCTGGGCCCGCTCGCCGCCTTCGTCCTGCTCGCCCAGCTGCCGGGCCAGTACAACACGGTCTTCCTGGTCTCCTTCTCGATCGCGCTGATCGGGCTGGGGATCCTCATCCTCTTCGTCGAGAACCGCCGCAACCGCGAGCCGGTCGCCGAGGCGCCGGCCGCGCCCAAGGAGCACGTCACCTTCCGCGCCGCGATGGGCCTGTTCCGGATCACGCGCTTCCGGGTCATCGCGCTGGTGGGCTCCGGGCTGGGGCTCTTGACCGTCAGCGACGCGTTCGTCTACCTCGTCATCCAGCGCCAGACGCACCTCGACGTCAAGTGGTTCCCCCTGCTCTTCCTGGGCACCGCCATGGCCTACCTCGGCTTCGCGGTCCCCATCGGGCGGATCGCCGACCGCGTCGGGCGCGGGCGCGTGTTCCTGGCCGGCCACCTGGCGCTGCTCGGCGTCTATCTCGTGCTGCGCTTCGCCGACCTCGGGGCCGGCGCCGTGCTGTGCACGCTGCTGCTCTTCGGCCTGTACTACGCGTCCACCGACGGGGTGCTCATGGCCCTCGCGAGCCCGACCATCCCCGAGCGCCTGCGCACGAGCGGCTTCGCCCTCATCACCACCGGCACCGCGACGACGCGCTTCATGTCCTCGGTCGCTTTCGGGGCGATCTGGGTCGCCTGGGGCTCGCAGGTGGCGATGCTCATCTTCCTCATCGGCCTCGCGGTCATGGTCCCCGCCGCGGCGCTGGCGCTGCGCCGCCATCCCGAGGCGGCGCCGGCGTGACCACCACGACGTCCCGGACGCGGATCGTCGCCTTCGCCGTGATCGTGGCCATCGCGCTGGGCGTGGCGGTGGCGGCCGTCGTGATCGGTGCCGGTGGCAAGACCCCGGTGGCCGCGAGCGCCGCGCGCGCCGTGCCCGTCTCGCGTGCGCTGATCGACGCGCCGCACATCGTCTTTCGCGACACGTCGCGGGGTGCCGCCTACGGGCGCGTGGGGGTCGTGCCGCTTGCGCGCCCCGGCGCCCGTCCCGCCATCACGGGGCTGACCTGCGATCGCGTCTACGTCGCGGGCGGCCGCGGCCTGTGCCTGTTCGCCGACCGCGGCGTGATCACCACGTACAAGGGCGTCATCTTCGACGCGCGGACCTTCCGCCCGCAGCACAGCTTCTCGCTGCCGGGCAACCCGAGCCGCGCCCGCGTGTCGGCCGACGGGCGGCTCGTCGCCTACACCGTGTTCGTGATCGGCGACGGCTACGGCAGCCAGGGCTTCTCGACGCGGACCTTCGTGCGCGACGCGGCCAGCGGACGCGAGCTCGCCCAGCTCGAGGACTTCACGGCCTACCGCGACGGGCACGTCATCCACGCCGCCGACTTCAACTTCTGGGGCGTGACCTTCGCGTCCGACGACAACCGCTTCTACGCGACGCTCGGGACGGCCGGGCGCACCTACCTGGTCCAGGGCGATCTGGCGCGCCACCGGGTGAAGGTGCTGACCGACGGCGTCGAATGCCCGTCGCTCTCGCCCGACGGCACGCGGATCGCCTTCAAGCAGCGCTCCGGCGGCGGCATCGGGCCGGTGCACTGGCGCCCGGCGGTGCTCGATCTGGCGACGCTGCGCTCGCATCCCCTCGCGGAGACGCGCAACCTCGACGACCAGATCGAGTGGCTCGACAACGACCACGTGTCCTACGGGCTACCGGAGAGCGCGTCCTCGCCCGTCACCGACATCTGGAAGCTGCCGGCCGCGGGCGGCGGGCACCCGGAGCGGGTCCTGTCCGGCGCGTGGTCGCCGGCCGTCGTGCGCGGCTGAGCACTGCGGTATCAGAGGACCTGATATTGATCGGGCGATGGGCCGGGGCGCGCCAGCGCGATCAGGCGTCGGAGAGGCCGGCGCCGAGCATGTGCACGCAACTGCGCAGCGTGCGCTCGAAGGCGGCCAGCTGCGCGGGCGAGAGCTCGCGCGTCATCTTCTCCTCCAGGCGGTCGATCTGCGCGTCGCACTGCGCGAGCACCCGGCGGCCCTTGGCCGTCAGCTCGACGTGCATGATGCGGCCGTGGTCAGGCGCCGGCGCGCGCTGCACGAGGCCCTTGTTCTCGAGCGTGCCGAGCATCTCGATCATCGACTGCGGGGTGACGTAGGAGCGCCGGGCCAGCTGGGCGTTCGAGAGGCCCTTGCCCGTGCGCAGGACCGACAGAGCCGTGAACTGGGTCGCAGTGAGCCCGTGCGGGGCGGCCATCTCCGCGATCTCGCGACGGATGGCACGGTCCAACCGTGCGATCACATAGCTGATCCTCGCGTGGGGACCGGTGTGCTCAGATCCCTCCACCGGCTCGGCCATCGGCCGACGCTACCAAGCCGGCCGGAAGACCACACCGTCCCGGAGGTTTTGCATCGATGAGTGCCACCGCCGTCACCGCCGCCGTGGTCGAACGCGGGGGCGCGCCGTTCGAACTGCAGAGCGTCGAGCTCTCGAGCCTGCGGGCCGACGAGGTCCGGGTGCGGATCGTCGCCTCGGGCATCTGCCACACCGACCTGCTCATCCGCGACGGCAGCTTCCCCACGCCGATGCCGGTCGTCCTGGGCCACGAGGGCGCCGGGGTCGTGGAGGAGATCGGCTCGGCGGTCACCCGCGTGGCGGTCGGCGACCATGTGGCGTCGACCTACGCGTCGTGCGGGGCCTGTCGCCTGTGCGCCGTGGGCCACCCCTTCCACTGCACGGAGTTCTTCGAGCGCAACTTCCTGGCCGCGCGGTCGGACGGGACCACCGCGATCTCGCGCGGCGACGAGCCCGTCCACTCACACTTCTTCGGGCAGTCGAGCTTCGCCACGGGCGCCGTCATTCCCGAGCGCAGCCTGGTGGCCATCCCCGACGATGTCCCCTTCGAGCTCGTGGCGCCCTTCGGCTGCGGCATCCAGACCGGCGCGGGCGCGGTGATGAACGTCCTGCGTCCGCTGCCCAACTCGTCGATCGCGATCTTCGGGGCCGGCGGCGTCGGTCTTTCGGCCGTGATGGCCGCGGTCATCGCCGGCTGCTCGCCGATCATCGCGGTCGACGTCCGCCGCGGCCGGCTCGACCTCGCGCGCGAGCTTGGCGCCACGCATGTGATCGACGCCGCCGCCGTCGACCCGGTGCAGGCCATCGAGGAGCTGGCCCCCGGCGGGGTCGAGGCCAGCCTCGAGACCAGCGGCGTGCCCGGCGTGCTGCGCCAGGCCGTCGACGTGCTCGGCCCCGACGCGACCTGCGGCCTCATCGGAGCGCCGCCGCTGGGCACCGAGGAGCGCCTCGACGTCAACGGCGTGCTCTCCGTCGGGCGCGGGATCAAGGGCATCGTCGAGGGCCACAGCGTGCCGCAGGTCTTCCTGCCCAAGCTCATCGAGCTCTGGCGCGCGGGCCGGCTGCCCGTGGACCGCCTGGTGCGCGCCTACGACTTCGACCAGATCAACCAGGCGGCCGACGACGCGCTGGCCGGCGAGGTGGTCAAGCCGGTCCTGCGCATGGGCTAGAGCAGCCGGGCCAGCGCGGTGGCCAGGGCGGCGAGCAGCACGACCGCGATCAGGGGCACGCGCAGGGCGAGCGCCAGCGCGGCGGCGGCGAGACCGACGAGGCGGGCGTCGAACTCGACGCCCCGCCCACCCGCGCTGACGGTCTCGTAGACGACGAGCGCGCCCAGCAGCGCGGGCGCGACCATGCCGACGACGGCGGCTCCGCGGCCCGACAGGCTGCGCCCGCCGAAGGCGACCGGCCCCGTGGCGCGCATGATCGCGGTGCCCACGAAGAGGACGACGACCACGAGCCATGCGGTCGTCACGCGCTGCCCCGCAGACCCACGAGCGCCGCCAGTGACGCGGCGATGATCGGCACGCCCGGCGGCGTGAACGGCATGAGGGCGAAGGCGATGGCGGCGCCGGCCAGCCCCGCGACGATCGCCCGGCGGTTGCGCGCCTCCTCGAACAGCAGCGCGAGGTAGAAGGCCACGAAGATCGCGTCGAGGCCCAGGCTGCTCGGGTCGCCGAGCACCGGCCCGGCGAGCACGCCGACGACGGTGCCGGAGACCCACGCCACGCCCTGCACGGCGGTGGCACCCATGAGCAGGCCGCGGTCGAAGCTGCCGTCGCCCCGGCTGGCGATGACGAAGGAGGCATCGACGATGGTCAGGCCCTGGGCGGCGCGGGCCAGCGGGCCGCCGCGCAGCGAGGGCCCGATGGCGAAGCCCATGGGCAGCCAGCGCGCGTTCAGGAGCATCCCGGCCGTGATGGCGGCCAGAGCGCCGCCGCCCGCGGCGAGCACGCTCAAGGCGGCGAACTGGGCGGCGCCGGAGAAGACGAGGATCGACATGGCGATGGGGGCCGCCGGGCCCATGACGGGCCGCGCGAGGACGCCGAAGGACACGCCGAGGGCCAGCGTCGGGAGCAGGAGCGGCAGTCCTGCGCGGACGCCCGCGCTGACGTTGCTGTGCTCGTGCATCTGCGGTACCTTACCGATCTACGGCTCCTAAAGGTAAGACACCCGAGGCGCGTGTCCGCCCGGAGACGATCAGGCTCTGGGGCGGTGCGCTGTGCCTGGACTTCGCCAACAGCGTCGACTGGTCGTCGGCCGGCGCGCCGCTGACCCCGGGCACCGACGCGCTGCTCAGCGCGCGTGACCTGCACCGCTGGGGCCGGCGGCTGGGGGTGCTGCGCGGCCGCCCGCCCGTGGCCGGCGAGGACGAGCTCGAGGCCGCCCGCGCCCTGCGGCTGGTCCTGCACCGGGTCTTCTCGGCGATCGCTCAGGGCGGACGTCCGCGGCGGGCCGACCTCGAGGCGCTCGCGCGCGACCACGCGTCGGCGGCCGGCGCCGCGCGGCTGGCGCCCGCGGGCGACGGCGCCTGGCGCCTGACGTGGCCCGCATCGGAGCCGCGCGCGGTCCGCTTCGCGGTCGCGGTCGACGCGATGGCGCTGCTCGGCGATCCGGCGCGGCTGGCCCGCGTGCACCGCTGCCCGGGGCCCGCCTGCGGCTGGCTGTTCCTGGACACGAGCGGGCGGCGACGCTGGTGCTCGATGTCGACGTGCGGCAGCCGGGTCAAGATGCGCCGGCTCTACGCGCGCCGGCGGGAGGCCGAACGCCGCCAGTAACGTGTCGGCGCGATGAGGGGCGCGTTGCTCGTGTGCGGGACGGCGTCCGACGCCGGCAAGAGCGTCGTGACGGCCGGCATCTGCCGGTGGCTGGCGCGCGCCGGGGTCCGGGTCGCGCCGTTCAAGGCGCAGAACATGGCCAACAACTCGGCGGTCACGGCGAGCGGGGCCGAGATCGGACGCGCGCAGGCGCTGCAGGCGGCGGCCGCGGGCGTCGAGCCCGAGGCGGCCATGAACCCGGTGCTGATCAAGCCCTCCGGCGAGCGCCACAGCCAGGTCCTGCTCATGGGCCGCCGCTACGCCGACGCGGACGCACGCAGCTACCAGGAGCTCAAGCCCTTCCTGCGCGAGGCGGTGCTCGACGCGCTCGCCGACCTGCGCGCGCGCTACGACGTCGTCGTCTGCGAGGGCGCGGGCAGCCCGGCGGAGATCAACCTGCGCGCCGGCGACCTGGCCAACATGGGCCTGGCGCGCGCGGCCGACCTCCCCGTCGTGCTCGTCGGCGACATCGATCGCGGTGGCGTCTTCGCCTCGCTCTACGGCAGCCTGGCCCTGCTCGAGCCCGACGACCAGGCGCTCGTGGCCGGCTTCGTGATCAACAAGTTCCGCGGCGACGACACGATCCTCGCCCCCGGGCTCGAGCAGCTGCACGCGCTGACCGGCCGCCCCACGCTCGGAGTCCTCCCGTGGCTGGAGGGGATGTGGCTCGACGCCGAGGACTCGCTGGCGCTCGAGGCGCCGCGTCCCGAGGCGGCGGCCGCCCTCGGTGGCGACACCCTCGAGGTCGCCGTGGTCCGCCTGCGCTGGATGAGCAACTTCACCGACGTCGATGCCCTCACCGCCGAGCCCGGGGTCAGCGTGCGCTTCACGCGCTCCCCGGCCGACGTCGAGCGCGCCGACCTCGTGCTCGTGCCCGGGACGAAGGCGACGGTCGAGGATCTCGAGCGCCTGCGCGCCGGAGGCCTCGACGAGGCCCTGGCCCGCCGCGCCGCCGCGGGCGGTCCGATCCTCGGCGTGTGCGGCGGCTACCAGATGCTCGGCGAGGCCATCGAAGACGAGGTGGAGAGCCGCCGCGGCACGGTGGCCGGCCTCGGCCTGCTGCCCGTCCGCACGCGCTTCGCCGTCGAGAAGCGGCTGCGCCGCGTCTCCGGGACGGTCGCCGTGGCCGGCGGAGCGCCCGCCACCGGCTACGAGATCCGCCACGGCGAGCCCTCGCGCCACGGCGGCGAGGCGATGATCGACGACGGCAGCGCCGCGGGCGAGGGCTGCACCGTCGGCGCCGTGCTCGGCACTTCGTGGCACGGCCTGCTCGAGGGCGACGCGGTCCGCCGGGGGCTGCTGGCGTGGGTGGCGGCGCGCCGCGGCCGGAGCTGGCTGGCGGGGACCGAGCCCTTCGCCGCCGTCCGCGAGCGCCACCTGGACCGGCTCGGCGAGCTCATCGAGGAGCACGTGGACGTCGGCGCGCTGGAGGCCGTGATCGAGGGCGGGGCGCCGGCGGGCCTGCCGGTCGTGGAGTCGGGGCTCGTCAGCCCGGCGCGGTGAGCGCCGGGCTGACGCCGCCCGACTGCGCTCAGCTGCCGGTGTGGGTGAAGGCCATCAGGCCGCCGCCCAGCGGAGCCCAGACGACCAGGGTGGTGCGCCCGGAGGAGGCCACCGCGGCCTGCCACCAGAAGTTATGGCTGCTCTGGGAATCCTCGGCCTGCGCCAGGATCTGCTCGTCACTCAACGGCGCTCCGATCGGACCGCTGCGGACGACCAGCGATCGCGTGGTGGTCGACGTGCGGCGCATGTACGCCACGGTCGCCAGGCCGCTCGAGTCGATCGCCATCCCGGGGACGGAGGTCCAGTCCGCGGGCGCGGCGAGTGGCTGCGCCGGCGGCCACGGGCCGGAGGCGCGGTCGGCGATCCAGGTGTAGACCGGACCGACTCCGGGCGGCTCCCCGGGCCAGGTCCCGCCGAACTTGTCCCAGGTCACGAGCACGCCCCGGGAGCTGGCGGCGACGACCGGCGCGCGGCCGGTGATGCCCGCTGGGGACACGGCAACGGACCCGACGAACGGGCCGCCGCGCGCCGACTGCGCGACGTAGATCGCGCCGGTGGCGATGCCCTCGCTGGTGTCGCTGGCGCCGGTGCGCCACGCGAGCGTCATCGTGCCGGCCGGACCGGCGGCCAGAGCCGGATCGAGGCCGTTGACCGCCACGCGGCGCGGCGCGGCGAAGCGCGGCGGGGCCACGGTGGAGGTCGCGTAGAGCGCCGGACGGGGAGGGATGCCCGCTACGCTCGGCGCGCGGATGGCGCTGTACGCGGCGTAGAGCCGGTCGTTCGCCGCGAAGGCGACGGTCACCTGACCGCCCCAGCCGCGCAGCACGTGCGCGGCCCCGAAGCGCCGTCCGCGGACGGCCATGGCCATCCGCGGCGCGTCGTCGCGAGACCACACGACCGAGATCGTGCCGTGGCTGCTGACCGCGGCGTTGGGGTTGGAGCGGAAGACCGATTGGGCCGTCCCGACCATCCGCGCCGGGCCGAAGCGCCCGTGGGGGCGCCTGACCGAGGCCATGACGCGGTAATGCGGCGAGCGGCGAGCCGCCTGGGCCCACACGACGACCGCGGTGCCGTCGCGGCCGACGGCGAGCTGCTCGGCGCGCACGGCCGTGCCGTCGGGGCCGGAGACGAGGGTCTGCGGCGCGGAGAACCGCCCCGCAGCGCTGCGGATCGTCGCGTAGACGTGACCTCCCCCGTCGCTCCACATGACCACGGCCTCGCCGGCCGCGTCCATTCCGGCATGAGGCACGGTGAGCCCCGTTCGGCCGGGGATGCGGGTCGGACCGCTCCAGGGATTGGCAACGGCGGCCGCCGGGAGGCTCATGGCCATCGCGGCGGCCAGGCCGGCGATGACGCGATATTGGGGCACACCTCGACGCTACGGCTCATCACGGATCCGCACATCCGCACCAACTCCGAGTCGGCACCCGTAGCTTCCGCGGCGATGCTCCGCAGCGCGGTGCGCGCCGCGGCTCACGACGGCGGCAGGTTCACCCCGCGCACCGTCCAGCGCCCATCGTGCGCGTGCAGCACCGTGCGCGACAGCGGCGCCACGTCCAAGCGCCAGAAGGCCTCGACCGGCGCGGCCAACGCGCACACCAGCGCCGCCCGGATGACCCCCGCGTGGGTCACCGCGACGACGCGCTGACCGTCCCCCGCGCGCGCCGAGAGCCAGCCCTGCACCCGATCGAGGAGGGCGAGCAGGGACTCGCCGCCGTGCGGGGCCGCAGCCGGATCCTCGATCCAGGCGGCGACCGCGACCGGGTCCTCCTCGTCGAGCTCGGCCAGCGTGCGGCCACGCCACGCGCCGAAGTCGTATTCGTCGATTGCGGGGGCGAGCTGCGCGTCGAGCCCGAGGGCCTCGGCGGTCTGGCGCGCGCGGGCCGCCGGGCTGGTCCAGGCGGCGTCGGCGCGGTCCAGGCGGGGTCGCAGCGCGCGGGCCTCGTCGAGCGCTCGCGCGTCGAGAGGCTCGTCGAGCGGGAAGGCCGAACGGCGCGTGGCCGCCGACGGGGCGTGGCGGATCAGGGTCAGCCGTGTCGTTGAAGCCGCAATTTGCGGAGAGTGCCGCATCGCGCGCCGGGATGGCGCCGAGCCGTTCGGTAGGTTGGCGGCAATCAGCGCGACGGTGCGAGGAAGCCGGTGGGAAACCGGCGCGGTCGCGCCACTGTGACCGGAGCTCTCAGCTCCGGAAGCCAGGGACTCGTCCGTCGTGAACACCGCTGAAGGGGACGCGTTATCCCCAGGAGGTCCCGTATGCACGATGCAGTCCACGCGCAGTCGCCGCTGACCGAGCGGCTGTACCCGCCGGCGATCAGCCTGCGTGAGATCTGGCCTTACGCGCTGCTGGCGATCGCGCTGGTCGTGCAGCTCTACTTCGTCGGCGCCGACCAGGGCGCGACGTCACTCGTGCAGGGCAACTTCGTGCACGAGTTCGTGCACGACGGCCGTCACCTGCTCGGCTTCCCCTGCCACTGAGCCGGGGGTCACGCCATGATCCGCACCCTCCTGATCTGGGGGCTGCTGGCCGGCCTCTGCGGAGGGCTGCTCGCCACCGGCTTCAGCGAGGTCGCCGGCGAGCCCGCCGTCAACCAGGCCATCGCCTTCGAGGACGCCCAGGCCAAGGCGGCCGGCGAGCCGCACGAGCACGCGACCGTCTCCCGCGGCGTCCAGCGCACCGCCGGGCTGTTCACCGCCGCCGCGATCTACGGCATCTCGATGGGCGGCCTCTTCGCCCTCGCCTTCGCCTTCGCCTACGGGCGCGTGGGACGCGCGAGCCCGGGACGCACGGCGCTGTGGCTCGGGGCCGGCGGGTTCCTCGTGGTCTTCCTCGTGCCCTTCCTCGAGTACCCGGCCAACCCGCCGTCGGTGGGCGACCCGGCCACGATCGGGCGGCGCACGGAGCTCTACCTGGCGATGATCGTCTGCTCGCTGCTGGCCGCCGTGGCGGCGCTGCGCATCCGCGCCTGGCTGGCCGCGCGGCGCGACCCGACGGCCGCGACCGTCGTCGCGGGGCTGTCGTACCTCGCGGTGGTGGTGGCGGCCGGGCTGATCCTCCCGGGCATCCACGAGGTGCCGAGGAACTTCCCGGCCACGACGCTGTGGCGCTTCCGTGAGGCCTCGGTCGGCATGCAGGTCGTCCTGTGGGCGACGATCGGCGTGATCTTCTCGGTGGCCGCGCGGCGGGTGATGGCGGGCGAGCCCGTCCTCCGGCGACGGGCGCGGGCGGCCGGGCTGGTCGCCTCGCCGGGCGACTGATCGCCGCGTCGTGCTCGTCCTCCTGAGCACCGCCGACACGGAGATCCTCGCGGCGGCGCACGCGGTGCGTGACCTGCCCGAGGGCTTCGGGCCCGTGCGCTGCGCCAACCCCTACGGCGTCGAGGACGTCGACGCGTTCCTCGACGACCTGCTCGACGGCGCGCGCGTCGTCGTCGCGCGCCTGCTGGGCGGGCGCCGGGCGTGGCCGGAGGGGGTCGCCGCGCTGCGGGCGCGCTGCGCGCGCGACGGCGTGGCGCTGCTGCTGCTGGCCGGCGAGGCCGAGCCCGACGCCGAGCTGGCCGAGCTCTCCAGCGCGCCGGCGGCCACCCTGGCCCAGGCCTTCGAGTACCTGCGCCACGGCGGCGTGGAGAACACGACCCACCTGCTGCGCTTCCTGGCCGACACGCTGCTGCGCGAGGGCCATGGCTTCGAGGCGCCGCGCGCGCTGCCCGACCTCGGCGTCTACGTGCCGGGGCGCGGCGACGTCGCCCTCGAGGACGCGCTGTCTGCCCACGATCCCGCGCGGCCGACCGTCGGCCTGGTCTTCTACCGCTCGCACCGCGTGACCGGGAACACCGCGTTCGTCGACGCCCTGGCGGCGGCGCTCGACGCCGCCGGCGCCGACGCGCTGTGCGTGTGGGCCTACTCGCTGCGGCCGGACGCGGATGGGCGCGTGCCCGCGCTCGAGCTCTTGCACGGTCGCATCGACGCGCTCGTCACGACGGTGCTGGCCTCGGGGGGGTCGACCGCCGCGGACGCCGCCGTCGACGGCCACGCCGACTGGAGCACCTGGCGCGCCGAGGCGCTGGCCGCGCTCGACGTGCCGGTGATCCAGGCGGTGTGCGCCACCAGCAGCCGCGCGGCGTGGGCGGCGTCGCCGGCCGGCCTGACCCCGCTGGACGCCGCCATGCAGGTCGCGATCCCCGAGTTCGACGGGCGCATCGTCGGGCCGCCGGTGAGCTTCAAGGAGCCGCTCGAGGGCGAGTCGCCGGTGGGGACGCCGGTGCTGCACTACGCCCCGGACCTCGAGCGCTGCGCGCGCCTGGCGCAGCTGGCCACCGGGCACGCGCGGCTGCGGGCGCTCGACCCGGCCGACGCGCGTCTCGTGATCATGCTCTCGAGCTTCCCGACCAAGCACGCGCGCATCGGCAACGCCGTCGGGCTCGACACGCCGGCCAGCGCCATCGCGCTGCTCGAGCGCCTGCGCGCGGCCGGCTACACCGTCGAGCACGACTTCGCCGGCGGCGACGAGCTCATCCACGCGCTCATCGCCGCCGGCGGCCACGACCACGACTTCCTGACCGACGAGCAGCTCGCTGCCGCCACGGGCCGCCTGCCGGTGGCCGAGTACGAGGCGTGGTTCGCGACGCTGCCCGAGCCGCTGCGCGAGGCCGTCATCGCCACCTGGGGCCCGCCGCCGGGCGAGTGGTACGTCGACGGCGGCGACCTCGTGCTCGCCGGGCTGCGGCTCGGCAACGTCTTCGTCGCCATCCAGCCGCCGCGGGGCTTCGGCGAGAACCCCGTGGCCATCTATCACGACCCCGAGCTCGCGCCCGCGCACCACTACCTCGCCGCCTACCACTGGCTGCGCACCGGCTTCGGGGCCGACGCGATCATCCACCTCGGCAAGCACGGGACGCTCGAATGGCTGCCCGGCAAGGGCCTCGGGCTCGGTCCCGAGAGCGCCCCCGATGCCGCGCTGGCGGGCGTGCCGCTCTTCTACCCCTTCGTCGTCGACGACCCCGGCGAGGGCATGCAGGCCAAGCGCCGGGCGAGCGCCGTGATCGTCGATCACCTCGTGGCGCCCATGATGCGCGCCGAGACCTACGACGAGCTGGCCCAGCTCGAGCAGCTGCTCGACGAGTACGCGCGCTGCGAGGCGCTGGACCCGCCGAAGCTGCCCGCCCTGGCCGGGCGCATCTGGACGCTGCTGCACGAGGCCGAGCTGCACCACGATCTCGACCTCGAGGAGGCTGAGCAGCCGTCGCTGGAGGACTTCGGCGCGCTCATCGAGCACGTCGACGGCTACCTGTGCGAGATCAAGGACCTCCAGGTGCGCGACGGCCTGCACGTGCTCGGCGCGGCGCCCGAGGGCGAGCAGTTCGACGGGCTGCTGGGCGCCATCCTGCGCCTGGGGGCGCGCGAGCGCGTGCCCGGGCTGCGCCGCGCGATCGGCGCCGCGTTCGGGCTCGACGAGCCGGCGCTGCTCGAGGACGCGGGCGCCGTGGTCCTCGACGCGCCGCCGGCGCTGCTGGCGCGCTTCCCCGGCCCGTCGACCAGCGGAGCCGACCTCGTCGACCGCCTGCACGACGCGCAGCGCGCGCTCATCGCCGCCTTCGGGGCGCGCGGCTACGCGCCCGAGACGGCCGCCGCGACGTGCGCCGAGGTCCTCGGCCACGAGGACGCCGGGGTGGTGACCGCGCTGCGCTTCGCCGGCGAGGAGGTCGTGCCGCGCCTGCGGGCGACGACCGACGAGCTCGACCACCTGCTCGGCGGCGTGCGCGGGCGCCACGTCCCGGCCGGGCCGTCGGGGTCGCCGACCCGCGGGCGCGTCGACGTCCTGCCGACGGGGCGCAACTTCTACTCGGTCGACCCCAAGGCGCTGCCCAGCGACCTCGCCTTCGACGTCGGGCGCCGGCTGGCCGACGCGCTGCTGCGCCGCCACCTCGATGAGGACGGCGCCCACCCGGAAACGGTCGGCATCGTCGTGTGGGGGACCGCGGCGATGCGCACGCACGGCGACGACGCCGGCGAGATCCTCGCGCTGCTCGGCGTGCGCCCGGTCTGGAACCCCGAGACGCGCCGTGTGGTCGGGCTCGAGCCTGTGCCGCTGGAGGAGCTCGGGCGCCCGCGCATCGACGTGGCCGTCCGCATCTCGGGCTTCTTCCGCGACGCCTTCCCGGCCCTCGTGACGCTGCTCGACGACGCGGTGGCGCTGGTCGCCGGTCTCGACGAGCGGCCCGAGGAGAACTTCGTGCGCAAGCACGCCCTGGCCGATCGCGACCGCCTCGCGGCCGAGCTCGGCGCCGACGCGGCGTGGCGGCGGGCGACCACGCGCATCTTCGGCGCCAAGCCGGGCGCCTACGGCGCCGGCCTGATCGCGCTGCTGGAGACCGGCAGCTGGCACGACGACGCCGACCTCGCCGCCGTCTACGAGGCGTGGGGCGGCCACGCCTACGGCCGCGGCCTGGACGGCGTGCCCGCGCGCGACGCGATGCGCGAGCAGTTCGCCCGCATCGACGTGGCGGTCAAGAACGTCGACAACCGCGAGCACGACGTGCTCGACTCGAGCGACTACTTCGCCGAGCACGGCGGGATGGTCGCCTACGTGCGCCACGTCGCCGGCCGCGACCCCAAGGCGATGATCGGCGATTCGGCCGACCCCGAGCGGGTGCACGCGCGCTCGCTGGCCGAGGAGTCGCGGCGCGTCTTTCGCTCGCGCGTGGCCAACCCGCGCTGGATCGCCTCGATGATCCGCCACGGCTACAAGGGCGCCTTCGAGCTGTCGGCCACCGTCGACTACCTCTTCGGCTACGACGCGACGACGGGCGTGGTCGAGGACTGGATGTACGAGACGCTGACCGAGAAGTACGTCCTCGACGAGGACGTGGCCGACTTCATGCGCCGCTCGAACCCGTGGGCGCTGCGGGCGATCGCCGAGCGCCTGCTCGAGGCGGCCGAGCGCGGGTTGTGGGAGCAGCCCGCGGCGCTGACCCTCGAGGCGCTGCGCGGGGCCTACCTGGCCGCCGACGGTGAGCTCGAGGAGGTCACTCCGTGAGCCGCGCGGTCTTCCCCTTCACCGCCATCGTCGGCCAGGAGGCGCTGGGCGAGGCGCTGCTGGCCTGCGCGGTCGATCCCCGCATCGGCGGCGTGCTCGTGCGCGGCGAGCGGGGCACGGCCAAGTCGACCGCGGTGCGCGCGCTGGCCCCGTTGCTGGGAGACGTCGAGGTCGTCGCCGGCTGTGGCTTCAACGCCGACCCGGCGCTCGACGGCGCGGACTGCCCCGACGGCCCGCACGACGGCGCGGCCGTGGAGCGCCGGCCCGTCGCGCTGGTCGAGCTGCCGGTGGGCGCCACCGCGGACCGCCTGCTCGGCTCGCTGGACCTCGACCGGGCGCTGCGCGACGGCGTCGCCGCCTTCGAGCCCGGCCTGCTGGCCGCCGCACACCGCGGGATCCTCTACGCCGACGAGGTCAACCTGCTGCCCGACCATCTCGTCGACGTGCTCCTCGACGCCGCCGCCATGGGCCGCGCGCACGTCGAGCGCGAGGCGATCAGCGTCTCGCATCCGGCGCGCTTCCTGCTCGTGGGCACGATGAACCCCGAGGAGGGCGAGCTGCGCCCGCAGCTCCTCGACCGCTTCGGGCTGAGCGTGGACGTCGCGGCCAGCACCGATCCGGCGCAGCGCGTCGAGGTGGTGCGCCGGCGGCTGGCCTTCGACGCCGACCCCGACGCGATGCGCGCGCGCTTCGCGGCCGACGAAGCCGCGCTCGCCGCGCGCGTGGCCGGCGCCCGCGAGCGCCTGGCGCGCATCGCGCTCGACGAGCGCACCCTGCTGCTCATCGCCGGCGTCTGCGCGCGCCTGGGCGTCGACGGCATGCGCGCCGACATCGTGTGCGCGCAGGCCGCGCGCGCGCTCGCCGCGCTCGACGGCGACGACGCCGTGGGCGAGGACCACGTCCGCCGCGCGGCGCGCCTGGCGCTGGCCCATCGCCGCCGGCGCGGGCCGCTGGAGGCGCCGGGACTCGACGATGCGGAGCTCGAGCACGCGATCGACGAGGCCCGCGGCGACGACCGCGACCCCGATCCCGAGCCGCCGCGCGGCGACGGCGGTGGCATCGGCAACGGCGCGCACAACGGGTCGCGCGAGCGCGCCGGCTCGCCCGAGCCCGCCGGCGCCCCCGAGCCGGCCGCTTCGTCCGGCGGCGAGCCGCGGGGCCTGCGCGCCGCGGCCGACGCCGCGCCCCACCCCCACGCGCCCGCGCCCGAGCGCGTGGACGCCCCGGGCGCGCCCGCCCGCGCTCCGTCGCTCAGCCTCGCCGGCCTCGGCCACGGAGCCGCCGGGCGGCGCAGCCGCTCCACCGGCGCCGAGGGCCAGCCCGTCGACAGCCGCGAGCCGACCGGCGCGGTCACCGACCTCGCCCTGGCCGCCAGCCTGCGCGCCGCGGCGGGGCGCCGCGCGGTGGCCGGCGGCCCGCCGCTCGCGCCCGCGGACCTGCGCGAGCACGTCCGCGCCGGGCGCGAAGGCAACCTCGTGGTCTTCTGCGTCGACGCCAGCGGCTCGATGGGCGCGCGCCGGCGCATGGCCGCGGTCAAGGGCGCGATCCTCGGGCTGCTCCTCGACGCCTATCGCCGCCGCGACCGCGTCGCGCTGGTCACCTTCCGCGGCGCCGCCGCGCACGTCGTCCTGCCGCCCACCGGCAGCGTCGAGCGCGCGGCCGCCGTGCTGGGCGCGCTCGCCACCGGCGGCGCGACGCCGCTGGCCGCCGGGCTGCACCGCGCGGCCGAGCTCGTGACCCTCGAGCGCCGGCGCGACCCCGAGCGCCGCGCCCTCGTGCTCGCCGTGACGGACGGGCGCGCCAGCGGCGACGGCGGCCTCGACGCCGCGCGCGCGGCCGCGGCCGAGCTGGCCCGCGTGGCCGACGGCGTCGTGGTCTTCGACGGGGAGGAGGGCCGCGTGCGCCTCGGCCTCGCCGCCGAGCTCGCCCGGGCGGCCGGCGCGCAGCTGCTGCCGCTCGCCGCCCTGCACCCGACCGCCCCCAGGAGGGCCGCATGACCGACATCGCCGACGACGTCGGCAGCGCCGATCCCCAGCGCCGCAAGCCGCGCGACCGCCCGCTGCTCATCGTCCTCACCGGCCACGGCAAGGGCAAGTCGACGAGCGCCTTCGGGATGCTCATGCGCTCGTGGGCGCGCGGCTATCGCTGCGGGGTCTTCCAGTTCGTCAAGTCGGGCAAGTGGAAGGTCGGCGAGCACAAGGCCGCGCGCGAGCTGGGCGGGATCGACTGGGAGAAGATGGGCGACGGCTGGACGTGGATCAGCAAGGACCTCGAGGAGTCGGCCGACCGCGCACGGGAGGGCTGGGCCGAGGTCAGCCGCCGGATCGCCGACGAGCGCTACGAGTTCCTGCTCCTCGACGAGCTCACCTACCCCGTGAAGTTCGGCTGGCTCGACGAGGACGAGGTCGTCTGCACCCTGCGCGACCGCCCGGGCTTCCAGCACGTCGTCGTCACCGGGCGCGACGCGACGCCCAAGCTGATCGAGGCCGCCGACCTCGTCAGCGAGGTGGTCAAGGTCAAGCATCCGATGGACGAGGGCATCCGCGCCCAGCAGGGGATCGAGTGGTAGCGGTCCTCGTCATCCCCGACGGAGCCGCGCAGCCGCTGCGCCCCGGCGCGCCGACCGCGCTGGCCGCGGCGCGCACCCCGGTGCTCGACGCGCTGGCCGCGACGGGCGAGGTCGCGCGCGTGGCGGTCACGCCGGCCGGCGTCCCCGCGGGCAGCGAGGCGGGCGTCCCCGCGCTGCTCGGCCACCCGCCGGCGCGGGCGCTCGGGCGCGGGTGGATCGACGCCGCCGGCTACGGCGTGGCGGTGCCGAAGGACCTGGTCCCGTGGCGCGCCGACGTCCTGCGCGCGGACGGCTCGCGGGGGAGCGCGGGCCTGGCGCGCCTGATCGCCGCGGCGCTGGGCGGGACGTGGACCCATGGTCATCGCCTCGTCCTCTTCGCTGCGGAGGGGGCGGCGCCGGCCCGCGGCGCCGGCGTGCGCGTCTGGGCCGACGGCGCCCGCCTCCCCCGTGCGCTCGACGACACCACGGTCGTGGTCGCCGCGCGCGGCGCGGCCGCGGGCTGCGCGCGCCTGCTCGGCGCGGCGCTCGTCGTCCCTCCCGGCGCCACGGGCGACGTCGACACCGACCTGCGGGCCAAGGCCCGCGCCGCGGTCGACGCGATCGAGCGCGGCGCCCGGCGCGTGGTGGTCCACGTGGGCGCGCCCGACGAGGCCGCCCATCGCCGGGACCCCGTCGCCAAGGCGCAGGCGCTCGAGGCGCTCGACGCCGCCCTGCTGACACCGCTGAGCGATGCGGTGGCGCGCGCCGGCGGGACGCTCGCCGTCTGCCCCGACCACGGCACGGACCCGTTCGACGGCACGCACGACACCGGCGCGGTCCCCGCCCTGCGCTGGGGCCGCGGGGTCGCCCCGTCGGGGGGCGAGCGCATGACCGAGGCGCACAGCGCCGGTGCCCCGGTCCGCCCGGCCACGTGGCCGCTGCACGGCGCCGAGCGTCTGGAGGCCGCCGCGTGATCGCGCGGCTCGTCATCGGCGGGACGAGCTCGGGCGCCGGGAAGACCACGGTCGCCACCGGGCTGCTGGCGGCGCTCGCCGCGCGCGGCCTGCGCGCGACGGGCTTCAAGGTAGGCCCGGACTTCATCGATCCCAGCTACCACGCGCTGGCCAGCGGGCGCCCCGGACGCAACCTCGACGCCTTCCTCTCCGGGCCCGAGCGCATCGCCCCACTCTTTCGTCACGGCAGCGCCGGGGCCGACATCGCCGTCGTAGAGGGCGTCATGGGCCTCTACGACGGCGCGTCGGGCCGCGGCGAGCTGGCCTCCACCGCCCACGTGGCCAAGCTCCTGCGCGCGCCGGTCGTCCTCGTCCTCGACGCGGCCGCCCTCGCGCGCTCGGCCGCGGCCATCGTCCACGGCTACGCCGGCTACGACCCGCAGGTGAACGTCGCCGGCGTGATCCTCAACCGCGTCGGCAGCGAGGGCCATGCCCTGCTCCTGCGCGAGGCCATCGAGCCGCTCGGCGTGCCGGTGCTCGGCGTCCTGCGCCGCGACGACGCCCTGACCGCGCCCGAGCGCCACCTCGGCCTCGTGCCGGTGGCCGAGCGCGAGGCGCGCGCGCGAGCGACCCTGGGCAGGCTCGGGGCCGCGATCGAGGCCAGCTGCGACCTCGACGCGCTGCTGCGCCTGGCGCGTGGCGCGCCCGACGAACCGGGAGCCACGTGGCAGCCGGACCCCGGCGCGGATCCCGTCCCCGCGCGGATCGCGGTCGCGCGCGGGCCCGCCTTCTCCTTCCACTACGAGGAGAACCTCGAGCTGCTGCGCGCCGCCGGGGCGGAGCTCGTCGACCTCGATCCGCTGGCCGACGAGGCGCTGGCGCCGCGCACCGGCGCCCTCGTGCTCGCCGGCGGCTTCCCCGAGGCCTACGGCGAGGAGCTGTCGGCCAACTGGGCGCTGCGCGCCGAGATCGCCGCCTTCGCCGCGCGCGGGCGGCCGATCGTCGCCGAGTGCGGCGGGCTGCTGTATCTCGCGCGCCAGCTCGACGGCCGCCCCATGTGCGACGTCGTGCCCGTCGCGGGCCACATGACGACGAGCCTGGGCCTCGGCTACCGCGAGGCGACCGCGGCCGCCGACCATCCCGTGTGGCCGGCGGGCACGCAGGTGCGCGGCCACGAGTTCCACTACTCGCGCGTCGAGCCCGCGGCCGATGCGCAGGCCCCGGCGTGGACGCTGCGCGCCCGCGGCGTCGAGCGCGCCGAAGGCCATGTCGTCGGCGCCGTCCACGCCAGCTACCTGCACACGCACTGGGCGGCCACGCCGGGCGTCGCCGCCCGCCTGGTCGCGGCCGCGGCGGCGGGCATGCGGCGCCGCGAAGAGGTGGTCGCGTGAGCCCCGGCCTGCTGATCGGGGTCGGCGTCGGGCCCGGGGACCCCGAGCACCTCACCCTCAAGGCGCTGCGCACCCTGAAGGAGGCCGACCGGGTCTTCGTGCCCGAGACCGGCGCCCGCCTCGGGGTCGCAGGACGCGCCGAGGTGATCGTCGCCGAGCACGTCCCCGCCGAGCGGATCGAGCGGGTGCGCTTCGCCATGGGCGACGACGGCGCGCGGGCGCGCAGCTGGAACGCCGCCGGCGAGGCGATCGCCGCGGTGCTGCGCACCGGCGCCACGGCGGTCTTCGCCACCATCGGCGACCCCAACCTGTACTCGACCTTCACCTACGTCGCGCACACCGTCCGCGAGCTGGTCGCGGGCGTCGAGGTGCGCACGGTGCCCGGGATCACCGCCATGCAGGATCTCGCCGCCCGCTCGGGCACGGTGCTGGCCGAGGGTTCCGAGCCGCTGACGCTCTTCCCCTACACGGCCGGCGACGGCCGCCTGCGCGGCGCGCTGGGCAGCGGCGACACCGTCGTCGTCTACAAGGGCGGACGCCATCTGCCCGATGTGCTCGACGCCGTGCGCGACGCGGGCCGTCTGGACGACAGCGTCTACGGCGAGCAGCTCGGGCTCGCGGGCGAGGAGATCGCGCGCGCCGGCCAGCGGACGGGCAGCGGCCCGTACATGTCGACGGTCATCGTGCCCGCGCGGCGCAGCGGCCGCCGCGGGGAGAAGCTGTGACCGCGGCCGCCCACGGCGCGGAGACGGTCGGGCCCGTCGAGACCGCGGTCCACCGGCTCGCGCCGCAGTGCAAGGTCGCGGCGCTGCTGGCCTTCGTCGTCGCGGTCGCGCTCGTCCCCTACCGCCACGCCTGGCCGTATGCGATCGACGCCGCCCTGCTGGCGGTGGTGGTCGTCGCCTCGCGCACGCCGCCCGCGCTGCTCGCGCGCCGGCTGGTGGTCGAGATCCCCTTCGTGGTCTTCGTGCTCGTGCTGCCCTTCGTGGCGCAGGGCCCGCAGGTCGACGTGCTGGGCGTCGGGGTCGCGCGCGACGGGCTGTGGGCCGCCGGCGGCATCGCGGCCAAGGCCACCCTCGCCGTGCTCGCCACCGGCGTGCTGGCCGCCACGACCCCGGTGCCGGAGATCGTGGCCGGGCTCGAGCGCATGCGCGCGCCGCGCCAGCTCACCGCCATCGGCGGCTTCGCCCTGCGCTACCTGCAGCTCGTGCTCGACGAGCTCGGGCGCCTGCGCAACGCGCGCATCGCCCGCGGCGACGACCCGCGCTGGCTGTGGCAGGCGCGCACCGCGGCGCGCTGCGCGGGCGCGCTGGCCGTGCGCTGCCTGCAGCGCGGCGAGCGCGTGCACGCCGCCATGCTCGCGCGCGGCTACGACGGGCGCATGCCGGCCACGGGCCTCGAGGCGCCGGCGCGCCCGCTGGCCTGGGCCGCGGCGCTCGCGCTGCCGGCGGTCGCGGTGGCGGCGACCATCGCCGTGCGGGGGCTCGCGTGACCGACCTGCGCACCGTCGCGCCGCACGAGCACCTCGACGTCGACGAGCCGCCGGCGCTGCTCGTCGTCGGCCACGGCAGCCGCGACGCCGACGGCGTCGAGGAGTTCTGGGCGCTGTCGCGGACGATCCGCGAGGCCGCCGGGGAGCTGCCCGTCGACTTCGGCTTCATCGAGATGGCCGAGCCGCTCGCCGATCTCGCCATCGACCGCCTCGTGGAGAGCGGCCGGACCGACATCGTCTCGGTCCCGCTCGTGCTGCTCGCCGCCGGGCACCTCAAGAACGACGGGCCGGCGACGCTGGCCCGGGCGCGCCAGCGCCACCCCGGCGTGCGCTTCCGCATGGGCCGCGACCTCGGCATCGACCCCGTCGTGCTGGCCGTGGTCGAGGACCGCATCCGCGCGGCCATCGGCGAGGACGACCCGTCCGGGGTCGGCGTCGTGCTGGTGGGCCGCGGCTCGAGCGACCCCGACGCCTGCGGCGACCTCTTCAAGTTCGGGCGCCTGCTGGCCGACGGGCGCGGCCTCGGCACCGTCGAGCCGGCCTTCGTCTCGGTCGCCCGGCCCGACGTGCCCGGCGCGCTGGAGCGCTGCCGCCTACTGGGCGCGCGCACGATCGTCGTCGCGCCGCTGCTGCTCTTCACCGGCGTGCTGGTGCCGCGCCTCTACCGCCAGGCGCAGGACTGGGCGGTCGAGCACCCCGAGGTGGACGTCCGCGCCGCCGTCCACTTGGGCCCCGACCCGCGCCTGGCGCGGCTGGTGCTCGAGCGCCACCGCGAGGCCGTCGTCGGCGACGTGCGCATGAACTGCGACCTGTGCACCTACCGCGTGCGCCTGCCGTCCTACGAGGACAAGGTCGGGCTGCCGATCTCGCTGACCCCCCACGGCGACGCCCCGGCGCGCGGCAAGCGACGCACCCGGCGGGCGACGCGCGCTCCGCTGGCGCCCATCGAGCTCGCGCCGCGCCGCCCCGGGCTGCGTCCCGCGCCGGCGGTCGAGGTGCCCGCGGGGACGCCGCCGGCCCTCGACGTGCGCGGGCTGCGCTTCGCCTATCCCGACGGCAGCCCGGCGCTCGCGGGCGTCGACCTCGAGGTGGCCGTGGGCGAGCGGGTCGCCGTGCTCGGCCCCAACGGCGCCGGCAAGACGACGCTCGTGCTCCAGCTCAACGGGATGCTCGAGGGGGGCGAGGGGACGATCACGGTCGGCGGCCTCGAGCTCGGCGCGCGCACGCGCGCCGAGGTCCGCCGCCGCGTGGGCATCGTCTTCCAGGACTCCGACGACCAGCTCTTCATGCCCAGCGTGCGCGCCGACGTCGCCTTCGGCCCCGCCAACCTGGGCCTGCGCGGCGACGCGCTGCGCGAGCGCGTCGACGCCGCGCTGGAGCGCGTCGGGCTGCAGGACGAGGCGGACCGCGCCCCGCACCAGCTGTCGGCGGGGCAGCGCCGCCGCGCGGCCGTCGCCGGCGTGCTGGCCATGGAGCCCGACGTGCTCATCCTCGACGAGCCCTCCTCGGCCATGGATCCCGCGGCGCGCCGGGAGCTGGCCGACGTGCTCGTCTCGCTGCGCATCACGACCCTCGTCGTCACCCACGACCTGCCCTATGCGCTCGAGCTGTGCCCGCGCGCGGTCGTCCTCGACCGCGGGGTGATCGTGGCCGACGGGGCGACGCGCGAGGTCCTGTCCGACGAGGGCTTCATGCGCGCGCACCGCCTCGAGCTGCCCGCCGGCTTCAACCCGCTGAGCGCATGACCGGGCGTCTGGACATCGTCGGCCTGGGACCGGGCGGCCCTGCGCACCGCACCGCGGCGGCGGCGGCCGCCGTCCGGGAAGCCGAGGTCGTGATCGGCTACGGGCCCTACGTGGAGCAGTGCGCGGACCTGCTCGGCGCGCAGGAGGTCATCCGGGGCGCGATGGGCGAGGAGGCCGCGCGCGCCGACGAGGCCCTGCGCCGCGCCGGCGCCGGTGCGCGGGTGGCCCTCGTGTCCAGCGGCGACGCGGGCGTCCACGGGATGGCGGCGCGCACGCTGGCGCGAGCCGCCGAGCTGGCCGAGGACGAGCGGCCCGCGATCGAGGTCGTCCCGGGCGTGACCGCGGCGCTGGCCGCCGCGGCGCTGCTCGGCGCTCCGCTGGGCGACGACTTCGCCGCGCTCTCGCTCTCGGACCTGCACGTGGCGTGGGAGGTGGTCGAGCGGCGCCTGGCGGGCGTCGCCGCCGCCGGGCTCGCCCTGGCCCTCTACAACCCGCGCTCGCGCACGCGGACCTGGCAGCTCGAGCGCGTGCTCGAGGTCCTGCGCGAGCATCGCGGAGACGACACCACGGTCGCGGTGGTCACCGACGCCGCACGACCCGCCCAGCGCGTGGAGCGCGCGACGCTGGCGACGCTCGACCCCGAGACCGTGACGATGCGCTCGCTGCTCGTCGTGGCCGGCGACAGCGGCCGCGTCGCTGGCCCGTGGCTGGTCGCCGAGCGCGGCGCGGGGGTGCCGGCGTGACCGTCACGCTCGTTGGCGCCGGCCCCGGGGATCCCGCGCTGCTCACCGGCGCGGCGCGCGACGCGCTCGCCCGCGCCGACGTCGTGGTCTACGACCGCCCGTCGCTCGACGAGGTCGTCGCGCTGGCGCCGGCGGGCGCGGAGCGCCACTGCGTCGGCCTGGCCCCCGGGCAGCGCGCCCTGCCCCAGGCCGAGGTCAACGCGCTGCTCGTCGACCTCGGCCGACGCCACGAGGCGGTGGTGCGCCTGAAGAGCGGCGACCCGTTCGTCGCCTCGCGCGGCGGCGAGGAGGCCGCTGCGCTGCGGGAGGCCGGCGTCTGCGTGCGCGTCGTCCCCGGCGTCTCCGCCGCCCTGGCGGCGCCCGCGGCGGCCGGGATCCCCCTGATGCTGCGCCAGCTGAGCGTCACGCTCACCGTGGTCGACGGCAACGACGACCCCGAGCACGCCGCGCCGCCCGACTGGGAGGCGCTCGCGCGCCTGGGCGGGACGCTCGTGATCCTCACCGGCCGCGGGCGCATCCGCCGGATCGCCGCGAAGCTCATGGACGGCGGCCTGTCCCCCGACACGCCGATCGCCGCCATCAGCGCCGCGAGCCGGGAGTCCCAGCGGGTCCTGCGCGGCACGCTCGCGGCGCTGCCCGCGCCGCTGCCGCCGCCGGTGACCTTCGTGGTCGGCGCCGTGGCCGCGCTGGACCTCACCGTCCCCGCCCTCTCGACGGAGGCCGTCGGTGCACATCCCTGACGGCTTCCTCAGCGGCGAGGCCGCCGCGCTCGGCGGCGTGGTGGCCGCCACCGGGCTGGCGGTGTGCGTGCGCCGCGCCGGGGCCGAGGGGCGCGAGCGCGCCCTGCCCATCGCCGGGCTTGCGGGCGCCTTCTTCCTCGTCGGCGACGCGCCGATGTTCCCGATCACCGTCGGCACCCAGGGCCACCTGCTCGGCGGGACCCTCGCCGTGGCCCTGCTCGGCCCGTGGCTGGGGGCCATCACCATCGCCGTCGTCTGCGCGGTGCAGGCCCTCGCCCTGGGCGACGGCGGCGTGACGACGCTCGGGCTGAACATCGTCGACCTCGCGCTGGTCCCGGCCTTCGTCGGCTACCCGCTGCTGCTGGCGCTGCGAAGGCTGCTGCCGACCACGGTCAGCGGGCTGTCCGCGGCCTGCGGTCTGGCTGCGGCGGTCGACGTCGTACTGGCCGCCGGGATCTTCGTGGCCATGTTCGCCCTCGGCGCGGTGGTGCCGATCGACCTGCGCGCGCTGGCCGCCAGCACGCTCGGGGCCTACGCCGTCATCGCGGTGATCGAGGGCGTCATCACCGCGCTCATCGTGCGCGCGCTGCTCGGCGTGCGCCCCGACCTGGTGCGCGTCGCCGAGCCGCTGCGCCGGCGAAGGCAGGCGCACGCGCTCGCGCCGCGGGGGGAGGTCGCACGATGACCGGCCACGTGAGCTTCGTCGGCGCCGGGCCCGGCGCGCCCGACCTGCTCACGCTGCGCGCGGTCCGCGCCCTGGGCGCGGCGGACGTCGTGATGTGGGCCCGCAGCCTGGTCGACGAGGCGATCCTCGAGCACGCCCGCCCAGGCGCCGAGCTGGTGGCCTCCGACGACCGCACCCATGACGACGTGGTGGCGATCTACGCGCGCGCCGCGCGCGACGGCCTGCGCGTGGCCCGCGTGCACTCCGGCGATCCGACGCTCTACGGCGCCCTGCACGAGCAGATCGACGCCTGCCGCCGGCTCGGGCTGAGCTACGACATCGTCCCCGGCGTCAGCTCGCTGGCGGGTGCCGCGGCGGCCCTCGGGCAGGAGCTCACGGTGCCCGACGTCTCGCAGACGCTGATCCTCACGCGCCGGGCGACCCGCACCTCGATGCCCCCCAACGAGCAGCTCGTCGAGCTCGCCCGCCACGGCACGACGATGGCGCTCTTCCTCTCGGTCCGCCGTCCGCGCGAGCTGCAGGCCGAGCTGATCGAGGGCGGCTACGCGCCCGGCACGCCGTGCGCCGTCGTCTACCGGGCGACCTGGCCCGACGAGGTCGTCCTGCGCTGCGCGCTGAGCGACCTCGCGGCGAGCATCCGCGGCGCGAAGATCACCACGCAGGCGCTCGTGATCGTCGGCCCCGCGCTCGACGACGAGGCGATCGCCGGCCGCTCGCACGTCTACGACCCCGGGTACGGCCACCGCTACCGCCCGCTCGGGCGCCCCGACCGCTATCGCCCGAAGGCGGGCCATGGAGCCGGCTGAGCTCCGCGAGCCCAACCTCCCGGCCAGCGCGCGGCGCGTAGCCAACAGCAAGCTGCGCCGCGGCTGGACGACCGGCACGTGCGCGACGGCCGCGACCAAGGCGGCCTGCCTGCTGCTGCGCGACGGCGACGCTCCGGCCGAGGTCGAGGTCCCGCTCCCGCGCTCGGATCAGCGCCCGTCGTTCCCCGTCGAGCTCTGCGAGGCCGACGGCGACGGCGCCATCGCCGTGGTGGTCAAGGACGCCGGCGACGACCCCGACGTCACCCACGGCGCCCATCTCACGGCGCGCGTGACCCTGCGCGACGCACCGGGGCTCGACCTGCGCGGCGGCCCCGGCGTCGGCACCGTCACCAAGCCCGGGCTCGGCCTGGAGGTCGGCGGTCCCGCCATCAACGCCGGGCCGCGGGCGCAGATCGCCGCCGCCGTCGCCGAGGTCTTCGACACGGGCTCGGTGGGCATCGTGGTCGAGGTCAGCGTGCCCGGCGGCGAGAAGATGGCCCGCCGCACCTCGAACCCGCGCCTGGGCATCGTCGGCGGCATCTCGATCCTCGGCACGACCGGGATCGTCCGCCCCTTCTCGACCGCGGCCTGGCGCGCGAGCGTCGGGCAGGCGATCGACGTCATGGACGCGCAGGGCGAGCGCACGCTCGTGCTCACCACCGGCGGGCGCAGCGAGCGCGCCGCGCGCCGGCTGGCGCCAGCGCTGCCCGAGGTCTGCTTCGTCGAGGTCGGCGACTTCACCGGCTACGCGCTCAAGCGCGCCGTGGCCCTCGAGTTCGAGCGCTGCCTCTTCGTCGGCATGGTCGGCAAGCTGTCCAAGCTCGGCGCCGGGGTGCTGATGACGCACTGGACGCGGTCGAAGGTCGACCCGCAGTTCCTGTCCGCGCTGACCGCCGAGGCGGGCGGCGGCGACGAGGTGGTGGCGGCCGTGAGCGAGGCCAACAGCGCCCGCCACGCCTACGAGCTGTGGGAGGCGGCGGGCGTCGCCCGGGCCCCCGACCTGCTGTGCGCGAAGGTGGCCGCCAACCTGGCGACCTACGTCAAGGACCGGATCGCCGTCGACGCGATCATGGTCGACTTCGAGGGCGCGCACGTCGTGGGCGCGAGCCCCGGCGCGCGCGACCGCGTGGCCGCGGAGGCGCTCGCGTGATCGCCGTGCTCGGCGTCGACGGCGGCGCCCTCCCGGCCGAGAGCGCCGAGCTGCTCGCGCGCGCGACGCTCGTCGCCGGCGGAAGGCGCCACCTCGAGGCGCTGGCGCCCGCCGGCGCCGAGCAGGTCGCGCTCACCGGCGCGCTGGAGCCGGCGCTCGACGCGCTCGCGGCCCATGCCGGCGACGCGTGCGTGCTGGCCAGCGGCGACCCGGGCTTCTACGGCATCGTGCGGGCGCTGGCGGCGCGCGTCGGCCCCGAGGCGCTCGACGTGCGCCCCGCGCCCTCGTCGGTGGCGGTCGCCTTCGCCCGTCTCGGGCTCGCATGGGACGACGCGCTCGTGGTCAGCGGCCATGGGCGCGATCCGCGCGCCGCGCTGGCAGCCGCCCTGCGCCACCCGAAGGTCGCGATCCTCACCGCGCCCGCCGCGCCGCCCGCGTGGTATGCGCAGCGCCTGGGCGGCAGCGGGCGCGAGCTCGCGGTGGCCGAGCGCCTGGGTGAGGACGACGAGCGCGTGGTGCGCGGCACGCCGGAGGAGATCGCGCGGGCGACCTTCGCCGAGCCCAACGTCCTGCTCGTCCTCGATCCGGCGAGCGCCGGCAACGGGCGCGCGCGGGTCTGGCCGCCGCGCACGCCGCCCGGGTGGGCCCTGCCCGACGACGCCTTCGCGCACCGCGCGGGGATGGTGACCAAGGCCGAGGTGCGCGCGCTCGCGCTCGCGCGGCTCGGCCCCGGCACGGGCGACCTCGTGTGGGACGTCGGCTGCGGGAGCGGGTCGGTGGCCATCGAGTGCGCGCGCCTGGGGGCCGCCGCCATCGGGATCGACCGCGACGGCGACGCGATCGCCCTCGCGCGGCGCAACGCGGCCGCCCACGACGTGCCGCTGCAGGTGGTGCGCGGCGAGGCGCCGAGCGTCCTGGCCACCCTCCCCGATCCCGACGCGGTCTTCGTCGGCGGCGGCGGCGCCGACCTCGACGCGATCCTCGAGCGCTGCTGCGCGCGCGCCCGCCGTGCGGTGGTGGTGACGCTGGCCATCGTCGAGCGCGCCGGCCCGGCGCTGCAGCGGCTGCAGGCGGCGGGGCTCGACGCCGAGGCGACCATGCTGCAGGCCAGCCGTCTGCGCCCGCTCGCCGGCGGGCACCGGCTCGCGGCCGAGAACCCGGTGGTCGTGGTCTCGGGGACGCGGCCATGACCGGCCTCGTCGTCGGCGCCGGCTGCAGCCTGGGCTGCCCGGCGGAGGAGCTGCTCGAGCTCATCGGCGCGGTCCTCGAAGAGGCCGGGGCCGCGCCCGGCGCGGTGCGCGCGCTCGCCACCGTCGACCGGCGCGCCGGCGAGCCCGGCATGGTCGCCGCGGCGCGCCACCATGGCTGGCCGCTCGTGACCCACCCGGCGACGACGCTGCGCGATGTCGAGGTGCCCACGCCCTCGGACGTCGTCGAGGGGCACGTGGGCACGCCGAGCGTGGCCGAGGCGGCGGCGCTGCTCAGCGCCGGCGGCGCCCTGCTCGTGCCCAAGCGCCGCTCGGCGCGCGCGACCTGCGCCCTCGCGGGGGCCGCGTGAGCATCTTCGTCGCCACCGACGCCTGCAAGGGGTGCGGAGCCTGCCTGGCGACGTGCCCCGAGCGCGCGCTGCGCCCAGCGCCGGGCGGCTGGCTGCTGCGCGGCGAAGCCCCGCTCGTCACGCTCGCCGACCGCTGCACGGGGTGCGGCGAGTGCATGGAGATCTGCCCCGCCGACGCCTTCGTCGAGCAAGCCGCATGAGCCAGGCGGTGCACCCCATCGAGGCCGAGAGCTACCGGATCCTGCGCGCGCGCGTGGACCTGTCGCATCTGCCGGCCCTCACGCGCGCGGTGACCGAGCGTGTGGTGCACGCCTCGGCCGACCTCGAGTACGCCGACACGCTGGTGACCGACGAGGGGGCGTTGCGCGCGGGGCACGAGGCGCTGCTGGCCGGCGCGCCGCTCGTGTGCGACACGCGCATGGTCGCCGGCGGGATCACGCGCCGCGAGGCGACGGTCCCGCTCCTCGATCCGCGCGCGGCGCAGCTGGCGGCGAGCGAGGGCATCACCCGCACGGCCGCGGCCATGCGCCTCGCGGTCCAGGAGACCGGCCCCGGCGCGGTGTGGGTCGTGGGCAACGCCCCGACCGCGCTGTTCGAGCTGCTCGCGCGCCCGCCGCGCGACCCCGCGCTGATCGTCGGGCTGCCGGTCGGCTTCGTCGGCGCCGCCGAGGCGAAGGCGGCGCTGGCGGCCTCGGGCCTTCCCTGCGTGGCCAACCGCGGCGAGAAGGGCGGCTCGGCCGTGGCGGCCGCGGCCGTCAACGCGCTGCTGTACTTCGACGAGGCCGCGCCATGAGGCTCGCGTGGCCCGACCACGCCGTCCTCGCGACCCTGCCCGCCGCGCATCGCTGCCTGTCGAGCGCGGTCCTCGGCGGCGGGCTGACCAGCGCTCGCCACTGGCTCAACCTCCAGGTCCCCCACGACTACGCGCGCACCGATCCCGAGGCGCACCTCACCGAGGTCGCGCGCGCCAACGGCCTGGACCCGAGCGAGGTCATCGGGATGCTCACCGCCGCCGACGTGCGCGCCGGGGTGCGCCGCGACCGGGGCCCGGCGAGCGCCGTGGCCACGGTCGGCATCGGTCAGCCGCTGGCCGCGGCGGGCCGGCGCCCGCGCCCGCTGCCGCGCGTGGGCACCATCAACGTCTTCATCGTCGTGCGCCGGGCGCTGAGCGACGCCGCGCTCGTCGCCGCCGTCCAGACGGCGACCGAGGCCAAGGCCCAGGCCCTGGCCGACGCGGGAGTGCGCGCCCTCAACCATCACGGCCCGGCGACGGGCACGGCCACCGACGCGATCTGCGTCGCGACGCCCCCCGGTGGGGAGGTCGCCTTCGCGGGGCCGGCCACGGCCATCGGAGCGGCGATCGCGCACGCGGTCCATGGCGCGGTGCTCTCGGGCGCCCGCATCCACCGGCGCACGGTGGCCGCGCGGGGACGGATGGCGTGAGGCGCCCGCTGCTGGGCCCCGAGCTCGACCCCTCACGCGCGGCCGATCGCGCGGCCGACCCGCGCGGCTGGCGGCTCGACGACGCCGCCCGGGCCGCGCTGGCCACCGTCATCGACGGGCGCCGCGACGTGCGCCGCTTCCGCCCCGACCCGGTGGACGACGAGCTGCTCGAACGCGTCCTCGCGGCCGCCCACCGCGCTCCGTCGGTCGGGCTGTCGCAGCCCTGGCGCTTCGTCGTGGTGCGCGCGACGCAGACCCGCGCGCGCGTGCGCGCCCTGGCCGAGCGCGAGCGCGCGCGTCAGGCGCCGCGCTTCGGAGCGCGCGCCCGGGCCTTCCTGGATCAGAAGGTCGAAGGCGTGCTCGAGGCACCGGTCGGGGTGTGCGTGTGCTGCGTGGCGCCGCCGGCAGGGACCGAGGTCCTGGGCCGCGCGACCATCCCCGCGACCGACGTCTACTCGACCGCCTGCGCGATCCAGAACCTGTGGCTCACCGCGCGCGCCGAGGGCCTCGGGGTCGGATGGGTCAGCTTCTACCGGCCCGACGAGCTGCGCGCCGTGCTGGGCATCCCCGACGCGGTGGAGCCCGTGGCGTGGCTGTGCGTCGGCTGGCCCGACGAGCGCCCGCTGCGTCCGGGCCTCGAGCGCGCCGGCTGGGCCCGGCGCCGTCCGCTGGCCGAGGTCGTCTACGACGAGCGCTGGCCGGCCGGCGACGCGCCGCCCACGGACGCGCCCACGCCCGACGCCGCGGCCCGCATCGCCGCGCGCGACCGCGCCGACCTGCTGGTCAAGCCGGCCGGGAGCCTCGGAGCGCTGGAGGACGTCGTCGAGCGCTGGAGCGCCACAACCGGCGCCCCGCCGCCGGCGCCCCTGCGCGCCGCCCACCTGGTCTTCGCCGCCGACCACGGCCACGCCGCCCGCGGGACGAGCCTGTTCGACGGCGCCGTCTCGGGACAGGTCGCCGCGGCGGCCGCGCGCGGTGAGACGGCCATCGGCGTCCTCGCGCGCGCGCGCGAGGAGACGCTGGTCGTCGCCGACGTGGGGCTGCGCGGCTCGACCCCGGTCGGCTGCGTCGATCGCCGCTGCGCGGCGGGGACGGCGGACTTCGTCGCCGGCCCCGCCATGACCGCGGGCCAGCGCGACGCCGCGCTCGCCGCCGGCGCCGAGCTGGCGCGCGCGCTGCTGTCGGACAGCGCCGCCGACTGCCTGGTCCTCGGCGAGATCGGGATCGGCAACACCGCGACGGCCGCCGCGCTGCTGTGCGCGCTGACCGGCGCGCGCCCGCCCGAGGTGGTCGGGCGCGGCACCGGCCTCGACGCGCAGGGGGTGCAGCGCAAGACGCAGACCGTCGCCGCCGCGCTGGCCCGTGCGGCGAGCGCCGGCGCGGAGCGGAGTGCCGGCGCGCGGGACCACGCGGAGCGGGCCGATCACGCGGAGCCGGCCGCTCCGGGGAGCGGCTGCGCTCCGGGCGACGCCGCCGACGCCCTGCGCGAGCTCGGCGGCCTCGAGCTCGCGGCACTGGTCGGCGCGATCCACGCCGCCCACGCCGCGCGCACGCCGGTGATCCTCGATGGCCTCGCCGTCGGCGTCGCCGCCCTCGCCGCCGTGCGCCTGCGCCCGACGTGCCGCGAGTGGCTGTTCGCCGGCCACCGCTCGGCCGAGTCCGCCCACGCGCTCGTGCTCGCCGAGCTCGGGCTCGAGCCGCTGCTCGACCTGCGCCTGCGCCTGGGCGAGGCCAGCGGCGCCGCGCTCGCGCTGCCGCTGATCGAGCAGGCCGGCCGGCTGCACCGCGAGATGGCGACCTTCGCCGAGGCCGGCGTCGATGGGCCGTAGCGCGGGGGTCGCGCTGCTCGCGGGCGTCGCCCTCGACGAGGCGCTCGGCGACCCCGCGCGCCTGCACCCGGTGGCCGGCTTCGGCGCCGCGGCCGCGGCGGCCGAGCGCGTGGTCTATCGCCCGTCGCGCGCGGCCGGGACCGCGTACGCAGCCGCGGCGGTCGCGCTGCCCACCGCGCTGGCCGTCGCGCTGCAGCGCCGGATCGGGCGCCGCGCGGCGCCGGCGGCGGCCTGCCTGGCCGTCACGCTCGGCGGGCGCACGCTGCGGCGCACCGCCCTGCGCATGGCCGAGCTGCTTGACGCCGGGCGCCTCGACGAGGCCCGCGCCCTGGCCCCCTCGCTCGTCGCGCGGCGCCCCGACGGGCTCGGCCCCGCCGAGCTGGCGCGCGCCACCGTCGAGTCGCTGGCCGAGAACACCGCCGACGCCGTCGGCGGCCCGCTGCTGTGGACCGCGGTGGCCGGGGCGCCGGGCGCCGTCGCCTACCGGGCGGCCAACACGCTCGACGCCATGGTCGGCTATCGCAACGAGCGCTACCGGGCCTTCGGCTGGGCCGCGGCGCGGCTCGACGACGCGCTCAACTGGCCCGTCGCCCGGCTCACGGCGGCGGCCACCGTGGTCGCCGCGCCGCTGGCCGGCGCGAACGCCCGCGCCGCAGCGGCCGCCTGGCGGCGCGACGGCCATCGCCACCCCAGCCCCAACGGCGGGCAGGTCGAGGCCGCCTTCGCCGGCGCCCTCGGCGTCCGCCTGGGCGGCGCCAACCGCTACGGCGACGCCCTGGAGCACCGCCCGCACCTCGGCGACGGGCGCCCGCCGGACACCGCCGCCATCCGCCATGCCGCGCGGCTGTCGGCCTGCATCGGCTGGCTGCTGGCCGTCGCGCTCGCCCTCGTGGCCGGGAGGCGCGCGTGAGCCTGACCGTCGTCCTCGGCGCGCGCCGCTCGGGCAAGAGCGCGGTGGCCGAGCGGCTCGCCCTCGCCAGCGGCGCCCCGGTCGCCTACCTCGCCCCGCTCACCGTGACCGATCCCGAGCTCCAGGCGCGCGTGGCGGCGCACCGCGCACGGCGCCCGCCCGAGTGGCGCACCGTCGAGTCGCACGACCCGCTCACCGCGCTCGACGACGTGCTCTCGGGCGAGACCGTCCTGCTCGACTCGCTCGGCACGTGGGTCTCGGAGGTGCTGTGGCGCGGCGGGGCGCTCGAGGACCCGCCGCGCGCCGATCCGAACGCCACCATCGCCGCGCTCGCCGACGCGGTCGACGCCTTCGCCGCCCGCACCGCGGCGCGCCCCGCGGCGACGGTCGTCGTCGCCGAGGAGGCGGGCTGGGGCCCGGTGCCGCCCGACCCCTCGACGCGCCGCTGGCTCGACGCGCTCGGCGATGCCGCCCAGGTCTGCGTGCGGCGCGCCGACCGCGCGCTGCTGGTCGTCGCCGGCCGCGAGATCGAGCTGCCATGACCCGCCACGCCCACCCCGAGCCGAGCACGCGAAGGCCGGAGGTCGACCTGCACCTGCACGGCGACGAGCTCGCCCGCGGCGCTCGCGACGACCTCGCCGTCAACGTCCTCGCCGGCGGCCCGCCGCCGTGGCTGCGCGCCGTGGTGGCCGCCGCGCTCGCCGACCTCGGCGCCTACCCCGACGAGCGGGACGCCATCGCCGCGGTCGCCGAGCGCCACGGCCGCAGCGCCGAGGAGGTCGTGCTCCTCAACGGGGCCAGCCAGGCCTTCTGGCTCGCCGCCGCCCTGGGCCCACGGCGCCCGGTCTGCGTGCACCCGTCGTTCACCGAGCCGGAGGTCGCACTGCGCGCCGGGCGCCGCCCACCGCGCCGAGCCGTCCTCGACGCTCCGTGGGCGCTGCGGGCCGCCGACGTCCCCGCCGACGCCGACCTCGTGGTGGTCGGCAACCCGACCAACCCGACCGGCGTCCTGCACGAGCGCGCTGAGCTGGCCGCGCTCTGCCGCCCGGGACGCGTGACGCTCGTCGACGAGTCGTTCATGGACTTCGTCCCCGGCGAGCCCGAGACCCTCGCGGCCGAGCGCGGGCTTCCCGGCCTCGTGGTCGCGCGCAGCCTGACCAAGCTCCACGCCATCCCCGGCCTGCGCGCCGGCTACCTGCTCGCGCCCGTGCCCGTGGCCGCGCGGCTGCGCGCCCAGCGCCCGGCGTGGTCGGTCAACGCGCCGGCCCTCGCGGCCATCCAGGCCATCGCCGCGCATCCCGAGCACGCCGAGGCCGTCGCGCTCCAGACGTCACGCGACCGCGCCGATCTCGTCGCGCGGCTCTCCGAGGTCCCCGGGGCCACCGTGCACCCGGGCGCCGCGAACTTCGTGCTCGTGCACCTCCCCGGCGGCGGCGCCGCGGCGCGGCGCCTGCGCGAGGAGGGCATCGCCGTGCGCCCGTGCGCCTCCTTCCCCGGCCTCACCGCCGACCACCTGCGTCTCACCGTCCGCGACCCCGCCGCGCACCGGCGCGTCGCGGCCGCGCTGCGCGGCGATCAGCCCGCCGCGATGCGCCGTTCGCCGGCGTCGATGCGGTAGTCGTTGATGCTGGCGTCGCGACGGCGCATGAGCCCGGTCTCCTCGTCGAACTCCCAGTGCTCGTTGCCGTGGCTGCGCCACCACTGGCCCTCGGCGTCATGGCACTCGTACTCGAAGCGCACCGAGATGCGGTTGCCCTGATAGCACCACAGCTCCTTGCGCAGGACGTAGTCGAGCTCGCGCGCCCACTTGCGACGCAGGAAGTCCTTGATCGCCTCCCGGCCGGTGAAGAACTCGTCGCGGTTGCGCCACTGCGAGTCCTCGGTATAGGCCAGGGCGACGCGGTCGGGGTCGCGGGTGTTCCACGCGTCCTGCGCGACCTGGACCTTGCGCAGCGCGCTCTGCTCGTCGAACGGCGGAAGGATCACGGGGGGACCGGTCATATGCGAAAGCTCCCAGAACTCACACGGCGTCGCACGCCCGTGGTAGGGATGCGCACAACAGGGGATCACGCGCGATCATCGGAGGACGGGTCATGAGGAAGGTCGTGTCGGTTGCGTTCGCCGTCGTGGCGACGGCGGCGCTGTGGGCCACGCCCGCGCTGGCGGACGGGCCGGGGGTCGGGACACCCAGCGTGGTCAGCGTCGGGGACTCGGCCATCTCGGGCGAGGCCGGCCGCTGGGCCGGGAACACGAACGGCTCGCCGAGCAAGGTCGACGCGCTCGGCTCGACCGCCTACTACGACGCCGGCAGCGCCGAGGCGATCCACGGCTGCCATCGCTCGAAGGCGTCGGAGATCGGCATCTTCGCGGCCTCGGCCAACCTCGCGTGCTCGGGCGCGCGCACCTACACGCAGCCCTTCAGCAGCGGCAGCGACTTCAAGCCGGGCCTGGACTTCTACGACGACGGCGCCGGGCACATCGGCCAGGCGCGGGCGCTGCAGCAGTACGCCGCCGGCCACAACGTGAAGATGGTCGTGGCGCTCATCGGGGCCAACGACTACGGCTTCGCGGACATCGTCCAGCAGTGCGTGCTCGACTGGCTCACCTCGCCGTCGTGGTGGAAGAACTACTGCCACGACGACTCGAGCATGACCTCGAAGTTCACCGCCGCCAATGTGGCCGCCATCACCACCCGCGTCGCGAACGCCTTCCTCAACCTGCGCAGCGCGATGCGCAACGCCGGCTACGCCGACTCGTCCTGGAAGCTGCTCGCGCAGACGTACTCCTCGCCGCTGCCGCGCGGCGCGCAGATCCGCTACTCGCAGAACGGCTTCACGCGCCAGAACGTGGGCGGATGCGGCGTCTGGAACGCCGACGCCGACTGGGCCAACGACACGGTGGTGACCACGCTCAACGGCACCGTGCGCAACGCGGCCGCGGCCAGCGGCATGTCCAACATCGCGCGGTTCGACGCCCAGAACGCGCTCGTCGGACACCGCCTGTGCGAGAACACCGACGGGCTGCTCGAGGAGCAGGGCCTCGCCAGCTGGCGCTCGCCCGGCGCGGCCGACCGCTCGGAGTGGGTCTCGCAGATCCGCACGACGACGACGCTCTTCGGCCCCTACCAGCTCCAGGAGGACGCCCACCCGTCCTACTGGGGCCAGCTGGCGCTGCGCAACTGCCTGCGCCAGGCCTACAACGCGGGCGCCCCGCGCGGCGGGACCTGCACCCGCACGACCACCGGGCTCGACGCCCAGGGCGAGCCGAACATGAGCTTCGGCTGAGCGGTCATCCACCGGGGAAGCGATCGGCGAGCTAGGCTGCGGCAGCCGATGCTCTCCGATCGCTTCCGCGCGGCCGTCGAACAACGCACCGTTGATCGGGTTCCCGAGCTGTTCCACGAGGAGGCGGCCTTCCGCAGCCCGGTGCTCTTCAAGCCTTATGAGGGCCGGGATCAGGTCCTGAAGGTCCTGCGAGCGGCCGAGCAGGTCCTGGGGATGGGCGGGGCGTTCCGCTACCTGCACCAGCTCGAGGACCCAGACGACCGCGTCGCGATCCTGGAGTTCGTGACTCAGATCGACAGCCGACAGGTCGAGGGGATCGACAAGCTCACCTTCGACGAGGACGGTCTGATCACCGAGCTCAAGGTGATGATCCGCCCGGCTTCGGCGCTTCAGCTCGTGGCGGCGAAGATGGCCGAGGAGCTCCCGAGGGTCGGCCTCGGCCTTCCGAGCTGACCCGGCGCTCACACGCAGGCTCGACACCGCCTCGCCTGCGGCGACGGTGAATCCGGACCCCGTCCACCCGGGAGTCACCGATCCTGTACTTGTGCCACGGCGGTGACGGAGGCCCGCGCTGCGCAAGCGGTCACGCGACGCGTTGCGCGAGGCGACCGGAAATGCGCAGCCGACCGCGCTGAGCTGGATCTCGCGGCAGAGCTGATCAGCGCTCCTCCGGGGGTTGCAGGAGGACGCGCAGCTGGTGTCCGGCGTCGCGCAGGACCTGCGCATTCTGACGCGCGCGGGCCAGCACGAGGGCGCCTTCGAGCGCGGCGATGGCGAGGTCGGCGCGGCGCGCCGCCTCGGCGCGATCGAAGCCCGTGGCCTCGAGACGCTCGCGCAGGGGCGCCAGCCAGCTCTCGAAGCCGGCCTGCACCGCAGCGCGGATCGGCTCGCTGCGCGGCGTCACCTCGAGCGCCGTGGTCGCGACGGGGCAGCCCCGCTCGAAGTCCGACCCCTCGAGCCCGGCGGCAAGCAGGCCGGCCAGCGCCTCGACGGCGTCGGCGGCCGATGGCTTGGCCCGCAGCAGATGCGCGATCGCCGCGGCCACCTGGGCGCCCGCGCGGGCGATCGCCTCCGCCCCGATCTGCTCCTTCCCGCCCGGGAAGTAGTGATAGAGCGACCCGCGCGGGGCCTCGCTGCGCTCGAGCAGCTCGTTCAGGCCGGTGCCGTGATAGCCCTGGCGCTGGAGCAGGTCGACGGCGCAATCCAGGAGGCGGTCGCGGCTCGAACGCGGCATCAGCCGCTAAGTAGACCGATCTTCATAGCGGACGTCAAGGCGACTCGACCGCGCTCACGCCGCCTCGGAATAGGCGATCTCCTGTGGGGCGCCATCGATGGCGGGCAGCTCCTGCACCGCGGCGCGCTCGGAGCGCAGGACGACCGCGGCGACGACGATGGCGGCGATCACGAGCCCGGCCCCGATGGCGAAGGCCAGGTGGTAGCCGCCGGTGAGCGCCGAGGCCGCGCTCTGGCCCTGGGCCAGCAGGTGATCGGAGCGCGAGGTCGACAGCGTGGCCAGGACCGCGAGACCCAGGGCGCCGCCGACCTGCTGGGTCGTGTTGACGAGGCCCGAGGCCAGGCCCGCGTCGGCCGGGGTCGCGCCCGCCATCGCGAGCGTGACCAGCGCGGGGAAGGCGATCCCGGCGCCGACGCCGAGCAGGACCAGCGCGGGCAGCAGGTCGGTGACGTAGTCGCCGCCGACCGGCGCGCCGGTGAGCAGCAGGAGCCCGGCGACGAGCGCCACCAGTCCGGGCAGCAGCACGGCGCGGGCGCCCAGGCGGGTGATCAGCCGCGCGGAGAAGCCGAGCGACAGCACGCCGATACCCACCGAGACGGGCAGGAAGGCGGCGCCCGTCTGCACGGCGTCGTAGCCCAGGATGCGCTGCAGGTAGAGCGTGCCCATGAAGAACATGCCGAACATGCCGGCCACCATCAGCGCCTGGACGACGTTCGCGCCCGAGACGTTGCGGGAACGGAAGATGCGCAGGGGCACGAGCGGCCGGCTCGCGGTCGCCTGGCGCGCGACGAAGGCGGCGAGCAGGGCGACCGCCGCGGCGCCGAAGCCCAGCGTGTGCGCCGAGCCCCAGCCATGGTCGACGGTCCCGACGATCGTGTAGACGCCGAGCATGAGCGCGGCGGTCACGAGGCTCGCCCCCGCGACGTCGGCGCCCTCGCGCAGGCCGAGACCGCGATCGTCCTCGAGCAGCCGCACGGCCAGCACGGCGGCCGCGACGCCGATCGGAAGGTTGACGAAGAAGATCCAGTGCCAGTTGATGGCCTGGGTAATGAGGCCGCCGGCGAGCAGGCCGATCGAGGCGCCCGCGGAGGCGACGAAGCTGTAGATCCCGATCGCCATCGCCTGCTCGCGCGGCTGCGGGAACATCGTCACGATCATCCCGAGGATGACCGCGGAGGCCATGGCGGCGCCGACGCCCTGCACGAAGCGCGCGCCGATCAGCATCTCCTCGGTCTGCGAGACCCCGCACAGCAGCGACGCGAGCGTGAACAGCGCCAGCCCCGCGAGGAAGACGCGCTTGCGCCCCAGCAGGTCCCCCATCCGCCCGGCCAGCAGCAGCAGGCCGCCGAGCGCGATCAGATAGGCGTTGATGACCCAGGCCAGGCTCGACTGCGAGAAGCCCAGGTCGCTCTGGATCGTCGGCAGGGCCACGTTCACGATCGTCTGGTCGAGGATGATCATCAGCATCCCCGCGCACAGGACGACGAGCGCCACCCAGCGCGAGCGGTCGGTTGCAGTCGCGGTCATCGGTTCGTCTCCTGGTCGTTGAGCACCAGGTAGGACCGTAGCAGATAGTTTTGTTCGGGACGATCTGTTACGGATCGACTACGGCATGCGCACCGCGCGACGGCGCACCGGGCGCTCGCACTTGGCCGGCGTCGACAGGCGCCCGCCCGCCAGCCGCGCGAGACCGGCGACGAAGGCGTCGCGCTGCCCGGCGGGGAGCTCGGCCAGCACCTCGTCGTAGATCCCGGCGACGATCGCGTCGGCGTCGTCGACGATCCGCTCGCCGGCCTCGGTCACGGCGATGATCCGCGCGCGCCGGTCGGTGCTCGACGGCCGGCGCTCGGCGAGCCCCGCCCGCTCGAGCTCGTCCATCGTCACCACCATCGTCGTCTTGTCCAGCGCGCACTGCTCGGCCACCTGGCTCTGGGTGAGCTCGCCGCCGCGCGCGTGCGCCAGCACGCAGTGCGCGCGCGGGGAGACGCCGAGGTCCTGCAGCCGCGCCGTCATCTCCGTCTCCAGCGCGTGACTGGCCTGCCCGAGCAGGAACATGAGGTCGACATCGACCTTCGCACGGCGCTTGACGCCAGTCGCGGCCATGATGTGATGCTAGCAAGACGTTCTGCTGCGAAATCGTCTTGCGACCAAACGACCCTGTCCCCATCCGAGGAGCGACGACGTGAAGTACATGCTGCTGATCTACGAGAACGCCAACACGCGCCCGACGTTCCTCGGAGAGGGGGGCGAGGCCCTGATGGCCGAGGTCGACGCGATCATGACGGAGCTGACCGACTCCGGCGAGCTGGTCGGCAGCGAAGCGCTGGCCGATCCCTCGAACACCCGGACCATCCGCGTCGTGGACGGCGCCCCCGCCGTGACCGACGGGCCGTTCGCCGAGGCCAAGGAGCACCTGGGCGGCTACCTCATCGTCGACTGCGAGAGCCCCGAGCGCGCCGCCGAGATCGCCCTGCGCTGGCCGAGCGCGCGCTTCTCGCCCCTCGAGGTCCGCCCGCTCATGGACGCCGCCGGCGCGGAGATGTGAGCGCACCCGACGACCACGTCGACCTCCTGCGCGCGCTCGCGCCGCAGGTCCTCGGCATCCTCGTGCGCCGTTACGGGCGCTTCGACGCGTGCGAGGACGCGGTGCAGGAGGCGCTGCTCGCCGCGGCCGTCCAGTGGCCCGCCGAAGGCCTGCCCGAGAGTCCGCGGGGCTGGCTCGTCACCGTCGCCTCGCGCCGGCTGACCGACCAGCTGCGCAGCGAGCACGCCCGCCGCCGGCGCGAGGACACGGCCGCCGCCCGGGTGCCGGCCGACGAGGCCTACGCCCCGGCGCCGGGCGACGAGCAGCCGCCCGAGCACGACGACACGCTGACCCTGCTCATCCTCTGCTGCCACCCCGCCCTGTCGCCCGCGTCGCAGCTCGCGCTCACCCTGCGCGCCGTCGGCGGCCTCACCACCGCCCAGATCGCCAGCGCCTTCCTGGTGCCGGAGGCGACCATGGCCCAGCGCATCAGCCGCGCCAAGCAGAGCATCCGGGCGGCCGGCGGCGGCTTCGAGATGCCGCCCGAGCCCGAGCGCACCGAGCGCCTGCGCGTCGTGCTCCACGTGCTCTACCTGATCTTCAACGAGGGCTACATCGCGAGCTCGGGTCCCGCCCTTCAGCGCGGCGAGCTCACGCGCGAGGCGATCAGGCTGACGCGGGCCGTGCACGCCCTGCTCCCCGACGACGGCGAGGTCGCGGGACTGCTCGCCCTCATGCTCCTCACCGACGCGCGACGCGGCGCGCGCACGGGCGCCGACGGCACCCTGATCGCGCTCGCTGACCAGGACCGCAGCCGCTGGAACCGCGCCTACGTCGAGGAGGGCACGGCGCTCATCACCCGTGCGCTCGCGCACGCCACCCTCGGCCCCTACCAGCTGCAGGCGGCGATCGCCGCCGTCCACGACGAGGCGCCGAGCGCGCAGGACACCGACTGGCCGCAGATCCTCGCCCTGTACGAGCTGCTCGCCCGCGTCGCGCCCAATCCGATGGTCACCCTCAACCACGCCGTCGCGGCGGCGATGGTCCACGGCCCGCGCGCGGGGCTCGAGCTGCTGGAGGCGCTCGACGCGGACGAGCGGATGTCCGGCCACCACCGCCTCGACGCGGTCCGCGCCCACCTGCTGGAGATGGCCGGCGACCTCGCCGCCGCCCGAGCGGGCTACCGCGCGGCGGCGCGGCGCACCACCAGCCTTCCCGAGCAGCGCTATCTCGAGGCTCGCGCCGCGCGACTCGACGAGGGCGCGCCGCCCGCGAGCTGAGGCTCACCCGTCCGGCGCGAGCACCTCGTTCCACTCCCGGATCTCCCAGGCGCGCACGACCCCGTTGAGCACGAACGGGTCGCCCTCCACGAAGGCCTCGGCCGCGGCGCGCGTCGGGAAGACGGCCATGGAGCCCTGCTCCTGTGGGTCGCCGAAGGTCCCGGCCATGAGGATCTCGCCCCGGGCGTGGAACTCCTGCAGGCGCGCGTGGTGGGCGGGGAAGTGGGCCGGCGCCTTGGTGGCCACGTCGCCGGAGGACTCGTAGAGGAGCACGTGCTTCATGCGGCAGGGCCCTGGGCGCCGGCGGCGAAGGCGGCCAGGGTCGCGTCCCAGGCGCCGGGAGCGCTGAAGGTCTCGTGCATGCGCTCGGCGTCGGGGCCGAAGCGATCGAGGTCGCGGTGCTCGAGCTCGACGCGGGTGCGATCGGAGCCCTCGGCCACGAAGCGCACCTCGACGGTGGTCACGAGCGACGGGTCGTACTTCCACTCGGCGCTGATCTGCCAGGTCACGACGACGCGCTCGGGCGGCTCCCAGGCGGCCACGTAGCCGGTCGACGTCTCGCTGCCGTCGGTGTGGCGCGTGTACCAGCGCCCGCCCTCGCGCGGCTCGATCACGACCTGCTCGATCGGCGCGTTGCCGATGTGGTGGTCGCTCGGCCACCAGCCCGTCATGCCGGAGGTGAAGACCTCGAACGCCCGCTCCCGCGGGACCGGCACGACCACGGAGCGCCGGATCGACTCAATCGCCTGGATCATGCGTGCTCGCCTTTCTGCTCTTGGGCTGCGGAGGCGAACGAGGCCAGGGACCGCTCCCAGAACTGGTCCAGGTAGGTGCGCAGGACCGCCAGGCCCGCGGTGTCCACCTGGTACACGCGGCGCGTGCCCACCTGGCGGTCGACCACCAAGCCGACGTCCTTGAGCACCTTCAGGTGCTGGGAGACCGCCGGCCGGCTCACTGGCAACACGGCCGCCAGCTCGCCGACCGGCCGGGGGCCGTCGGAGAGGCGATCGAAGATCGCCTGCCGGGTCGGATCCCCCAGCGCGGTCATCATGTCGGCTCCGTTCGTCATGGCTAACGGTAAGCTACCGCTAACGGTACGGCGCCGTCAAGGATGACCGCGAGCCCTGCTCAGTCCTTGCGCAGAGCGTCCTTGACCTTGTCGGCGCCCTTGTCGACGGCGTCCTTCGCCTTGCCCGCGGCGCGATCGGTCTTGCCCTCGTTCTTGAGGCTGTCGTCGCCGGTCAGATCGCCGGCGGCCTCCTTGACGCGGCCCTTGGCCTCGTCGGTGTTCCCACTCATGTTCCACCGTCCTTGTGGTTGATGCCGATGTCACGGACGTCCCCGCTGGCCACGGTGCGCAACCTCCGAAGCGACGAGCCGACGCCTAGGTGCGCGCATGCCGGCACCCGAGTGGGCCCGCCGAGCACGCTGCTGATCGCAGTCAGGCCTGCCCGCTGGTCGATCGGCTCGCCGCCTGTGAGGTGGCCGGCTCGCGGGAGAACCGGTGGCGCTCGTAGTCGTCGTCCTCGACCGCGGGCTCGTCGTCCTCCGCGAGCTCGCGGCCCAGAGGCCGCAGCATCGCCCAGGTGATGAAGCAGGCGGCCGTCGCCAGCAGCGAGACGCCGACCCACAGATTGACGTTGATCCCGGCCGCGCGCTGCACGTCGGCATCGGACGCGCCGAGGCCGAGGATGAAGAGCACGACCCCGTAGAGCAGGAACAGGCCGCCGATGATCCGGCGGATGTCGAACAGGTTGGCGGCGCGCTCCTCGCGGCCGCCGGTCTCGGCCTCGGCCTCCTCGGCCTGATCGATGAGGGCATCGCCGGTATGGGTGTCCTGAGCCATGGCGTCTCTCCAGTGTTCGCGATCAGATGAGCAGCAGGCTGATGACGGCGGTCATGGCCAGGACGGTGAAGCCCAGGATCGCGGGCGAGCGGTACCAGCCCATGTCGGCCCTGCTCGTCTCCTCCGTCTTGGCCATGCCGTAGACGAGGCCGTCGAGTTCCTCGACCGGGCGCGGCTCGGTCACGAGCGTCACGCCGAAGGTCACGATCGCGTCCAGCGAGAACGCGACGATGGCCGCCCAGAAGGCCTCGTCCAGATCGGTCGCGAAGGCGATCGTGCCCGTCTTGTAGAGGATGTAGGTGCCCAGGGCGCCGATGCTGCCCGCCACCATGCCCCAGAACCCCGCCCACGGGGTCATCCGCTTCCAGAACATCCCGATGAAGAACGTGGCGAAGAGCGGCACGTTGAACACCGAGAAGAGGACCTGGATGTAGTTCATGATGTTCGAGTAGCCCGCGGCGATGAGGGCCGTGGCGATCGAGATCACGATCCCGGCGACGGTGGCGATCCGCCCGAAGCGCACGTACTGGGTGTCCGAGCGGTCCTTGAGCACATAGGGCTCGAGCAGGTCGTAGGTGATGACGGTGTTGAACGCGCTCACGTTGGCGGCCACGCCAGCCATGAACGCGGCCAGCAGCCCCGCCACCGCGAGGCCCAGCATCCCGTTGGGGAAGTACTGGCGCATGAGCAGCGGCACGGCGTTGTTGTAGGCCAGGTCGGGATTGCTGCCGCCGAGGCCCTTGATCGAGACCGCGGCGATCATGCCCGGGATGATCGTGATGGCCGGCGCCAGCATCTTCGGGAAGGCGCCGATCAGCGGGGTGCGCCGCGCCGCCGACAGGCTCCGCGCGGTCATCGCGCGCTGGACCTCGGCGAAGTTCGTCGTCCAGTACCCGAAGGACTGCACGAAGCCCAGGCCGAAGACGATCGCGATCCAGTTGGCGCCGATCGGGTTCGTCGTGTCCGAGATGCCGAGGCCCTGCCACGAGTGCGCCGCCTGGCCGCCGAGCTTGCTGTCGCTGACCGCGTTGGTGAGGCCGTGCCAGCCGCCGAGCGCCTTCAGGCCGATGATGGTGACCGGCACCACCGCGGCGACGATGACGAAGAACTGCGGTACCTCGTTGTAGATCGCCGACGACAGGCCGCCGAGGGTGATGTACACGAGGACGATCGCGGCGGCCACGACGATGCCGACCAGGATCGGCCATCCGAGCAGGAGCTGGAGGATGAGCGCCAGCGCGTTAGTCGATCGCGTTGACGTCGAGGCGCAGCATGACCCTCCTTCGGAGCCGCATGTGAGCGTTCACACGACGCGGACGCCGTACCCCGGGGTGTGCGGTTGATCATGTGTTCTGTCGCATCGGCGTTGCCGTCGGACATGCTCAGCGCCCCGGGTCGCGTGCTCGTCGCCGCAGGCGCACCGCGAGCCAGGCGCGGACGAGCACCAGGCCGGTGCCGGTTCCGGCCAGCGTGGGCACGAGCTCCTCGACCGGCACGCCCCCGACGTGCGCGACGATCACGAGCGCCTGCGCCGGCCGCGCTGCGAGGCCGCCTCGGCGGCCAGGGCCGCCTCGAAGACGGTCGCGTTGTCGTACTCGTCGTGGAGGTTCCACCACCCGTAGGCCTGCGTCTGCGGGTAGCCCTCGGGCGAGTCCTCCCACTCCTCCTGGCGGCCGAGAGCCGTCATGTCGAGATAGGCCCAGGCGCTGCCGAGCGCCTCGTCACCGCGCGCGTTGATGAAGTAGGTCCGGAAGACCCGGCCGTCGTCGTCGCGGTAGAAGGCGTTGGTGCCGTGCCACTCGTCCACGCCGAAGTCCCTGTCGAAGTGGTCGGTGATCGTGTACCAGGGGATGTCCCAGCCCATCCGCGCCTTCCAGCGCTCGATGTCGGCCTGCGGGGCGCGCGAGACGTAGGCCAGCGTGGTGTCGCGCGCGTTCAGGTGCGCGAGATGCGCGACCTGGTCGGCCATGAACGAGCAGCCGCGGCAGCCGCTCTCGGGCCACCCGGCCACGCCGGGCTCGAAGAAGAACCGGTAGACGATCAGCTGGCGGCGCCCCTCGAAGAGGTCGAGAAGGCTCGCCGGCCCGTTCGGGCCCTCGAAGCGGTAGTCGTTCTCGACGGCCATGCGCGGCATCCGGCGGCGCTCGGCCGCCAGCGCATCGCGGGCGCGGGTCAGCGCCTTCTCCTTGACCAGCAGTTCCTCGCGCGCAGCGTCCCACTCCTGCGGCGACACGATCGGCGGCATCTTCATGTCTCTTCCTCGTTCTCTCGAGTGTTGGTCAGGCGATGGCCGGCTTGCGGGGCGCCGGATCGAGGCGGTCGGCGAGCGCCCGCAGTCCGCGGATGGCGGCGCGGCGCACCGGGGCCGGCGCGGCCGCGCGGGCCTGGTTGACGTGCGGGCCGGCGAACTGCTCTGCGACGCGGTCGCGCGCGAGGCCGGCGGTGATGGTGGCGAGGTCGATCATGGTCGGCTCCCTTCGGTTCGGATGCGGGCTACATCAAGACGTCGCAGCCCCCGGACCGATTTGGACAGCCCCGGGCGATTCTTTTCAGCGCACGGCGCGCAGGCGCCGCTCGAGCTCGGCGCGCTCCACGGCGTTGGCGCTGAGCTCGATGGCGCGCTCGTAGGCGCGCGCGGCGCCCTCGGCATCGCCCGCGCGGCCGAGCAGCTCGGCGTGCGCCGCGTGCAGCGGCTGGTAGCGCTCGAGCGCCGCATCGGCGAGCAGCGGCCCGAGCAGCGCCAGCCCCGCCGCCGCCCCGTCCGCCAGGCCGACGGCGACCGCCCGGTTGAGCTCGACCACCGGCGAGGGGTTGAGCCTGCCCAGGGCGCCGTAGAGCTCTGCGATCTGCGCCCAGTCGGTGTCCTGCGCGTCCGGGGCCTGGATCTGCAGGGCCGTGATCGCGGCCTGCAGCTGGTACTCGCCCGGCCGCCGCAGCCGCACGGCGCGCTCCAGGGTCGCGAGGCCCAGGCCGATCCGATCCCGATCCCACAGCGACCGGTCCTGGTCCTCGAGCGCGACGTACCGGCCGTCCGGATCCACGCGGGCGGCGCGCCGCGCGTCGTGCAGCACCATCAGGGCCAGCAGCCCCCACACCTCGGCGTCGTCGGGCATCAACCGGCACAGCAGCTCCCCGAGCCGGAGCGCCTCGTCGCACAGCTCCTCGCGGACGAGCCGTTCGCCCTCCGTGGCGGCGTAGCCCTCGTTGAAGATCAGGTACACGACGCGCAGCACGCCGCGCAGGCGGTCGGGCAGCTCCTCGTCGGCCGGCACCCGGTAGGGGATGCGGGCGTCGGCGATCTTGCGCTTGGCGCGTACGATCCGCTTGCCCATGGTCGGCTCGGCGACCAGGAAGGCCCGGGCGATCTCGCCGGTGGTCATGCCGCCGAGGGCGCGGAGGGTGAGCGCCACCCGCGCGGGCATCTCCAGGGCCGGGTGGCAGCAGGTGAACAGCAGCCGCAGGCGATCGTCGACGATCGCGCTCTCGTCGTCCATCGATGGCTCCGGTTCGTCGGCGTCCAGGCGCGTCAGCTCGGCCAGGCGCTCGGCGCGATCGGCCACCGAGCGGTTGCGGCGCAGGCGATCGATCGCCCGGCGCCGCGCCGCGGTGGTGATCCACGCGCCGGGGTTGGCCGGGACGCCGTCGCGCCGCCAGACGGTGACGGCCGCCTCGAAGGCGTCCTGCACTGCGTCCTCGGCGAGCTGGAAGTCGCCGACCTGGCGGATCAGCGTGGCGAGGACCGCCGCTCGCTCATCGCGAAAGGCGGCCGCGACCGCGACGGAGACCGCGTCGGCCGACCGAGCCTCTCGACTCACGCCAGCTCTTGCACCGCCTCGTCGGGCAGGTCGGCGCCGGCCTCGCGCCCGACTCTCAGCCACTCGTCGGCCGCCATGATCGGACGGACCTCGATCGTCGCCCAGGGCGCCATCGGCAGCCGCGCTGCCTGCCGGAGCGCTTCGTCGAGGTCGGCGCACTCCAGGATGTAGAAGCCGGCCAGGACCTCCTTGGTCACCGCGAAGGGGCCGTCGACGATCTCCGTCTCGCCCTCGCGCACGCGCACCGACGTCGCACTCTGCACCGAATGCAGGCGCCGGACGCCGACCAGCAGCCCGGCCTCGCGCAGGCTGCGGTGCAGCTCCACGAACATCGGCAGCTGCTGCTCGCGCTCGGCCTGCACGGCCGGCTCGACCTCCTCCTCATACACCAGGAACATGTACTGGGACATCGCGCCTCCGGCGTTGGTGATTCTCGCCGCACCTTATGCGGCCTCACCCTCACGTCGCACCGGAGACGGGCGTTTGGACAGACGCGGCCCCTATTTCCGCAGACCGGTCGCCCGATCAGTGCGCGCGCAGGCCGTCGAGCGCGACGGCGAGGATCCGGTCGACCTGACCGGGCTCCGCGTTTGGGATCGTCGCGATCCCGCCGACCATCCGCACCACGTCCATGAAGGCCACGTCGGGGCGCACGTCGCCGGAGCGCTGCGCCGCCTCGAGGAGCGGCGTGCCCGCCGCCTTGATCGCGTGGCGGCACTGCAGGAACATCGCCGAGCCCTCGTCCATGTAGGCCATGAGCTCGCTTGCGAGCGCCGTCTTCGTCGTCGCGTAATCGGCGAAGCGACGTAGCCACCCGGTCAGCGCCTGCCAGGGGTCGAGGCCGTCGAACTCCGCGACGGCGCGGCAGATGCCCTCGACCTCCTCGAGGTAGACGGCCTCGAGGAGCGCCTGGCGCGAGGGGAAGTTGCGATACAGCGTGCCGATGCCGACGTCGGCGCGCCGGGCGATGCCCTCCAGCGAGGCGTCCTCGCCCTCGGAGGTGAAGGCCTCGCGCGCCGCAGCCAGCAGCTTGTCGTAGTTGCGCGCAGCGTCAGCGCGCTTGGGGCGCTGGATGGGGGCGGGTGTCGTAAGTTCGCTTGACAAAGCGGAGGGTACCTCCGTATATTGATGGAAGAAGCGGAGGCCGACTCCACATTTACCGGAGGGTGTCTCCATTCTAGCGCTCTCGCTCCCCACTTCAAGGACCCCCGCCAGGCAATGACCCGCCTCCGCACCCGCCCCGGAAACCCGACCGTCGTCCTCGCGATCGTCCTCACCGTTCAGCTGATGATCGTGCTCGACGCGTCGATCGTCATCACCGCCCTGCCCCAGATCCACACCGATCTCGGCTTCTCGCCCACCGGCCTGTCGTGGGTCCAGAACGCCTACACCCTCACGTTCGGTGGACTGCTGCTCCTGGGCGCGCGCCTGGGCGACCTGCTCGGCCGGCGCCGCGTCTTCGTCGCCGGTCTCAGCCTGTTCATCGGCGCCTCTCTGCTGGGCGGCTTCGCCCAGTCGGAGGCCTGGCTGCTGGGCGCCCGCGCCCTGCAGGGCATCGGCGCCGCGATCGCCGCGCCGTCGACCCTCGCGCTGCTGACGACCACCTTCACAGAAGGCGCCTCGCGCACCCGCGCGATCTCGATGTACAGCTCCGCCTCCGCGGCCGGCGCGAGCATCGGCGTGCTGCTCGGCGGCCTGCTGACCGACCTGCTCTCCTGGCGCTGGGGCCTGTTCATCAACGTCCCCATCGGCCTCGTGGTCGTGGCGCTGGCCCCGATCCATCTCCCCGACACCGAGCCTCAGCGCGGGCATCTCGACCTCGCCGGCGCCGTGACGTCGGTCGCCGGCATGTCCACCGTCGTCTACGGATTCATCCGCGCGGCCACCGAGGGCTGGGGCGACCCGATCACCGTCGGCGCCTTCGCCGCCGGACTGCTGCTGCTCGCCTCGTTCCTGCGCGTCGAGCGCCGCGCCCTGCAGCCGATCACGCCGCTGCGGCTGTTCGCCAACCGCACGCGGACGGGCGCCTACGTCGCCCGCATGCTCGCCGTCGGCGGGATGTTCTCGATGTTCTTCTTCCTGACCCAGTACCTGCAGGACGTGCGCGGCGAGTCGCCGCTTCAGGCCGGGCTGTCGTTCCTGCCGATGACGCTCGTGCTCTTCGCGCTCGTGCGCGTCGTCCCCCGCGTCGCGGCGCGCATCGGCGACCTGCCGCTGCTCGTCGGCGGGCTGGTGCTGGCGGCCACCGGCATGGCCTGGCTCAGCCAGATCACCGAGACCACCGGCTTCGTCTTCGGCATCGGCGCGCCGCTGATCCTCATGGGCATCGGCATGGGCGCCGCGTTCACCCCGCTGACCACCGCGGGCATCCACGCCGTCTCCCCCGAGGAGGCCGGCGCGGCGTCCGGGCTGGTCAACGTCGCGCACCAGCTCGGCGGCGCGATCGGCATCGCCGTCCTGGTCAACGTCTTCGCCGCCGCCGGCGGGCGCAACGGGTCACCAGGCGACTACGCCCACGCCCTGTCCACCGCGCTGACCGGCTCGGTCATCTGCCTCCTGCTGGCCATGACCGTAGTCATCGGCGTCATGTGGCGCCCGGCCTTCGGCGTCCTGCGCGCACTGGCGAGGGCGAACTGATGTCGGCCGAGCTGACCCAGCCCGCGCCGGCCGTCGACAGCGAGCGCCAGCGGCGTCGTCGTGACCGCCACGCGCGGCTCGCGACGGACCGCGCGCTGGCGGAGGTCGCCTTCGAGCTGAGCGCGCACAAGCGCGAGGCCCGCGATGACCGAGCTCAGGCCGGCGCGGCCGCGGCCCGCCGAGCGCGCCGGCGGCCGTTCACAGATCGAGCGCCACGACGTCGCGCGGCTGCGAGCAGCAGATGAGCACGCTGCCGTCGGCGGGGGGCTCGACCGGGTCGGGGCTGTAGTCGACGGCGCCGGCGATGAGGGTCGTCTCGCAGCTGTGGCACACGCCGGTGCGACACGACCAGCGGACGGGCACGTCGCAGGCCTCGGCGAGCTCGAGCAGGCTGGCGTAGTCGTCGCTCCACGCCACCGCGAGGTTGCTGCGGGCGAACTCGATCGTCGGGCCGGTTCCGGGTCGCCCCGCGGGTGGGTGGGGCGTCCGCGACGGGGTGGCGGCGATGCCCGGCGTGAGGCTCGGCGCCGGCCCGAAGGGCTCCGTGTGGATGCGCGAGGCCTCGATCCCCATCGCGGCCAGGCCGGCGCTGATCTCGTCCATGAACGGGATCGGGCCGCAGAGATAGGCGTCGGCCTCGCGCGGTGGCTCGAGCTCGGCGAGCAGGGACGCCGTGAGGCGAGCGGCGTGATCGAAGTCGCGGCCTTCGCGGTCGTCGGCGGCCGGGCGGCTGTAGCAGACGTGGGTGCGCGCGTTCGGAAGCGAGGCGAGAAGGGCGCGGGCCTCGGCGGCGAAGGGGTGCTGACGACCGTTGCGCGCGGCCTGCAGCCACCAGACCTCTCGCTCGCGGTGCGCGGTGGCGAGCGCGTGGAGCATGGCGAGGACGGGTGTGGCCCCGATGCCGGCGCTGATGAGCAGCACCGGCGCATCGGCGGCCTCGAGGATGAAGGTGCCCCGAGGCGCTGCGATGTCGATCTGGGCGCCGACGCGCAGACGGCCGTGCAGATAGCCGCTGGCGGCGCCCGCCTGCTCGCGCTTGACGGTGATCCGGTAGGACCCGGCGTCGGGCGCCCCCGAGAGCGAGTAGTTGCGAAGCACCGGCCGCTGCCCGTTGCCGGGTGAGAGACGCAGCGTGAGGTACTGCCCGGGACGCGCCGCAGGAACCGGCGCGCCGTCCGGGTCGGCGAGGCGGATGGAGATGACGGATTCGCTCTCTGGCTCGATCGCGGTCACCGTCAGCGGGCGGAACCCCGGCCAGGCCGGAGGCGGGCTGGCCTTCGTCAGACCGGCGTTGCCACCGCCGGGCCCGCCATCGACCAGGGCGCGGAACGACGCCTGCCAGCCCGGGCTGAGCGCGGAGATCCGCAGCGCCCGCAGGAGCTGCTGGCGCTGGTGTCCTGGGAGATAGAGCAGCGCGTCCACCTCGGCGACGGTCATCTGCTCCGGGCCGGAGGCGAGCTTGACGATGTCGTCTCCGGCCGCGACGTCGCCCTCCTCGAGGACGCGGAAGTAGAAGCCGGGGCGCCGGTGGGAGACCAGGAGCGCGGGAATGCGCGGGTCGTCCATGCGGAGACCCACGCGGTAGCAGGTGACACGCGGCTGCGTGACCTCGAAGACGGCCGTGCCCACCCGGTAGCGGTCGCCGATGCAGACCTCGTCGTCGCTCAGCCCCTCCACGGTGAAGTTCTCGCCGAACTGCCCGTGGACGAAGTCGCTTCGCCCCAGCTCGCGCTCCCAGTAGCGGTAGGACTCGAGCTGGTAGACGAAGACGGCGCGCTGCTCGCCGCCGTGACCGCCCAGATCGCCCTGGCCGTCGCCGTCCACGTTGAGCCGGCGCACGCGGCGCGGTCCGGCCACGGCGTCCTTGAAGACGCCCGTGAAGACCGTCTTGCCCTTCCACGGCACGTCCTTCGGCATGCCGACGTTGACCGACACCAGGGTGCCGATGACAGGCGCTTCGGACGGCGGCCGCTCGCCTGGTGGCGATCCCGGGCTCATGGTGACGTCGCGAGCATACGCTCGTGCAAGGGGTCGATCGCGCGTCCTCTCACGCGTGGCCGAAGCTGACCTCCGCCAGCAGCCGGCCGAGCGGTCTCGGCAGGTACCACGCCCACTTGCCGAGGAGCGCCAGCAGCACGGGCAGGAGCAGCAGCCGCACGAGCGCGGCGTCGAGCAGCACCGCGACGCCGAGGATGACGCCCATCTCCTTCGGCGGCAGCGGCCCGCTCAACGCGAAGGTGACGAAGACCGCGACCATGATCGCGCCGGCGGCGAAGATCACGCGTCCCGAGCTGGCCATGCCGCCGACCATCGCCGCCTTGGCGTCACCGCCCGAGCGCTCCCAGTGCTCCTTCGCCGAGGCGAGCAGGAAGACCGTGTAGTCCATCGAGATCGCGAAGATCATCGCGAAGAAGAACACCGGTCCCCACGCATCCAGGAAGCCCTGCGGCTCGAACCCGAGGAGCGAGTGCCCGACGCCGTCCTGGAAGATCCACTTCGCCACGCCGAAGGCCGCCGCGGTGGCCAGCAGGTTCGTGGCCACGCCGAGCAGGGCGATGACCGGCGCCTGCAGCGCGACCATCAACAGCAGGAAGCTGAGGCCGAGGACCACGCCGATGACCAGCGGCGTCTTGGCGGACAGCGTCGCCTGGAGGTCGTGGTTCTCCGCCACGGGACCGCCGACGAGCGCGCCGGGCGGCAACGCCGCACGCAGACGGTCGATCGTCGCGCCCGTGGCCGGTGCCGACGGCTCCGTCGCGGGTATCGCCTGCACGAGCGCCATGCGGCCGGCGCCCGGCACGGGCGCCGTGACGCGCGCGACACCCCGATCGTGCTGCGCCACCGAGGCAGCCCGCGCGGCCTGCGCCCTCGGAGCGACGATCTGCAGCGGACCCGCCGAACCCGGCCCGAACGCCCTGCGGATCGCGTCGTCGCCCCGGCGGGAGTGGTCACCCGGCGGGACAACCTTGATCGAGGGCATCGCCGTCTTCAGCGAGAGCACCGGCAGCGCGAGCACCACGAGCAGCGCGAGCGCCGCCACCCCGTGGCGCAGCGGCCGGCGCCAGAGCCGCTCGGCCCATGCGGCCGAGCGCGGCGAACGGTGCTCCCCCGCGTGGACCCAGGGCAGCGCGAACCTGTCGACCCGGGGCCCGAGCTTCGCCAGCGCGGCCGGCAGGAGCGTCAGCGCGGCGGCGAGAACGAAGATGACCGACAACATGATGCCCAGGCTCGTGGACCGGAAGGCGGGGCTCGGCACCAGCATGACGGCGCTCAGCGAGATGAGGACGGTCACGCCGGAGAAGAGCACGGCCCGGCCGGCGCTGTCCATCGTGGCGGCCACCGCCTCTTCGGCGGCAAGCTTCGATCCGAAGAACGCCCCGCGGAAGCGGTGGACGATGAAGAGCGCGTAGTCGATCCCCAGCGCCAGCGCGAACATCAGCGCGAAGTTCATGGACCAGATCGAGATGTCGGCGATCTGCGTCCCGATCCAGAGCGAGCCTGCCGCGGCGACCAGACCGGCGATCGTCAGCAGCAGCGGCAGCCCGGCAGCGACCAGCGAGCCGAAGGCCAGCACGAGGATGGCGAGCGTGACCGGCCAGGAGATCAGCTCGGACTTCATCATCGCCGACCGGTTGGCCTGGTTGAAGTCCGACCACATGCCGGCCGCGCCCGTGAGGTCGGCGCGCACCCCGCCGGACCCGAGGCGCGCGAGCGGGCCCTTCAGCGCGCCGGCGGCCCGGACCATGGCGTTCTGATCGCGCGCCGCGCCGGCGCGGACGACCGCGGCATGGCCATCGGGCGAGATCGACACGCCGGCCTGCGGCGGGGTCACCGTCGCCACCGCCGGATCGCTCGCCAGCGTCTCCTGCACCCCGCGCAGCACCCGCGCGAACGTGGGGTCCGAAGCGGTCTTGTCGCGCGAGTGCACGGCCACCGTCAGGCCGTAGGTCCCCGACCCTGTGAAGCCATTGTCGATCACCTTGCGGGCCTGCACGGACTCCGAGCCCGTGGCCTCCCAACCGGCTCCCGACAGCGCGGTCTCGACCCGCGGCGCCAGGATCCCGAGGCCCACCGCGACCACGACCCACGCCGCGGCGACGAGGCGGAAATGTCCGGCCGTCCAGCGACCGAGCCTTCCGATGGCGCCGACGCGCGGGCGATGGCCGTCAGGCGCGGGGACGGGCGAAGGGGTCATGCCGGGGTCTTCCTTCCGGTGGCTCGACAAATTAGCACGATCGGTCGTTCTACAAGTAAGCATACGACCGATCGTGCTAACTTGTCAAGGAATGACCCCGTCTCCCGATCAGCGCGCCCCCGCCCGCCCGGCGCGCCGCCGGCGCTCCGACGGCGAGCGCAGCCGCGCCGCGATCCTGCACGAAGCGGCGCGCCTGGCCACCGTCGAAGGGCTCGACGGCCTGTCGCTCGCGCGGCTGGCCGATGCCGTCGGGATGAGCAAGAGCGGGCTGTTCGCCCACTTCGGCTCGAAGGAGGAGCTGCAGCTGGCCACGATCGACGCGGCGAGCGCGATCTTCACCGAGCTGGTCATCGAGCCCGCGGGCGACGCGGCGGCGGGGGTGCCGCGGCTGCGGGCCTACATCGAGAGGTTCCTCGACCACGTCCAGGACGCGGTCTTCCCGGGGGGCTGCTTCTTCGTCTCCGCGATGGGCGAGCTGGACACCCACCCCGGCCCCGTGCGCGACGGCGCCATGGCCTTCAGCCAGCATTGGCTCATGCTGCTGGCCGAGCAGGTCGCGGCCGCGCAGGCGGCGGGTGAGCTCGATCCTCGCGCAGATCCGGCGCAGGTCGCGTTCGAGCTCAACGCGTACATGGTGCTCGGCAACATGCAGTTCGTCGCCGCCTCGGACCCTGCCGTTCTCGATCGCGTGCGCCGCGCCGTCGCCGACCGCCTCGGCGCACTCGCCGTCTAGCGTCAGCCGGCGTCAGGTCGTCCGGCCCCGGCGAGGCCGGCCACCAGCGCGTCGGCGAGCCGCGCGGCCTGCTCGCCGCCGGGATCGAGGTCCGGGTCGAAGACGGTCACCTGCATCCCGACGGCCCCGGGGACGTCGACCAGCCCCGCGACGAGCGCGGAGAGCTCGGTCAGGCTCAGCCCGCCGGGCGCCGGGGAGTCGACGGCCGCCACCTCGTCGGGGTCGACGACGTCGACGTCGAGGTGGATGCAGAATCGATCCAATCCCCGCTCGCGCAGCCGCTCGAGGGCGCGAGCGGACACCGCCGGCGGGTCGGCGCGCTCCGACGCCGCGTCGGGGAGCTTCGGCGTTCGCTGAAGCGATAGACGTCGGTCGAATCACCGTGTATCGCCTCCGTGTGTCGGCAATCGCCGGACGACGCCGCCGGACTATAGTCTGCGCGTAGATAGTCTGCGAACAGATCAGGAGCAACCGATGTGGTCGACCGAGAGCACCGTTGACATCGCCGCGCCCGCCGAGGCGGTGTGGAGCACCCTGACGGACGTCGAGCGCTGGCCCGAGTGGAACGGCGACATCGCGCGGATCGAGCTCGCCGGCCCCTTCGCCGCGGGGAGCACGATCGCGATGACCGTCCAGGACGGCGACACCATCGCCCTGCGCCTGGCCGACGTGGTCGACGGCGTGAGGTTCGTCGACGAGGCGACGGTGGCCGACACCGTCATCCGCACCGCGCACGTCGTCGCGCGGCTCGGTGACCAGCGCTCGCGCGTGCTCTATCGGCTGGAGGCCGACGGACCGGCCGCGGCGCAGATCGGACCCGCGGTCAGCGCAGACTTCCCGGAGACCCTGGAGGGACTGCGTGACTTCGTCGAGCGCTGACGCGAACGCGGCGCTGGCCAGCCGCTTCGCCGAGGGTCCGGCCGAAAGCCCGGGCTTCTGGCTGTGGCGGCTGACGCTGGCCTGGCAGCGCGCGATCGCCGAGGCGCTCGACCCGCTGGGGCTCACGCACGTGCAGTTCGTACTGCTCGCCTGCACCTGGTGGATGAGCGAGCGCGACCAGGCGCCGAACCAGCGCCAGCTCGCCGAGCAGGCCGGCACCGACATCAAGATGACCTCGCAGGTCGTGCGCAAGCTCGAGGCCAAGCGGCTCATCGAGCGGCCCGTCGACCCGGCCGACGCCCGCGCTCGCCGCCTGCGGCCCACTGCGGCCGGCGCGGATCTGGCTCAACGCGCCGTCGCCGCCGTGACCCAGGTCGATGCGGCGTTCTTCGCCAGCGGCTTCGCCGAGCTCGGGGAGCTGCTCGAACGGGTCGTCGCCGGCGCGCCGGCGGTGCGCACATGAGCTCGCTGAACGTCACGCTGTTCACCGACCCCGCCTGCCCGTTCGCGTTCTCCGCCGAGCCCGTGCGCCAGCGGCTGCGCTGGCATTACGGCGAAGGCCTGAGGTGGACGACGAGGATGATCGTGCTCACCCGCGAACCGGGCGAGGCCGCCAAGCTCGCCGAGGGCGCTCCGGGCCTGCAACGGCGATACGGCATGCCGATCGACCCGCGCCCCTACCCGCGTGAGGCCGCCTCGGAGCCGGCCTGCCGCGCCTTCGTCGCCGCCCGCCTGCACGCTCCCGAGCGTGCCGATGCCCTGCTGCGCCGGCTGCGCGTGCGCGTCATGCAATGCGGTCTGCTCGACGACCCGGCGCTGATCGCCGCCGCCGCGACCGACGCGGGGCTCGACCCGTCTGCGCTCGCCGCCTGGGTCGAGACGGATGAGGTCGGCGAGGCGCTCGAAGCGGACGCCGCCGCGGCCCGCGACCCCGCGCCGGCGGCGCGGGCGCTCGACCACAAGCTGGGCGGTCCCCGTGAGCAGCGCCGCTACACCGCGCCGAGCTACCTCTTCGGCGGACAGGTGGTACCGGGGTTCAACCCGATCGAGGCGTACGAGACCGCGATCGCCAACTGCGCCCCCGACCTCCCGCGCCGGCCCCGGCCGGACACGGTCGGCGAGGTTCTCGACTGGGCATCCGAGCCGCTCGCCACGGCCGAGATCGCCCTCATCATGCAGCGCGACGTCGAGGACACCCGCAGGGCCCTGCGCGACGTCGCGCGCTTCCATCGCGCCGGGGCCGACGGGTACTGGAGGGCCGCAGGCTGAGGCCGCGCCCGCCGCGGCGAGCGGGTCGCTACCGCGTCGGGGTCGCGCGACGGATCGCCGACGAGATCATCGACGCCTAGGTACCGGTACGCCCGCCGACGCTCCGCTGCGCCCGAGCCTCATCGCCCTCGCTCGCGCCGCGGTGGGTCACGCCCGGGCGTGCATGCGCAGCGAGTCTGGGCTCTCTTACCGGCGCGTCGCCGAGGGCCGCGTCGATGGCCGCGAGCGTGTCGTCCGTGAGCTCGATACCCGATGCCCTGGCGTTTGCGTGGACCTGCTCGGGGCGAGACGCGCCGACGATCGCTGCCGCGATGTCACGCCGGCGCAGGACCCAGGCGAGCGCGAGCTCGACCATCGACAGTCCCGCCTCGTCGGCGATCGGCCGCAGGCGGTCGACCGCCGCAAGCGTCCCGTCGTTGAGCACGAGGTCACGCATCAACGCGCTCAGCCAGCTGGTCGCTGCACGAGAGTCAGCCGGTGGCGCCTTGTCTGCGTGGTACTTGCCGGAGAGCACGCCCATCGCCAGCGGCGACCACACGATCTGGGAGATCTGGTGCTCGGCGCACAGCGGGAAGACGTCCTGCTCGGGCGCCTGCCAGAGCATCGAGTACTGGGGCTGGGAGGAGACGAACAGATCGGGGCCGGCGAGGTCGATCGCCGCCTGGATCTGCTCGGGCGTCCATTCGCTGAACCCGAGGTGGCGCGCCTTGCCGGCGGCCACGACGGCCTGGAACGCCTCGATGGTCTCCTCGATCGGCACGTCGGGGTCGAAGCGGTGTGCCTGATAGAGGTCGACGTAGTCGGTCTGCAGGCGGCGTAGCGAGGCATCGATCTGCTTGTGGATCTGCGCGGCCGAGAGGCCCTGCTCGGCAGGGTCGTCGGACGCCGGCCGGAAGACCTTGGTCGCGAGGATGTACGAGTCGCGGGTCCGCTTGCCGAGGATCTGCCCCCATGCGCTCTCGGCCAGGCCTCGCCCATAGGAGTTCGAGGTGTCGAAGAAGGTGATGCCGACCTCGAACGCGGCGTCGGTGACGGCACGGATCTGCTCGAGCCCCGAGAGGTCGGACAGGTCCATCCTGGAGCCCAGGGCGATCTCCGAGACCTCGAGGCTCGAGCTGCCGAGCGTGCGGTATTGCATGGGCTCTCCTCGGTGGTCAGTCGCTCAGCACCGGAGAGCCGCTGCCGAGACGGTGGGTCATGTCGACGACTATCAGCCCGGCGACGTCGAAGTTGAAGGACCGGGATCTGACTAGCAGTGACGCGGCCAGGCTCGCATCGGCAGCCTGCGCGAGAATCTGGGCATGGCCAGTAGGCCCAGTGCGCTTGGCGTGTTCCTCAGGGCCCGCCGCGCGCGTCTCCAACCCGAGGACGTGGGGTTGCCGTCCGGGCCGGGCGCACGCAGGACGCCGGGGTTGCGACGCGAGGAGGTGGCCGCTCTGGCGGGCGTCAGCATCGAGTACCTCACCCGGCTCGAGCAGGGCAAGGAGCTGCACCCGAGTACCGCGGTGTTGGACGCGCTCGCCCGAGCCCTTCTCCTGGACGACGACGCGCGGGCGCACCTCTACGAGCTCGCGAATCAGGCCGCCAACCGGAGGCCTCCCAGGACGCCACGGCCGGAGGGGCGCAACGACCCCGCCGTGCGACCGTCTGTCGGGCAGTTGCTCGAGCGCCTGCGGCCCTCTCCCGCCTGCGTGCTCGATCCGATCAGCGACGTCCTGGCGGCCAATCGCGAGGCCCTCGCCCTGTTCGTCGGGCTCGACTCGTGGCCCCGGGCCCGGCGGAACATGATCCGCCACCTCTTCCTGCACCCGTCCGCGCGAGACCTCTTCGTCGATTGGCCGGACGTCGCCGCGACTGCCGTGGCGAACCTCCGCGCAGCGCTTGCCGGCGCGTCCCCGAGCATCGCCGCCGGACCAGCCCTCATCGAAGAGCTCACCCGGTCAAGCGAGGAGTTCGCCCGACTGTGGGAACGCTATGACGTGCACCCCCGCCGCAGCCGCCGCAAGACGTTCCAGCACCCAGCCGTCGGCAGGCTGACCCTCCACCAGGAGATCCTGCACCTCGGCGACGACGGGCAGCGGATCTCCGTCTACCAGGCGCAGCCCGGCACCCCGGACGAGACCGCCCTCACCCTGCTCTCGCTCGGCGCTCTCGATCGGGTGCAGGCGAGCACGGGTCCTGCGCAGCTGACATGACCTGACACGAGGGCCGCTCGCGGGGGCGATTCGAACGGCCGAGCACGCCCGGCGCGGTGGCGGTCCATCGGGCCGGGATCCGGGACTTCCACCCCCGGGCGGCGGCCGAGCACGGATGAATCGCAGGCGGTAGGTGGGCGATCCTCGATGGGGTGACATCGTCGTCTGCATCTCGCGCGCGGATCTCTCTGCGCACCGTGGCGCGCCGAGCGGTGGAGTCGCGCGCGGAGATCCTGGCGGGGGTCGCGGTCGTCGCCATCGCCGCGGGGTTCGCACTGCACCTGGCGGGCGCGCCGGCCGCCGGGCATCAGGTGTGGCGTGCGGCGGTCGCGCTGCTGGCCGTCGAGCTGGCGTTCGAGGTCGGTCGCACGGTCGTCGTCGACCACCACCTCGGCGTTGACACGATCGCGCTGGTCGCGATGGTCGGCGCCCTCGCGCTCGGCGAGGAGCTCGCGGGTGCCGTCATCGGCCTGATGTTCACCGGCGGCGCCGCTCTGGAGACCGTGGCGTCACGCCGTGCCCGCCGGGAGCTCACGCAGCTCGTCCAGCGCGCGCCGCGGATCGCGCAGCTGCGCGTTGACGGCGGCATCGACGAGGTTCCCGTCGACCGCGTGCAGCCCGGCGATGTGGTCCTCGTCCGGGCCGGGGAGGTCGTTCCGGTCGACGGAACGGTCGTCAGCGCGGAGGCGGTGCTCGACACCAGCACGTTGACCGGCGAGCCGCTGCCCGTGACGCTGCGCACCGGCATGGCGGCCATGAGCGGCACGGCCAACGCCGGTGCGCCCTTCGACGTCCGCGCCGACCGTCCGGCGGCCGAGAGCGCGTACGCGGCGCTCGTGCGACTCGTGGAGCAGGCACAGGCACAGCGCGCGCCGTTCGTCCGCATGGCCGACCGCTATGCCGGCATCTTCCTTCCGGTCACGCTCGTGGTGGCCAGTCTGGCGTGGGCGCTGAGCGGCGACCCCGTGCGGGGCCTGGCCGTGGTGGTCGTCGCGACCCCGTGCCCGCTGATCCTCGCCGCGCCCATCGCCCTGGTCTCGGGGCTCTCGCGCGCCGCGCGCCGCGGCATCATCGTCAAGGGCGCGGGCACCATCGAGCTGCTCGGGGAAGCCCGGACGGTGTTGTTCGACAAGACCGGCACGCTGACCGTCGGCGCCCCCGAGGTGCGTGAGGTGGTCACGCTCGACGGTCTGGCGGTGGGCGAGGTCCTCAGGCTCGCCGCGTCGGTGGACCGCATGTCGGCCCACGTGCTCGGCGAGGCGCTGGTCCGCGCCGCGCGCGAGTCGGCGCTCGACCTCGGGCTGCCCACCGACGTCAGCGAGGAGCCCGGCCAGGGGATCGCCGGCACGCTCGACGGGCAGCGGGTCGCGGTGGGCAGCCGCGCCTTCCTGTGCTCACAGGGCTACGACTCGGATGCCGTGGTCGGCGCCTCGCTCGCCGTCGGGCGAGGCTCGGGCGAGGCCCACGTCCTCGTCGGCATCGACGGGCATCCGGCCGGCGTCATCGTCATGGCCGACGAGTTGCGACCGGACGCCGACCGCATCGTCGATCGGTTGCGCGCCGAGCGCGTCCGGCACGTCGCGATGGTCTCCGGCGACCGCCGGTCCGTGGCCGAGCGGATCGGCGCGGTGATCGGCGTCGATCGCGTCTATGCGGACCAGTCGCCGGAGGACAAGCTGGAGGTGGTCCGCGCGCTGCGCGCCGACCCCAAGCTCGGCCCGGTGATCATGGTGGGCGACGGCGTCAACGACGCTCCGGCCCTGGCCTTGGCCGACGTCGGCATCGCGATGGGCGCGGCCGGCGCGACGGTCTCGTCGGAGACCGCCGACGCCGTGATCACCGTCGATCGCGTCGACCGCGTCGCCGACGCGGTGCACATCGGGCGCCGCGCATTGAGCATCGCTCGCCAGAGCGTGCTTGCCGGGATGGGGCTCAGCATCGCCGCCATGGGGGTCGCCGCCGCCGGCTACCTGCCGCCGGTCGCCGGCGCCCTGTTGCAGGAGGTCATCGACCTGGCCGTGATCCTCAACGCCCTGCGCGCGCTCGACGGTTGAGCCCGCTCACCGGACGAGGTGTGGAAGCCGGGCGTCCGGGTCGGACGCCGTCTGCACGCCGCGGGAAACCCGAGCGAGCACGGCACGTTTCACCGGATGTGCGGCGGCGCCGGTTGGGAGAGCGTCGATCCATGGCTTGGACCCTGTCCGCCATCGGCCTGACGAAGCGCTTCGGCGACGTGACGGCGGTGCGCGACCTCTCGTTCGACGTCGAGGCGGGCACCGTGACGGGGTTCCTCGGGCCCAATGGCGCGGGCAAGACGACGACGCTGCGACTGCTGCTCGGCCTGGCGGAGCCGACCTCGGGCGAGGCGCTCGTCTTCGGCCGGCGCTTCGCGGAGCTCGAGCGGCCGGCGACGCGCGTCGGGGCCGTGCTCGAGGCCGCCGACGTCCATCCCGGGCGCACCGGGCAGGACCACCTCCGGGTGCTGGCAGCGGCCGCTCGCGTCTCCTCGAGCCGCGTGGCCGAGGTCCTCGCGCTCGTTGATCTCGGCGAGGCGGCGGACCGTCGCGTCGCCGGCTACTCGCTCGGGATGCGACAGCGCCTCGCCGTCGCTGGCGCGCTGCTCGGATCGCCCGAGCTGCTGATCCTGGACGAGCCGACCAACGGCCTCGATCCCGAGGGCATCCGATGGCTGCACGACTTCCTGCTCGGCTTCGCCGCGCACGGCGGCACGGTGCTGATCTCCAGCCACCACCTCGCCGAGCTCGCCCAGATCGTGGACCGCGTCGTCCTCATCGACCACGGCCGGCTCGTGATCCAGTGCTCGCTCGACGACCTGACGGCGGACAGCGCGTCGCTGGAGACCGCGTTCCTGGAGCTCACCGGAGGCGCGCGGCGATGACCCATCAGCTGCGTTCCGAGCTTCTGAAGCTGCGCACCACGTCCACCACCGCGGTGCTGCTGCTGGCGGCGTCGGGGTTGACGCTGCTGGCCGTCTTCCTGGAGGGCCTTTCGCCGGGCGTGCGCGAGCTGGCGAAGGAGGGCACGCAGCGCGAGATGTTCAGCGCGGTGACGAGCGCCGTCCTGTTTGCGACCTTCGCGGGCGTCATCGCCGTCACCAGCGAGTTCCGCTACGGCACCATCCGGCCGACGCTGGTGATCGAGCCACGCCGCCGGCTGGTGGTCGGCGCGAAGCTCGTTGCCGCCGGCCTGACCGGCGTGGCGTTCGGGGTCATCTGCGTGGGCCTCGCGTTCGGTGCCGGGCTGTCGCTGCTCGCGGCGCGGGGCGTCGACGTGGCGCTGACCGGCACGCACGCGTTCAACCTCGTCGCCGGGACGATCGCCGCCAGCGCGCTGAGCGCGATGCTCGGCGTCGCGGTCGGGACGCTCATCCGCAACCAGGCCGGCGCGATCGTCGCGGTCGTCGCCTACTCGGTCGCGGTGGACGCCACGCTGTTCGCGGCGGTCCCGGCCCTCGGCCGCTGGCTGCCGGGCAAGGCGGGCGACGCGATCATCGGGCTGCCCAAGGACGATCTGCTCGCCCCCGCGGCGGGGGCGCTGACCCTGCTCGCCTGGACCTTCGCGTTCGCCATCGCCGCGATGCTGCGCAACGACCGCGCCGACGTCTGAATGCGACGCCTCCTCTGCGGGCAGATCGCTCAGTCGCGTTCTCGCGCGGAGCCGACGATGAACGGTGCGCGCGGCCCGGAAGCGAGAACCCGCCGTCGAGCATCCTGCCTGCGAACTCGCACGACCCCATGTGCTCCGAGACGGTGGTCATCGCGCGCCGCATCCCCACGACCGCTGCTCCTTCGGAGCGCGCGCCACGCCAACCGCCTCGCTTACAGTCGGCGAGCGAGCCGGCGTCGCCTTCTGACCGCGACCACCACCGACCTGAGAGGCCCCCATGAGCCAGCCAGGACCCACCGATCCGATCGGATCCATTGGATGGACCGAACGCACCGGGGGAGTGCTGACCACTCGGGAATGCCTCACCCTGGCCCGGCCCCTGCTGCGAGGTGAGCTCGGCATCCTTGCCGGCCGGCTCGCGATGGTGCTCCGCATGCACTCCGGACGCCGGAGCTCCATCGATCCGGCGAGCCTGGTGCCTCCCGACTCCCCTCTTGCAAGAGATGCCGAGGTCGCCGCGCAGGACCTCTTGACACCGGTCCTCCTGAACCATTCCAGTCGCGCCTACACGTGGGGCGCGGCCATCGCCGCACTTCACGGGATCACGTTCGACCGTGAGCTGCTGTACCTGGCTGCCATGTTCCACGACACCGGGATCCCGAGCCCGGTGCCCGACGTCGACTTCACGGTTCGCAGCGCCGCGTTGGCGCGCGAGTTCACCGACAGCCACCATGTGCCGCCCGAGAGCCGCGAGCTCGTTGCCAACGCGATCGCCATGCACTACACGCCCGGCGTTGGCCTCGAATCCGGCGCCGAGGCCTACCTCCTGTCTGCCGGCGCAGCCGTCGACGTGTTCGGCCTACGAAGCGACGAGATACCCGACACAGTCCGCCAGGGCGTCATCCAGCAATACCCGCGGTTGGGCTTCAAGCGGGAGTTCGCCGGGCTTCTCCGAGCCGAGGCCAAGCAGGTCCCCCGTGGCCGCGCCTGGTACCTGCACCGCTTCGCCGTCAGCGACCTCAGCATTCGGCTCGCGCCCTTCCGTGATTGATCGGACGGGACCCGGCAAGGCTGCCCAGGCCCACGCACGCCGGATTGGATTTGAGTCGCCGCAAGTCGCCGAACACGCGGGCAAGCCCCCGAGCGAAGACGCGGGATAGCCGCACTACACAGGCACCGGACAGCGAATAAGGTCCCAATCGCCATATACCCCCCCAGGGTATATACCTCCGGAAAGGGAAAGGACCGTCATGCTCACCCAGCGCCTTACCGTCACCTTCATCCGTCACTACATCGAGATGGTCGTCGTGATGTTCGCCGGCATGATCGTGCTGGGTCTCCCGGGCGAGGCCGCGCTGAAGGCGATCGGCAGCGGCACGTCGGAGCTGCGCGGCGACGCTCCGTCGGTTGTCTTCCTCGGCATGGCCGCGACCATGACGGTGCCGATGGTCGCGTGGATGCGCTACCGCGGGCACCGCTGGCAGCCGACGCTCGAGATGGCCGCCTCCATGATCATCCCGACCCTCGTTGCCATCGCGTTGCTTGCCGCCGATCTCCTCGCCTTCGGCACGCTGATGGGCCTCGAGCATGTCGCGATGCTGCTCGGCATGCTCGTCGCCATGCTGCTCCGCCTCGACGAGTACACGGGTCACGCCCACCACGGCCCCGACGTGGCCGCCGCCTGAGCCGGCAGCTGGAGCCGCGGTGGACCGGAGCCCCGCCTCGGCGGGGCCCTGGCGTCCGGAGCTAGGCGGCCGTGCGGACGACCGGCGGCTCGGAGCTCCGCGCCGCGGCTCCCGCGATCACCGAGGCGATGTACTCCGCGTCGTCCTTGACCCATCCCAGGAGGGCGGAGCCGCGGGTGTGTTGCCAGGGCAGGCCGAGGAAGTGGAGACCGGGAACGGCGGTGACGCCGCGGCGGTGCTCGACGCGCCCCGTCTTGTCGAAAACCGGCGCCTGAACAAAGGAGTGATCGAGCGCGAAGCCGGTCGCCCAGATCACGGCCTTGGGGGCCAGCTCTGAGCCGTCGGCGAACCGGATCTCCGTGCCGGACGCTGCCACGGCGCGGCCGTGCAGCTGGATGCCGTGCCGTCGCCGGGCGGCGCGCGGGCTGGAGCCGATCAGCGTCTCGCGGTACTGCAGCCGCTGCCCCAGACGCGAGTGGACCGTCACGCGCATGAAGCGGCCGGCTTCGAGATACCGGAACAGGTCACGGCCCAGCAGCCGCTGCGGCAGCGGGGTCTGCCGCGAACCGACGGAGAGATGCACCTCGTGCGCCGCCGCCAGCTCCTCGGCGATCTGGTAGCCCGTGTTCCCACCGCCGACCACCAGCACGGGCCCGCCGGGAATGTCGGCCGGCCCGCGGTAGTCGGAGCTGTGCATCTGGACCAGGCTCGCGTCGAGCTGCTCGGCGATGGCCGGGACCCGCGGCGTCTGAAAGGGCCCCGTCGCGATCACGACTTGGTCAGCGGCGTACGCACGGTCGCGCAGCTCGACTACGAAACCCCGGTCCTCGCCGCCGCGGACCGCGACGACCTCGCTGTTGAGCTGTACGGGCAGCTTGAAGTGCTCCGCGTAGCGCGCCAGGTACTCGACGACCTCGTCGCGGCCTGGATAGGCGTCGAGCTCGCCGGGGAACGGCAGCCCGGGCAGGCTGTCGTAGCGCACCGGCGTGAAGAGCTTCAGCGAATCCCACCGCTTGCGCCACTGCGCTGCCGGAGCGTCGGCCGCCTCCAGAATCTCGAAGCGGCGGCCGTCCCGGGCCAGGAAGTACCCCAGGGCCAGCCCCGCCTGGCCGCCGCCGACCACGACGACGTCGTAGCGGTCGCCGGCAGCGGTCACGATGCGCCCGGCGCCTCGACGACGTCGAAGCTGAACATCATGCCGCTCTCGTGGTGCTCGGCGATGTGGCAGTGCGCCATCCAGCGGCCCGGGTTCGTCACCTCCAGCAGGATGTCGACCGTCTCGCCGGTCCGGACGAGCACGGTGTCGCTCCACACGAGGTTCGGCTCGACTGCGCCGTCGCGGGCGAGCACCAGGAACCGCCCCGCGCCGTGGATGTGGAACGGGTGGTGCATCGGGTGGTCGGAGTCCATCTCGTTGACCAGGCGGATCTTCACGCGGTCCCCGACGCGGAACCGCCAGGCGATGTCGTGGTTCGCGGCGTCGGTGGAGCGATCGATCAGCTTCCAGCGGGTGTTCGCCGGCGTCGTGATCTTGTTGACCTCGACCATGTCGTCCTCCCACTCGATGCCGCCCGTGGCCGCGTGGTCGTGACCGTGCTCGTGGCCGGCCTGCGCATGAGCGTGGCCGTTCTCGGGGTCGTGGCCATGCTCGTGCTCGCCGTGCTCGTGCTCGTGGTGGCCTCCCGCCTGGGCGACGTGGGCGGGTAGCAGTTTCATGCCGCAGCTCGGGCATCGGCCGGGCTCGTCGGAGACCACCTCGGGATGCATGGGGCACATGTAGGTGGGGGTCATCGCCATGAGCTTCATGCCGCAGCTCGGGCACCGGCCCGGCTCCTGCGAGACGACCTCGGGGTGCATGGGGCAGGTGTAGGCCGCGGCGCCACCGGCCGGTTCGTCGAAGTCCATCTCGGCGACGAACGCCAGCGTCTTGTCGGGCTCGGCAGTCAGGTGGCGATCGAGGCCCTCGCGCTCGGCGCAGAGCTCGGGGTCGCTGCGCAGCTGCTCGAACGTCTCGGCCAGCGAGGGCTCGGCCGGTTCGTCGCTCACTGCGATCGAGGCGAGCCGGTAGACCTTCTCGGGCGTGTGGTGCTCGAGCGCAAGCGGGCCGGCGCGCTCGAGGAGCACGTCGAGGATCACGCGCTCCGACGGCGCCAGGATCGCCTCCTCGACGATCTCCTCGCGCTCGCAGCGGCCGCTGTCGCCGCCGACGAGCTTCATGCGCGCCCCGGGCAGCTTGACCTTGAAGACTCGCGTGTTGGCGGTGTTGGTGAGATACAGGCGCACCACGTCACCCTGCCGCGCCTCGAGCGCGAGCTCGGGCTCTCCGGCGACGAGCAGCACGTTGCCAAAGCGCCCCATCGCGGCGTACGACGTCTCCGAACGGCTGAACGGCGCAATCCGACCGTCCTCGATGAGCACGTCGTCGAGCGTCAGCACCCACTCGCGGTTCACCGGCGCCCAGTACTCCGGGTCCGCGGGCTCGACGAGGACGTTGCCGTACAGGCCCATCTCCTGCCCGTAGTCCTCGCGGATATGCGGGTGGTACCAGTACAGGCCCGGATCCGGGAAGGCCACGGTGCACGAGTAGCGCCCGCCGACGGGAATCGGCGCCTGCGTCTCGTGCGTGCCGTCGGAGCGGTTGTCGAGGCGCAGGCCGTGCCAGTGCACCGTCGCCTCGAGATCGCCCTCGTTGACGACGTCGACCTCGATCTCAGAGCTCTGTGCCACGCGCAGGGTCGGTCCTGGCACAGAGCCGTTGTAGGCGAGCATGCGCACCTCGGCGTCGCCGATGCGCTTCCTGACACTCGCGATGCCCAGCTCGAACGACCCGCCCGGGGCGACGTCGACTATCCGAGTCGCGCGGCTCTCGGGCAGACCGGTGGTGTCTTGGGAGAAGTGGTCCGTTGGGCTCATGGCCTCAGTGGGTCGAGGGTGGAGGGGTCGGCCGTCGTCTCGAACGCCCTCCCGGCGCCGCGGACGGGGAGAATGCGGTCGATCGGCTGCGTGCCCATGACGCGGACGACGCGGCGCTGCTCAGCACGCGCACCTCGGGGGCGGACGAGCCCAGTCAGCCGCGTGGAGTCCATGAAGTCCAACCCTCGCAGGTCTATGACCGCAAGTGTTGGGCCTTCGCGCCCAGTCCGCGAGCGGCGGGGCCGGCGGCCATCCGCGGTGTACGTCGCCGCCTGCTACGGCTCGATCCCGGCGTCGCTCATCCACGTCGAGGATGGCGACCGAGTCGAGGAGACGGTGGATGTCTGGGCAGTCGAGGCGGCGGGGTCTTCTCCGCCGTCTCCGCTTTCGGAAGGCCCCGGAGCCCGAGGCGGGGAGCGACGTGGCGGACGGCGTGACACGCTTGACATACCCCAGGGGGGTACTAGGATGAGCTCATGAGCGTGACCGTCTCACCGGCTCCTCACACGGTCGTCCTGCACGTCGGCGATCTGCAGTACGCAACGGAGAAGGCGGTCGTCGAGCAGGTCCTCGCCCGCCGGCCGGGCGTCATGGCCGTCGACGCCAATCCCGTCGCGCAGACCGCCACGGTCGAGTTCGATCCGGCCGTGACGTCGGTCGAGGAGCTGCGTGGCTGGGTCGAGGACTGCGGCTACCACTGCGCCGGTCAATCGACGCCCGGCCATGTCTGCGACCCGTTGGTCGATCCCGACCACGGACCGCACGACCACGCCGCCGTCGAGCGCGCCGACGACGCCCACGGCCACGGGCACGGTGGCCACGCCGGGATGTCGATGGAGGCGATGGCGCGCGACATGCGCAACCGCTTCCTGGTCGCGCTGCTGTTCACCGTTCCCATCGTCGCCTGGTCGACGGTCGGCACGAAGCTGCTGGGTACCGAGCTCGCAACGCCGCTGGGCATCGACCGCGACGTGTGGCTGCTGCTCCTCAGCCTGCCCGTGGTCCTGTGGGCGTCGTCCATCTTCTTCACCGGCGCTGTCGTGGCGCTCCGCGCGAAGACCCTCGACATGATGGTTCTCGTCGCCGTGGCCATCGGCACGGGCTGGCTGTATTCGGTCGCCGCCACCTTCTTCATCGAGGGCGACGTGTTCTACGAGGCCGCCGGCATGCTCGCCACCTTCGTGCTGCTCGGCCACTGGTTCGAGATGCGAGCCCGCGGCGGAGCCAACGACGCCATACGCGCGCTGCTCGACCTGGCGCCCCCGAAGGCCATCGTGCTGCGCGAGGGCGAACCCGTCGAGGTCGCGACGGCGGAGGTGCAGGTGGGTGACCTGCTGCTCGTGCGTCCCGGCGCGAAGGTCCCCGTCGATGCCGTCGTCGAGGAGGGCCTCAGCGAGGTCGACGAGTCCACGGTGACCGGCGAGAGCCTGCCGGTGCACAAGACCATCGGTGACCGGCTCATCGGCGCCACGATCAACAAGAACGGCACCCTGCGCGCCCGCGCGACCGCCGTCGGCTCTGACACCGCGCTCGCGCAGATCGTCAGGCTCGTCCAGGAGGCGCAGAACTCCAAGGCGCCCGGCCAGCGCCTCGCCGACCGCGCCGCCTTCTGGCTCGTGCTCGTTGCCCTCGTCGGCGGCGTGCTGACGTTCAGCGTCTGGTCCTTCGTCGTCGGCCGCGACGTCCAGGAGGCGCTGCTGTTCGCCATCACCGTCGTCGTCATCACCTGCCCGGACGCGCTCGGGCTGGCGACCCCGACGGCCATCATGGTCGGCACCGGCCTGGGCGCCGAGCGGGGCATCCTCTTCAAGCACGCGCTCGCTCTCGAGCAGGCCGCAGCGCTCGACACCGTGGTGCTCGACAAGACCGGCACGCTGACGCGCGGCGAGCCCGAGGTCGTCGCGATCGCGACCGCCGACGGCGTCGACGAGAACGAGGTGCTCCGCCTGGTCGCGGCCGCCGAGGGCGACAGCGAGCACCCACTGGCGCAGGCCATCGTCAAGGCCGCGTCCACGCGCGGCCTGCGGGTGCCGCGGACCGAGGCCTTCGAGGCCGTGCCCGGCCACGGGCTGCTCGCCAGCGTCGACGGCCATCGGCTGGCCGTCGGCAACGCCCGCCTCCTGGAGCGCGAAGGCATCTCACCTGACGGCCTGGCCGCGCGCTCCGACGAGCTGGCCGGCCAGGGCCGCACGAGCGTGCAGGTCGCGATCGACGACAAGGCCGCGGCCGTGATCGCCATCGCCGACGCCCCGCGCGAGACCGCCGCGGCGGCCATCAGCGCGCTGCGCGAGCTCGGGGTCCGGCCGGTCATGCTCTCCGGCGACAGCAAGGCGACCGCCCAGCGCGTCGCCGCCGAGCTCGGCATCGACGAGGTCATCGCCGAGGTCCTGCCCGCCGACAAGGCCGCCAAGGTCACGGAGCTCCAATCGGGCCCGCCCGCCCGCAACGTCGCGATGGTCGGCGACGGCGTCAACGACGCACCCGCGCTCGCGCAGGCCGACGTCGGCATCGCCATCGGCACCGGCACCGACGTCGCGGTCGAGACCGCCGATGTCGTGCTCATGCGCTCAGATCCGCTCGACGTCGCCACCGCGATCACCATCAGTCGCGGCACAGTCCGCAAGATGCATCAGAACCTCTGGTGGGCGGTCGCCTACAACAGCCTCGCGCTGCCCGTCGCCGCCGGGGTCTTCGAGCCACTCGGGTTCGTGCTCAGGCCCGAGGTCGGCGCCATCTCCATGGCCGGCTCCAGCATCATCGTCGCTCTCAACGCTGTGGCGCTAAAGCGCCTGCCCTTGGCTGGTTCGCGCGGCGATTAGCCGCCGCGCGGGACCCTGCGGGCGGCGGCGCCGACCGGTGCGCAGAGCACCGCCACTGCCGGCCCGTCGTGGATGGGTCACTCGGCCGCGACGCTACGCGGCTGGGAGTCGCATGCTGAAGCGGCTGCCCTGACCGCGTCCGTCGCTCTCGGCCCACATCCGCCCGCCCTGCGCCTCGACGAGCGCGCGAGCGATGGTGAGACCGATGCCACTGCCGCCGCCGTCGCGGCTGCGCGACCGGTCGACGCGGTAGAAGCGCTCGAAGACGCGCTCGAGCTGATCGGGGTCGAGGCCGTCGCCGGTGTCCGTGACACCGAGCACGACCTCGCGGTCCGCTGGCTCCGCCGAGAGCGCGACGAGGCCTCCGCGATCGGTGTGGCGCAGGGCGTTGTCGAGCAGGATCGCGAGGACTTCGCGCGCGCGGTCGGGATCGACGTGCACCGTCGGCGCTTCGCCCCCGACTTCGACTCGCAGTTCGACGCCCTTGGCCTTGAAGGCGGGCGCAGCCGCGTCGGCTGCGGCGCGCAGCAGCTCGGCTGCGGCGACGGGTCGTACGTCGAGCTCGAGCTGGTGCTCCTCGGCGCTCGACACGCGCGCGACGTCCTCGGTCAGGCGGCGCAGGCGGCCGGTCTCGCCGCGGAGGATCTGCCATGTCGCCGGCGTGGCGGGGACGACTCCGTCGGCGAGGCCCTCGAGATGCGCCTCGATCGTGGCCAGTGGGGTGCGCAGCTCATGCGCGACGTCGGACAGCAGGCGCCTGCGCCGTGCCTCGGCGTTCGCCAGGGCACGTGCCATCTCGTTGAACGCGCGGCCGAGCACGGTGAGCTCGTCCTCCCCGGCCACCTGCACGCGCGCGTCGTAGCCGCCGTGCGAGACGCGGCGCGCGGCGCCCGCGAGCGTGCGCACGGGCCGCACGATCCGTGTTGCGACGAGCCAGCCGATCAGGGCGGCGGTGGCGGCGGCCGCGGTGACGGCGACGGCGAGCGAGACAAGGAGGGATTCGCCGAACGCCTCGTCGAGATGGTCCATCACCGTGGTCGGCACGAACCCCAACGCCTCGCGGATGTGTCGGTGAAAGAGCACCGGCCCGACGGTGAGGGCGACGACGAGCAGCGTGGCGCTGCCCGCGACGATCACCGCGAGCTGCCCGGCGAGCACCTTCGCCGTGAGGCTGCGGCGTATGAGACGCACGCCGATCACCCGGCGCCCATCCGGTAGCCGACGCCACGCACGGTGCGGATGTAGCGCGGCGCCGCGGGGTCGTCGCCGAGCTTGCGGCGCACGTTGGCGACGTGGACATCGACGACGTGGTCATCGCCGAACCAGTGCGGGCCCCAGACGCGCTCCAGCAGGCGCTCGCGGCTGAAGGCGACCTGCGGCTCGGCCGACAGCGCTTCGAGCACATCGAACTCGCGCCGCGTGAGGTCGATCCCGCGCCCGGCCACGCGCACCTCGCGCGCGAGCGGGTCGAGCTCGAGGTCACCGTGCCGGCGCACCCCTGCCTGGTCGCTGCCGGCGGCGGCGCGCGGGCGGCGCAGCATGGCCCGAACCCGCGCCACGAGCTCGCCCGGCGAGAACGGCTTCGTGACGTAGTCATCCGCCCCCGTGGAGAGGCCGACGATCTTGTCGGCCTCCTCGGCCTTGGCGGTCAGCATCACGATGTAGCTGTCGCTGAAGGCGCGAATCCTGCGGCACGCCTCGATCCCGTCGATGCCCGGCAGCATGAGATCGAGGATGATCACGTCGGGGCGCTCGTCCCGGGCGAGCGCGACGGCCTGCTCGCCGTCGTAGGCTGCGAGGACGTCGAAGCCTTCGCGCTCGAGGTAGCGGGCCACGACGTCCACGAGCGCGCGCTCATCGTCGACGACGAGCGCGCGCGGACGGGTCACTGTGACGCCGGTGGTCATCCCTCGGCGACGAAGGAACCGTGCCACCAGTGGTAGAGCACGGCCCCGGTGCGGGCGTTGACGGAGATCATCCCGGTGATCTTGCCGTCGCGCAGCGTCTCCATCGTGAAGTAGCCGGGGAAGGCGTCGGCTGGGCCGGTGCGCGTGCCGGCGCCGTGCGCGGCCAGCCAGCGATCGGCCGCGGCGCGCGCGCCGTCGGCGTCCACAGGACCGGTGCCGGTCGCCGAGCTCGATGCGCCGTAGCGTCCCATCATCTCGTTGCCGCCGCCGGTGCCCATCGTCCCCGCGCCGGTGCCGCCCCTCATCGATCCGGCCGCGCCGTTCATCATCCCGCTCGCCGCGCCGCGCATCGCCCCGTAGCGCGTGTTCCACATCATCGCCGCGCCGTACTCGATCGTGACGTCGCCGCTACCCGGGTCGACGACCACCTCGGTCGCGGGCTTGCCGTTGCCGTCGTCGACGCGCACGTAGAAGTTCTCGGAGAATTGAAGGACCTCGCCCGTCTTCAGACCGAGGCGGTCGGCGAAGCGCTGCGCGCGGGCGCGGGCGCCGCCGATGCCGGTGACCGGCCCGGAGCCATCGAGGTACCACGCGGCGCGCTGGCCCGAGGCCCCCATCGTCGCGTAGCCGGACCGGTGCATCGAGCCGTATCGACCGCCGCCGCTATTTCCCACGGCGTAGGCGACGGTCGCCACGAGGGCGACGACCGCAGCGACGGCGACGAGCGCCGCAAGCGACTTGCGCGTCACCGCCATCACCCCCTCGCCGCGTGAGCCGCCCGCAGCTTGCCCCGCAACTCGTCGTAGGTCTCGGCGTCGATGTCGCCGGCGGCAAGGCGCCGGTCAAGGATCTCCTCAGGGGAGTTGGCCAGCGCGCGGTCGGCCGTCGTGCGCTCGCCGCGCGACAGCAGGCTCACCACCGCCCACACGATCAGCGCGATCAGCGCGATCCAGATCACCGACATCACGATCCAGCCGCCGGCCCCCATGCCTCCGTAGATGTCGTGCATCATCACGGTCTCCTTGTATGTCGTCGCGACGACGGTACGTCGCGGCGATCAAGTGGCGCCTCGGAGACGATCAAGCTTCGATCAAGGCCGGATGCGTCCCACCCGCGCCAGCGCCACCTCGCCCCTGGCGTCCGCGCCCACCGACAGGTGCGGCTCGCCGAGCAACACGACCCGGACCGACTGCCGTCCCCCGCCCCTGCGTCAGCCACGGCCAGCGTCTGCGGCACCCTGCGCGTAGCAGGCGCGGTGATAGGCGCCCTTCGCGCGGACAGCCTCCCGCTCATCGTCGGCGACCGCGAGCCAGGAGATCTCGACGGGCTCGCCGCTCACCACGGCCAGACAGCGCTCGTAGACACCGATCGCGCCACCGCACGCGGCACAGACGAGCCAGGGCCCTGAGTCCTTGCCCATGGTCGACGAGGTCTACGGCGCCGCTCCGCGGCCGTCATCGGTAGTTCCCCGTGGCTCGGCCCAGCCGATTGACGCGCTGCCGCGCGGGGCGTGCACGAGCCTCCGGCTCCGGTGGGTCGTGAGAAGGCGCGCCCGGCCGAGCATGCCCTGGCGTCGTCCACGGCCGTTCCGTCATGAGACCGACCGCACCGCCGCGACACGAGAAAACCCCGCCACAGCGGGGCTTCCTGAAGCGCGCCCGAGAGGATTCGAACCTCTGACCTTCGGTTCCGTAGAAGGTGGCCCTAGCGGGCCCCTATGCCGTGCTTTCATCGAGAATTCCCTGCAGAGCAAGGGATTCCGGAGAGGACACGAGCGGACAGCAAGGGCCATGCGGAGACGCGATTTGCTCCCACCTTGTCCCACCTCTGTTCCCACCGAAGCCCGCATCGGTCCCGCGCGAGCGCTTCCCCGTGCGGTCTGTGGGCGAGGTTGGAGAGCCCGGACACGCGGAACGCGGCGCGGCCGAACGTGCGGTTGCGTCCAACGGCTGTCCCACCGGCCTCGAATCCCCGATGGCTACGCCAAGACGGGCGGGAATCACAATCCGCGTGTCGGGGGTTCGAGTCCCTTCTCTGCCATCAAGGCCAAGCCCAGCACGCGTGTTCTGGCCCTTGAGCGCCGCGACGCCCCGCCCCAGGTGCTGCCCGTGATCGACGCGATCAAACAGCTCTGCAGCAGGTCGCGCTGGGGAGTAGCGGCCGCTCAGAGACGAAGCCTCGCTCGCCTGGCATGCTGCTCAACGCATGGAACCGGAGACACTCTTTGCTCTGGAAGGTCTTGCTACGGCGGCCCAGGCCGCGGCGGCCGACTCGACGCCGGCGCGCCAGTCTGAGGCCGAAACGGAATACGAGAGGCTCCGAGCTGGGGCGCGCGCATTGAACGCGCGCCACGGGTGGGCCACCGACGACGAATTCGAGGCCCTGTTGCCGACCATCGCATCGCGTGAGGAGGTGAGAGCACTAACGACCAGCTCTCTGCCCCAGGTTCGGCGGCTCCCGCCCCGCAGCCGGCAGAGCTTGTCCGCCTCCTGCTGCTGGACCTTGCTGGCTGGGCGACAGGTATCCGGCTCGCAGGGCAGGCGTTCGACGCTGCGCCGCCGGAGCGGTAGCCGCGGGGCGCCTCAGCATCGAGCGCGGGCTGCGCGAGCCCTCCGAGAAGGTGCCGGACGCCACCGCCCGCAACCTCGAGCTGTCAACGAGGGCCTCTACGAGCAGGGCGCGCCGTCGCGGTGAGGAGGAGGACGACGAAGAGGAACCGGCCGTGGTGGCGGCGATTCGCCGCCGTCCCAATCTGACCGCACGTCAGCGGCAGGCCCTAGTGGAGGTGTACGGCGCCTTCACGGCGCGGAGCAGCCGGCGTCGGAGATCGGAGCGCTGAGGGCCGCGACGCGGGGAGAGGGAGCGTCGCGGCCCGTGCGCTCCGCTAGGAGACGAACTCGCGCGCGGCGCCGGCGTAGGCCTTGGTGACGTCACGCGTGAAGTCGGCCTGGGCCGTGGCCACGGTCGCCAGCCACTCGACCTTCGTCGCGCCGGCGGCCTTCTCGTAGGAGTCGGCCAGCGACAGCACGGCCTTCTCGTAGGAGCTCAGGTAGGCGGCGCCGGTCTTCTTGCCGTTCGCGACGGCCTTCTCGTTGAGCTCGGCGACGCGCTCGGCGGCCGTCTCGACGGACTCGGTGATCGGATCGGTCTTGGTCTGGGTGGCCATGTGGCCCTCCTCTTGTTCGACGGGACTTGTTGCGTTAGCTGATTAGCTGGATGTAATGCTAACAGTTAGCGAATTGATGTCAATTCATTTTTTCGGGACGACGTCTGCATAGCGGCAATGCGCGGGGCCTCGGGGTCATGCAGCCCGGGACCCGAAGCGCTCGCGCAGCTCTCGCTTGAGGACCTTGCCCGAGGGCGTGCGCGGCAGGTCGCTGACGAAGTCGACCGAGCGCGGCAGCTTGTAGCCGGCGAGGCGCTCGCGCGCGAAGACGGTCAGCTCATCGGCGCTCGCCACCGCGCCGGTTCGCAGGACGACGAGTGCCTTCACCGTCTCACCCCACCGCTCGTCGGGTACGCCGATGACCGCAACCTGGTCGACCGCGGGAT
>CAVWSH010000004.1:0-168820 GCA_963757775.1 Paraconexibacteraceae bacterium | reverse complement strand
CGCCGCCGGCAACGCGCGGACGGTCTACGCGGCGCGCAAGACGATCGCGGGACCGCCCCTTCCCGTCGCGCCGGCGGGCGCCGTGCCCGAGCGCGCGGACTCGAGCGCCCGTGACCGGGCGTTCGCCCTGGTGGCCCGCTGGGCCCGGACAGGGCGCACGACGCTCACCACCCCCTACGGCGTGCGCAGCGTGATCCGCGGGCGCCTGACCGATGCCACCGGCGCCGGCGTGCGCAACGCCCGCATCGAGCTGCTCGGCGCCGTCGACGGGCGCCCCGGGATGACGCTCGACAAGGGCGGGGCGCGGACGCGCGCCGACGGCCGGTTCACGCTCGTCGTGCCGCGCGGCGCGTCGTCGCGGACGCTGCTGCTGCGATACCGCGCTCGCGCCGCAAACGCCGAGGCCGACGCGCGCCTGCGCCTCAGGGTGCGCGCCGGCGTCGCCCTCGCTCTCGCCCCGACAACCGGCGGGCGACGCGCGGTCGCTCTCGCCGGCCGGCTGGTCGGGCGCCCCCTTCCGCGCACGCGCAAGCTCGTCGAGCTTCAGGCACACCGGCCCGGCCACGCATGGGTGACGGTGCGGGTCCTGCGCGCGGACCTCGAGGGCCGCTTCACCGCGCGCTACGCAGCTGCGGGCCGCGCGCGCCGCGAGGTGCGCGCGCTCGTGCGAGCGGCGCCGGACTACCCATATGCCACCGGCGCCTCGCGTCCCGTCCGCGTCCGCGTGCGCTGATCGCCCGCTACCGTCCCCGGCCATGAACAGGGTCCTCGTCACCGGCGGCGCCGGCACCATCGGCGCGGCGGTCGTACGCCGGTTGCTGCGCGACCCGGACTTCGAGGTGCGCGTCTCAGACCAGCGTCAGGCGCCCGACTGGATGCGCGAGGGGTGCGAGGTGCACACCGGCGACCTGCGGGTGCTCGACGAGGCGCGCGAGGCGACGCGGGGCTGCACCCACGTGATCCACCTGGCGGCGATCGTCGGCGGGATCGCGAACTTCCACAAGCTGCCCCACACGCTGACCGAGGTCAACAACGCGCTCTACAACGCGGTCGTGCGCGCGGCGCTGGACCACGGGGTCGAGCGCTTCACGTACGTCTCGAGCTCGATGGTCTTCGAGCGCGCGACCGAGTACCCGACGACCGAGGAGCACATCCTCGACACGCCGATCCCGCGCTCGGCCTATGGGTTCTCCAAGCTCACGGGCGAGGTCTACGTGCGCGCGGCGCACGACGAGCACGGCCTGCCCTACACGATCTGCCGCCCCTTCAATGCCTACGGCCCGGGCGAGATGCCCGAGGACGAGCCGGGCATCGCCCACATGGTCCCCGACGTCATCCGCAAGTGCCTGAGCCTGCCGCGCGGCGCTCCGCTGCCGATCTTCGGCGACGGCACCCAGACGCGGACGCTCACGCACATCGACGACATCGCCGACGGGATCGTCACGGCGACGGGCTCGCCGTCGGGCCTCAACGACGACTTCAACATCTCGGCGTCCGACGAGCGCACGGTGGCCGAGCTGGCGGCGATCATCTGGGAGGCGTGCGGGCGCGACCCCGGCGAGTTCGCGCTCGAGCACCTGCCGAGCTTCGAGGTCGACGTCGTGCGCCGCTGGCCCTCGGTGGAGAAGGCGCGCCGGCTGCTGGGGTGGGAGGCGCGCATCGACGTGCACGACGGGATCGCGCAGACCGTCGCGTGGCTGCGCGAGGCGATCCCGCAGACCGCCTAGACATCGATTGTTCATGACGGGCCAGGTCGGGTAGCGTCGTAGACATGGCACGACTTCCCGTTCTGCACAAGCGCCGCTCGAAGGGCCAGCAGGCGCTGGACCTGACCAAGCGCGCCGCCAAGGTGGTCACGGCGGTGAAGGTCGCCTCCGTCGGCGGTCGCGCGGCCAAGAGGGGCGCGAAGGCCTACGGCGCGGTCAAGGGCGCCAAGGTCGTCGGCCGGCCCGTGGTCAAGGTGGCCGCGATCCCGGTGACGGTGGCCGGCGGCGTCGTCGTCTGGCGCAAGCTCAAGAGCAGCGGGGGGTCGGACAGCGCCCCCGCCGAGGCCGGCCGGCCGCTCGGCCCCGTGGCCAACGCGAACTCCGTCTCGCCGCCCGCGGACGCCGCTGTGCGGACCGCCGGCAGCGACTCCTAGACGCAGCCGCCGCCCAGGACCGTCCCACGCTAAATTGCCGGCGTGGCGATGTTCCTTGTCGTATCGCGTCAGTCCGGCCCCGAGTTCGATCGCTCGCGCCCGCTCGAGGAGCAGTCCCGATGGCCCGAGCACGCGGCCATGATGGACGCGCTGGTGGAGGAGGGCTTCATCGTCCTCGGCGGGCCGCTGGCTGGCGACGGGCGCGTCGCCCTCGCCGTCGAGGCGGCTTCGCCGGAGGCCGTGCGCGAGACCCTCGCGCGCGATCCCTGGAGCGAGACGCACCTGCGCGTCGAGAGCATCGAGCCCTGGACGATCAGGCTCGACGGGCGCGGGGACTAGCGCTCAGCGCCGCGCGCCCACTCGAGCGTGGGCCTCATGCCCGCCACCAGGTCGGTGTCGGCGGTGAAGCCAAGCTCGGCGCGGGCCCGCGACACGTCCAGCGAGCTGCGCTGCAGTTCGCCCGTGCGCGCGGGGGCGAACTCGGGCTCGAGCTCGTCCTCGCCCACCCCCGCCGCCTGGCGCAGCGCGCTGAGCACGTCGATGACCGTCGCCTCGGTGCCGGTGCCGATGTTGTAGGCGCCGTGGGCCTCCGGGTGCGCCGCCGCGGCCAGGTTGGCCACGACGACGTCGCCCACGTAGGTGTAGTCGCGCGTCTGGCGCCCGTCGCCGTAGATGAGCGGCCGCTCGCCGGCCAGGATCTTGCCGGCGAAGATGGCCACGACGCCGGCCTCGCCGTGCGGGTCCTGCCGCGGCCCGTAGACGTTGCCGTAGCGCAGGACGACCGACGACAGCCCGTACAGGCGCTCGTACCAGCCGCAGTAGGCCTCGGCGCAGAACTTGCTCTGCCCGTAGGCGGCCATCGGCCGCGGCGGGGCGGTCTCCGGCGTGGGCATGACCTCCGCCTCGCCGTAGATCGCGCCGCCGGTCGACGTGTTGACCACGCGCTTGACGCCGGCCAGGCGGGCGGCCTCGAGCACGTTGATCGTGCCGACGACGTTGACGCCCGCGTCCCAGGCCGGGTCCTCGATCGACTTGCGCACGTCGATCTGCGCCGCGAGGTGAAAGACGATGTCGGGCCGCGCCGCGGCGAACACACCGCGCATCCGCTCCGCGTCGCGGATGTCCGCGTCCTCGAAGCCCGCGCCGCGCGACAGCGCCGCGGTCAGGTTCTCGCGCTTGCCGGTCGCCAGGTTGTCGACCACCAGGACCTCGTCGCCGCGATCGAGGAGCGCGTCGACGAGGTTCGAGCCGATGAAGCCGGCGCCGCCGGTGACCAGGGCACGCATGGCGGCGGATGCTACGTCAGCCGGCCGGCGCGAGCCGGGCGCGCCCGCCCACGCCGCCGAGCCGGGAAGGGCCCCGGCGCCATCCGGTCCCGGCACAACGCGCGGCGCCCCCGGGGACGGATCCCCGAGGGCGCGGTCGCAACCTGCTCTGTGCTGAGGGTCAGCTCGTGGCGTAGGCGGACGGCGGGCAGGTGCCCCACGACGCGCCGGTCGCCCAGGTGCTGGGCAGCGTCGTCAGCCTGCCCGACGACGAGCCCTCGCTGCGGCACCCGGCGGCCGAGCCGCCGCGGAACTGCAGCGTGCCGCCCGTGCCGAGCAGCGCGACCCAGTAGGTCCGCCCGGCGGTCACCGAGGCGGTGGAGACCGTGACGACGTTCCACGTGCCGGCGGTGAGCGCGGACCGCGTGCCCTTGGTCAGCAGCGTTCCGGGATGGCCGTTGACGTTGCTGTAGAGGCCGACCACCATCGTCCCGGCGGTGTTGGCGCTGGCGACGTAGACGGACATCTTGGTCGTGGTGCCCGAGGCGCGGGCCGTGGCCACGAAGGCCTCGGCGGTGCCGGCCGCGTTGGAGTCGGCGGTCGACTGCACCGTCGCGTCGCCGATCAGCGTCTGCGGAGCAGCCGCGGCGGCCACGCTGAACGCCCGCGTTGCGGGAGTGGCGTCGGTGTTGCCGGCCGCGTCGGTGGCGCGCACCGCGATGGCGTGCAGGCCGTCGGTCTGCGCGCTTGTGGTCCACGGGCTGGTGCACGCGGTCCAGGCGCCGGAGTCGAGCTTGCACTGGAACGTCGATGCGCTCTCGCTCGCCGTGAAGGCGAACGTCGGCGTGTTGTCGGTGGTCGTGCCGGTCGGGCCGGAGCTGATCGTCGTGTTCGGTGCGGTCGTGTCCGCCGGGGGAGGCGTGCTGCCGGCCGCGCCGACGTTGATCGCCTTCATGGTGGTGGCCATGTCACCGTCGACGTCGGTCACGTTCAGACGGACGTTCTTGATCCCCGCTCCCTGGAAGGTGAAGGGCATCGTCTTGCCACTGCCCAGCGGCCACTGCTGGCCCGCGGGACCGTCGGTGCCGTCGTCGACCCAGGTGTAGGTGCACGGGGCGTCGACGCACGTGGTGCTGGAGGCGTCGAACATGACGGCCTGGCCGGTCGTCGGCGCGGTCGGGGTGTTGGTGTAGGCGGCCACCGGCTGGCTGTCGGTCGGGGGCGGCGTGGTGGTGGTCTGGACGGTCCAGGTCTTCGTCGCCGGTGAGGCGTCGGTGTTGCCGGCCGCGTCGGTCGCCCTCACGCTGAACGTGTGGGAGGCCGCGCTCAGCGCGCTGTAGGCCTTGGGGCTGGTGCAGGCGGCGTAGGCGCCGGCGTCGAGCTTGCAGGCGAACGTCGAGCCGGACTCGGTCGCCGTGACGGAGAACGAGGCGCTGGTCGAGGTGGTCGGATTGGCCGGAGCCGACGTGATGGTGGTGTCGGGTGCGGTGGTGTCCGACGGCGGCGGCGGCGGCGGCGGGGGCGGCTGCGTGGCGCCGCAGTCGTTGAGGCCGATGTCCGTGCCGTCAGAGGCGGTGGCCTTGGGCGACGCGGTCGCGTAGGCGCAGCGTCCGGTCCCGCCGGTGTAGGTGACCGTCTGGTTGTGGTCGATGGTGCAGTTCGAGCAGGCCGAGGCGTCGATCGAGGCCCCGTTGTCGCGCACGACCATGTTCTGGCTGGCCTGGTTCTGGTTGCCGCCGTAGACGCGGATCTCGCCGTTGCGGCACACGTTGTGCGTCACGGTGCCCGAGCGCGTGTCGCCGAGGTGCATGCAGGGATAGCCGTTCGTCGTCTGGATCACGTTGTTGGTGATCCGGTAGCCCGTCGAGACGCCGTCGGGGCTCATGATGCCCTGCTCGTTGTCGTGGAAGTTGTTGTCGTGGATGTAGATGTAGTTGGAGGCGTAGGGCTGGATCGCGTCGGCGTGCTCGGAGCAGCTGCCCTGCACGATGCCCTTGAACTCGTTGTTGGGGCCGATCTCGGTCCCGTTGGAGGAGTCCTGGATGCCGTCGCTGCAGCCGCCGGGGCCGAAGCTCGAGTTCCTGACGTGAACGCCGTTGCCGCCGATCGCGCTGGCGCCGCCACCGACGATCGACAGGCGACCCTCGTGAGCGGCGTGGCCGACGTTGCCCCAGGTGTCGCCGTCGAAGACGAGGTTCAGCGGCGTGGAGCCCGGCGAGACCTCGACCGGGCCGGTGAAGGTCACGCCGCGGATCGTGATGTTGCGCACGCTCGATCCGAAGTTGCCCGACGACATCGTCGGCGACGCCCCGGAGTCGGCGGCCACGACGACCATGCCCGACTTCGCGCCCCCGCTCCACGAGCCGTAGCCGCCCGATGCGAGGTAGACGGTGTCGCCGGACTGCGCCTGGGAGAACATCGACGCGAAGGTCGACGGCGTGGCATGAAAGTCGGCGGCGCTGGCGACTCCGGGAAGGAGCGCTGCCAGAGCGCCGACGACGAGCGAACTGAGGATCCTGCGGGTCATGCGATAACACCTCTTTGGGGGATGGGGCGCAGGCACGCCGAAGCGATGCCACACGCGGAAAAGCCCCTACGGCTGGACCGCTCGAGGTTCGAGACACTGCGCAGACGCTCGTCGCGCCTGGAGGCACGCCTGCGCTGTTCAGATGGTTCCCCTGCCTGGGGAGAGTTTCCGTTCGGTCCTCCGCGAGGCCTTCTGGGGGGGCCGGACGCCTGAGGTAATGCCCTGTGCCGCAGCGAGCAAACGAGGCCGCTCAACGCGCGATCAACGGAGACCACACGACGACAGGGCTAGCCACGAACGGTGACGCGCGCTGCCGAACGGAGGGCCCGGTCAGCGGTAGACGTCCGAGAGCCGCTCCGCGACCACCACGGGCGCAGCGAGGGCCCGCACGCGCTCCAACCCGGCGCGGCCGGCCTCCTCGTCGCCGAAGCGCGCCCGCGCGGCGGCGGCCAGCGCCTCGGCGTCGCCGGGTGCCACGAGGCCCTCCGCGCCGACGAGCTCGGGCAGCGCGCCGACCGCGGTGGCCACGACCGGTACGCCGTCCGCCATGGCCTCGGCCGCGGCCAGGCCGAAGGTCTCGGCCGATCGCGAGGGGACGATCGCCAGGCCCGCGCGGGCGCGCAGGTCGGCCAGCTCCTGCGCCGACACGCGTCCCACGAAGCGCGCGCCGCCGACCGCGCGCAGGGCGTCGGCGTGCGGCCCGTCGCCGGCGACGACGAGCTCGAGGCCCGCACGCGCGCACGCCTGCACGGCGAGATCGACGCCCTTCTCCGTCGCCAGGCGCGCGGCGACGAGGGCGTGCTCGCCGCCCGCCGCGTGCGAGCCCTCGGCGAAGCTGCGCACGACGTGGGGCACGACATGCACGCGCGCGGGATCCAGCGGCGCGGCCAGGGCGTGCAGGCGCTCGGCGGCGAAGCGCGAGGGCACGACGACCGCGTCGGCCTGCCCGGCGACACGACGCTGCCAGAGCGCCAGCGCCGCGCCGTAGACGGCAGCCTCGGCGCCCGTGCCCCTGCAGTTCAGCCGCACGCCCGGACGCGTGTCGCGGCCCTGGCAGCGCACGCAGTCCTCGCCGCGGCTGTTGAAGCACGTGCCGACCGCGCACACCAGGCGGTAGTTGTGCAGATGCAGCACGACGCGCGCGCCCGCCTCGCGCGCCGCCGCGAGCGCGCGCCAGCCGAAGGCCGGGTTGAGGTTGTGGGCGCTGACCGCGCGCGCCCCGGTGCGGCGCACCGCGGCGGCCACGTCGTCGGGCGCGAGGCCGCCGCGCAGCAGGGCGACCGCCGCGCGCGAGCGCCCCAGTGTCGCGCTGTCGCGCGCCAGCAGCTCGGCCTCCTCACCCAGCTGTTCGCGCACCAGCCACAGGAGGTCCTCGACCGCGCGCTCCTCGCCTCCCGCGACGCGGTAGCGGTTGTGCAGGAAGAGGATCACGGGCGTGGCAAAGCTAACGTCCCCGTGCTGTGAAGGCCGCCGTCGTCATCCCGACCCAGCGCCGTGCGCCCTACCTCGAGGTCGCGCTGGCGTCGATCGCCCCGCAGGCCCGCGCCGCGGGAGCGGAGGTCGTCGTGGTCGACGACGGCCCCGACGAGGCGACCCGCGCGGCGACCGAGCGCCACGGCGCGCGCTACCTGCGTCACGACGCGCCCCGCGGCCTGAACGCGGCGCGCAACACCGCGCTGGAGGCCACCGACGCGCCGCTGGTGTGCTTCGTCGACGACGACGTCGCGGTGCGGCCCGGATGGCTCGACGCCCTGCTGGGCGCCGCCGCGGCGTGCCCCGAGGAGGTCGCCGTCCTCACCGGCCCCATCCACGTGCGCTTCGAGGGCCATCGCCTGCGGACCTGCGGGCGCGAGGGCCCTCCGATCACCGCCCTCGACCTCGGCCCCGCCGACCGCGACTGCGACCACGCGTGGGGCGCCAACATGGCGGTCCGCCGCAGCGCGATCGAGCGCGCCGGGACCTTCGACGAAACGCGCGAGCTCTACGGCGACGAGCAGGAATGGCAGGCGCGCGTGAAGGCCGCCGGGGGGCGGATCCGCTACGTCGCCGGCGCCGCGCTCGATCATCGCCGCGCGGGCGATGACGCGCGCCTGCGCTCGCTGTGCCGTGCGGCCTACCGCCGCGGCCTGGCCAGCCGGCGCTTCGATGTCTTCAAGGGCACGGCGCCCTCGCTGGCGGGCGAGCTGCGCGTGCTGGCGGGCTGCGTGGTGCACGGCCCGCGGCGGGCGTGCATGAACGGCCCGGTGCTCGCGGCGCACTCTCTCGGTCGCCTGCGCGCCGCGCTGGCCGCGCCCGCGGGCGCGGGTGGCGGCGAGGACTTCCTGTCGGGGACCAGCGGGACGGTGGGCGGCAGGCGCGGCGCGCTGCTGCGCGCCCGCGACGCGTGGCTCGACGTGCGCGAGGCGCCGCGCCGCGCGCGCCTGCGGCGCGCCGCGCGCCGCGAGCCGCCGCGCCGGCGCGTGCTCGTGGTGGGCATCGACCGCCCTGGGTCGCTCATGGACGCCGCGCGCGCCGAGCTGATGCGCAGCCGCCATGCGGTCGACGTCGTCACCGGCCCGCAGGGCGAGCGCGGCAAGTTCGAGAACCTCAACGCGCTGCTCGCCGCCCATCCGCCGGCGGCCTACGACTGGCTGCTCGTGATCGACGACGACGTCGCGCTGCCGCGGGGCTTCCTCGACGCGTTCCTGTGCGCCGCCGAGCGCACCGGCCTGCGGCTCGCCCAGCCCGCGCATCGGCTGCACTCGCACGCGGCATGGCCGGTGACGCGCCGGCACCCGGGGGCCACCGCGCGCGAGACGACCTTCGTCGAGATCGGCCCGGTGACCGCCTTTCACCGCGACAGCTTCGACGTGCTGCTGCCGTTCCCCGAGGGCCTGCCGATGGGCTGGGGGCTCGACGTCCACTGGGCCGCCGTCGCCGCCGAGCACGGGTGGCCGATCGGGATCGTCGATGCCACGCCGATCGGCCACACGCAACGGCCGGCGGGCAGCGGGTATGCCCGCGACGAGGCGCAGGCGCAGGCGCGCGCGTTCCTGGCCGACCGCCCGTACGTGCGCCGCGACGACGTGCGAACGCTGGCGGTGCACCGGTGAAGGTGGCGATCGTCAGCGAGTTCTATCCGCGCGCCCACGACCCGGTGCTCGGCGTCTGGGCCCACCGCCAGGCGCTGGCCGCCCGCGACGCCGGCGCCGACGTGCGCGTGCTCGTGCTCCACCGCCCCATCCCCCCGCGCGCCACGCGCCTGCGCGACGCGCCGGGGGCCCTGCGCACGCTGGCCTCCCAGCCGCGGCGCGCCGAGCTCGATGGCCTCCAGGTGCGCTACGTGCCCTTCCTCGCCCCGCCGCGTTCGCGCAGCTACGGGTCGTGGGGGTCGTGGGCGGCCCCGACGCTGGCTGGCGCCCTGCGCGGGCTGCGCAAGGAGTTCCCCTACGACCTCGTCCACGCCCACAACGCGGTCCCGGCGGCCGACGCCGTGCTGCGCGCGCGCGAGCGCGCCCCTCTGGTGGTCTCGGTCCACGGCGGCGACGTCTACTTCACCGCCGCGCGCCATCCCGCCGGCGAGCGCGCCGTGCGGCGCGCCTTCGGCGCCGCGCGGCTCGTGCTGGCCAACTCGGCGGGCATCGAGGACGACGTGCGGCGCCTGGGCGCGCGCGACACGCGCGTGGTGCGCCTGGGCACCGATGTCCCCGAGCAGCCCGCGCACAAGGAGGCCGACCCGACCCTCGTCACCGTGGCGCACCTCGTCGCGCGCAAGCGCCACGCCGACGTCATCCGCGCGCTGTGGCTGCTGCGCGATCGCCACCCGCAGCTGCGCTACCTCATCGTCGGCGACGGCCCCGAGCGCGAGGCGCTGGAGCGCCTGGCCGGCGAGCTGGGCGTGGCCGACCGCGTCGAGCTGGCCGGGCAGCTGCCGCGCGAGGAGGCGCTGGCCCGCGCCCGCGCCGGGCACGTGTTCGTCATGCCGAGCGTCGACGAGGCCTTCGGCGTCGCCTACGTGGAGGCCATGGCTGCCGGCCTGCCCGCCGTGGGCGCCCGCGGCGAGGCCGGCCCGCAGGAGATCGCGTCCGCGGGCGATGGGCTGCGCCTCGTCCCGCCGGCCGACGTCGAGGCGCTGGCGGCCGAGCTCGACGCCCTGCTGGCCGAGCCCGGCTACGTGCTCGAGCTGGGCGCCCGCGCTCGCGCCACCGTGTGCGACGCCTTCACCTGGGAGCTGTGCGGCCGCGCGACCGTGCAGGCCTACGAGGACGCGCTGCGGTGAGCGCCCGGCCGGTCCTCTTCGTCACCAACCACGTCCCGCCCGATCGTGCCGGCGCCTTCCGGGCGCTGCACGAGCTCGAGGCTCTGGAGCTCGCGCTCTTCGGCGGGCGCTCGCATCACGCGACGGCCGGGCTCGACGACCCGGGCGTCCCGTTCCGGCGCGTCGCCCAGCGCGAGGTCCACGCCATGGCCGCGAGCGGGCGCTACGCCGCCGTCGTCGCCGGGACGGCCGGGCGCGTCGCGCTGCCCGCCGCGTTCCTCGGCGCCGAGCGGGCGCGTACGCCCTTCGTCCTGTGGAGCGCGCTGTGGGGCGACCTGCGGACGCCGGCGCACCTCGCCGCGCGCCCGCTGTTGCGCCGCATCCACCGCCGCGCGGCGGTCGTCGTCGGCTATGGGCCCCACGTCACCGCGTACGCGAGGCGGCTCGGCGCCCGCACGGTGGCGGTCGCGCCCCAGGCCGTCGACAACGCCTTCTGGTCGGCGCCGGTCGCCACCGACGAACCGCGCCCCTTCACCGCGCTGTTCGTCGGGCGCGACGCGCCCGAGAAGGGCCTTGCAGTGCTGGTCGAGGCGTGGCGGCGGGCCGCCCTGCCCGGCGCTCGCCTGTCCGTCATCGGGGCCGACGCCGTCGTCGCCCCCGAGCAGGTGCGCAACTCCTACGCACACGCCCACGTTCTGGTCATACCGTCGCTCGCCACCCGCCGCTTCCTCGAGCCGTGGGGGCTCGTCGCCAACGAGGCCATGAACCAGCACCTGCCTGTCATCGCCACGGATGCCGTGGGCGCCGCCGCCGGCGGGCTCGTGCGCCACGAGCGCAACGGACTCGTCGTGCCCGCCGGCGACCCCGGCGCGCTCGCCGCGGCGCTGCGCAGCCTGCACGACGACCCCGAGCTGCGCGCGCGACTGGGCGCCAACGCCGCGCACGACGTCGCCCCCTACACGCATGCGGCGTGGGCCCAGGGCTTCGCCGCCGCCCTGCGCGGCGCGACCCGCCAGGAGACGCCTTGCTAGCCTCGAAGAGGCAACCCGGCAGGGAGATCGCCACTGCGACTGCCCGTTGCCACCGCGCCATGCGCCGACTGCTGACAGCCCTGCTCATCCTCTGCCTTTTCGCGCCCGCGACCGCCGGCGCCGAAGGCGGCGTGACCAAGCTCCTGCGCGACGCCTGCACCGACGAGCACATCGACGGCACCTACACGCAGGCGGAGTACACGAAGGCGCTCAACGCGCTGGCGGCCGATTCCGACGAGTACACGGCCTGCCGCGAGGTGCTCCAGCGCGGGCGCCTGGCCGCGCTGGGCGCCGGCAAGCGCCGGCCCGCCAACGGCGGCGGCGCCACCGGCGCCGGCGGGGGCGGCGGCACGTCGGGCGGCTCGGGCTCCGCGGGCCACGGCTCCTCGGGCTCACCGAGCGCCGCGCCGGCGAGCAACGGCGATCCGCTGGCCAGCGCCACGCCCGAGCAGCGCAAGGCGCTCGCCCAGGTCGGCAAGTCGACCAAGCCGGTCGACGTCGGCGGCGAGCTCGTGCAGCCCGGAGCCCTGGGCTTCGACCAGGCGTCGAGCGCGGGCCGCGACGTGCCCACCCCTCTGATCGCGATCATCGGCCTGCTCGCCGCCACCGCGCTGGGCCTCGGCGGCTGGTGGCTCTGGAGTCGTGTCCTCGCACGCCGCTTCGGCTGACCCCCGCTCCTTCGCGGGACGCCTGGCCCTGCCGCGCGTTGCGCCCGAGCCGCTGGCGACGCTCGCCTTCGGCGCGGTCCTCGCCGCCATCGCCCTCGAGGGCGGCGGCGGCCTGCAGCTCGGCCCCGTGACCAAGGTCGAGCTGGCGATCGACGTCGTCGCCGGCGCCCTGACCGCGGCGGCGATCGTCGCCGGGGGTCACACGCGCCGCCTGTGGGGGGCGCTCACGCTGACCCTCATGGCTCTGCTCGTCGCCGTCACGGCCGCATCGATCACGTGGGCGGTCGAGCCCTCCGGCGCGTGGGTCGAGGCCAACCGCACCCTCAGCTACCTGGCCACCATGGTCGCCGGCGTCGCCCTGGTGCGGCTCTTCCCGCAGCGCTGGTCTTCGCTGCTGGGCGGCGTCGTGCTGGCCAGCGTGGTGGTGTGCGGCTACGCGCTGCTGACCAAGGTCTTCCCCGGCTCACTGAACCCCGACGAGATCTACGCCCGCCTGCGCGAGCCCTTCGGCTACTGGAACGCCGTGGGCCTGATGGCCGCCGCGGCGGGCCCGGCCTGCCTGTGGCTGGGCGCCCGGCGCTCGGGTCACGCGGCCGTCAGCGCGCTGGCCTACCCGGCTCTCGGCCTGCTCATCGTCGCCCTCCTGCTCGCCTACTCGCGCGGCGCGCTGCTGGCGCTGGCCGTCGGGTGCGCGCTGTGGTTCGCCGTCGTGCCCCTGCGCCTGCGCGGGGTGGCGGTGCTGGCCACGAGCGCCTTCTGCGGCGGCCTCGTGGCCTTCTGGGCCTTCGCCTCCAATCCGCTGAGCACCGACAACGTCGTCCTGGCCGATCGCGCCTCGGCGGGCCACGAGCTCGGGATCGCCCTCGTGGCCATGCTCGCCGTCATGCTCGTCGCCGGGCTGGCCATCGGCTTCGCCACCGCCCAGCGCGCCCCGTCGCTCGAGGCGCGCCGGCAGGCCGGCGTGCTGGTCCTCGTCGTCCTCGCGCTCGTGCCGATCGCCCTCGTCGGAGCGCTGGCGTTGTCCTCGCGCGGCCTGGGCGGCTCGCTCTCGAACGGCTGGACGAACCTCACCGACCCGCACGCCAACGGCAACATCACGAACTCGCCCGACCGCCTGACCGCCGTCGGCAGCGTGCGCGCCCGCTACTGGAACGAGGCGCTCAAGATCGCCAAGGCGCACAAGGCCCTCGGGGTCGGGGCCGGGGGGTACGCGACGGTGCGCCCGCGCTATCGCACCGACACCCTCGACGTGCGCCACGCCCACGGCTACGTCGTGCAGACGCTGGCCGACCTCGGCGCGGTGGGCATGGGCGTCTCGCTCGCGCTGCTCGCCGCCTGGCTGGCGGCGGCCACGCGGACGGTCGGGCTCTGGGGCCCGGGGCGCCGCGCCCCGTGGACACCCGAGCGCGTCGGCATGGCCACGCTGCTGTCCATCTGCGTGGTCTTCGGCGTGCACTCCTTCGTGGACTGGACGTGGTTCGTGCCCGGCAACGCCGTCCTCGCGCTGCTGTGCGCGGGCTGGCTCGCCGGCCGCGGCCCCACCGGCGAGCCGATCGAGCGGCTCAGGGCGCCACGGGTGACGGTGCGCGAGCCGTGGCGCATCGGGCTGGCGCTGGCCGCGGTCGCCGTCGCGGTGGTGGCCGCCTGGACGTCGTGGCAGCCCCAGCGCGCGGTGGCCGAGGGCTCCGACGCGCTCGCCAGCGCCGAGGCGCAGCACTTCGACCGTGCGCGCGCCCAGATCGCCAGCGCCGAGCGGACCAACCCGCTGTCGGTCGATCTGCTCTTCCAGCAGGCGGCGATCGAGCGCGCCGGCGGCAACACGGCGGGCGCCCGCAGCGTCCTGCAGCAGGCTGTGCGCAACGAGCCCGCCAACCCGGCCACCTGGCTGGCGCTGGCCGAGTTCGAGCTCAGCGAGGGCCGCAAGCCGCAGGCGCTGTCGGCCATCGGCTCGGCGCTCTACCTCGACCCGCGCTCGCCGGAGGCGATCTCGACCTACCTGCAGGCCAGCGGGCGCCAGTAGCGAGACGCCGCTGGCCCGCCCGGGGCCGGCTAGGAGGCGATCGCGTGCAGGCCGCGACCCGCGCGCCGCACGCGCGCCGAGGCGAACCCGGTGTCGGCCAGGACCGCGCGCAGCGTCCGCGCGCTGAAGAAGCGCAGGTGGTCGGCGCGCGGGTCGAAGTGCGCGTCGGTGCCGACGACGAAGCGCCCGTGCCACGGCGTGGTGACGAGCAGGCTCCCGCGCCAGCGCAGCACGCGGCGCACCTCGGCCAGCAGCCCCACGACGTCGGCCACGTGCTCGAGCACCTCCCCCGCCCACACGACGTCGAAGGCGTCCTCGGCGAACGGCAGCGGCGCGCCCTCCACCAGCTGGACCGCCTCGGCGCCCGGCGCCCGCGCGCGGGCGCGCCGCAGCGCCTCGCCCGCCACGTCGGCCATCGTCACCACGCACCCGGCGCCCAGGAGCTCGGCGGCGAAGGCCCCGTCGCCGCAGCCGAGGTCGAGCACGCGCTGCCCGGCCGCCACGTGTTCGAGCACGAACGCGCGCCGGGCGGCGAAGCGCTCGGGCTCGGCGCCCTCGGGAACGGCGCGCCACAGCGCTTCTCGCCAGTCCTGCATCGGGCGTCGGAGGCTACCCGGGTACCCTCCGAGGACCGTGAAGCTCCTGGCCGTGAACGCCGTCGATCACCCGGGCGGCGCCGAAGTCGGGTTGCTGCGCCTCGCGGCACGGCTGCGCGAGCGCGAGTGGGACGTGACCCTCACCAGCCCACACGAAGGGGCGCTCAGCGAGGCCGGCTACCCGTGGCTGCGCCTCGACGTCGGCGGGCTCGGGCAGGGCGAGGGCGCGCGGGCCGTGGCGTCGTGGCCGCGCGCGCTGCGCCTGGCCCAGCGCTTCGACGTCGTCTACCTCAACTCGACCGTGTGCGGGCGCCTGCTGCCCGCTCTGCGCGGCGTGCGCTCCGTGCTGCACGTCCACGACATCGTCGACCGCGTGCCCCGTCATTGGGCCCAGGCCGACGTCGTGCTCGCCGACTCCCAGGCGGTGGCGGACCGCCTCGACGGCCTGGAGGCGAAGGTGGTCCACTTCCCGGTCGAGCTCGACCCGCCGGCCGTCGACGCGCCCTGGGCCAACGGCGACGGGAAGGCGGGTCCGGTCATCGGCTTCGTCGGGCGCATCGAGCCGCGCAAGGGCGTGCTCGACCTCATCGCCGCGGCGCCGGCCATCCGCGCCGGGTCGCCCGGCGCCGAGGTGGTGATCGTCGGCGACGACCCGTGGGACGCGTTCCCCGACTACCTGGCCCAGGTGCGCGCCGCGCGAGACGTCGTCCACGTGCCCTGGCACGACAACGCGCCTGGCCTCATGCGCCATCTCGACGTCCTCGTCGCGCCGTCGCACCAGGAGCCCTTCGGCACGGTCATCAGCGAGGCGATGGCCGTCGGCACGCCGGTCGTCGCGACGCGCGTGGGCGGCCTCGCGGAGATCGTCGACGACGGCGTCACGGGCCTGCTCGTCGAGCCGGGCGAGCCCGCCGCGCTGGCCGCCGCCGTGCTCGAGGTCCTCGGGCGGCGCGATGCGATGAGCGCCGCCGCGCGCCAGGCGGCCCGCCGGTTCGGAGCCGACGCGTACGCCGACCGCGTCGAGGCCCTCATCCGGCCCTGAGCGCACGCGCGACAATGCCGGCATGAGCGACTACGACATCCAGCTCGACGTCAAGTACCCCCACGGCACGCTGATCGACGTCGGCGCCGAGGCCGCTGCGCACGAGCCGTGGTTCAACCAGACGCTGACCCAGGTCGACGAAGCCGTCGTGCGCCTGGGGATCATCGAGGGCGACTTCCACTGGCACAAGCACGACGACCAGGACGAGTTCTTCCTCGTGCTCGAGGGCCGGCTGCTGATCGACATCGAGGACGGCGAGACCGTCACCCTCGATCCCCACCAGGGCTTCAGCGTGGCCAAGGGCGTCGTCCACCGCACGCGCGCGCCGGAAGGGCGCACGGTGATCCTCATGGTCGAGCGCGCCGGCGTGATCCCGACGGGGGACTAGGCCGCGCGGCGGCGCAGGGCCTCCCCCGCGGCCAGCGCAAGGGCCGCCTGGACGAGCGCGGCCAGGGCGCCGAGCACGACCGCGGCGGCCAGGGTGCGCGGCGCGGCGTCGGTGAGCGTGGCGGCCAGCCACGCGGCCGGCGACAGCACGGGCGCCAGGTCGTAGAGCGGCACGACGAGCACGGCGTAGACGACGATGACGACGAAGGCGGCGCTCGGGCGCCGCGCGGTGGGCGGCGCCACGAGCAGCCCGAGGCCGAGGCCGAGCGCCGCGCAGGCGAGGTGCGCGAGCGCCGCCGCCGCGAGGTCCGCGAGGCCGGGCGAGCGGTCGAAGAGCCCGAAGAGGGCCGGGAAGGCGACGTCGGCGAAGGCCATGCCGGCACCGACGGCGGCGAGGGCCAGGACGCGGCCGCGCAGGGCACGGCGCGGCCCGCCCGTGGCCGCCATGGCCACCTGCTGCTGGGTCAGCGGCTCGGCGAAGGCGGCGGCCGCCGCCAGCCACGCCACGATCGGGCACAGCAGCAGCGCGGTGAAGGCGTACGTCGGCCCGACCCCGCTGTCGCGGTAGGCATAGACGCCGAGCAGCACGAAGAGGAAGGCGGCCGCGGGGGCCAGCGCGGCGCGCGTGCGAACGAGCACCGCGAGCTGGTGGCGGATCACGTGAGCCCCGCCTCGCGCACCCTGGCGCCCGCCGCGACCACGCGCGCCGTCACGCCGGGCCCACCTCGCGCCCGCTGGCGCCCGCCGCGACCACGCGCCCCGTCACGCCGGCCCCACCTCGCGCACGCTCGCGCCCGCCGCCAGCGCGGCGGCCAGGAAGGCATCGCTGTGAGCGGCGTCGACCAGCGCGACCCAGCCGCCGTCCGCCCCGTGCGCCACGTCGACCACGCCCGGCGCATCCCGCGGGGGCGCGGCGCCGGCCCCGGCCACCCGCATGCGCGGCGCGACCGCCGAGCCTGCGACCCACCGCACCCCGCCATCGGCCACCCGCAGGTGCCGCGTCGCCCCGGCCAGCCCGACGTGATCGGCGCAGACCACGAGCGCTCCGCGCCCCGCGGCCGCGGCGAGCAGGCCGTCGAGCGCCGCGCGGGCGTCGTCGTCCAGGCCGGCCGTCGGCTCGTCGAGGACGACGACGTCGGGGCGGCCCGCGAGGGCCGCCGCGAGGGCCACGCGCTGGCGCTGGCCGTGGGAGAGCGCGGCGAGCGGCCGCTCGAGCGGCGCGGCGAGAGCGGCGGCGACGTCGTCGCCGGCGTCCGCCTGCCCGCGCACCCAGGCCAGCTGGCGCAGCCATCCGCCGCCCGTCAGCCCGGCGACGGCGGCGAAGCCCTCCGGCGCGTAGCCGGTGCGCAGCCCCGCGGTGCGCACGACGCGCCCGCGCGAGGGCACCGAGACGCCCGCCACGAGCCGCAGCAGGGTCGACTTCCCCGCGCCGTTGGCACCCTCGACGGCGACGATCGCGCCCGCCTGCAGGTCGAGGTCGACGTCCCGCAGGACCGGCGCTCGCGCGCCGTAGCGCTTGGCGACCTGTGCGAACTCGATCAGAACGCTCCCCGCCGCGACAGGACGGCGGGGACGGTCTTGACCAGGATCGACAGGTCCAGGAACACCGACCAGCGTTCGAGGTAGAGGAAGTCGAGGCGCACCAGGTCGTCGAAGTCGAGGTCCGAACGGCCCGAGACCTGCCACAGCCCCGTGATGCCGGGCAGCACCAGGTAGCGCTTCTTGTGCCAGTCCTCGAGGCGGTCGTAGTCGCGCTGGGGCAGCGGGCGCGGGCCGACGAGCGACATCTCGCCGCGGATGACGTTGAAGAGCTGGGGCAGCTCGTCGATCGAGAAGCGCCGCAGGAGGCGACCGACGGGCGTCACGCGCGGGTCGTCGCGGATCTTGAACAGGGCGCCCGAGGCCTCGTTGTGCGCCTCCAGGGCGGGCTGGTGGACGTCGGCGTCGCGATACATCGTGCGGAACTTGAAGCACGCGAAGGGCGCGCCGCCGATGCCGGGCCGCATCGAGCGGTAGATGACCGGCCCGCGCGAGGTGATCCTGATCGCGAGCGCGCAGGCCAGCAGGAAGGGGCTGATCAGCGTCGTGATGAGCAGCGACCCGACGAGGTCGAACGAGCGCTTCAGCGCGTAGTCGAAGCCCTCGAAGACGGGCGGCTTGAGCTCGAAGAGCGGGACCGACTGCCCGGGGACGAACTCGGCGCGATGGACGAGGATCTCCATCGTCGACGGAGCGATGCGGACGACGACGCCGCGCTGATGGCACTGGTCGACGAGCTCGACCGCCTCGCGCTCGGGGAACTCGGGGTCGGCGATGATGACCTCGTCGACACGGTGCGCGAGCACGACGTCGCCCAGGTCGTCCAGCGTGCCCAGCGAGATCAGCCCGTTGTGCGGCCGCGGCTCGAGCGACAGGAAGCCGATGACGTTGATGTTGTCCCCGCCGCCCGAGGACAGCGCATGGGCCACGGCCTCGATGTGCTCGCCGGTGCCCACCAGCACCGCGCGGCGCTGGTAGCCCGCGGCGCGCAGCAGGAGTCCCGTCGTGCGCTCATAGGCGAAGCGGAACATCGACACGTACGCGACGGCGAAGAAGAGCGACCCGTAGAAGATGTAGTAGCTCGAGAACTCCTGGCCGCTGACGATCGCGTAGAGCGCTACCACGACCGTGACCTGAAAGAGCGAGGCGACGATGCTCGAGAGGCCGGGGCGCACGGCGCGATCGCCGTAGAGGCCGGCCTTGGCGAAGAGCAGCGCCGTGACGAGGAAGGCGAAGGACACGTAGTCCTTGGCCTGGTGCAGTGCGACCGACGCGTCGAAGTTGTGCCGGGCCGCCGCCTTGAGCCCCAGCGCGGTCGCGATGGCCAGGAAGATCGCCGCGAGATCGAGGGCGAGCAGGGACGCCGCGCGCGCGATCCGGCGCAGCGTGTCCATCCGCAGCAGGAACGACAGCGCAGGCGGCCGCTTGCGCCGCACGTCGCGCTCGGGGAGCGCCGGCGGGGCGGGCGGCAACGACGACGAGGACCGCGGCCGGTCTTCGATCGTTTCGCGCGTGGGCATCTCCCCGCTCCTAACGGCCATCGAGAGGAAATGTCGCGCGAATGGTCACGACGGCGAGGGTTCTACCTCACGGCGCCGACGAGCATGTCGACTCCGGCCTGATCGATGGTGCGCCGCAGGCCGTCGTGGAGCGGGACCTTGGGCTCCCAGCCGAGCAGCTCGCGTGCGCGTGTGATGTCGGGCTGGCGCACCTTGGGGTCGTCGACGGGCAGCGCCTCGTAGACGAGGTCCGAGCTCGCGCCCGTGACCTCGATGACCGCCTCGGCCAGCTGCAGGAGCGTGTACTCGTCGGGGTTGCCGATGTTCACCGGGTCGTGCTCTCCGGATTCGGCCAGGGCGATGATCCCGGCGATGAGGTCGTCGACGTAGGTGAAGCTGCGCGTCTGCGAGCCGTCGCCGAAGATCGTGATGGGGCGATCGGAGAGCGCCTGGCGCAGGAAGGTGGGGATGGCGCGCCCGTCGTGGGGGCGCATGCGGGCGCCGTAGGTGTTGAAGATCCTCACGATCGCGGTGTCCACGCCCTGCTGGCGGTGGTAGGCCATCGTCAGCGCCTCCGCATAGCGCTTGGCCTCGTCGTACACGCCGCGCGGGCCGATCGGGTTGACGTTGCCCCAGTAGGTCTCGGGCTGCGGATGGATCTCCGGATCGCCGTAGACCTCGCTGGTCGAGAAGATCAGGAAGCGCGCGCGGTGGCGCTTGGCCAGCCCCAGCGTGTGGTGCGTCCCGTGCGAGCCCACCTTGAGGGTGTGCAGCGGCAGCCGCAGGTAGTCGATCGGCGACGCCGGCGAGGCCGCGTGGTAGACGAAATCCACGGGCTCGTCGATGAAGTAGGGCTCGATGATGTCGATCTGCTCGAAGCGAAACTGTGGATCGCGGATGTGGGCGATGTTCGCCAGCGAGCCCGTTTCCAGGTTGTCGGCGCAGATGACGCGGTGGCCGCGGCGCAGGAGCTCGTCGCACAGATGCGAGCCCAGGAAGCCGGCGCCACCGGTGACAAGACAGGTGGGCATGGGTGTGAAGGGTAGTTCGCGGGGACCCGAGGGGGCCGTCACGCCGCCTTTCTTGCAACCAGCCGGTAGCGTCCGCCCCATGCCTGCCACCGCCTTCGTCGACCGCCTCAACGACCAGATCGCCAACGAGTTCGGCGCTCACCAGCAGTACGTCGCGATCGCGGTGCACTACGACGCCGAGACGCTGCCGCGCCTCGCGGCCTTCTTCTACGCCCAGGCGCTCGAGGAGCGCAACCACGCGATGATGATGGTCCAGTACCTCATGGACGCCGGCGTGCAGCCGGTCATCCCGGGCGTCGAGGCCCCCCGGACCGCGTTCGCCGACATCGTCGAGCCGGTCGCCGCGGCCCTCGACCAGGAGCGGCGCGTCTCCGATCAGATCGAGGCGCTGGCGAAGGTCGCGCGCGAGGAGGGCGACTACCTCTCCGAGCAGTTCACGCTGTGGTTCCTCAAGGAGCAGGTCGAGGAGGTGGCCACGATGTCGGATCTGCTGCGCGTGGTCGAGCGCGCCCGCCAGAACCCGATGTTCGCCGAGGACTACCTCGCCCGCGAGCATCCCGGCGACGAGGGCGCCGACCCGACGGCGCCGCCGGCCGCCGGAGGCGCGCTCTGACGGACTGGCCGGACCCGCTCGCACCCGTCCTGGCCGGGCGGGTGGTGCGGCTCGAGCCGTTGTCGACCGAGCACGACGACGGGCTCTGGGAGGCCTCGCGCCCGCCCGAGGTGTGGACGTGGGTCAGCCAGCAGCCGGCCACGCGCGAGAGCTTCGGGCACTACCTCGACGCCGCGCGGGCGGCGACGGCCACCGGCGCCGAGTTCGCCTTCGCCACCATCGACGCCGGCGGGCGGCCGATCGGCATGACGCGCTACATGGTCCTGCGCCCCGCCGACCGCGGCGTGGAGATCGGCTCGACGTGGCTCACGCCCGCCGCGTGGAGGACCGGCGCGAACGTGGAGGCCAAGCTGCTGCAGCTCGGCTACGCCTTCGAGACGCTCGGCTGCATCCGCGTCGAGCTCAAGACCCACGCGGCCAACGAGCGCTCGCGCGGGGCGATGGAGCGCCTGGGCGCGAGGTTCGAGGGCATCCACCGCAAGCACCGGATCGTGCCGGGCGTCGGCGTGCGCGACACCGCGTGGTACTCGGTGCTCGACGATGAGTGGCCGGCGGTGCGAGCGGGGCTGCTGGCGCGGTTGGGGCGGTAGGACGTCCGCCGGCGCGAGCGGTGGCCGGGGCGCGCGTGATGCGTCGAACGTCGGTCCTACCCCCTCAGGACGGGGTAGGACCGACGTTCGACCGTCATGCGAGCGGTAACGCGCCACAACCAGCGCTTCGGCGGACTGTCGGCGCCGCGACGCCGCCGCCTCGCCTCCCTCGATGATGCAGTAAGCGCCGCATACGGCTGCAACACCGAGCGGAAGACTCGCCGGGCGCCGCCGCCAACTGCGACCGGCCGCCTGTTTCGCCCCGTGTGACAGGGGTAGCGCAAGAGGATGCTGACCCTCACACCCATCGCCTCCGAGGCGATCCGCCAGCTCAGCGCCCAGACCGACGATCCCGATGCCAGCGGCATTCGCATCGCCCCGGGCCCCGAGACCCCGGAGGGCACGGCGCTCGAGCTCTCGCTCGTCGAGGAGCCCGAGCCCGCCGACGAGAAGGTCGACGACGACGGCGCCACCGTCTACCTCGAGCCCCACGTGGCCGGCTTCCTGGACGACAAGGTCCTCGACGCCGAGGTCGACGAGGGGCGCGTGACCTTCCTCGTGCGCGACGACGACGTGCCCCCCGCGCCCGAGGACTTCGGCACGCCCAACGGCCACGGGCCGAGCTAGGGCGCGCCCGTCGGCGGCGTCTGGCCCTGCACCCAGTCGCCCTCCTCGCGCTTCCAGATCGGCGCGCGGCGCTTGATCTCGTCGATGATCTCCCGCGCGCCGGCGAAGGCCTCGCCGCGGTGGGGGGCGCTGGCGGCGACGATGACCGACGCCTCCGAGCGCGGGACGCGCCCCACGCGATGCTCGGCTGCGGCCGCGCACAGGCCGTGGCGCTCGATGGCCGCCGCGACGATGGCCTCGATCTGCTCGGCGGCCATCTCGGCGTAGGCCTCGTAGTCGAGATGGCCGACGTCGCGGGTCACGCCGCTGAAGGTGACGACGGCGCCGGCGCGCGGATCGCGCACGGCGCCGGCCAGCGTGTCGAGCGACAGCGGCTCGGTCCGCACCGCGACGTGCGCAGCGGTCGCTGCGCCGCCCGAGACCGGCGGGATGAGCGCGAGCTCGTCGCCGGCGTTGAGCGCCTGGTCCTCGGCCGCGTACTCGCGATTGACGGCCAGCACGAGCGACAGGCCGCCCGCGAGATCGTCCACGGCGGCCAGCGCGTCGGCCACCCGGGCGCCCTCGGGCAGCTCGAGCTCGAGCCGGTCGCGCCCGGCCCGCTCGCGGAGGGCGGCGAAGAGGCGGATGTGGACGACCATGTTCGTCAAGGCTCGCAGATCGGCGCTGGACGAGTAAGGGGCCCTGATCGTGGAAGGATGTGCGTCAAGCCATGACCGACACCGCTCGTCCCGCCTCCGGGCTCGTGGTCCCGACCTTCCGCCCCGATCCTGACGGCACCCACCCGCCGCTGGACTACGCCGGCTACAAGTCGACCGCGCTGCGTCATCCCCAGCGCCCGCTCGTCCCGCTCGCCCACCGGCTGACCGAGACCACCGCGCCCGTCTTCGGCGAGGACCGCGTGACCGAGGCCGACGCCGACCTCACCCGCCAGCACGACGGCGAGCCCCAGGGCGAGCGGATCATCGTCTACGGCCAGGTGGTCGAGGACGACCGGCGCCCGGTGCCCAACACCCTGGTCGAGATCTGGCAGGCCAACGCGGCGGGGCGCTACCGCCACGCCGGCGACCAGCACCCCGCCCCGCTCGATCCGCACTTCACCGGCGGCGGGCGCTGCCTGACCGACGCGGAGGGGCGCTTTCGCTTCATCACCATCAAGCCCGGCGCTTATCCGTGGGGCAACCACCACAACGCCTGGCGCCCGGCGCACATCCACTTCTCGGTCTTCGGCCGGGCCTTCGTGCAGCGCCTGGTGACGCAGATGTACTTCCCCGGCGACCCGCTCTTCTTCCAGGATCCGATCTTCAACTCGGTGCCCGACCCGGCGGCGCGCGAGCGGATGATCTGCCGCTTCGACCTCGAGCAGACACGGCCCGAGTGGGCGCTGGCCTACCAGTTCGACATCGTCCTGCGCGGCGCCGACGCGACGCCGATGGAGGACCAGCACTAGATGCCGACCACGCCGTCTCAGACCGTCGGCCCGTTCTTCGCCATCGAGCTGCCCTATGGCGACGGGCGCTACGCGGTCCCCGAGGGGACGTCAGGGGCCGTCTGGCTGCGCGGGCGCGTGCTCGACGGCGACGGCGCCCCCGTGCCCGACGCCCTGGTCGAGACCTGGCAGGCCGACCCGGGCGGGCGCTTCGGCGGCGCCTTCCGCGGCTTCGGGCGCTCGAGCACCGACGACGAAGGACGCTGGGCCGTCCTCACCCTCAAGCCCGGGCCGGTCCCCGGCGCCCCGGGCGAGGCGGCGCAGGCCCCCCACGTCGACCTCAACATCTTCGCCCGCGGGCTGCTGCACCAGGTCATCACCCGCCTGTACTTCGCCGACGAGGCCCAGGCCAATGCCGCCGATCCCGTGCTCGCGGCCCTCCGCGAGGACGCGCGCGCGACGCTCGTCGCCCAGCCCTGCGCCGACGGCTACGAGCTCGACGTCCACCTCCAGGGTCCCCATGAGACGACCTTCTTCGCGGTCTGACGAGGAGCGCCACGAGGAGGGCATGGAGGTCCGCCGCGCCGTCCTCGGCGACGAGCACGTCGACCGCGCGCAGGCGCGGACCACGGACTTCACCGCCGACTTTCAGGACTTCATCACCCGCTGCGCATGGGGCGAGGTGTGGACGCGGCCGGGCCTGGACCGGCGCATGCGCAGCGCCGTCACGCTGGCCGTGCTCATGACGCTGCGCGCCGAGGAGGAGATCGCCATGCACGTGCGCGCCGCGCTGCGCAACGGGCTGACGCCCGACGAGATCGGCGAGGTCCTGCTGCACGGAGCGATCTACGCCGGGGTGCCCGCGGCCAACACGGCCTTCGCCGTCGCCCAGCGCGTGCTCGCCGAGACCGACTCCGACGGATGATGGAGACCCAGGTCGGGATCGTGGGGGCCGGCCCGGCCGGGTTGCTGCTGGCCCACCTGCTGCATCTGCGGGGCATCGAGTCGGTCGTGCTCGAGGCGCGCGCGCGCGAGTACGTCGAGGCCCGCGTGCGGGCGGGCGTGCTCGAGCAGACGACCGTCGACCTGCTCGACGCCGCCGGCGTCGCTGAGCGCCTGCACCGCGAGGGCCTGGTGCACCACGGCCTCGAGCTGCGCTTCGACGGGCGCGGGCACCGCATCGACTTCGGCGAGCTCACCGGCGGGCGGGCGATCACGGTCTACGGCCAGCAGGAGGTGGTCAAGGACCTCATCGCCGCGCGCCTCGACGCCGGCGGTGAGCTGCGCTTCGAGGTGCAGGACGTCTCCCTGCACGACCTCGAGAGCGACCGGCCGGGCATCCGCTTCAGCCACGAGGGCTCAGACCACGAGCTGCGCTGCGACGTCGTCGCGGGCTGCGACGGCTTCCACGGGATCAGCCGCCCCGCCGTGCCCGGCGACGTGCTGCGCGTCTACGAGCGCGAGTACCCGTTCGCGTGGCTCGGGATCCTGGCCGAGGTGGCGCCCTCCAACGAGGAGCTCATCTACTGCCATCACGAGCGCGGCTTCGCCCTGCACAGCATGCGCTCGCCCACGCTCACCCGCCTGTACCTGCAGTGCGCGCCCGACGCCGACATCGAGGAGTGGCCCGACGAGCGCATCTGGGAGGAGCTGCAGACGCGCCTGGGCACCGCCGACGGCGACTTCGTGCTCGAGCAGGGCCCGCTGGTCGAGAAGGGCATCACGCCGATGCGCAGCTTCGTGGCCGAGCCGATGCGCCACGGGCGGCTCTTCCTGGCCGGCGACGCGGCGCACATCGTTCCCCCCACCGGCGCCAAGGGCCTCAACCTCGCCGCCGCCGACGTGCGCGTCCTCGGCGAGGCGCTCGCGGCGTGGTACGAGCGCGGCGACGAGAGCGGCCTGGACGCGTACTCCGACACGTGCCTGCGCCGGGTGTGGCGCGTGCAGCACTTCTCGTGGTGGATGACCTCGATGCTGCACCGCTTCGGCGGCGACGACCCGTTCGAGCCGCGCCTGCAGCGCTCCCAGCTGCACTACGTCGTCTCCTCGCGGGCAGCGGCGACCACGCTGGCCGAGAACTACGTCGGTCTCGAGCGTGTCTGACGGCGGAGGGCTGTTCGGCGAGGTGCTCGCGCGCGGGCGCGTGCGCGCCGCCACGAGCGACCTGGCCTGGCTGCAGGCCATGCTCGACGCCGAGGCCGGCCTGGCCCGCGCGCAGGCGGCGGCCGGGCTCGTCGCGGGCGAGCACGCGGAGGCGATCGCCGCCGCGTGCCGGGCCGAGCGCTACGACGTCGACGCCCTCGGCGCCCAGGCCGCCGCGGTGGGCAACCCGGCCGCCCCGCTGGTGCGCGCGCTGCGCGCGGAGGTCGGCGAGCCGGCCGCCTCCGACGTGCACCGCGGGGCCACGAGCCAGGACATCGTCGACAGCGCGACGATGCTCGTGGCCCGGCGCGCGCTCGACGCGCTGCTCGACGACCTGGGCGCAGCCGGCGCGGCGGCGGCGCGGCTGACCGGCGAGCACCGCGCCACCGTCATGGCGGGACGCACGCTGCTGCAGCAGGCGGTGCCGATCACCTTCGGCCTGAAGGCGGCCGGCTGGCTCGTGGGGCTCGACGAGGCCGCGCAGCGCCTCGACGCGGTGCGCCGCGCGCGCCTGGCCGCCCAGCTCGGGGGAGCGGCCGGCACGCTCTCAGCCCAGGGCGACGCGGGCATCGACGTCCTGTCGCGCTTCGCGCGCGAGCTCGGGCTGGCCGAGCCCGTGCTGCCGTGGCACACGACCCGCACGCGGATCGCCGAGCTCGCCGCCGCCCTGGGCGAGGCGAGCGGCGCGATGGCCAAGGTCGCGGGCGACGTCGTGCTGCTGGCCCAGACCGAGGTCGGCGAGGTGCGCGAGGGCGGCGAGGGCGACCGGGGCGGCTCGTCGGCCATGCCCCACAAGCACAACCCCGTCGCGGCGATCTCGACCCTGGCCGGCGCCCGTCAGGCGCCCGGGCTGGTGGCCGGCCTCCTGGCCGCGATGGAGCACGAGCACGAGCGCGCCGCCGGCGCCTGGCACGCCGAGTGGGGACCGCTGCGCGAGCTCCTGCGCTGCACCGGCTCGGCCGCCGCCTGGCTGCGCGACTGCCTCGAGCACCTCCTGGTCGACCCCGAGCGCATGCGCGCGAACCTCGACGAGGCGATGCTGGCCGAGCGCGTCGCCGGCGCCATCGGCGGCGCGGACGCCGGTGATCGCGTGCGCGAGGCGCTCGCCGGCGGGGCCTCGCTCGCCGGCGTCGCGCGCGAGCAGCTGTCCGCCGAGGAGGCCGAGCGCGTGCTCGACCCGGCCACCTATCTCGGCGCCACCGACCAGCTCATCGACCGCGCGCTCAGCGCGCACGCCCACCGCTCGTGACCCCGGAAGGCATCGAACGTCGGTCTTGCCCCCTCTACAGGGGGCAGGACCGACGTTCGACCGAAAGGAGGCCGTGATGGCCACTGCCGTCGTCGTCAGCCACGAGATCGGCGGCCCCGACGACGGGGCCGTCCTCGTCCTCTCGAACTCGCTGGGCAGCACGATCGCCATGTGGGACCAGCAGGCCCCGACGCTCGCCGAGCGCCTGCGCGTGGTGCGCTACGACCACCGCGGGCACGGCGGCTCGCCGGTGCCGCCGGGGCCCTATTCGCTCGACGACCTCGGCGCCGACGCGCTGGCGCTCCTCGACCGCCTGGGCCTCGAGCGGGTCCACTGGTGCGGCCTCTCACTGGGCGGGATGGTCGGGATGTGGCTGGCCATCAACGCGCCCGAGCGCATCGACCGGCTCGTGCTGTGCTGCACCTCGGCGCAGCTGGGTCCCCCTGAGATGTGGGCCGACCGTGCTGCGACCGTGCGCGCCGAGGGCGTCGAGGCGGTCGCCGACGCCGGCATCGGCCGCTGGCTCACCGAGGGCTTCATCGCCCGCGAGCCGGAGAAGACCGCGGCGGTGCGCGCCATGCTCGCCGCCACGCCGGCCGAGGGCTATGCCGGCTGCTGCGCGGTCATCGAGCACATGGACCTCGTCCCCGAGCTGGGCGCCATCCGCGCGCCGACGCTCGTCATCTCCGGCCGCCAGGATCCGGCCACGCCGCCCGAGCACGGCGAGCGCATCGCCGCCGGCATCCCGGGCGCGCGGCTGGAGCTCGTGGACGCCGCGCACCTCGCCACGGTCGAGCAGCCGCGGGCCATGACCGATTTGATCGCCCGCCACCTGCTCGCCTAACCTTCCGCGCCGCGCGGCTACCCCGCAGCGGCGTAGCCGAGCTTCACGGCCTCGGCGAACGCGTCGAGGAGGTCGGCGATGGCGTCGTCGGGGCGCTGCTCGATCTGGCGTTTGCCGTAGCGGCGAGCCACGTAGCGGTGCCGGCGCAGCCAGAGGTCGCGGTCGTCGTCTGCGTCGGCCTGGTGCGGACGCTCGTGCTGGCGCCCGTCGAGCTCGACGACGACGCGCCGCTGCGCCCATAGGCAGTCGACGGTCCAGGGCCCGAGCTCCACGTTGCGCGCCGGCAGTTCGATCCCGTGGCGGATGAGGAGCCGACGGAAGCGGCGCTCGAGGCGGCTCTTCATCTCGCCGTGCCCGGGCGCGTGCTGGGCGAGGGCCGCCCGAAGGTTCGCGCTGCCCGGGTGACCGCGGCGCAGGGTGCGCTCGACGTCGGCGGGGCGCAGGTCGTGGTGGAACTCGGCTTCCGCCAGCGCTCTCAGCAGCGCGCGGCGCTCGTAACGAGTCGCGAGGTCAAGCAGCGTGCGGGCGACCGACGTGGTGGGGAAGCGACCGTTGTGGGTGATGTCGCCGGGGCGCAGGTTGCGGCTCTCGAAGAAGCTCACGCCCGCGGGTGCCGTGCGCGTCCGCGGCACCGCGAGTTCGATCACCGACGGAGGGGCAGCAATGATGCGCCAGCGCCAGGCCGCCGTCCCATGGCTGAGAAGAGCGCCCTCCCCCGCGGCCAACACAGCGGCGAGAAGGTGCCCTTCCTCGGTGAGCAGTTCGGGCGCCACCGTCGAATAGATCCCCCGGTGCAGGCAATGCAGACTGCCCGCACGCAGAGCGCGATCGATCGCAGCGCCGTCAACTTCAGCGGCCAACAGCTGCGCCCGCCGCACAATGCCGTGCTGCTCACCAGCGATGACCCGAACCGGCCCGAGTTTTCGTCGGTTTCCGAGGGTAACTCGGGGCGCTTGGGGCATCCGCCCATGGTCGGCGCCCGCGCCGTGCCGACTCAACGCCGGTTTGCAACAAGTCGGCCCAAGAACCGGCGCGGCTCGCCGCGCGGCATCATCACGCCGCGCCCGGTACTGCGGTCATCCGCCTGAAGTGAGGTGCTGGGCGACGTCCCAGGTCCACAGCTCAACGACGTTGCCGTCGGGGTCGTCCACGTAGGCCGCGCGGCTGCCGCCGTAGCCGGGGAACTCGTGCTCGACGACCTCCTGGCCCTTGCCGCGCATATGGGCCACCGCCGCGTCGTAGCGCTCCGGGGCGATGTGCATAGCGAAGTGCACGTGGATCCCGCCACGGCCGCCGAACAGCCCCACCTGCGGGCGCCACAGGCCGATGCGCGTGCGCTCGCCGGCCATGACCCAGATCGCCTCGCGGTCGGGCCAGCGCTCGACCACGGGGAGGCCGAGCACGTCGGCGTAGAAGCGCTCGGAGGCCTCGAGGTCGACCACCTCGAGGACCAGCTCGCTCACGCCCGTGACGTCGACGCCCATGCTCGTATCTTCGCCGGTTTGCGATCCGTCGGGGGCTGCGGAGAGCATGGCGCACGCCCGCCGTCCGCTCCGTCCTCGTCGCGCTGGTCCTGCTGGCCCTCGCGCCGGCCGCCGCGCTCGCCGCGCCCAACGACGCGCGAGCCGACGCCACGACCATCGCGGCGCTGCCCAGCACCCAGAACGGGACGACCGCCGAGGCCACCACCGAGCCGGTCGAGCCGCGCTCGCCGTGCTTCTGCAACGGGGGCTCGGTCTGGTACCGGTACGTGGCGGCGACGAACGGGCGGCTCATCCTCACCCTCACCGCGGCCGGGGACCTCGACGCCACGCTCGACGCCTACCTGCAGCAGCGCTCGCAGCTCACGCGCGAGGACTCCGACGTGACCGACGCCAAGGGCGAGGCGTCGGTCTCCGTGCGCGTCCGCGCCGGGCAGGCCTACCTCGTGCGCGTTGCGCAGCGCGTGGGCTCGGTGGCCGGCACCTTCAAGCTCGTGTTCGACGCCGCCGCGCCGGAGGTGAGCCCGCCCGGCCGCCTGCTCGGCCGCCACGGCGCGTCGGACACGCTCGACCGCGTCCTCAAGCCCGCCGACGCCTTCTCCTACCGGATGCGCGCGGGGACGACCTATCGCATCAACTTCATCGGGGTGGCGCTGCCCGGCGTCGACGAGGAGGACCAGCCGGCGTGCCGCACCCAGCTCGACGTCTACGCGCCCGGCACGCGCGACTTCGCCGACGACCCCGTGCGCGGGCTGGACTGCGGCTCCTACGTCCTCTTCACGCCCGGCCGCGGGGAGAGCGGGCGCTATCCGCTGCGCGTCCTGGCGCCATCCTTCGCTCGCGGACCCCAGCGCTTCCACCTGCAGATCGCCCCCGCGGAGGCCAGCGACACCGCGCCCGGGCTGCCGCTGACCAACCACGCGCGCGCCCACGGCGCCCTGCGCGGCTCGGGCGTGGACCGCGTCGACCTCTACCGCTTCACCGTGACCAAGCGCTCGCTGCTCAAGCTCGGGGTGAGCGGGGCTTCCGACGACCTGACGCTGCGCCTGCGCAACGATCGCGGGCACCTCGTCGCGTCCTCGGACGGCGAGATCAGCCGCCGCGTGCGACCCGGGCGCTACTTCGTCTCGGTGTCCGCCGGCCCCGGCGTCGACACGCGCTACGTCCTGCTGCGCTCGTCGCGGACGATCACCTCGACGCGCATCTCGGTCTCGCGCGGCGGAGGGACGGTCCGCGTGAACCCAGGGGTGGCCGGGACGGCGCGGGTCACCGTGGAGCGCCTGGACCCCGAGTTCGGCTGGCAGTACGTGCGCACGGTCAACGTCCACGTCGGCGGGGGGCGCGGGAGCTTCGCGCTGGGCGCGACGGCGGTCGGGCGCTGGCGCGTGCGCGCCGAGTACCTCGGCACGCGCGACTGCGCACCGAGCGCGAGCGGCTTCGCGCAGGTGCTCGTGACCTGAAGCAGGCCTGCGTGACTTAACCTTGGAGGCATGGCCACCGAGGAACGCCTGACCGTCGCCCCCATCGTCGGCCCCGACGACCCGCGCCGCTTCACGGATTCGGGGATCGAGGTCAAGCCGCTGTACACCGAGGAGGACCTGCCGCAGGACCTGCGCCTGGGCGAGCCGGGCGCCTTTCCCTACACGCGCGGGGTGCATCGCGAGATGTACCGCAAGCAGCCGTGGACGATGCGCCAGTACGCCGGCTACGCGTCGGCCAAGGAGTCCAACGAGCGCTACCGCTACCTGCTCGCGAACGGGTCGACCGGCCTGTCGATGGCCTTCGACCTCCCCACCCAGCTCGGCCTGGACTCCGACAACCCGCGCTGCGTGGGCGAGGTGGGCCGCACGGGCGTGGCCATCGACACGATCGACGACATGCGCACCGCGTTCGACGCGATCCCGCTCGACCAGGTTTCGACGTCGATGACGATCAACGCGCCTGCCGCGGTCCTGCTGCTGCTCTACGAGCTCGTGGGCGAGGAGCAGGGCGTCGCCGGCGACCAGCTGCGCGGGACGACGCAGAACGACGTCCTGAAGGAGTACATCGCGCGCGGCAACTACATCTACCCGCCGGTGCCGACGATGCGCCTGACGACCGACCTCTTCGCCTACTGCCGCGAGAACGTGCCCAAGTGGAACACCTGCTCGATCTCGGGCTATCACTTCCGCGAGAAGGGGTGCTCCGCGGTGCAGGAGGTCGCCTTCACCCTGTGCAGCGGCATCGCCTACGTGCAGGCGGCCATCGACGCGGGGCTGGCGGTCGACGACTTCGCGCCGCGCCTGGCCTTCTTCTTCAACGGCCACAACAACGTCTTTCAGGAGGTGGCGAAGTTCCGCGCCGCGCGGCGGATGTGGGCGACGATCATGCGCGAGCGCTTCGGCGCCCAGGACGAGCGCTCCCTGCGGCTGCGCTTCCACACCCAGACCGGCGGCGTCACGCTGACCGCCCAGCAGCCCGAGAACAACATCGTCCGCGTCGCCCTGCAGGGCTTCGCCGCGGTGTGCGGCGGCACCCAGTCGCTGCACACCAACGGCTTCGACGAGGCCCTGGCGCTGCCCAGCGAGCGCGCGGCCAAGATCGCGCTGCGCACCCAGCAGGTCATCGCCCACGAGTCGGGAGCCACCGACACGGTCGACCCGTTCGCGGGCTCCTACTACGTCGAGGCGCTGACCGACGAGATCGAGGCCCGCGCGAGCGAGCTCATCGCCAAGGTCGACGAGCTGGGCGGGTCGGTCAACGCGATCGAGTTCATCACCGGCGAGATCGACGAGTCGGCCTGGGGCTACCAGGAGCGCTACCGCATCGAGCAGGACGTCGTCGTCGGCGTCAACCGCTACGTCGACGAGAAGGACATCGAGGTGCCCGACCTGCTGCGCGTCGACCCGGAGTCCGAGCGCACCCAGCTCGAGCGTCTGAAGGCGTTCAAGGCCGACCGCGGCCAGGAGCTCGTGCAGCGCCGGCTGGAGGAGCTGCGCGAGGTCGCCCGCGGCACCGACAACCTGCTGCCCGCGATCAAGCAGGCGCTGCGCGACCGCGCCTCGATGGGCGAGGTGTGCGGCGCTATGCAGGACGTGTTCGGCGCCTACGCGCCGACCTTCTAGATGCGCGGCTTCATCGCCGCCCTGGTGCTCATCGCGATCGGCATCGCCCTCGCCGCCGCGGCCGGGGGGCGCGAGGTCCTGACCGCAGTGGGCACGGCCGTGGCCGGCACGGGGGCGGTCGTCGGCGTGGCCGCCGCCTTCTGGGTCATCGGGCGCAGCGAGGATCGCGAGCGCGAGGCGCGCGAGCGAGAGCGCGAGGGACGCTAGGGGCCGGCCCAGCCGGCGAGGCGCAGCGTGTCGCGCACGCCGTCCTCGATCCCGGCGAAGGCCACCGCGGCGACCGCGAAGACGGCCAGGGTGAGCAGCAGCGGCGTCCGGCGGCGGGCGGCGGCCAGCAGGCCGAGGCCCGAGGCGAGCTCGACGGCCAGCACCACCGCCGCGGCGCGGCCGGCCCACAGGCCCGCCAGGAGCAGCGCCTCGCCGGCCAGGGCGCCGGCGAGCATGGCGACGGCCGCGGCGCGCACCCGCGGCGACCCGTCGCGCCAGCTCGCGCCGGCCAGGCCGAAGAGCGCGCCGGCGGCCAGCGCGACGGCGGCCCACGCCGCGGCGACGGGGACCGCGTAGGCCACGGCCGCGCGACCGCCCGCGGCCACGGTGAGCAGGTACCAGGCAGCGGTGCCCAGGGCCAGCGCGGCGCCTCCGCCCAGCGCTCCGCGGCGCCGCGAGCCGGCCAGGGCGCCGATCGTCCACGCCGCCGCCAGCCACGGCCCGCCGAGCGCGACGACGGCGCGGCCCAGCGCGGCCAGCGCCTCGCCGTGGGGCAGGTGGCCGCCGGCGTGGATGGCGACGCGGCCGGCCACGCCGAGCCCGAGCGCCACGCCGAGGGCGAGGAGCGCGAGGCGACGGTGCGCCGGAGTCGCGTGGCGCCGGTTCGGTGGCATGCCTGCCATCCAGGTTACGCCTCGCGGGCGGCCGGCTGACTCGGCGAAGGGTCAGGATCCGTAGGGTTCGCGGCCGTATGCCCGTCGCCATCGTCTTCTACGACGTCGTCCTCTCGATCCACGTCATGGCCGTCGTCGCCGCCTTCGGGGTCTGGTTCGCCTACCCCGTGCTCGTCGTTCGCGGCGACGCGGCTGCGCACCGCGCGCAGGCCCGCGTGGCGCGCATGGTCGTCACCCCCGCGGGGACGCTCGCGCTGCTGGCCGGGGTCTACCTGGCCAGCGACCGCTCGTACTGGAGCGAGGTGTGGGTCAGCGTCCCGCTGGTCATCCTCGTCGTCCTGATGGGCATCACCGGCGGCTACTTCGTGCCGCGCCAGCAGCGCCTCGCCGAGCTGGCCGAGGCCGGGGCCGGGCCGGAGTACGCGGCCCTGGCCAATCAGGTCGCGCGCGTCGCCTTCGCGGCCGCGGGCCTCGTGGTGGTGGCGATCTTCCTCATGGTCGTCAAGCCCTGAGCGCAGGCCGCCATCAGCTGTGCTGGCCGATGAGGTCGAGCGGGTTGCCGTGCTTGACCCCGAAGTGCAGGTGGGGCGAGCCGCTCGCGCTGCCGGACGTGCCGATCTGCTGGCCCTTGTGCACCCGCTGGCCGACCTTCACGCTCGACACGCCGTGCTTGTAGAAGAACGAGTTGCCGTGGTCGCCGACGATGGTGATCGCGTCCCCGGCGAAGCGGCTGCCGTCCTGGGCGTGCGGGCTGACCTTGACGACGCGGCCGCTGTCGACGGCGATCATCGGGGTGCCAATGGGGACCCCGAGGTCCACGGCGTTGTCGGACTGCCAGTTGTTGGGCGGCGCGGTGAAGCTGTGCGTCCCCACCCCCGGGCCGCCGAGGAAGGTCCCCCGCACGGCCAGCGGGTAGCGCCCCGAGGCGATCTTCGCGCCCTTCGCGCCCTTGGGTCCAGTCGTGCCCTTGCGCAGCTTCGCCACCCAGGCGCGGCGTGACGCGGCGCGCCTGAGCTGCTCGGCAGTGCGGCGGCTGGGCGCGCGCATCAGCTCGCGCACCGCCGGGGTCATGCCGTGCGCGTACTCGGCGGGCGCGAGGCCCAGGCCGAGGGCGACCTGGTGGGCCGCATGGCGGGTCTCGATGCCGTAGACGCCGTCCTCGGCGACGCGCTCGCCGATCCCCCACGCCGCCAAGCGGTGGTTGAGCACGTGCTGGAAGGCCTTGACGTCAGTCCCCGACATGAGCTCGGGCTCGGTCATGCGGAAGGTCCGCGGCGCGCCCGGCTGGTGCGAGTGGCCGCCGTTGGCGGCGTGGCCGGCGTGGCCGCCGGCGGCGGGTCCGGACGCATGCCCCTCGAGCCGCGCGTGCCAGACCTTCTGGAGCTTGATGACGGCGTCCGCGTAGGCGGTCGAGCCGTTGTAGCCCACGAGGGCGCCGTGGATGCTGCCGCGCTGCTCGATGAGCGCGCCCAGGTGCTCGACCCCGGTGCGGATGTTCGGCCCCGGCTTGTAGCAACCGCCGAGGGCGTCAGCGCGATCCTGGAGGAACTTCGCCGTGAGCTGCATCGGCCCCACGCCCTGGCACTGCTCGCCGTTGTCGCGGTGGCGGACATAGGCCCTGTAGAGCTCCTCGGTGACGACGAGGTTGGGCTGGCCGTGGACGCTCTTGATCGGATTGCGGACCGGGTCGTGCCCGAACACGTTGGTGAACGACGACTCGGCGTCGATCACGGCGCAGACGAGCGAGACCGGCACCTTCGAGCGCCGCGACTCGGCGATGATGATGTCCGCGTAGCGCCCGCCGTGGGCGCGCATGGCCGCGGCGAGCCCGGCGTCGGTGTGCGCGGCGCCCTTGTGGGCGGCCCCGTTGCGCGATGCCGCGCCTTTGTGCGATGCGGCGTGGTGCGAGGCGGCGTGGTGGGGCGACCCGGCCCTGCCCTTGGCCGGGGCCAAGCGCTTGCGCAGCGCGACGAGCCAGCCGCGGCGCATCTGGGCGCGCGTGATCTGGTCGGGCGTGCGATGGCTTGGAGCGTGGATGAGCGCGCGGACCGCGGGGGTGATCCCCTGCTTGAAGGCGGCGGTCTCGATCCCCAGGCCGTAGGCCACCTGGTGGGCGGTCAGCCGCGTCTGCCCGTCGTACTCGCCGCTCTCGGCGATCCGCTTGTTGATGCCCCAGCGCGTCAGGCGGAGGTTGAGCTCGCGCTGGAAGTGCGCGACGTCGGTGCCCTTCATGTGGTCCTTGACCAGGCGGAAGGTGCGACCGCCCCCATCGGGCGAGCCGTGCGACCCGCCGCCCGCCTGCGCCTCCATTGCGACGATGCCCGTGCGCAGCTCGGCCCGCAGCCGGTCGAACTCCGCGGCGTTGGCGGCCAGCTGGGCCTGCAGCGCGTCGAGCGCCGGCGGCGCGGCGCTCGCTGCGAGCGCGATCGCCTGCTGGACCCCGGCGACCTCGGTCGCGAGGCCGGCCAGGCTCTGCCCGAGCCCGGCCAGGTCCGCCGCCGTCAGCGCGCGCTGGCGGCGCAGCTCGGCGGCGCGCGCCAGGAGGGCGGCGACCACGTCGCCCTCGCGGACGTCGAGCTGGTCGAGGGTGGCGAGGAGCTCGTCGGTGCTCAGCTTGGCGGTCATGGCGCTCAGTCCTCGTCGCCGGCCGCGACCGGGGCGCCGAGCAGGTCGTCGAGGTCGCTGTCGTCGAAGTCGAATCCGCCGACGTCCGCGGGGTCCTCCTCCTCGACGGGGTCGTTCGCGCCCGCGGCCTCCTGGGTGGGAGCGGGCACCTCGTCGAAGCCGGAGCCGGCGTGGTCGTCGGGCAGATCGATGGCGTCGCCGGGCGCGTCGGCCTGGCGCTTCTCCCAGTCCTGCCAGCCCTTGAGCCAGAGGGCGGCCTTGCCGAAGGCGATCGTCGCCCCGGTGATGAAGATGGCCTGCAGCGAGCCCTGGTCGATGTCGACGCCCGGCAGGTGGCGGGCGGCGAGGACGGAGATGCTGCCCGCGAGGGGAGCGAAGATCACCGGGGTGAGGAAGGCCACGAGACGGCCGGGCGTGATGGTCATGCGCCGATGGAGGCGCGACCCCCGCGCCGTGATACACGGGCCCCAGCGGGTAGCGTCCAGGGGGTGACCCCGGACGTCCAGCTTCCCATCACCGGAGGGTGCGGCTGCGGCGCCGTGCGCTTCGAGATCGACGCCCCGTTGCAGGGCGCGCTGTACTGCCACTGCACGCGCTGCCAGCATCGCTCGGGCACCGCGGCGGCCGCCTCGGCGCGCGCGGAGCCCGGCTCGGTGCGAGTGGTCGGCGGCCGGGAGCAGATGCGCCGCTGGCTGCCCGAGGGCGGTCTGGCGAAGGACTTCTGCGGCGGATGCGGCTCGGCCCTCTTCGCCTCCGATCCCGAGAGCGGCGAGGTGATCGCCGTGCGCCTCGGCGCCTTCGACGGCGATCCGGGCGTCCGTCCGAGCGCGCGGCAGTTCGTGGACTACGCGGCGGCGTGGGAGCCGATCCCCGAGGACGGGCTGCCGCGCTTCCCCGAGCGCCTGCCGCGCTGACGGCGCCAAGTTCCCCACGGCGGGCCTCCCGCGCCATAGGCTGAGTGCCAGGGTCCATGAGCGAGCAGGAGGGTCTGATGAGCAGGCTGCGTTTTGGCATCTTCATGGCGCCGTTTCACCCGGCGGGAGAGAACCCCACGCTCGCCCTGCAGCGTGACCTCGCGCTGGTAGAGCACCTCGATCGCCTCGGCTACGACGAGGCGTGGATCGGCGAGCACCACTCCGCCGGCAGCGAGATCATCGCCTCGCCGGAGATCTTCATCGCCGCCGCCGCGGAGCGCACGCGCCACATCAAGCTGGGCACGGGCGTGACCTCGCTGGCCTACCACAACCCGCTCTGGGTCACCGAGCGCATGGTCATGCTCGACCACCTCACGCGCGGGCGCGCGATGCTGGGCGTCGGGCCGGGGTCGCTGCCCACCGACTCGGCCATGCTCGGCCTCAACCCCACCGACACGCGCGAGCTGATGGACGTCAACTTCGACGTCGTCATGCGGCTGCTGACCGGCGACGAGCCGGTGTCGGTCGAGACGCCCACCCACAGGCTCGTCGACGCGCGCCTGCACCTGCGCCCGTACTCGGAGCCGCACATGGACGTCGCGGTCGCCGCCGTCGCCTCGCCCACCGGCCCGCGCCTGGCCGGCCGCTATGGCGTCGGCCTGCTGTCGGTCGGCGCCACGCTGACCGAGGCGGGCTTCGACGCGCTGGCTCACCACTGGAACGTGATGGAGGAGCGCGCGGAGACCTTCGCCACCACGGTCGACCGCGCCAAGTGGCGCCTGGTCGGGCTCATGCACATCGCCGAGACGCGCGAGCAGGCCTACCGCGACGTCGAGTACGGCATCGAGCAGTGGTTCCGCTACTTCCAGAAGGTGGCCGCGTTCCCGCAGATGGCCGTCGAGGGCGGCGACATCCGCGAGATGATCGACTTCGTCAACACGTCGGGCATCGGCGCGGTCGGCACGGTCGAGGACGCCGCGGCGCAGGTCCAGAAGCTGGTCGACCAGTCGCAGGGCTTCGGGGCGATGCTGCTGCTGGCCCACGAGTGGGCCAACCCGGTGGCCACGCACCGCTCCTACGAGCTCATCGCCCAGCACGTGATGCCGCTCTTCCAGGGCCAGGCGCAGTCGACCCTGGACGCCAAGGCCCGGGCGACCGAGACCCGTCCGGGCATGGCCGAGGAGCAGAATCAGGCCGTCGCGCACATGACCGAGAAGTACCAGCAGGAGCTGGCGACCGGGCGCAGCTGAAGCTAGACCGAGGCGACCAGGCGGCCGATGAGCGCGCCGCACGGGCGGCGCGTGACCTGGGCCACGACGATGCCGAGCACGATCCCCGCGGCCCAGCCGGCCGGGCCGCCCACGACGACGACGCCGGCCAGGACGGCCGCGCCGACGAGGGTCAGGAAGGCGCCCAGCACGAGCACGGCGAGCGTGAAGCCGAGGCGGAGGACGATGGTGTCGGTTCGGGTGCGCACGGTGATGTCTCACCCTCTGCATCGGCAGCCGGCGCGAAACCTCAACCCCCGCGGATGTTGGGTTGCGTTAGTCGTGCCGGTGGGGCGGCGGCGGCGCGTGCTCGGGCGGGTGCCTCGGCGGCGGCGGGATGGTGTCGACGTCGGGCGGCGCGTCGGCCCACACGAGCAGCACGCGGCACGGCGCGTGGTCGACCACGAAGCGCGCGGGCGGGCCCAGGCTGTGCGGCCCCAGCCGCGCGTGGTCGCCGTCGCGCGCGAGCACGAGCACGTCCATCCCCTCGGCGGCGGCCACCACCTCGCGCTCGACGCGCCCGCGGCGAGCCTCGGTGGAGGCCTCGCGGCCGAAGCGCTCACGCGCCTCGGCCAGCAGCTCGCGCGCGGCTTCGTCGGAGATGGCGCGCAGCGGCGCGTCCGGGCGGGCCGACGGCGCACGCCAGCGGCCGAGCAGCGCGTGGCGCGAGCCCTCGGCCAGCGTCTCGACATCGCCGGGCGCGACATGCAGCAGCGTCACCTCGGCGTCGGCGGGCAGGAACGCGGCGGCCTCGGCGACCGTCGCCTCCCAGGTGTCCTCCACGATCCAGACGAGCGCGCGCATCTCAGGTCAGGCCCCGCGCACTGAACCATAAGAGCAAGGTCGCGAGGGCGAGGCCCGCCGGGACCGTGAGCGCCCCCAGGCGGACGAACTCGGCGAGCTCGATCTCGTGGTCCTCGACGTGCAGGACGCGGCGCCACAGCAGCGTGGCCAGCGAGCCGACGTAGGTCAGGTTGGGGCCCACGTTGACGCCGATGAGGACCGCCAGGACGGCGGCGGCACCCGAGGGCGCCGCCACGGGCACGAGGATCAGCGTCGCGGGCAGGTTGTTGACGAGGTTGGCGAGGATCGCGCTGACCGCGGCGACGCCCAGCAGCTCGGGGAGCGCGACGCCCGAGGGCAGCAGGGCGCGGGCGGCGTCGCTGAGCCCGTTGTCGCTCGCCGCGCGCACGATGATCCCCAGGCCGAGGACGAAGACCAGGAACGAGGGCTCGGCCGCCAGGACGAGCGTGCGGGCCGTCGTCGTGCGCCGCACGAGCGCGGGCGCGGTGATGGCCGCCGCGCCCGCGACGGCCACCCAGGCCGGCGCGATGGCCAGCAGCGAGCTCAGCCCGAAGCCCGCGAGCGTGAGGGCGACGACCGTGACCGCGAAGCGCGGCAGCGGCGGACGCTGCGCCTCGTCCGCCCGGGCGCGCCGCGGGCGGTGCAGGTCGACCGCGAAGAAGCGCGTGAGCACCACCCACTCGACGGCGACGGCGGCGGCCGTGGGCAGCGCCATCAGCCCGGCGAAGCGCATGAAGGACAGCCCGCTGGCCTGGAAGGCGAGCAGGTTGGTCAGGTTGGAGACCGGCAGCAGCAGCGACGCCGAGTTGGCCAGGTGCGAGCACGCGTAGACGTGCGGGCGCGGGCTGGTGCGCAGCCGCGCCGCGGTGGCGAAGACGATCGGCGTCAGCAGCACGACCGTCGCGTCGAGGCTGAGCACGGCCGTGACCATCGCCGCGACGGCGAAGACCACGGCCAGCAGGCGCCGGGGGCTGCCGCGGGCCCCGGCGGCCATGAGCCCGCCCATCGCCTCGAAGAGCCCTTCGCGCCGGCAGCCCTCGGCCAGCACGAGCAGCGCGGCCAGGAACCCGACCGTGGGGCCGAGGTCGCCGAGGGCGTGGCGCGCGTCGGAGACGCTCAGCGTCCCCAGGGCGACGAGCAGCGCGGCGCCGCCCGCGGCGGCGAGCGCCTCCACCGGCCAGCGCGAGTGCACGACGGCGGCGGCCAGGGTGCCCGTGAGGAAGAGCAGGGCGAGGACGAGGGCCAGCGCCTCGGGCACCGGCGGATGATGACGACGCGCCCGGCGCTACCGCGCGGCGGTCAGGATCGGTCATGACTCCTCCCGGGGGCCGATCGGGGGAATGTGCACATTCTGCCGGTCGGTCGCGAGTCAGCGCGGCCCGACGTGCAGCGTGCGGCTGACGGCCAGCGCCGTGGCGCCGTCGCGCAGGGTCAGCACGACGCGCGCGGGGTAGCGGTGGGCCAGGCGCAGGGAGAAGCGCGCCGTCGAGCCGGCGCCGAGCCTGGCCCGGGCCACCGGCCACCAGCCGAAGTGCTGGGGCAGGCGCAGCTGCAGCACGACCGGGGCCCCCTTCGAGGCGGGGGCGACGCGCGTGCTGACGGTGACGCGGTGGCCCCTGCCGCCCGCGCTGGCGGCGATCTTGCGGTCGAGGACCAGCAGCTGGACGGCCGGGCTGGCCTCGTCGCCCACCACCGCGCGGTAGGAGGCGGTGGTCGCGGGCTCGATCTGGGTCGTGAACGTGCCGTCGGCGTCCACGGTGGCGTGGCCCGCCGGCTGGAAGCCCGCTCCGGCGTCGGCCTCGATGCTCACGTCGGTCCCCGACGGCGCCGAGGAGCGACCGTGCAGCACGTAGGAGCGGCCGGGCGCGCCGGGCTCGGTCGGCACGGCGAGCAGCACGTTGTGCACGTCGACCTCGCCGCGCATGAACGGGTGCAGCATGCAGTAGTAGGTCGACACGCCGACCGCGTCGAAGCGATGGGTGAACATGTCGTCGCCCGGGAGGCGCCCGGAGCCCCAGGTGCCGTCATCCGCCGTGACCGTGTGGACGCGGATGCTGGTGTTCATCCAGCGCACGGTGTCGCCGGTGAGGACATCGACGCGCGGGGTGCCGAAGGCGCCGAACAGGATCGGGACGGTCGCGGCGGCGGGATCGTCCGCGCCGCCGTGCATGTGCGCCTCCTGTGCCGTGGACACCGCGGGCCCGGCCAGGGCCGCCAGCGTCGCACCGAGCACGAGCGCCAGTCGCCTCATGCGCGCTTGACCTGGTAGATGCCGATCATCCCGGCCATCATGTGCGACTCGACGTGGCAGTGATAGAGCCATGTCCCGGGGTCCTCCTCCTTCCAGCGGATGCGGAAGGTCTCGGCGGGGCCGACGGTCTGCGTGTCCACGTCGGTGCCGAAGGGCGAGACCCAGCGGTGGCCGTGGACGTGGAAGGTGTGGTGCTCTGAGCCCATCGCCATGACGTCCCACTGGATCGTCTGGCCGACGATCGAGGTGAAGACCGGCGTGTTGCCGACGAAGGCGCGCCCGTCGATGGTCTGGAAGTCGCCCATCGGGGCGAACACGACCTCGAACTCGCGGTCGGGGCGCTGCTCGTGCTTGCCGAGGATCGAGAGCATCCCGTACATCCCGCCGGCGATCGAGTCCTCCATCGAGGGCGAGTGGTCGTGGTAGGGCCACACCCCGACCGAGTCGTGCCCGGCGGTGAGCTTGTAGGTCCAGGTCTGCCCGGGCTTGACGTCGCCGTCGCGGCCCGAGAAGCCCGGCACGTACGCGCCGTCGGAGCTCGGCCTGTAGTGCACGCCGTGGAAGTGCATGGAGTGTGGGCGCTTGTAGAGCGTGTCCATGTTCTTGAAGTGGACGAGCAGGCGGTCGCCGGCGCGCGCGCGCAGCAGCGGTCCCGGGATCAGGTCCTGGTTGCTCGTGCCCGCGGCGATGTTGCGCACGGGGTGGCCCCAGTGCGGGGTGAAGCGGCGATAGACGACCGTCGGGAAGACGGTCTGCGACGGGCTGAGCGGCATGCCGTGGATGGCGTCGCGCTCGTTGGGCGACATGTTCCACGTGGGTGCCGGCACCGCAGCGACCCAGAACTGGCGGGTCGCAGCAGACGCAGCGGGGGCGGCGATCGAAGTCGCCGCCCCCGTCACAGCCAACAGGGCCACGATCGTGGCCGCGCGTCTCACTGGACGACGACCGTCCCGTGCATGAACGGGTGGATCATGCAGTAGAACTGGTACGTCCCCGGCGCGGTGAACGTCACCGCGTTGCTAGCTGTCAAGGCCGGCGTCGTGCTCGAGTGGTCCATCACGCCGCTGTTCCAGAAGCCATTGCCGTGGAGCGTCGGCGTCAGCGCTCCGATCGAGCCGGGCGCCTCGCTGGGGAAGACCCCGCGTGGATCGAACGCCGCTCCCTGGAACGATGCGGCGATCGCCCCGAGATAGGAGGTCGGCTGGCTCTCCGGATCACCGGGGCCCGTCGTCGCCGTGTGCTCCTCGTAGGACTTCGACGACATCCGGAAGTTCACCGTCGTGCCCGCCTTGATGCTGAGCGTGGCCGGGAAGAAGCCGTAGTACTCCACGCCGCGTGGGCTGGACGCCCCGACGCTGACCGTGTTGGGCGGCGTGACAGTGCGGGACAGCTTCTTGGCGGCCCTCAGATCGCTGGCGATTTGGGTCTTCAGGTGCCTCTTGTCCAACTTAGCGCTCGGGACCGAGTTCTTCGTCGACACGACCTTGATCGTGCCCTTCATCCCAGGGTGGATGTCGCAGTAGTACGTGTAGCTCCCGGTCTTGGTGAACTTCACCGTGAAGGGCTTGGGATGCTGGGCAAGCGGCAGCCCCGACTCGATGCGCTTGGCGCCGGTGTACCTGGCCTTCTTACCGAAGCCGCTCTTGAGGAGGGCCGGATTGAAGCTGACATTCGACTGGCCGTTGAACCAGAACGGGGCGCCGGCGGCGTCGTTGGCCCCGGCGACCAACTGTCCGGTCGGCAGGATCAGCCCGAGCGCCGACCCGCCCTTTCGAGGGATGTCGACAGTATGGAACCCGGTCGGCACGAACCTGACCGAATCGCCGACGTGAATCGTCGTCCCGTGGGGGAAGAAGTCGTTCACGTCCGAGAAGGCCTTTTGGAAGGTCTTCTGCTGAGCCGTCGGCAGACCCATGTCGACGGTCTTTGTCGCCGCGGTTGCGGCCGCGGGTACTGCAAGCACGCCAACAGCGGCGGCTATTGCCGCCATGGAGCGATGTGACAAGGGAGCCCCCCTTGGTCGAACTATGTGGTTTTGCCGGTGCTTCTCGCTCGCCCGCGACCGTGGGTGAGCGCCCAAGTGGATGACCCTAGGCGGTCCTACATCACAGAGTCAATAGTCCGCATGAACGATGAGCAGTCCTCCTGAAGGAGGACGCGGGCGGCGGCTTGCAGGTGACGTAACCGGGGTCGCGACGGGAGGGTTGCGCCGCGCGCGCGGCGAAAGAGGGACGCGATGCAAGAGCCACGCGCGCAGAGGACCCTCGTCAAGAGCCCGCCCGAGCTGTGGGCCGAAGTCTCGGATGTCGAAGCCCTCGCCCGCCACCTGGGCGAGTTCGGAGAGATCCGCATCACCCGCCTCGACCCCGAGACCACCGTCGCCTGGGAGGGCGACCGCGCATGCGGCACGGTGGCGCTGGAGCCCTCCGGGTGGGGCACGAAGGTGACGCTCACGGCCAAGCTGGCGCAGGAGGCCGCGGCGGAGGCCGCGCCGGCCGAGCCCGTCGTCGCGGCCGCGCCCGAAACGCCGGAGCCGGTCGCCGAGGCGGCCCCCGAGCCCGACGCCCCCGAGGTCGTCGCCGAGGCGGCCCCCGAGCCCGACGCCCCCGAGGCGGTCGCCGAGGCGCACACCGAGCCCGACGCCGCGGAGGCGGTCGCCGAGGCGGCCCCCGAGCCCGACGCCCCGGAGGCGGTCGCCGAGGCGGCCCCCGAGCCCGACGCCCCGGAGGCGGTCGCCGAGGCGCACACCGAGCCCGACGCCGCGGAGGCGGAGCCGGAGGCACTGAAGGTGGGCTTCTTCGCCCGCCTGTTCGGGCGCCGGCGCAAGGTGGAGGCCGTGGTGGACGTGGAGACGGAGGCGGAGCCGGTCCGGGCGGAGCCCGAGCCTGATTCGGTCGCGGTGGCGCCCGAGCGGGAGCCGCGCGCGCCTGAGGACGAACCGGTCGCGGCGGAGCCGGAGCCGGTCGAGCCCGAGCCGGTCGCGGTGGCGCCCGCGCCGGAGCCGCTCACCCCCGCGCCCCAGGCTGCACCCGTCGCCGTGGAACCCGCGCCCGAGGCGGAGCCCGTCGTCGTCGAGCCCGCGCCCGAGCCGGTCGCCGACGAGCCCCAGCCGGCGCCGCTCGACGCCGAGCGCGCCGAGGCGATCCTCACCGGCGTGCTCGACGACCTCGGTTCCGCCCACCACCGGCCGTTCTCGCGCGCGTAGCGCCCGCGGCAGGGCGCGGCCGGGCATCGAGGGAAGCGAGTCGGCGGCGCTCGCAGCGCGGGCCGTCGTCCTCAGGCGTGTGTGCCTGATGCATGAATCGCGCGTGTCTCGCAACACCTCACGGAGCGGCGCAAGGGGGTGGTCGAGATTGACGTCGATAATCGCCGTCAAACGCGCACACCCCTCCTGAACGGTCCGAGAAAGCGTTGCCAAACGCGCGAGAAGTGCGCAGGAACTCCGCGCCGTGCTACCCCGGCGCCAGCGGGTCGCGCGCCGCCGGGCACGCCGCCTGCACGTCGTCGTAGAGGCGCTCGGCGTCCCCGTCGGTCAGCAGCGCGCGGCGGGTCGCCGTGTCGCAGCGCCAGCGCGGGCCGAGGTCCGAGCGCACGGCGTCGACGCGCTCGCGCGCCGGCCCGAGGCCGGGGGCGGGCGGCAACCCGTGCAGGTGGCCGGCGCATCCGAGGGCGCAGACCAGCAGCACCATCACGGATGGCTTCAAGGTCACGCGCCACCCAACGGGCGCCGCGACGCGCCGCTGGCGAGGGCGCTTCGCCGTGGTCGGCGCGCGGACATGCCGCGCCCCTCGAGGCCCGAAGCTCAGGTGCCGGCGGCGCGGGCGATGAGCTGCACGTACGCGGACGCGCTCGCCGGGCGCTCCTCCGGTTCCTTCTCCAGCGCGCGGTTGACGGCGCGCGCCGCCGCGGCCGGGATGTCCGGCCGCAGCTCGGTGAGGTCCGGCGGCGGGTCCTGCAGGTGCGCGAAGAGGACGCGCATGCTCGGGCGCCCGCCGAAGGGCGGCGCGCCGGTGAGGCACTCGATGACCACGCAGCCCAGCGCGTAGATGTCGGTGGCCGGGCTGACCTCCTCGCCGCGGATCTGCTCGGGCGCCATGTAGTCCAGCGAGCCCAGGGCCTGCCCCGGGCGCGTGAGGTTCGACGCCTGGCTGTCCTTGGCCAGCCCGAAGTCCGAGACGTAGGCCCGATCGCCGTCGAGCAGGATGTTGGCCGGCTTGATGTCGCGGTGCACGAGCCCGCCGGCGTGCAGCGCGTCGATCCCCGCCGCGGCGCCCTGCAGCAGCCCGAGCGTGCTGGCCAGCCCGATCTTGCCCTCGGCCACGATGCGCTCGGCCAGCGAGCCGCCCGGGATGAGCGCCTGCACGAGATAGGGCAGGCCGCCCTCCTCGCCGTGGGCGAGCACCGGCACGACGTTCTCGTGCTGGATGCGCTGTGCCGCCTCGACCTCGCGGCGGAAGCGGCGCAGGAAGACCTCGTCCTGGGTGAGCTCGGTCGTGACGACCTTGACGGCCACCGGCTCGCCGCCGTCCTCCTGGGCCTCGAAGACGATTCCCATGCGCCCGCGACCGATCACCCGGGTGATCCGGTAGGGACCTACAGAGTCGCCCGGCCTGGGCTCGAGAGCGATGTCCGGCATCGAGCGCGGCAAGCATAGTCGGCAGGAGAACCGCAGGTAACCCCCAACTCCCCCGCAGGTAACCCCCAACTTCCGACGAGCACGCCTTGCGTACCGCCGCCCGAGCGTGGACACTGAGGCCTCGCTATGGACAGGCGGACTCTCGGGGAGTATCGGATCGAGGGCATTGTGGGGGCAGGGCGCATGGGCGTCGTGTACCTCGCCATCGACCCCTCAGGGCGCAAGGTCGCCCTCAAGGTGCTGCGCGATGACATCGCGATCGATCCCGTCTACCGCGAGCGCTTCCGTCGCGAGGGCCGGATGCTGGCCGCGCTGGACCACCCCCATGTCATCCCGATCCACGGGATGGGCGAGGTCGACGGCCAGCTGTACATCGCCACCCGGCTGACCGCGAGCACGCTGCGCGACCTGATCACGGCGGGGCCGATCCCGGTCGACGACGCCATCGCCATCCTCGCCGCGGTGGCCGACGCGCTCGACGCGGCCCACGCGGCCGACGTGATCCACCGCGACATCAAGCCGGCCAACGTCCTGCTCGACCCCGGGTGCGTATATCTCACCGACTTCGGGCTCGCCCGCGACCCGTCGGGCTTCGCGCTCACGGTCCCCGGACAGGTGCTGGGGACCATCGACTACATGGCCCCCGAGCTGCTCGAGGGCATCCGCATCGGGCCCGCCACCGACATCTACGCGCTGGCCTGCCTGGCGGTCGAGACCCTCACCGGCCAGGTGCCGTTCCCGCGCGACAACGACGCGGCCACCACCTACGCGCACGTCATGGGTGCGCCGCCCAGCGTGTCCGAGCGCCGCCCGGAGCTCCCGGTCGCCCTCGACGACGTCATCGCAGCGGGCATGGCCAAGGCGCCCGACGACCGCCCGGCGACGGCCGGCACGCTCATCGCCGACCTGCTGCGGGCGCTGGACCGGCCGCAGCCCGCCGGACTCGTCGCGACCGGCTGAGGCGGGCGAGGGCATCCCGGTGTCGTCGCCGCAGGAGCAGGCAGAGCCGGTTGCAGGGGAGGCGCTCGCCGATCGCTACGAGGTCATCGCCCCGATCTCCAGCGGCGCCATGGGCGCCGTCTACCGCGCCCTGGACCGCGAGGAGGGGCGCGAGGTCGCGGTCAAGCGCCTGCTCGACGTGCGCCACGCCGCCCGCTTCGAGATCGAGGCGCGGCTGCTGGCCAGCCTGAGCCATCCCCGCCTGGTCAAGGTCCTCGACCACGCCAGCGACGAGCAGGGCGCGTACATCGTCATGGAGCTCGTCGAGGGCCTCGACCTCGGCGCGATGCTCAAGCGCGACGGCGACCCGGGGCTGACCGTCGGCGACAGCATCGAGTTCGCCCGCCACGGCTGCGAGGCCCTGCAGTACGTCCACGACCAGCAGATCGTCCACCGCGACGTCAAGCCGCCGAACATGATCCTCGGCGACGAGGGCGTGATCCTCGTCGACTTCGGCGTGGCGCGGGCCCTCGGCGGCGAGCAGGAGGAGGGGACGATCGCCGTCGGCACGCCGCGCTTCATGGCGCCCGAGGTGCTGGCCGGCGGGACGGTCTCGGCCGCCAGCGACGTCTACAGCCTGGCCGCCACGCTGTGGACGCTGCTCATCGGCTCCCCGCCGCGCTACGGCGACGCGCCCAAGCTCGAGAAGCTCGCCCCCGGGATCGACCCCGACCTGCGCGACGCGCTCGCCGCCGGGCTGCAGCTGCTGCCCGAGGAGCGCATCGCCTCGGCCGCGGCCTTCGCCGAGGCGATCGGCGCGCCGCTGACCGCCGGGCGCGGCGAGTCGCTGGCCCAGAGCCTCGGCCACGGCCCCATCCGCCGGCGCGTGATGGAGGCCATCGTCCGCACCGCCGCCGGCATGTTCGACGCCGCCGCGTGCTCGATCGCGCTGACCGACCCGGTGGGCGGCGAGCTCGTCTACGAGGCGGCGTGGGGCGCCGGAGCGGCGGAGGTCGTCGGCCTGCGCCTCCCGCCCGGCGTCGGGATGGCCGGAGCCGTGGTGGCCAGCGGCGAGGGCGCGGTGGTGCCCGAGTGCCGCAAGGACCCGCGCTTCGCGCGCCAGGTGGCGGCCAAGACCGGCTACGTGCCCCACACGATGGTCGTCGCCCCGCTGGTGCGCGACGGCCGGCCGATCGGCGTCATCTCGCTGCTCGACCGCCGCGACGGCGAGCCCTACCAGCAGGCCGACGTCGCCCGCGCCCTGCTCTTCGCCGACCTCGCCGTGGTCGCGCTCGACCTCGACGCCTTCCCGCTCAGCTCGCGCGGCGGACGCACGCTCCTTGGCTGACTTGCCCATCGACGCGGCGCGCGGTTACGGTTGCGCGCGATGAGCGCGAACGGCAGGGACGGCCACTACGACGCAGTCATCGTCGGCTCGGGCTTCGGCGGCTCGGTGACCGCGTACCGGCTGGCGCAGGCCGGCAAGTCGGTCTGCGTGCTGGAGCGCGGCCGCGCCTACCCGCCGGGCTCGTTCACCCGCAGCCCCTACCGCGCCCGGGAGAGCTTCTGGGACCCGCCCCACGGCCTGACCGGCATGTACCACTACTGGTCCTTCCACGGGATCGACGCGCTCGTGTCGGCGGGGCTGGGGGGCGGCTCGCTCATCTACGCCAACGTCTTCATCCGCAAGGACGAGAAGTGGTTCGTCCAGGAGGACCTGCGCGACGGCGGCTACGAGCACTGGCCCGTCTCGCGCGCCGACCTCGACCCGCACTACGACCGCGTCGAGGCCATGATCGGCCTGCAGCGCTATCCCTTCGACCACGAGCCGTACTCCAAGACGCCCAAGACGATCGCCTTCAAGGCGGCCGCCGAGGCCAACGGCATGGAGTGGTTCCTGCCCAAGCTGGCGGTCAGCTTCGCCAACGAGGGGCGCCCGCCCGTGCCCGGCGAGGCGATCGTGGAGGAGCTCGAGAACCTCCACGGGCGCACCCGCACGACGTGCCAGCTGTGCGGCGAGTGCGACGTGGGCTGCAACTACGGCGCGAAGAACACGCTCGACTACAACTACCTCACGCACGCCGCCCACCACGGCGCCGAGCTGCGCACGCTGTGCGACGTGCGCCGCTTCGAACCGCGCGACAGCGGCGGCTATGCCGTCCACTACGCCGCGCTCGAGGACGTCGATCCCGCCGAGGACGGCGCAGCGGCGCCGCCGCTGCGCACGGTCACCTGCGACCACCTCGTGCTCAGCGCCGGCACCCTGGGGACCACCAACCTGCTGCTGCGCAACCGCGGCGCCTTCCCGCGGCTGAGCCGCCGCCTGGGCACGCGCTTCTGCGGCAACGGCGACCTGCTCACGCTCGCCATCAACACCCGCGAGATGGTCGACGGCAAGCCCACGCCGCGGATCGTGGACCCCGGCTACGGGCCGGTCATCACGAGCACCGCGCGGATGCCCGACGCGCTCGACGGGGGCGAGGGGCGCGGCTTCTACCTCCAGGACGCCGGCTATCCCCAGCAGCTGGCGTGGATCCTGCACGTGCTGGCCGCCCCCAAGTCGCTGTGGGCCTGGCGCTCGACCGCCATGTTCCTGGTCAAGAACTGGCTGCAGGGCTCGCCCGACACCGACGTGAGCGGCTACATCGCCGACCTGCTGCAGTCGCGCGAGCTGTCGGCCGGCGGCCTGCCGTTGCTGGGCATGGGCCGCGACATCCCCGACGGCCGGATGTTCCTGCGCAACGGGCGGCTCGACCTCGACTGGAACCGCAAGCGCTCGGCCGAGTACTTCGCGCGCCTGCGCACCACCTCGCGGGCGTTCGCCCACTCGCTCGGGGGGAAGTTCGCCGACAACCCGATCTGGTTCCTGCGGCGCGTGATCACGGTCCACCCGCTCGGCGGCTGCCCGATGGGCCGCGACGCCACCGAGGGCGTCGTCGACCCGTACGGCAACGTCTTCGGCTACCCCGGGCTGCACATCGCCGACGGCTCGATCATGCCGGGCCCCGTCGGCCCGAACCCGAGCTTCACCATCGCCGCCCTCGCCGACCGCTTCGCCGACAACATGCTCGAATCCGACCACCGCCCCGCGGAGGCCGCCGCCGCATGACCGCAACCGTCCGCTTCACCGAGGAGATGCTCGGACACGTCACCTTCGGCGAGTCCGACTTCGACCGTGGCGCCGAGCCCGACCGCGACGGCGCGGGCGCGCTCATGTTCCATCTGACCATCGAGGTCCCCGACATCGAGCGCTTCGGCAGCGATCCACTGCGCCAGGCGGGCGCGGTCGGCTACCTGCGCTGCGACGCGCTGGGCGGTCAGCTGCCGGTCGAGCGCGGGGTGTTCAACCTCTTCGTCGACACCGAGCCCGGCGTCAAGCGGATGCTCTACCGGCTGTGGTTCCGCGACGGCGTCGGCCACCCGCTGACCCTCACCGGGTTCAAGCTCGTGCGCGACGACGCGGGCTTCGACGTCTGGAAGGACACGACGACGCTCTTCACCCACGTCCTGCGCGGCCACGTGGAGGCGGGCGACGACGCCGGGGCAGAGCTCGTGGCCTCCGGCGTGCTGCGCATCCGCATCCGCGACTTCGCCAAGCAGCTGACCACCTTCCGCGCCGGCGGGCCGAACCTCGGCGCGCAGCTCGGGGCACTGGTCAAGTTCGGCTGGATCTTCATGGCCCAGCTCGCCCAGGCCTACCTGCGCAAGCGCCGCTGACATGGCGGGGCGCAAGGAGAAGCGGCTGAAGGAGGCCACGCAGGTCGGCCGGGCCTCGTCGGGGCGCACGCGCGTGCTGGGCGCCTTCGCCGGCGGCGCGGTGCTCGCGGTCTTCGGAGCCGAGCTGGCCCGGGTGTGGCGGCTGGGCATGCTGCCCCAGAGCCGGCAGGAGCACGACCCCAACCGGCGCGGCAACCGCGCCCTGGTGGCCGTCGAGGTCATCCGCGAGGGCTACAAGGTCAGCCGCACCCGCCAGAACACGCTGTTCAACATGCTGGCGTCGTTCACGGTCACCTTCGGGATCACGCGCGCCATCACGTGGACGATCCGCGAGCACGGCGGCCTCGGGCCGATCAAGAACGTCGTCGTCGGCAAGCGCCACATCCACCACTTCATCCCCGGCGGGCTGATCAGCCTGGCGGCCGGCGGCGTGGCCATCGGCGCGAAGGGCTCAGAGCTCGATCGCTACCTCGCGGTCCCCTTCGGGGTGGGCGTGGCGCTCGTGCTCGACGAGTCGGCCCTGCTGCTCGAGCTCGAGGACGTCTACTGGACCGAGGAGGGCGTCGTCAGCGTGCAGATCGTCTTCGCCGCGATCGCCTTCCTGGCCGCCGTGACCTACCTCATCCGCGTCCTGCGCCACAGCGAGGAGCAGGACTCCGAGGCCGACTGGGAGATGGCCGCCAAGGCGTGGGACGACCTGCAGTCGCTGCCCGGGGGCTCAGGGGTCCCGGGGATCGGCTAGCCGGCCATGCTGGCGCTCGCCCGCTTCGGCGCGGACCCGCTGACCTACCTCGACGGGCTGCGCAAGGACGAGCGCGACGTCGTGCCCTTCTCGCTGGGCAAGGTCCACTGCCACCTGCTCAAGAACCCCGAGCATCTCAAGCTCGTCCTCGAGAGCGAGGACTGGCCGCCGCTCTCGCGCGGGCGCCTGATGGCGCTGGACAAGTGGTACGGCGGCGGGCTGATCCTCACCGAGGGCGCCGAGCATCACCGCCAGCGCGACGAGCTGTGGAAGCCGGTGCTCGCCGACCCGTCGAGCCCCGCGATCGGCATCGCCCGCGCCGCGCGCCGCGCGCAGTCCTGGCGCGAGGGCGAGCCGGTCGAGCTCTTCTCCGAACTGCGCTCGCTGTGCTGGTCGATCGACTGGGAGGCACTGACCGGCGAGGACCTCGACGAGGCGCCCGAGCTGCTGAAGGCCCAGGAGGCGGGGACCGCGGCCATGCAGTGGCTGCTGGGGCCCTACGGCACGGCGCGCTGGGGCGGGCCGATGCCCAGCAGCGTGCGCACCCGCGCCGCCCGCGCCCGGCTCGACGCCGCGATCGACGCCATGATCGCCGAGCGCCGCGCGCGCCCGCGCGACGACGTGCTCAGCCGCTGGGTGCAGGGCGAGGACGACGATCAGGTCGTCCAGGCCACCTTCAAGCAGTGGCTCGGGGCCGACCAGCTCCACGCGCTCTTCACCTGGACCCTGCACCTGCTGGCCCGGGACGCCGACGCCGAGGCGCGCTGGCACGCCGAGCTCGACGAGGTCCTCGGCGAGCGCGCCGCGACCACCGCCGACGTGGACGCGCTCACCTTCACGCGCAAGGTGATCAAGGAGTCGCTGCGCCTGTACCCGCCGATCTGGGGCTTCTTCCGGCAGGTGACCGGCGAGTACCGCGTCGACGGCGAGTCCATCCCCGACGGGCACGTCATCGCGATGAGCCAGTGGGTGACCCATCGCGACCCGGGCCTCTGGACGCAGGCCGAGCGCTTCGACCCGGAGCGCTGGTCCGACGACGCGCCGCGCCCGCCGGCCGTGTCCTACTTCCCCTTCTCGGCCGGCCCCTACGAGTGCCACGCCGCCCGGCTGGCGATGACCGAGGCCGTCCTCGTACTCGCCACCCTAGGCCAGCACTGGGCCTTCCGGCCCGCCGACGAGCGCGAGCCGCGCCCCACCGCGACCGGGACGATCGTGCCCAAGGGCGGCATGCGGATGACGCCGACCGCGCGGCGGCGCGCGTGACGGCGCGGCGCTTGCGCTCCCGCCGGCGGCCTGGAAGGGTCGCCCGATGGACGACGTGAACCGGCGCATGGTCGAGCGCTTCTGGCAGGCCTTCAACGAGCGCGACCTCTCCATGCTCGACGACCTATTCGCCGAGGACTACGTCAACCACGCCGCCCTCCCCGGCACGCCGCCGGGCCCCGCCGGCCAGGCCCAGCTCATGCAGCGCCTGTGGACCGCCTTCCCGGACGGGCGCTTCGAGATCGAGCACCTGGCCCACGACGGCGACACGGTGGTCTGCGTCGGCACCATGTCGGGCACCCACGAGGGCGAGCTCTTCGGGATACCGGGGTCGGGCAAGCCGATCGCCTGGCGCCAGTGCCACCTGCTCACCGTCGTGGACGGCAAGGCGAGCGCGCACCGCGCGATCCGCGACGACCTCGGGCTGATGCGTCAGATGGGCGCGCTGCCCGGCGGGTGACGCGGCGGTCCGCGTCGGCGGTCTGGCCGCCCACGCGTGTGGCACGGCGCTGCGCTTACAGCATCACCGAGGGGGAGGAGAGGCCGGCGCCGCTGTGCGGCGCGCGTCGTCGTCCTCAGTCGCGTGCGCCTTGGGGGTGCGATCGCGCGTGTGTTGCAACACCTTTGGACGCCGCGGGCGTCGAACGTCGGTCCTACCCCCTCCAGAGGTGGGAAGACCGACGTTCGACCACGACGCGCGCGGGGCGGACGCGGTGCAGCGAGGGAACGCAGCCGCCGAATCGACGATCTAGGTGGTGACCAGCGGCGGTTCGGCGTCGGTGTGCTCGGCCACCGGCTCGGGGCTGCTCTCGAAGTCCATGTCGGGCAGGATGCGGTCCAGGAAGTCGGGCAGCCACCAGTTCCACTTGCCCATGAGCTCCATCGTGGCCGGGACGAGGACCAGGCGCACGAGCGTCGCGTCGAGGAAGATCGCCACGCCGAGGCCGACGCCGATCTCCTTGACCTGCGGCAGGCCGGTGAGCGCGAAGATCGCGAACACGGCGACCATGATGATCGCGGCGCTCGAGATCGTCTTGGCGCTGGCGGCCAGGCCCTGCGACACCGCGAGGCGGTTGTCACCGGTGGCCTGGTAGCGCTCGCGGATGCGCGAGAGCAGGAAGACCTCGTAGTCCATGGACAGGCCGAAGACGATGGCCAGCAGCAACGGCGGGGTCAGGGCGTTGACGTAGCCCAGGTGGTCGAAGCCGATGATGCTGTCGGTCCAGCCGTACTGGAAGACCATCACGAGCACGCCGTAGGCGGCGGCCACCGAGAGCACGTTCATGATCACGGCCTTCAGCGGCAGGAGCACGGAGCGCAGCACGATCAACAGCACGACGTAGCTGAAGGCCAGGACGAAGAGCAGGATCTTCCACAGCGAGCCAGAGATGAGGTCGCTGAAGTCGTGGTTCTGCGCGGCGGCGCCGCCGACGTTGACGTCGACGCCGGGCAGGGTGCTCGCCGGCCCGGCCGGCGCGCGCAGGCGCTTGACCAGCGCGGCGGCCTCGTCGCTCTCGGGGCCGTCCTTGGGCGTGACGTTGATGAGCACGGCGTGCCCGTCGGACGAGGTGGTGGGCTTGGACACTGCGGCGACGCCGGGCAGCGCCTGAACGGCCGCGCGGTACTTCTCGACCGCGGCGGCGTCGGGCGCGCGGTTGCCGCCGTCGGCCACCACCAGCACCGGGCCGAGGGCGCCGGGGCCGGCGGCCTGCGCCGCCTGCTCGAAGCCGATGCGCGTCTCGTTGTCCTTGGGCAGCTGGCCGAGGGCGGCGGTGCCCCACTTCAGCGACAGCGCCGGGATCGCGATGATCAGCAGCGCGGCGGTCGCGAGAGCGGCGAAGAGCACCGGTCGGCGCATGAGCCGCGCCGTCCAGCGGTCCCAGAACGGCGGCCGGCCGTCCTCCGCGCGCGCCGGGCGCAGGCCCGCGAACTTGCCGCGCACCCAGCTCACGCCGCGCCCCGGCTCGTAGACGCGCGTCCCCAGCATCTTGATGAGCACCGGGAGCAGCGTCATGGCCGCGAGCACGGCGATGGCGACGACGACGATCGCGCCGATCGCCATGGAGCGCATGGTCTTGGAGTCGATCAGGAACAGCCCGGCGAGCGAGATGACGACGGTCACGCCCGACACGAACACGGCCAGGCCCGAGGTCCGCATCGCGGTCGCGCGGGCGGTGTCGGGATCGCCGCCGTTATGCAGCTCCTCGCGGTAGCGCGAGAGGATGAACAGCGAGTAGTCGACGGCCACGCCGATGCCGAGCATCGACGCGATGTTGGTCACGAAGACCGACATCTGCAGCGTCTGGGAGAGGAAGTAGACCGCGGCTCCCGTGAGCACGACGGCCGCCACGCCGAGGCTGAACGGCAGCAGCGCGGCGGCGAGCGAGCCGAAGACGGCGAGCAGGATGATGAAGACGACCGGGAAGCCGGCGAACTCCGCCTTCTCGAGGTCCTTCTTGGAGACGTCCTGGAGTCCGGCCCAGAGCGCCTGCTGGCCCACGAGGTGCACGGGCAGCGCCAGGTTGCCGTTGTCCTTGATGTGGAGGTTCTTGCGCAGGTCCACGGCGGCGTCGACCGCGGAGTCCGCGCCGCCCTTGACGTCGAGCGCCAGGAGCACGATGGGCTGATCGCCGGCCGCCTTGGCCGCGGCCGCGGCCTTGGGCGACACGCCGACGTTGTCGATGCCCTGCACCTGCTGCGTCGCCTTGTCGACGGAGGCGGCCAGGGCGGACGCGTCCTTCTTGCTGTTGTCGAAGACGAGGATCAGCGGCTCGGTCTGCACGCCCGGGAACCGCTTGAGCGCCTCGGAGACCGCCTGGGACCCCGAGCCGGGGACCTCGAAGCCCCCTGCGGTCAGATGCTTCGTCTGCTGCGCGGCGAACGGCACTGCAGCGACGACGAGCACGATCCAAACGCCCAGAACGAGTCGCCGGCGCCGCGTGACGAATCGCTCGAGCCGGTCCATGGCTGCCCGCATGGACGCAAGTGATATCGCGCGACACCGGCTCTGTGGGATTTTCTCCCCGTCCGTTCGGGTCGGTCTCCCCGTCCAATTGGCCTTGCTTTGGCGCGCGGGCGCGGATACAAACCGCGTGAACCGAAGCGCATCGCGCGCGTCAAGGAGGATCTGGATGGAGCAAGCGACTGCCGACCGGGGGCCCGAGGGCGCTCCGAGTCTGCCGCCCGGCGAGCAGCACCCGGTCACGACGTCGGACGGCACCGAGATCCTCCTCACGCACTACGCGCTCGGCACGAAGGGGCCGGTCGTCCTCGCGCCCGGCTACGGGAACGCCGCGCGCGCCTTCGCGGTCGACACCGTGCCCAAGAACTACGTGCAGTTCCTCGGCGAGCACGGCTACGACGTCTGGCTGCTCGACTACCGCGCCAGCCCCGACCTCGAGGCCAGCCGCACCCAGTTCACGGTCGACGACATCGCCATGCGCGACTGGCCGGCCGCCATCGACGCGGTCCGCCGCCACAGCGGCGCGGACTCCGTCCAGGCCATGGGTCACTGCGTCGGCGGGCTGTCGCTGTTCATGGCCATCGGCGGCGGCCTGCAGGGGCTGCGCTCGGCGACCTTCTCGTCGCTGGCCGGCCACCCGATCGCCACGCCCGGCAACCGCCTGCGCGCGGGCGCCCACCTGGCGACCATGTTCAAGAAGGCCGGGATCAAGGGCCTCAACACCGACTACGACCCCGACTACCTGCCCGATCGCGCGGTCGAGCTCGTGATGCGCGCCCTGCCCTTCCGCCACGTCTACGACAGCCCGGTGGGCCGGCGCATCTACTTCGTCTACGGCGACGTCTTCGACTTCTCGAACATCAACGAGCAGACCATGGACGCGGCCGTGCCGAGCATCTTCGGCGTCAGCAACATCACCTTCTTCGAGCACATCTCGCGGATGATCCGCAAGAACCGCGCCGTCGATCGCGCCGGCCGCGACGCCTACCTGGCCAACGTCGATCGCTACAGGATGCCGATCTCGTTCCTCACCGGCGAGCACAACCGGATGTTCGTGCCGCGCGGGCTGCAGCGCAGCTACGAGCACGTGTGCGCGGCGAACGGGCCCGAGCGCTACACCCACCATGTCTTCAAGGACTACGCGCACCTGGACATGTGGCTCGGCGAGAACGCCGAGCGCGACATCTTCCCGACCGCCCTCGCCGAGCTGGAACGCCAGGACTCGTGACAGCGCGCCATGGCTCGCCGCTCGCCGCCGCCCACCTCGAGAGGAACCCCTCGCGATGAGCACCACCGCCGACGGACCCGCACCTGACACGACCGGCACCCCCGCCGGCGCCCTGCAGGACCTGTTCAGCTACCCGGTGATGTCCTGCCTGCAGGACCGCCGCACGCGACGGGTCGCGCAGGGCGTCTCGCTGAAGGCCGGCGACATGAGCTACGAGAGCGCCAACGAGCCCTCGCCGCTCACGCCGCTGGAGGAGGCGATCCTCATCGCCGGCACCGGCCCCACCGGCGCCGTGATGCATGACGGCCCGCTGGACAAGCCCAGCGGCAAGCCCGAGCTGGGCACGCCGTTCCTGCACGTCACTGGCCGCGCGGCGTCGAGCGCCGACAACGCCCAGGCGACCTCGATGTTCATGATCAACGACGAGGGCATCTGGCTGCTGCGCCGGCCGTGGGAGCGCGAGGCGATGGAGATCTTCAAGGAGATCCCGCCGCGCTGGGAGGACCGCACCGAGGACGACTGGCTGGCCTACGCCAACGCCGTCAAGCGCAAGGTCTACGACCAGCGCTTCCAGTTCCCGCGCGAGTGGCCGTACTACCTGGGCTGGAACGCCCAGCACTCCAACGCGCCGGGGACGACCTGCTTCCTGCCGGTCGTCGACAACACGCGCCAGTACATCAACGTGCTGCTGATCCTGCTGTCGGAGCCGAGGGGCACGGCGCCCCTGTTCATGGACGACTGGCGCCCTTTCCGGCCCAAGGGCGCGGCCGATTGGATCGCATGGGCGGCGGCCAAGATCGGCCTCGTCGACGCCATCCCCTACCAGCCGATCGGCGGCATCAAGCGCGTGCGCGGCGGCCTGGTCACGCCCGACACCCCGGCCCCCATCGGCAGCCTCGGGACGGTGCGCACCGACCACGAGGCGTACTTCCTGATGCAGAACCTGATGCTCCTCGGCGAGGCGCTGCGCCTCGGCGGCTGGGTGCACGGCGCGCCGATGATCCCCCACGTGATGCGCCGCGATCCAGCCAAGGGGCACCTCGGCCTCGGCTTCCGCGAGCACAGCACCAAGCCCTCGACGTCGCGCTTCAAGCGCTGGCCGCCGGTGCCCGCCTCACAGCCCAACTACGTCGGCATCGACGGCGTCCTGGAGGGCCTGTGCCCGCCGTACGTCACCGACATGGACGCCGCCGTCGACCAGGTCATCGAGGAGAAGTTCGGGCCGGGCGGCGCCTACGCCGATCCGCAGGTCTTCGGGCAGGCCTACAAGGACACCGCCAGCGCCGAGGGCTACCTGCGGCTCGCCGAGCACCACCCGCCGGAGGCGATCGAGTACACGAAGGAGATCTGCCGCTACCTGGTCGAGACCTACGGTCGCTTCCCGGCGCACACCGACGCGTTCTACCTGCCGGGCACGTGGGTGCAGTTCGCGCACCTGGAGATCGAGTACTACGAGCGCTTCGGCAACCCCGCGCACGCGCGCCGGGCCGCGGAGGGCCGGGAGATCTGGGGACGCCGTTGATGAGCACGGAGGTCCAGACCAGCATCGAGCGCAGCGCCGGAGCGACGCCGGAGAAGCCGCCCGGCAACGTCGTCGGGCGGATGACGGGCCTGACGCTCTTCACGCCCGTGCGCCGCCGCTGGGAGCCGGTCCTGCGCTCGGGCTTCTGGCTGGGCAAGTACGTGCCGCTGGCCCAGAAGCACATCCTGCAGTTCGACTTCATCCACTTCGTGCGCTGGACGATCGTGCACGAGATGCCGCACGTCGATCCCGCTAAGCGCCAGAAGCTCAAGTACGGCTACCTGTTCTTCGAGAGCAACTTCGACGGGCCCTGGCAGCACTACATCGACGCCTTCGCCTACGTCATCCCCAAGGACATCCGCTTCGTCTGGGGCCGCGGGATCCACTTCCCCTACCCACCGCCGGCCGAGCCGCTGAAGGCGTGGATCGCGCGCAACAGCATGGAGGGCGGGCACTACTACTGCGCCTATCCGCACGCGAGCACGCGGATGTGCAAGGCCGCCCTGGAGGTCCGCAGGGGCTTCCAGAAGCTGCTGGCGGACGCCGAGGGCCAGAGCCCCGAGGCGTTCAAGGCGTCCTACGAGCGCTTCCTGGCCGACCACCAGGCGCACCTCTGATGGGCGAGTCACGCAACCGGGTGGGCGGCGCCTACGCGCTGACGACCTTCGCGCCGATCATCGCCGGCCACGAGCAGGAGCTGCTGGCCTACATCGAGGGGCTGCCCACCGGCGCCGACAGCCCGCTGGCCCGGCTGGACACGCTGCACCTCTCGCGCATCCAGATCTTCGACCACCTCGTGCACCAGGGCCCCAAGCACGATCTCGACCACCTGGAGTCCAACTACCTCGTGTTCACCAGCAGCTTCGACGGCGACCTCGATCCCTACCTCGACCTGATCTGCGACCGCATCCCCACCGAGGCCGACGGCTGGTGGAGCCACTGCGTCGGCTATCCGGGGACGGCCGACAGGCCCGCGTTCCGCGCGTGGATCAAGACCCATCAGCGCCACACGAACCTCTTCGCCTCGGCCTACCTGGGGGGCAGCGTGGCCGACGTGCGCGAGAGCCTCGCGCTGCGCGACCAGCTCGTCGACTTCGCCGCCGACGCGCAGGGACTCGACGCGGCGGCGCTCAAGGAGCGCTTCCTGGGGACGTTCGCGAAGGCGGGGCGCTGATGCAGCAGCGCCGCCGACAGCCGGTCATCGACCTGCCCTTCAAGCGCCCCGGCAACCTGCCCCGGCGCCGCTCCGAGGCCGCCGACATCGACCGGGCCGACATCCAGGGCAACGTCCTGCGCGGCTACACCTATCCCACGGCCGCCTACATCTTCCTGCACATCGACGACGTCGACCGGGCCCGCGCGCTGATGAGCGCCACGCTGACCGAGGTGGCGACGGCCGAGCCCTGGGAGGACGGCCCGCCGCCGACCGCCACCCACGCGTCCTTCACCTACTCGGGCCTTCAGACGCTCGGCGTCCCCGAGGACATCCTCGCCTCCTTCCCGGCCGAGTTCCGCGAGGGCATGGCGGCACGCGCCGACCGCCTGGGCGACCGCGGCCCGAGCGCCCCCGAGCACTGGGAGCCGGGGCTGGGGACCGGTGAGGCGCACGTCCTGATCACCGTCTACGCGATCGACAACGAGCACCTCAACCAGCGCCGCGAGGTGCTGCGCCAGTTCGGGCAGGCCCACGGCGCGACGACCGTGATCAACGAGACGCGCGCCGAGGCGCTGGCCGGCGGCAAGGATCACTTCGGCTTCTTCGACGGGATCGCCCAGCCGGCGGTGGCCGGCAGCGGCGTCGAGGCGCGCCCCGGCGACGGCCAGCCCGATGGCGCGGGCGGCTGGCGCGACGTGTGCACGGGCGAGTTCCTGCACGGCCACGTCGACGAGGACGGCGGGCTGCCCGACGCCCCGGCCCCGCCCTTTCACTGCAACGGGACGTTCGAGGTCTACCGCAAGCTCCAGACCGACGTCGCGGCCTTCCGCTCCTACATGCAGGAGAAGGGCCGCGGCTACCCCGGCGGTCCCGACATGCTCGCCGCCAAGATCGTCGGGCGCTGGAGCGACGGCACGCCGCTCGTGCTCTCCCCCGACGGCCCCGATCCCGACATCGTCGACGACCCGGCGCGCATCAACGACTTCTCCTACGCCGACGATCCGGAGGGGCTGCGCTGCCCGCTGGGCTCGCACATCCGCCGCGCCAACCCGCGCGACGCCGAGGGCTTCTTCAAGGGCCGCATGACCAACCGCCACCGCATCATCCGCCGAGGGCGGACCTACGGCCCGCCGCTGCCCGAGGGCGTCATGGAGGACGACGGCCAGGAGCGCGGGCTCGTCTTCGTGTGCTTCAACGCGAGCATCTGGCGGCAGTTCGAGACCATCCAGACGCTGTGGATCGACGACGGCGACCCGTTCGGGCTCGGTCCCGACAAGGACTTCCTGATCGGCGAGCCCGACGGCGACGGCAAGATGACCATCCCGGGCCATCCGCCGTTCTTCCTCAAGCCGCACCCGCGCTTCGTGACCATGCGCGGCGGCGAGTACCTCTACCGGCCGAGCATCAGCGCGCTGCGGTGGATGGCCGGGCTGGGCGGCGCGGGCTAGGCGCCCGCGCCACGCCGCCCGCAGGCGTCACTGCACGACCACCGTGCCGTGCATCTGCGGGTGCACCATGCAGTAGAACTCGTAGGTCCCCGGCGCCGTGAAGGTCACCGAGTTGCTCGTCGGCTGGGGCGAGGACTTGACGTTGTCCAGCGCGCCGGAGTTCCAGAAGCCGTTGCCGTGCGACTCGGGCGTCAGCGTCCCCACCGTGCCGAACGGGTCGCTCGGGTAGATGCCCTGCGGCACGAACTGCTTGGAGAAGAACGACTGCGCGATGGTCCCCAGGTAGCTGTTGGGGTTGTCGATCGGGCCGCCGGGGCCGGTCGTCGCGGTGTGGCTCTCGTAGGACTGCGGGGTGATCTGGAACTTGATCGTGGTGCCGACGGGCACCGTCGTCTTGCCGGGGAAGAAGCTGAAGTACTCCACGCCGTCCTTGCCGGCCTTGCCGACGTCGATCGTGTTGGCCGGCGGCGGCTGCTTCAGGAGGTTCTTGGCGATCTTGTAGTCGCGATCGATCTGCGCCTTCAGCGCCTTCGCGTCGGCCTTCGCGCTCGGGATCGCCTTGGACCTCGGCAGGACGTGGATGACGCCCTCCTGGCCGGGGTGCAGGTCGCAGTAGAACCTGACCGTGCCGCGCTTGGTGAACTTCACGGTCAGCGGCTTGGGGTGATCGCCGAACGGGATCGGGGTGGCGACGCCCTTCGCGCCCGTGTAGGTGAAGGCCATGGCCTTGCCCTTGGTCGTCTTCCACGGGTCGTAGTTGACCGGCGGGTTGCCGTCGATGAGGTCGGCGTTGAAGCCGAAGTTCGGGAAGCCGTTGAACCAGTACGGGTTGCCGGCCGCGTCGTTCGAGCCGGCGACGTTCGTGCCGGTCGGGACGAGCAGCGTGACCGGCTTCTTGCCCTTGGCCGGGATGTCGACGTTGTGGAACGCCGTCGTGGTGAAGGTGACCGAATCGCCGACGTGGATCGTCGTGGCGTGCGGGAAGAAGTCGATCGCGTCGGTGTTGAGCTTCGGATCGATGAACTTCTTCTGCGCCTTGGGCGGCAGGCCGTCGTAGACCTGCTTGGTCAGCGCCTGCGAAGCAGCCGGAAGCGCCAGCAAGGCGACGATCGCGCCGGAGAGCGCGGCAAGTCGGTGTCGAGTGGTCAACGGATCTCCCTTCCGCCTTCGGACAAGAACCCTGCAGGGTGGCGAGTCGACCCTAACCGGCCTCAGGAGCGCGGTGCAACCGGTCTCATGGGGAGGTTTCGACCGCCGTCGACGTCGGCGCGCCGCCCGCGTCGGACGCGGGCGCCTCCGACTCGCGCAGCGACCACAGTTTGACCGTCGCGGTGCGCCCGCGGACCTCGAACTCGCCGACCTCGACGAGGTCCTCGGGCGGATGGCTGAGGCGGCTGCGCGTCGAGTCGGCCACGTAGAGCTGGTACGGCGTGCCCTTGGTCATGCCCTCCAGGCGCGCGGCGGTGTTGGTCGTGTCGCCCAGCGCCGTGTACTCCAGGCGACGCTCGGAGCCCACGTGGCCCGACATGACCTGGCCGCTGTTGAGGCCGATGCCCATCTTGAAGCCCTCGTGCAGCCCCTCGGCCCGCAGCCACTCGTTGAAGCCCTCGAGGCGGTCGAGCATGTCGCGCGACGCCGCCAGGGCGCGGTCGGCGTGGTCGTCCATGGCCAGCGGCGCGCCGAAGACGGCCATGATCCCGTCGCCCATGTAGGCCACGAGCGTGCCGCCGTTGTCGAGGATCGCCTCGCTCATCGCGGTCAGGTAGCGGTTCAGGGCGCCGATGACCGTCGCGGGCTCGAGGGTCTCGGCGAACGAGGTGAACCCGCGCAGGTCGCTGAACATGACCGTGCCCTCGCGCTGCACCCCGCCCAGGCGGATGCCGTCGGCGCTGCGCAGGACCTCGTCGACCACGGCCTCGGGCACGAAGCGCGCGAAGGCGTCGCGCGCCTGCTCGCGCTCGAAGGCGACGGTGACGCCGTGGATCGCCGCCGTGGCCAGCAGCGCCGTGACGCCGGCGAGCGTCGGATAGACGACGGTCAGGATGACGTCGTGGTTGAAGGCGACCTGCGCGCCGAGGAGGAGCAGCGCGAGCGCGAGGACGCCGATGCCCAGGGCGATGAAGATGCGCAGGCGCAGCGCCGAGAGGGGAGCGGCGATGCCCAGGGCGACCAGCAGCAGGAGGTCGACCCAGCGCGGCGCGCTGTGCAGCGGGAAGCCCGCCAGGGCGGTGACCATCGACGCGGCCTGGATCTCGGGGCCCGCCATGAGGCCGCCGCCCGAGGTCGACGTCGAGTGGTAGTCGTGCAGCGACTCCGCCGTGGCGCCGACGACGACGATCTTCCCCCGGACGTCGCTGGGCTTGAACCTGCCGCGCGCCACGTCTGAGTAGCTCAGCCGGGGGATCGTGCCGGGCGGTCCCGGGAAGTCGATCCAGGCGCTGTTGCCCTTCGGCAGGTGGGGCTGGTGGCCGAGGGCGGTGCGCGCGGCCGCGATCGGGAAGCTGACCAGGCGCTGCAGGCTGAACGGCATCCGGCGGATCCGGTCGTCCACGTCGACGCTGTAGTTCGAGTTCGCGGGGATGCCGCGGCTGAACGGCAGGCCGCCGTCCTTGCCCGCGCCGCCGAAGATGTTCGTCGTGCCCTGGTCGCTGACCTCGGTGGTGGCCAGCACGACGTTGCGGGCGGCGCGGACCGCCAGGATCAGGCGGCCGTCGTCCTCGTCCGTCGTGCGCTCGGTGAACTGGACGTCGTAGGCGATGGCCGCCGGCTTGGCCTTCGTCAGCTGGCGGATGACCCGCGCATCCCAGCGACGCCTGAACGGGAAGTGCTCCTGGAGGTCGTTGAACGTCTTGTCGTCGATCGCGACGATGACGACGTTGGACGGCGCGGGCTGGGTCCCGCGCACCTTGAAGCGCTCGTCGACGCTGCTGAGCTCGGCCGTGCGCAGGGCATGGGTGGTCTCGAGCACGAACCCCGCGCCGACCGCCACCACCATCGCGGCGACCAGCAGCGTGGCCCGCAGGCGGCGGTTGCGGCGGTTCACGCGGCCCCCAGGAGCAGCGCCAAGAGCCACAGCGACAGCACGTGGAAGGACTGGTCGACCGACGAGGCGACGCCGACATCGAAGCCCTCCAGGTGCTTGACGCGAGCCAGGTAGACGCGCACGACGCGGCCGTCGTCGACCACCAGGTGCGGCACGAAGACCAGCACCGCCGCCACCGCGGCCCACCCGACGTCGAGCTCGGTGGCGATCCACACGAAGGCGGGGGCGAAGGCGAGGGTGTAGGTCGCCACGTGGGTCAGGAGCGGGCGTCGCGCGGCCGGGTCGCTGAGGCCGCCGCGCTTGTGGCGCGCCTGCCAGTCGGTCTGCAGCAGGTAGTCGCCCACCATGTGGGCGACGAGGAAGCCGGCGAAGACCGAGACCCAGCTCACGGGGTCCTGCTCGCCGGCGCGCGCGCGAGGTACTGCTCGCCCGCGTGGAGGATCACGGTCTTGTGGCGCACGCGGTCACGCACGGTGACCGAACCGCGCACGACGCGCGTCAGGGTGCCGTCGCAGCGGTCCGAGACGACCCAGCGCGTCCCGCGCACCGTCGCCGAGCTGAAGCGCCCGCCGGTGCGAAAGCGGCCCTTGCCGTCGCCCCACAGGTGGCGCTGCCTGCGCGCGGTCGCGGCCGCCCGCGCCCTCTTGGCGCAGACGGGCAGGGCGCCGGCCAGCGTCAGCGTCGTCAGCGGCCGGGACCCCGTCGTCTGGCCGACCGTGAAGGTGCCCTCGTAGAACCACGCGTGCTGGGTGGCGCCGTTGGCGCCGGCCGCGGAGGTGAGCGTCACGCGGCCGGCCGTGGTGTCGAAGGTCGTGCCGATCGGCAGCTGCTGGGGCGCGGTGAGCTTGACGAAGGCGGCCTGCCCCGGCAGCCTGAAGCGCACCGTCCCGGCCTTGACCTTGGCGTTGACGGTCTTGCCGGCGACCGGCGGCGGCAGCGGCGCCGGGCCCTGGTGGGTGATGGCCCTCGCGCCCGAGATCGCCGCCATCGTGCACACCGCCACGGGCACGCCGATCCATGGCTTGCGAGAACGCCGCACCAGGCGACTATCGAGCGTGCCGCACCGGTGGTCAAGCCCCGCACGGCCATCCTCGACGCGTGGTTGGTGCGCGCGCCGGCGCCCCGCCCCCACCCTTGACGAATTGCAGTGGGCGCGCGCGGGGGTTCCGGTTAGTGTCGCCTGCATGCCCTTCCTGATCGTTCGCTCTGGCCCGCGCGCCGGTGAGCGCATCGAGCTGGTCGGCGAGCTCGTCGTCGGGCGGGAGAACGCCGACGTCACGGTGAGCGACGAGGAGGTCTCCCGCCGCCACCTCGCCGTGCGGCCCCATGAGGACGGCGTCGAGCTCGAGGACCTCGAGTCCACGAACGGCACCTACGTGGACGGCGCGCGCCTCTCGGCCGTGGTCGTGGTGTCGTCGAGCGCCCGTGTGATCCTCGGCGAGACGGAGCTCGAGATCGAGGTCGACGGGCCCGAGCCCAGGTTCGAGCCGAGCGCCACGCGCGTGCGCGAGCCCGATGCCACGATCATCGCGCCGGTGGCCGCCGTGCCGCGCGAGACCGCCGCATCCGCGCCGCCGTCCTTCGGGGCGTTCGCGCCCTCGGCCCCGGCCGGCCGTCGCGGGGGGGCCGCCCCGCGCCAGTGGAGCGGAGCGGCGGCGGTCGTCGCGTTCCTCGTCATCGCGACCGCGATGACGCTGGTCGTCTACTTCGTCACACGTTAGCGCGCGGGCCGCGCGGTCCTGACCGCCGTGGGCGAGAGCGCGGCGCGCGCGGCCTCGACCAGCGCCGTGCAACTCGCGTAGCGCTGCTTCGGGTCCTTGGCCAGGGCGCGCAGGACGACCGCATCGATCGCGGCGGGCAGGTCCAGGCGCAGGGCGGTCACCGCGGGCGGCGCGTCCTGCAGGTGCGCCCACATCACGCTGATCTCGTCCTCGCGCGCGAAGGGCAGGCGGCCGGTGAGGCACTCGAAGAGCACGCAGGCCAGGGCGTACTGGTCGCCGTGGCCCGTGGGCTTGGCGCCCTCGATCTGCTCGGGCGCGATGTAGTCGATGGTGCCGACGAAGGTACCGGTGGCCGTCAGCTCGACCGGCGAGGAGGTGTCCTTCGTCAGGCCGAAGTCGGTCAGGTAGCAGTGCTCGGCCCGGTCGGCGCCCGCGTCGGCAGCGATGAGGATGTTAGCCGGCTTGACGTCACGGTGGACGAGGCCGCGATCGTGGGCGGCGTCGAGCGCGCTCGCGACCTGGGCGGCGATGGCGAGCGCGCGCTCAGGCTCGAGGCGGCCCTCGCCCGACAGCACGTGGCGCAGGTCCGTGCCCTCGACGTAGTCCATGCTGATGAAGAGCAGCCCGTCGGCCTCGCCGGCCTCCAACAGCGCGACGATGTGCGGGTGCTCGAGGATGCCGGCCAGCCGTGACTCGTGCTCGAAGCGCGTGCGGAAGGCCTGGTTCTCGGCCAGCTCGGGCGCCAGCAGCTTGAGCGCGACCTTGCGCCCCAGGCGCAGCTGCTCGGCGCGGTAGACGATCCCCATCCCGCCGCGGCCGATCGGGGCCTCGATCCGATAGCCCGCCAGCTCAGAGCCGATGCGCGCGTCCGGGGCCATGCTCAACCCTGCCGCCTCACCTCGCGCGCTTGGGCTTGCCCGCGGCCCGGGCGAGGTAGCTGTGGCCGGCCTTCACCGAGACCGTCCTGCGGCGCTTGAAGTCCCGGACGCTCACCACCCCGCGCTTCACGGTGGTCAACGTCCCATCGCAGCGATCCTGGGTCAACCAGATGGTCCCGCGGACGGTGGCCGAGCTGTACTTGCCGTCCGTGCGGAAGGTGCCCTTGCCGTTGCCCCACAGGCCGCCGAGCACCGACTTCCCGCCGCGCTTCCGCTTCCGGGCCGCGGCCGCCGAGGCGCCTTTGATGGGCGCGCACTCAGAGCGCGACGGCTCGCCCTTGAGGGCCAGGTCGGTGATCAGCACCTTCGCCTTCGCCGGCTTCGCCTTGGGCGTCGACTGGGTGACGGCGAATATCCCGTCGTAGAAGTCCGCGGTCTGCGACGCGCTCCCGCTCGTATCGTGGGCCGACGTCACGGCCACCCGTCCCTTGCGCGTGTCGAGCTGCGCGCCCATCGGGACGTTCGCCGCGCCCCTCAGCGCCACGAACCCCTTCGGCGGCTTGACCGCCGCCCGCGGCCCGCGGCCCGGCGGGTACTTGATGAAGACGTCGCCGGAGACCACCCGCGCATCGAAGGTCTTGCCGGGCACCGGCGGCAGCGAGCCGTCGGAGGCGTCCTGGGCGTCGGGGATGCCGTCGTTGTCGCGGTCGCCGGGGGTCTGCTGGCTGCTCGAGCCGCCGCCCGCCGTCCCCCCGCCCCCGGCCGCGCCGGGCGTGACGGTGAACGTGGTCGGCGCGCTGACGCCGTCGGCCTGAGCGTTGGCCTGCGAGGCCTGCGCGGTGTACTGACCCGGAGCGAGCGCGCCCGCCTGCGCGGACCAGGCGTTGCCGATCCGCGGCGCCGAGAGAGTCTGCACGGGCGCGCCCGCCGGCACGGCGCCGTTGTAGATGCGGACGGTCACCGTGGCCGCATCGCCCGCCGCGTTGCCGGCGGTGCCCGTGAGCGTCGGCGTGGCCGTGTTCACGGTCGCGGCCACGGTGGGAGCGGTGATCGCCACTGCGGGACCGAGTGAGGTCAGACCGGCGCTGCACGTCCCGGGCGGGGTCGTGAGGCGCAGATTGTCGATGAAGGCCGCGCTGTCGTACGACCGATCGCCGTGGTCGAAGACCGACAGGAAGAGGAGCCGCGTGCTCGTCGTCGCCGGCACCGGGACCTGGGCGCGCATGACTGGCGTCGCGGCCCCGTAAGGCGTGCCTGCGGCCTCCGCGGGCGACATCGCGGCCGGACTACCCGACTTGACCGTCAGCGGTAGGCCGAACGGCGATGACGCAAAGTTGTTCGTCGCCGTGATCGTGGATCCCGAGGTGGTCCAGGGCGACGTGTCGAGTTCCGCGACGAACGCGTCGGTGAAGACGCTCGCGATGCGGTCCGGGTACTCCTCCGAGAGGAACCGCACGTCGAAGGAGAGGCATGTCGCGAGCGGCGCACCCGCCGGGCTCAGCGGAACGTTGAACCCGGTCTGGATGACCGTGTCGTCAAGGGCCGTGTCGCCGCGCGTGCGGTCTGGCCCGCCTTTGTCGTCGACGCTCGGGAACGCCCCCGGCCGGTCAGCGAGATCCCCCAATGTGGCGTCACCCGTCGAGAGCACGAGGAACGTGTTGCCATCGCGTGGGAAGCCGGGGAGCCCGGTCATCCCGATCCCGACCGAGTTCCCGGGCGCCGCCGGCAGGAAGAACGCGCCCTGGCCGCCGACGGTGAATCCGGCCGCGGCGGCCGCCTGCACGGCCTGTAGCGCTCCCGCCGTGTCGTGGGTGACCGGGGTGATCGTCGCGCCGGCCGGCGCGGCCGCGACGGCCAGCAAGGCCGCCGCGACGAACGCCGCTGCAGGCGCGAGAGCCCCCCGGCTGCGCCTGCTCACCAGAGCACCGGGGTCCCGGCGCATCCGTGCCACTCCTCACCCACGCGACGCATACAGCCTCGAGGCCCGGCGGTTACGCGCGCCTCCACGTCACTTCTTCCGGGCCCGCTGCGCGCGGGCCAGGTAGCTGTGGCCCGCGGTCACCGACACCGTCTTGTGGCGCCGGAAGTCCGCCACCCGCACCGTGCCGCGCGAGACCCTGGTCAACGTGCCCTCACAGCGATCCTGCACGAGCCAGACCGTCCCGCGCACCGTCGCCGAGCTGTACTTGCCCGACGTGCGGAACCTGCCCTTGCCGCTACCCCACAACTGCCCGAGCACCGCCTTGGGACCCTTCTTCTTCTCCGCGCCCGCCGAGCGGGCGCCCCGCGACGACGCGCACTGCGAACGCGCCGGCTCGCCCGTGAGCACCAGATCGGTGATCAGCGCCCTGGCCTTCCTCGGCTTCTTCCGGAGCACCGACTGCTTGATCTGGAACCGGCCGTCGTAGAAATCCGCCGTCTGCGTCTTCCTGCCGGCGGTGTCGGCCGCCGAGGTCAACGCCACCCGGCCCTTGGCGGTGTCGAGCTGCGAGCCGATGGGCACGTTGGCCGCGCCCTTGAGCGGGACGAAGCCCGCCGGCGGGGTGACGGCGCGCGGACCCTTGCCGGCCGGGAACTTGATGAAGACCTCGCCCGAGACGACCTTCACGACGACCGACTTGCCGGGCACCGGTGGCTTGGAGCCGTCGAGGTTGTCCTCGTCGTCGAGGAGGCCGTCGTGGTCGCGATCGCCCGGCTGCACGATGGTGAAGGTCACCGGCGCGCTGACGCCGACGCCGCCGTTGGCGCCCCGCTGCGAGGCCTGGGCGGTGTAGGTCCCGGCCGGGATCGGCGTGGTGGGCGTGACCGACCACGTGGTGGCGCTGCGCGGGGCGCTGAGCGTGGCGACCGGCGCGCCCGAGGTGTCGGCCCCGTTGAAGATGCGCACGGTGACCGCCGGATCGTCGCCGGGCGCGTCGCCCGCCGTTCCGGTGAGCGTCGGGAAGCGGCTGTGCGAGGTGAAGCCCGGGCCGGGACCGGTGATGGCGAGCCCCGGGCCGATGGCCTGCGAGCCGCGCACACAGGTCGCCGCCGACTCGTTGCTCGTGCGCAGGGCATCGGCGAAGACGGCCGAGTCGTAGGCGTTGTCGTTGAGGTCGAGGATCGACAGGATGACCGTGTGCGCTCCCGGCGTCACCGCCGCCTTGGCGCGCAGCGGCGCGCTCGCGCCGCCGTACGGCGTGCCCGCCGCATTGGGCGCCGCCAGGCCGGCCTGGGCCGAGTGGACCGTCAGCGGGGCGCCGGTGGCATCGAGCGCGAAGTCGTTCTCGAGGCCGGCGATGACGGCCCCCGACGAGACCCAGGTCGAGTTGTCGATCTCGGCGATGAAGGCGTCGTTGAACTGCGAGTCGAGGAAGTCCGGGTACTCCTCGGAGAGGAAGCGGAAGTCGAAGGACAGGCAGTTGGCGCCGGCCGGCACGTCGATGGGGATGGCGAGTGTCGTGACGTCGCGCGCGGTGTCGCCGCGGCCGGCGGGCGCCGCCGCCCCGCCGTCATCGGCGCTGGCGAAGATCCCCGCCTGGTCGGCCTGATCGGACAGCGCGGCGTCGCCCGTGGAGAGCACGGCGTAGGCCGGGCCGTCGGCCGGGAAGGGAGCGATGGGCGTATCGCTGACGGCGGCCGGATTGCCCATCGGCGGGATGGCGAGGAACGACGCGCTGCCGATGGACACGCCGGCGGCGGGGATGGCCGCGGCCACGGCGTTCGCGTCGCGGCTCGGGGTGACGGCCGCGCCCGACGATGCCGCCACGACCAGGAGGCCGGCCGCGGCCAGCACTGCGACGGCCGTTGACCTGAAGTTGCCCCTCATCCCCGAATCCCTTCGTGCGACGCAGATCCCCGACGCGCAACCATCCCCTACAGCGCGTCGTGACGTCCTAACCGGCCGGCCAGGTTCAGGCCTGCCCCTGTCGTCGTGGCCTCAGTGCCGCCTGCTCTTTGTGGCGCGCGCGAGGTAGCTATGGCCCGCCTTGACCGTCACCGTCTTGTGGCGCTTGAGGTCGCGGACCCGGACCGTCCCGCGCTTGACCCTGGTCAACGTCCCATCGCACTCGTCCTGCACCAACCAGATCGTGCCGCGCACCGTCGCCGAGCTGTACTTGCCGTCCGTGCGGAACTTGCCCTTCCCACTCCCCCACAACTTCCCCAGCACCGACTTCGGGCCCTTCTTCTTCTTCTTCTTGGCCTCCACCGACGCGGCCCGCGCGCCCCTCAACGGCGCGCACTGCGAACGCGCGATCTGACCCTTCATCACCAGATCGGTGACCAGCGCCCTGGCCTTCCTGGGCTTCTTCTTGGGCACGCTCTGCTTGACCTGGAAGACCCCCCGATAGAACTCCGCCGTCTGCGTCCTCGCGCCGCCCGTCGCCGCCGCCGAGGTCAGCGCCACGCGGCCCCTCCTCGTGTCCAACTGCGAGCCGACGGGAATGTTGGCCGCACCCGTGAACGGCACGAAGCCCTTACGCGGAACCGCCGCCCGCGCACCACGGCCACCCCCCGGGAGCCTGATGAACACCTCGCCGGACACCACCTTCACCACCACCGACTTACCGGCCACCGGCGGCGCAGGCGGCGGCGCAGGCGGCGGCGCAGGCGGCGGCGGGGCGCCCTGGGTCCAGATGATGGTCGCGATCTGGCGCGGCTCGGTGTTGACGTCCCAGATGCCGTTGCCGTCGCGATCGGCGAAGGCGGTCAGGGTGTCCGTCCCGACCTTCGAGCCGAGCCACGTGATCGCTGCGGTCCCGTCGGCCCCAGTGGTGACCGCGCCGGCGCTCGGATTCGCGCCCGTGATCGTGTAGAGCACGCCGCGCCCGGCATCGGGCGCGCCGTCGTTGGTCCGCGCGGCGACGGTGACCGTGGCGGTCTGCCCGGTGGGCACGCTCGCGCCGGCCGCGGCGAGGTTGAGGGCGCTGGTGCGGCTGAAGTACCAGGCCGTCGAGCGGGTGACCGGCCCAGCCGTGGGGTTCACGCCGCCGAGCTCCCACTGCGCGGCGACCCCCGCGCCGTTACTCGCGACGCCCGGGTCGACCGTGTTGTTGAGGCCCGTCGCTGCGAGCGAGGCGTTGCCGACCGCGTTGTCGATCACGCTCGAGGCCGCCTCCTGGAAGCGCGACCACGGATCGATCTCGAGGATGCTGCCCGAGCCCCCGATGCCGTTGTAGAGCCCCTGGCCACCGACGCGACGCGTTGGCGCGGTGCCGGTGACGAAGCCCGTCGCCGCGTAGCCGCCGGCGGGCAGGATGTCGCCCGACTCGTACAAGCGCACCGACGTCAGCGCCATCGTCGTGCTGACCGTGTACCGGATGCCGATCTGCGTGGTCCCGTTGATGTAGACGATGGTCTCGTCGATGGTCGCCAGCGGTCCCGCAAGCGCCGACGCGGCCTGGAAGGTCGTGTGCAGGGTCCAGGGGTTGGCCACGCTGCCGTCGCCGGTGACCGTCGGGGCGGTGAGCGGCGTGAAGACGTTGCTACCGCGGATGCCGTAGACCACGAACGCGTTGGCCGACGCCGTCTGGATCGCGACGGTCACCCCGGCCTTGTTGGGCATGGGCGCGCCCGTGTAGAACTCGCCGCTGATCGCGCCGGGGAAGGCGACCTGCAGCTGGCCGCTGTCGTTGGCGTAGATGGTCAGGGGCGAACCGAGGATGGTCCCGGTGGCCGCGAGCGCGGGCGAGGCTCCGATGGCGCTGAGCGCCAGGCATACACCGACCACGGCGGCCCAGCGGCCGCCGATGGATCCCGGGTGCGTGCGGTGACGCGCCCCCACGCAGCGCACGCTACCCCGCGGATCTCACCGAGGCAATGCCCGGGCCGTCAGTGCCGCCTGCTCTTTGTGGCGCGCGCGAGGTAGCTATGGCCCGCCTTGACCGTCACCGTCTTGTGGCGCTTGAGGTCGCGGACCCGGACCGTCCCGCGCTTGACCCTGGTCAACGTCCCATCGCACTCGTCCTGCACCAACCAGATCGTGCCGCGCACCGTCGCCGAGCTGTACTTGCCGTCCGTGCGGAACTTGCCCTTCCCACTCCCCCACAACTTCCCCAGCACCGACTTCGGGCCCTTCTTCTTCTTCTTCTTGGCCTCCACCGACGCGGCCCGCGCGCCCCTCAACGGCGCGCACTGCGAACGCGCGATCTGACCCCTCATCACCAGATCGGTGACCAGCGCCCTGGCCTTCCTGGGCTTCTTCTTGGGCACGCTCTGCTTGACCTGGAAGACCCCCCGATAGAACTCCGCCGTCTGCGTCCTCGCGCCGCCCGTCGCCGCCGCCGAGGTCAGCGCCACGCGGCCCCTCCTCGTGTCCAACTGCGAGCCGACGGGAATGTTGGCCGCACCCGTGAACGGCACGAAGCCCTTACGCGGAACCGCCGCCCGCGCACCACGGCCACCCCCCGGGAGCCTGATGAACACCTCGCCGGACACCACCTTCACCACCACCGACTTACCGGCCACCGGCGGCGCAGGCGGCGGCGCAGGCGGCGCGGCGCTCCACGTCACCGTCGCGGTCCGCTCGGGCTCGTTGCCGTCGCGGACGCCGTTCTCGTTGATGTCGGTGAACGCGCCGAAGGTGTCAGTGCCGATGTTCTTCCCGATCCAGGAGATCGCGGCCGTGCCGTCAGCGCCGGTCGTGACCGCGCCCGCGCCCGGGTTGGCCCCGGCGATCGCGTAGCGCACCGTGCGTCCGGGATCCGGGCCGCCGTCGGCGTTGCGCGCCGTCACCGTGACCGTCGCGGTCTTGCCGGTGACCTGGGCAGGCGTGGCGGCGAGGTCAAGGGCGGAGAAGTGGCTGAAGCGCCAGGTCGTGGAGAAGGTCTGACCCGGCCCGGACGAGGGCACATTGGCGAAGTCCCACTGCACCCCGACGTCGTTGTCGCCGAGGGCGGGGTTGACGGTGTCGGAGAAGTTCGGGGCCGCCGTGTTGGTGCTGGCGGCGATCACCGAGTAGACGCTGTCGTAGAACGACTCCTGGTAGTGGCTCCACGCCGGCGTGCCCTGCACGAGCCGGGCTGAACTGCCGGCGGCCTGGTTGATGCCCCCGACCTGAAGCGGCGGCCCGGGGTCGAGCAAGCCGACGCCCTGGTCGTCGCCGGCGACGTACAGGTCGGCGGCCTCGTAGAGCCGGCCGAACGCGGGGTTGTCGTCGGCCTGAAGGGTGAAGCGGACACCGACGTCCGTGCTTCCGTTGACGTAGGTGAGCACCTCTTGGACGTGGAGCAACCCGGCGGCGAGATTGAGCGTGATGGTGTAGGGGCTGGCGGCGCTGCCGTTGCCGGTGAGCCCTGGACTGGGGCGGTTGGCGTCCTGGACCAGCGGGTCGGTGCCCCTGAACCCGTAGACGGTCAGCGGCTGGGGGAGCGGACCTACGTTCGTTTCCGACGCGACGTTCACCCCCGCGCTGGCCGGGCCGAGCGTGCCGGGGAAGAACTCGCCGTTCGCGCTCCCGGTGAACGCGACCTGGAATTGCCCCGCGTCGTTGGCATAGACCGTGAGCGGTGAGCCGGGGATCGCGTAGTCCACCGCCCTCGCCGGCGCGGCCGCCCAGGCCATCGCCGCCGCGCACGCAAGCGCCGCCACCATCCAGCGACCGCCTCGCCCGCCCTGAACCAACTCCCGCGCTGCGTTCATCACGTCCCCGATTCGCCCGTGGCGACCCTATTGGGTGCCGCTGCGCACGACAACACGCAAAGGCTCCGGAAAGTTGCTCACAGCCTCAGCTCGCGGCCAGCAGCGCGAGCCCGAAGAGGGCCACGATGTGCATCGTCTGGTCGACCGCGGCGCCCACCAGCGGGAAGGCGCTGATGTCGCAGCCCTTGACCCGGCTGACGTAGAGGGCGAGGAGGCGGCCGTCGTCCTGGATGAGGTGCGGGATGGCGATGCCGGCCGCGCAGGCGATGACGGCCCCGAGGCTCAGGTTGCCGCCGAGCCAGATGAGCGCCGGGACGAAGGCCAGCGTGTAGGTGGTGACGTGGCTGACGAGGGCGCGGCGGGAGACCGGGTCGGCCCCGAGACCGCGGTGCTTATGGACGGCCTGCCAGTCGGTCTGCAGCAGGTAATCCCCCACGAGATGTGACACGAGGAAGACCGCGAAGACCTCGAACCACTCCATGGTGCGCGCGACCCTACAGTTATGCTCGGATCGTGGCGACCCGCGATCCGGGAGCCGTGGTGGGCGGCCATTACACGGTCCAGGGCGCCATCTCGAGCGGCGCGATGGGCACGGTCCACCGCGCGCTCGACGACGAGACGGGCCGCTTCGTCGCCGTCAAGCGCCTGCTCGATCCGACGCACGTCTCGCGCTTCGAGATCGAGGCGCGGCTGCTGGCGCAGCTCGATCACCCGCGCGTGGTGCGTGTGGTCGACCACTTCCGCGACGCCGGCGACTACTACATCGTCATGGAGCTCATCGACGGGGAGAGCCTCCACGACCGCCTGGTGGCCGAGGGCACGCCGGGCCTCCCGGTCGACGAGGTCATCGAGTGGGGCGGCCAGGCGTGCGAGGCGCTGGACTACATCCACGAGCAGCACATCGTCCACCGCGACGTCAAGCCGCAGAACCTGATCGTGGCCGACCGCGGCGTCGTGCTCGTCGACTTCGGCGTGGCGCGCGAGCTCGGCGAGTCGAGCCAGGGGACGATCGCCGTCGGCACGCCGCGCTACATGGCCCCCGAGGTCTTCAGCGGCGGCCGGGTCTCCGAGCGCTCGGACGTCTTCAGCCTGGCCGTCACCCTCGTGGCGCTGATCGCCGGCACCCCGCCGTCCTACACCGACCGCGCCCCGCTGGTCGGTCGCTACGCCGACGTCTCGCCGGCGCTCGACACCGCGCTGCGCGCGGGCATGGAGTTCATGCCCGAGCGGCGCATCTCGAGCGCCGCCGCATTCGCCGAGGCGCTCGGGCGGCCGCTGAGCACGCGCGAGGGCGCCTCGCTGGCCCAGAGCATCGACGCGACCGAGGGCTTCCGCTCGGTCATCGAGGGCATCGTGCGCACGGCCGCCGGCGTCTTCGACGCGGCCGCGGCCTCCATCGCCCTGGCCGACGAGTCCACGGGCGGCCTCGTCTTCCACGCCGCCTGGGGCGCCGGGGCGCGCGAGATCACCGGCGTGCGCCTCGCGCGCGGGCAGGGCATCGCCGGCGCCGTGCACGAGAGCGCGGCGCCGATCGTGCTGGCCGACTGTCGCAGCGACCCGCGCTTCGCCGCCGACATCGCGCGCGGGACGAACTACGTGCCGATCACGATGCTCGTCGTCCCGCTCCTGCGCCACGGCGCCTCGGTGGGCACGCTGACCCTGCTCGACCGCCGCGACGGGGGCGCCTACGGCCCGGAGGACGTGAGCAAGGCGCAGCTCTTCGCCGACCTCGCGGTGTCAGCGCTGTAGCGCTCGGCGCTCCCTGACCCCGCGGGTAGCATCCGCCGCGCCATGACTCAGCGCGCGCACAACCCCGAGACCTACGAGGAGCGCCTGGCCGTCCTGCACCAGTTGCGCGAGGCGGCGATGCACTCGTCGCCCGAGGCGGAGGCCAAGCAGCACGACCGCGGCAAGTACACGGCCCGCGAGCGGATCGAGAAGCTGCTGGACCCGGGCTCCTTCCAGGAGCTCGACACCTACGTGCGCCACCGCACCACGGACTTCGACATGCAGCGCAACCGGCCGTGGGGCGACGCGGTGGTCACCGGGCACGGGACGATCGAGGGTCGCCGCGTGTGCGTCTTCTCGCAGGACTTCACGGTCTTCGGCGGCTCGCTGGGCGAGGTCATGGCCGAGAAGATGTGCAAGATCATGGACCTGGCGGCGAAGATCGGCTGCCCGGTCGTGGGGATCAACGACTCGGGCGGCGCGCGGATCCAGGAGGGCGTCGTGTCGCTGGGGGCCTACGGCGACGTCTTCACGCGCAACGTCATGTGCTCGGGCGTCATCCCGCAGATCAGCCTGATCATGGGCCCGTGCGCGGGCGGCGCGGTCTACTCGCCGGCGATCACCGACTTCATCTTCATGGTGAAGGAGACCTCCCACATGTTCATCACGGGCCCCGACGTGATCAAGACGGTCACGGGCGAGGAGGTCGATTTCGAGTCGCTCGGCGGGGCGATGGCGCACAACTCGAAGTCGGGCGTCGCGCACCTGGCCGCCGAGGACGAGGACGCGTGCCTGCAGGACACGCGCTACCTGCTCTCCTTCCTCCCCCAGAACAACCTGGAGACCCCGCCGCGCATCGCGCCCACCGACGACCCGATGCGCATGGACGAGGAGCTCGACCGCGTCGTCCCCGACAGCCCGAACAAGCCCTACGACATGCGCAACGCGATCCGGCTCGTGGTCGACGACGGCGAGTTCTTCGAGATCCACGAGCACTGGGCCAAGAACATCGTGGTCGGCTTCTCGCGCCTCAACGGGCACGCGGTCGGCGTGGTGGCCAACCAGCCCGCGCAGCTGGCCGGCGTGCTCGACATCGACGCCTCGGCCAAGGCCGCCCGCTTCGTGCGCACGTGCGACGCGTTCAACGTCCCGCTGCTGACCTTCACCGACGTGCCCGGCTTCCTGCCCGGGACCGAGCAGGAGTGGGGCGGCATCATCCGCCACGGGGCCAAGCTGCTCTACGCCTTCACCGAGGCGACGGTGCCGAAGATCACGGTCATCACGCGCAAGGCCTACGGCGGGGCCTACGACGTCATGGCCTCCAAGCACCTGCTGGCCGACTTCAACTTCGCGTGGCCGAGCGCCGAGGTCGCCGTCATGGGACCCGAGGGCGCGGTCAACATCATCTATCGCCGCGACCTCGCCGGCTCGCCGACGCCCGAGACCCGCCGCGAGAAGCTCATCGACGACTACAAGGCGCGCTTCGCGAACCCGTACGCCGCGGCCGAGCGCGGCTACGTCGACGACGTGATCGTCCCTCACGAGACGCGCCCCAAGGTCATCACGGCGCTCGAGACGCTGCTCACCAAGCGCGTGCAGGCGCCGAAGCGAAAGCACGGGAACATCCCGCTCTGACGCGGTCGGCGACGGTGTCGGGCTCGTAGGCGATCTGGCGCTTGGTGAGAGGGCGCGAAAGCGCCGCTCCAGCTCACGGGTGAAGGCAGGATCGGTCGTCGCCCGCCGCAGCGCTGTGGTACCGCGACGACCGTCGAGCACCTGCTCGATCGCGCTGTGGTCGTAGAGCTGATTGCGCATTGCCTGGCCGATGGCGTGCTCGAGGTGGTTGGTCGGGCTCCTTGCGGCGAGGTCGATGAGGTTCCTGGCGACGGTCGTGATGGGGATGCCGTCGTGCGTCGTGGTCTGGCAAACGCCCACGCGCGTCCGGTGCTTCACGGCGCCGAGCGAGAGCCGGAGCGCCCGTAGTTGCACGAGCGACACGACACCCCACTGGCTCCGCGCGAGCTCCGCGAGGGCCTCGTCGACGCCCGTGCTGCCTTCGGGTCGCATGTCGACCCTTAGGCAGCGCGCGCCGCGGACTCTCCCCCTCGGTGCCCGGCGGCGCAGCGCCGCCGGCGCCTGGGGATCCGCCGATGTGGCAAATTGCCGCGCGTGCTCAACAGACCACTTCTCGGCGCGGCGCTCGTCCTCGCGCTGGCGCCCACCGCGGCCCAGGCCTTCGCGCCGACGGGCGTCACGGCCGCCCCCGCCAGCACCCAGGCCGGCGCCAACTCGAACTTCACCCTGCACTTCGCGCTCGACGAGCCCTCGCGCGACCTCAAGAGCTTCGTCATCCACCTGCCTCCGGGCGAGGTCGGCGCGGTGACGGCCACGCCGCTGTGCACGCAGGCCCAGTTCGCGGCCAAGGCGTGCCCCGCCACCACGCAGGTCGGCACCACGGTCACGCACGCCACGGCGTACCCGACGCCGATCACCGGGCTCGCCGTCGACGTCCCGGGCAAGATCTACAACCTCGCCCCAGTCGGCCCGGAGCCGGCGCGGCTGGGCATCCGCCTGACCCCGGCCCTGGGCGACGAGATCCTGCTGCAGTCGATCGTCACGGTGCGCCCCGGCGACGGGGGCCTCGACTCGAGCACCGACGGCCTGCCGCGGACCTCGGCGCTGGGCCCCATCGACATCAACGCCGTCGACATCACGCTGCTCGGCATCGCGGGCAGCCCGGCCAAGGGCTTCGTCTCCAACCCGACGTCGTGCGCGCCGGCCACCACGACGGTCGACGCGACGGCCTACGACGGAACGCACGGCTCGGGCGCGGCCTCCTTCACGCCCACCGGCTGCGACAAGCTCGCCTTCGCCCCGACGCTGAGCGCGTCGATCGACCCGGGCGCCAAGGGCGCGCGGCCCACCCTGACGACCGTGGTCGAGTCGCCCCCCGGCCAGGCCAACGCGCGCACCGTGCAGATCACGCTGCCCGCCGGGCTCGGCGCGCTGGTGACGACGCTCAACCACGCCTGCCCGGAGGACGTCTTCGCCCAGGGCGGGTGCGCGGCCAACGCGCAGATCGGCAGTGCCCGCGCCGACACGCCGGTGCTGGCCGCACCCCTGACGGGCCCCGTGGTCCTGGTCAAGCCGGCGGCCTCGCCGCTGCCCGAGCTCGTCATCGACCTCCACGGGCCGATCGCGCTGCGCCTGCCGGTGACCGTGGGCTTCGGCGCCGGGGGGCGGCTGCAGTCGACGCTCGACGGCCTCCCCGACACCGCGCTGAGCCGCTTCACCCTGACCCTGGCCGGCGGCCCCGACGGGCTGCTGTCCAACGCGCGCGACCTGTGCAGCGGCGCCACGGCGCGCGTCGACGCGGCCTTCGCCGGCCAGAACGGCGCGACCTCGAGCTCGTCGGTCATCCCGCAGATCGCCGGCTGCAGGCCGCAGGTGAAGGCGACGTTGAAGGGCCTGCGCCGCCATCGCCCGGTGCTCGCGCTGCGCTACACCGCTCCGCTGGGCCAGCGGCTGACGTCGGTCGGCGTCAGGCTCCCGCGCGCCCTGCGCGTCGATCGTCGGCGTGCGCGCCGGGCGACGACCGTGGTGGCAGGCGGGCACAAGGTCTCCGGGCCGCAGCTGCGCCTGGCCGGGGCGGCGGTGACGGCCGCCGTGCCCAAGAACGGGGCGCGGACGGTCGAGCTGCGCCTGAACCGCGGCGCTCTGCGCCTGGCGCGGCGGCTGCGGGCCGGTCAGACCGTGAAGCTCACGCTGACGACCGCCGACGCCGCGGGCGGGCAACAGAAGCTGCGCCTCAGCGTGCGCGCTGGGCGTTAGGCTCGCGCGGTCCCGAGCACCGACAGGAGGTCATGAACGTGCAGACCCGTCGCCAGTTCGTCGTGCGCGCCGGCACCGTCGCCGCGAGCGCGATCCTCTCCCCCAGCGCGCTGGCCGCCGGACTGGGCTCGGCACGCCCGGCCGCGCTGGCGCGCGGCGGGCGCTTCTCGGAGGGCGTCATGTCCGGCGAGCCGACGCCGAGCGCGATCACGCTGTGGACGCGCCTGACCGACACCGAGGGCAAGGTCAGCGTCGACCTCGAGGTGGCGACCGACAAGAGCTTCCGCCACGTGGTGGCCCACAAGCGCCTGCCGACCTCGGCGGCCGTCAACCACAACGTCAAGTCGCGGATCACGGGCCTCAAGGCCCACGAGCAGTACTACTACCGCTTCGCGACGGCGACCAAGGACGGCCCCGTCGGGCGCTTCCGCACCGCCCTGCCGGCCGACTCGCTGCAGCCGGTGCGCTTCGCCTTCTGGTCCTGCCAGGACTACACGCACGGCTACTACAACGCGCACGAGGCGATGGCCCGCGAGGACCTCGACTTCGTCATCTGCCTGGGCGACTACATCTACGACGAGACCTATCACTCGGTCAAGGACGGCACGGGCGTGCGCGACGACAAGGTCGGCCGGGCCCAGCAGGCCTCGGGCCAGGCCGGCGTCAACTACGTCCGCGCGGCGGAGACGCTCGACCAGTACCGCGAGAAGTACTCGCTGTATCGCTCGGACGAGTCGCTGCGCAAGGTGCAGGCGCGCTTCCCGACCGTGATGCTCTGGGACGACCACGAGGTCCAGGACAACTACGCCGGCGGCGCGCCGGACGGCGGCCTGCCGCCCGAGCACCACTACTCCAGGAAGCGCCAGGCGGCGGCGTACAAGGCCTTCTTCGAGACGATGCCCTACTCGCCGCGCAAGCCGGACCGCATCTACCGCCGCCTCGCGTTCGGGCGCACGGTCGACCTGATCGTGATGGACCAGCGCCAGTACCGCGCCAACCAGCCCTGCGACGACGCGAGCGGCGTGCCCGCGTGCGCGGACTACGACCAGCCGCGCGACTTCCTCGGGCGCACGCAGATGAACTGGGTCAAGAGCCAGCTCAGCGCGTCGAAGGCCGCGTGGAAGGTCATGGCCAACGAGGTGACGATCATGCCGACGCGGGTGCTGGGCGGCGCCTTCTTCGGCTTCGACAGCTGGGACGGCTACCCCCAGGAGCGCGAGGAGCTGCTGGCGCACATCCACAACTCGCAGATCAAGGACGTCGTCTTCGTCACCGGCGACATCCACACCTTCATCGCCGGCGACGTGCGCACCGCCGCGGGGACCGGCGACCCGGCCGCCATCGAGTTCGTCGGCGGGTCGGTCACCTCGTCGGGCCTCGGCGAGACCGACCTGCCCGCCGGCGGCGGGGTGGTCATCAAGGGCAACGACAAGAACCCCCACACCGATCCGTCGATCATCGAGGCGCTGAAGGGCATCAACCCCTGGGTCGACCAGGCCGACTTCGACCACCACGGCTACGGCAAGGTGGTGGCCACCAAGGACGCCTTCGACTGCGAGATGGTGCGCATGCAGACGATCAAGAAGAAGACGACGGCCAAGCTCCCGGCGACCGGCATGCACTACCGCGTCGCTCGCGGGCAGCAGTCGATCAAGGGCACCGCGATGTAGATGGGCGCGCTGTGGGCCTTCGTCGGCGTCGCCACCCTGGTGATCGTCACCCCGGGACCCGACACCGCGCTGACGGTGCGCAACGCGCTGCTTGGCGGGCGGCGCGCCGGGGTGGCCACCGCCACCGGGGTGGCGCTCGGGCTGGCGGTGTGGACCGCAGCGGCCAGCGCCGGCCTGGCGGCGCTGCTCGTCGCCTCCGAGCCGGCCTTCGTCGCGGTCAAGCTCGCCGGCGCGGCCTACCTCCTGCTCCTCGGGGCCCAGACCCTGGTGCACGCGCTGCGCGGCGACCGCAGCGGCGGGGCAGAGCACGACGGCGGCGAGCGGGCGCGGCGCCTGCGCCCGGCGGCGGCGTTGCGCCAGGGGCTCCTCAACGACCTCGGCAACCCCAAGATCGCGGTCTTCTTCACCACGCTGCTGCCGCAGTTCGCGCCCGCCCACGGCTCGGCCTTCGCGACGCTCCTCGCCTTCGGCCTGGTCTTCTGCGCGATGACCTTCGCGTGGCTGTGCGCCTACAGCGTCGCGGTGGCGCGCGCGGGCGACCTGCTGCGCCGGCCGCGTCTGCGCCGCGCGATGGACGCCGTCATGGGCGCGGCGCTCGTGGCGGTGGGAGTGCGCGTGGCGGTGGAGCGGCGCTAGCTCGCTCGGGCCGCGGCCTGCGCGCCGGGGCGCGGGCGGCCCGCTGCGGTCACAGCTCGACGGTGGTCGCCTGCACGTCGCCCGCGCGCCAGGCGTGGTAGGCGGCGCCGGCAATCGCGAGGTCCTGGATGGCCAGGCCGGTCGAGTCGAAGAGCGTCACGGCGCCGGCGTGCGGGCGGCCCGCGGCCTCGCCGGCCAGCACCGCGCCGAGATCGGTGACCAGGTCGCGCGTGACGAGCCCCTGCTCGACCACCGCCGTGAGCTCGCCGCCGTGGCTGGCCTGCGCCCACTCGTCGCAGAACAGCGAGCAGGCGATGACCGCCGCGACCGTGGCCTCCGCCTTGCCCGGGCCGTCGGCGCCGAGCATGTTGAGGTGAAGCCCCGGGCGCAGGTCGCCGACGTCGACCACCGGCTCGGCCCCCGGCGTCACGCAGCAGACGACGTCGCAGCCCAGCGCAGCCCCCCGGTCGCCCACCTCCCAGCCGAGCTCGTCGGCGAGTGCCCGCGCGACGTCGGCGCGCGGATCGCTGCACACGCCCGGCCCGTAGCCGGCGGCGGCCAGGCAGCGCGCCGTCCACGCGCCGTGCAGTCCGCAGCCGACGATCCCGGCCGTCGTCGCATCGTCGCGCGCGAGCGCGCGCGAGGCCACCGCCGCCACGGCGCCGGTGCGCAGGGCGGTGACCGAGCGCGCGTCGAGCAGCGCGACGGGCGCGCTCGTCGCGGCGTCGCTGAGCACCACGACGCCCATGACCGTCGGCAGCGGGTGGGTGGGATGGTCCGGGTTGCCGGGGAACGACGAGATCCACTTGAGCATCGCCAGGCCGTTCCCGCGCGCGGGCATGGCGCGGAAGTCGCCGTGACCGGGGCTCTCGAGGTAGACCTTCGGCGGCATCGACCACTCGCGCGCGTGATGGCGCACGAAGGCGTCGCGCGTGCGCGCGATGGCCTCTTCGGGCGAGACGGCGGCCAGGACGGCGTCGTGGGACAGGACCGGGATGGCGCTCACGGGGTGCCATGATGCCCGCGATGCCCAACCGCCGCCCTCAGCTTCAAATCGTCGCGCCGGCGGCGTCGCCCGAGGAGGCCGCCGCGGTGGTGGCCGCGCTCGAGCGCTTCATGCGCGAGACCGCGCCGCCCGCCGCCCCCGCCCCGGCGCCCGTCAGCGGTTGGCTGCGCACGGCGCGGGCCGAGGCCGTGGAGCGCGACCCGGGCCGCGAGCCCTGGATCTAGCCGGACCCCGCGAAGCTCTGCGCGGCGACAACGATGCGAGCGGATCCCGCCGCCGGCCGGGCGTCGGGGGCCGTGGCCGTGGCGCGCAACGCGAGCCTGCGCCCGCCGGCGCTCGACGCCGGGATCGCGTTGACCGTGAAGGCCGCGCGCCGGCCGCGCGCCAGGCGGCTGACGTCGCGGCACACGCGCCCGCGGTAGCGGAACGTGCCCGGGGCGGACGTCATGAGCAGGAGCGGCGGAGGCCGGTGGCAGAAGCGCACCGAGCGGGCGCCGTCGCGACCGGTCCCGCGCGCGACGATGCGGTAGGAGACCGGCTCGCCGACGCGGGCCACGGGCGGCGCCTTCACGCCCACGGCGATGTTCGCCGGACGCCTGACGACCAGGCCGTTGACGGCGAGGTTGTTCGTGGTGTTGGGGTCCGGCGTGTCCGACGTGGCGACGATGACGCTCTTGAAGAGGCCGGCGACGAGCATGCGCGCACGCACGCGGATGACGGCCTCAGCGCCGACCGGGAGGGTGGCGCCGCCGCAGCTCACCGGCCGCTCGCTCGTGCAGCCGGCGGCGCGCGTCACGGCATTCACCCTCACGATCCTCGCGACCTGGTTGGGACGTCGCGGATTGACCTGGGGGATCTCGCGCGCGAGCACCCCGACAGCCGGCAGCGGCCCGTAGTTGCGCACGCGGACGGTGACCGACACCGCGTCGCCGACGGCGCTGACGCGCGGTGAGATGGTCTCGCTGACCGCGACGTCCGCTCCGCCGAGCCGGGACGCGGCGAGGACCAGGTCGGGCCCCGGAAGCGGTCCGGTCGGACCGGGCGGGAGCACCGGCTGCGGCGGCGGCGCGACCGGCGGCTCGGGCGGGATCGGCGGCTCGGGCGAGGCCGGGAAGTCGTTGCCGACGGTGACGATCTCGCTCTGGCCGTCGAGGATCGTCACCGGGCTGCTGTCGACCGACGCGATCGCCCCCAGCGTGTCGGGCTCGGAGATCGCGTAGCGCACGCCGCCCGCGACCTGCCCGATCGGGACCGATCCCGCCTGGTAGCCGCCCGGCACCGCGACCGCCGACTGGGCCCCGTCGACGAGGTCCCGCGTTGTGCCGAAGCCGTTGTCGCCGTCGACGTGGATGCGCCACGGTCCCGGCGGCGCGACACCCGGGCCGGTGACGCGCTTGCGCACCGTGATGGTGCCGGCGCAGGGGCGCGTGGTCGTCGTCTCCTTCAGGGTCGTCGAGCCCGACGTGGCGACGATGTGATGGACGCGATCGCCGTCCAGCACGTCGAAGAAGGTGTCCGTTGCGGCACGCGCCGTGAACGACCCGGTCTGGGCGCTGTCGGCGTCGGTCCAGCTCACGGCGTGCGAGGTGTCGCCGAGGTTGCGCAGGCGCATGGCGTGGTGGTTGGTCACCGGATCGGTGCACAAAGAGGCCAGCGAGAGGTCCTGCGCCGGCTGGGGCGGCAGGCAGCCCGAGAAGGGATGGTGGAAGAGGCCCTCGCTGCCGATGACGGCGCTGGCCGCGAGCAGCTGGCCGTGCAGCTGACCGTTGGAGAGGCTCGCGGCGGCATGGGGTGCCAGCAGGGTCCCCTGCCACTCCAGTCCGCTGGCCTGCTGGACCGAGGTGGCGAGGGGGAAGTTCCACACGACCGTTTCCGGCGTCGCCCCGACGAGGACCATCCGGTACAGCGCGCTCGTGAAGCTGGCTCCCGACACGTTGATCAGCGTCGTCGAGCCGGGCGGGACGTCGATGGTGATCTGCCCGTAACCCTGCAGTGCCGCGGCCGTGACCGCGAAGACGTTGCGGGTGGCATTGGTGCCCGTGAAGCGGATGTCGTAGGGCCCCGGGCCACCGATGGCGCCATTGGCGGGCAGATCCGCCCACTGCGCGGAGCGCTCGCTCAGGGTCGTCGCCTCGGCGGCGAAGTCGAACGGCGGCTGGGCCTGGTGCAGCCCGCCGAGGGCAGTGAGCGTCCCCGTCGCCGTCAGCGCGCCGCCGTAGGTCACGCGGCCATTGGGGACCGAGCCGCCGCCGCCGTCGACGGTCAGGTTGCGGCCCACCACGACATCGGCGCGGCTGGCGTCGGGCGTCAGCGGCGGGTTGGTGCCCACGGTGATCCCCTGGACCCGCGCGTCGCCGCCGGCCGCGACGCGGCCCGGGATCGTCGCCCCGCCGGTGTTGGCCGTCATCGACCCGGCGGTGAAGACGTCGAACTGTCCCGGCACCCCGGGGGCGGCGCAGTCCGCCGCCGCCGCGCGGCTCGGCACCACCGCCAGCGCCGCCAGCACGAAGACCACCACCCACCGCGGCATGGCCACATGCTAGGACGGCGGTGGGTGAACTTTCGTCACCCGCGCCGGGTGACCGGCTGGCGAGCGCCCACGCGCCAACTCGCGCGGTAGTGTCGATCTCCCGCGTCGCCGCCCGTCGTCCTGACACCGCCGGCGATCGGCGCCGGTCCACGATCAGGAGGCCAACGTGCCGCAGTACATGCTCCTCATCTTCAGCGATCCCAGCCAGGGCCCGGCCGAGAACTCACCCGAGGCGATGGCCGAGTGGCAGGCGTGGGGCACCTACACGCAAGGCCTGAAGGACGCGGGCGTCTTCGTCAGCGGCGAGCCGCTGGAGGCCCCGTCGACGGCCACGACCGTCGCGGTGCGCGACGGCGAGCGCGTGGTCACCGACGGCCCGTTCGCCGAGACCAAGGAGTGGCTCGGCGGCTTCTACGTCATCGAGGCGCCCGATCTCGACGCCGCGCTCGACCACGCGTCCGGCATGCCCAACATCGCCTATGGCCACGTCGAGGTCCGGCCGCTGATGCAGGTCCCCGCGATGTGAGCAGCGCGGTCGAGCGCGCCTTTCGCGAGGAGTCCGGCCGCGTCCTCGCCACGCTGATCCGCCACCTGGGCGGAGACTTCCAGCTGGCCGAGGATGCGCTCCAGGACGCGTTCGCCGTCGCGCTGGCCACCTGGCCGCGCGACGGCGAGCCCGCGAACCCGGGCGCCTGGATCACCACCGCGGCCCGGCGCAAGGCGATCGATCGCCTGCGCCGCGAGCGCGCCTTCCACGACCGCCTGCCCACCCTGCACACGCTCATGGAGCTCGACCGCCACGACGAGACCGCGCAGCCCGGGGACGAGTCGGCCCTCGACGACGACCGCCTGCGCCTGGTCTTCACCTGCTGCCACCCGGCGCTGGCGATGGACGCCCGCGTCGCGCTGACCCTGCGCACCCTGGGCGGCCTGTCGACGGCGGAGATCGCGCGCGCCTTCCTCGTGCCCGAGCCGACGATGGCCCAGCGCCTGGTGCGCGCCAAGCGCAAGATCGCCGCGGCGCGGATCCCCTATCGCGTCCCGGGCGACGCCGAGGTCCCCGATCGCCTCGCGGGCGTCCTCGCCGTCGTCTATCTCGTCTTCAACGAGGGCTACGCGGCCAGCGCCGGCGATCGCCTGGTGCGCGCCGAGCTGTGCACCGAGGCCATCCGCCTGGGGCGCCTGCTCACGCAGCTCATGCCCGACGACGCCGAGACGGCCGGCCTGCTGGCCCTCATGCTCATCCACGACGCGCGCCGCGAGGCCCGCGTCGGCGGCGACGGGCGCTACGTCGCGCTGCCCGACCAGGACCGCGCGCGCTGGGACGCCGGCGCGCTGGCCGAAGGCCGCGCCCAGCTGGACCGCGCGCTGCGCCTGCGTCGCACCGGGCCCTACCAGCTGCAGGCCGCGATCGCCTCCCTGCACTGCGAGCCGGAGGTCGACTGGCCGCAGATCGCGGCGCTCTACCGGCTGCTGACGTGCATGGCGCCGTCACCGGTGGTCGAGGTCAACCGGGCCGTGGCGCTGGGGATGGCCGGCAGCCCGGACGCGGGGCTGGCGCTGCTCGAGCGCGTTGGGCTCGACCGCTATCAGCCCTTCCACGTGGCACGGGCCGAGCTGCTGCGGCGCAGCGGCGACGACGAGGCCGCCGACGGCGCCTACGCGCGCGCCATCGAGCTCAGCGCGAACGCGGTGGAGCGGGCCGAGCTCGAGCGACGGCGAGGATCGCCGCGCACGAGCGGTCCACGTCGCTGATCGTCGTCGCCCAGTTGCTGACCGAGATGCGCATGGCGCGGCGGCCGCGCCACGTCGTCGGGCTCATCCAGCACGTGCCCTCGGCCTGCACGGCCGCCACCACGGCGTCGGTCGTCGCGTCGTCGTCGGCGAAGCGCACGAGGACCTGGTTGAGGCCGACGTCGTTGAGGATCTCGATCGTCTCCTCGGCGCCGAGCACCTCGGCGAAGCGCCGCGCGCACGCGCAACAGCGCTCGACCATCTCGGCGATGCCGTCGCGCCCGAGCGAGCGCAGCGCGGCGTAGACCGCGAACCCGCGCCCGCGGCGCGAGAAGTCCGGCACCCAGCGCGAACCGTCGCGCTCGCCCTCGCGCGTGCCGCGCAGGTACGCGGCGCTGACGATCATCGCGTTGCGGTGCGGCTCGGGGTCGGCGACGAAGGCCAGGCCGCAGTCGTGCGGGACGTTGAGCCACTTGTGGCCGTCGGTGGCCCACGAGTCCGCGCCGGCGTAGCCGTCGAGCAGGTGGCGGCGCTCGGGGCTGGCGGCGGCCCACAGGCCGAAGGCGCCGTCGATGTGGACCCAGGCGCCGGCGCCGTGGGCGAGCTCGACGATCTCGGCCAGCGGGTCGACGGCGCCGGTGTTGACGTCGCCGGCCTGCGCGCACACGATCGTCGGCCCGTCGCCGGCCGCGAGCAGGTCGCGCAGCGCAGCCGGATCGATGCGGCCGGTCGCGTCGACGGCGACCGGCACCAGCGCCGCGGTCCCGAAGCCGAGGATGCGCGCGGCGCGGTCGATCGTCACGTGGCGCTCCTCGCTCACCAGCAGCCGCACGTGCGGCGCGCCCTGCAGGCCGCCGACCTCGGCGTCCCAGCCGACCCGCGCGAGGACCGCGTTGCGCGCGGCCGCCAGGCACGTGACGTGCGCCTGCTGGCAGCCGGTGGTCAGGCCGAACGACGCCCCGGCCGGCAGGCCCAGCAGGTCGAGCAGCCAGCCCCCGGCGACCTCCTCGACGACCGAGGCGGCGGGCGAGACCGAGTAGCCGCCGGCGTTCTGGTCCCAGCCGGCGACCACGACGTCGGCGGCGAGCGCCGCCGGCAGCGTCCCGCCGATCACGTAGCCGAAGTAGCGCGGCGACTGGCTGCGCACGAGCCCGGGCGTCGCGGCGCCGACGAGCTCGTCGAGCACCGTGCGCGGATCGGTCGGCCCATCGGGCAGCGCCACCGCCAGGCGCGCGCGCAGCTCGTCGGCGTCGAGGACCTCGGCTTCGACGCGACCGTCCGGCAGCGTCTCCAGGAAGTCCGCGGCGTGGCCGGCGGCGGCGGTCAGCAGGTCGCGCGAATGCATCGCGTGACCCTATCCACGGCGTGGCCCGCGGCTCAGCGCGGGTGCGACGCGGTGCGCGCGGCGTCGAGGACCGCCGCGCACGAGCGATCCACGTCGTCGAACGTCGTCGCCCAGTTGGAGACCGAGATGCGCATGGCGCGCCGCCCGCGCCACGCGGTCGGGCCCATCCAGCAGGTCCCCTCGGCCTGCACGGCCGCCACCACGGCGTCGGTCGTGGCGTCGTCGTCGCCGAAGCGCACGAGGACCTGGTTGAGGACGACGTCGTTGAGCACCTCGACGCCTTCCTGCGGACCGAGGACCTCCGCGAAGCGCCGCGCGCACGCGCAACAGCGCTCGACCATCTCGGCGACGCCTTCGCGCCCGAGCGAGCGCAGCGCCGCCCAGACCGCGAACGAGCGGGCGCGGCGCGAGGACTCCGGCGTCCAGTCCATCGCGTCGCGCGCGCCGGTCGGCAGGTAGGCGGCACTGGCGCCGAAGGCACCGTGGTGCGCATCGGGGTGGGCGACGAAGGCCAGGCCCGCGTCGTAGGGGACGTTGAGCCATTTGTGCGCATCGGTGGCCCACGAGTCCGCGCGGCCGACCCCGGCGACGAGGTGGCGCAGCGACGGCGCTGCGGCCGCCCACAGCCCGAAGGCGCCGTCGACGTGGACCCAGGCGCCGTGCTCGGCGGCCGCGTCGCACACCTCGTCCAGGGGATCGAAGGCGCCGCTGTTGACCTCGCCCGCCTGGGCGCACACGATGGCCGGCCCGTCGGCGGCGCCGAGCGCCGCGCGCAGCGCCGCGGGGCGCATGCTGCCCTGGGCGTCGGTCTCGACGCGCACGATGCTGTCGGTCCCGAGCCCGAGCAGCCGCACCGCGCGCAGGACGGTGACGTGGAGGTCGGCGTTGGCCATCACGCGGATGGGGGGCGCACCGGCCAGCCCGCGCGCCTCGACGTCCCACCCGGCCCGCGCGAGCACGTGGTGGCGCGCGGCCGCCAGGCCGGTCGCGTGGGCCATCTGGCAGCCGGTGGTGATGGCGAACGACGCGCTCGCGGGGACGCCCAGCAGCTCGGCCAGCCATCCGCCCACGACCTCCTCGGCCACGGCGGCGGCCGGCGCGGCGACGTACAGCACCGCGTTCTGGTCCCACGCCGAGGCGAGCCAGTCGGCCGCCAGGGCGGCCGGGAGGGCGCCGCCGAAGACGAAGCCGAAGAAGCGCGGCGACTGGCTGGCCATGAGCCCCGGGCCGGCCCCGGCGACGAGCGCGTCGAGGACCTCGCGCGGGTCCGACGGAGCCTGGGGCAGCGGGCCGCCGAGCGCGGCGCGCAGCGCGGCCGGATCGGTCTCGACGGGCCCCACGCGGGCGTCGGACAGGGCGTCGAGGTACGCCGCGGCGTGGTCGGCGGCGGCGGTCAGGAGGGCCTTGCTGTGCACCGCGCGAGCCTATCCGCGGCGCCTGCCGTCGAAATAGCTGAATCCCGGTCGGCATTTGATAGGTTGGGCAGCCCGCACGCGCCCTGCGAGCAAGGAGACCGACCCCTTCATGGAGCCCGCTTCTCTCCCGGTGACCAAGGGCCGGGGCTCGATCGAGGACCCCGAGGTCCTCGAGAACGTCCCCGGTCACGTCATCCCCATCCTCGAGCGCGAGTTCGACGACTTCGACACGGAATCGGCCAAGTACCTGCGTGGCGAGACCGAGGAGACCGAGTTCATCGGCTTCCGCCTCAAGCAGGGCGTCTACGGCCAGCGCCAGCCCGACGTGCAGATGGTCCGCGTGAAGCTGCCGATGGGTGGGATCACGCCCGAGCAGCTGGAGGCGTTCGCGGACGTCATCGAGACCTACGTCCCGCTCAAGAAGGGCCACATCACCACCCGCCAGAACATCCAGATGCACCACGTGCCCCTGGATGACGCGGCGAAGCTCATCCGCGAGCTCTCCGACGCGGGGCTGTCGAGCCGCGAGGGCTGCGGCAACACGGTGCGCAACGTCACCGGCGACCCGTGGGCCGGCGTGGCGCCCGACGAGCTCTTCGACCTCACCCCGTACGCGGGCGCCTACGTGCGCTACTTCGTGCGCCACCCGACGACGCAGCTCATGCCGCGCAAGGTCAAGACGGCCTTCGACGCCTCGCCCGAGGACCGCGCGCTGACCGGCATCCACGACATCGCCTTCATCGCCCGCGAGCGCGACGGCCGGCGCGGCGTCGAGGTGCGCGTCGGCGGCGGCACGTCGATCATGCCGCGCGTCGCGCCGACGCTCTATGACTTCGTCGGCCTCGACGACGGCGAGTACCTCGAGGTGGCCGAGGCGGTCTTCCGCATCTTCGACCGCCAGGACTGGCTGCGCGTCAATCGCGCGCGCGCCCGGATCAAGGTCCTCGTCGACAAGATCGGCATCGACGAGATGCGCAAGCTCGTCGACGAGGAGCGCCGGGGCGACTGGGTCTCGGAGCGCGAGTTCGACGTCGCGGGCCTGCGCCTGGACGTCGACGAGGCCGACCGCGCGCCCGGCGTGCCGTCCTCGTACGCCTCGCCGAACGGCGACGGCTCGGAGTTCGAGCGCTTCCGCGCCTCGAACGTCACCGCCCAGCGCCAGGAGGGCTTCTCGGCCGTCCAGGTCCACGTCCCGCGCGGCGACCTGAGCCCCGAGCAGCTGCGCGCGCTGGCCGACCTCGCCCGCCGGTACTCGGGCGGCTGGGTGCGCACCACCGTGCACCAGAACCTGCTGCTGCGCTGGGTGCGCGACGAGACCGTCTACGAGGTCTGGGAGGCGCTGCGCGCCCTGGGCCTCGGCGACCCCGGCGTCGACGAGGTCGGCGACGTCGTCTCGTGCCCGGGCACCGACTCCTGCAAGCTCGGCATCACCTCGTCCATGGGCCTCAACGCCGCGGTGCGGGCGCGCCTGGAGGACATGCAGATCACCGACCCGCTCACGCGCAGGCTGCACATCAAGATGAGCGGCTGCCCCAACGGCTGCAGCCAGCACCACATCGCCAACATCGGGTTCTACGGCGCTTCGATCAAGGCCGGCGAGCACACGATCCCGGCCTACGTCGCGCACATCGCCGGCAACTACGAGGGCGGCGACATCGTCTACGGCCAGCGCCTGAAGGTCCGCCTGCCGGCCAAGCGCGTGCCCGAGGCGGTCGAGCGCTGGATCCGCTTCTACGAGCGCGACCGCGCCGAGGGCGAGGAGTTCAACGCCTTCGCCGGCCGCGTCGGGACCAAGGCCTTCGAGGACGAGGTCCGCGAGCTGGCGCTGCCCGTCGAGTTCGGCTTGGGCACCATGGAGCACTTCATCGACTGGGAGCGCAAGGTGCCCTTCGTCGTGCAGCGTGGCGAGGGCGAATGCGCGGTCTGACCGACACCCTGGCCAAGGCGGCCGAGCACGAGCAGCTCGTGTTCCTGTGCTCGTTTCAGAAGGAGGAGTCGGTCATCCTCGACGAGCTGCTCGGCGCGGCGCCGCACGCGCGCGTGGTGACCATCGACACCGGCGTGCTCTTCCCCGAGACGCTGCAGACCTGGCGCGCCTTCGAGGAGCGCTTCGGCGTGCACGTCGAGGTGCAGGACGCGACGGGTCCGTGGACCGGGCCTGAGCACTGCTGCGGCGACGCCAAGGTCGCGGCGCTCGAGCGCGCGCTCTCCGGCGCCGACGCGTGGATCACCGGCATCCGCCGCGAGCAGGCCGCCACCCGCGCCAACGCGCAGTTCGTCGAGTTCGACGACAAGCGCTCGATGTGGAAGTACAACCCGCTGGCCGACTGGACCGAGCGCGACCTGTGGAAGCGCATCCACGAGCGCGACCTGCCCTACCACCCATTGCACGACCAGGGCTACGCCTCGATCGGCTGCGCGCCCTGCACCCAGCCCGGGACCGGCCGCGACGGGCGCTGGGCCGGCACCGACAAGGTCGAGTGCGGGCTGCACGTGGCGTGATCGACCCGCTGGTCATCTGCTTCGGCCTCGGCGTCGGGGTCCTCATCGGCCTGACCGGAATCGGCGGCGGGTCGCTCATGACGCCGCTGCTCATCCTCTTCGCCGGCGTGCAGCCGGTGGTCGCGATCGGCACCGACCTCGCCTACGGCGCGATCACCAAGACCGTCGGCGGCTGGCGCCATCTGCGCTCGGGCACCGTCGACCTGGGCGTGTCGAAGTGGCTGGCGGTCGGCTCGGTGCCGGGCTCGATCGCCGGCGTCCTGCTCGTCGACCGCCTGCACGACCGTTACGGCGACGGCTTCGACTCGACGCTGCTCGCGCTCGTCGCGGTCGCGCTGTTCGTCGTCGCCTTCACCGTGCTCGGGCGCTCGCTCTTCGGCGTGCCGCGCGAGCGCCACACAGTGGTGCTCACGAGCGCCGCCAAGGCCGGCGCCGCGGGGATCGGGCTCGTCCTCGGCGTCGTGCTCGGCATGACGTCGGTGGGCTCCGGCGCGCTCGTCGGGCTGGCCCTGATCGTGGTCTTCCGCCTGACGCCGCACCGCGTGGTCGGCACCGACGTCTTCCACGCCGCCCTGATGCTCTGGGCCGCCGGCCTGGCGCACCTTCTGGTCGGCAACGTCGACCTGACCCTGATGGCCAACATCCTGGCCGGCTCGCTGCCCGGGGTGTGGGTCGGGACCGCGCTGCTGCCGCGCGTCCCCGCGGGGGCGTTGCGACCCACGCTCGGCTGCGTGCTGCTCGGGTCCGCGCTCGGCGTCGTCAGCAAGGCCGGCGTGGACATCCCGAGGTGGACGATCGTCGCCGTCCCGGCGCTGGTCGGGCTGATCGCGTTCGCCATCGTGCGCCTGCGCGCGCGGGCCCCCGAGGTGGCCACCGCATGAAGCTGACCGACGTGAAGCTGACCCACCTGCAGGCGCTGGAGGCCGAGGCCGTCCACGTCATGCGCGAGGTGGCTGCCGAGCTCGAGCGCCCGGTGCTGCTCTTCAGCGGCGGCAAGGACTCGATCGTGCTCCTGCGCCTGGCCGAGAAGGCCTTCCGCCCGGCGCGCTTTCCCTTCCCGCTCATGCACGTCGACACCGGCCACAACTTCCCGGAGGTCATCGAGTTCCGCGACCGCCGCGTGGCGGAGCTCGGCGAGCGCCTGATCGTGGCCAGCGTGCAGGACTCGATCGAGGCCGGCCGGGTGGTCGAGGAGACCGGGCCCCGCGCGTCGCGCAATCGCCTGCAGACGACGACGCTGCTGGACGCCATCGCCGAGCACGGCTTCGACGCGGCCTTCGGCGGCGCGCGCCGCGACGAGGAGCGGGCGCGCGCCAAGGAGCGCATCATGTCCTTCCGCGACGACTTCGGCGGTTGGGACCCCAAGGGCCAGCGTCCCGAGCTGTGGAACCTCTACAACGGGCGCACCCGCAAGGGCGAGCACGTCCGCGTCTTCCCGCTCTCGAACTGGACCGAGCTCGACGTGTGGCAGTACATCGAGGCCGAGGACCTCGAGGTGCCCTCGATCTACTTCGCCCACGAGCGCGAGGTCTTCCGCCGCGACGGGATGCTCTACGCGGTCTCCGAGCACGTGCAGTTCCTCGACGGCGAGCGGCCGTTCACCGAGAGCGTGCGCTACCGCACGGTGGGCGACATGTCGTGCACCGGCGCCGTCGCCTCGACCGCGCTCGCCATGGCGGACGTGGTGGCCGAGATCGCCGCGACCAGGATCACCGAGCGTGGCGAGACGCGCGCGGACGACAAGGTCTCCGAGGCCGCGATGGAGGACCGCAAGGTGGCGGGGTACTTCTGAGCGCGAGCAACGGCAGCGCTCCTTCGAGCTCCGACCTCCTGCGCCTGGCCACGGCGGGGTCGGTCGACGACGGCAAGTCGACGCTCATCGGCCGCCTGCTCCACGACGCCAAGGCGATCCTCGCCGACCAGTTCGACGACCTGCGCGGGCGCGACGGCGAGCTCGACCTCTCGCGCCTGACGGACGGCCTGCGCGCCGAGCGCGAGCAGGGCATCACGATCGACGTCGCCTACCGCTACTTCGCCACCGCCAGGCGCAGCTTCATCCTGGCCGACACGCCGGGCCACGTGCAGTACACGCGCAACATGGTCACCGGCGCCTCGACCGCTGACCTGGCCATCGTGCTCGTCGACGCGCGCAGCGGTGTCGTCGAGCAGACGCGCCGACACGCCTTCATCGCGTCGCTGCTCGGGATCCCCCACCTGGTCGTCGCGGTCAACAAGATGGACCTCGTCGAGTACTCCGAGGAGGCCTTCGACGCGGTGGTGCGCGACTTCTGCGCCTTCCGCTCGCAGCTCGCGGTGCGCGACACCGCCTTCGTGCCGATCAGCGCGCTGCGGGGCGACAACGTCGTCGAGCGCTCGGAGGCGACGCCGTGGTACGGGGGCCTGCCCCTGCTCGAGCACCTCGAGACCGTCGAGGCGCAGGCCGACCGCAACCTGTCCGAGCTGCGCTTCCCCGTGCAGTACGTCATCCGCAACGGCGAGAGCGACTACCGCGGCTACGCCGGGCAGGTCGCCGGCGGCGTGCTGCGCCCCGGCGACGAGGTGCTCGTCCTGCCCTCCGAGCGCACGAGCACGATCGCCTCGATCGACACGTTCGATGGCCCATTGGACGCGGCCATACCGCCGATGAGCGTCACCGTGCGCCTGGCCGACGAGCTCGACGTCTCGCGCGGCGACCTGATCTGCGGCCCCAGCGACCGCCCGGCCCTCGCCCGCGACCTGACCGCCGATGTGTGCTGGATGGCCGACGCGCCGCTGCGCGCCGGTGGGCGCTACGCGATCAAGCACGCCACCCACACGGCGCGCGCGATCGTCGAGGCGCTCGAGGACCGCGTCGAGCTCGGCACCCTGGGCCGCGAGCCCGCGCCCTCGGAGCTGGCCCTCAACGACATCGGCCGCGTGCGCCTGCGGACCTCCAAGCCGCTCGCCTTCGACCCGTACGCCCACAACCGCTCCACCGGCTCGTTCATCCTCATCGACGAGGCGACGAACGACACTGTCGGCGCGGGCATGATCACGGCGGCGTAAGCCGTCCCCACCCGCCCTGGGGTAGCGTCGTCCCCGATGCGCGGGGCGGCCGTACTGCTGGTGGCGCTGTGCCTCGCCGCGTGCGGCGGCGCAGGGCCGACGAGCCGGTCGGCGCCGACGTCGGCGCCCCGGCGCGCAGCCGCGGCGCCCGCCGGGGACCCGTGCGCGGTCGCGCCGCGCGCCGGGGACCACAGCCTGCACGTCCTGGCCCGGACGCCGGCGGTCATCGTCCACGTGCCCGAGGGATTGCGAGCCGGCGCGCGCGTCGCGCTCGTCCTCGGACTGCATGGCGCCGGCCAGGACGCCCGCGGCTTCGAGGGCGAGAGCGGCTTCACCCAGGTGGCCGACGAGCACCACTTCGTCATCGCCTACCCCATGTCCTGGCGCGCTCGCGGCTTCTGGCGCTACCCCGAGCCCGACGACCCGCGCAGCGGCCTGCGCTACCTGCGGGCGACGCTCGACGCGGTGATGCGGACCCAGTGCGTCGATCGCGGTCGCGTGCTCGTCACGGGGATCTCGTCGGGCGGGCGGATGACGTACGCCGCCGGCTGCGAGCTCGCCGACCGCCTGCTGGCGATCGCCCCGGTCTCGGGCGGCACCCGCGACCTCCCTGTCTGCCATCCGGCGCGGCCGATCTCGATCATCGACACGCACGGGACCTCCGACCAGATCGTCTCCTACCGCGGGCGCGGCCCCGACCACGACGGCCGGGTGCGCGACGTCATGGCCGCCTGGGCGCGACGCGAGGGCTGCCGGGCGCACCCTCGCGCGCGGCGCATCGATCCCCATGTCGTGCGCCTGGACTGGCCCGCGTGCCGCGCGGGGGTGCGGGTGGCACACCTGCGCATCGAGGACGGGCGTCACGCCTGGCCGCCGCTCGGCGGCCCGCCGGGCATCGGCATCGACGGCGCTGAGGAGATCTGGCGCTTCTTCGCGGCGCTGCCCTCGCGATGGGCCGAACCTCAGCCGACCCCCGACACGCGGTCGGATATAACGTCGGCATAAAGCGATGGCGCGGGGGTACGTGCCGCGCCTCTCTGTCCACATTCACACCAGGAGAGGTAGGGCCAGTATGCAGAAGGTCCTCTGCCGCGCGGGCGCAATCGCCGGGGCGGTGGTGCTGGTCGGCGCGTCCGCCGCCAGCGCCGATCAGTACGTGGTCGTCTACGAGTCGGGCGCGAGCACCGCCGCCGCCCATCAGGCGATCCGCGACGCCGGCGGGACGATCGTCTCCGAGAACACCGACGTCGGCGTGGCGACGGTGCAGTCGAGCGATCCGAGCTTCGCCAAGAAGGCCGACGGCAAGGCGGCGATCGAGGGCGCCGCGCGCAACCAGGCCATCGGCCACGTGCCCGGCGCTTCGACGAAGCCATCGTGGCGTGACGTCGAGTCCGAGCGCGGCAACTTCCACGGCAACGGCCCGCGGCCGCGCCCGGTCAACGGCGACCCGCTCTCGGGGCTGCAGTGGGACATGCAGCTCATCGGCGCCACCCCGACGGGCTCCTACGCCTTCGATCAGGGCAGCCACGCCGTCCGCGTCGGCATCATGGACACGGGCGTCGACGGCAAGCACCCGGACATCGCGCCGAACTTCGACCGGTTCCTGAGCCGCAACTTCACGGTCGACAACTCCGATCCGGGCATCGACGACGGGCCCTGCGAGCACCCGAGCTGCGTCGACCCCAACGACGAGGACGACGACGGCCACGGCACGCACGTGGCCAGCACCATCGGCTCGCCCCTCAACGGCCTCGGGATGGCCGGTGTCGCTCCGAAGGTCGATCTCGTCAACATCCGCGCCGGCCAGGACACGGGGTACTTCCTCGTCCAGCCGACGGTCGACGCGCTGACCTACGCAGGCAAGGTCGGCATCGACGTGGTCAACATGTCGTTCTACATCGACCCCTGGCTGTTCAACTGCACGAGCAACCCGGCCGACTCGCCCGAGCAGCAGGAGCAGCAGCGCATGATCATCGAGGCCACCACGCGCGCGGTGAACTTCGCGCATCGCCACGGGGTGACCCTGATCGCGGCCGCGGGCAACGAGTGGACGGACCTCGGCAACCCGACGTTCGACGACTCGAGCCCGGACTTCCCGCCGGACGCGGCGCATGAGCGCACCATCGACAACGGCTGCCTGAGCATGCCGAGCGAGGCGCCGCACGTGCTCGACGTCTCCTCGGTCGGCCCGGTCAACCCCGCGTCGTCGCCGTATCCGCGCAAGGCGTTCTACTCGAACTACGGCGTCGAGCAGATCGTCGTCGCGGCACCGGGCGGCGACAGCCACGAGTTCTTCGGGACGCCGCAGTACAACGCGCCGGAGAACCGGATCCTCGCCGCCTACCCGCTGAACGTGGCGCAGGCGTGCGGGGAGGTCGACGCCAACGGCGTGCCGAACGGCACGACGCTGTGCGACGCGAGCAACCCCGGCACCGTCGTGCCTCGCTCCGTGCCGCTGGTGCGCAACTGCGCCAACGGCGTGTGCGCGCTCTATCAGTGGATCCAGGGCACGTCGATGGCGTCGCCGCACGCGGTCGGCGTCGCGGCGCTCATCGTCGCGGAGAAGGGCAAGCGCGACTGGGTCCACGGCGGGCTGACCATGAACCCGGACAAGGTCGAGCAGGTGCTCCGCCGCACGGCCACCGACACGCCATGTCCGGCCCAGGAGCCGTTCGTGTACCCGAGCAACCCCGGGGTGTTCGACGCGACGTGCGTCGGCACGCCGGCCTTCAACGGGTTCTACGGCGACGGCGTCGTCAACGCGCTGGCGGCGTCGAGGTCGGGCGGAGGCGGCCGCCGCTAGCCACCCCACGCAAGCCATCCTCCCCCGGCGCCGCGCGGCCATCGTGCCCGCGGCGCCGGGGTGAGGCGGGGCTCGTCTCGCGGCCGTCCGCCCGCGGCGGACGGCACGCCGCCCCGTAACGAGCTCAGGGACGCCCCCTAGGGGCCATTCCCAATGGTGCGGAGCAGTGAGGCGGACGATCCTGTCCTCACCATGACCGACCAGACTCCGCCCGACGAGAACGAGCCCGGCCCCGAGCAGCCGGCGAGCGAGCCACCCGGCCCCGAGCGGCCGACGAACGAGCCCGGCCCCGAGCAGCCGACGACCGAGCCGCCCGGCCCCGAGCAGCCGGCGACCGAGCAGCCCGGCCCCGAGCAGCCGGCGACCGAGCAGCCCGCGAGCGAGCCGCCCACCGCCGCCGTCCCGCCGACGCGGCGCCTGTACCGCACCCGCGACGACCGCGTCATCGCCGGCGTCTGCGGCGGCATCGCGCGCTACTTCAACATCGACCCCGTCCTGGTCCGGGTCGGCGCGGTGGCGCTGGCCTTCCTGGGCGGCGCGGGCCTGCTGGCCTACGTGGCCGCCGTGCTGCTCATCCCCAAGGAGGGCGAGGGCGGGCAGCCGGGCGAGGCGCCCAACCGCGGCCTGGCCATCGCCGGCGTCGTGTTGCTCGTCGTGGCCGTCGGGGTGGTGGCCCCCTTTCGCGGCGGGTGGGGACCAGGCTGGGGGCTCGTGCCGCTCGGCTTCGTCGCCCTGGCGGGCCTCTTCGTCTGGCGGGTGGCTTCCGGTCAGCGCCCTCAAGGGGACGCACGCGCGGTCCTGCGTGCCATGGCGCTCGGCGTCGCCCTCATCGCGGTCTGCATCGTCCTCGCCATCGGCGCGGCCTGGGCCTCGGCGGCGGGTGGCAACGGCGTCGTCGCGGGCATCGTCATCGCCGCCGGCCTGGCCCTCATCGCCGGCGCCTTCGCCGGATCCTGGGCGCGCTGGCTGATCCTCCCGGCCCTGGCCGTCGCGCTCCCCGCCGGCGTGGTCGCCGCGGCGGACCTCGACGTCAGGGGCGGCACGGGCGAGGTCACGTACCGCCCGGCCAGCACCGCCGAGGTGCACGACTCCTATCGCCTGGGCGTCGGACATCTGGTCGTCGACCTGCGCGACGCGCGCCTGACCCCAGGCGATCACCGCATCAAGATCCGCCTCGGCGTCGGCGGAGCCGAGCTGCTCGTCGCGCCCGGCGTGTGCGTGTCGACCACCAGCCACGTCGGCATCGGGGGCACGTCGGTCTTCAATCGCGACGGCGGCGGCATCGACACCAACTGGACCGACGAGCGCAGCGCTCCCGCGGGCACGCCGCGCGTCGTGGTCGACGGCGACATCGGGATCGGCGGCCTCATCGTCCACCACAACGAGCACGAGCGCTGGAAGCGCGCGCCGGGCAACGAGGCGTGCGCATGAACGCCCGGCGCCCCGACCTGCCGGCCCTCGTCGCCGGTGTCGGCCTCGTCGTCCTCGGGGCCGTGCTGCTGGCCGACGCGCTCGACGCGATCGACCTCAGCTTCGCGGCCTTCGCTCCGCTCGCCTGCTTCCTGGTCGGCGACATCCTGCTCGCCGCCGGGCTGACGCGCCGCGACTGAGGGCCCGCGGCGGCTGGCATGATCGAAGGCGACATGGGCGCCACCCAGACCGCCGCGCCGCGCCGCGAGCCGTTGCGACGAGACCACGCGCACCGGCTCGTCGGCGGCGTCTGCGCCGGGATCGGCCGCCACCTGCGCATCGATCCGCTGATCGTGCGCATCGTCTTCGTGGCGGCGGCGACCGCCGGCGGCGTGGGGATCGTCCTCTACGGCCTCGCCTGGGTCCTCGTGCCCGTCGACGACGGCACTCCCGACGGCCGCGCCGCCGCCTGGGCGCGGCGCGTCCCCCGCGGGCGCGGCGCGATCGAGGTCGCCATCGGGATGGGCCTCGTGACGCTGGCCTTCCTGCTCGCCATGCGCGCGCTCGGGATCTGGTTCTCAGACGTCATCGTCTGGCCCGTCGTCCTGCTGGCCGCGGGCGCCGGGATGCTGTGGCGCCACTCGCTGCGCCCTGCGCCGGTACCGGCACCCGAGCAGCCGCCGGCGCCCGAAGAGGAGCGCCGCGAGCGCACCGAGGTCCTCTCGCGCAACGGCGTCGGCGCGACGCTGGTGATCGCCGCCGGCCTGGTCTTCCTCTCGACCACCCACGCGCTGACCGCTGCGCGCGACGTCGTCCTCGCCGTACTCGTGCTGGCGATCGTGCTGGGCATCATCTTCGGGCCGTGGGCCATCCGGCTCGTGCGCTCGCTGGCCGCCGAGCGCGAGGAGCGCATCCGCTCGCAGGCGCGCGCCGAGATGGGGGCGCACCTGCACGACTCGGTCCTACAGACGCTGGCGCTCGTGCAGAAGCGCGCCGACGACCCGCGCGCGGTGGCCGCGCTGGCCCGCACCCAGGAGCGCGAGCTGCGCGCATGGCTCGCAGGGCGCGAGGGCGACCACGACCGCCTCGCGGCAGCGCTGGAGGCGGTGGCCGGCGAGGTCGAGCGCGCCCACGGCGTGCCGGTCGAGATCGTCGTCGTCGGAGACCGGGCGCTCGACGGCCGCGGCGAGGCGCTGGTGGCCGCCGCGCGCGAGGCGATGGTCAACGCGGCGAAGTTCGGCGGCGGCTCACCCGTCGACGTCTACGCCGAGGCGTCCGACGACGTGCTGCAGGTCTTCGTCCGCGACCGCGGCCCGGGCTTCGACCCGGCCGCCGTCCCCGCGGATCGCCGCGGGGTGCGCGAGTCGATCGTCGGGCGGATGGCCCGCCACGGCGGGCGGGCCGCGATCCACTCGGCGCCCGGCGCCGGGACCGAGGTCGAGCTCACGATCCCGGGAGCGGCATGACGCGCGTCGCGATCGTGGACGACCACGGGCTCTTCCGCGCGGGCGTGCGGGCCGAGCTCGAGGGCCACGTCGAGCTCGTCGGCGAGGCCGCGAGCGTCGCCGACGCCGTCGCGCTGGTCGTCGCGCAGCGCCCCGACGTCGTGCTGCTCGACGTCCACATGCCCGACGGCGGGGGCGTGGCGGTCATCCGCGGCGCCGCCGACGAGGCGCCCGACACGCTCTTCCTGGCCCTCTCGGCCTCCGATGCGGCCGAGGACGTCATCGCCACCATCCGCGCCGGCGCGCGCGGCTACGTGACGAAGAACATCGCCACCGACGACCTGCTCGACGCGATCGCGCGCGTGCAGGCGGGCGACGCCGTCTTCTCCCCCCGCCTGGCCGGCTTCGTGCTCGACGCCTTCGCCGGCAACGCCCCGCCGGCCGGGCCGGGCGCCGACGCCGAGCTCGACCAGCTCACCGCGCGCGAGCGCGAGGTCCTGCGCCACATCGCGCGCGGCTACATGTACAAGGAGGTCGCGCTGCGGCTGGGCATCTCGGCCAAGACGGTCGAGGCCCACGTGTCCGCGGTGCTGCGCAAGCTCCAGCTCTCCAACCGCCACGAGCTGTCGCGCTGGGCCGCCGAGCGGCGCCTGGACTAGGCCGGATCGGGCACGGGCTCGGCGGTCGGCGCCGGATGGCGCTCGTGCGGGGCCTCGATGGCCAGGCGCGGCAGCCGGCGGTCGAGCCAGGAGGGCAGCCACCAGGCGTGGCGGCCGAAGATCTCCATCAGCGCCGGGACGAGCAGGCAGCGGATGATCACTGCGTCGAAGAAGACCGCGCTGGCCAGCCCGATTCCGAACAGCTTGATGATGCGGTCGTCGCCCAGGGCGAAGGAGGCGAAGACGAGGATCATGATCGAGGCGGCCGCGGTGATCACCTTGCCCGTGGTCTGAAGGCCACGGGCGACCGAGCCCGAGGCGTCGCCCGTGCGCTCCCATTCCTCGTGCACCCGGGAGATGAGGAACACCTCGTAGTCCATGCTCAGCCCGAACACGATGGCGAACATCAACACCGGGACGAACGACTCGATCGGCCCCGTGCCGATGCCGAGCATCCCGGCACCGTGGCCGTCCTGGAAGATCAGGGTCACGAACCCGAGCGCGGCCCCGATGGAGAGCAGGTTCAGGATCGCCGCCTTGACCGGGATGATCAGCGAGCGGAACACGGCGAGCAGCAGCAGCGCGCTGAAGAGGACCACGACGCCGACGAACAGCGGCAGCTTGTCGGCCACGACGCGCGAGAAGTCCTCGTTGGACGCCGTGAACCCGCCGACCTCCACGCGTGCTCGGGTCTTGGCCTCGACCGCGGGCACGACATCGTCGCGCAGCCGCTTGAGCGTGTCGGTCGTGGCCGCCTCCTGAGGTCCGGTCCGCGGGTAGGCGCTGATCGTGGCCACCTGGCCGTCGGGAGAGAGCGCGGGCGGGGCCACGAAGGTGAAGTCCGTGTCGGCGCGCACCGCGCCGGCGATCTGCTGCGCCACCGCCTTGTCGCCCTTCTCGGCGAGCTGGGCGACGAGCAGGAACGACCCGTTGGTGCCGGCGCCGAAGCCCTCGGCGATCAGGTCGTAGGCCTTGCGGGGCGTGGTGCCGGGCGGGTCGACGCCCGCGTCGCTGGAGCCCAGGCGCAGGTTGGTCGCAGGCAGCGCGAGGCCAATGAGCACCGCCAGCGCGACGGCGGCCGCGATCCACGGGCGGCGCTGGACCATGTGCGACCACCGCTCCCAGCCCGCGCCCTCGGCGCGCTTGCGGTCCCGACGGACGGCGCGTCGCGAACGCCAGTCGTGGCCGGGAAGCGGCAGGCGGCGCTGGGTCCGCCAGAAGCGGAAGCCGCCGCGCTCGTCGAACTCGTGCAGCACGCCGTCGATGAAGTTGCCCGACCCGCCGATGAGCGCCGGGATGATGGTCAGGGCCGCGAGCATCGTCGCGAGGACCGCGGTGGCCGCGCCCAGGGCCACGCCGTGCATGAAGCTCAGGCCGAGCAGCAGCAGCCCGAGCAGGGCGATGACGACCGTGATGGCGGCGAACATCACCGTGCGCCCGGCGGTGTCGATCGCCATCTCCACGGCCCGGTCGCGATCGAGACCGTTGCGCACCTCCGCGCGGTAGCGCGTGACCACGAACAGCGAGTAGTCGATCCCGACGCCCAGGCCGATCAGGGAGGCCAGCTGGGTGGCGAAGTCCGGCGTGTCCACCACGTGGCTGATCAGCGTGATGACGCCGAGCGTCGCGCCGAGGGCCAGCAGCGTCGCGATCAGCGGCAGCCCGGCGGCCACGAGCGAGCCGAAGGTGATGAGCAGGACGATCGCCGCGGCGATGATCCCGAAGAACTCCGACGGGCCCTGGCTGTTCTCGAAGCGCACGACCTCGGCGCCGGGCCCTCCGTGCTCGACCTGCAGCTGCGGGCTGCGCGCCGTGAAGGCCGCGTTCTCGACCTTCTCGAGGGGCGCCGGCTTGATGTCGTTGGTGCTCTTCTTGTAGGTCAGGTTGGCGACGCCGATGCGCCCGTCCTTGGTCAGCTGACCTCCGGAGGAGAATGGGCTCTGCACGGCGGCGACGCTGGGCTGGGCGGCGACCTTCTTGAGCGCGGCGTCGATGCGCGCCTTGACCGCGGGGTCCTTCAGCGTGCCCGTGCGCGCCTTGAAGACGAGCTGGTCGGTGTCGCCCTTCGCCGCGGGGAAGTGCTGGGCGAGCAGGTCATAGGCGCGCTGGCTCTCGGTCCCGGGCAGCCGGAAGCTCGAGATCTGCTTGACCCCCACGCTGGAGGCGATGACCTGGACGACGACCAGGGCCAACAGCCAGACGAGGAAGGTCCGCCAGCGGTGACGGTTGCACACGCGGGCCAGGCGGACGAAGCGAGAGCTCTGAGACGAGGCGGCGGGAGAGGTGGAGGGCACCAGACGATGCTAGCCGGGTCCCTGTGAAAGCTCTTCTTCAGAACTGCTCAACGGCGCGGGGCGACCGCCGTGCGGCGCGCGTAGCCGGTGTCCATTATTTGCGCATCGAGGCGATGCGCGGCGCCGAGCAGGCGATCGAGCGCCGGCGAGCGATAGAGCGCCCGGACCACGAGCGCCACCTCGAGCGCGGCGGGCGGGTCGCGCGCCACCCACGTGAGCGCCGCCGGGATGACCGTCCGCGAGCCCTCGCCCACGACCGCCATCGCCCGCCCGTCGACGACGGGCGTCTGGGCGAGGTCGAGCTCGGCGCTGCGCTCGAGCACACGCGGCTTCAAGCCCGATGCTGGTCGTCGCATTCGTTCCGGATTGCCCTGACGATCATGCGACTGCGGTACAGGAAGCCGAAGTCGTCCGGGTGGACGCCGTCGGGCAGCCGCACGCTGCCTCGCAGCACCGCGTAGTCCCAGCTGGGCGCGACGAAGCGCGGGTCGCGGCGCGCCCGCGCGCGCAGCACGCGGTCGAGCGCGGCGTACGGCCCCTTGCGGGGCGGGCGGATGATCGTTGGCCAGACCACGCACGCGCCGGGGGGCAGGGTGAGCAGGACGCGGCGGATGCGACTGGCAAAGCGCTCAGGATCCGCGCCGTCGTTCGTGCCCAGGCTGACGACGACCGTCGTGGGCGCGACCTGCGGCGCGGTCGCGCGGAGCACCTCGAGGCCCTGCGGCGTGGTCCGACCCGTGCGAGCGTTCCAGACGATCTCGCGGTCGCCGAGCATGGGGATCAGGAAAGGGCGCATTCCCACGGCAAGTGAGTCGCCGACCACGAGCACGCGGCCCTGCGCCGCGGGGGCCGCCGGGCACGCCCAGGCGACGACCCCGGCCACCAGCAGCGAAACGATCCCGGCGATCCGCACGCGACTAGGAATAGCGCACCGCTCCGACCGCTAGCGCCAGCCGCTCATCAGCGCGTCGATCTGTCGGCGCAGGACAGGGCCCAGCGTGGCGGCGTAGACGTCGGTCAGATGGCTCTCGACGTCCTTGTACACCAGGACCCCGCCGATGACCGGCGCGCAGCGCGACGCGTCGCAGAAGTAGCGCGAGAGGTCGATCGACTGCACTCGCGCCGTCTCCGCCCGAGCGGCCGCCACCGCCGGGTCGGGCGGCAGGGCGGCGCTGCGCGGCGCGTCACACACCGTCGCCGCGCTGCGATGCTCCGCGATCGCCTGCTCGACGCAGGTCGGCGTCGCGCCGGGCATGGTGGGCGTATCGCGCAGGACGACGACGTGCTCGATCGACGCCGGCAGACTGCGCCACGCGCTGCGCAGGCCGGCGACCTGGGCGGCGAACGCGTCCCGCCCGCCGCGCGCGGTGCTCCGGCTGCCTGAGTGCTGGGCGACGAAGACCGTGCGCACCTCGCGGTGGGCCGCCAGCCACCGCGGCACCTCGCGCCTCCACTGCAGGCAGCGCGCCCGAGCGCGACCCTGCAGGTCCGGCGCGGCGTTCGACAGCGGGCAGCCGCTGCGCGTGATCGAGAGGCCGCGCCAGCGGCGCACCTGGGCGATGCGCTCGAACGCGGGCCGCCAGTGGACCGCGTGGCTGTCGCCGACGAGGGCGACCGTGCGCGCGGGATGCGAGCGCCGCGGCCCGAAGGCGCACAGCGTGACGGTGGAGGCGCGCTCGATCACGTCGCACGGGCTGTTGTTGCGCTCGGCCGCCTGCAGCGGCGTGGGCACGACCGTGTCCCTGAGGCGGTTCTGGCACGGCCGGCGGCGGGGGTCGCGCGCGGCGGCGCCGAAGCAGCTGGGACGGGCGGCGAGCACGCGCTCGGTCGTCCGCTCCTCGGCGCGGATCTGGTGCGTGACGTGCGACCCGGCCGCAGCCGTGAAGGCGAGCATCGCGGCGGTGGCCGCGCCGGCGGCGGCGAACGTCCAGCCCGCCCCGCGCGTCGTCAGCACCGCAGCGTTGCGGGCCGGGTCCTCGACGAGCCGCTTGGTGAGCGATGCCGCGAGGATGCTGAGGGCGGCGATCGCGAGCCTGGTGAGGGTGCCGTCGGCGGCGACGACGAAGGGGGCGAAGACGATCAGCGGCCAGTGCCAGAGGTAGACCGAGTAGGAGACGTCGCCGAGGAACTGCACCGGGCGCGGCGTCATGAGGCGTGCCGGCGACCAGCGCGCCTCGGGCGTGCCGGCGCGGATGACCGCGAGCGCTCCGAGCACCGGCAGCAGGGCCGCGTGGCCCGGGAAGGGCGTCGCGTGGCTGTAGGTGAGCGCCGCCACGCCGATGGCCGCGAGCCCGACCCACGACAGGGTCGCCCGGGCGGCGGTGGGTCCTCGATCGACGGGCGCCGCCAGGGCGAGCAGCGCGCCGGCCCCGAGCTCCCAGGCGCGCGTGGGCGTGACGAAGTAGGCGGCCGCCGGGGCGGCGGTGGTTTGGACGATCGAGTACACGAGGCTCAACCCGGTCCCGGCCGCCAGCACCGCCGCGACGGCTCGGCGGCGCGCCTGCGCCGGCCGCCCCCGCGTGACACACAGGGCCGCGGCGATCAGGACCGGCCACACGAGGTAGAACTGCTCCTCGATCGCCAGCGACCAGTAGTGCTGGACCGGCGAGGGGGCGTTGGCGGCCGCGAGGTAGTCCACGGCGTCGTCGGCGAGCCGCCAGTTCTGCACGTAGGCGGTGCTGGCGCGGATCTCGGCGAAGAACTGCTGCCAGCGCGTCAGCGGCACCAGCGCGACGGTGGCCACGGCGCACACGAGCAACGTGAGCAGCGCGGCGGGCAGGATGCGCCGCGCGCGACGCGCCCAGAAGGCGCGCAGCGAGACCGACCCGCTGCGCTCGGCTTCGCGCAGGAGCAGCGAGGTGATGAGGAAGCCCGAGATGGCGAAGAAGACGTCGACGCCCACGAAGCCGCCGGGGAGCATGGCCGGCCACAGGTGGTAGACGAGCACGAGCGCCACCGCGAGGGCCCGCAGCGCCTGGATCTCCGCGCGCAGGGCCGAGCGCGGCGCCGGTGCCTCACGCCGCGGATCGGCGGGCGCGGGGCGGGGCGGCGGCGAGCGCAGCACGGCAGCGCGGGGCTGACCCTCCATGGCCTGGTTCTTGCCTCGTGCGCCGGTGCAGGAAACACGGCGCGGCGCCACCCTGCGCAAGCCGAGCCGCCGCGGCACTCCTGGCACGTTGGCGCTTGTTCGGGCGCGGCGCGGCAGCGGCACGCCTCCCGAAGGCGTCCGCGCCGTGAACTGGCGCTCAACTAGGCTGTCGATCGCATGTTCGAGAAGGTCCTGGTCGCCAATCGCGGCGAGATCGCGATCCGCATCGCCCGCACGCTGCGCGAGATGGGCATCGCGTCCGTGGCCGTCTACTCCGAGCTCGATCGGGAGGCCCTGCACGTCGAGCGCGCCGACGAGGCGTACCTGCTCGGGGGCCCGACGGCGGCCGAGAGCTACCTCAACGTCGCGCGCATCCTCGAGGTCTGCCAGGAGTCCGGGGCCGAGGCCGTGCACCCCGGCTACGGCTTCCTGGCCGAGAACGCCCCGTTCGCCAAGGCCTGCGAGGACGCGGGCATCACCTTCATCGGGCCGCCCGCCAGCGCGATCGAGGCGATGGGCTCCAAGACGCGCGCCCGCGAGCTGATGAAGGCCGCCGGCGTGCCCATCGTGCCCGGGACGACCGATCCCGTGGAGACGGTGCACGACGCCCGCCGGCTCATCGCCGACGACATCGGCTTCCCGGTCGCGGTCAAGGCGGCGGGCGGCGGAGGCGGCAAGGGCTTCCGCGTCGCCCTCGACGAGTCCGAGCTCGAAGCCGCCTTCGAAGGCGCCGCGCGGGAGGGCGAGAAGTTCTTCTCCGACGCCACCGTCTACCTCGAGCGCTACCTGCCCGACCCGCGCCACGTCGAGGTCCAGGTCCTCGCCGACCGCCACGGCAACGTCATCCATCTCGGCGAGCGCGACTGCTCGGTCCAGCGCCGCCACCAGAAGGTCATCGAGGAGTCGCCGGCGCCGGCGGTCGACGATGAGATGCGCGAGCGCATCGGCCAGATCGGCGTCGAGGCCGCGCGCGCCGTGGACTACGTCGGCGCCGGGACCATCGAGGGCCTCCTGCAGGACGGCGAGTACTTCTTCCTGGAGATGAACACGCGCGTGCAGGTCGAGCACTGCGTCACCGAGATGGTGACCGGGATCGACATCGTGCGCGAGGGCATCCTCGCGGCGGCGGGCGAGCCCCTGACCGTGGCCCAGGACGACATGGTGCTGCGCGGCCACGCCATCGAGTGCCGCATCAACGCCGAGGACGCCTCGAAGCGCTTCGCCCCCGCTCCGGGGAGGATCACGAGCTACTTCGAACCCGCGGGACCGGGCGTGCGCGTCGACAGCGGCGTGCGCGCGGGCAGCGAGATCACGCCGATGTACGACCCGATGGTGGCCAAGCTCATCGTCTGGGACATCGATCGCGAGCAGGCCACCCGCCGCATGCTGCGCGCGCTGGACGAGTACGAGATCGGGGGCCTGAAGACGCTCATCCCCTTCCACGTCGCGCTGCTGCAGACCCGGCAGTGGGCCGACGGTGAGACGTGCCGCGATCTGCTCGAGGATCGCGACTGGCTCAAGACGCTGGCCTTCCCGAAGGCCGAGAAGCCGGCGGCCGACGGCGGAGAGGCCGAGGAGAGCGTCGAGCAGACCTACACGGTCGAGGTCTCCGGGCGCAAGTTCGACGTCCGGGTCATCGGACCGCCGTTCGCGGGCGCCGGCGCGCCCGCCAACGGAACCGCGCCGCCGGGCCCCCGCAAGCCCCAACGCGCCCAGCGCGCCGACAGCGGCGGCGGCGCGGGCGCCGACGAGCTCGTCTCGCCGCTGCAGGGCAACATGTGGAAGGTGCTGGTCGAGGCGGGGCAGACCGTCGAGGAGGGCCAGCTCGTCTGCATCATCGAGGCGATGAAGATGGAGAACGAGATCACCGCCCACAAGGCGGGCGTGGTCTCGGAGCTCGCGGTCAAGGAGGGCGACGCCGTCTCCTCCGGGGCCACCATCGCGGTCATCAAGAGCCAGAGCTGACGCGCTCCCGCTCGTGACGCCGGCGCCTGCGCCGGGTCACAGCAGTGTCCCCACCACTCCCAACGGAGCGTAATCAGCAGGAGCAGGGCCAGGCGGAGGCCGTGGCGGCGAGGAAGGTCGTCGCAGCCTCGCGGCGCCGAGCGGCTGGGCTACCCGGGGGCTCAGCCGCCGGCGCCGGACCGCTCATCGCGCGAGCGTCTTGGCGCGCTCGGTGCTGCGGCGGTTGCCCGCGGCGTCGACCGCGACGGCGTGGGCGAAGACGCGCAGGCGCGCCGTCCTGCGCAGGGCGCGCGCCGCGCGCGCCGAGAGGCGCACGGTGACGGTCTTGCGCCCCGCGGCCCCCAGGCGAGTGATCGCGCGTCCGATCGTGCGCGAGGACAGGTGCAGGCGGCGGGCGATGCGGGCGTCGATGCGGATGTCGATGCTCGCGCGGACGGCCTCCGACACGCCGAGCGCGAGGCGCAGGCCGCGGACGCGGACGGTGCGCAGCCTGCCGCGGTCGATGCGTAGCGAGACCCCGGGCGGGAGGCGATCGGCCACTGACGCCGCCGCGGTGGGCACGGTGACGGGGGGTGCACTGACGACGGGCGCCGGCGGCGGGGCGGGCGCGGGCGCGGGCACCGAGAGCGCCGCGGCGACATCGAGGCGTCCGCCGGTGGCGACGCGACCGGCAAGGGCGGCCATCGGGTGCACGCTGCTCAGCAGCGCGGCGCGCAGGCCCGCCGCGTCGAGCGTGCCGTCATGCGCGAGCAGGAGCGCGGCCGCGCCCGTGACGTGGGGGGTCGCCATCGAGGTGCCGTCGAGCAGCGCGTAGCGCCCGCCGGGCCAGGTGCTGGCGATATCGACGCCCGGCGCGGCGAGGTCGACGTTGGCGGGCCCATAGTTGGAGAACGAGGCGAGCGTGTCGTCGTGGTTGCTGGCGGCGACGCAGACGACGTTGGCCAGGTCGTAGTCGCACGGGTAGTCCGGCGTCGCGTCGTTGTCGGCGCCGTCGTTGCCGGCGGCCACGACGAACAACGTGTTCGGCGCGGCGGCGATGGCGTCGTGCTCGGCGCGCGAGAAGCTCGGCCCTCCGAGCGAGGCGTTGACCACGCGCGCGCCGTTGCGCGCCGCGTAGGTATAGGCCCTGATGGCGTCGGAGACGTAGCCGCTGCCGTCGTCGGCGAGCACGCGAAGGGGCATGATCGCCGAGGACCAGTTGAGCCCGGCCACGCCGGTGGCGTCGTTGCCGCGCGCGGCGATCGTCCCCGAGACGTGCGTGCCGTGCCCGTTGCCGTCCTGAGGCTGGGCGTCGTTATCGACGTAGTCCCAGCCGTGGACGTCGTCGATGCGGCCGTTGCCGTCGTCGTCGAGGCCGTTGGTCTCCCTCCCGCCGCCGGACTCGCCCGGGTTGGTCCACAGGTTCGGGGCGAGGTCCGGGTGGCTCGCGTCGAGCCCGGTGTCGACCACGCCGACGGTCACCTGTGCCGACCCGGTCGTCACGTCCCACGCCTCGGGGGCGCGGATGGCGGTCAAGTCCCACTCGTAGGAGAGCAGAGGGTCGTTCGGCACGGCGGCCTGGCGGATCACGTGATCGGGCTCGGCGTAGATGACACCGTCCATGCGCTCGAGGTCGGCGACGGCGGCGCCGACGCTGACGCCGGGCTCGGGGTCGACGAGCTCGAGCCCGCGCACGAGTGTCGCGTCGCGCTTGACGTCAGCCGCCGCGCGCATGTCGGCGCGCTCCTGCGTCGACGCGTCAGCGGCAAAGCGGACGATCACCCGCGTGACCGACGCCGAGCCCGGAGCGGTCGGCCCACCGGGTTCGGCGGCGCCCGCGCCCGCGAGCAGCCCCAACAGCAGCACAGCGAACAACGCGACGATCCATGTCGACGAGCGGGGCATCCTGGCCGAGTGATGGTCCGTGACGCCGCAGGCGAACCTCATTGGCGGCGGACGGCGCCGATACTCCGACGAACGGTGGCTCGTATGGCGCACGTCCGGCAGCGGACCTTGGTTCGAGCAACCGCTGGTGGCGACCGTCGGCTGATCGAGACGACCCGAACGGGTGGGTCGGGTTCGCTGCCGACGTTGACAGCGCGCCTGTCCGAGGTGAGAGTAAGCGCATGACCGATGGGGCGATGGACGGTCGGCAGCGACGACGGTCTGCAGCGAGGGGGGCGTTGGCGGTATGCGTCCTCGCGATCATGGGAGCCGCCGCGCCGTCGGCGCAGGCCACGCTGAGGGTGATCAACCACAACGAGCCGGCGGGCGATCCGACTACGATCACCTACCGGCTGTCCTCGACGACGGAGTCCCCGCTCGTCCCCGACTTCGCGCTCGTCGACGGCGAGTACAAGAGCTTCGGCCCCGGGCCTGGCACGTACACCGTCCAAGCGCTCGTCCCCGCGGGCTGGCAGGTGGGCGACATCCAGTGCGTGGGCCCGCGCCCAGGCGACTTCGCGCTCGACATCCCCAATGGCCGCGTCACCATGATCCACGGGATCGACGTCGAGCAGACCTGCGCATTCACCAACCGTCGAGCGTCGGCGTCTGGCGGCGGTCAGACGACGCCGAGCCCCGGGGTCGCTCCCTCGATCCCCGCCTCCGAGGCCTCGAAGGTCGCGGTGCCCAAGAAGCCCGCGCTCCTGCGTGTCCGCTCAGGGCGGCGGTACGCGTCGGCGACCGTGCGCATCAGCCGGCGTTCGGTGATCAAGGCACAGCTGCTCTCGGGCAAGCGCGTGGTCGGCAGCAAGCGGGTCAAGCATCGGGCCGGCACCTACGTCGTGCGCGTCAACGTTGCCCGCAGGCAGCTGGCTCGGCTGCGCGCCGGCGGCCGCAGGCGCGCCACGCTCACGCTCAGGGTCGTCGTCGTCGCCGCCAACAGGGCCACGAGCGTCTTCAGATACCGGGCGATCGTGCGCCTGTGACGGCGCGCGCCGCGCCGACCGCGTCGCGCACGGCGCCCACCACGGCGTCCTGCTGGCCGGTCGTCATCGTCGCGAACAGCGGCAGGGTCACGGCGCGCTCGCCGTAGGCCTCGGTGACGGGCAGGTCGATCGCGCGCGCGTGAGCCGAGAGCCGGTGCGCCGGCGGGTAGTGCACGCTCGTCTGGATCCCGCGCGCCGCCATCGCCTCGCGAAACGCCGCCCGCTCGACACCCGCGTCGAGGACCACCGTGAACAGGTGGTGGGCGGGCTGCGCGCCGGGCGGAGGCTCGAGCGCGAGCGTGAGCCCGGCCGCGTCGCTGAGCAGGTCCCGGTAGCGCGCGTCGAGTTCAGCGCGGCGGGCGTTGTCGGCATCGAGGCGGGCCAGCCGGCGGCGCGCGAGGGCCGCGCGCGGCTCGTCGATGCGGTAGTTGAAGCCGACGGCAACGACGTCGTAATCCGACGCGTGGCCGCGGTGGCGGTCCCACGTCAGCGTCGTCATCCCATGCGAGCGCAGGAGCCGCATGCGGGCGGCGATGTCGTCGTCGTCGGTGACCACCATCCCGCCTTCGCCGACGGCCAGGTTCTTGTTGGAGAAGAAGCTGAACGCCCCGGCCAGGCCGAAGGTGCCCAGGTGCCGCCCGGCGAGGCGTGAGCCGGCGGCGTGGGCGGCGTCCTCGAGCAGCGCGAGCCCGCGCTCCCCTGCGAGCTGGGCGAGCGCCGCCGTTGCACCCGGGTGTCCGCCGTAGGCCATCGCCATGATCGCGCGGGTGCGCGCCGTCGTCACGGCCTCGACGGTGCCCGGGACCAGCCACGGCTCGGTCAGGCCGCGGATGTCGGCGAAGACCGGCGTCGCCCCGGTGTACGTGATCGCGTTGACCGTGGCCACGAAGGTCATGGACGGCACGATGACCTCGTCGCCCGGCCCGAGGCCCGCGGCCGCGCAGATGAGGTGCAGGCCCGCGGTGCCGTTGGCGACGGCCAGCGCATGACGCGCCCCGGCGTAGTCCGCGAACTCCCGCTCGAGGGCCTCTGTCTCCGGCCCCATGCTCAGCCATCCCGAGCGGTAGACGTCGGCAACCGCCGCGATGTCGTCCTCCGACACCACGACATCGGCGAGGGGAACGGTCCACCGGGACATGCGCCAACGGTACTGAGCGCGCTCGCACAGGACGCCGTGGGATGCTTGTGACGATGACGACCTTGGCAGGCAAGGCGGTCCTGGTGACCGGCGCGGGCGGGTTCATCGGCGGTCATCTCGTCGAGCGGCTCGTACGCGACGGCGCCAGTGTCCGTGCCATGTGCCGCTACAACTCGCGCAACGACCGGGGCACCCTCGACTGGCTGGAAACGGACGTGGCGGGCGAGGTGGAGGTGGTAGCGGGCGAGTTACGCGACGTGGAGTCCGTTGCGTACGCCGTCGAGGGCGCCGAGATCGTGCTGCATCTCGGCGCCCAGATCGCCATCCCGTACTCGTACGTCAACCCGCGCGACTTCGTCGAGGTCAACGCGCTGGGAACGCTGAACGTCGCCCAGGCCGCGCTCCGCCACGGAGTGCAGCGGGTCGTGCACACCTCGACGAGCGAGGTGTACGGGACGGCGCAGACCATTCCCATCACGGAGGGTCATCCGCTCGAGCCGCAGTCCCCGTACGCCGCGAGCAAGGTCGCGGCCGACAAGCTCATGGACAGCTTCCACCGGTCGTTCGAGCTCCCTGTCACGGTGCTGCGGCCCTTCAACACCTACGGTCCGCGCCAGTCGGCGCGCGCCATCCTGCCGACGATCATCGCGCAGGCGCTCGAGGGGTCGACCCTCCGCCTCGGCGCGCTGCATCCACGCCGTGACCTCACGTTCGTGCAGGACACGGTCGCGGGCTTCGTGGCCGCGGCTTCAAGCGAAGCGGCCGTCGGGCGCACCATCCACCTGGGCACGGACCGCGACGTCTCCGTCGGCGAGTTGGTCGAGCTCGTGGGTGAGCTGCTCGGCCGCGAGCTCGAGGTGCAGACCGACCCCGCGCGCGTGCGCCCTCCCAACAGCGAGGTGCAGCGCCTGCTGGCGAGCCCGGCCCTGGCGCGCGAGCTGCTCGGATGGGAGCCCCGCGTCGATCTCCGCGACGGCCTCGCGCGGACGATCGAATGGATCGAGCGCAACGTCGGGCGCTACCGCGTCGGCGACTACGTGATCTGAGCCGTCGGCGTTGCACCGCCCGGCTCCCGTGCCGTAGCCTCGGTGCCGATGAGCGGCGCGGTCCAGAGCGAGCATCAGCGGCTCCTCGCGGACGGCGCCTCGCTCGCGCCGGGTGATGGCTCGAAGCGCTGGCATGGCGTCGATGCCGTCCGCGCCGCGGTCAAGCGCGCGATCGACGTCGTCGTCTCCGCGCTCGCTCTGACGGCGCTGTCGCCGCTCCTTGCGGCGATCGCCCTGCTCGTGGTGCTCGACTCGCGCGGCCCAGTCCTTTATCGCGCCAACCGCGTCGGCTTCGAGGGCCGGCCGCTGCGCATGCTCAAGTTCCGCAAGATGCACAGGAGCGCCGGCGGCGCGGGGCTGACCCTCGCCGGCGACGCGCGCCTCACGCGCGTCGGGGCGTGGCTGGCCCGAAGCAAGCTCGACGAGCTGCCGCAGCTGTGGCACGTCCTGCGCGGTGAGATGAGCCTCGTCGGCCCCCGCCCTGAGTCGCCGGACTTCGTGGCCCGCTACCCGCAGGAGTACGCGGTCATCGTCAGCGTCCGCCCGGGGCTCACCGGCTACACGCAACTCGCCTTCGCGCGCGAGGGGTCGATCCTCGACCCGCAGGATGCCCAGGGCTATTACGTGCGCGCGCTGCTACCGCAGAAGGTCGCGCTCGACCGCATGTACGCGCAGCGTCTGAGCACGCGACGCGACCTGCGGATCTTGGTCGCGACCTTCCGGACCCTCGTGCTCGGGCGGCCCGTCGCGGTCAACCGCGTCAACGGCGCGCTGACATCTCGCGACCGCTGACCCCGCCGGCCGCCCAGCCGGGCGCCCGGCTGGGCGGCGCCGCTCAGATCATCGGATAGCTGGCCCTCCATGGATACCGGCCGAGCGGCACAGAAACATCGTTAAGTGGTGTGTCGACGACGCGACGAACGGGTGGCCGGGGCGCGTCATTCCGGTTACGGTCAGTCCTGCACCGTTCCCGCACGCCAACCGTACGAGGGTCGTCTTGCCGGCATCCGGCAGCGCAGCGAGCAGTGTTCGACGTCTACGTCGACGTCTGCTTGCGGCCGCCCCTCTCGCGCTGCTGCTCGCCGGCGCCGCGAGCACGAACGCGTCCGCCGCCGATACCGCGAGCACCGCGACCACGATGGCGACCACCACCGCGACGACCGTCCTCACGACGGTGTCCGAGGCCGCGGGCGGCGCAACGGCGCCGGCCGCGACTCCGACGCCTGACCCGCCGCCCGTCGCGACACCGCCGGCGGCCGCCGCGCCCGACCCCGCGCCCGCGCCGGTGCCGGCGCCCGCGCCGGTGCCGGCGCCGGCGCCGGCGCCGGCGCCGGTGCCGGCACCCAACGCGATCACCTCGCCGACGCCGACCCCCGCCGCCGCTGCGAACGGCAACGGCAAGGTCGGCGACAGCTCCAAGAACTCCACGGGATCGACCGCCGTCGTCACCAAGACCGACCCGCCTGCCGGCTCGGCAGCGACCGGCGACGTCAAGGGCACGGCGAGCACCGACTCGACCAAGCACCCCACGGCACCCGCGACACCCTCGCCCGAGGCCGGCACCACCACCCGCGTGGACGCGACGTCGACCAAGCCCCCCACCGCGGCGGCCGGCCCGCCGCCGGAATCCGCGTCCGGCGCCCCGCCGGCCACGGTGACGAGCGTGCCGGCCCCGCCGGCGGGCACACCGCGGTCAGCCATCGTCGCGGCGCCCGCCACCCACAGAGCGCCGGCTCACCCTGGTGGCGCGCTGCGGCCCCCCAGCGTCGCGTCTTCGGACATCGTCCATGCTCCTGCGCTGACGATGCTGGCGTACCTCCGGGGACCCACTCAGAACCTCTTCGCGCGGCCGAGCCCACTGTCGCTCGGGACGCCCGCAGCCGCCGTCCCCGTCGTCGACACGGTCACGCCGGGTCGGCGCTCGGCGCCCGGCGGCCCGTCGCCGCATCACGCGCACGCTCACTCGCCGCGCCACGCCGACTCCCCGCCCACCGGCGTGAGCGACCAGCAGCACGGACCCTTCGCACCGCTCGGCCCTGACAGCCCGAACTCCTTTGCGGCCGTCGCGTCCGGCCCCGGCGGCGGCGCCGCCTTCGTCCTCTGGAGCGCGCTGCTCGTGGGCCTCATCATCTGCGCGGCGCGCACGCTCCGCCGCCACGTCCTTCCCCCGGTCGTCTTCGCGCCGACCGCCTTCGTCTCCCTTCTGCAGCGGCCCGGCTAGCGCCCTCCCCCCGGGCGCCGTCCGGCGTGGTGCGCCCTGAGGCGCGTCCACGCCCCGCAGAACCGTTTGTCGAAGGGAGTGAACGAACAGTGAAGCTCTTCAGGGGGGTCGTTCCAGCAACAGCGGTCGCCGTGGCGATCGCAACCGCCGGGGTCGCGGCCCCGGCCACACAGGCGGCGAGCACGCCGTCGCACGCGCTCCTCGCCGAGGGCGTGGGGATGCGCGCCGCGCCGAGCGTCCGCGTGCAGCAGCTGCAGCGCGCCCTGCTCAGCCGCGGCTATGACGTTGGGGGGTCAGGCGTCGACGGCCGGTTCGGGCCGCGTACCAAGGCGGCCGTCCGCCGCGTCCAGCGTGCGCACCATCTCGAGGTCGACGGGATCGTGGGCCGCGCGACGCGCAGAGCGCTGCGGAGCACCGTGCGGCGGACGTCACACCGGCCGGCCGCGACGCTGCGTCCGGTGGTCCTGGCCACGGCGGCCACGCCGCACGCGGGGAGCTCGCCTGCCTCGGTGCCGCTGAGCGCCCAGAAGGAGGGCAGCGCGGGGGCCGTCATCGGGGGCGCGGCGTTCATCGGGCTCGCGCTCATCGCCGTGGCGTTCGCGATGCAGCGCCGCCGCTACGACAGTCGCCTCGCGGCCTATCGGCTGAGCGCCGTCCCGGCGCCGACCGAGGCGCCGGACGAGCAGGCCGCGCCGCCGGCGGCGACGCTCGTCGCGGCCGAGCCGGCTCCGGCTCGACGCTCGGGTCTGCAACCCGGCGCCGGGGTGATCGGCTGCGTGACCGGTCCGCGGGTCAGCCGTGCGTCCGGGCGCACGCCCGAGCGCGACATCGAACGGGCCTGCGAGCGCTTCGGGTGGCAGCTCGTCGAGATCGTCCACGACGAGGGCGACGAGGCCGGGATCCTCGAGCGGCCCGTCCTGGCCGCTGCGCTCGCGCGGATCGCGGGCGGCGAGGCGCGGGGCCTGGTGGTCAACGATGCGCGGATGCTCAGCCGCTCGGCGGACTTCCCGAGGTTCGTCGAGTGGTTCCGCGAGTCCGACGCCGCATTGATCGCCCTCGACCTCGGGCTCGACACGTCGACGCCTGAGGGCCACCGAGTCGCCACCGCGCTGATCACGCTCAACGGATGGGCGGGACAGTGGATCGCCAGCCGCACGCGCCGCGGGGTGGTCGAGGTCGACGACGGCGGCGCCGCCCCAGGGCGGCTCCGGGTCAAGGATCGCGCGGCGGTCCTCGAGCGCATCGGCGCGCTCCACGAATCGGGGCTGAAGGTCCAGGAGATCGCCGACCAGCTCAACGACGACGGCGTCCGTACGCTCTTCGGCGCCGCCCAGTGGTGGCCGTCGAGCGTCCAGACCGCCCTGCGCTACTGGCGGGCCCGCTCGGCTCCGGGCCCGCTTGCCCGTTCCGCGGCCGGGGGGAGGGCAGCTGACTGATCGCGCTGCCCAGTTGACCGCCGCCGTCCTCGATCTGCTCCGGCGCCGCCGGGTGGCCGCATATCGCGCCGGAGCGGATCTGGACGAGGCGCTCGCCGTGACCCGCCAGCTGGCCACCTACCGGCTGGCGGCGACGATCGGCTATACCGCGAAGGCAGGGGAGAGCCCGCGCGCGGTCGCGGACGCCCATCTGGTGGCCTTCGAGCGGCTGGCGGGCGAGGGCGTCGACTGCCAGGTGTCCGTGAAGCTGTCAGCACTCGGTTTCGACGGCCGGCTGCTGGGCGAGCTCGAGACCGCGGCCGCGCGCTCGTCGCGCACGCTGCACATCGACGCCCTCGCGCCCGAAACCATGAACCTCACGTTGAGGTTGATAGATGGCGAGAGAAAGGGAGAGATGGGCATCGCGCTGCCGGGACGCTGGCGGCGCAGCGTGGGGGATGTCGCGACTGCGCGGCGCCTCGGGCTGCGGGTCCGGGTGGTCAAGGGCCAGTGGGCCGACAGCGGCCCGGACAATGGCCTCGATCCCGCCGCCGGCTTCCTGCGGGTCGTCGATGCGCTGCGCGGCTACCCGCACGGCGTGGCGGTCGCCACCCACGACGCCGGGCTCCTGGCCGAGTCGCTGCGACGCCTCACCTCCTCGGGCACGCCGTGCTCGGCCGAGCTCTTCCTCGGCCTGCCGTTCCGGGCCCCGGCGCTCGCGGCGCGCCGTGTGGGGGTACCGATCCGCCTCTACGTCCCGTATGGTCACGGCGGGGCGCCGTACGGCGTCTCCGCCGTCGCGGAGCATCCGGTCGCCGCGTGGTGGCTGCTCCAGGACGTGATGCTGGGGAGGGACAAGACGTGGCGGAGCATCAGGCGGTCGCGCGCCCATCTGTGAGCAGTGCCGAGGCGACCGCCGGCTCGAGCCCGTGCGTCAACGCGATCTTCGAGCAGCCGTGGTGGCTGGACGCCGTGGCGCCCGGCGCCTGGAGCGCGGTCGAGGTCCGGCGCGGCGACGACGTCGTCGCACGGCTGCCCTACATGCGCCGCCGCGCGATGGGCGTCGAGGCCATAGTGCAGCCGCCGCTGACCCAGACCCTCGGCCCGTGGCTCGTCCCCGCCGAGGGCAAGTACCCGCGCCGCCTGGAGGCCGAGAAGCGGCTCCTCGGCTCCCTGATCGAGCAGCTGCCGCCCTTCGACCTCTTCCGGCAATGCTTCACCCCCGCCCTGACCAACTGGCTGCCGTTCTACTGGGCCGGCTTCGAGGCGACCGTCCGCTACAGCTATCGGATCGAGGACCTCACGGACCTCGACCACGTGCGCAGCGACTTCCAGGACCACGTGCGCCGCGGGATCCGCAAGGCCCGGGACACCGTCGAGGTGCGCGACGACGTCTCCGTCGAGCAGCTCATCGCGCTTGATGCGTCGACCTACGCACGCCAGGGCCGGCGCCCGCCGGTCCCGCCCGCGGTCGTGCGCCGGCTCGACGCGGCGTGCGCGGCGCGCGACGCGCGCCGGATCCTTGCCGCCGTCGACGCCCGCGGGCGAACCCACGCGATCCTGTACGTGGTCTGGGACCATCGGACGCTGTATGCGCTCATCAGCGCGCGCGAGCCCGAGCTCCAGGCCTTTGGCGCCAACACGCTGCTGTACTGGGAGGCGATCCGCCACGCCGCGGCGGTCTCGCAGGCCTTCGACTTCGAGGGCTCGATGATCGAGCCGATCGAGCACTTCGTCCGCGGCTTCGGCGGCCGCCAGACGCCCTACTTCTGCATCTCGAAGGCCGGGCTGAAGGCCAGGTCGGCGCTCGCCGCCCGCTCGGCCCGCGACGCGATCGGACGGCTTGCGCGCCGGCATGCGTAGGGCCCGGCGGGACAACCGCATCACGCTTGCGTTGGGCGCGGCGGCGGCGTGCGGTGTCGGACTCGTGGCCGTGGGCGTCGCGGCGCTCGGGCTCGATGCCGGCCACGAGCGCGACGTGGCCACCCTGCACGGGTTCGCCGGGTTCTACCGGTCGTGGCTCGACTCGGAGATCGAGCTGACCGCGCGGCTGGCGGACCCCATCCCCTACGCGACGGTCGGGCTGGCGTGCATCGCCGTCGCGCTCGCGCGACGGCGCGTGGCGCGCGCCGCCGCGGTCGGGGTCGTGCTGCTGGGGACCGGGCTCACGACCCAGGTGCTCAAGCACGCGCTCGCCCAGCAGCGCTACGCCGACTGGCTCGGCTTCGGCCAGGTCGACCCCGCGAGCTGGCCCAGCGGCCACGCGACGGCCGCGCTCACGCTCGTCCTGTGCGCGGTGATGGTGGCTCCCCCGGCCTGGCGCGTCGCCGTGGGGCTCGCCGGCGCCGCCGCCACCCTCGCCCTCGTGGACGCCACGCTCGCGCTGGCCTGGCACTACCCGTCGGACGTGCTCGCCGGCTTCCTCGTCGCCGGCCTGTGGGTCTCGCTGGCGCTCGCGGTCCTCCAGCAGGTCGAGACGGCCGATCCCGAGCCCGCACGCCCACCAGGCCTCGCCTGGCTCATGGCGCTCGGGACGCTCGGCGTGGCCGGCGCCGCCGTGCTCGCCGCCGTGGCGTCGCAGGGCGTGGCGCTCACCGCGGGCGATCGCCAGACCGCCGTCGCGGGCGCGACGCTGATCGCGGCGCTCGCGCTGGCCCTCGTCGTCACGACGGTCATCGCGTCGTCGGGGCCGTTCGCGCGCGCTCGACCCGGCGCTTCACCGCGACGACAGCCTCCTCCCACCGCGACGGGGGAAGGTGACAGGACTCTTCCGGCAGGCCGCGGTCGCGCAGCGCCCGCCGACAGGCCTCCACGTCGTAGTCCAGTGCGTGAAAGCTCGCCACGCGATCGGTGAGGTCGAGGACCATCACACGCGCGCGCGGGTCGCGGCTGCGCGACTGACCGACTGCTCCCGGATTGAGCGCCACCGGCTCGCCCGGCTCCAGGGCCACCTCCCCGCCGGACTCGTGCAGCAGCAGCCCGCGGCGCTGCGCGACCGCCATCGGCCGGTGCGTGTGGCCGAGCACGAGGACGCCGGCGCCGGGCGCAACGGCGGCGATCTCGTCGAGGCAGGCACGCGCCCGGCCCACCGTGAGCACGTACTCCGCCGGATCGGCGACCGAGCCATGGCGGACGGCCACACCGTCTCGCTCGACGCCGAGAGGCAGGCCGCCAAGCAGCGCGCGCGCTCCTTCGTCGAGGGCCGTGCGGGTCCAGCGCAGGCTCGCGCGCGCGGGAGGGGCGCAGCGCTCGTCGCCGAGCCGGCCGAGCGCGATGAGGTCATGGTTTCCGGCCACACACAGCCCGTCGAGCGCGAGGACGCGGCGCACGCACTCATTCGGGAATGGGCCGTAGCCGACCAGGTCGCCAGCGCACAAGTAGCCGTCGAGCTCCTGGGTCCCGAGGAACTCCAGGGCCGCGTCGAGCGCATGCAGGTTGGCGTGCACGTCGGAGATCACCCCGAGGCGCGTCATGCAGACCCCGGGCGCGGCAGCCGCTGCCACACGGCGTGCCACACGGCGCCGCGCACGAATGGCAGCGGGTCGTGGCGCGACAGGCCGGATAGCGCCTGGCAGCGGCGAACCCAGCGCAGCCACGCCAGCGCGGAGGTGCCCTCCGCGCGCGCGGCGCGCAGATCGGTGAGGGGCTTGCACCAGGCCACCGGCCGCGTCGCGCGGCGGCCCGCGGGGCGCGGGAGACCGGTCAGGTCGGCGTGCACGAGAGCCGGGATGTTCACGCCCGCGATGGCGGCGGGATAGTGCCACAGCGTGTAGCGCGGGTTGACCTCCAGCAGGTGCAGCGCGCCGCCGGCGTCGCGCTTGAAGTCGACCTTCGCGACCCCGGTTAGCCCCAGTTCCGCCAGCACGCGGCGTCCGAGGTCGGCCACGTCGGGCAGGTCGGTGATCTCGACCGCGGTGCTGAAGCCGAAGCGCACCGGGAAGGTGCGGATCTTGCGGCCGGTGAACTCGCCGGCGGTCGTCCCGGCGCGGTCCACGTACGCGTGGTAGCTCTCGATCGCCGTCTCGGGCCCGGGCACGAGGCGCTGCACGATGAGCCCCATCCCCACTGCCGAGCACCGCTCCCACAGCGCCGCCCACTCGGCCTCGCCGCGGACCTCGACGGCCTTGCCGTAGCCGCCGGCGGCGTCCCATTCGCCCGCGCGCGTCAAGGGCTTCACGACGACCGGGAACGGCAACTCGAGCGCAGGCCGCGGTTCGCGCGGCTCGGCGCGCAGCGAAACGGCCGGGGGCACCGGCAGGTCCAGCCGCGTCGCGAGCTGGTGGAAACGCCGCTTGTCGACCAGTTGCTCGGTCAGCTCGGCCTCGGCCAGCACGAAGCGGAACGCCGCGCCGAGCTCCTCGCGGTGGCGTGACACCGTCAGCAGCGCCGCATCGGTCTGCGGGTAGAGGACCATCGGACCGGGCTCGGTGCGCGCAAGCTCGAGCAGCACGGGCACGAGTGCGTCCTGGCTGCTCCACGGGTCCTTCCAGGGCACGACGGTGCTGACGTGGCGCGAGAAGCGCGCCGAGGCGTCGGGTGGGCCCACGTAGGCGCTCGTGATCCCTGCGAGCCCCAGCGCGCGCACCAGGTCGATGTCACCCATGACAACGGACCTCGGCGGCTTGGGCGTGCGGACCGCTGCTCGCGGCACTCCTACCCCGCGGGGTCGCGCTCGAGCAGGAGTGACTCCTCGGGCACGTGATAGAGCGGGAAGTCCACCGGCGCCCGGTTGACCACGATCCCGAGCAGGTTCGCGCGGGCGTTGGTGAGCTGCTTCTTGGCGCTTGCGAGGTCGCGACGGCGCACGCGCTCGAGGTCGACGACGAGGATCACGGCGTCGGCCGCGGCGGCGACCACCGAGGCATCGGCAACGGTGGAGACGGGAACCGTGTCCACGAGCACGTAGTCGCTGTCCTCGCGCAGCTGATCGAACAGCTGGCGCAGGCGCCCGCGGGCCAGCAGCCCGGAGGGCAGGTGGTGATGGTCGCCGGCCAGCAGCCGCAGGTGCGCAGCCACCGAGGTGCCGCGAATGCGCGCGCTGCGGATCTCGGCATAGAGACCGGCGTGCAGCTCCTTCCATCGCCGTAGCGTGGATTCCGAGATGTCGCGGCCCTCCCGCTTGAGCGACCGGGCCGCCCGCCGGGCGTTGCCCGCGCAGCGGGCGACCTCGACGAGGCCGGCGTTGACGTCGTCGTCGGTATAGACCCGCCGGGCCCGCGCGGGGCGCTCCCCGTTGTCGACGGCCGCGGCGTCCGGCACGGGCTCGCGGTCGGGATGCCCGTCGACCGCGAGGCGCCCATCGCCGGGGTGATCCCCGGGGTCGGTGGCGAGCAGCGCGTCGAGGACGCCTGCCCCGGGCTGGCGCGTCGCGTTGAGGTACGCGTGCAGCTCGGGCTTGCGCAGGTCGAGGTCGACCGCGACGACCTCATCGCCGCTGAGTGCGAGCGACCGGGTCAGCCAGGCGACGACGGTGGACTTGCCGTCCGCGGCGGCCGGGCTCGTCACGGCGATCACGAGCCCGCCGCCATGGCCCATGAGCTGCAGGTTGAGCCGCAGGAACTCGAAGGCCTCGAGGAAGGCCGGGTCCTGGTCGGGGCCCCAGATGTGCGTGAGGCGCCGCGCGCGCCCCACTCCCGGCACGCGCGTCAAGACGGGCGCTCCCATCAGCTCGGCGAGCTCGTCCTCGTCATTGATCCGGTCCTCGAAGCGCGCGAGCAGCACGACCACGAACAGGGCGATGATGGCCGCGAGGACGCCGGCGATGACCGCGTTTCGCAGCGGCCGCGGCGAGCTGCGGCTCTTCGGCGGTTGGGCACGCTCGACGAGACGGACGTTGCCCGTCTGGGCCGCCTTGAGCGCCTGGAGCGTCGAGACCCTGGCCTGGAGGTCCGCGGTGGCCGCCGTCGCCGTCGCGGGCTGCGCGGCGATCTGCAGCTGCAGGGCGTCGATCCCGCGCTGGATGTCCGCCTGGGCCGACTGCCGGCGGAAGGCGACGATCTCGGTCGCGAAGGCGTTGGCGATGGCGGCGGCCTGCGACGGCGCGTCCCACTCGGCCGTGACCGTCACCACGTCGGAGGCTCCCTGCGCGTGGATCGAGACCGCATTGCGCAGGTCCTCGACCGTGGCCGACCCCGGGAACTGGCGCTTGACGTTGACGGCCACAGTGTCCAGCGATGCGAGGGCGACGTTCGTCGCTGCCACGCGCTCGGGCGTGTCGGTCGTGTCGGCCGTGCCGCCCGAAATGATCGAGTTAGCGTTGGTCGTCTGGCCGAAGAGGAGGTCCGCGTCGGCGCGATAGCGGCTGGGCTGGGCGAGCGAGACGACGAGGGCCAGCAGGGTGGCCGCGATCACGATCGCAGCGATGAGCCACGCCCGCGCTCTCACCAGAGCCAGGAACCTCGGTAGGTCCATGCCGAGATATCCGCTCATGCCCAGCGACAGCATAAGCGGCCGGCGCCCAACGGCCCGCCGCTCACCGTCGAGAGTGCGCCGTCGACCGTCACCTACGGTCGGTGGGCCGGATCGCCGGCTCCGGGACACCGTGCTGGACCACCAGCCACGCAAGGCCGAAGACGCCCCAGAACGCGCGGTTATCGTTGAGGTCCCCGGTGAGCAGGGTCGCGAAGAGGTTGAAGAGCAGGAAGCCGATGAGCACGTACAGCAGCGGCCCGGCGCGATCGTGTGCGTGGCGCCAAGCGCCGCGCCAGAGCCCGGCGAGCAGGGTCACGATGGAGGCGAGCAGGATCACGAGCGGCAGGAGCCCGAGCTCCGACCACACCTCGAGGACCATGTTGTGCGGGTAGTCCTCCGGCGGGGCGCCAAGCCTGCCGACGCTCTGGAAGCCGCCGGCGCCGACGCCGACGAGCGGGTGGTGCTCGATCAGGGTGACGGCCTGGCTGAAGATGCCGTAGCGCGGATCGGTGCGGAACGAGGCGACCGGGTCGCGGACCGCGCGCGACAATCGTTGCGAAGAGTCCTGCGGCAGCGAGATGAAGGGGAGCACGGCCGCCGCGGCCACGACGGCGAGCAGCACCGGCGCGAGCTTGCGCGGGACGCGCGCCAGCCAGACGGCGCCGGTGGCGAGGAGCGCGAAGACGAGGGCCAACAGTGGGCCGCGCGAGCCGATCGCGGCGGCCACGGCGACGAGGGCGATGGCCCCCGCGACCGACCACCCGCGGCGCGCGACCAGGTCGGTCAGCGCGCCGACCAGCAGGATGAGCGCCCCGGTACACAGGACGCGCGAGATGCCGATCGTGTTGCCCTCCGGCCCGATCGTCAGCCGGCCGTCGTGCGCCGGCGGGTTCATCACCGTGAAGGCGGCGGTGACGATGGCCAGCACGACGGTCCACGAGAAGAAGCGGCGCAGGTCACGCTCGGTCTCGACGAGGAAGAACGGGGCCAGAGTCGCCAGCAGCGTGAGCGTGACGAACTTGGTGGCCTTCTCGTCGCCGTAGGCGGGCGACGGCGTCCAGCCCAGGCTCACGATCAAGGCCGCGCTGATGGCGACGAGCGGCGCCGCGAGGCCGAGCGGCACGGACCTCACGCGCCCGCAGGCCCACCGGTAGGCGCAGAGGGCGACGAGCAGTAGGCCCAGCAGCAGCGTCACGTCGACCGGCGAGGACGCGACGACCGACTTGTCCTTGAAGAGGCCGACCCACACGTACAGCGTGAGCAGCGCCATCGGCTCGCGCAGCAGCACGATGCCCACCGCCAGCGCCACCGGAAGGCCGAGCGCCAGCGGCCCGAGCGCGACGGCGGCCGCCACCGAGATCGCCACCGCGCCGGCGGCGAGCGTGGCGCCCACGGGACCGAGGGCACCCCCCATCGCGGCCGGCGCGCGCAGGGTGCGCGTCGTCATCGCGTCACCAGACCGACTGGTGTGGCTTGCATGCCGTCCATACGATGACCGAAGATGGTCCGGAGGGGGGAATCGTCGTTAGCGTGAACACGGAGGACACGGTCGGCTTCGCTCCATCCGGGGCCGCTCTTGCGCGCGCGAGCGCCTTCAACCTCCTGGCCCGGCTGACCAGCGGTGCCGCGACCTTCGGCCTCGCCGTCCTCACCACCAACGCGCTGGACACCCACGACCGCGGCATCTACGTGATCCTGACGACGTGGGCGGGCATCGGGGCGATGGTCATCACGGGTGGCACCACCGTACTCGCGGCAGACCTCATCCATCACCGTCACGGCGAGCGGACCCTTCACGGCGCGACGACGGCGATCGCCATCGGATCGACCATGGTGCTGCTGCCGCTGAGCGTGGCCGTCGCCCTCGCGACGAGCGGCGTTTCCCTGGCGGCGCTCGTGCTCACCGCGGCGCTTACCGTCCTCGTGACCTACTCGGGCTTCGAGATGGCGATCGCCCAGGCGCACGGCGACGTCCGGGTCGTCGGCCTGACCGACATCGCGATGGCCGTCTTCCCGCTGGTGGCCACCATCGTCGCCGTGGTCGTGTTCGAGCCCACCGTGACGACGCTCATCGGCGCGTGGGCAGCCGGGGCGCTCGTCACCGCCACCGTCCAGTTCGTGGCCGCTCTGAGCCACGGCAGCTACCTCGCGGCCCGTGCGCGCCACGCGGCGTGGAGCATCATGCGCCGCTCGGCCCGCGTCGCGATCGCCAATGGGACCTCGGTGCTCTGTGCGCGGATCGACGTCCTCGTCGTCGCCGCCGTCGTCTCGGCCAGCGCGGCGGGCATCTACTCGATCCCGGTGGCCCTGGCGGCCAACGTGCTGCTCCTCTCGCGTTCGCTGCTCACGGCCAGCTACCGGTCGATCATGACCGCGCCGGAGGCCGAGGTGGCGGAACGGCTCAGCACGGCGATCCGCCACAGCGTGATCGTCGTCATGGTCGGCGGAGGGCTATCGATCCCGATCGTCGCGGTCGCCTCGGGGTTCGTGTTCGGCGACGCGTACGCCGACATCTGGAAGCCGTACACCCTGCTCGTTCTGGCCAGCGCGTGCATCTGCGTGGTCGAGGTGCTGCGCCACTTCCTGCTCACGCGGCTCGAGCGCCAGAACGAGTTCGTGCTGGTGGTCACGGCGATGTTGATTGTCAACGGCGCGCTCGCGGCCGTCGGCGCGGCCGCCTTCGGCCTCATCGGCGCGGCCGCCTCGACGACGATCACCTACGCGCTGGCGGCGATCGCGCTGGTCGCCATCTGCGCGCGCGGCCTCGACGTCTCGATGCGAGAGCTGGCCGTGCCGCGCCTCTCCGACCTCGCCTCGTACTGGCGCGCTGCGCGCTCGTTGATCCAAAGGCGCTCAGCCGCCGCGGTCGGCCCCAAATGATGGCCGGCACGCACGGGAAACGGCTGCGGCGCCTCGTCAAGACGGGGCTCGGGTTCCGGCCCTCCTAAATGCGCCGCGTGTGCCACATCACGACCGTCCACCCGGTCGACGACCACCGCATTCTGCACAAGGAGTGCGCCTCGTTGAGCGAGGCGGGCTACGACGTCACGCTGATCGCGCCGCACGATCGCGATGGCGTCCTGCGCGGCGTTCGCGTCCGCGCGCTGCGGGCCCCGGCCCGTAACCGCCTCGAGCGCATGCTGCGACGGCCGGAGGCGGCCTACCGCGCCGCCCTCGACGTCGACGCCGAGCTGTACCACTTCCACGATCCCGACTTCCTGCCCTATGGCGTGCGGCTTGCGCGGGCCGGCCGGCGCGTCGTCTACGACGCCCACGAGGACGTCGCGGTGCAAGTGCGCCACAAGGACTGGATCCCCTCGCGCGCCCGCACGCACGTGGCCCAGGCCGCGGCCGCACTCGAGGCGGCCTGCGTGGGGCGGATCGACGCGGTCGTCTCTCCGAGCGCGTCCGCGCTGCACCGCCTGCGCACGCGCCAGCCCCGCACCGTCCTCGTCGCCAACTACCCGCGCCTGGAGGCGACACCGGCGCCGGCGCCGTGGGACCGGCGACGGCGCGCGGCGTGCTACGTCGGCGGCATCACCCGCGTCCGCGGCGCCCACGAGCTCGTCGACGCGATGTCCCACGTGCAGGCCGAGCTCATCCTCGCGGGTGCGATGTGGCCGCCGGCGCTGCGCGGCGAGCTGGAGCGATCGGCGGGATGGCCCCGCGTGCGCTATCTCGGGCGCGTCGACCACGAGCGCGTGACCGACGTGCTCGCGCAGTCGAAGGTCGGCGTCATCCCGTTGCATCCGCATCCGGCCTATCGGGACGCCCTCCCGGTCAAGCTCTTCGAGTACCTTGCGGCAGGGCTCCCGGTGATCTCGATCGACGTACCGCGTTGGCGCGAAGTGCTCGACGCCCACGACTGTGGCGTCTGTGTGCCGTTCGGTTCGCCGCCCGCGCTCGGCGCCGCGATCGGCGCGCTGCTCGACGACGACGAGCGTGCACGGGCGATGGGCGCCCGCGGGCGCCGCGTGGTCGAGGCGCACTACTCGTGGCGCAGCCAGGCCGATGCCCTGCTGGCCCTCTATGCTGAGCTGCTGGCGTGAGCGCACGCGCCCCGCGCAAGGCCGCCGCGCGCATCTACCGCGACTACCTGCAGCCCGATCGTCTCGCCGCGTTCGGCGGATTCCTGGCCCAGGCCCTCGAGGCGGGCTACGAGACGCTGACGCTCACGGCCTTCGTGACCCTCGTCGCCCAGGGGGACGGGGCACTGCCGCGGCGGGTGCTGCTCGTCCGCCACGACGTCGACTCCGACGTGCCGCGTGCGCGGCGCATGCGCGAGATCGAGCGCCGGCTTGGGACCGTCGGCACGTACTTCTTCCGCCGCAGGACCTGGGACGTGGCGTTCATGCGCGCGCTCGAGGCCGAGGGCTGCGACGTCGGCTACCACTACGAGGAGCTGGCGACCCTGGTCAAGGAGCGCGGCGCGAGGGGCCCGGCTGAGGCGCGCGCGCTCATCGCCCCGGCCCGCGAACGACTGCGCGGCGTCCTTGCCGAGCTGCGCGCGGGCAGCGGCCTCACGCTCGACCTGCTCGCCGCGCACGGAGACTTCGCCAACCGCGCCGTCGGCGTCTCCAACGTGGAGCTGCTCGACGATCCGGCCCTCCGTACGGAGATCGGCGCCCGGCTCGAGGCCTATGACGTCGAGGAGCACGTCGACGCCCGCGCCTCCGACAACGCCTGGCCCGCCTACTGGGAGCCCGAGGATCCGGCCGCGGCGCTCGCTCGCGGCGCTCCCGTGATCGAGGTCCTCGTGCACCCCCGGGCGTGGGGCCGCGCCCCGGTCGCCAACGCGCGTGCCGATGCGCGGCGTCTGCTCGAGGGAGTCCGGCTTAGCCTGCGAGGTCGAGCGCGAACTGCAGCGCGCCGTCATGGCGGTTCGGCTGGCCCCACTGATCCCAGCCGGTCCACGCGCCAGGGCCGCGCGTGAATTGCGCGTAGCCTGCGTCGAACACGCCGCTCGTGTCGAAGCCGAACTCGACGCCTTCGCGGATCGGGAACGCCTCATATGAGGACGGCGCGGCGGCGGCCGCGGTGAGCGCGAGGCTCCGGCCCGGCGCTCGCACGGGATGGGCGAAGCGCACGTGGACCCAACGGCCGCCGTCTGCCGGGATGGCCGCCGCCGGGACGCTCGCGCTGGCCAGCGCGCGCCCAGAGGGCGGCCCGATGCTCAGCTGCAAGGGAGCGTCCGCCCCGGCCTGGCGGCGCACCCGCAGCCACGCGCCGGTGATGGCGTGCGACGACCCGCGCCCGAGGAGCTGGCGTACCTGCGCGTCGCCGCCGATCGGCTTGGGGTTGCCCGACCACACCTCCATGTAACCCAACCCGAGGTGCTGGCCTGGCCGCGCGCCGGACACGTCGAGGATCGGCGCGTAGCGTTGACCCGGCTGCTCGGTCCGTGTCTCCCATTGGCTCGGTGTGGCGCCGCCGTCGCGCGTGCTCCCGAGCAGCACCGCGAGGCCGTCGGGGACGCGCGGCGACGCTTCGCCGTGCCCGTAGGACAGCAGCGCGTTGATCGAGACGTAGTTGTCGCGCGGGTCGGAATCGTCGTTGGTGAAGACCACGTGGTAGTAGCGCCCCGCGACGACCTTGGGCGCCTTGGCGAACCGAACGAGCGGCCAGGAGTCCCGGCTCGACGTCGCCACCGCGGCCGAGGCCAGGCTGCGGCCGGCCGGCACGTGGGGCGTGCGGCCGGCGTCGGCAGCGAGGCTCACCCTCAGGCGCCCGCCGGTGCCGCCGCTGTAGCCGTCGCGGCCGTCGCTGTTGACGACCACGTAGAAGCGCACGCTGCGCACCACGCCGGTCCATCGCGAACGAAAGCGGAAGGCCAGGACGGTCCCGTACGGGCCGCCGATGCGGGTGTTGGCCAGCGTGTCGGCCGCGACCAGCGAGCCGTTGCGCTCCGACACCCCGGCCGCGCTCGCCGCCGTAGCCGGGGCCGCCGCCGCCGAATGCGCGGCCGTGGATGTCGGCGACGCGCCTCCGCTGCCGCACGCCCACGCGCCGGCGGCCGCCGACGCGACGAGCAGGATCACCAGCAGCATGCGCGCGGCTCGCACCGACGTCACGGTAGCGCTGGGCGGCACGTTACGCGCCGGCCTATCGCGCCGACACGGCCATCGCGACGAGCCGCTCGTAGGCGCGCATCTGGCGGCCGCCGATTATCGCGTTGTTGTGCCACAGCATGCAGAGCACGCCGTCGTGGCGACGGCATTCGCGCGCGATCTCCCGCACGGCGGCGTGGGCAGCGTCCGGCGTCAATCCCATGTACTCGGAGAGCGTCCGGTCCATGACCTGGAACGGCCGCTCGCGCAGGCGCAGCGCCTTTCGCTGGTCGAGGTCGAAGACGGCGAACTCGTGGCAGGTGCCGGTCCTGAACCCGATCCGGTCGGCGTAGGCGAGCGTCGCGTCGTAGTCGAGGCCGGCCTCGTCCCAGGTCTGCCACGTCGACGGGTTCTCCCAGCGCAGGTAGTGCTGCCGGCCGCCCCAGGTCTCCTGATCGACACCGGCGCGCCGGGCGGCCGCCCGCAGGCGCTCGAAGCCCCCCAACGTGCGCTCGCGGTCGGTATCGGTCGCATGGAACCCGACCTCGTGCCCTCGCGCGTGGATGCGCGCCATCAGCGCCTGGATCCACGCGTCGTCGAGCGCGTACGGGGGATCCTCGGCTCCCGGCCTACCGTCGGCGGCCATGAAGTAGAAGGCGCTGGCGACGCCATGGCGCTCGCTGACGTCCATCAGGAAGTCGAACGTGTTGTACGGGTCCAGGCGCCGACCCCCGCGGCTGCCGGCGAGCCACGAGCCGACGCGGCGCGCGCCCAGCGCCGGGTCGCGGCGGACGAGGGCGTCGGCGCCGAGCTGGCGGACGAGCTCGGTCCGGCCACGCCCGAGCATGGCGAGCGGGTCGTCGACGTCGTGGGTGAGCGCGACGCGGTATGCGCGGCGCCGGCGCGCCAGCCGCGGCCAGCAGCGCGACAGCGCCTCCCAGAGCAGCTCGACGTAGACGTCGACGATCGGCACGTCGAGGAACCCCTCACGGTGGGCGACGCTGGCGACGGCCGGGAAGCGCCCGTGGCGGTCGCGCGTCGTCACGACGCGCTCCTCCATGCGCGTCAGCATGAAGAAGCAGCTCCCGAGCACGTCCACGGCGACCTCGGCCCGACGGTCGGCGAAGCGGACGAGCTCGTCCACGTCGCGGGTGCCGTAGATGACGGGCACCCCGCCACACCGCGCCAGCGGCGTGCGCGGCAGCGAGGCGGGCCCGAGCCACTGCGCGGCCGGGGTGGCGAAGAGCACCTCGGGCAGCACGACCGACCCGTCGACGCCGTCGTCGGAGGTGATCCGCACGTCGCCGCGGTCGGTAGGCGCCAAGCGCCACTCGAGCCCCAGCCAATCGCTGAGCACGACGTCGAGCACATAGCGCCGCTCGGGCTCGTAGACGCCCGGAGCCTCGATGACGAGCGTCACGCGTGGTCCCAGCCCGCAACCGGCACGGGCCGAGTCTAGAGCGCAATACCATCCGACCGAGTGCGCGTCCTCTTCCTCACGCATTACTTCCACCCCGAGGTCGGAGCGCCCCAGAGCCGCATCCTGGAGCTCGCCTACGAGCTGTCGGACAAGGGCCACCAGATCACGGTGCTCACCGGGTTCCCGAATTACCCGGACGGCGTCATCCCGGCCCCCTACCGGGGTCACCGGCTGATGACCGAGCCGCTCGGCGACCTGCGCGTCGTGCGGACCGCGATCTACCCCGCGCCCAACCGCGGTGTCGCCCGCCGCCTGCTCAACCACCTCTCGTTCGCGCTCTCCTCCATTCCGGCGTCGGCGAAGGCCGGCCCCGCGGACGCGGTGATCGTGGAGTCGCCGCCGCTCTTCGCGGCCGTCGCGGGCGTGGCGATCGGGGCGCTCAAGCGCGCCCCGGTCGTGCTCAACGTCGCTGACCTGTGGCCCGACGCGGCGATCCAGTTCGGGGCGCTGCGCCGGCGGCGCGTCATCGACGCCGCCCGCGGCCTCGAGCGCTTCGCCTATCGCCACGCCGACCTGATCGCGGTGCCCACGCCCGGCCTCGAGCGCGTGCTGCGCGAGCGCGGCCACGCGGCCGAGCGGATCGTCGTGGTCCCGCACGGCGTCGATCCGGGGCGCTTCGTGCTCGACGACGGGCCGCGACCGGCGGGCCGGCGGGTGGTCTACGCGGGCACGATCGGCATGGGCCACGCCGTGGGCACGCTGATCGAGGCCGCGCGGCTGCTCCAAGAGCACGGGGCGGAGTACGAGTTCCTCATCGCTGGCGACGGCGCCGAGCGCGCCGAGGTCGAGGCGCTGGCGCAGCGCCTGGCCCTGCGCGGCGTCACCTTCGCCGGCCGGCTACCGCGGTCCGAGCTTCCCGCGCTGCTGGCGGGCGCCGACGTCACCGTCGCCACCCAGCGCGACCTGCCGCTGCTCGCCGACGCGCTCTCGACCAAGGTCCTCGAGTACATGGCCGCGGGCCGGCCGGTGGTGGCCGCCGCGGCGGGGTGGACCGCGGAGGTCATCGCCGCTGCGGGCGCGGGCATCGCCTGCCCGCCGGAGCAGCCCGCGGCGCTCGCCGACGCCATCGCCCGGATCGCCGGCGACCCCGCACGCGCCCGGGCCATGGGCGCCAGCGGCCGGCGCTACGTCGAAGCCAACCTCACCCGGCGGGCCGCGGCGGACCGCCTGGACCGGGCGCTGCGATCGCTGGTGGACCATGGCGGGCCCTGAGAGCCCTGGCGAGACGGCAAGCGCCAATGCGATCTTCCAGCAGCCGTGGTGGCTCGAAGCCGTGGCCCCGGGCCGCTGGGACGAGGTGACCGTCGAGCGCGACGGGCGGCTCGTGGCGCGGCTGCCCTACGTCGTGCGCGGCCGCCCGCGCGTGCGCGTCCTCACGATGCCGCCCCTCACGCAGACGCTGGGCCCGTGGATCGAGCGCTCGGAGGCGAGCCCGCCGCGAGCGCTCGGCCACGAGCACGAGCTGCTCGCCGAGCTCGAGGCGGCGCTCCCGCCGGCCGCTGCGTTCGTCCAGCAGTTCTCGCCCGCGTTGCTCAACGCGCTGGCCTTCCACTGGGCGGGCTATCGGCTGGACGTCCAGTACACGTATCGCCTGGCTCTCGGCGAGGAGGACGCGCTCTGGGCGGGCCTGCGGGGGAGTATCCGGCGCGAGGTCCGCAAGGCGCGTGGGCGGGTGGAGATCCGCGAGGACCTCGGGCTCGACCGCTTCCACGACGTGTGGGCCAAGACGTTCTCGCGCCAGGGCCTCCCGACCCCGGCATCGCTCGCCGAGCTCGAGCGCCTCGACGCGGCCTGCGCCGCGCACGACGCGCGGGCGATGCTGTTCGCCTGCGACGCGGCGGGACACGTGCACGCGGTCGCCTATGTCGTCTGGGACCACAACGCTGCGTTCAACCTGCTCGGTGGGGCCGACCCCCGTTTGCGCTCGAGCGGCGCGAGCAGCCTGCTCATGTGGGAGTCGATCGTGCGCGCCCGGCGGGTGACCGACGTCTTCGACTTCGAGGGCTCGATGATCGAGCCGGTCGAGCGCTTCTTCCGTGCCTTCGGCAGCCGCCAGACGCCCTACCTGAAGGTCACGCGCTCGACGCCCGTCGGGCGCGGCGCGCTCGCGGCGCGCGACCGGTTGCGGCGCTTGTCGCCGTGGTGGCGAGGCTGATCGCGCAGCGCGTGCTCAGCCGTCCTTGCTCGTGGCCGGCCTCAGGGACAACCCGTCGCCGCGCGGCGGGATGTCCATCGCGGGCAGCAGCTCCTGGTCGGCGTACGGAAGCGGCTCGAGCCCGTACTTCGCGGGATCGCACTCCACGTCGGCGGCCGCCCGCTCGTACTCCCCGACGGTCCCTATGTCGTACCAGTCGGCATCGCTCTCGAAGGCCGCGACGCGCTCGCCGGCGTCCAGCAGCCGCAGGACGAGGTCGGGGAACTGGCACATGCCGTCGGGCAGCAGCGCCAGCGCCCGCTCGTCGTAGACGTAGGCACCCATGCTGACCTCGTAGCGCAGCGAAGGCTTCTCGATGTAGTTGCTGACGTAGCCACCGTCAGCCTCGATCACCCCAAGGTCGATGTTCACGCGCTTGCTGCGCATCGCGATGGTGAGCGCCGCGGCCTGCTGCTCGTGATAGTCCAGCAGCTCGCGATAGTCGAGCGTGGTGAGGACGTCGCCGTTGACCACGAGGAAGGTGCCGTCGAGATCGGGCACCGTCGCCAAGGCGCCGGCCGTGCCGAGTGGCTCGTGCTCCCAGTGGAAGGCGAGGCGCACCTCGGGCGGGATGTCCGCGTTCGCGAGGTAGATCAGGATCAGCTCGCCGAGGTGATTGACGCAGAGGTCGATGTGGTCGACCCCCGATCGCACCAGCGAGCGGATGATGTGCTCGAGCACCGGCCGGCCGCCGATGGGGACGAGCGGCTTGGGAATCACCGTGGTGTAGGGCCGCAGGCGCGTACCGAGGCCGCCGGCGAGAATAACGGCCCTCATGACCGCACCGCCGCTCGCCGATCGTCGCGGCGACGGGCCGCTGATCCTCCAAAATCCCCCACTTCGCGCACTTTCCCCTCGATTCCCCTGGACGGCGCGGGCTCGCGACCGGTTTATCCCCCCTCATGCCAACAACGTCGGAGGGAGCCCAATTATGGGACCTTGAGGCACAAAACTTGCCAGTAAGACGGAACGGACTTCTGGAGCACTGGCTGGCGCGCCCGCGCTCATTCGTAAACGACGAGGTCCGGGCGCGGCTGCAGCGCGAGGACCGAGCCCGGTGTCATGAGGTTCGTGTCCTCTTCGTAGAAGAGCTTGTAGCCCCGGTGGAAGTGGGTGCCGTCGTGCGTGAACTCGTGGTACTTCGAGATCTTGTTCGGGCGATCGCCGAAGCCGTCGACGTTCATCGTCACCGCCAGTCCCGGCGGCTGCTGCACGCGCTGCTTGCCCACGATCATGTCCGGTGTGAACTGGTGCACGACGAAGAGCTTCTCGGGCAGGTTGTACTTGCGCACGATGGCGGCGACGTGGCGGGAGACCGCGTTGACCTCCTCGGCCTGCACCGAGCCGATCTGCGTGCCGGGCACGGCGCCGGGCGTGTGCCATTCGGGATCGAGAGCGAGGCCGACGTCGGGCTGGCGCAGCCAGCGGTCGAGATGGCGTGTCTCGGTGAGGAAGTCGGCGTGGCCGGGCTGGATGTCGAGCACGAGCAGCGCCTTCGCGCGCCGCGCCGCGGCCAGATAGCGGTTGATGATGCTCGGGGGCTGGCGGGTGCGATAGAGGTTGTCGGTCCCCGGATCGCGGTTGGCGACGTCGGCCAGGAGCTCGAGCGCCAGCATCACGGGCCTGGTCTTGCGGGCGTAGGGCTTGGCCTGCCGGGCCAGGCGGCGCACCGCGTGGTCGGGCGAGCCGATTCCGAGCGCCCCGAGGGCATGGGCCTGCGGGGCGCCGTAGTAGGCCACGACGCGGAAGCGCGGGAAGATCTGGCGCCCGCCGAGGGGGAGCTCGGTCGGCTTGGGCGGCGCGGCCTGCCGGCTCGCGCTCGACGTCGCGGCCGGCGGCTTCGTGCTGTCGCCGCTGCTGCGATCGCCCGCGCCGACCGCGGCTCCGACGAGGGCGGCGGCCGCCGCGACGACGCCCAGGGCGGCCAGGCGCCGGCGGCGGATGACATCGGATGATGGGCGCGATTCGGCCATGTGCGCGTGCAACCTCTGCCCCCGACCGACGCAAGCCAACCACAGATGACCCTACCCGCGCGGGCCGGGCGGCGGCGCGGTGAGCGCTCACGGCTCCCAGCGCTCGCCGCGCCCCACGCGCTCGAAGCCGATCCAGAGCGCGTTCATCGCGGTGGCCACGACCTCCGCGCGCGGGACGTGGGGATGCTCGTTCCACCACAGCGCGAGCCCCTGCAGAACGGCGCGAAAGACCTCCCACGCCATGTCCATGGCCTCGGGCTCGGCCGATCCCGCGATGCCCTCCGCCCCCGGCTCGCGCGCGAGGAAGGGCAGGGCCAACGCACGGCTGCGGGCCTGGACGTCGCGGTGGCGCGCGGCCACGTCGGGGTCGCCGGTCGTGTCGGCGAAGAGCAGCCGCGCCGCGTACGGATGCGCCTCGAGGTAGGCGAACCACGCGTCGAAGGCCCGCGGCATGCGCTGCTCGATCGGTGCGTCGCCGGCCAGATGCTCGCGCCAGACCTCGCGCAGGCCCGCGTAGTGGCGCTCGAGCAGCGCCACGTGGAGGTCCTGCTTGGACGCGAAGTGGTCATAGACCACCGGCGCCGAGACGCCCGACCGGGCGGCGATCTCGTCCATCGACGCGCCGCGATAGCCGCGCTCGGCGAAGACCTCGGCCGCGGCGCGCTCGATGACGGCGCGACGCTCCTGCTTTGACAACCTAACGGTCACTAGGTAACTTCCTAACGCGCGTTAGGTTAACGACCACCCCAGACGCTGCTCCGACGAATCGACACGCTCAGCCTCGCCGCCGCGGCCTTCGTGGCCGCCAACCTGCTGCACACCCTCGATCACCTGCGTCAGGGAACCGGCGACCTGGCGATCGAGGTCCTCGCCGGCGGGACCGTGATCTCGATTCTCGCCGTCCTGACCCTCGTGCTCGCGCTGCGCCGCCACCCGCGCGCCGCGCTGTGGGCGGCGGTGGTCGGCACGTGGAGCGCGCTCGGCGTCGCCGCCAGTCATGTGGCGCCGCACTGGAGCGCGCTCAGCGACTCCTACGTCGAGATCCACGCCGACGCCCTCTCGTGGGTCGTCATGCTCGCCGAGGTCGCGGCTGCCGCCCACCTCGGGCTCGTCGGCTTCAGGGAGCTTCGCCGGCCCGCTGGCGGTTCTCGGCGTCGACCGCCCGCTGCGCGGCGGTCCGCCGCGTGAGCGGCAGCTCCCAACCGGTCAGGTAGCGCACGTCCTCGTTGAGGATGGCCAGCGCGCGGGCGCCGTCGATGGGGGCGCCGTGGCCGGGCACCACCCACTCGGCTTCGGTCGCGAGCGGGCGCAGGCGGTCGAGGGTCGCGAGGTAGGCCTCGCGCGAGCCGGTGGCCGAGAGCGCCGGGATCTCGACCGGCGAGAGGTAGTCCCCGCACACGAGCACCCGCTGCCAGGGCGCCCAGATGGCCATGCCGTCGGCGGTGTGGCCCTCGGTCGGGTGCAGCTCGAGCTCGTGCTCGCCCAGGCCGACGTGCCCCGGCACCGGCAGCGCCTGGACCTGCCCGAGGCTCAGCGGCCTGCGCTCGACGTAGTGCTCCTCGTTCCACGCGCGCAGCTCGCGCTGTGCCTCCCCGGGCTCGCCCGTGAGGTGGGCCGCGGTCGTCTCGGCCACCCCGAGCGCGGCTCCGGGGAAGGCCTCGCGGCCGAGGACGTGGTCCCAGTCGCCGTGGGTCGCCAGCAGGCCGCTGACCGGGAAGCCCGCCTGCTCGAGCACGGCGGGCAGGACCTCGAGCTCGTCGGGGAAGATCGGCGAGTCGATCACGAACCCCTCCTCGCCGGAGCGGACAGCGGTGCAGTTCGTCTGCCACTCGCGCGAGGTCGCGACGAGCACGTCGGCGGTCAGGGAGACGACGCGCATGGCGCGCGGGCGGCCTCGGTCAGGCCGCGCCGAGGAGCTTGGCCGCTTCGAGGAGGTTCTTGACCTCGGCGGTCGGCTTCTTCTGGCCGGGGTCGAGCTCCTCGCGATTGCGGTTGACCCAGATGACGGGGACCTTCTCCTTCAGGCACGGCTCGACGTCGTGGTAGTAGCTGGCCGCGATGTGGACCCAGCCCTTCTTGGTGCCGATGCGCCGCGCGCACTCCTTGAAGTGCGCGGGGTCGGGCTTGTAGGAGCGCACCTGCTGGGCGGTGACGACGAGGTCGAAGTCGTGCGGCAGGTGGCGCCGCGTCTGTCCCAGGAGCTTGTCGTCGATGTTCGAGATGAGCCCCGTCTGGAACTTCTTGGAGAACTTCGTCAGCTGCGGGTTGGTCTCCTTGAAGGGCGCCCAGCGCGCGACGGAGTCCGGCAGGAAGCCGGCGCGGGAGGGCTCGAGCGGCCAGCCGATGTCCTTGGCGATCCGTACGGCCACGCGGCGCAGGACCTCGGCGTAGAGCTCGTAGGAGCCCCCCTCGATCTCGCGCTCGTACTCGTGGAAGCGGGAGATGACCTCCTGCGGATCCTCGATCGTGAAGCCATCGCGTGTGGCCTCCTTCTGGAAGGCGTCGAACACGCCCTTTTCCCAGTCGATCAGGGTGCCGTAGACGTCGAACGTGACGAAGTTGACCTTGGAGGGGAGCGCCATTCGGCGCGCATTGTGCCATTTGACCGCCGGTCGACGCCGCGCGGTTGGCGGGCTATAGAGTCCGCCACCCTCATGGACCTGCTCGAGTATCAGGGCAAGCAGCTCTTCGCCCGCCACGACATCCCGGTGCCCGACGGGCGCCACGCGCGCACCGTCGAGGAGGCCGTCGCGGCCGCCAAGGAGATCGGCTTCCCGTGCGTCGTCAAGGCGCAGGTGAAGATCGGCGGCCGCGGCAAGGCCGGCGGGATCAAGGTCGCCCAGGACGAGGCGCAGGCGCGCGCGGCGGCCGACGCGATCCTCGGCATGGACATCCGCGGCTTCACGGTCCACGAGGTGTGGGTCGAGGGCGCGTCGGAGATCGAGGCCGAGTACTACGCGTCGATCATCTTCGACCGCAGCGCCAAGCAGCCGCTGATCATGCTCTCGACGAGCGGCGGGATGGACATCGAGGCGGTGGCCGAGGAGGACCCGGGGGCGATCGCGACGCTGCACGTCGATCCGCTGCTCGGCTTCCAGGACTTCCACGGGCGCCGGCTGGCCTACGAGGCCGGGGTCGACGCCGACCTCGTGCGTCCCATCGGCGCCTTCCTGCACCGCCTGTACGGGACCTTCGTCTCCGAGGAGGCGATGCTCGTCGAGGTCAACCCGCTGATCGTCACCCCCGAGCGCGACGTGCGCGCGCTCGACGCGAAGGTCACGCTCGACGACAACGCGCTGATGCGCCACCCCGACAACGCCGAGCTGCGCGACCCGTCGGCCGAGGATCCGCAGGAGCAGATGGCCAAGGAGCGGGGCCTGACGTACGTGTCTTTGGATGGCGACATCGGGATCCTTGGCAACGGCGCGGGGCTGGTCATGTCCACGCTCGACGTGGTGGCGCAGTACGGCGGGCGCCCGGCGAACTTCCTCGACGCAGGCGGCGGCTCGAAGGCCGAGGCGATCACCAGCGCCGTGGAGGTCATCCTCGCCAACCCGAGCGTCAAGGCCGTGCTCTTCAACATCTTCGGTGGCATCACCCGCTGCGACGAGGTGGCCAACGGGCTCGTCGAGGCCTTCAACCAGATCTCGCCTTCGGTTCCGTTCGTGGTCCGGCTGGATGGGACCAACGACGAGGAGGGCCGGCGGATCCTGGCCGAGGCGTCGCTGCCCAACGTGCACACGGCGGCGACGATGAACGAGGCCGCCGAGAAGGTGGTGGAGCTGGCCCGATGAGCGTCCTGGTCGACAACGAGACGCGCCTGTGCGTGTCGGGCATCACCGGCCGCGAGGGCACGTTCCACGCGATGAACAACCGCCGCTACGGCACGCAGCTCGTGTCGGGAGTGACCCCGGGCAAGGGCGGCCAGGACGTCGAGGGCGTGCCGGTCTTCGACACCTTCCACGCCGCGGTCGACGCCACCGCTGCCAACACCGCGATGGTCTTCGTCCCACCGCGCTTCGCCGCCGACTCGATCCTCGAGGCGGCCGAGGCGGGGATCAAGACGATCATCGCGATCACCGAGGGCATCCCGGCGCACGACGAGCTGCGCGTCTACAACCATCTCCTGCAGGCCCACCCCGGCACACGCCTGATCGGCCCCAACTGCCCTGGCGTGCTCTCACCGGGCAAGGCGAACGTCGGCATCATCCCGGCCGCCTTCTTCAAGGAGGGCAACGTCGGCGTCGTCTCGCGCTCCGGGACGCTGACCTACCAGATCGGCAACGAGATCGCCCAGCGCGGCTTCGGCAACTCGTCGATCGTCGGCATCGGGGGCGATCCGGTTCCCGGCTCGTCGTTCATCGACATCCTCGAGCTCTTCGAGGCCGACGACGAGACCGAGCTCATCGTCATGGCCGGCGAGATCGGCGGCTCGGCCGAGGAGGAGGCCGCCGGGTTCATCGCCGACCACGTGAGCAAGCCGGTCGTCGCGTACATCGCGGGCTTCACGGCGCCCCCGGGCAAGACGATGGGTCACGCGGGCGCGATCGTCAGCGGCTCGCAGGGCACGGCGGCGGCCAAGGCCGAGGCCCTCGAGGCGCGCGGCGTGCGCGTCGGGCGCACGCCGACCCAGGTCGCCGAGCTCGCGGTCGAGACCCTCCAGGGCTAGGCGCATGGGCGGGGACGGAGCCGCCCGCCCCGCGCGCTACGCTCGCGCCCAGCATGGCCGCCGCGCCTGACGACGACGCACGCAGAACGCTCGCCGAGCTTGAGGCCAAGCTGCGCGACCTCGAACGCGAGCTCCTGCGCGGCTACGAGCCCGGGGCGGTCGAGGCCGACCCCTTCGCCGGGCCCGAGGAGCCGGCGGTCGAGCCCGCGGCGCTCGAGGCGGTGGAGCCGGTGGAGCCCGCCGCGACGCCCGACTCCGAGCCCGCCGCTTTCCCGCCGGCGCCCGATCAGCCCGAGGCCGCCGCGACCGCCCGCCGAGCCCGCCGCTTTCGACGCCGCCGAGTGGACCACGCCCCAGACGGGGGAGCTCGCCGAGCCGGACGCCGCCGGACCGCCCGCCGAGCCAACCTACGACGGCGGCCTCGCCCGCGGGCCGCTGCCCGACTACGAGTCGGCCGAGGTCGAGGAGGCCGAGCCCGCCCCGCCCTATCCCGCCGCGCCGCAGCCGGCGGAGCCGCCCGCTTTGGCGGCCGAGCCGGAGCCGGAGCCGGAGCCCGTGCCGGTGGCGCGGCTCGACCACGACGCGCTGGCCGCCGCGCACGACATGCTCGCGGCCCTGCGCGAAACGATCGAGGACATGGGCCTGACCGCCGCGCGCGTGTCGGCCGAGGCCAAGGCGGTGGCCGACGACCACGGCCGCACCCTCGGCCGCATGGCCCGTGCCGCGCGCGCGGCCGCCCGCGCCGAGGAGGCGGCGCACGAGGCCGGCCGCCTGGCGGCCACGGTCGTCGTCGAGGCCGGCCCGTTCGCCGACGCCGGCGCGGTCACCGCCCTGCGCGATGCCCTGGCCTCCCAGCCCGGCGCCCTCGACGCCTATGTCCGCGGCGTCGAGGACGGCCGAGCGGTCATCGAGGTCCACCTCGACCCGACGAGCGCGTGACCGACGACGCCCTAGCCCTCGCCTTCCGCGCCGGCCTCCCGTACGTCGGCCTGCGCGACCACGAGCCCGATCCGGACGTCGACCGCATCGTCCCGCCCGGGGCAGCGGCCGCCGCCGGCGTCGTCGCACTGTCAGCGAGCGCCGACCACGTCCGCTTCGCCGTCCCCCACCCGGACGTCAACCTCGGTTCCCTCGCGCCCTACCTCGGCAACCGCCGCGTCGAGCTGGCGATCGCTCCGCGCGCCGAGCTCGAGGCGATCGTCGGCGCCGCGCCGCAGCCGACGGCCGAGCCGCCGCCGGTGGGCCAGGAGACCCTGCTTCCGGTCGGCGAGGACGAGCGGGCACCCGTCGCAGAGCCGCTCGAGATCGCGCAACCGCTGGGCGCCGCGGAACCGGTCGGCGCGGACCCGGACGCCCCGGCCGAGCCGCTCACTCCGGCCGAGCCGCTCACCCCAGCCGAGCCGCCCACTTCAGCGGAGCCACCCACCCCGCCCGAGCCGCCTCCCGCCGCCGAGCCGGTCGCCGACGCGGAGCCGCCCGCGGTCGCAGAGCCGGCCGCCGGGGAAGAGGCCGCGGTCGCCGAGCCGCTCACCCCAGCCGAGCCGCCTCCCGCCGCCGAGCCGGTCGCCGACGCGGAGCCGCCCGCGGTCGCAGAGCCGGCCGCCGGGGAAGAGGCTGCCTTCGCCGAGCCGGTCCACGAACCGGAGCCGCCCGCGCCCGCCGAGCCGCCCACCCCCGCCGAGCCGCTCGACCCCGGGGAGCCGCCCGCTGCCGCCGAGCCCATCGCCGAGGACGAGTCGCCCCCCGCCGAGGCGCTCGCTGCCGCGGCCGGCGAACCACCGCACCGCCCGACCGCGGCCGAGCTGCTTGCCGCCGTTTCCACCCCGGGCGCGGAGGAGCTGCTCGGCGCGACGCCCGCGGCGCAGCCCGAGGAGACGGCGACCCCGGCGGGAGAGCCGGAGCCGCGCGCATCGGAACCGCCGGCGGCGGTCGACGCTCCCCCCGTCGAACGCTACAAGGCGCAACCGGAGCCGCCGGACCCCGGCGAGGATCCGTCGTGGCTCGAGCCGCCGAGCCGGCTCAAGCGGGTGCTGCGGGTGCTGCTGGTGCTCATGCTGCTGATTGTCATCGCCGGCGGCGCGCTGCTGGCGTACCTGCTCACGCGCTGAACGGCAGGCGCCAGCGCGCTCGCTACCCTTGCGGGCATGGCCGCCGACACGATCTCGTTCGCCCGCGGAGCACCGTCACTCGACATCGTCGACGTGGAGGGGCTCAAGGACGCGGCCGCCCGCGCGTTCGCCAACGACCCGGGCGGGGCGACCGCGTACGGCACGGCCATCGGCTACACGCCGCTGCGCGCGTGGATCGCCGAGCAGCACGGCGTCGAGCCGTCCAACGTGGTGGTCACCAACGGCTCGATGCAGGCCGACGCGTTCCTCTTCGACGAGCTCGTCGAGCCCAGTGACACGGTCGTCGTCGAGCGCCCGACCTACGACCGCACGCTGCTGGCGCTGCGCCAGCGCCTGGCGGACATCCGTATGGTCGAGCTCGAGGCCGACGGCATCGACGTGGACGGCGTCGCGGCGCTCATCGAGCAGAGCGGCGCGCCGAAGCTGGCGCACATCATCCCGAACTTCCAGAACCCGGCCGGCTACACGCTGAGCGGTGCGAAGCGCGAGGCGCTGGTCGGCCTGGCCCGCGAGCACGGGTTCACGATCTTCGAGGACGACCCGTACGCGGCGATCCGCTTCGCCGGCGATCCGCTTCCGACGATGCTGAGCCTCGACCGCGACGACACCGTCGTCTACGCGAGCTCGTTCTCCAAGACGGTGTGCCCGGGCATCCGGGCCGGGTACCTCGTCGGGCCCGCAGAGCTCATCTCGCGCGTCGTCCAGCGCGCGACGAGCACGTACATCAGCCCCAACATGGTGGCCCAGGCGATCGTCCACGAGTTCTGCCAGAGCGGCGCTCTGCAGCGCTCGATCGAGACGGTGCGCACCAACCTCAAGGCGCGGGTCGACGCGTTGGTCACGGCGCTGGAGCGCGACTTGCCCGACGCGCGCTTCGTCGCACCCGAGGGCGGTTACTTCATGTGGGTCGAGCTGCCCGAGGGCACCGACGTCGACAAGCTCTTCGCCGCCGCGGGCGAGCGCGGCGTGACCTTCGTCAAGGGCTCGGACTTCCTCCTCGAGGGCGGCGGCAACACGCTGCGCCTGGCCTACTCCGGCGTCACGCCCGAGCAGATCGACGCGGGCATCGGCCGCCTGGCCGAGGCCTACAACAGCCTCAGCGGCGCGCCAGCGCCGGCGTAGCCCAGAGCGTCGAGGAGGTCCGCGATGACCTCGTCGGGACGCTGTTCGATCTGCCGCTTGCCGTAGCGGCGAGTCACGTAACCGTGGCGGCGCAGCCACAGGTCGCGGTCGTCGTCTGCGTCTGCCTGGTGCGGACGCTCGTGCTGGCGCCCGTCGAGCTCGACGACGACACGGCGATCGCGCCACAGGCAGTCGACCGTCCACGGGCCCACCTCCTGATTGCGCTCCGGAAGCTCGATCCCGTGACGGATCAGAAGCTCGCGGAAGCGGCGCTCGAGGCGGCTCTTCATCTCGCCGTGACCGGGCGTGTGGTGCTTGAGGGCGACCCGGAGCTTGGCGCTGCCCGGGTGGCCGCGGCGCAGCGTGCGCTCGACCTCCGCGGACCGCAGGTCGTGTTGGAACTCGGCCTCCGCGAGCGCGCGCAGCAGCGCGTGGTGGGAGTAGCGGGTGGCGAGGTCGAGGAGGGTACGGGCGACGGTGGTGGTGGGGAAGCGGCCGTTGTGGGTGGTGTCGCCGGGGCGGAGGTTGCGGCTCACGAAGACCGTCAGCCCCTTCATCCTCGCGTGGTTTCGCGGCAGAGCGAGCTCGATCACCGAGGGAGGGGCAGGAATCATGCGCCAGCGCCAGGCCGCCGTTCCATGGCTGAGCAGAGCGCCATCGCCGGCGGCCAACAGGGCGGCGACGAGGTGCCCTTCCTCGGTGAGCAGTTCGGGCGCCACCGACGCATAGACGCCGCGGTGGACTGCGTACAACCTCGTGGCACGAAGAGCGCGGTGGATCGCCGATTCGCTCACGCCAGCGGCGACAAGCTGCGCGCGGGTCACGATTCCGTCCTGACGCCTCGCGACCGCGCGTACCAGTCCAAGTTGCGTTCGGTTTCCGGGCCTAACTTGGATTGGTTGGGGCATGTGGCCATGGTCGGCGCCACCGCCGCGCCGACTCAACGCGGTTTTGCGACAACTCAGGCCAGGAAGCGGCGCGGCTCTCCGCGCGGCAGGAGCACCACGCGCCCGGAGAGGGTGTCGTCGCGCACCAGCTCGACGACCGCGTCGGCCAGCGCGTCCGGCTCGACCAGGGGGGCCTCGGCGGCTCGGGCCTCGGGCGTCATCGCGGCCAGCTCGCCCATCGCCCGGTCCGTCGCGATCCAGTCCGGGACGACGCAGTTGACCCGCACGCCGGTCGGCTCGCGCGCGTAGGCGACGCTCGTCGTGAAGCGGATGAGGCCGGCCTTCGCCGCGCCGTACTCAGGCGACTCGTACGGCTCCGAGCCCAGGCCGCCGGTCGACGACACGTTGACCACGGCGCCACCGCCCCGCCGGCCCATCGGCTCGAGCACGAGCTGGGTCGCGAGCATCGGCGCGCGCAGGTTCAGGTCGAGCGTCGAGCTCCACTGCAGCGGGGAGGCGTGCGGGTAGTTCGCCGTCGGCCCCCAGCCGCCCGCGTTGTTGACCAGGATGTCGACGCCGCCGTGGCGCTCCTCGGCGAAGGCGATCATGTGCTCGACGTCGCCGTCCACGCGCACGTCGGTGCGGACGAAGCTCCCCGCGCCGCCGCGCTCCGAGATCGCCGCCACGGCCGCCTCACCCGCGACATCCGAGACGTCGGCCACCACCACCGTCGCGCCCTCCTCGACGAGCCGTTCGACGATCGACCAGCCGGCGCCCGAGGCCCCGCCGGTCACGATCGCGACCCGGCCCCGAATCTCCACCGCGCAGCTAGCGCCCGTAGCGGTCGCGCGCGAGCACGAGCTGCTCGGGCAGCGCGACCCGCGGCGGCGGCGACGGATCGGCGACGACCGACACCGTCTCGGCCACGGTGCGCAGCACGCGCACCTCGTGCCCCCCGGCGTCCAGCACGACGTCGTCGCCGTCGTCCTCGCGCACGGTCGCCGCCATCCCCGGCTCGAGGCCCTGGTCCTTCAAGTAGTGCAGGAGGTCCTCGGCCTCGTTCTCCAACCGCAGCACGGTGACCGTCGCGCCCGGCTCCACGTCGGCCAGCGGCACGCCCTCGATGCGCGTGCCGGCGACGATCGGATGCCCGTGGGGGCAGGTCTTCGCGTCGCCGATGGCGGCCAGCATGCGCTCCTCGAGCACCGGCGACATCGCGTGCTCCAAGCGCTCGGCCTCCTCGTGGACCTCGTCCCACGGGATGCCCAGGACGTCGGTGAGGAAGCGCTCGATGAGGCGGTGGCGGCGCACGACGCCCTCGGCGTGCTCGGCACCGGTGTCGGTGAAGGAGATCGTCTTGTCGCCCGCGCGCGTGATGTAGCCGTCGCGCTCGAGGCGGCCGATCATCTCGTGGACCGTCGGCGGCGAGAGCTGCATCGCGCGCGCGACGTTGGCGCCCGTCATGGGCAGACCCGCCTCCTGCAGCCAGAAGAGCGTCTGGAGGTACTCCTCCTCTGCGACGGTGGCGTGATCGGTCATGCGAACCATCGTAATAGGCTCCGCGACCATGCAGGTGGCGCCGGGCACGCGGGCGTTCGTCACCGGTGCCTCGCGCGGCATCGGGCGCGCGCTGGCCGGCGCGCTGGCCGCTCGCGGGGCGACCCTCGGGCTTGCCGCGCGGTCGACGACCGAGCTCGCCGCCCTCGCCGCCGACCTGCCGGGCGAGCATCACGTGCTCACGTGCGACGTGTCCGACGCCGCCTCCACGCAGGCCGCCATCGACGGCTTCGCCCAGCGCGCCGGCGGCCTCGAGCTGCTCGTGGCCAACGCGGGCATCACCCACTACGGCCCCTTCCGTGACCAGCCGCTCGACAAGGCGCTGCAGACGAGCCAGGTCAACTGGCACGGCACGCTGCACACCGTCCACTTCGGCCTCCCGCACCTGCTCGAGGCCGACCGCGGGCACATCGTCGTCGTCTCCAGCGGCGCGGGCCTGCGCTCGTTCCCGCAGGCCGCCGTCTACGGCGCGACGAAGGCCGCCCAGCGGATGTTCGCCGAGGCTCTGCGCCACGAGCTCGCCGGCACCGGCGTCTCGCTGACGACGGTCTATCCGGGCGAGATCGCCACCTCCCTCCACGACCACGAGAAGGACCGCATGCCGGACTGGTACCGCGGCGGCCCGCAGGCGGCGCCGGCCGAAGCCCTGGCCGAGAAGATCGTCGCGGCGATCGAGGCGGACGCGCCCGCCGTCTACTACCCGCCGCTCGTGCGCGCGCTGGGCATCGTCCATGGCCTGAACGCCCGGGCCGGCGACGCCCTCCTGCGCCGCCTGCGCGGAGACAGCGCCGCGCCCCGGCGCGGCTGAGGATCAGCCCGGCGTCCGCTGGCGCGGCGGGTCGGTGCGCAGCCTGCGCGCCAGCTCGGCCAGCCCCTCCCGCGCCAGCCCCAGGAACTCCCGCGACGCGGGCGACAGCGGCGCGTTGGCGCGCGAGACGAAGGCGAACGTCGTGTAGAAGGGGTCGTCGAACGGCACCCAGCCCAGGCGCTTGGAGACGCGCTTGCCCATGGCGAGCAGGATGCCGCGCGGGACGATCGTGTCCCCCAGGCCGCGCGCGGCGAGCTCCAGCGCCGCCTCGATGTCCTCGACGTCGATCTGCGGCTGGATCGAGACGCCGACGCGCTGCGCAAGCTCGTTGAGCTGGCGGCGCATCGGATCCTCCGCGCCGTAGCTCGCGTCGGCCAGGATGAGCGACCGGCTCGCCAGCTCCTCGATCGCGGCCGGCGTGCGCACGTGCGCCGGATCGGTCGAGGCGTAGAGGATCTCCTCGCGCATGATCGGCTGGACGTCCAGGCCGCGGTCGTCGATCGGCAGCGAGACCATCCCCGCCTCGAGGTCCCCGCCGCGCACCGCCTCGACGACCTCCGAGGAGTTCAGGCCGACGACCCGCACACGCACGGTGGGATGACGGCGCCGGAACTCGGCGACGAAGTCGACCCCCGGGTAGTAGCGGGCGGTCCCCCACGTCCCGAAGGTGGCGGTGCCGCCGCGCAGCTCGCGTACGGCGACGACCGAGTCGCGTGCCGCCTCGGCCGCGTCGAGCGTCCGCTCAGCGTGCAGGCGCAGCGTGTTGCCGGCCTCGGTCGGCTTCAGCCCGCGCCCGACGCGCTGAAAGAGCCGGACGCCGAGCTCGGCCTCGAGCCGGCGCACCTGCTCGGAGAGCGAAGGCTGGGCGAGGTGCAGCTCCTCGGCCGCCGCCGAGAACGAGCCGTGCCGGAAGGCGGCGAGGAAATATTGGAGCTGTTGTAACGTCAAGGCGTAACCTTGAGGAGTAGGAGGTGATCAAGGCTACAGGAATGGGAACGTATGTCCGATCATGTACTCATGCTCTCTCTCATCGCCCTCATGACCGCGTTCGGCGCCCTCGGCCTGCTCTCCCTGAAGTACGGGGTCGACAGCCGCCGCGACGAGCGCAACCTCTAGCCCCGATCACCCGCCGCCCGGACGCTCCGGGCGGCTAAGGTGCGGCGCGGTGTCGCTTCCACTGAACCCGCCGCTCGCGCCTCAGCTCGCGCGCTCGCGCGCCACCCTGCCCGAAGGCGAAGGCTGGGCCTACGAGCCCAAGTACGACGGCTTTCGCGCAGTGGTCTTCGTCGACGGCGACGAGACCTACCTGCAGTCGCGCAACGGCAAGCCGTTGAGCCGTTACTTCCCCGAGCTGGCCTTCCCGCCCGGGCGCTACGTGCTTGACGGCGAGATCGTCGCCGCCTCCTTCGACACGCTCGGCCAGCGCATCCACCCGGCCGCGTCGCGCATCGCGCGCCTGGCCGAGGAGACGCCGGCCACCTACTACGCCTTCGACATCCTCGCCCTCGACGACGAGGTCCTCCTGGAGCGCTCCTACGAGGAGCGCCGCGCCGTGCTCGAGGCCCACGTCCAGGCGCCGCTCGTGCTGACCGACGTCGTGCGCACCGCGGCCGAGGCCGAGCACTGGCTGCACGAGGCCGAGGGCGTCATCGCCAAGCAGGCGGCCGCGCCGTATCTGCCCGGCGAGCGCACGGGCATGATCAAGGTCAAGCGCGTGCGCACCGTCGACGCGGTCGTCATGGGCTGGCGGCCCGGCAAGGCGGAGCGCACGGTCGGCGCCCTCATCCTCGGGCTCTACACCCCCGACGGCCGGCTGCGCGAGGTCGGGCACTCCAGCGGCTTCACGGCCAAGGAGAAGCGCGAGCTCGTGGACTTCCTCGCGCCCTACGAGACCGGCGAGCGCGGCAGCGGCGAGGCCAGCCGCTGGACCCAGGGACGCGACCTGGAATGGGTCGCCCTGCGGCCCGAGCTCGTCGTCGAGATCACCTTCGATCACGTCTCCGACGGGCGCATCCGCCACGGTTCGAAGGTGCAGCGCTGGCGCGAGGACAAGGCCCCCGAGGCCTGCACCGTGGACCAGCTCGACCAGTAGCGGCGCGCCGACCAAGCGCGTGTGCGCGGTCTCACAGGATCGAACCGGGTGGCGCGGACCTCCTTCGAGGAATGCGCATCCTCTTCCTCGCCTCCGCTCACAACAGCCTCAGCCAGCGCGCCTGGATCGCCCTCACGGAGCTCGGGCACCAGGTCGAGGTGGCGGTGGTCGACTCGGCCGAGGCGATGGAGGCGGCGGTCGCGAGACACCGGCCCGATCTCGTCGTGTGCCCGATGCTCAAGAAGCTCATCCCGGAGTCCGTCTGGTCGGCGCATCGCTGCCTGGTCGTGCACCCCGGTCCGCCTGGGGACCGCGGGCCCTCCTCGCTGGACTGGGCCATCGAGATGGGTGCCGGCGACTGGGGCGTCACCGTCCTCGAGGCCGACGGCCACTTCGACGCCGGGGCGGTCTGGGCCAGCCGGACGTTCTCCATGCGGCCGGCCGGCAAGAGCAGCCTGTATCGCCACGAGGTCCGCCGCGCCGCGATCGAGGCGATCGTCGAAGCGGTGCAGCGCATCGCCGAGCCGGGTGCGGCCGGCGTGCGGGTCGGCGGCGAGGACCGCCCGCTCATGACCCAGGAGGTGCGCGCCATCGACTGGTCCGCCGACCCGACGGACGCGGTCATACGCAGGCTGCGTGCCGCGGAGGGTCACCCCGGCGTGCTCGACACGATCGGCACGACGGCGTTTCACCTCTTCGGCGTCCACGGCGAGCGCCGGCTGCGCGGCGAGCCCCGCGCCATCATCGCCACGCGCGACGGCGCGATCTGCCGCGCGACGACGGACGGCGCCGTCTGGATCACCCACCTCAAGGGACCCGTGGGCTACAAGCTCCCCGCGACGCGCGCGCTCGCCCTCTCCGGCATCGCGGTCGACGCGCCCGAGATCCCGGTGGCCATCGACGCCGCGCTGCCCGACGGGCACACCTTCCGCGAGATCGTCTACGAGGAGCACGCGCAGGTCGGCTATCTGCGCTTCGACTTCTACAACGGCGCGATGAGCACGGAGCAGTGCCGGCGCCTGCGCGACGCCTACCTGTTCGCACGTCTGCGGCGTGAGACCAAGGTCCTCGTGCTCATGGGCGGCGCCGATTTCTTCTCCAATGGCATCCATCTGAACGTGATCGAGGCCGCCGACGATCCGGCGATCGCGTCGTGGCTGAACCTGCAGGCGATCGACGACGTCGTGCGCGAGATCGTGGAGACCGACTCGCATCTCGTCGTCTCCGCCCTGGCCGGCGACGCCGCCGCCGGCGGCGTGCCTCTCGCGCTCGCGGCCGATCGCGTCGTCGCGCGCGAGGACGTGGTGCTCAACCCCTACTACCGGCACATGGGCGGCCTCTACGGCTCGGAGTACTGGACCTACCTGCTCCCCGCGCCGCGTCGGCGCCGACGTCGCCGACCGGCTGACGAGCGCCCCGTTCACGCCGGTCGGCACGCGCGAGGCCGTCGGGCTCGGGCTGCTCGACGCCGCCTTCGGCGCCACCGCCGCCGAGTTCGCCGCCTCGGTCCGCGCCCTCGCCGAGCGCGCCGCGCGCGACCCGCGCATCGACCAGCAGCTCGCCGAGAAGCGCCGGCTGCGTGCGCGCGACGAGCGGATCAAGCCGCTGCGCGCCTACCGCAACGAGGAGCTCGCCCGCTCCTACCGCTGCTTCTTCGGCGAGGACCGCAGCTACCACCAGGCGCGCCACCGCTTCGTGCACAAGCTCGGCGCGCCGTGCGCCGTGCCGACGCCGACCGTGGAGGACCGGCCCGCGGCGGCCGGCTCCGCTCGGGCTGGTTAGTCCTCGCCGCGCGCGCGGCTGGGCTGCACGCGCTTGGGCTCGCCCGCCTGCTTGGCGAAGTGCGGCGGCCACGGCGCGTCGCCGAGGCCCTCCTCCTCGTCGCGGCGCGCGAGGTCGAGCAGGGCGTCGAGCGAATGGTGGACGTCGTCGATGCCCGCGCTGACGTCGCCGACCTCGCGCAGGCGCGCGGGGACGGTGTCCAGCCGCAGGTCCTCGGGCTCGACGTCCGCCACCTCGTCCCAGCGCAGCGGGCAGGACACCTTGGCGTCGGGGACCGCGCGCACCGAGTACTGCGAGGCGACGGTGCGGTCGCGCGCGTTCTGGTTGTAGTCGAGGAAGACGCCGACGCGCTCCTCCTTCCACCAGGCCGTCGTGGCGCGGCCCGGCATGCGGCGCTCGACCTCGCGGGCCAGGGCCAGGGCGGCGCGGCGCACCTCCGTGAAGCTCCAGCGCGGCTCGATGCGCACGTTGACGTGGATGCCGCGCGAGCCACTCGTCTTGGGGAAGCCGAGCATCCCGTGCTCGCGCAGGACGTCGCCGGCGCACAGCGCCACCTCGCGGACCTCGCTCCACGCCACCCCGGGCTGCGGATCGAGGTCGATGCGCAGCTCGTCGGGCCGGTCGAGGTCGCTGCGGCGCACCGGCCAGGGGTTCCAGTCGATGTTGCCGAGGTTGACGCCCCAGACCAGATGGGCGGCGTCGTTGGGCACGAGCTCGGTGGCGCTGCGACCGGAGGGGAAGTGCACCGTCGCGGTCTGCAGCCACTCTGGGCGCTTCTCGGGGACGCGCTTCTGGAAGAAGACCTCGCCGGTGATCCCATCGCGCCAGCGCTTGAGCACCGTGGGGCGGTCGTAGAGGCCGCGGACGGTCCCCTCGGCGGTCTCGAGGTAGTAGGAGACCAGGTCCAGCTTGGTGAAGCCAGGCCCCGGGAAGTAGACCTTGCTGGGGCTGGAGATCCGCAGCTCCTGGCCGCAGACCTCGATTGTCGTGTACTCCTTCGCGGCAGCCATGGCTGACCAAAGGATGACCGACCGCCGGGTGCTCGTCGCCCCGGACTCCTTCAAGGGGACCTTCCGGGCCACCGAGGTCGCGGCCGCCATCGGGCGCGGGCTCGAGGCGGCGGGGCTGGCGCCGCCCGACCTGTGCCCGGTGGCCGACGGAGGCGACGGCACCATGGAGGTCCTGCTCACCGCCCTGGGGGGCGACACCGCCGCCGCCCGCGTCCACGACCCGCTGGGGCGCGGGGTCGACGCCGCCTACGCGCTCATCGAGGACGGCGGCACGGCCGTGATCGAGATGGCGCGGGCCAGCGGCCTGGACCTCGTGGCGCCCGATGGGCGCGACGCGGTGGCGGCCTCCACGCGCGGGACGGGCGAGCTCATCGCCGCGGCGGTGGCCGACGGCGCCCAGGTCGTGCTCGTCGCCTGCGGCGGCAGCGCCACCACCGACGGCGCGGCCGGCGCCATCGAGGCGATCGAGGAGGCCGGCGGCCTGGGCGGCGCGAAGATCGTCTGCCTGTGCGACGTCCGCACGCCGTTCGAGCGCGCCGCGGAGGTCTTCGGCCCGCAGAAGGGCGCGGACCCGGCGACCGTCAAGGAGCTCACCAGGCGCCTGAACGACTTCGCGCAGACGCTGCCGCGCGATCCTCGCGGCCAGCCGATGACCGGGTGCGCCGGCGGGCTCAGCGGCGGCCTGTGGGCGCAGTACGACGCGGGGCTCGAGCCCGGCGCGGCCTTCGTCCTCGACGCGCTCGGCTTCGACGCCCGCATGCGCGCCTCCCGGGCCGTCATCGCGGGCGAGGGCAGGATCGACGAGCAGACGCTGCAGGGCAAGATCGCGGGCGAGATCGCCACGCGGGCGCGGCAGGCCGGCGTTCCGTGCTTCGCGATCGTCGGCACGCGCGCGCTCGACGCGTTCGGCGCCCGGATGCTCGATCTGCAGCGCATCCTCGAGGCGGGCGATCTCGACGCGATCGCCGCGGCCGCCGCCTCTTTGGCCGACGTCCTCTGATCTCTACGATTGGGGAGATGGCGCGCTGGACCCTCTCGGTCATCCGCCACCGGAAGGCAATCATCGCGGCGTGGATCGCCCTCTTCGTCGTCGGCGGCGCGGCCGCCGCCAACCTCGGCGGTCTGCTCTCCAACCGCTTCAGCGTTCCCGGCTCGGACGCCGAGCGCGGGCTGACCCTCCTCAAGGACCGCATGCACGAGCGCTCCGACGGGGCGTTCACGCTGGTCGTCCAGGGCCAGGGCGGCGCGCCCGACCGCAGCGCCGTCGCGGCCGCCGCGCAGCGCGGCGCCCGCGCGATCGAGGGCGGCCGCGCGGGCGGGATCCAGCAGGCGAGCCCCACCGTCGCCTACGTGCAGATCTCGACGCCGCTCGAGAACCAGGACGCGTCCAAGCAGACGCCGAAGCTGCGCAGGGCGATCGGGACGGTCCGCGGCGCCAGGACCTACCTGACCGGCTATCCGGCGCTCAACCACGACACGCAGCCGATCTACAACAAGGACCTGGGCAAGGGCGAGTCGATCGCGGTCCCGGTGGCGATCCTCGTGATGGCCTTCATGTTCGGCACGCTCGGCGGGATCGTCGTGCCGCTGCTCTTCGCGCTCATCACCATCCCGATCACGCTGGGCTTCGTGTGGGTCTTCGCGCACTACATGGACATGGCCATCTACGTGACGAACATCGTCACGCTCATCGGCCTCGCGATCGCGATCGACTACTCGATGCTCGTCGTCTTCCGCTACCGCGAGGAGCTCGAGCGCCACGACGACCCGCACGCCGCCCTGATCGCGACGATGAGCACGGCGGGCCGCGCGACGCTCTTCTCAGGGCTGACCGTCGCCGTCGGCCTCGGGCTGCTCGTGTTCATGCCGCTGCCCTTCATGCGCTCGATGGGGGTCGGCGGCGTGCTCGTCCCGATCGTCTCGATCATCGCGTCGGCCACCTTCCTGCCGGCCTTCCTGGCGGTGATGGGTCGCGGCGTGAACCGCTTCCGCGTCATCCCGCGCCGCTTCCTCGAGCGCCGCGCGGCCCAGGACGTGACCGGCGGCTGGCACCGCTTCGCGGTGGCCATCATGCGCCGGCCCTTCCTGTGGGGCGGCCTCGCGGCCGGCGTGCTCATCGCGCTGGCGCTGGCGGCCACCGATCTGCATCTGACCGGCGGCGACAACCGCGGGATCCCGATCACGACCGAGGCGGCGCGCGGACTGAAGATCATGGAGCAGACGCTCGGCCCGGGCGCGCTCGCGCCGCAGCAGGTGGTGATCGACACCCACCGGGCCAACGGCATCGACGACCCGGCCGTCGTCGCGGCGCAGCGCCGCCTCGTCGCCCAGCTGCGCCGCGATCCCGAGGTGGTGCCCAAGACCGTCCTCGCGCCGTTCCTCGTCCCGCGCGCCGTCGCGCGGCAGGCGAACCTCGCCGACGGCGCGGGGCGCGTGGCGCAGATCCGGGCCGCCGGCCACAGCGACGCCGGCGAGGCTGCCGCCGTCGCGCTCGTGCACCGCATCCGCGACCGCTACCTCCCCGAGGCGCGCTTCCCGGCGTCGACCGACGTGCTGCTCACGGGAGCGCCCGCCTTCGGCGTCGACTTCATCGACAAGAGCTACGGCGCCTTCCCCTGGCTCGTGCTCGCGGTGCTCGTGATCTCCTACCTGCTGCTCCTGCGCGCCTTCCGCTCGGTCTTCCTGCCGCTGAAGGCCGTGATCATGAACCTGCTGTCGGTGAGCGCGAGCTACGGGCTGCTGACCCTCGCCTTCGAGCACGGCTGGGGCGGGGTCCTCGGCCTGCAGAGCTCGCCCCAGATCGAGGCGTGGATCCCGATCTTCCTCTTCGCGGTGCTCTTCGGCCTGTCGATGGACTACGAGGTCTTCCTGCTCTCGCGCATGCGCGAGGAGTGGGACCACAGCCACGACAACGAGCACGCCGTCGCCTACGGCCTCGAGCACACCGGGCGCATCATCACCGCCTGCGCGATCATCATGATCGCCGCCTTCTCGGGCTTCACCTTCGGGAGCTTCGTCGGGCTGCAGGAGTTCGGCCTCGGTCTGTCGGCGGCGATCCTGCTCGACGCCACGCTCGTGCGAGCGGTGCTCGTCCCGGCGGTGATGAAGATCATGGGCGAGTGGAACTGGTACCTGCCGGCGCGGGTGCGCAGGGTGCTGCGCGTGCCGACCGCGCCGGCGCGCGCGACCGAGTAGTCAGAGCGCGAGCACCGCGGCGACGTGACGCAGGCGCAGCTCGGCGGGGAGCGGGCCGGCCGCCAGCTCGACGACGAAGGCCGAGCCCGGCTGCACCCGCGCGTTCTGCCAGCGCGAGAGGCTGCCCGGCCGGCGGGCCAGGCGCTTGAGCGGGAGGCCGACGAGCTCGGAGTACCGGCGCGCGACGTCGGGGCGCCCGCCCTCCGGGAGGTCGACCACACCGAAGGGCTGGTGGTAGTAGATGCTCACCGTCGGCTGCTCGCGCAGGATGAGGTCGCGCACCGCGCGAGCCTCGGGCTCCGACCAGGGCCGCGCCCCGGCGCCCGCCCAGTGCTCCGGCGAGTTGCGGTTGAGATCGACGCCGCGGGCGTTGGTGCGCTGGTGGCGTGCGAAGCCGTCGGGGTTCATGTCCTGGACGAGCAGCAGCTGCGTGTCCGGCGCAGGGCTCGCTCGCATGAGGTCGGCGACGATGCCGCGCCCGGCAGGCTCGTTGCCGTGGATGCACCCGACGGCCATGACCTTGCGCGGCACCGCGGGGTCGCCTCTGCGGGCAAGCCTGATCGGCCGGCCCTGGACCGAACGCCCGATGACCTCCTCGCTCACCGACCCTCGGCCAGCGTCGTGACCACGGCCTCGTAGACGCCGGCGCCGTGGGTGGCGTCCGCCGCGCGGGCGTTCGGGTGGCGGCCGAGACGGGCGCGCAGGCCCGGGTCATGCTCGAAGGCGTTGGCGACGAGCCACAGCGCCCCGAGCACGCCGGCGACGGTCAGGTCCTCGCCCGAGTCGCCCACCGCGACGCACTCCCCGGGCGTCAGTCCGCGCGCGCGCATGTGCGCCGCGACGCCCGCGGGCTTCGAGATGCCGGCCGGCAGCAGGTGGTAGAGGCGGACGCTCGCCAGGTCGGCGAGAGCGGCCGAGTGATGGTGGGCCTCGCCGTTGTCGATGAGGCGCAGCTCGTCATGGCCGTGCTCGTGCAGGAGGGCCCGCGCCTCCTCGACGTCGATGTGGCCGCGCAGGATGTGCGAGACCTCACGGCCCTCGGAATACGGCGTGTGCGGCTCGAGCCGTCCGCGGTAGCGCTCGAGCAGCAGGTCGGGTGCACGAGAGGCGGCGATCCGCTCATGGGCGTCCGGCTCGGCCAGCCAGTGCACCTCGTCGCCGACGACGAAGCCGCCGCCGGCCTCGAAGATGTAGTCGTCGAGCCCGAGGATGCGCACGTCGTCGTGCAGGACCGTCCGCGGCCGTCCCGACATCGCACACATGAGCACGCCGGCCCGGTGGCACGCCTCGAGCGCCCGTACGCCCAGGAGTGTGAAGCCGCCCTCGCCGTCGCGGGTCACCGCCCCGCCGGCGCCCAGCAGCGTCCCGTCGAGGTCGACGTACAGGCAGCGCACCCCGGCATTGTGGCGGGCGTCAGCGGACGACGAAGGTGCGCCGGCCCAGCAGCCTGCCGTAGTGCTGCGCGCTGCGAGGGCCGTACCCCGCCCACAGCAGCCACCGGTAGCTGCCGTGCACGAGGCGATGGCGCCGGCCGCGGTAGCGCCAGCGGCTGCGCAGCTGGTAGCGCGGCTTGGTCGGCCACGCGCTGAGGACCTTGCGGCCGTTGCGGAAGAGCTGGACGTTGTAGTAGCCGGCGCGGGCGACCCGGCGCCAGCGCAGCAGCGGCGGCCGGCTCACGATGGAGCCCGCACCCGGCGAGAGCAGATGCCTGGTCGACGCGTCGCTCGTCGGGGTGACGGTGGCCGACCCGGTGGCCAGGTTGCCCGCCGCGTCCACGGCCTGGACCACGTAGGTGTACCGCGTGCCGTTCTTGAGCCCCGTGTCGGTGAAGCCGTCGCCGGTGCCGTCGTAGACGACGTCGGCCCCTGCGCCCCGGGCGCCCGCCGAGCTGCGCGAGACGGTCACCTTCGCCGCCCCGGCGGCCTGCCACGCGAGCCGGGCTCCTGCGTCGGCGGGCGTCGCGGTGACGGCGGCGAGAGCGGGCGGCGTGGCGTCGTAGTCGAAGACGAAGGGGACCGGCGCGCTGACGTTGCCCGCCTTGTCCTTGCACGTGCCGGTCAACGCGAGGCCCGTCCCGTCCGGGCCGGCATAGGGCGTCGACGTGCACGAGGCGATCCCGGACGTGGCATCGGCGCCGGTCCACGTGGCGGTGAGGGGGTGGTTGAAGAAGCCGCCGCTGTCGGCGGGGCGGTCGGCACCGGCGGTGACAGAGGGTGGGCGTCTGCGTCGATGCTGATTGGTCGGCGTCGTCCGAGTCACTGTCCCGTTCCCGTCCGTGACAGTGCAGCTTGTGACTGCCGTTCGTGTCGCCATCGAGATGCACCGCGCACAGGGCGATCGGAAGAGGTGGCACAGCATTCGCGAAGGTCCACTCGACCCTCACGTCGCTGACGTACCAGCCGTCTGCGCCGGACGTGCCGAATGCGGTCCAGGTGATCGACCGCGCGCGCAGAGGCAGCGCCGACGCCGAGCCCCACGACCGCCAGCAGCAGCGCCCGCCTCACCGCACCACCCGCCTGCGCTCATCCCGCGCGGTGAAGGCCAGCAGCATCGCGCTCGCCAGGGCGAGGATGAGCAGCGACAGTCCGCCGACGGCCAGCTTGCGCGCACGGTCGGCGTCGGCCGTGCTCGCGGGCGCGCTGAGCTGCGCGAGCGCGAGGTGCGGCAGGCGCGGCAGCGCGACGTGCGCGGCCCGCCTGCTGCGCTGGACCGGCGCGCGATGGTGCGCGGTCGCGCGGCGGGTCGTCGCGCGGCGGGCCGGGCTGCTCGTCCGGGGCTTCGCGGTCGTCGTCGCGGCGGGGGCGGAAGGGCGTGCCGTCGTCGTCGGCGCCGCCACGACGGGCCGGGGCGCCACCCGGACGACGACGCGGGGCTGGGTCTTCGCGGGCGCCGGATCGGGGCGCGGGGCGCTCGAAGCGCTCGGCGCCGGATCGGGGCTCGCGGGCTGCTGGGCGCCCGCCGGCGGCGCCGCAACGAGCGATGCCGCCGCCGCGACGGCCACCCAACCGAGATGTGCGCTCGCCCCCATGTCGACCCGACCGGACCGCTGGCCGACATCGACCGTACTCCCGGCTGCACGGCCCTGCAACCGCTCACCCACCCATTTGGGTGGGTGAGCGGCGGCGGTGGCCCGCCGGCCGGTTCGCGCAGAACCGGCCGACCGGGCCATGGCACACCGTCAGTCCACCTCCATCGCGTGGACGGGCTCGCGCGTGATGCGCTCGCAGAGCGGGACTCCGCCGGAGCCCTGCGCCGCGACCTGGCACGTCGAGTTGCGGTTGCCCGCCGCCGACAGCGCCAGTGAGGCGTTGGCCTGCAGGACCGAGCCACCGCCACCCGCGCTGTATTCGCGCACGGGTGCATTGGCGTTGCTCGGGTCGTACTGGTGAGAGGCGGCGTGGGACTGGGCGCCCTGGCCGTTCCAGGCCTTCTGGCCCAGCGCCTGGACGTTCACGCCACCCCACCCGGCGGCCTGGTCAGCCGACTGGGTGGTCTGGTTGTCGTTGCCGGCCGCGGACTTCGCCGCCGACGCGTTGATCTGCTTGACGTCACCGTCGTCGCCCTTGCTCTTGATGCGCACCGGCGAGTTGGTGTTGCAGGCGCCCTTCTGCGTCGAGTCCGCCGACGAGTCGGCCGACTGCCTGCTCGACGACCACTGGCCCGCGGCCTGGACGGTGGCGCCATTGCCGCCGCACGAGCCGCAGCCCGCCTCGCGGGCGAGCGGGCCCAGGACCGGATGGCCCGAGCCGGCGTCCTGCGAGACGCTCTGCGTGGTGTCGTTGGAGTTGCCGGCCGCCGAGAAGGCGCCCGACAGGTTGGCCTGCGTGACGTCACCGTCACCGCCGGCGCTCTTGATGCGCACCGGCGAGTTGCTGTTGCTGGCACCGTCCTGCTCGGACGTGGCGTGCGAGTCGGCCCGCTGGCCGTTGAGGGCCTTCTGGCCGATGGCCTGGACCGTCACGCCGCCACCGGAGCCGCCGGCCGACTGGTCGGCCGACTGATCGGTGCTGTTCTCGTTGCCCGCCGCGGACGCGGCAAGCGACCCGTTGACCTGGGTGACGCTGCCACCGCCGCCCGGCGAGCCGATGCGGACGGGGGCGTTGCTGTTGCTCGCACCCGTCTGGGTCGAGTCGGCCGTCGAATGCGCCGACTGCTCGTTGGACGCGTACTGGTCGGCCTGCTGCACGACGGGTCCACCGTCGCCATGGCCGCCGCAGCCGTCCTTGACCGCGCAGATGCCGACCATGTCGGTGGGCGCTGAGCCCGCGTCCTGGCTGGCGTACTGCGTGGTGTCGTTCTTGTTGCCGGCCACCGAGACGGCGCCCGACAGGTTGGCCTGCTTGACGTCACCGTCGTCGCCGTAGCTCTTGATGCGAACCGGCGCGTTGGTGTTCTGCGCGCAGCACTGCGTCGACTCCGCCGACGAGTCTGCGGTCTGGTCGTTGTACGCCTTCTGCTTGGCGTCCTGCACGACGGGGCCTCCGCCACCGCCGCATGAGTCGCGGCAGCCGTCGGACGGCGGGCCGCACTTGCCGCTGCAGCCGTCGTAGGACGGCTTGCCGCACTTGTCGCTGCAGCCGCCGGTCAGCGGCACCTCCTTGATCGATCGCGCCGCCGGCGTCCTGCGTGGCGGTCTGGTTCGTCTCGTTCTTGTTCCCGGCCGCCGAGAGAGCGCCCGAGGCGTTGATCTGCGTGACCGAGCCGCCGCCGCCCGGCGAGCCGATGCGCACCGGGTAGTTGGCGTTGCTGGCTCCGATCTGGTGCGAGGTCGCGTCCGAAGTCGCGTCCTGCCGGTTGCCGGCCGTCTGGTCGGCGTACTGCACCGCGGAGCCACCGCTCGAGCCACCGGCCGACTGGTCGGCCGTCTGATCGGTGGTGTTCTCGTTGCCCGCCGCCGACACGGCCGACGAGCCGTTGATCTGCGTCACCCGTCCGTCATCGCCCGATGAGCCGATGCGCACCGGGATGTTGACGTTGCTCGGATGGTCCTGCTCCGACGTGGCCGACGAATGCGCCGACTGATCGCTGGAGGAGGACTGCTCGGCGTCCTGGACGCTCGGAGCGCCGTGGTCGCCACACCCGCCGCCGCAGGTGCCGCGCAGTGGAGTCGAACCCGAGCCGGAGCCCTGCTCCGCGTTCTGGTTCGTCTCGTTCTTGTTGCCCGCCGCCGACTTGGCCGACGAGTCGTTGACCTGCTTGACCGAGCCGTTGTCCCCGTCGCTGAAGATCCGCACCGGGATGTTGACGTTGCTCGGATGGTCCTGCGTGGAGCTCGCGGAGGAGTCCGCCGACTGCTTGTTGGCGGCGTCCTGCTTCGCGGTCTGGACCCCGCCGCCGGACTGATCCGCCGACTGGGTCGTGCTGTTCTTGTTGCCCGCCGCCGACTTGGCCGACGAGTCGTTGGCCTGCGTCACGGAGCCATCGTCGCCAGGGCTCATGATGCGGACCGAGATGTTCGTGTTCGACGGGTGATCCTGCGTGGAGGTCGCCGTCGAGTTGGCCGTCTGGTCGTTCGTCGCTGACTGGCCCGCCACAGCCACGCCCGGCGCTCCGCCCTGCTGGGCGGCCTGCTGGTTCGTGCTGTTGGCGTTGCCGGCCACCGATGTCGCCGACGAGCCGTTCGTCTGCGCCACCACGCCGCCGTCCCCGGGGCTCCCGATTCGAACCGAGATGTTCGTGTTCGTAGGCGAGCTCTGGGTCGAGGTAGCGGTCGATCCTGCCGTCTGCTGGCTGCCGGCCGACTGGCCCGCACCCTGCACCAACGGATCGTCCGCCGCCGCCGACCCGGCTGCCACAGCCGGGAGGAGGACGGCACCCGCGATGAACGCGAGGAGACGTCGTCTCATATGGATAGTTCCTTCGTTCGTTGACAGTGCGGTGCCGGGCTTTCCGCGCCCGGCGTGCGCTGGTGTCAGAGCGAAGGAGCTAGCCCGGCCGATCGATCCTTCGGACGATCCTGTCCCGGACGCTGCGGGTCGCCGTTGCGACGCGCCAGCTCAACCCGGCGGGGTCGGCCAGCGACACGGCGGCCAGCAGGGCCATGGTCAGGAGGAGGACGAAGCCTGGGCCCCCGCCGCCCGCGACCGCGCCCGCCAGGAGCGGGGCGACGGGGTCGGGGACGAAGGGGGACTGCGGGGCACTGGGGTCGGCGCCGCCCCGCCGACCGCGCTCACGCTCAGGGTTGGCGCGCACGGCCGGCGAGGCGGAGCGCACCCGGGGGGCGAGGTGCGCGACGCCGCTTGGGCCCGCAGCGGAGAAGAAGAGCGTCGTGGCGTCGACGGCCCCGGTCGCGGACGGACGGTTGGGCGGCGGCGGACCAGCGGCCGTGCCGCCGGTCGACGACGACGCGGCGCGCGGGTGCGCGACGGGCGCGAGCGCGATCGGCGCGTCCGCGGCAGGCGAAGCGGGGCTGTCCGGCACCGCGATGGGCGTCGCGTCCAGCCCCGGCACCCCGGGGCTCGAACTTGTCCCGGCGGCGGGATCGCCATCGGCGGCGCACGTCCAGTTCCACACCCAGTTCCAGCCCGCGCGGGGGGCGCTGACCGGCGCCGTGAGGCAGGCGCCCGTCCAGTTCCACACCCAGGTCCAGGTCTCGGGCGCTCCGGCCGCGCCGGCGCCGCTCGGCGAGGCGGCGGCCGCCGGGGCGCTCGTCGCGGGCGTCGCGGGCGTGCGCGCGCCCGCCGCGGTGACGGTCACGCCACCGGGCGCGCTCGCGCCGCTCGGCGACGCCGTCACGCCCAGGGCCTGGACGCCGCCCTCGGCGGCGCTCGCCACGAGAGTGGCGGCGTCGGACGCCGTCGCGTCCAGGGCGCCGTCAGACGCGCTCGGCGTCGGCGCCGGCGTCGAGGCGGCCTGGCGAGCCGGGGGCGCCGGCTCCTCCTGGGACGGACCCTGGTCCGTCGTCGCCGCCACCACCGGGGTCGCGGCAGCCTCCTGAGAGGCTGTCGCCGCCGGCGCCGAGGCGCCACCCTCGGTCGACGCCGACGTCCCCGGGGCGGAGGCGGAGGCGGTGCCGCCGCTCGCGGCGGCGGCGCCACTCGTGTTGGTCTGGGTCACCGCGCCGTCGTCTCCGGGGCTGTCGACCCGGACCGAGACGTTGACGTTCGCGGGACCCGCCTGGGCGCTGCCGGCGGTCGCCGTGACCCCTCCGGCGGCCGTCGCGCCCGCGCTGTTGGCCTGCGCGACGGTGCCGTTCTCGCCGGGGCTGTCGACCCGGACCGAGACGTTCACGTTGGCCGGTTGCGCCTGCTCTGCGACGGCCGCGCCCGTGGCTGCGGCGACGGCTGCGGAGGCATCGTCCGCCCGCGCCGCCGGAGCCAGGAGGAAGACGACCGTCGCCACGAGCGCGCCAAGAAGAGCGCTGCGTCGCAACAGGTCGTGGGCGCTGGCCATCGCTCCCTTCATGCCACCGACCGGCGCCCGCGTTCCCTGCAACCATCGATGAAACCACGGTGATACTGGACGAAAGTTCACCCAGACGCCGCGATCTCCCTGGATACCTTGGCATCGTGCCTGGGGGGCATCAGGAGGCGCGAGCGCGCCTCATCGAGAAGCACATGGGCCTCGTGCGCTCCGTCGCGCGCCGCTACGCACGCGGAGGCGAGCCCGTCGACGACCTCGTGCAGGTCGGGGCCATCGGGCTCATCAAGGCCGTCGACCGCTTCGAGCCCGCCCGCGGCCGCGACCTGCGCGCGGTCGCCGTGCCGGCCATCGAGGGCGAGATCCGCCACCACCTGCGCGACCGCGCGCAGCTCGTGCGCACCCCGCGGCCCGTCGTCGAGCTCGCCGCGCGCGCGCGACGCGCGCAGGTGGAGATCGGTGCCCGCGAGGGCCGCCTGCCGACGCAGGCGGAGGTCGCCCTGGCCGTCAGCGCGAGCGAGGAGCAGGTCGCCGAGGCGCTCCTCTCACGGGCGCCGACCGTCGAGCTCGAGGCCGAGCGCGCCCCCGCCGCGCCCGACGACTTCGCCGACGAGCGGGCCCTGCTGCAGGCCGGGATGAGCACCCTCTCCCAGCGCGAGCAGCGCATCCTGCAGATGCGCTACTACGAGGACCGCAGCCAGGTGGAGATCGCGCGCGAGCTCGGGCTCTCCCAGGCGCAGGTCTCGCGCCTCATCCGCCGCGCGGTCGACCGGATGCGTGCGGCCGTTGTCGAGGAGTCGGACGAGGCGTACCCTCGCGAGGAGATGGCCACCCGAGAGGTCGAGGAGCCCCAGCCCCAGCAGCAGAGCACGCACTCCGGGCGGCTGCTCGTCCGCATGCCGCAATCGCTGCACGCCGAGCTGGCCCGCGTCGCCGAGCACGAGGGCGTCTCGCTCAACACGCTCATCACCGGTGCCCTGGCCAGCTCCGTCGGCTGGCGCGACGGCTCGGTCGACGGCCTGGCGGTCGTCGACGCCGGCGCCGAGGACGACCGCCCGGCTCCCCAGCGCCCGCGCTGGACATCGATCGCGCTGGCCGCCAACCTCGTCGTCGTCGTGCTCGCGGCCGCCGTGGCCATCGTGCTGCTGATCGTGGCTCTCGGCCACGGCTGGTAGGCGCGATCACATGCTTGGCGCATGCTAACATGCGCAGAGCATGAAGATGATTCAGGTTCGCAACGTCCCCGATGAGCTCCACCGAGCCCTCAAGGCGCGAGCGGCGATGGAAGGGCGGACACTGTCCGACTACATCCTCGCGGAGCTTCCGCGCCTGGCCGACAAGCCCTCGGCCGAGCAGGTGCTGGCCCGGGTGCGCGCACGGTCGCCGGTCGGTGGAGCCCCGGCCGCCGAGCTGATTCGCGCCGAGCGCGAGCGGCGCTGATGCTCGTCATCGATGCGAGCGCGGCCACGGAGCTCCTGCTCGCCCGCCCGTCCGCTGAGGCGATCGCCGCTCACATCTCCGACCGCGGGCTCGATCTGCACGCCCCGCACCTCATCGACGTCGAGATCGTGAGCGCCGTGCGCAGCCTGGTCACCTCCGGGGAGGCGGGCGCGCAGCGCGGCGAGGAGGCGATCGCCGACCTCCTCGACCTGCCTCTCGCGCGCTATCCGCACGACATCCTGCTCCCCCGGATCTGGGAGTTGCGCGACAACTTCTCCGCATACGACGCCGCCTATCTCGCGCTCGCCGAGGGACTGAGCGACGACGGCGTCCCGCTGCTGACGACCGATGGCCGCCTCGCCCGCGCGGTTCACGCTCATAGCGCGATCGAGGTCCTCTCCGCCTGACCGCGGGCGTCGGGCCGCGCCCTAGGATGGGGCGGGTGGCCGTCAGTCCCCGCACCGAGCCGTGGAGCGCCCTGCTGGAGGCCGGGCGCTCTGACGATCGTCTCGTGCGCGAGGCCTATGAGGGCGCGCGGGCGCCGGTCTTCGGCGAGCTGCCGGGCGACCTGCACCCGACCGTCGCGCAGGGACTGGCCAACGCCGGGATCGACGCGCTCTACGTCCACCAGGCGCAGGCGCTGCGCGACGCCTGGGAGGCCACGACGATCGTCACCACGGGCACGGCCAGCGGCAAGTCGCTGTGCTTCAACCTGCCGACGCTCGAGGTCCTCTGCACCGACGCCAAGGCGCGTGCGCTCTACCTGTACCCGACCAAGGCGCTCGCGCAGGACCAGGCGCGCGCGCTGAACGCCTTCGGGCTGCCCAAGCAGGTGCGCCCGGCGATCTACGACGGCGACACCCGGCGCGAGGAGCGCCAGGCCATCCGCCGGCGGTCGAACCTCGTCCTCACGAACCCCGACATGCTCCACGTCGGGATCCTGCCCAACCACGCCGCGTGGGCGGACTTCTTCGCCAACCTCGCCGTCGTCGTGGTCGACGAGGCGCACGTCTACCGCGGCGTCTTCGGCGCCCACGTCGCCAACGTCCTGCGCCGCCTGCGGCGCATCGCGGCCGCCTACGGGACGACGCCCCGCTTCCTGCTCGCCAGCGCGACGATCGCCAACCCGGTCGAGCTGGCCGAGCGCCTCACCGGCCTCGAGGACGTGCGGCTCGTCGACGAGGACGGCTCGCCGGGGGCCAGGCGCCAGATCGCGATGTGGAACCCCCCGGTGGTCGACGAGGCGCTGCAGCTGCGCGGCAGCGCGCTGAGCGAGGCGGCCGACATCGTGGCCGAGCTCGTGCGCGAGGGGGCGCGCACGATCTGCTTCATCAAGTCGCGCAAGGCGGTCGAGCTGGTGGCGCGCATCGTGCGCGAGAAGCTGGGCCCCGAGCTCGAGGATCGCGTCGCCCCCTACCGCGCCGGCTACACGCCCCAGCAGCGGCGCGAGCTCGAGGCGCGCCTGACCAACGGCGAGCTGCTGGCCGTCATCACCACCGACGCGCTGGAGCTCGGCATCGACATCGGCGCGCTGGACGCGGCGGTGTGCGTGACCTTCCCGGGCACGGTCGCCTCGCTGCGCCAGATGTGGGGGCGCGCCGGTCGTCGCGGGCGCGGGCTGGCCGTCTACATCGCTGGCGAGGACGCGCTGGACCAGTTCTTCTGCCGCCACCCCGACGAGTTCCTCGAGCGGCCGGTCGAGGCGGCGATCGTGTGGCACGAGAACGAGCCGATCCATCTCGCCCATCTGCTGTGCGCCGCGCACGAGGGCCCGCTGACCGCGGCCGACGCCGAGACGCTCGGCCCGCGCTGGCAGGCCTATGCGGACCTGCTCGTCGCGCAGGGCGACCTGGTCGAGCGCCGCGGCCAGTACCTGCTGCGCCACCCCGAGGACTACCCCGCCGCCCGGGTGTCGCTGCGCTCGGCGTCGCCCGACAGCGTCGCGGTGGTCGACGTCTCGAGCGGCGAGCTGCTGGGCACGGTCGAGTCCTCGCGCGCGGCCAACACGATTCACGACGGAGCCGTCTACCTGCACCTCGGGCGCTCCTACGAGGTGCGCGAGCTCGACCTCGACGCCCGCCGCGCGCTGGTGAACCCCTTCGACGGCAACTGGTACACGCAGCCCAAGCGCGAGACCGACATGGAGATCGAGCGCCTCCTCGACCGCCGGGAGGCGCTCGGCGTGACGTTGAGCTTCGGGCAGGTGACCGTCACCGAGCAGGTCCACGCCTACCAGCGCAAGCGCCTGCCCGACCATGAGGTCATCGACCTCAACGGCGTCGACCTCCCCCCGCACTCGTTCACCACGCAGGCGCTGTGGTACGAGCTCGGCGAGGACCTCCTCGGCGAGTTCCCGCACGAGGTGCTGCTGGGCGCGCTGCACGCGGCCGAGCACACGCAGATCGCGGTGCTGCCGCTGCTGGCGATGTGCGACCGCTGGGACATCGGCGGGCTGTCGACCAACTTCCACCCGCAGACCGGCCGCCCGACGATCTTCATCTACGACGGGCACCCGGGCGGCGTCGGGATCACGCTGCAGGGCTTTCGCAACTTCGACGTGCTCGTCGCGGACGCCCACCGGCTCATCGGCGAGTGCCCGTGCGAGTCGGGCTGCCCGTCGTGCGTGCAGTCGCCCAAGTGCGGCAACCTCAACGAGCCGCTGTCGAAGGCGGGGGCGCTCGAGGTGATGGGCCGAATGCTGCAGCAGTGAGGCTTGTGCAGGTTCGCTGAAGGTTGCGCAGGTTCGAAGCTGTGCATTGACGCATGCGGGGGGTCACGCGCGCGCGGGGCGCCGACCTTGCCTGTACATGCCAAGCAGGATGCTCAAGCACGTCGGCGGGCCGGCCGGGATGGCCATGGCGCTCGCCGTCCTCGCCTCCCCCGCGGGGGCCGCGGCCCCCGCGCACGCCCAGGGCGGCGGCACCATCGCCGGCGCCCCGAAAGAGGGCGGCGCCCAGTACGGCGCGCCGATCGTCCGCGCGAACCCCGCGCGCCCGGTCGCCCGCTACTTCCGCGTCGGCCCGCGCGTGGTCGTCGCGCCCACCCTGCCCAAGATCGCCCTGCGCATCGACGAGGCCGGCGCCGACACGGTCACCGCCCGCGTGGTCCTGCTCCCGCTGACCGAGACCGGGTCGATCGTGCAGCTGAACCTCGGGACGGTGAGCGTCGGCCAGCGCGTGGTCGTGACGTGGCCGTCGGGCACGTCGCTCGCGCCCGGTCGCTATCGGGTGCGCCTGCACGTGCGCGGGCTGCGCGGCACCGTCCTCGCTCGCAAGGCCAGCGCGCCGGGGCTGACGACCCTGACCGTGCGCGCGCCGCAGCCGGCGCCCGCGCCGCTGCCCGACGCCGCCGGGCACGTCTTCCCCGTCGCGGGCCCGCACGGCTACGGCGACGGCTTCGGCGCCGCGCGCAACGGCTACTCGCACCAGGGCCAGGACATCACGGCCGCCGAGGGCGTGCCGGTCGTCGCGCCGGTGGCCGGGTCGATCTCCTTCACCGACTACCAGGCCAAGGCGGCCGGCTACTACATCGTCGAGAAGGGCTCCGACGGCCTCGATTACTTCTTCGCCCACTGCCAGAAGGGATCGGTCGTCGTCGCGCCCGCGCAGGCCGTGATCGCCGGCCAGCCGCTGTGCAACGTCGGCATGACGGGCGACGCGACCGGGCCCCATCTGCACTTCGAGGCTTGGGAGGGGGGATGGCGGGTCGATGGGAGCTCGCACCCCATCGACCCGCTGGCGCTGCTTCAGAGCTGGGACGTCAGCGCACCGCCAGCCGCAGCTCGCCGGTGACGCCGGTGAGCTCGGCCCGCGCCCACGCGGTCAGGTCGCCGACGCGCGCGCGGACGAGCTCCGGGATCTGGGTGGCCAGGACGCTCGAGCGCAGGCGGGCGGTCAGCGCGCCGGCAGCGCCAGGGGGTGTGGGCGAAGCCGGCGCCGCCGCCGCCGCGCGCAGGTCCGCGGTCGGGTCGTTGGAGAGCACCAGCGCTCGGCCGTAGACGCCCGCGCGGGCGACGAGCTTGCCGTTCTGCGTGATGGTGTAGGCGCCGTCGCGGTGGTCGATGCTCAGGCCGCCGAGCGCGGCCTTGCCCGCAAGGCCGGCGAGCGTGTCGATGCGCCCGAGCTTGGTCGCCCAGTCGCTCGGGTCGCGTGGCTCGAATCGAGCGGTGAGGTGACCCTGCAGGTCCGTGCCCGGGCTCGTCAGCGTGCCGTTGGGGCCGAGGTCGGCGAGGTCGGGCTTCAGGAAGCCGGGGAGCTGGTCGAGCAGATCGAGCTCGGTCAGCAGGCCGGCGCTGCGGGCGAAGGCGAGCGTGTGGGCCGGGTCGCGCAGCCCGACGACGAGCGGCGCGGTGCCTCTCGCCTGCGGCGGCTGCGAGCCCGTGGCGAGGGGCAGGTCGGCGGGCTCGAGGCCGACCGGGTCGGCCGTGATGCGGAAGGGCACGCGCACCTGCGGTCCCGTCACGGTCAGCACGGCCGCGCCATCGCGCAGCGAGCGACCCCAGGCCGTGTTGGCGACCTGCGGCGAGCGCTGGGCCAGCAGCGGCCTGGGATCGAAGGCGACGCGCGCACCGGCCGCCGGGGGCAGGCCCGCGAAGCGCTTGTCGAAGGTGGCGCGCGCGTAGCGGGCCGAAGGCGCGCGCGCCGCCGCTTGCGCCGCGTCGAGATCGGCCGCGCTCGGGGCGACGAGGACCACGCCGGCGCGCGCGGCGGCCGCCGCGCCGTGCTTCGGCCGCGGCGCGGGCGCGTCGGTGGAGAAGGCCAGCCACGCCCTGCCCGCGTCGATCGCCACGGCCGCGCGGCCGCCCACCAACGCATGCGCCTGATCGGCGCTCAGCCCGCCCTGAGTGACGCGCGGCGCCAGCTGCTCGACCGCCAGCGCCACGAGCGGCTCGCGGGTGTCGAGGTCGAAGACCACGTCGGCCGTGGCAGCCGGCACGAATGCGAGCGGGTCAGCCCTGACCGCCGCCTTCGGCGTGTCGTCGCCGCCGCGCAGCAGCACGACGGCCACCACGGCGGCCGCGACGAGCGCGAGCGCGAGCGCGGCGAGCAGCAGCGGAGCGCGGCGGCGGAGCACCGTTGGCACGCTAGCGCGCGATACCCTGATCAACCCATCACGGCGAGATAGCTCAGTTGGTAGAGCACACGACTGAAAATC